>JAUVXJ010000028.1 GCA_030603665.1 Chloroflexota bacterium | reverse complement strand
ATCACCTTCGTGCTTCTGATACCGATCTCCATTGGCGGAATCGGATTGAATCAAAGCGCGTACGTCTTCTTCTTCAACCTGGTGGGGGTGCCGGAGCAGAAATCCCTGGCCATGTCCCTCATCATGCAGGCCATTATCATCCTCTCCAGCCTGCCGGGAGGGGTACTCTGGTGGCGGGAGCGTTCCACCCGGAAGGCCACGTCGACCGCCGAATCAGTTACGCGGCGCTGACACCCAACCTAGACCAGCGCTCCCCGTCACCTTCGTTGAGTTCATGCGCAAGGCGCCCCTTACATCTCCAGGCCCTTGAAGGGATCCACCCACTCCTCCAGAGCGATATGCAACTCCTCGTGTTCCGCCGCAGCTTGCTCCAGCGGGATGCCTTGTAGGGTGGCGCCGATGGCCTGCCGGAAGGCCTTTGCTCCGGCCACTGGCCCACTGGGATGGGCGCGGGTGCCTCCTCCCCTCTCAGAACCCACGACTGAACGGCCCCGATCATATCTCAGGTTCCAGTGTTTGTCAATATGCTGGCTCCATTCCGATTGCACGCTGATGCGTCCACGGGCTTTGTCCTCGCCTGGCACAGTAGGCATATATGCTTACTGCCGGTCCAGAGAAAGTACCCACCCTGTTTCCCAACCACGCCAGCGAAATCACCCAAGGAATCCCGGACACCCTGCGCCTTTCTTCGGGGAGAAGAATGGGTAGTTTACGTGTTCAGAATTGGTGGTTAGTGTGTTAAACTGTGGGTGGAGGCGGGAAGAGGCACTGGGAAGAATGCTGCAGGGTCCCCACAGCATCCTGGAATCATCTCTTCGTCAGCAGTGCGCGCCTTGCATCCAAGGACAAGCTTCTGCGTTTCCGGAAACTGCTGAGCCTATCCAACCTCGCGGGCCGGTATCTGAAGGAGACGAAGAGCGGGATGTGCGGAGTCGACTCCACTGCTGTGATACATGCTGCGACCCATCTCTAGATCGTGGGAATCTTTGCACGGGTCTTGCATGACGAACAGCACGGCAATCGACAGAGATGAAAGGAAGGAGCCATGGATCGAAGAGTCGTGGCGGCAGTGTCCTACATCCTGGCCGTTATGATAGGGCTGGAAGCAGCATGGGTAGTGCTTCTAATGACTGTGCTAATAGTACCCAAAGAGCCGCTACCAGGACCACACCCTGCAGCACCATTCATCTTCATCGGCGCACTGCTAGTCACCTATGCAATGTTAGGTGCAGTGTTCGCTTTCGCGCTGCCAAGTCGTTCCTGGGTGGCGTATGGGGTCTGTCTGGGCGCCTCGGGTTCTCTACTGTACCGCGTTTGCTGGTGGTTTGCTGGCCCCAGCAGAACGCTCCTCACAGACGTACTTGTCCTTGCCACACCCCTCTTTGCAGCGTGCATCGGCGCATATGCGGGCGCGTGGCTTAGACGCCCACGACAGAAAGTCAGAGGATTCCGGGCGAAAGAAGGAATAGACCAAGGCCTGGAAAACGTGGGAAGGCACAATGGAAGTGGTCTGCATCCACCCCAGTGCCTTCACGAGAGCTGCTGTTTGCAGGGGGAAAAGAAAGGGCGCTTCGGCTGCAGCGGAGAAAGCTCGGTGCCTGGGCTACAGCCTCGCTGAGTACCCCTCTTCTGACTGAGTTCGCCTTGCTGTCACAGCTTTGTCACAACTTCGTCACGACGCCTGTCACTCCCGTGGGCTATGTGCACAATGGAGGAGATCAAGGCGATGCCAGTGGGAGTCTCAGATCCTAGTTCAACCGAATACGTGCTCCTAGACGATATGACCCTAAAGCCGGTGCTGGTTCGACGCCTACCGCGTGCGTTGGCTTGCAGGTGCCATGCTGTGCCGGTGGCCGAAGACCAGGGGAACGGTCGCCTCACAGTGGCTATGGCCGACCCCGATGATGCCACGGCGCGCGAAGCGCTCGAGACCTTCTTTGATACCGCGCCGTACGTCGTGCGGGCCGACCCGGAAACCATTGATGCGCTGCTGGCGAAGGTCTGGGCTCCGAAGGAGCACTGCCCCCTTCGTGCGCTGGTCTGCACCCAGGACGGCCCAAATGATGATGAGGTGCGAGCCTACGCCAGGAGTCTGTGCGACCTATTGGGCGCGACCATCAGTCTCTTCCAGATGGCGGGGGCAATCGGTACCTCTTTGGACGCCGTGACTGAGGAAGTGCGGCGCGGCGACTGCGAGTTGGTGATCTTGCACGAGCCTGACCAATCCCCTGTCGAACGGCTGTTTTGGGGCCGGGTGGGTGGCAGGGCCGTGGATCGAGTACCGACTTCGCTGCTTGTGGCGCGCCGACCACGCTGGCCGCTTAGGAGAATCCTCCTCGTCATCCGAGGTCACGAGACAGATGACAGGGCTTTCGATTGGATCGCACGCCTGGCCCGGCCGAGCGGGGCGACCGTGACGGTCCTGGCTGTCGTGCCGCCCGTCCCGGTCATGTACAGGGGGGCGATCCGCATGCAGCAAGGGCTGCCCGCGTTGCTGGCGACCAACACCACACTGGGACGGCAAATGCGGCGGATAGTCCGGCGGTTAGTGAATTGGCAGATCGAAGGCACGCTGCGGTTGCGCGAGGGCACCCCTGACTATCAGATCCGCCGTGAGCTACTGGAGGGAGACTACGACTTGATCACCATCACAGCGGAGACGCATGGCCGGTGGTTGCGCCGACTGGTGGGTGATGTCATCGGTCCGTTGCTGAGGTGGGCCGACCGGCCCGTGCTGATTGCGAAACCGAAAGATGCATAGGGATCGCTCTCAGCTGATTGGTGCATCGTAGGATCGAACTGGCCAACCACAGTGTAGGGTGTGTCTCGCGGTGGCGAGAGGGGCACCTTCCGGCCCATGCGCGTCACCCGATACAGTCGGCACCGGCAGAACGAGCTCTCGAATAGGGAAGACTGCAGACTTATGTGCGAGCGCTCCTGTCGAGACGAGAGAACAGGGCAAATGGGAGGCAGACAAGAGCTGGGACAAACGAGAAGATGGCCTTCGAACTGACCCTGTCGCTTGTCCTATCGGCTTTCATCTGCGACTTGATCGACTCGTCACTGGGCACGGGCTACGGCACCACTCTGACACCGCCGCTGCTCGAGCTAGCCTACAAGCCGGCTCATGTACGCTGCAACCAGCCCGGTTGCGAGACGATGCGACCAAGGTGATGGGTCTTCAAGCCAGGGATCAACTCGTTGGTCTGATTTCTTGTCTTCTGGGAGCGGATCTCAGCCTGAGGCTTCAGATGCCAGGGTGGCAACGGTTTCGGACTCCAGGGGGACAAGGGCTTTCCACTCCTCTGCCTGTTTGGCTGCGGCGGCTTCCCCCCACTTGTCAATCACTCCTTCATCTGAGCAGATGGAGTCTACGAAAGCGCGGTATCTCTGTATCTTTCCTCCCACATTGGTCAAATAGGCCAAGGTGGCCATCGTGAGGAGAGTTCTAGTCGTGCTGAGGCCCAACACGTTCCGAAGCTTGGGCTCTATCTCAGTTGCTATAGCTTTCTCCACATCCATCCAATAGTGCTCCGTACTCTTGAAGCGGTATCTCCGCCACCACGGTGGTGCCCTCGTTGGGCTTGGATCGTACCGTCAGCGTGCCACCTGCCAACTGTGCTCGCTCGAGCATGCCGGTGAGCCCCAACTTGCCCATGCTCACCAACTGGTCCGGTCTGTCCGGCACCTTGAAGCCCCGACCATTATCGCTGATGGTTATGCTGATCGTGTCATCGCCAAACTGCACTTTCGTCTCCACCTTGGTGGCCTGGGAATGCTTTCTGACGTTGTTCAGCGCCTCTTGAGCGATGCGGAACAGTACCAGTTCCGTCTCCGGCGACACACGTCGGTCGTCGCCCAGCAGCTCCAGCTTCACTTCTATCCCATCCTCTTTCGATAGCGTAGTCGTCAGCCCCTCCAAGGTCGGCAGTAATCCCAAGTCATCCAACATGGAGGGTCGCAGATTCTGGCTGAAGCTACGCACCCCCTGGGTTATCTCCGCTGTGAGTTGGCGAAGTTCCTCAAGCCGCTGTTTGGCACTCTCGGGTACTTGGTCAGCCGACTTGAGAAGGGCATCAAGTCCGCGCGAGAGGGCGACCAGAGACTGGGCCGCGTCATCGTGAAGCTCCCGCGCCATTCGTTTGCGTTCTTCCTCTTGGGCTGTAAGGATCTGTCTAGTGTAGGAACGCATGCTTTGATAGAGGCGCGCGTTCTCGACGGCGATAGCCGCTTGACGTGCTACTCCGGAGATGATGGCCACATCGCGCTCGGAAAAGGTCCGGTTCTCTTTGAGAGTGAATAGGTCCAAAGAACCGAAGACCTTTTCCCCGCTGACTATGGGAACTACTAGGGCGCTCTTCACGCCATGCTTGCAGAAGTCCGCGACAGCGGCCGGATACGCCTCGTAGACTTCAAGCGCTGCGGGAAGCCCCGTGGTCACCACCTGCCCAGCCAATCCCTCATCCAGGGACAAGGCCACTTGGCTCAATTCGCTTGGCAGATTGTGCAAGCAAGGATAGGTGATTATGCTTCTCTCCTCGTCCAACAAGGCGATAGCTCCAGCGTCTGCACCAACCAACTCTTCGGCGATCTGGACTACCTTGGACAGGACTTTATCAAGTTCGAGCTCCGAAGTGATTTCCTTGGCCACCTCACCCAGGCGCGTTTCTCTCTCCAGTTGTCTGGCTACATTCTGGTGCAGTCGGGCGTTCTCCGTGGCCATACCGATTTGGGTGGCAATAGCGATAAGCAGACTAATCTCTTCAGGCGGAAATTTGTAGGTACCACTCTTCCCAACAATGAGGGCTCCTTGCGGCCTGTCCTTTGATTTCAGCGGGATGGCAACTTGACTGGCCAATGCTGGGTCTTCTACCAGCATCCTGGCAAGCTTCAGCCCCCTCGCCGCGCTGGCGACTTGCCCTGGCGGCAGCCCCCGATAGGCCGTAAGGATCAGATCGTCACCTTTCTCGTCCAGAATGAATATCAATCCTGCTTCGAGACCAGTAACCTCCAAGAGTCTGCCCAAAGCTTCACTAAGCATCCGTCTCGGCTCCAAAGATCCGGTCAGGACGGCAGAGACAGCATTGATAGCCTGCAGTCTGGTGGTGGCCTTTTGGCGCAGAGTCTCCTGGTTCTGCTTTATCCATGCCAGCCAGATCGTTAGACCCCCCACCAAGGTCACGGCGGTGGTCTCGATGAAAGCATCGGCTGGCTGGGGGCTCAAGAAGATTACACGAGGCAACATGATGAGGAGGGAGACGGCCAAAGTAATCAGCCCGGCAGAAGACCCCAGTGCGAAGGCTGCGTACCCTATGGGAAGAATGAGTAGGACTCGTTCCGTGGAGTGCCGAGTCAGTGCCAGGTCGGCGGAGGGCAAAGGCAGGACACGAACTTGCGCGCTATAGTGAACCAGCGCTCCACTGATCAGCATGGCGCAAACCAACCAGGAGCTGGGGCTCAAGACGATGCGCTTGACTCGACTCGTCGGTTGCGGAGAACCGATTTCCATCCCTCGCTCCTTGACCAAGCTAGTCCCTGGTGGCGTCGCCAGTGGGGAGCATATTTTTAGATCAGAACAGATTATTGAAGGTCTTCGAGAGCGAACCAGCCCTTCCTTAGGGCCTTTATTACCGCTTCGGTGCGTGAACCCACCTGCATCTTGCTGAAGATGTTACTCAGATGGCCCTGCACTGTACGGACGCTGAGCACCAATTCCTTGGCAATCTCCATGTTCGTCATGCCCTTGGCCGCCAGCTTGAGGACGTCCATCTCTCTTTCGCTGAGTTGATCCAACTCAGCTTCAGTTGCGGCTTTTCCCCTAGGGGATGCGAAGCGGTTGATGACCTTGCGGGCGATGGCTGGGTGAAGTATTGACTCGCCGGCATTCACCGCTCGGACCGCTTCGACGAGCTCGTGGGAAGGCACGTCCTTCAGCAAGTAGCCTGCTGCCCCGGCTTCCAAGAGGGCGAAGACATATTGATCGTCATCATAGGCGCTTAAGATAAGGATAGCGCTATCAGGATGGATACCCTTGATCCGCTTGGTTGCCTCTATGCCATTCAGCTTGGGCATGGCAATATCCATTATGACCACGTCCGGACGCAGATCCGTGGCTAGGCCAACAGCTTCCTCCCCATCCCCGGCCTCGCCCACGACCTTCATGTCTTCTTCCTGCTCCAGCAGCTCGCGAGTACCTTCTCGCACCAGTACGTGATCGTCAGCAAGCAAGATGGTGATCCTGTCCACGGATGGTCTCCCTCCTGCCCCGTCAAGTGGAGTTCCTCCGGGGGCAACTAGTTGGCCGATGGCACGACGTCTCAAGAATCGTAATAGCCTGGCTCCAACTCTACTATACCTTGCTCGCAAGGAAGAATCAAGGCTTCTTAGCCACAATGGGCAAGAATGCTTACTGCCGACCAAGCAGAAGTGCCTATTCACTGCCTTCTGTGGCTCGATGGAAAACCCCAGCAGCCAGTGTATGGGATGAGCCTTTCTTCTCGCTGAAGAACAGGCAGTTTGCCTCTTCAAGACCGCTTTCTCGTGTGGTAGACTAGAGGCGGATAAGGGATGGTGTAGGAATGGAGGTGACGAAGTGTTGTCCTTGGAGATAATCGGTGTCTTAGGTGCCTTGTTCGCCTTCTTGGTGTATGCAATGGTTAGGACCCAACTGGCCAAGAGAGAGGCGGAGGCGAGACGCAAGGCCGAGAAGGGCCTTCCGGGCGCGGCCGAGAAAGCTCGGTAGCCGTTGATGGCGAGAAGGCCTCAGGCCAATTCCGACTTCATGATAATGTAAGAAAGGGGTAAAAGAGATGTTATCGTTGGAGCTCATAGCAATACTTGGTCTTCTCTACGGCGCCGTGGTCTACGTGATGGTTGTGACGCAGCTTGAGCGGAGAAGCGTTCGAATTGCTGAGAAGGAGACTGATAAGGCCGCGCAGCCGGGAGGAGAGTCTATCAAGGTCAAGCAGTAGGAGCGATTGTAAGGGTCGATGTTCCCCTAGCACTGACCCTCATGGCTGGCCATCTAGTCGAGCGCTGGCAACGCCGGGAGAGGAGAAAGGTCGATAGCTAATGGCGGACAGAACTCATGACGCCGATACGATCAGCGGTCACCAGAGAGTAGTGTGAGAAAGGAGGTGGCGCAGATGCTATCAATTCACCTCATAGTCTTGTTTGCTTTTCTATTTGGCTTCGTGGTCTGTATGATGGTTGTGACGGAACTCGAACGCAGGAGCATTCGGATTGCCGAGACAAAGGTCGAGGCCGAGAAGGCTGAGGAACCAGCCGGACAGTCAGTCAAAATCAAGGCCGGGCACTCGACTCAGTAAGCCTGTGCTGAGGTAAGGAGGTAGGCGAAGTGCTGACTATTGAGATCATAGGCGCATTGGCTCTGTTGCTTGGGCTACTGATCTATGCCATGGTCCGGGCTCAAATGCAGCGAGCACAAGTTAACGTGCCCGACCAGGCAGAGCGCCCGGCCAACATACTGATCGTAGATGACGATCCCGACTTTCTGAAGATCACAAAGAGGATTCTGGACAACCACGGATACAAGGTGCAGACAGCTTCAAGCGGTGCCTCGGCATTGAAAGTGATGCGTGGTGGATCCGTGAAGCCCGACCTGGTGTTATTGGACATCATGATGGACTATATCACCGATGGTCTCGATGTCAGCAACGCGATGCGAAGGGATCCTCACCTGAAGGACATCCCCGTGATCATGGTTACGTCGCTCACGGGTGTGAAGAGTCACGAGTTGTTCCCCAGCGACCAGCGAGTGGCGGTCAGCGGGTGGCTGAACAAGCCAGTGCAGCCTCGGGAGCTGCTGCAAGCAATGAGCAACGCTCTGGCTGGCGTGCCGGAGGGTGTGCCCGTCGGTGTCCCAGCGGTCTCTTAGGACGACCATCGGGGCCATGTTCGCTGGGACCTTAGCGCCAAAGACTCGTCACGGTGTGGCTTCCGCGGATACGCTTGAACAGCATTCACAAGGCTTGACCGGATGACGCGGTCAAGCCTTGTTCTCTCAGGATGCTCGGCTGCACGGACGACTTGGCCTGACGGGAGCTTTGAAGTATGATATCGCGGAACAGATACACATCAATGTAGCGGAATTGGCGAACTTGCTTTCTGCAAGTTCCGGCCGATATTCCCCTGAGAAGGGAGCACAAGCTGTATGTCCAGACTTGCGATGTTGATCGATGAATCGATTTGTATGGGTTGTCGGGGTTGTCAGGTCGCCTGCAAGCAATGGAATGATCTGCCTGGGGAAGAAACCGTGCAGCAAGGAAGCTATGAGAACCCTCCCGACCTGTCGCCGACTACTTGGACACGCGTGAAGTTCACGGAGCTAATCCAAGGCGACAGCCTGCAGTGGCTTTTTCTGACTCTAGGCTGCTTTCACTGCGGGGACCCAGCCTGTGTGGAGGTGTGCCCCACAGGTGCGCTCAAACAGGACCCTTTGCTGGGTATTGTCACCCTAGAGCGAGAACTGTGCAACGGGTGCGGCTACTGTACCCAGTTCTGTCCGTTTGGCATACCCCGTTTGGATACCGATCTGCTCTCCGGCGAGGGCAAGGCCTCTAAGTGCAACTTCTGCCAGGACCGGGTCACCAATGGCTTGTCCCCAGCTTGCGTCAAGACGTGTCCCGCCGGGGCTTTCAAGTTCGGTGAGCGTGATGAGCTGTTGGTGAAGGCCCACGCTCGCGTGGAGCAACTGAAACAGGCCGGATTCCCCGACGCAAACCTGTACGGCGAGAACGAAATGGGCGGGCTCGGCAGACTGTATGTTCTCAAGGAGAGACCCTCGGTGTACGGGCTTCCGGAGAACCCCCAGTATCCGGTCATGGCCAATCTCTGGCAGGACGTCGTGCAGCCCTTGGGCACCGTTGCCTTTGTGGCCGCCGCTCTTGCTATGCTGGGCTTCTACTTCGTGGCACGGCGCAACATCGAGATGGAGGAAGTTGAATGATTGGCAACAAGGTGAGCAGAGTGGAACAGGCGGGCCAAGCCGGGGTCGTGAGGATCAAATGGATTCCCAAGTACTCCGCGATGGAACGGGTGTTCCACTGGGGCCACACAGTAACCTACTTCGCCCTGGCACTGACGGGGATGATCCTGTTCTTCCCCTTCCTGCAACCCATCGCTCAGGGCGAGTCCGGTTGGCTTATCCGCTTGACGCATCGCGCTGCGGCCATCGCTTATGGGGCATTCCCGCTGATCTACGTTATCCTGGAACCGAGACGAGCATGGATGAGCTTGAAGTCGGTGTTCAAGGTGAGTCGCTACGACATCGACTGGGTGAAGGGCATGGTTCCCTACTACATGTTCGGACGGCATGACGCTATGGCGCCGCAGGATAGATTCAACACCGGCGAAAAGCTGAATGCCGCTGTCATCATCCTGGGCAGCGTGGTCTTCGCTGTTACCGGCCTGATCATGTGGTTTGGCAAAGGCATCCTCCCCATAGGCGTCTTCCAGACGATGGTGCTTCTGCACGACATCGCCATGATCGTGACCGTCTGCATGTTCATCGTTCACTTCTACCTGGCTGTCCTGCATCCCTTGATGTGGGCCGGGCTAGTGAGCATGCGCTTCGGTGTCACCTCGGCCGCATATGCTCAGGAGCACCATGCTCTGTGGTACTACGGGCCGGAGAAGGCCAGGGAGACATACGAGGCTCAGAAAGCTGAGCAAGCCGCTGGGCAAGAGTCCTGAACAGGCTGATTACTATACAATCGTCCCCTTGACACGAAAAGGGACCCGACCGGATGGTCTCGTCCCTTTCTTGTTGGGGTGATGGACTCTCTACCCACAAGAGCTATCCCTGCGAAAGCCACGTGGCTGCAGCCGAGAACCTCGCCCTCTGTCCTGTCAACTGCCGCCCAAAGCCCGGCAGAGATCAGATCGCGCACGGTCTGAGGCTGCACCACCTGCACTACTCACTGGAAAGCCCGCGCCCCGGCATCATGCCAACTGAGATTGGGCGCTGAGGATCGAAAGCAGG
Source organism: Chloroflexota bacterium (assembly GCA_030603665.1). GTDB lineage: Bacteria > Chloroflexota > Anaerolineae > UBA7937 > B3-Chlor > JAUVXJ01. The sequence continues at coordinate 14,037 of JAUVXJ010000028.1, read as the reverse complement.
AATCGGGAGCCGCGCTGCTGGAGCTCGGCGATACCTGGTAGAGTCAGTCCCCGTCTGTGTCTCCTACCACTCTGCCTCCGTTTGCGGTGTCTCCCCCAGGTTCCAATGATGGAGGTAGAGTGAAGGTGAAGGTTGTGCCCTTCCCAATCTCCGAATCCACGTCGAGGGTGCCACCGTAGGTTTCGACTATCTCTTTGACGATGGGCAGACCGAGGCCCGTTCCGCGTTCCGCCATCTCCTTGGCCTGCGCCGTGCGGTAAAACTCCTCGAAAATCCGTGGCATGTCATCGGCAGCGACGCCGATACCTGTGTCGGAGACCCCGCCAACTATCTGTCCGTCCTTCTGACCCACCGAGGCCACCACGCTACCACCACCGGGAGTATACTTGATGGCGTTGGAGATGAGGTTGGTCCATACCTGCTTGAGATGCTCCTCATCCGCTAGCATCTCGGGCCGGTTCGAGATCTGTACTTCGAGGGTCAAGCCCTTTCGCTCCGCCTCCATCCTCAGCAGGCCTGCGACCTCCTCCAGAGCTTCAGCCACCGACACTGTCTTCTTCTTGACCTCTGTGGCTTTCTCCTTGATGTGAGCCAGCAGGAGCAGATCCTGGATCATCGCCAGGAGTTCGCCGCACCTGTTGTGGGCGCTCTCTATCATCTCCTGTTCATCATCGACGGCATACCCGTCCAAGATGAGCCCCAGGTATCCCTGTATAGCAGCGATGGGCGCTCTCAGCTCGTGGGCCACCGTGAGCATGAAGCGGCTCTTCATGGCATCCAGCTTCTCTAGCTCCGTCTTGGCTCGAGCAAGCTCCTTGGCCTCTTCCTCGATGGCACCCAGGCGCTTCGTCTCCAGTGTGAGTCGCCTGTGCTCCAAACCCTGGTTGACCACCAGGATCAGGTCGTCGGCGGTGAAGGGCTTCGAGATGAAGTCGTAGGCACCCCTCTTGATGGTGTTGACGGCTGCTTCAACGGTGGCATACCCGGTGATGATAATGACCACAGTATCCCCGTCTATTTCGTGGATGCGGTCTAGAGCTTCCATGCCACTCATGCCGGGCATCATCAGATCCAGCAGCACCAGGTCAAAGGAGCCTTCACGAAGCTTGCGCAATCCAGCGACGGCTGTGTCCGCCACATCCAACGAGTAATCCAGCGGTGTCAAAGCACGCCGACACCCCTCGCGTATCCCTCGCTCATCATCGATGACCAGAATGCTCGCCTCTTCTTCCACCGGGTATCCTCCTCAGCGGTCGTCACGCTTGCTCAAGATCTGATCTGGATGCTTCCTCTGTGCCCACCCCTTCCGCTGCCTCCGTTGGCGGAATGGGCAGACTGACGGGCAGCGTGATAGTGAAAGTACTCCCCACCCCTGCCTCGCTCTCGACATAGATCTGTCCCCGATGCATCTTGATGATGCCGTAGACAATGGCCAAACCCAAGCCCGTTCCCTTGCCTATGGGCTTGGTAGTGAAGAAAGGAGTGAAGATCTTGCTCAGATTCTCGTCCGGTATGCCGCAGCCGGTGTCCTGGAAGCTGATCTCGATCATCCCATCTTCGGCCATTCCGGTGCGGACGGTCAGCGTGCCGCCTTTCTCCATCGCCTCGGCGGCATTGGTCATGAGGTTGATGAAGACTTCCTTCAGTTGACCGGGGTCAGCCTGGATGGTAGGCAGCTTGGCATCCAGCTGTGGGGTGATCTCCACCGGATCAAAGATGGACTGAACGCCCATCTTGTTGATCGTCTCAGTGAGGAGTGCATTGACATCGGTGGTTTGGGCCAGGACCTCGTTCTGTCGCGCGAAGTTCAGGAGATCTGAGACGATGACCTTACAGCGGGTCGTTTCGTCAATGATCATTTCCACATCGTCGCGACGGGGGTCTTCTGGTGGAAGCTCCTTGCGCATGATGTCGGAGAAGAGCAGGATCGTACCAAGAGGGTTGTTGATCTCGTGCGCGACGCCGGCGGCCAGTTGGCCTACGGAGGCCAACTTCTCTGACTGAATCAGTTGCTGCTCCGTCGTGCGCAGCGTCTCTACCATGCTGTTGAAAGACCGCGCCAGACTGGCCAGCTCGCCAGCGCCCTGCACCGGTACGGACAAGGTCCGATCCCCAAGGGCTACCCTCTCGTTGGCCTCCGCCAAGGTCTCCACCGGTCTGGTGATGGAGCGCGAGATAGGTATCGCGATCATCACCGCCACAAGGATCGAACCCAATGCTATGACCAAGATACGCGCATCGAGCTCGTTCACCAGATTCAGAAACGACGCCTGGCGAGCTCCAACGTACAGCATACCCACTATCTGGCCTTGATGGTTGCGCAGGGGCTCGTACCGAGTGATGAAGTTTTCGTTCACCACGTAGGCAGGACCAGTGTATCCTACGCCCTCGACGAGCACCACATCCCGCACCTCCTGAGAGACCCGCGTGCCAACAGCCCGCTCACCCTCCGCATCCAGAACGTTGGTTGAGACTCTCAGGTCGCCAAAGAATATGGTAGCGGTATCAACCCCGGCTACCTCTTTGATGCGATCCACTATGGAGAAGTCGTTGTTGAAGAGGTGTCCCACCATCACCGCTCCGACCACAGCGCCTCCTTCTCCCACCACGGGCGCAGCGGCGGTGAGAGTCAATCCAGCACTGCCCTCCCTGGGGTCGAATGGCTCTGGAGCGGCTTTGGGCGTATCAACGATCGTTATGCGAGCCTGTTCGGCGAGTCCCACAAGAGCGAGTGATTCGTCCGGTATCACCTCGGTGGCAGCTAACACGTCACCCGATCTCAGCGCGGCCGACACTATGGGCAGGCTGTGCCAATTGCCGGGTAGCGCGAATGATGATTCCCCAGGAGAGCGGGATGTTCGACCCAGGATAGAATTGCCTTCAGCGTCGACTAGTACCACGAAGTGAGTGGTCGTAAGGCTCTCTGATCGAATCTCGTTCTCCACTGACTCTTCAAGAATTTGCATGGCCGGGGCATCGCCCTGTGCGGCCTGGGGCAGGGCAATGGCCAACGGTTCATTGGATGCCAACCTGCGCGCCATGCCACTGATCTTCTCGAGTTTCATCTCGTAGAAGGCCTCCGCCAGTTGCATGTCTCGGCTCACCCGTCTGTCCTGGGCATCAGAGAGGTAGTCTCCGATCAGCTTCGAGGTCACCAACGCCGTGGCGCCCACGGTGACCAGCGCTATCAGAGAGAACAATATGACCAGGGTGGTCTGAAGACGGAAGCTCCGCAGGCGGCTCATGTACGTTCTCACCGTGCTCTTAGCGGTGCATCAGGATGGTCGGAGCGATCACCGTCACGCGCTGAGGGCACCACCAATAAATGTTCCCCACAGGAGCCTGGGGGTCCGCGCCTGTTCTGGTTCTATTGTACTCTGGTTTCTTCCTGACCAACAACCTACGCTGCCTGCCCAGGCGGGCCAATCTGCCTACCGTACGCTGAGCACAATTGCCCAATTTCATGGCGCCGCACCCCCGCACAAACGCCCAAAGGCCCGCGGGCATGGTACGCCTTTCTCCTAGGTGCGGAACGGGCATTCTACCCCTTCAAAGGCGGTTCATACTGTGGTACACTACAGCCGGTCCTATTTGTGGTTGAAAACCGGTAGGCGAGCATTGCCTGCTTCGACCCCCGGCATGTTGCGATGGGGCTATGAACCGGTGCCAAACAACGTCGCGTCGCGAGGGGTGTCTCAGAACCGCGACCCGGGCAAGTGTCAGACCACGCAGGTCGCTCCGATCGCTGGCATCGTGAGTTCGATTGATCGTGGGGCAAAGCCCCAGAAACCTCAGAACTCATTATCGAGAGATCATCAGCAACAACGCCAGAAAGGGGGCGACCCGCCTTCGAACCTGAGAATCGATCAACCTGTTTGATTCCCCCCTCGGGGTCACCGAGCCCGCGAGACGGCCTTGTAGAAGCCAGAGCGGGGCGGAGTGGGCGCAGCCGAGTGAGTGGAGAAGGGTCTGCGAGCAACGCGGCACTCGTTCATCCCATAGCAACAGGACATAGCAGTGTCGCCCACTGAGGGAGACGACCAGATTCTACCTTCTGGGTTTGTCGATCCGCTGGCTGTGCAGTTCCCTCTTCCTTTCGCAAGCCGCCGCGATCGCAGCCCAGCCTATGCACATCATAGCTCAGCGCAGTGGGGAGTAGCCCGTTGACGTATGAGGTGAAGAGAGGCTACTCCTTCTTGCTGCACAGGCAACAAAGGAATATCTAGGCAGAATCGGAGGTAACATGAGTGATAAGTTGGCTAACCCAGCACCCCTAGGTCTGTTGGCCTTTGGCGTGACCACCGTACTGTTGAACCTGCACAACGCCGGGTTCTATCCCCTCGACAGCATGATCCTGGCCATGGGGTTCGCCTATGGCGGTATTGCCCAGACAATCGTCGGTGTGATGGAGTTCAGAAAGGGCAGACACTGTCCGCCGTGGGTAGCAGGAACACCATCTGCATCGCTTCTCTGGCCGAGAGGTTCACTTGCCTGGTGCCTGTCACCGCCTACTTGCTCAGTGGCGAGGCGATGGATTCGGGTCTGACTCCTTGGCTAACTGTCGGAGCGACGCGTTCGATTCCCCAGGCAGCGTACACGGTGAAGAGAATGATCACCGCGCGGCTCACCACGGTCATAGGGATTGCAGCTACGGCTGTGGGCGTGCTTTCGCTTCACAGTATGGTAAGTCGTGTTGTAGTTCTGTAGCCTTTCTCACTACGAGGCGAAAGGGGCGAGAGGAATGCTTCCACCGATACTCATAGTATTGATGGCTTTCCTGTGCGAGCTCGGCGACTCGTCGCTGGGCATGGGCTATGGGACCATCCTGACCCCAGTATTGATGATGTTTGGGTACGAGCCCTCGCAGATAGTGCACTCGGTACTGCTGTCGGAACTTGTCAGCGGGACCACCGCAGCACTCCTACATAACCGGTTCGGGAACGTCAATCTGCGCCCGGGATCTCGGGACTTGAGGATTCTGGCCATCATGGCTCTCTGCAGCGGATTCGGGGTGGCGGCGGCAGTGGTGGTGGCCGTTACCATCCCACCTCGGTTCCTGAAAGTGTACATCGGCCTGCTCGTCCTAACCATGGGGGGAATCATCCTGCTCACGCGTGGGAGGGGGTTGGGGTTTTCGTGGCGGAAGATCACAGGGCTGGGCCTGGTAGCCGCTTTCAACAAGGGCATGAGCGGGGGTGGGTATGGGCCTGTGGTGATGGGGGGACTGATACTGTCCGGCGTGGACGCTAAGAGCGCCGTCGGCATTACCTCCGCGGCGGAGGGGGTGGCCTGCCTAGTGGGGGTCGTGACATTTCTCGTCATCGGCGTAGCCCTTGATTGGGTTCTGGCTCCGTGCTTACTACTCGGGTCGCTTGTTGCGGTTCCCATGGCGGCGTACACAGTGAAGAGAGTGCGCACCGACCGGCTGAGGGCGCTGGTCGGAGTCGTCATTCTGGCTCTGGGCCTGTTCACGCTCTACAGAATCTTGCTCCAGCTGTAGAACCGCTGTTATGAGAGGTAGAGGTCGTTCATCCCGTGGGAGATCCCATCCGGCTCAAGCGTCGGGGCACACCTGGGGCCGGGACGGAGTCGTGCAGTAAGGACTTCCCGGTCATTTCAAGTCCGCACGCCTTCGCTTCACGCGAGGGGCAGTGTGACCCAAGGTCAGGCGGTCCCTAGGACCAGATTCGGACCTGATTTGGACTTTGCTGGTGTACAATGTAGATCGCAAGAAGCGGCCTTTCCAGAAAGACATCGGGCGGTTGAGACTGCGCCACAGACGGTGGGGAGGGAAATATGGCAAGGATACTCGTGGTAGACGATGATGCTGATTTCCAGGTGATTATGCGCAGGATGTTGGAGGGCGAGGGATACGAAGTAGCCATAGCTACAAACGGCGACGAGGCGTTGGACATCGTGCGTCAGAGTGAGCCGCCGGACCTCGTGTTGTTGGACGTGATGATGGCCACCACTTTGGAGGGCGTGGACGTCGCCCGCGAGATGAAGGGGGACCCCACTCTGGAGGATTTGCCCATCATCATGATCTCATCTATCGCCACGAGCCCTCACGCTGCCGAATTCCCCGAGGACGAGGTGCCCATCGATGGCTGGATCACCAAACCGGTGCAACGAAGCGTCCTGCTGAAGATACTGGACCGCTTTGTGGGCGAGGGTTCCGAGGAGACAACGTAGTACGCTGTCGAACACAGAGCTCGGCCCACAGGTGCATACTTGGTGAAGCAGACCACGTACTACCGCTCTTGACAGTGAGGAGTGCTTCGGTATGAGTGAACAAGCGATGGTGGCTCTAGACGAGATAGATCGCGACCTCATCAAGCAGATCGAGCCCGATTGGCGCAAGATGCTGACCTGTATCCAGTGTGGCAGTTGCAGCGTTTCCTGCCCGTCTGGACACTTGATGGACTACGCCCCGCGAGAGCTCTGGCGTTTGATGCGCATGGGCATGCGAGATGAACTGGTGAACTGTCGCACCTTCTGGCTATGCACCCAGTGCTACGCCTGCACGGTGCGCTGTCCCCGCGGTATCATCACCAGCGAGACCATGTTGAACCTTCGCAGGTGGGCCATCGCAGAGGGGCTGGAAGTGCCTACCATGTTGCCAGAACTAGCGGAGTCGGTGCAGACGACTCACAACATCCTGCGTGAGGACAACGAAGGCCGCCTGATCTGGAGCGAAAACCTGGAGCCTGTACCCGAACAGCTGCGAGATGTGCGGCGAGGCCGGGCCGAAGTCCTTCTCTTCGCTGGTTGTGTAGGCGCCATGTACCCCATGGCCTACAGTATCCCCCAGTCCTTCGTCCAGATAATGGAGCAAGCGGGCGTGACCTACACCAACCTGGGCGGTGACGAATGGTGCTGTGGCTACCCCCTTTACGGCGCTGGTATGGACGCCAAGGTCGCCGACTTAGCCCAGCACAACATTGAACGGGCAAGGAATCTGGAGCCAAAGTACCTAGTAACTACGTGCCCCTCCTGCTACCACACGTGGAACCACATATACCCGCAATACACTGAGGGTGGCCTTGGCTTCGAGGTTCTGCATGCCAGCGAGTTGCTCGCCAGACTCATCCGAGAAGGGAGAATCCAGCTGAACGAGTTGGACTGGATTGTGACCTATCACGATCCGTGTGACTTGGGGCGCAAGAGCGGCGTCTATGACGATCCGCGCTTGATCATCAATAGTGTTCCCGGGATCACCTTCAAGGAAATGCGCAACCATCGGGAAAACGCCCTTTGCTGCGGTGGGGGTGGCGACGTGGCGATGTGGGAAGCAGACGTCACGGAAGACATCGCCGAGCGCCGGATGGAGCAGGCCATAGCCACAGGTGCCACAGCCATCATCTCAGCCTGCCAACAGTGTAAGCGCACCCTGCTCCAGGCTGCGCGCAAGACCAAGACCAGGATCCGCGTCTTGGATGTCGCCGAGTTGGTCTGGCAGGCGATGGAGAAAGGAGAGGTCGTAGACTGATGAGCGAGGAGACACCTAGAATTGGCGTCTATGTGTGCGACTGCGGCATCAACATCGGTGCGGTAGTTGATGTGCCTGCCGTGGTCAGCTTTGCCAGCGGGTTGCCTGCGGTGGCCGTGGCCCGCGAATACAAGTATGTATGTTCGGAGCCGGGCCAGGAGATGATCCGGAAGGACATCAAGGAGTCGGGCATCAACCGGGTCGTGGTTGCTTCGTGCACACCCCGGATGCATGAACCCACCTTCCAGAATGCTGTTGCTGAGGCGGGGCTGAACCCCTACTGCTTGCAGATGACCAACATCCGCGAGCACGCCTCCTGGATCTCGCAGGATGACAAAGCTGCCACGGAAAAGGCCAAGCGCCTAGTACGCGCCGCGGTGGCCCGCGTTGCCCTCCACGAACCGCTGGAGTCCAGGACCGAGAAGGTGACACCGGCAGCAATGGTGGTGGGAGGGGGCATAGCCGGTATTCAAGCTGCGCTGACCACAGCCGATGGGGGATACAAGGTCTATCTAGTGGAGCGGGAACCCACTATCGGCGGGCACATGGCCCAACTGGACAAGACCTTCCCTACTCTCGACTGTAGCACTTGAATTCTGGGGCCCAAGATGATGGATGCCGGTCGGCATCCCAACATCGAGCTCCTCACCTACAGCGAAGTTGAAGAGGTCTCCGGATACATCGGCAAGTTTCAGGTGAAGGTGCGCAAGAAGGCACGGCACGTGAATGCGGAGCTCTGTACCGAATGCGGGCTGTGTCAGGAGAAGTGCCCCCAGAAGACCATCCCGTCCGAGTTTGACCAGGGTATGGGCAAACGCTCGGCCATATACGTACCCTTCCCTCAGGCTATACCGAGGGTGCCGGTCATCGACACCGAACGCTGCACCTACTTCCTCACGCAGAAATGCAGGGTGTGCGAGAAGCTGTGCCCGGCAGGCGCCATCGATTTCGAGCAAGAGGACGAAACCCTCGAGCTGGAAGTGGGCGCTGTGATCGTGGCGACCGGCTTCGCTCAGTTCCGGGCCGAGGAGTTGCCTCAGTACAACCGTTCGCTTTCGCCAGACATCATCGACGGGTTGCAGTTCGAGCGTTTGTCCAGTACCACTGGCCCCACAGAAGGGGAAATCCTCACCTCCGAGGGGGTCCCGCCCAAGAGGGTGGCCATCATCCACTGTGTGGGAGCCAGGGACGAGCATTCCAACGTCTACTGCTCACGGGTCTGCTGCATGTACGCCCTGAAGCACGCTCACCTGGTCCGGGACAAGACCGACGCGGAAGTGTACGAGTTCTACATGGATATCCGCGCTTCGGGCAAGGGATACGAGGAGTTCTACACGCGAGTGCAGGAAGAGGACGTGTACTTCGTCCGAGGGCGCGCCGCCGAGGTCACGGTTCTGGAGGACGGCCAGCTAATGGTCCTGGCCGAGGATACCATCCTGGGCAAGCCCGTATCTGCGAAGGTTGACATGGTGGTCTTGGGCTCGGCAATGGTTCCCCAGGGTGATTCGGGCCAGGTAGCCTCCACCTTTGGGATCGGCCGCAGCGAGGACGGCTTCTTCCTCGAGGCTCACCCCAAGCTCCGCCCGGTGGAAACCAACACGGATGGCGTCTTCCTGGCGGGGGCGTGCCAGTCCCCCCGCGACGTGCCGGACACAGTGGCCCATGCCGATGCTGCGGCTGGCCGGTGCCTGTCTCTGCTGTCACGAGGGGAGGTGACCATCTCACCCACCGTGGCGGTCGTGGATGAGCGACTCTGTTCCGCTTGCCGCGTCTGCATCGATTTGTGCCCCTACACTGCCATCAGCTTCATCAGTCAGGATGGCAGCGGTACGGCACGGATCAACGAGGCCCTCTGCAAGGGATGCGGCACGTGCGTGGCTGCGTGCCCGGCCGCCGCGATCAAGGCCCGGCACTTCACGGACGGCCAAATCTACGCGGAGATCGTGGGTTTGCTACACGGCTCCGAGCACGAGGTGGCAGAGGTCACAGGATAGTGTTCTGTTTCTGGTCCCCGCCGCCATCTGACAGCTCGGCCAGGACTAGAGCGCATTCTGCAAGACAACAGCAGGCCTCCTGCTCTCTGAATCTGATGGAGTTTTGAGCAAATGGCACAGAACGGGTTCGAACCACACATCGTTGCTTTCTTGTGCAATTGGTGCACCTACGCGGCGGCTGATGCGGCTGGGATATCCAGGATGCAACAGCCCCTCAATGTCGACGTGATTCGCGTGATGTGTTCCGGACGCATCGATCCCTCCTTTGTGCTCATGGCTTTCCTGGAAGGGGCGGATGGTGTCATCGTCTCTGGCTGTCACCCTCCCGGTGACTGCCACTACGGAGAAGGCAACTACAAGACGTTCAGACGTATGCCGCTCCTGGAGCGGCTTCTCCAGGACTACGGCATCGAGAAGGAACGCTTCCACTGGGGCTGGATCTCAGCTGCCGAGGCTCCCAAGTGGGCCCAACTGACCAAAGAGTTCACCAGCAGGATCAAGGAGTTGGGTCCGCTAGAATGGAAGGGCTACCTCAAGGAGATGGAGAGCGAGGAGGCGTAGGAGACGATGGCTGGAAAACCACGAGTAGCTTTCTATTGGGCCGGTTCCTGCGGCGGGTGCGAGATTGCCGTACTGGAGATCCGAGAGAGGATCCTCGACCTGGCTCAGGCTGTGGACATCATCTTCTGGCCAGTGGCTATGGATTTCAAGTACCAGGATGTGGAAGCCATGGAAGATGGAAGCATTGATGTCTGCTTCTTCAATGGTGCCATCCGCAGCGCCGAGAATGAGCACCTGGCCAGGCTATTCAGAGCCAAGTCGAAGACGCTGGTGGCCTACGGCTCCTGTGCCCACGAAGGGTGTATCCCTGGGCTGGCCAACCTGAGCGACCGTGAGGGCATCTTCGAGGTAGTTTACCGCGAGAACCCATCGGTGGAGAACCCCGAGAAACTGGTACCAGTCACCAGATACGACCTGCCCGAGGGAGAGGTGGAACTGCCCACTTTCTACGACACGGTGAGGACTCTGGGCCAGACTGTACCGGTGGATTACTCCGTGCCTGGTTGCCCCCCCCAGGCTCATCAAAGCTGGGCGGTCTTTGAGGCCTTTGTGAAGGGGGAACTACCGCCTGTCGGAAGCGTCATCGGAGCAGGCGAGAAGACGGTCTGCGACGAGTGCGAGCATGTAAAGGAAGAGAAGAAGGTCAAACAGTTCTTCCGCATCCACGAGATCGTGCCCGACGAGAAGAAGTGTCTCCTGGAGCAAGGTATCATCTGCGCTGGTCCGGCCACCCGTAGCGGCTGTGGAGCTTTGTGTCCCACGGCCAACTTGCCCTGCCGGGGCTGCTATGGGCCGCCACCAGGCGTGGTCGATCAAGGAGCGAAGTTCCTTAGCGCTGTGGCCTCGGTGGTGGATGCGAATACAGAAGAGGAAGCCGCGCGGATCGTCTCACAGATTGCTGATCCTATCGGCACCTTCTATCGCTTCGGCTTGGCCGCTTCGCTCTTGCGCCGGAGAAAGCTGGACCAGTAACGACTTCAGATCGATGGCGGAAGGACCACATCGGATGAATGTATTCTGCAGAGGGAGCTAGCCCATGAAGAAGATCAGCATAGACCCCATCACCCGCCTGGAGGGACATGGGAGGATCGACATCTTTCTGGACGAAGAGGGCGAGGTGGCTAATGCCTACTTGGTGATCCCTGAGTTGCGAGGCTTCGAGAAGTTCTGTCAGGGTCGGCCGGTGGAGGAGTTGCCACGCATCACAGCCCGCATCTGCGGGGTCTGCCCTGAGGCCCATCTGATGGCCTCCGCCAAGGCGTGTGATGCCGTCTACCATGTGGACCCACCTCCCGCGGGCAAGAAGTTGAGGGAGCTGTTCTACAGTGCCTTCTACGTTGCTGACCATACCACTCATTTCTACATCCTGGGCGCCCCCGATTTCGTCATGGGACCAGATGCCGACCCTGCTGTGCGTAACATCCTGGGCGTCATCGCCAAAGTAGGTGTGGAAACGGGAGGCAAGGTCATCGAGGCCCGGGCCCGGTCGCTGGACATCATCAAGATGCTCGGTGCCAGGACAGTGCATCCTATCGGTGCCATCCCCGGCGGGATGAGCAAACCCCTGAGCGCGGAGGAGCGAGTGGATGTTGAGGAGAGCGCCCGCTGGATGGTTGACTTCGCCCAGTTCACGATTCAGCTTTTCAACGACCTGGTCCTGGCCAACAAGGAGTACGTGGACCTGATCCTCAGCGATCCCTATACCCTGCCAACCTACTACATGGGCCTGGTCGATGACAAGAACAGGGTGAATTTCTACGACGGTCTGGTGCGGGTCGTGGATCCCGAGGGAGAGGAGTTAGTCAAATACGCCCCCGCCCAATATCTGGACAACGTCGCGGAGCGAGTGGAGCCCTGGACCTACGTCAAGATCCCCTATCTGAAGAAGATCGGCTGGAAGGGCTTTGTGGGGGGCAAGGACAGTGGGGTGTACCAGGCCACTCCGTTGTCGCGTCTCAACGCGGCGGACGGCATGGCTACCCCCCTCGCCCAGGCCGAATATGAGCGCATGTACGAGACTCTGGGCGGCAAGCCGGTGCATCAAACGCTGGCCACGCATTGGGCCCGAATCATCGAACTCCTCTACGCTGCCGAGAGGTTGCTAGAGCTGACCATGGATCCTGAGATCACCGATCGGAACGTGCGCACTATACCCACCGAGACCCCAACTGAGGGGGTGGGCATCGTGGAGGCGCCGCGCGGAACGCTCACTCATCACTACGTCACGGATGAGCAGGGCCTGGTGACCGAGTGCAACCTCATCGTGGGCACGACGAATAACATAGCCCCCATGTCCATCTCCATCAGGCAGGCAGCACAGGGGTTGATCAAGAAGGGCGAGGTGATCAGCGAAGGGCTCTTGAACATGGTGGAGATGGCCTTCCGAGCGTACGATCCCTGCATGAGCTGCGCCACACATGCCCTGCCGGGACGAATGCCCTTGGAGGTCAGGATTCTGGACAGCACGGGTCAGCTGGTCGAGCGTCTGAGTCAAGGCCTAGCCTGAGCCGCTTCCGGAACCACCCCTTGGCTTGCGCCCTGCCCGGCCACGCCACCACAGCCGCGTGGCGTTGTGCTCCCCTCTAGGAGGTGGAGCGGAGAGAAGCAGATGAAGACACTCGTTCTGGGGCTGGGCAATTCCATCCTGACCGACGATGCGGTGGGGTTTGCAGTCGTCGAAGAGGTGAGAAGGCGCATCGACAGAGAAGACGTGACCCTGAGCCAGGCCAGTGTGGGGGGACTGGGGCTACTGGAACTCGTGGTGGGCTACGACAGAGTCATCATCCTTGACGCCATCCAGACCGGTCTAGCCGCGCCGGGCTACATCCATCGCCTCACCCCCGACGAGTTTCGTGGGAGTCTCCGGGCCGCCTCTAGTCACGATGTCAGTCTCACAACCGCCCTGGAGATAGGTCGTCAGCTGAGTAAGGATCTCCCGAAGGAGATCGTGATCATTGCCGTCGAAGCCGCAGACGTAGAGAGCTTCGGGGAGGAACTCACCCCGACCGTGGCCGCAACGGTGCCGGAGGTCGTCGAGTTGACCCTGCAGGAACTTGACAGATAGAGCCGCCACACACCAAACCGAGCCCAACACAAGAGATTCACTGCGCTCCAGAGCCAAGTCTGTGGATAACTTGATCCCTTGGTAGTCGGAACAAAGGAGCCACCCGGCTGGCGGGTGGCTCTCTCCCAGCTCGTTAGGTTCAGTGGATCAGGCTATTGTCGTCCTTGCCGCTGGTAGACCTCAAGAAAGGCCTTCACCATGACGGGGTCGAACTGCTTGCCAACTTCATTGCGTAGATGGTCGAATACCACGTCCTCTGCCATGGCCGGCCGATATGGCCGCAGCGAAGTCATGGCGTCGTAGACATCGGCTACCGCGATAACCCTCGCCCCCAACGGTATCTCCTCCGCGGTCAGCCCGTCGGGATAGCCACTCCCGTCGTAGTCTTCATGCACGTGCTTGACATAGCCGATAATGTCTTTGAGCGGCGTGATAGGCTCTAAGATGTCGGCAGCGATGAGAGGGTGCGATCGTATGTGATCTCCCTCCTCATCGCTTTCGTCTTCGTGGCCGTGGTCATGGCGCTGCTGGGCGTCTACACCGCGGGGCAGGTCGCCCTCTGGGAGGTCGCCGTGGTGGCGACCGCAGCCCTCCTGGCCCTGAGCGGAATCTTCGCGGTGATGCTGAGCGATCGCCTGCGCGGACAATTGGGGCGCTTGTTCAAAACATCATTGCTGTCCGGTCTCGCGCCCCTGTACGAGAGACTGTCGAGCGCGCTGTCAGCCTATAGGCGGAGCTACGGAGCGCTGGCTGCGGGCTTCTGCATCTCCCTCCTGGTGCTCACCATTGGCAGTGTGGTGAACTACCTCATCTCCCTGGCACTGGGAGGCGGCATATCACTCTTGCACATCTTCCTTTTCACGCCGCTGATCACCTTCGTGCTTCTGATACCGATCTCCATTGGCGGAATCGGATTGAATCAAAGCGCG
>JAUVXJ010000004.1 GCA_030603665.1 Chloroflexota bacterium | reverse complement strand
TGCCTTCGGTGCATGGCTTGCCAAGTCAACTGTGAATGCTGCGGCCCCGCGATGGCGTTCAACCCACGAGGGGCACGTGACGGCCCCAGCAGTCATCATCGTTGCAGGGCTTTGCATCCGAGCCGCAGCGTACCTCGGACGCAGACACGTTGGGGAAACCTATATCCATCAATGAGGTATACGACAGTCATTATCGGGGCCGGGCCAGCCGGTTTGTCCGCCGCTCACGAGCTCGCGAGGCAGGGTGTCCAACCTCTTGTGCTGGAGCAAGCCGACATGGTCGGGGGGATCGCGCGTACTGAGGTCCACGAGGGTTATCGCTTCGACATAGGCGGCCACCGGTTCTTCACCCGGGACAAGGGCGTGCAGCACTTGTGGCAAGAGATGCTGGGGCCCGACTTCCTCACGGTACCTCGCCTATCGCGTATCTCCTACGATGGTCGCTTGCTCCACTACCCGCTCGAGTTCTCCAATGCTCTGTCCAACCTGGGCGTCGTCGAAAGCACCAGAATCGTGCTCAGCTATGTCAAGGCGCGATTCTGGCCACACCGGGAAGAGAACACCTTCGAGCAGTGGGTAACCAACCGACTGGGAAGGCGACTCTACGAGAGCTTCTTCCGGCCCTATACCGAGAAAGTGTGGGGCATCCCGTGCAGCGAGATCGAAGCCGACTGGGCGGCGCAGCGCATTCAAGGCCTGTCGCTTAGAACGGCTCTGGCCAACGCCCTCTTCGGCACCGGCGCTGCTGACACGCTGATCAGCGAATTCCAGTATCCCTTGCTCGGTCCGGGCATGATGTGGCAGCGCTTCAGGGAAGTTGTGGAGAGCTTGGGTGCTGAGGTCCGGCTGGAGACCAAGGTCTTGCGGGTTGAGTTGCAGCGGCATCGCGTCGGGACCGTGGTGGCACGCCGTGGTCAGAAAGAGGTTGATATCGCCGGAGAGAGCTACATCTCTAGCATGCCCCTGAACGAATTGATCGCCGCCATCATCCCCCCTCCACCCCAGGATGTACTAGAGGCGGCGCGCAGGCTCCGACATAGAGCTTTCGTGCTGGTAGGACTCATTGTTGACCGAGGAGATCTCTTTCCAGACCACTGGATCTACGTCCACAATCCGGACGTGAAGGTGGGACGACTACAGAACTTCAAGAACTGGAGCGCCGCCATGGTGCCCGACCAGGGCAGGACGAGCCTGGGGCTCGAGTATTTCTGTGACGAGGGGGATGAGATCTGGGCGATGCCCGACCCACAACTGATCGACCTGGCGTCGGGGGAACTGGATCAGATGGGGTTCGCCAAATCTGACGAGGTGGTAGGAGGAGTCGTCTTCCGTCAGCCCAAGGCCTACCCGGTCTATGATCGCGGCTATCGCGAGCGCCTGGGGGTCATCTGGCGATACCTGGAGAGTGTGGAGAACCTCCAGACCGTCGGGCGCGGTGGAACGCATCGCTACAACAACATGGACCACTCCATGCTGTCAGGGATGGCAGCGGCGAGGAACCTGCTGGTCGAAGCGACTGACCTCACGCCGGGGAGCAACTGAATGGAGAGCGCGCTATGCTCCGAGACCTGATGAGCGGAGCCTACAGAGCCCTGCGGGCATTGATCACGAGAAGCGTGGTCATGGAGTGTGATCGCATCCCCTTCCGGTTCGAGAACGTACCCCTCAAGAAGATCCTCAATTGGATCCTGGTCGAAGCATCGATCTACCGAAAGCCGGAGCGGCCATGGGGCTGGCCCACCCATCTGCAGATTGAGCCGGATGCACGCTGCAATCTCACGTGTGTCATCTGCCCCGTCACCACGGGGATGACCCGCCCTACAGGAAGCATGAATCTCGACACCTTCAAGAAGCTGATCGATGAGGTGGGCGACTATGTCTTTCTGATTCTTCTCTGGGATTGGGGGGAGCCCTTTCTCAACCCGTCCCTGTTTGAGATGATCTCCTATGCCCGGCAGAGGGGAATCAGGGTCCTATGCAGTACGAATGGCCAGCTTCTGGCACAAGACGGTCGTGCAGAGGAAGTGATCCGCTCTGGTCTGGACACCCTCATCATCGCCATGGATGGGATCAGCCAAGAGACCTACCAGCTGTACCGCGAAGGAGGTAGTCTTGAGTCCGTGCTGGAAGGCGTCAGGAGCGTTGTCGCCAAGAAGCGCGAACTCAAGACCGACCGACCTCTGATAAACCTCAGATTCCTGGTCATGAGACACAACGAGCATGAGGTCCCACGACTTGAGGGCTTGGCCAGGTCTCTGGGGGTCGACATGCTCAGCTTGAAGACCTTGAACCCCTACGGGTCCGACACCGAGTTGGTGCCGCAGAACCCTGATTACAGACGCTTCAAGTATCCCAGCGATGGACAGAGCCCCCTCCGCCGAAGGCATAACCCGTGCAAGAACCTGTGGAACATGCCTGCGATCCACTGGAACGGGACGATTGCTCTCTGTACCTATGACTACGACGAGGAGTACGTCCTTGGTGATCTAAGGACCGATTCTTTCCAAGATATCTGGCATGGCGCCGAGTGTCGTCGACTTCGGCGTCAGTTCCGATCAGATTGGGAAAGCATACCCCTCTGTTGCCCTTGCAGCTTCGCCTACGAGGGTGGAAGCTGCATTGACGAGATTATCGCTGAAGCCAACCTCTTCGAGCCTGCGCGCCCATGAACATGCGAGTTGTGTTGGGGCGTGGGTGAGATGGATACCGCTGCTCGCGAGAAGCCTGCTTTGTCTGTGGTGATCGCCTCTTACAACGCCGAGCAGACCATTCAGGGTTGTCTTAGTTCCTTGCAGAGTCAAGAGACTGACGAAGTTTTCGAGATCATCGTGGTTGACAGTTCCACAGACCGCACCGCCGAGCTCGTCGAAGAGGAACACCCTGAGGCCAGACTATACCACTTCCCGGATCGAAAGTTCTGCGGGGATGCCCGCAACGTCGGCCTGTCCGTGGCCAGGGGTGACATCATCGCCCTCACCGACGCCGATTGCACCGCACCCAGGACGTGGGTTAACCAGATTCTCGAGGCCCACCGGTCTCCGCAGCTTGCTATCGGCGGCGCCATCGCCAACGCAGAGCCCAGCGGGATGGTGAGTTGGGCAGCGTACTTCTGCGAATTCAGCAGATGGATGCCGGGATCGGAACCGCGGTGGTTGGATGACATCGCCGGGGCGAACATGTCGTACAAGAAGAAGGCCTTTGACACATACGGTTCCTTCATCGAAGGGACCTATTGCTCTGACAGCGACTTCCATTGGCGACTTGGGAGAGACGGTCACCGCTTGTGGTTCGTCCCTCAGATCGTCGTCTCGCATCACAGCATCGTCAGGCTTCGGGAGTACGTGCCACACGAGTTCGAGCATGGTAGTTGCTTCGCGCGCGTGCGAATGGAAGCTGAACGCTTCTCCAGATCGAGAAGACTGGCTTACGTAGTCCTTTCTCCTCTCATCCCATTATGGATTCTGGCCAAAGTAGCGCGAAACAACCTCAGGAACAGCATCTATCTGTCCAACTTTGTGCGAGCATTGCCTCTTGTTGTGCTGGGAGTCGTTGCTTGGTCTGCAGGCGAGCTGGTCGGCTACGCCGGGGGCCGCAGTCGCAAGACTGCCGTCCTCCAGCGAGCAACCAGTTGAGGTACGGAGCGTTCGATGGATATGAGTGACGGGCCAGTGAGATTGGGCATCATCGGCTGTGGCAATGTCACAGAGAAGCGGCATCTGCCCGCTATACAGTCCGTAAGTGATCTGCAAGTCGTGGCCCTCGCGGACATCGACGATGGTTCTCTTAACCGGTTGGCAGACAGATTTCGCGTCGCAAAGAGATACAACGACTATCGAGCATTGCTCGCTGACCAGGATGTGAGCGCTGTCGCGGTTTGTGCTCCGCTCAGCTTCCACGCGGAGATGGCCCTCGGGGCTCTGGAGGCTGGAAAGCACGTGCTGGTGGAGAAGCCCCTGGCATCTTCCCTGGACGAAGCCGACGCACTGATCGAGCGAGCCGCGCACTCGCCGTGCAAGGCCATGGTTGGGTATAACCTGCGCTGGCATCGGCTCGTGCGACAGGCACGCGAGATCATCAATCAAGGAAGACTGGGCCGCATCGAACTAGCGGCGGCGGTCTTCACTGCAGGCACTCACTTTAAGTCTGACGTCCTGGAATGGAAGAAGCGGCGGGCGCTGGGCGGCGGGGTGTTGATGGAGTTTGCGACCCACTACTTCGATCTGTGGCGTTTCCTGCTCGACGCCGAGGTGGAGGAGGTCCACGCCTCAACCAGATCGGACCAATGGGACGACGTCACAGGCACACTGACTGCACACCTTAGCAACGGGGCGCTCGCAACCGCGTACTTCTCAGAATGGACTTCGGATCGAAACGAGCTGCACATCTATGGCCAAGCTGGATCCCTACACCTTGATCTATACCGCTTCGACGGCCTGGAGTCTGTCCCGCTTTTCAGGGCGCCTGGGAACATTGGGGGAAGACTGTCACACTTCGGCCGCTCCCTGAGGCAGCTTCCCAGAGGAGTGAGGCATTTCCGGCGAGGAGGGGAGTACTACGCGTCGTTCATCGCACAATGGCGGCACTTTGCCGAGTCGATCCAGGAGGCTGTCCCGCTGGAATGCACCCTAGAGGATGGCCGGCGCGCCATGCAGATCGCCCTTGCCGCGTTGAAATCGGCATCCACAGGTCAGGCTGTGAGGGTGGAGCACGCACCGAGAGAGATCACACCACCTGGGCCAAGACAAACTGGCTGACAGCTAGAAGAAACGGCACACAAGAAAGCCAAGCCAGATCCGCGACCCCGACGCAAGATGCGCCGACCAAGACCTTGAGGGCAGGAGACCAACAATGGCCACGTTGAAAGAGAAGGTCCAGTTGCTGAGAGGCTTGATCGATGGCGAGATAGCCTATACGGGACCGTTCTACGTACAGGTAAACCCCACAAACCTCTGCAACCTGCAGTGCCAGGGATGCCGATATCATTCATCGAAGACGAGAGGTCTCTCGCCTACAGTTGGTGATATGAGGTACATGCCCCTCGAGCTCGTGGAGCAGCTCTGTGAGGAACTGCTTGCCGTGGGCACTCGCGAGGCGACGATTTGCGGCGAGGGAGAGTCTCTTCTATACCCTAACTGGTTTGACATGGTATCCGCGTTCAAAAGCGCGGGATTGTACGTCCAGTTGTTCACCAACGGCACCCTACTGGACGAATCCACAGCCTCGCTGCTCCTGGATTCGGGCCTCGATGTGCTCAACGTCTCCATGTGGGCCACCTCCTCAGACGAATACGCGAAATGCTATCCCGGCACCGACCCCGTGAACTTTGGCAAAGCTCTGGACGGCATTGAAGCTGTGACCAGGCTCAAGGCTGAGCGCCAGGCCCGTCGGCCGACTGTGATCCTCACCGGGCCGCTTAACCGGCACAACTACAAGAGTATCGCCCGGAGAATCTCCCTAGCGCATGAGCGTGGCTGCAACGGGGTCCGCTTTGCCCCCTTCATGGACATGGGCGGAGAGTTTGCCTCCGACGCCGTTCCTCTTGAGGAGACCGACACCATGTGCGAGGAGTTGGCAGACTCCAAGACGCTTATCGAGTCTCTCTCTTTGAGCCACAATCTAGACGAAGCTCTCCTTCGCTTCGGCCTCGGACGCGAGGTCTGGCGCCATGTTCCTTGTTACGCCTGCTGGTTCTATGCCCACATAAGCTTTGACGGCCAAGTCAGACCATGCGGATCATGTCCTATACCCATGGGCAACCTCAATGAGAGCAGCTTTGAGAGCATCTGGAACGGGCCAGAGTACCGAGCTTTCCGGGCCAACGGTCGGACGTCCAGCGGCTTGGTATCGCTTCAGCAACAGTGCGATTGCAGCTGGTGCTGCCACTACAAGGACAGCTACAAAGTCCAACGCATTTACCGGTGGATCGCTCCCCTCTTGGGGCGGATCGCATGAACGGGGATCTCCCTGGAAAGGGGCTTCGTGCTTTGCGGGCATTGGCCACACGGCGGGTGACCATCGAATGCGATCGTATGCCCTTCGTCTTCGAGAACGTGCCCGTCCGCAAGATCCTGAACTGGATCCTGGTTGAGGCATCGATCCTGGTCAAACCGGATAGGCCCTGGGGATGGCCGACTCATGTACAGGTCGAGCCCACCACTGCCTGCAACTTGAAGTGTGTCCTCTGTCCAGTGACGGAGGGGCTGGACCGCCCCCAGAAGCACATGGATTTGCGCATCTTTCAGAAGACCATCGACGAACTCGGTCCGCATCTGTTCATCATCCTGCTATGGGATTGGGGCGAGCCCTTCCTCAATCCGTCCATTTTCGACATGATCTCCTACGCGAAAGAGCGGAAGATCGGAGTGATATCGAGCACCAACGCGCACGTCTTCGCTGTGGGGGATCACGCTGAGCGCCTTGTTCGCTCCGGGATAGATTGCATTATCGTCGCCCTTGATGGCGTGACTCAGGCAACGTACGAACACTACAGGCAAGGCGGTGACTTGGCCACCGTCAAGGCTGGCATCAAGAGGATCGTGGAGGCAAGACGAGCACTGAACTCCAAGACTCCCTTGATCGACCTGCGTTTCATCGTCATGAAGCACAACGAGCACGAGATCTCTCAGTTGAAGGAACTTGCCAGATCCCTGGAGGCGGATGCGCTCACCCTCAGAGTCCTGTGCACCTATGATTGCGGAGAGTACTGCGCTATCGAAGCCGACGGCAGCGCCTTTGTCCCTGAGAATGCGGCCTACCAGCCGTTCCAACTGGATCCGCGCCTACAGTCTCCTGTCCGTCGCGAGACGAACCCGTGCAAGGTCCTCTGGAACAACCCGGCCATTCACTCCGATGGCAAAGTGTTCCCGTGCACATTTGACCCGCACGGCCGCAGCGCCCTTGGTGACCTAGCGCAGACCAGCTTCCGAGACACCTGGTGGGGACCAGGCTACGGGGAGCTGCGTCGGAAGTTCCGCAACGACTATCGGCAGCTGAGCCTGTGCGGTGACTGCACGTATGCCTTCGAGGGCGGCGCCATGGGTGAGGAAAGGGACAGAGAAGCGTACTTCTTCGACCCCCAATCAGCGCGAATCGTCATTTGATGCTAGACAAGCTCAACGCAGATGGACTGGGCTGCGCTCCCAAGTCGCCGGCGTAGCGGAACGGTCAAACCGCTCATGGAACAGGAACCGAGCACCATAGATCAAGGCACTCCGGAGATGTCCGTGATCATCATCACTCCGGATTGCTTCGCCACAATCCGCCGGACCACCGAGCATCTCCGAGCACAGTCGGTGAGAGATCAGCTCGAAGTCGTGATCGTCGCCCCGTCAGCTGAGAAGCTTGAGGCTGATGATCTCGAGTTGGCTCCCTTTCACAGCGTTCAAGTCGTGGAGGCTGGCCATCTCGGTTCTGTGGGTGAGGCCAACGCTGCGGGCGTTCGCCGGGCACGCTCGCCAGTTGTGGCCTTCGTCGAGGAGCACTCCTACCCCCAACCTGGTTGGGCTGAGGCGTTGATAGAGGCGCATCGTCAACCCTGGGCGGCAGTTGGACCCGTCGTAGGCAACGCCAATGGGGATTCGCTGGTTGGTTGGGCAGACTACTTGGTCGGGTACGCACCCTGGATGGATCCCTCGCCTGGCGGAGTGCGCGACTTTCTGCCAGGGCACAACTGCAGCTACAAGCTCGCGCTCCTTTTGGAGTATGGACCGGAGCTCGAAGGTATGCTGGAATCGGAAACGACCCTCCACTCCAGCCTGCGGCAGAAGGGTCACCAACTCTACCTGGAACCGGGGGCAAGGATCTCGCACCTGAACTATGAGAACCTCTCCGCTTGGATACGGGCCCAGCATCTCAGTGGGCGGGCTTTCGCGGCAGCCCGCTCGGAGCACTGGACCTCATCACGCCGTCTGCTGTACGCGGTCGGTGGACCTCTGATACCCTTCGTTCGCCTGAGACGCATCCTCGGCCAGGTGCGAGGGGCAAGACAGCCACTCCATCTCTTTCCAGCGGTGTTTCCCGCGCTCATTCTGGGATTGGCGATAAGCGCAGCGGGAGAGATGATAGGCTATTGCTGTGGTGCTGGAGACGCTGTACAGCGCCGGTGGGAACTCGAGTTTCACCGAGCCCAATACCTCAAGGCACATCCGCAGGCCTCCGAGCCCGAGAGGTAGGACCAGAGGTTTGCCACCGGGCTCCACGTTTCGGCCCTGTTGGATGAGTATTGACGATGCTGGACATAAGCAACTCGCTGGCAGCGCGGAGGGCGACCCTCACCTCCGCGATTTGGGTCTGGTGGGGTAGCCACAGGATCACAGTCCTTCGTTTGGCGTGCGCGCTCATGGCTCTTCTCGCAGCGTTGAAGCTGGGAGAAGAGTTTCGCCGCCTACTGTTTGATCCAGGCTACAACGGCGCGGTCGACACGCGGATACTGAATCAACTCGCACGTGGGTGGTTTGACGGCAAGCCGCTGTACAAGGATCTGGTTACCGCCGTTTATCCTCCTGCCAGCTACGTGCTGCTTTGGCCGCTTCTTGGCTGGCTGGAATTCACGTCAGCGCGCTGGCTGTGGGCGATCACCTCCGTAGCGGCGCTAGCCTGGTTGGTCTACTTGATCGTCCAGGAAAGCGGCGCAGACACACGCCTCGAATACATCTTCGTCGCCCTATTGCCCCTCTCCATGAATGCAACAGGAGTGACCATAGGAAACGGTCAGCTGATTGTGCATATACTGCCCACGCTTCTGTTCACACTGCTGTTGCTTCGGGACAGCCGTGGGGAGCGGCGCGTTAGGCTGCTGGCGGTGAGCCTATTCGTGCTTACCCTTGTGAAACCGACCATATCGGCGCCATTCTTGTGGATAGTGCTCTTCGTGGGCGGCGGCCTGTTGACAATTCTCCTGGTCATTCTGGGATACGCAGGACTGACCCTGTTTGCGCTACCGTTCCAGACATCTACGCCCGCAGTCTTGGCACAGGAGTGGACAGAACGTGCAGCTGTGCTCGCCGCAACGGGAGGATATGCAAACCTGCACAAGTGGCTTGCTAGTATCGACCGGCAGGAATGGACAGTTTGGCTATCGTTGCTGATCTTCGCAGTTCTGGGCTATTGGATCTATCAACATCGCAAGGGCGATTTCTGGATTCTCCTGGGCGTCACGGCCATCGTTGCCCGTCTCTGGAGCTATCACCGCGTCTACGACGACGTCCTGATCTTGCTGCCCATGGTCGCCCTCTTTCGCGTCGCCAAGAGGGAACCTTCCACTGATGATACGCGTATCGTGGCTGGCCTGCTTCTGGCGGTGACAATCGCATCCATGCTTGCACTGGCGCGGTGGGAGCACTTCGCCTGGCCATGGTCCATCCTCTTCAAGGGCGGGCACACGCTGGTATGGATCATGGACTTGGGCTTCCTTCTGTTCAGGGCGCACCGTGACAAGAAGGCCGAGGTGTAAGTGACGGATTCGCAGGTTACGCATCACACCCGAAGACTGTTTGAGGGCACAGTCGGCGTATTCCTGTCCGAAGCGCTGCTCTTGCCAACGGGCCTCGTGCTGGCAGCATTCCTCACGCGCCGTCTTGGTACAGACGGGTACGGTCTCTACGTCCTCTCGGTCACACTTGTGCTCTGGATCGAGCTGAGTGTCTCCTCGATCTTCTCCAGACCCACGATCAAGTTCCTCGGCGAAACGGACGATTGGCGGCCCATTGCGACGACTGTGGTCAGGCTCTATCTGCTAGTCAGCTGCGCAGCCGTGCTCCTGGTCTGGCTCTCGGCTGCCCCCGTCGCGCGACTCCTTGACGAGCCAAGGCTGGCGCCCCTCTTGAGGCTGCTCGCGCTTGACATCCCTCTCTATGGCCTGGCTCAGGTGCACCGCGATGTCTTGGTGGGCATAGGTAGGTTCAATCGGCGCGCTCTGGTCAGCGCCGGCAGGTGGGTCTCCCGACTACTCCTAGTCGTCTTGTTCGTTCAGCTAGGCCTTTCCGTATCTGGCGCGCTGCTGGGCACCATAGGTGCCTCACTGGTGTCACTGATCATCGCTCGTCTATATGTTCGCCCATCCCTCTTCGGTGGTTCCTCTTTCGCTGCCCGACGCCTGTGGGGCTACGCCGCGCCGCTCTTTCTCTCTGCGCTGGCTATGCAACTCCTCATCAAGATAGACCTGTGGGCGCTCAAGGCGCTAGGAGGCACAGCCGGCGACGCTGGCGTCTACGGTGCAGCACAGAACCTATCCTTGGTACTCTACATCTTCGCTTTATCATTCACCCCTCTCCTGCTCTCGAACTTGAGTCACGCAGTGGGCTCTGGCGACGTCGATGGGGCACGGAAACTCTCTAGGAATGCGATGCGACTGGTCACACTCTTTCTGCCCCTTGCCGCATTGACAGCCGGAGCTGCTCCCGAGATCGTCGTCCTGATCTACGGCCGGGCTTTTCTCCCCGCTGCGCCTGTGCTCTTCACCTTGATTTTCGGAGCAGTGGCCGCGGTGATGGTTTACGTATCAGCTGCCATCCTCATTGCCGCTGGCAGGCCGGGCTGGGTACTTGCGGTGACTTGGTCGCTGCCCCTGCTGGCCATCGGCGGGCACCTGGTTCTCATCCCGCGCCTGGGACTCGTTGGGGCTGCCGTAGTCACCACTGCCGTCGCTACGTTGGGAGCGCTTGGGGCTGTTGTCGCTGTGTACTGCGCCTGGCGGATCGCCCCACCTGTAGCCACGGTGGCGCGCGGGATCTTGATCTGTGTGCCTGCCTACGGCTTGGCGGCCTGGTGGTCGACCTCTGGCCCGCTGCTGCTGGTCAAGCTACCAGTGGTCATCGCCGTCGTCGGGGCCGCCTTCGCGCTGCTTGGCGAGTTCAGCAGGAGCGAAATGGCCTCCGCTGGCTCGCTGCTTCTAAGGCGACCGCTGAGCGGCGAAGAGCTGCGCGAGGCCTGAGGGGACTAGGAACACGCGTGGCGCTACGCAGCGAGACAATCGTAGATGGGCATGTTGAGTAGTAGTTTGACCGGAAGACTCAGAGGCACCGCCAACCGCACCTGGGGCTACGCGACGCAGATGTCCAAGCGCGCCATGTTCCGCCTGGGCATCGTGCCGCCCCCTTTTCGCATTACCATCGACATCACGGACCGCTGCAATCTCCGGTGCCCCACTTGCTCCAAGTGGCGCCGCCCGCCATCCCGCGAGGAGCTCAGCCTCGATCAATGGAAGCTGGCTATCGAGCGCCTTCGCGAAGTGCCACTGCTACCAGAGATCTCCATCTCGGGCGGGGAACCCCTGACACGTCCGGACTATCTCCCCATCATCGAGCACGCCAAGACACAAGGTTTTCGCACGCTTCTCATCTCCAACGGCTGGTTAGTGAATGAAGAACGTCTGAGAATGATCGAGGGCGTCGGACTGGACACGCTAATGATCTCACTCAACAGCCTCGTCCGGTCGGTTCACGACGAGAGTCGAGGGACCAGGGGCAGCCACGAACGCATCATGCAGCTTCTTGAGATGCGGAGGGCCCGGGTCGGAAGGACACGCCTGAGCCTCTTGACGATCGTGCTAGAATCCAATTGTGGCGAACTGGCGGAGATGGCCCGATTTGCCGGGAGGATGGGGTTTGATGGAATCATGTACCAGGTCTTATTGCCCACCGAGGTCCACTACTGCTTTGCCGCGGAGTCCAGCATGCCGACTCCGGCGGCGGCCTGGTACGAGGACAACCCGCTGTGGGTGGGAAGCCTCTCCACGCTTAGCCGGCAGATTGGCAAACTACTGGAGTTGCAGGCGGCGGGGTACCCGATCCTCAACCCTGCTTCTCAGCTCAGACGATTCGTCACCTACTATGAGGATCCCGGGATCGCTTCCAAGGTGCCTTGCCTGGGCACGGTTTCCAGACTGCACATCGATCCTCTTGGCGAGATGCGGCTCTGCTACGGATATCCTCCCATCGGCAATATCCTGCAAGACGATCCGCGTCAAGCGTGGAGGGGTGAGCAGGCTAGGCTGATACGCCAGTCAAGCAGGACGTGTGCTCGCCCTTGTCGTATGCTGAACTGCAACCTGTGAATCTACAGGCGCGGTCTGAATCGTCTCGCTTGCTCCCGGAGTAGCCGGTGAAATCAGAGCCCTTCTTCTCGATAGTGGTCCCTACGTATAACCGCGAAGCGCAGCTTGCCTGCTGCGTGAAGTCGCTGGCCGGTCTGGACTATCCCCGCGACCACTTCGAGGTGATCGTGGTCAACGATGGGGGCGCGGCGCCCGACACGATACAGGGATCCCCTGAGAAAAGCACCGACATGAAGCTGATCCACCAGACCCACGCAGGCTCCGCTGCTGCGCGCAATGCAGGCGCCGACCGAGCCAAGGGCGAGTTTGTCGCGTTCACCGATGACGACTGTATGCCCGATCCCAATTGGCTGACCGCCCTGGCGCAACGCCTCTCGGCTGAGCCTGATCGCCTCGTGGGAGGGCGGACGCTGAACGCCTTGCCTCAGAACGTCTTCTCAGCCGCGAGTCAGTTACTGGCCACCTATCTGTACAGTTACTACAACCGCGACCCCGCAAACGCCCGTTTCTTCACCTCCAACAACATGGCTCTGTCTGCGGACCGCTTCCATGCCATTGGCGGATTCGACTCCACCTACACCCGCACCGCAGCCGAAGACCGCGATCTCTGTAATCGCTGGCGATACCACGGGCACCGCATGACCTACGCGCCCGAAGCGGTGGTGCGCCACGCCCATGACCTGACCTCCCGCACGTTTTGGCGACAGCACTTCAACTACGGTCGCGGAGCCCATCAATTCCATCAGGCACGCTCCCTCCGAGATCAGACACCTATCAGGCTCGAGCCACCGTCTTTCTACACAGACATGTTACGTTATGCCTTTCTACATCCCGAAAGCCATCCACCTGCTCTCCTGGCCGTCCTACTCATGCTCTCGCAAGCAGCGAACGCCGCTGGGTTCTTCTGGGAGTGGGCCAGCCAACCTGGGACTGGGGAGACCCCAACGTAGAACCGATTCACTTTTCAGAAGGCTCCCGCTCCCCATCTCCTGGCGCGAACTAGCCAAACGAAGTATCCTCGGCACAGGCGCCGTCAAGCTGGCGGCCGATCGAGCCCGGCTTGAGACTACACCGTCCCAGCAGGCGGTGTTGCTGCTCCACTCGCAAGGAAGTCTGGCGTGAACCTATCCGTCATCATCCCAGTGCACAATGGCGGCGACAATCTGCGCGTCTGCCTGGAGGCGTTGGCCAACTCTGTTCGTCCCGCTGACGAGATCATCGTGGTTGACGATGGGTCAACTGACGGTTCCAGCGAACTGGCGCAGAAGCACGGGGCGCGCGTGCTGCGGCTGCCTGGTCCGCCTCGGGGTGCGGCCCGTCCCCGAAATCGTGGCGCTGCTATCGCTTCAGGTGACTTGATCATATTCGTCGATTCGGACGTAGCAGTACATTCTGATGCTCTTGCGCTGGTGGAGCGGACCATGAGCGAACATCCGGAGATCGTTGCTCTCTTTGGGTCCTACGATGCTAATCCTCGTGCCCCAGGCCTGGTCACCCGCTACAAGAACCTCCAGCATCACTACGTCCACCAACACAGCCAGCGCGAGGCATCCACCTTTTGGACAGGCCTTGGCGCTATCCGATCCAGCGTGCTCCATTCCGTCGGCGAGTTCAACGAAAGCTATCCCCACATCGAGGACATAGAGCTAGGCACACGCCTCCGGCGCGCCGGCCACCGCATCTGGCTATGTCCGGAGGTTCAAGGCACCCACCTCAAACGCTGGACCCTCGGCAGCCTGCTCCGCTCCGACATCTTCGATCGCGCTGTCCTCTGGAGTCAACTGATACTGAAGGACGCCCGCCTTCCAGGAGAGCTGAATCTCGACTCTCGCAGTCGCTGGAGCGCCTTGGCCGTGTGGTTGGCTGTCGCTTTGCTGTTGGTCGCCTGGTGGTGGCCCTGGGCCTCGGCGGGAACGTTGCTCAGTCTGGTTGTGGTGGGGGTGCTAAATATCGATCTCTACCGCTTCTTCTGGCGCCAAGGGGGGGCGTTTTTCGGCGTCGCTGCCGCCGGCTTGCACGCCTTCTACCTGCTATACAGCAGCTTAGTCTTCGGTCTAGTAGCCGGACACTCCCTGATTTCTCGACCCCGTCCTATCGCCCGGAAGAGTGAATGATTGACCAAGCCGCGCTCGCTTGGCCTCGACCCGGAGACAGGGCGCGACCATCGGAGGCTCCTATCAGTCGAGAAATCGCGAAGTTGCTCGCGGTGGAAGACTTGGGAGTACCCGCCCCCTGCCGGCATGCCCCTTAGCTCCTGCCGACTACCGTGGTGGTTCCTTCAAGACTACCACTTCGGTGGAAACGGGAAGGCTCTCCCTTGATGGGGGAGCCCGACCCGTGAGAAGACCGGACAACTCCGACGGCTGTCCTGTCATCTATCGCGAGGGATAGGGCGGGCGGGACTCGATCCCGCACCCTGGCTACCCTGGAACGGATTCCAGGTCATCAGCAGTATTCGAATCCTCTCCACATAACATGTGAACGCCTTCATGTCGAGCATGCCCGTCTCCAGTAGGTCTGCCTCCATGGCCGGCCTTTGTTCTTGCCAGGTCCGCAGCAGTTCTGCCCACACTTCGAACGCGCCGGTGAGTGGAGCTGGTCTCGAACACTCCAACCTCTACGGGCATCCACCAGTATGCCCGTAGAGGTTGTGCCTGGCAAGCACTAGGACTCCCCCCAACTGAGCCGTGTTGGAGTCTGAAACCCCTCGCGTGCATGCCGGTGGCGTGTTAAACAACTGAGCCGTCATGCCGAGAGGGCAATCTCTGTGAGACGTCGCTGGTCCTGGGCGGCATCTCACTTCTTTCAGGGGGTCGTCTTGGCCTGCCACAAGTCTTGCGCCGCAGCTCTGACGCCGGATCGTCTGGCGCGGAATCGGGCGCACTCCCCCCATACTTGACAATAGGAATCCTTAAAGTTTCCCGTGTTGGTGAAACTGGATGACACGGACAAGGCGTCATCTGGTATAATGAGGCAACGTACATGAATACTTAAGGTCTCGGGCCGGGCATTAAGCCTGGATTCACAAACCGGAGACTCTGTGTCACACTTCTCGTGAGGTGGGGCGGTTGGACACACCTGCGGCTGCAAATGGCAGCACCGACTACAGGTCCATCAGCGACAGCCTGGGGTATAGGGTGCGTGCTCGCCGAAAAGCGCTCGGGCTGAGCCTCAGATCCCTGGCAGCCAGGACCAGTGTATCCGCAAGCTTCCTGAGCCAGGTAGAGAGGGGCATCGCCAGCCCTTCCATTCAGACCCTAACTGCCGTGTCACGTGCGCTTGAGGTCCCCATCTACCACTTCCTCTTGGAGAGCCCAGACCCCGTGGTCAAGCGCGGCCGACGGCGTAGGCTCATCATGCCCGGCACATCGGTCGACTATGAGCTCCTCTGTCCCGATGTACACAGAAGCATGGAGGTCTCCTTGGGGCATCTAGAGCTCGAAGCCGCATCCAGCGATGATCCAATGGCCCATGCTACAGAGGAGTTCATGCTGGTTCTGGAAGGCGTCATGGAGATTGAGATAGGACCTCGCCGGTATGTCCTTGAACCCGGAGACGCGATCTATTACCACGGAATAGCCCCGCATCGTTTCTTCTCTACTGGGGACCAAGACCTTGTCTTCATATCGGCCGTAAGCCCTCCCGTTGCGGGCTGGGGGCCGAATGCGAGCCAGACGTCATGAAGAAGACGGAGCGGATCGATCTCGAGCGGAGGTCCGAAGGCCCGCAACAAGGCGGGGACGGCGCACTGTTCATCTAGCGGACCATGATAGGCACGCAGGAGGTCGCACACGGTCGAGTTGGCCTGACTTCCCATTGCTCGTGGCCAGGTTCTCTTTCCACATGTGTTGCACGCACTGCGGCCCCAGCAATCTCATTTAATAGGGAGGCTTATGATGCAAGAGAAACCAAGGAAGACTGTAGTGAACTCGTGGAATGAATGGGATCCACTGAAACACGTTATTGTCGGCCGCGCCGACGGGACCATGGCCCAGGCCCCTGAGACCGCAGTTCAACACGACTGGACGGAGGATGGGTTTCCACCGGGCACATGGGGGCCTTACCCCCAGGAAATGCAAGACAAGGCCAACGAACAGTTGGACAATTTCGCCAAGATCCTTGAAGCTCGAGGCATTCGCGTCGACCGCCCCACCCCTATCGATTTCAGCCAGGCGGTTCAAACCCCCGACTGGAAGCAGGAAACGATGTTTGGCTGTGCTCCCGCTCGGGATCTGCTGCTCACGGTCGGCAATGAGATTCTGGAAGCCACAATGTCCTACCGCAGCCGCTGGTTTGAGTATCTCTGCTACCGACTACTATTCGAACAGTACTTCAAAGAGGATCCAAACTTCCGGTTCGAGGCCGCGCCGAAACCACGCCTAACAGAATGCTCTTACAAGAATGGCTGGTGGGAGGATTGGAACTCATTGACCGAAGAAGAGCAGTTTGAGCGCGCTGAGAAGGGCGCCTGGTTACCAACTGAAGCGGAGCCCTTGTTCGATGCTGCCGACGTTGTCCGCTACGGGAAGGATCTTTTTGCCCAGAAATCAATGGTTACCAACGACGCTGGTGTTGACTGGTTGCGACGCCATTTTCCAAACCATCGAGTCCACAAGGTGGGGCGGAGGGAGCTCCTGCCGTGGCACATGGACACGACTCTCGTTCCTCTTCGGCCAGGCCTCGCGCTTATCAATCCGGAGCGAATCCCTCTCGGAACGGCGGAGATGGAATTGTTCCGGAAGAATGCCTGGGAAATCGTGGAAGCCCCGAAAGCGCTTCTCCAGAAGAAAGAGCCGCTGGACTTCTGTAGCTGGTGGCTGAACATGAACACTCTGGTGCTCGATCCGAAGACCATCTGTGTTGAAGCCAGTGAGACCCCCGTCATGGAGTTGCTCGATAAGCGTGGCTTTGAAATCGTTCCAGTTCCTTTCTATCAGGTGTCACCATTTGGAGGCGGGCTTCACTGCTGTACGGCTGATGTCTACCGGGAAGGGACCTGCGAAGACTTCTTCCCTAATCAGATAGAGCGTTTCTAGTCGCGCAGGCTCAGTTTTCGATCGCCGAGGGAGAGCTGGCCCTCGGCACGAGGACCAGACAGTTCCTATGCCTGCCTTGCCGGGAGAGTGAGGGGACGCTTCCGTTCTAGGCCAACCCTCACGGCAATGATCTAGTGAGATCTCTGGCGCTCAGGGCCTAGGACATGGACCTGACGGCCTTGGCTGATCGCGGACCGGGACCGCGCTGCCTGAGTCTTGAACTCGAGCCCGATGTGGAGCAACGATAACCCCTGCCCAAGGCTGGCCAGAGGCTCAGAAAGGAGGGCGGCATGCTGGTCGAACACATGACCTGGGAAGAGTATCGGGATGAGGTAGCCCGAAGGATCATCATCCTCCCGGTAGGGTCATTGGAGCAACATGGACCCCATCTGCCCTTGAATGTCGACGTCGTGATCCCAACAAGCCTAGCGAAGACGGTGTGCGAGGAACTGGACGGAATGGTGTTGCCGCCGATCTCGTATGGGTATAAGGCACAGGGCGGCGGGCAGTTGTTTCCCGGCACGACTAGCCTGGATGGGACCACGCTGATCAACTTGACGCTCGACATACTGCGGGAGACGTATCGTCATGGCGGGAGGAGATTCCTTGTGCTCAACGGACACTATGAGAACACCGCATTTGTGACCGAGGCGGTGGAGCTTTTCGGACGCGCAGTGAATGATGCAACTGTCGTGATCCTATCATGGTGGGATCAGGTTTCAGATGAGATGGTTGATGAGCTCTTCGCGGAGGCTGGTTTCCCAGGGTGGGAGCTGGAGCACGCGGCCGTCACAGAAACCTCCCTGGTGCAGTACTTCGCCCCAGAATTGGTGCGAGAGGACAGGATCCTCGACGACCAGAGCGAGCGGATGCCGAAATACTCTGTCTTTCCGCCGCCAGATGACACCTTGCCAAAGTCCGGTGTCCCTTACAAGGCAACCCACGCTTCGCGCGAGAAAGGGGAGCAGCTGGCAAAGCACGTTGTGGACGCCATCGTGCAGATAGCTCGTCAAGAGCTCTGATGGTGACGGGAACCGCGTAGCGGCTTCAAGCATTGATAAGGACGTGGTGTGGCGGAAGCAGGAGGCGCTGTCTCCCGGCCTTTCATGATCGCCAATCGGTTATCGGTGAAGACGTCTACCAGGGATTCGGTCTCGAGTCGATGGAGGTGACCGAAGAGGTCTTCGAGCCGCCGGCCTCCATCGCCTTCGATGAAGCCGAGAATCGAGTTCACACTATCAAAGCCATCATGGCGGCCACCTCAGGAAACTGATGGATCTTATCTTGGAGAACCGGAGGGAGTCGTGTCGAAGAGAAATGTGATCATCATAGGCGCAGCCGGAAGAGATTTCCACAACTTCAACACCTACTACCGCGACAATGAACTCTATAACGTTGTCGCCTTTACCGCTGCCCAAATCCCTGACATCGTGGGACGGAGATACCCGCCCGAATTGGCTGGCAAACTCTATCCGGAAGGCATCCCAATCTACGCTGAGGAGGACCTTCCCAAGTTGATCAGGGAGCTGGATGTCGCCGATTGCGCCTTCTCATACAGCGATGTCTCCTACCAGCATGTTATGTCCGTCGGCGCCATTGTGCAGGCTGCTGGCGCCAGCTATCTACTGCTCGGTCCTAAGGATACCCAGGTCAAGAGCACCAAGCCACTGATTTCAGTGTGCGCAGTTCGAACCGGTTGTGGCAAGAGTCAAACCTCGCGGAGAATCGTTGAGATTCTGATGGAGAAGGGCCTGAAGGTCGTAGCTATCCGTCACCCCATGCCCTACGGAGACCTTGCCGACCAGAAGGTGCAGCGATTTGCCACACTCTCCGATCTGGAGAAGCACCAATGCACCATCGAAGAGATAGAGGAATACGAGCCCCACATCGTGCGCGGCAACGTCATTTACGCCGGTGTAGATTATGAGGCCATACTCAGAGAGGCTGAGAACGATCCGAACGGCTGCGATGTGATTGTCTGGGATGGTGGTAACAACGACTTTTCATTCTACGAACCCGACCTGGACGTGACAGTGGTCGATCCACATCGTCCGGGTCATGAACTACGCTACTATCCGGGCGAGGTCACTTTGAGGGTCGCCGATGTGGTGGTTATCAATAAGATCGACAGCGCAGATTATGCGGGCATTGAAGCTGTGCGGACGAACATCGCAGCCGTGAATCCCGACGCTGTCGTCATCGATGCTGCCTCAACCGTTGATATCGATGATCCCTCCGTGGTCAAGGGCAAAATGGTGCTGGCGGTCGAGGATGGTCCGACGCTAACCCATGGGGGGATGAAGATCGGTGCGGGGGTCGTTGCGGCCCGGAAGTTTGGCGCGGCCGGATTCGTTGACCCACGGCCTTATACGGTGGGCAAACTGTCCGAAACTTTCGAGGCTTATCCCGAGATCGGAATCGTCTTGCCGGCCATGGGGTATGGCGAACAGCAACTAAGAGATCTCGAGACCACGATCAACAGCACGGAATGTGATGCGGTGGTCATCGGCACGCCAATCGACCTCAATCGGATTATCAAGATCGATAAGCCCTCAACGCGGGTTTACTATAACCTGCAGGAGATCGGACGGCCAAACTTGACCGAAGTGCTGGAGGATTTCATCGAAAAGCAGAACCTTGCGTAATGGGAGTCTGTATCTGCTCACCGGGGTTTCCTAGTGTGGCTCGGCGAGGTATCTGAGCGCTATTGCTCACCGATAAGCGCCAGCCATTATTCCGGAATCGCACTGCGCATGCTGGACATTCTGATCAGGAACGGTGTCGTGGTGGACGGCACAGGAAAAGCGGCTTTCAAAGCCGATCTGGGGATCGCGGCAGGCCGCGTCGCCCGCGTGGCCGAGGGCATTGAGCAAGAGGCGAAGCGCACGATCGAGGCGCAGGGGTTGCACGTGGCGCCGGGCTTCATTGATGCTCACACCCACTCAGATCTGACCTTGCTGGTTAGCCCCCGGGCAGAGAGCAAGATCCGGCAGGGGGTGACCACGGAGGTCATCGGCAACTGCGGCTTCTCGCCTGCCCCGCTGCTGGGTGCGGCTGTGGAGGAGGTGCGGGATGAGACCAAGAGCCTTGGGCTGAACGTCACGTGGACGAGCGTGGCCGAGTATTTGGAACGTCTGTGCAAGCCCGGGATCGCCGTGAACGTGGTGCCCCTGGTCGGTCACAACATAGTGCGGGGTGCGGTATTGGGTTTCGACGACGTCCAGCCTACGCCGGAGCAGCAGGCCGAGATGGAGCGGCTGGTCGCCCAGGCCATGGAGCAAGGAGCTCGGGGGCTCTCGAGCGGGTTGTTTTATCCACCTGGTTTCTACGCCCGGACCGAAGAGGTGATCGAGCTGGCGCGGGTGGCAGCGCGCTATGGCGGTATCTATGCCTCGCATATCCGCAGCGAGACCAACCGCCTGTTCGAAGCGGTGGCCGAGGCCGTCGAGATCGGCAAACAAGCTGAGATTCAGGTGCAGATCTCCCACGTCAAGCTGGAGGGGTACCGAAACTGGGAGGGTGCCGACCGGCTGTTGGCTATGCTCGAGGATGCCGATTCGCAGGGGGTGAGAGTGGGGTGTGATCAGTACCCCTACACCGCCGGTGCTAGCTGGCTGGCGTACATTCTTCCCTATTGGGCTCAGGCAGGCGGAACCAAGGCTGTCGCTGAGCGCCTGCGCGACCCCGAGGTACGGGCCAGGCTCACGAAGGACTGGGAGGAGAACCGCGCTGAGTGGGAGGACCGCGGCGGCATGCGCGACTGGACCGACCTCCTGATCACCGATTGCGCTGCCCGCCCAAAGGTGCAGGGCAAGAATATCGCCGAGATTGCTGCGGACGAGGGAAAAGACCCGCTGGAGACTGCCCTCGATCTCATCGTGGTCAGCGACGGGCAGGTCGAGTGTGTCTGCTTCGGCCAATTGGAGGACAATGTGCGGGCTTTGATGCGCCATCCTCTGGTGGTGGTCGGCAGCGACGGCGAGTCCCTGGCTCCCCACGGTGTGCTGGCCCAGGGCAAACCTCACCCGCGCAACTACGGCACGTTCCCGCGCGTGTTGGGGCACTACGTGCGCGAGGAGAAGGTACTCTCCCTGGAGGAGGCCGTGAAAAAGATGACGTCCGTCACGGCGGAGCGCTTCGGCCTGACCGACCGGGGGGTGATCCGCGAGGGGACGTGGGCCGACCTGGTCCTGTTCGATGCCCAGACCGTCGCCGACAAGGCAACCTACCCTGACCCACATCAGTATCCTGTGGGCATCTCCGAAGTTATCGTCAACGGCGTGGTGGTCGTTGACCACGGCCAACACACCGGCGCGCTGCCCGGGCAGGTGCTGTGACCGTGTGATACTACTACATTGACATCTCTTGGAGCAGTCGTTTCTCCGCGAGGGGACTGGCCCCGGCAGCGACTGGCTGAACCGCTGGAGGGTGAGACGAAGACAGGCGGAGGTCGGTGTCTTGAGAGGAACCTATGTCCACTGCCGGCGTGACAATGATCGATGCCTACTTGGCCAGACAGAGGATCACATGCATTGCCAAGAGGACGCCGCTAATCCATTCGCCCGTGCTGACGGAGAGCGTCGGCGGCTACGTATGCCTGAAGCTCGAGAGTCTGCAGGGGACGGGCTCGTTCAAGATTCGGGGGGCCGCGAACAGGATGCTCAGCCTCACGGCGGAGGAGAAGACGCTAGGGGTCATCACGGGCTCCAGCGGCAACCACGGCCGGGCGGTATCGTACGTCGCGAACCGATTGGGCATCAAGGCTGTGATCTGCCTCTCAGCGCGGGTCCCGAGCAACAAGGTGAATGCTATCAGCCGCCTTGGTGCTGAGATAGTAGTGTACGGCACGAGCTATGACGAATCCGTCAGTCACGCCTCGCAGGTGGCGGAGGAACGGGGATTGACCATGATTGACTCTTTCGACGATCCCTTCGTCATCGCCGGTCAGGGTACCATCGGCCTCGAGCTGATGGAGGACTTCCCTGAGCTCGACACAGCCGTCGTACCGGTTGCAGGGGGTGGGTTGGCCGGCGGAATTGCGATGGCCTTGAAATCGGCCAACCCCGCGATTCGCGTGATCGGTGTTTCGATGGAGCGCGCGCCTGTGATGTACTACAGCTTGCAAGCGGGCGCACCGATAGAGATGAGGGAGGAGGAGACCATCGCCGACGCCCTGGCGGGTGGTCTCGGTGAGGACAATCAATACACCTTCCGCATGGTCCAGGAATATGTTGACGACGTGGTTCTGGTGTCAGAGGAAGCGATTGCCGAGGCCATGGTCTTTGCGCTGGAGAAGCATCATCTGGTTGTGGAAGGGGCCGGAGCTGTGGGTATCGCAGCCCTTCTGCACCAGAGAGTGCAGGATGTCGGGCGCAATGTAGCCGTGGTCGTTAGTGGAAGCAATGTGGAGATCCCGTTGCTCTTGCAGATCGCTCAAGACCACAGTGGCAGGGATGAGAAAGCACGGTAAGGAGCCTTGAAGGAATTCACGTCGTGACGGACTTTGAGGAAATGTTCAATCGGTTGGACCAGTTCATCGAACAACAGATGGAGGTCGCCAACGTCCCCGGCATGGCTGTAGCGGTGACCGATCGCGAGAACCTACTCCGCGTATCAACCTACGGCTTTGCCGACGTGTCTGCGCAAATCCCTGTCACACCGGAGACGCTCTTTGAGATCGGTTCCATCAGCAAATCCTTCACCAGCGTCGCCTTGCTGCAACTGTGGGAGGAAGGGCGATTGGACCTGCACGAACCGGTCACGCGCTACCTGCCCTGGTTCGACGTACAGTCTGAGCACGAGCCGATCACTCTGCACCACCTTTTGAGCCACACGGCCGGCATCATTACAGGGATGGAGTTTACAGGCGAGGTGCGCTATGAAGTCTGGGCCTTGCGCGAGACGGAGGCCACTGCGCCTCCGGGCACCTACTATCACTACTCGAACGTCGGCTACAAAGCGCTTGGAGTAGTCCTCGAGGACTTGCTGAGTCAGCATTACGGGGACATCATCCAGGAGCGCATCCTCGATCCGCTGGGGATGACGGTGACCGAGCCCATCATCACACACGAGACGCGCAAGCGACTGGCGGTGGGCTACGAAGGCTTCTACGGCGATCGTCCTCTGCATCGAGGCCGTCCGCTTGCCCCGGCGACTTGGCTCGAATACGCCGGCGGCGACGGCAGTGTCGCGTCCACGCCTGCCGACATGGCTGCCTATCTGCGGATGTTCATGAACCGAGGCCAGGGGCGGCACCGACGGATCCTCTCCGAGGACAGCTTTGACCTGATGGCGCAGCAAGTCATCGAGGCCAAGGAAGAGGGGAGGGATTCTTTCTATGGGTACGGTCTCGAGGTTCTTGAGAGCGATGGCCACACCTACATCGCCCACGGAGGCGGGATGGTCGGTTACTATTCGTATGTACTGGCCGACATAGACGACGGTCTGGGAGTGGCCGTGTTGATGAATGGGCCGGGGGGGCGATGCGATGAAGAAATCGCCACGTTTGCACTCAAGCTCCTGCGTGCCGCGCTCCACACTCAAGAGTTGCCACCCATGCCGACGCTCGATCCGTCTAGGGTCGAGAACGCCGCCCAGTACGCCGGAACCTACCGGGCGCATACTGAACGCAGTGGACGGGCCGGCCCCAGAGCGCTCAGCCTCGTAGCAGAGGGAGAACGGTTAGTGCTGCATCATGTCGGTGAGCGTTTCGGCCTCGAACCGCGTGGCCCCGACCGTTTCTACGTGGATCATCCTGACTTAACGCTCTTCCCGCTCCGTTTTGGGCGCGAGAAAGGCGAGGTGGTGGAGGCACACCACGGACCGGACTGGTACACCAACGAGCGGTATGCAGACCAGACGACCTTCGACTATCCACAGGAATGGGATGCCTATCCCGGGCACTACGTCTCCCACAACCCTTGGCTCTCCAATTTTAGGGTCGTCCCACTCAAGGGCGCGCTGGCGCTGATCGATCCGTCGGGGGATGAGGAGCCGTTGGTGCCTTTGGGTAGCGGTGTCTTCCGAGTCGGAGAAGATGATCGCTCACCCGAACGTTTGCGCTTCGACACCATCATAGACGGCCGGGCGCTTCGTGCAAGCTTGTCGTGTGGTGACTATTATCGTACGTCCACTCCGTAGTCTTGATGTACAACCCGAGCATTCGTGCAGATAGGTCGCCGACAGCTCCGATAGTGACGGTGGCGGTTCATCCTACGGGTGCTATTCGAAAGGAGGTGATGCCAGCGAGATTCGACTGTGACCGCTTGTTGAGGAACAGACTTACAGCAAGCATTCTCAGAAAAGGAGGAGGAACTGTGAAGACCAACATGTGGAAGCTCTTGACGGTAATGGTCGTTCTGACTATGCTGGTTGGGGGCCTGGCGGCCTGCGGGACGCCGGCACCGCCGCCAGCGCCCACCGAGCCCCCCCCGCCCGAGGCCACCGAGCCCCCGCCTCCGGAGGCCACTGAGCCTCCCCCCGCCGAGCCCGTCACCCTGCGCGTCGGCGATACCACCATTTGGGACGCGATAAACCCGGCCACCGGCTGGGAAGCGTACGACTATCGCTACTGGTTCCACGACGGGCTGATTGAGTGGGCTGAATTGCAGACTTTTGAGCCCGGTCTGGCCGAGAGCTGGACCGTCTCCGAGGATGGACTGGTGTGGACCTTCAAGGTCCGCGAAGGGGTGACCTTCCACGACGGCACCCCCTGCACCGCCGAGGACATGGCCTGGAGCTTCAACTTCCTAATGGAAGGCATGATCGGGCCACTGGAGACTTACGTGGTAGGTTTCGAGCAAGTGGTCGCCCTGGACCCCACCACCCTTCAGATCACAGTTTCAGAACCAACGGCGCTGATGCTCACTGCCCGGCTGCACTATGCCTGGATCTTGCCGCGGAGCGTATGGGAAGGCATGACCTACGACGAGATCATGGAGTTCGAGGATATCTCGGCCGTCATCGGCACCGGCCCGTACAAGCTGGTGGAATACGTGGAAGACGAGTACATGATCGTGGAGGCCAACGAGGACTACTATCGTGGCAAGCCCGTGATCGATCGCATCGTCATCCAGCAGTACGCCACCGAGGACGCCGTGGTGCAGGCGCTTCTGGCCGGTGAGATTGACGTGATCGCTGACGTTCCGGACACGGCGGTACAACCCCTGGAGGCGGCGGAGAACGTCGAGGTGGTGATCATGCCGTCGCTGGATCTTGATGACCTGGTCATCAACTCCCACGTGAACGGCACCCAGCCCGAGAGCCTCAACGACCCGGCGGTGCGGCTGGCCATCGACTATGCCATTGACAAAGAGGAGATCATAGACGTGGCCTACGTGGGTTACGGCGATGTAGCTGCAAGCATCCTCCCTCCGGCCATGGGCGACTGGGTCAACCCCGACCTCGCGCCTATCCCCTTCGACCCGGACGAGGGGAACCGCATACTGGATGAGGCCGGCTACCTGGACAGCGACGGCGACGGGATCCGCGAGGATGCCGACGGCAACCCGCTGGAGTACCGCCTCTATGCGGAGGACATCGGCACCGCTGCCCGTGTCCTGGAGATCATCTCCGATGGCCTGGCCGAGATCGGCATCTCGGCGCCGTTCACGTTGATGGATGGTGACGCCCTGTACGACTTGCTGGAGCCGGACTGGGACTTCGACATGATCTTGTGGGGCTGGGGGTGGGACCCAGACCCTGACTTCGCCGTGTACTGTTTCACCTGCGACTCGATAGAGGCTTGGCTTAGCGACTGCGGCTACTGCAATGACGAGTACGACGCGATATACGAGGAGCAGGGCATGACCCTTGATGAGGAAGAGCGGCGCGAGTTGATCTGGGAGGCACAGCAGATCCTCTTCGAGGATCGCCCCTACATCAACCTGGTCTACGCACCGACCATCCAGGCATGGCGCAGCGACCGCTTCACTTTCACCGACTTCTCCGCGGGAAACGTTCTGATCAAGTGGACTGTCGTGAAGGACCCTCAGCCCGTACGGTAGCGGTGCGCCACTCAACATCCGGTCGGTCCGGCCTCCTGCCGGGCCGACCGGGTTCTATCTGAGGTGCCAATGCAACGGAGCGACTACCTCATCCGCAGGATCTTCTTCGCGCTGGCCACCCTGGTCGTGGTCATCGTCTTTAATTTCTTTCTGTTCCGCATTCTGCCAGGCGACCCCATCAAATCGATTGCCCGCAGTCCACGGCTAACCCGTGAGGCACGCGAGAGGCTCCGAGTCGATTTCGGGCTGGACAAACCGGTCTTCTTCGACGGCGAGCGGCTGAGGGAAGGGGATGTGCTGGGAGCATTCGACACGCAGTTCACGGCCTACGTGCGTGCCCTGCTGCACGGCAACCTGGGCATCTCCTATCGCAGCCGCCGGGACGTGGCCGAAGTGCTGGCGGAAAAGGTGTGGCGCACTGTGGTGTTGGTGGCCGGCGCTGAAACGCTGGCCCTCCTTTTCGGTGTGGGCTTGGGATTGGCGAGCGCGTGGCGGCGCGGCACTCGGCTGGAGATGACGATCCTGTTGTTGGCGCTGATCAGTTGGGGGCTACCCAACTTCTTTCTAGGAATTATCCTGCTCCTCCTGGCCCGGGGCCACCTGCCCGTCGGTGGCATGGTTGTCCCCGGCCTCAAGCCAGAGGCCGGGCTGGTCTACTGGACCGACGTGGGGAGACATCTCATCCTACCCACGCTCACGATGGCTATCGTCTACACCAGTTCCTATATCCTGATCATGCGCAGCAGCGTCGTCGAGGTGCTAAGCGAGGACTACATCCTGACCGCCAAAGCCAAGGGGTTGAACACCTTCCAGATTCTGCGCGACCACGCGCTCAAGAACGCCATGTTGCCGATGGTGACCATGGTCGCACTCAACCTGGCCTACACCGTCGGCGGGGCGATCCAGGTAGAGACGGTGTTCTCCTGGCCCGGTATCGGCCGGCTGATGTACGACGCCGTGCAGTTGCGCGATTACCCCGTACTGCAGGGGACCTTCTTGCTCCTGGCCGTGAGCGTCGTAGTGGCCAACCTAGTGGCCGATCTGCTGTACTCGGTGCTGGACCCGCGGGTGAAGGCGGAATAGAGAGGCGTGACAATGCTGCAATTCAAGGAGATCTGGCGCACCTTCCGACGCAGACCGATGGGCATCGTCGGCACGCTGATGCTCCTTTCCGTGGTCTTTGCCGCCATCTTTGCCCCCTGGCTGGCCCCCTACGATCCCGAAGCACGGATAGATGTCGAACCCGAGGATCTCCTGTCCCCGCCCGATGCCGACCATCTGCTGGGCCGGGACGACGCAGGCAAGGACGTGTTGAGTCTGCTCATCTATGGCGCGCGGGTCTCGCTGACTGTGGGTTTCGTCGCTTCCTTCATGTCCATGTTCATCGGCACCACAGTCGGCCTGAGCGCCGGGTACTTTGGCGGACGGATAGGGAACGCGTTGATGCGATTGACGGATTTTCTGCTGGTGATTCCCGACCTGCCGCTGATGCTGGTCATCATCTCCATCTGGGGGCGGGGCCTGTGGAAGATCATCTTCGTGATCGGCATTTTGGGTTGGACCTACAACGCCCGGCTGGTGCGCTCGCAGGTGCTTTCGATCAAGGAGCGCCAATTCGTTCTACGCGCCCGGGCCATCGGCGCCGGAAGCCTGCGCATCATGCTACGCCACATCTTCCCCCAGGTGCTCCCCCTCATCCTCGCCCAGGCCGTGCTGAGCATCTCGGGCGCCATCATAGCCGAATCGACGCTCAGTTTCCTGGGACTGGGCGATCCCACACTGGTCAGTTGGGGCATGATGCTCAACTTCGCCTTCGAGCGGGCCATCAGCCGCAGGGCGTGGTGGTTCTTGCTGCCACCTGGCTTCGCCATCGTCTGGGTCAGTGTGGGGTTGATCATGATGGGCACCACGCTGGAGGAGATCGTCAACCCCAGGCTCAAGACCCACCACCTCTTCGACCCCCGGCACATGGTGGCGCTGGTAGCAGGACTGAGGCCAAAGGTGGAGGCAAAGGGAGCTTTGGAGTAGAGAAGGTGGCAATTCTGGAGGTACGGAATCTATCTGTTAACTATCTGACCGACGAAGGCACCGCGCTGCACGCCGTGGAGGACCTGAGTTTCAGCCTGGACCACGGGCGCTCGCTGGGGCTGGTGGGGGAGAGCGGGTGCGGCAAGACCACCGCCATGCTCGGGGTCCTCCGCTTGCTTCCGTCCGAAGGACGTATTGTCTCCGGGGAGGTTGTGTACGACGGCGTGGATCTTCTGCACCTGTCCGAGCCAGAGATGCGAGAGTACCGTTGGGGCAGGATCTCCATCGTCTTCCAAGGCGCCATGAACGCCCTCAACCCGGTGAGCAGGGTTGGCGATCAGATCGCTGAGGCGATCATGCTGCACGAGTCGGTGGACAAGAGGATGGCCCGCGCGCAGGTCGGTGAACTTCTAGAGATGGTAGGAATCACCCCCGAGATGGCCAATCAGTACCCTCACCAATACAGCGGTGGGATGCGCCAGCGCGCGATGATCGCTATGGCTCTGGCCTGCACTCCGAACATCCTCATCGCCGACGAACCCACTACTGCCCTCGACGTCATGATCCAGGCTCAGATCCTGAATCTGTTGCAGAAGTTGCAGAAGGAACTGGAGTTGTGCATTATCCTGGTGACCCACGATCTGGGTGTCGTGGCCGAGATCTGCGACGATGTCCTGGTCATGTACGGTGGCAAGACGGCCGAGTACGCCAGCGTAGACGTCATCTACAATGAATCCCTGCATCCCTATACTCAGCGCCTCCTAGAGGCCTTTCCCGACGTTGAAAACCCTGCCTCGACGCTGGCCTCCATCCCTGGCTACCCTCCGCCGCTCGACGCTCTGCCTCCAGGATGCCGCTTTGAACCCCGCTGCCACTGCAAGAGCCAGATCTGTGCTGTGGAGAGCCCGCTGTTGATGGCGGTCAATTCCGGTCACTACGTCGCGTGTCACGAGGTAAGGGGTTAGTCGAATGGAACAAG
Source organism: Chloroflexota bacterium (assembly GCA_030603665.1). Lineage (GTDB taxonomy): Bacteria > Chloroflexota > Anaerolineae > UBA7937 > B3-Chlor > JAUVXJ01. The sequence continues at coordinate 350,926 of JAUVXJ010000004.1, read as the reverse complement.
AATCATCGCAGGATGGGTTTGTTCTGCAAGTCAGCGACTTGCGTAAGCTATTCTCCGTCCCGCGGGGCATCGTGGGCACCTTGCTGAAAAGGCCTCAGCGGTACGTGCACGCGGTAGACGGAGTGAGCTTTTCCATGGCGGGGGGCGAGATTCTAGGCCTGGTAGGCGAGTCGGGGTCGGGCAAGACGACCACAGCGTTATGTGCGCTGGGGCTGTTGGAGCCGACGGAGGGGGAGATTCTGTTCAATGGGCAAAGCGTCCAGGCACTGGTCCGCAGCCGAGAGCGAAAAAGCCTCCGGCAGCGAATGCAGCTCATCTTCCAAGACCCCTACGAATCGTTGAACCCTCGCCAGACGGTGTTTGCGACCGTAGCCGAGCCAGTGGAAATACACCGGTTGACCAGGGGCCGGGAGGAAAAGGTCGAGCGGGTGAAGGCGGCCCTGAACGCTGCCGGCTTGAAGCCTCCCGAGATCTTTCTTGAGCGGTATCCGGAAGACCTCTCAGGAGGTCAGCGGCAGAGAGTGGTGATCGCGGGGGCGTTGGTGCTGAACCCGGAATTGCTGGTGGCGGACGAACCTGTTTCCATGCTGGATGTTTCCATCCGGGCCGATATCCTCAATCTGCTGCGCCAATTGCGGGACGAGCACGGCATAACCATTCTGTATATCACCCACGACCTGGCGACGGCGGCGCATTTCACCGACCGGGTAGCGGTGATGTACCTGGGCAGGATCGTGGAGATTGGCCCCACAAAGACGGTGCTGAGGGATCCCCGGCACCCCTACACGAAGGCTCTCCTCTCAGTGATCCCCGTTCCCAATCCCCGTCGGCGGCGCAAGCGGGTGATCCTTGTGGGTGAGACCCCCAACCCTATCGATCTACCGTCTGGTTGCCGTTTCCATCCGCGCTGTCCAGTGGCCCCCGACGAATGCTCTCAGACCGAGCCACAACTACAGAGTGTAGGCCCCGACCACCAGGTGGCGTGCCTGTGAGTCTGAACCAACACGGGGCACGGCACTCAGTTCTCTCTGCAGGTAGCGAAAGGAGGCATAGTTGCGGTGGAATTCGACGACGTCCTTAACATCATCCACGATGTCCCCGACTATCAGGTCTTCCTCACGGTAGACGAGCTGAAAGCCAGCACCCACCAATTGGCAGATAGGCATCCCAACACTGTTGAGATTCTGCCCATCGGCCAGTCGCGACAGGGCGATCCCATCGAGGCGATCAGGATAGGCAATGGGCCCAAGAAGGCGTTGCTCTTTGCCATGCCTCACCCCAATGAGCCCATCGGCAGCATGATGTTAGAGTATTGGTCGCTTCGATTGGCAGAGGACGACGCGCTGCGTGAGTCCTTGGGCTATACCTGGTACTTGATCAAGTGCATCGACCCCGACGGCACCCGCCTCAACGAGGGCTGGTTCAAGGGCCCATTCTCGACAGAGAACTATGCTCGTCAGTACTACCGCCCGCCTTCGTATCAGCAGGTGGCATGGACCTTTCCCATTGATTACAAAACCCTTCATTTCCATGACCCGCTACCCGAGACGCAGGCGCTGATGTCTCTGATCGAGGAGGTGCGGCCCGATTTCATGTACTCACTTCACAACTCGGACTTTGGCGGAGTGTACTTCTACATCTGGGAAGAGGCACGGCCGTTATACGAGCCGTTCCACCGACTGGTCGAAAGCCAAGGTCTCCCCCTTCACCTGGGTGAGTCAGAGAGGCCCTATGAGACGGAGTATGCCGCTGCCATCTACAGGGATTCGTCGATTTCCGCCGAGTACGACTACCTGGAACAGCAGACCAACACTGATCCGGCCGAGATCATCAGGGGGGGCACGCTCAGCTTTGAGTATGCCCGGAGATTCTGCGATCCTTTCACCCTGATATGTGAAATGCCCTACTTCTATCACCCGGCGATCAACGACACTTCGGCGTCAGACATGGTGCGCAGAGATGCAATTCTGCAATCGATAGCAGAGACCAGAGAGAACGTTAGTTTCGTGCAAGGGCTCTACGACGCGGTGGAGAGCGAACTGACGGTGCCCTCGCCCTTCCTCGAGGCGATCCAGGAGACGTTGAGAGCTTCTCTGGAAGAGCTGGCCGCCAACGAGAACTGGGCGCGAACAAACCACAGGGACACTGACCTGGCGACGGTGGCCGAGAAGTTTGACAACTTGGTGATCCACAGATACTACCGGCTACCTGAGCTGGGCATGCTAGTTCGGATGCTCGACGCCCAGACGGCGGCGACGGGCGGATCACCGCTACTGTCCTCTGCGCGCGAGGAGGCCCAGGCGGCCTTTGAAGCGCACAGCACCGCCCTGGAGGCTGAGCTAGACTACACCGTGGTCCCTATCCAGAAGCTGGTCCGCGTGCAGTTGGGTAGCGCAGTGCTGGCGGCAGACTACGCTGCTGGGCGGCGACAACGTTAAGAAGAGTCAGACCCTAGGTTCTGCCCGTCGCTTCGCCCTGGTGACTCAATCCCCAAATAGCGGGGCTCCTCAAGTTCGTAGCGTCTACCGTTCCGCCGCCTGGGGCCGACTGCGCTCTGATCAGGGCATCGAACCGCAGAGATCCATTGGGCCTTCTTGTTCACCAAGCCGAGGGAGCTGCAAGCCCGGCCACCGTCACCGCAACCCTGGTTAGCTTTCCCCAACGCATTCCTGCAGGCCCTTCGTCAGACTGTCCGCGCCCTCGGGATGGGCAACAGCCACCAGCACCGAGCGCTGCCGTGCTAAGGATTCAAAAGGGCGGATGGTACGGTGCTGCCGCACCGCTTGAACCTCGAACAGGCCGTCTTCATCCACCAGCCTCACGAAGCCTTTCACCCGAAGTACATCGCTGGGCAAGTTGCCAAGCCAGTCCTCAAAGCACTCGCGCAACAAGGGCTTGTCCACAACGAACGCAAGACTGCGGTAGTTATCGGTGCTGGCGGGCGTTTCCGATGGGTATTCGGCCGTGCTCTCGCCGGCTAGCAGCTCCTCTGGCTCGATGTCGCAATAGACAGTACGGAATAGCGGTACGTCGGGCTTGATCTGGGTTACCTGCCTCTCCGCGATCGCAACTTCCTCGGGGCTGACCGTATCACAGCGGTTGATCAGTATTGCATCAGCCATCAAGAGCTGCCGCTGGGCGGTGTACTGGTCTTCCTGAAGGGCCTCGCCCAAGCTTGCATCGTAGACGAGCAACAGCTTCCTGACGACGATCTTCCCCTTATTGGCCACCGGGGCTATGGCCTCAAGCACCCCGGCCGGGTCGGCTACGCCGGTCGTCTCCAGAAAGACGTGAGCGCCGGGCGAGTTCTCAGCCAAATCGTCAAGGGCATTCGTCAGCGCCAATCGCATGTCGCAGCAGATGCAGCCTCCCGAGAGCCGCCTTATCTCGATCTGACCATCATCAATGAGGTGACTATCGATGTCGAGCTCACCGAATTCGTTCATGATGACGATCGGTCTTGTCCCCTGCTCGACTTCCCAATCCAACAAGCGCTTCACGAGGGTCGTCTTGCCACTTCCAAGAAAGCCACCGATGAGTACGATCTCAAGGGGACGGCCCTGTTTCATCATCGCTTCCTTCCTGCCAGTTGCAGCCAAGAGATCTGCGTCTCTTGCGCAGTCGGCAGAAACAGTCTACCCCGCAAGAGTGGTCAGGGCAAAATGGGAAAGGGGCATCCTTTGGAGGGATGCCCCTTCGAACATCAAAGCTCCAACCGGGATCTTACTCCCTCGTCCTCCACCGCAAGGCAGCATATCCTGCCAGGCCGGCCAGGCCGCTACCCAGGAGAAGCATCGTGCCTGGTTCGGGCACGAAATCCTCCTCTGCTACCACGGGATCTTCCAGTACGATGTCTATACCGGTGGTCCTCTCAGTCCATTCCGCATCGACGACCAAGGGGTAGCATCCCTCGGGGTCCACCCCCTCATCCAGCGGAGCCCCGTTGCCGGCAGCGTCCATGAACGCGCAGACGTGATACTGGCCAGGTTCGCAGATGGCTACTTCGTACTTCCCTGGCCCACCTATCTCCGTCCCGAAATCTGGCTCAGCCTGATTGAGGTCTTTGAAGACCCCAATGTGGACGGCGCCTGCCGCGGACCCACCGTAGGCCACGGTGCCCTCGACGACGGCGCAGGTGCCGCAGCCCGCGCTCTGGAGCCACATGTCCATGGCATGATCGGAGTTGCTCCTGACGCCCGCCAAACTACCGCCCGCCACCCACGCAGTACCCATGACAGCCTTCTCACCGTCTGCCAGGCTGAAGGGACCCACAGCCAAATTGAACTCCACGCTCGAGGGACCGTAGGTTCCGTCGAACTGACCGTTGCTGAACTCGGGGTAAAGGTGGGTATCCATACATCCAACCAGGGCGCCGTTGTTGTACGCACTGACGCCTCCGGTCAGAAACCGCAGCCCGATGTGGGCCATGCTGGTGGTGTCCCACGCATAACCCATCTCCCGCGTCGCGTCATAGGCGGTCTTGTCACCTGCTGCGTCCTCGTTGACCCGAGGCTCCACGTGGAGTCCCCCATACAGCCCACTCAGGGGCCCGCCGCTCACGTTCTCAATGACGTAGGAGACGAGCACGAAGTTTTCGTTGGGGGGATCTCCCCACGCGCAGCTATACTGGTCAACCAGCAACCCCAACTCCCCGCTGCTGCTGCCGCTGTCATCATACTGGGCATACCCATCCTCATCGGAGAGGACGCCAGGTGCTGTGATGTTTACACCCCCGCCGGGGGTGGTGTCCCAGTCAAAGTCTCAACACCCGTCTCTCATGGTGGCAACTGCGTTCCCCACCGCGAGGCACGCCCAGTTTGTGTGATCCTTACAGGACCCAGGACACGGCCAGTACGGTCCTTCGGTGTTTCCTTCATCCCCGATGTCCAGGTGGAGGGTGCCCACCGTGTGGGTCTGCAATGCCTGCAGGCTCACAGGCGGCTCACAAGAGTCCGCCATGGCCACCGCACCCGACAGCAGCAACGTCATCGTCACGCCTAACAAGATGCCCCTTAGCCAGTGCTTCTTCATCGCCTCCTTCTCCTTTGCTGCTACTCTGCGTTGATGCCGCATTGGGAAGTGTATCACAGTCCTGCATCCATGACAACCACAAGGCGCTGCACCGTGCCCCGGCGGTCGGCAAGCTGCGCTCGCCAGGTTGACAACCTGTTGTAGGTTTGCCGCCCAAAAAGAAAAGGGCCATCCCGCAACAGGACAGCCCTTCTAGTAGTTAAGCCCTTACGAGTCTCCTACTCTCTTGTCCTCCAACGTAGCGTGGCGTATCCTGCCAGACCAGCAAGACCGCTGCCCAGCAAGGCGATGGAGCCCCACTCAGGTACGAACTCCTCTTCAACGTCCGGTTCAAACTCCACGTAGTAGTCCTCCGTCTCGCCCTCACCTAAGCACCAGTCGTGCGCGGCCGGCATCCCACCTGCCATCCACTCCTCGGCAGGATACTGCGCCATCAGAAATGCCATACTCTCCTCGGACAGTGTGACCCGCACCCACACTGGATCGGCATCGCTGACGGGGTTGCAGGCCATGACAGGGATCTCCAACGAGAAGGGCCCGGGCTTCACCAGGACGTCCCTCACGGCCCACTCGTCAACGCTGCACGCGCACAGATTCGTGTCGGCCCAGTTGCCGTTGCGGTTCCAGTCGAACCAGGCGTTGATGAAGCCCTGCTGGACAATCACCCCTGATGGGTCGAGTTCGGTGAGGACCTCACCGCTTACAGTGATGTACGACACCCTGCAACTCGGCATCGCCCGCGGGAACTCAACGCCGTCGTCCATGCCGTCCCGGTCAGCGATGTCGTTGCGCGGGTTGATGTTGGTCACACCATCATCATCGTCCAACAGATCCGCGTCGTACTCCCAGCTCTTGCCGTCACCAAGGTGGGAGCACCGGGGAGGCGTGTGGCAGATCCCATAGCCGCCAGGCGGTGGAGGCCCTGGATGATGAGCGGGGGACACCACCGGGAACCTAGCCGACCCTGGATCGAGCCAGGGATAAGCGGTCATTGGGGCATTCCCGTGGTTGTTCCAGCTCGTGGGCGCATCGCCGGCGTCCAACCATGGCTCCTGAGCAGAGGCGACCCCTGGCAGGGCCAAAACCCCCACCAGCCCAACCATGAGCAGCAACAGCGCCAAGCTCACACCCAACAACAAGCCTCTTAGCCAGTGCCTTCTCATCTTCGTCCCTCCTTGGTATCTGTTCCGCGCCGGACAATCTCGGCCACAGTAAAGCATAATTCTCAACCTTTGTCAACCCCTAAGGGATGCTCCTGAGGTGAATTGCAGCCTACGGCTATGAATGCTACACTCCTTCCGAGGCCCTGGTGACTTGCTGATGATTGACAAGTTCCGCACTCTCCTAGCCAAGCTCATCGTTGAACACCTCGCCCGTCCTCGCGAACTAGTCATCCGCGCCTGGTTGTGGCTGGCAGCAGAGACCGACGACGTTGAGGAAAAGTGGCTCTTTCTATAAGCGGTGCTACAGTTGAACCCGGAACACCAAGCCGCTCGTGCAGCGTCGGCACTCTTGTTTCAGCGAGAGGTCAAGCGGCTCCAGAGGGAATCGATTGCCGACGACGGGTTGTCAATGCTACAATCCCTTTGAGGCCCCGTTGGAAGAACCAAGGGTTGACTGAGCCTTCTGGTACATCTTCTCCTCCAAAGCGGGGCCTCTTGTTGACGTCAAGAACACGTGTTGCGGTGTCTCCCCAACTGTGGTACAATCCACTGACGCCGATTCCCCTACTTCATCACCCTGCTGACACACGTTACCTCGTCATAGAAGCATCCTAGTCTTTCGACAACTGAATATCGGGGGAGGAGACAGCATGACAGAAGCTCAAGCTCCTACAGACCGAAGAGTGAAGCGGCTGCGCCGGATAGCTAGGGCTCTGGCAGTGGCGTGTGCGGTTTTGTGGACCTGCTTGGTCGCGGCTGTTGCATTCGGCATTGTATCGATATGCTCTTCGGTTAACTTCTGGGATGTTATGGAGCGGCCCCTCCGCGAATGTATAGGGGAGGCTTGGCTAGGGAAGGTTTGGCTAGTCTTCACGGTTGTATTGGTCCTTTGGGTGAGTGCCGCCATTTCATGGCGATGGCAGGGTGCTGGAGGCGTTGCCTTGTTGGTGGAGGGATTGCTCCTATTCAGTGCGACCATCGGCCTGCTGATAATGCCTGATCTTGGCTTCGCAGTGCTAGGTAGCTTCGGTATCTTCTATGGTTTCTCTTTGCTGCTGTTTGGTGGCTTTGTCGAGTACACCTTGCTGCTCTTGGGCGCGTTGCCTATAGCGGCAGGCATCCTGTTTCTCGTAATCTGGCGCAAATCAAGAACATCCGAGACCCCTCAAGACACAGAATGAAAGCGCAGCGGAATCAGGTGAACCATGACACTCAAACCCAACGCTGAAGAACTAGCCCTCATGGCTCAAGAGATAGGCGCTGAGGTCATACTAGGCCCTGTGCGCTATCCTGGGAAGCTAGGAGACATTGAGGTCGGTGGTGTGGACATTGGGGGAGTACCTCTATGAGTTGAAAAACCAAGAGGTAGTGCTGATCATCGCTCCGGTTGGCCCTGTCGAGGAACCGCCTACCCTCTGTGGTCTGTGCAGGACGCCATACGAAGGTGATGAGTGCCCTACTTGCAGGACAGAGCGGGAAGATGCGAAGGGGTTGATTGAGGAGAGACTGCGAGAGGATAGGGAAGAGAAGGACAGGCTGATTAGGGACGTAGAGGAGTGGCTGGAGGAGCAAACCTAGCTGCTTTCCAGGAGATAGCGGCGTGGGGGTGAAAGTATGGAGGGGTTCAATGTTGTCCTTGGGACAGTGCTCGGTTTCCTGCTGGGCCTTGTCGGGTCGGAAGTGAGCACGACGTGGCAGCGTGGTCGCAGGAAGATCGAGGTGGCAAAGTTGATGAGGGCAGAGGTCGCTGCAAACAAGGAGAAGCTCGTGGAAACCCTGCACAGCCACAAAGAAGCAGCAGACAAGGAATCGTGGGCCTTAACGAGTCCGTATCGCCATGAAGTGTTCAGATCCTGCGTCGCTGACCTGCCCCTCCTGGGCGATGACGCACTTGTTGCCATCCAGAGCCTATACGCTGGACTTTCGCATCTGGAGCAAGTTCCTAGGGACGCACTCTTGACGCTCAGCCAGCTGTACACAGTGTTCCGCGCAGGCAAGAAAGACCAAGACGATGCCGAGAGACAGGAGAGGCATCTCAAGCAGATCATCCATGCATGGGTTCTGGAGCGGGAAGATCAAGCGCTGCAGGCGACTGACAAGGCCATCGCATCGCTTGACAAGGTGATCGCCCAACACAAACGGTGGTGGTAGCCTTAGTTGGTCGGCGACTACTCTGTGAAAGGGGGAGAGAGATGGAGGGGCAGAAGGTCGTGGTCATCATCTTGGCGGTATGCCTTGGAATAGCTGCGCTGGTTGCGTGTTGCCTGGCGGTTCTGTTTGTGAGTGGTCTAATCGCCTACATGGGTTTCATCTGATAGGGATGGCGCCTAGTTGGTCGGTGACTCCTCTGTGAAAGGACGAGAAAGAAATGCAGTGCCAGAACTGCCATCGTGACATACCGGACGATGCGGTACTCTGCCCGTACTGTGGTCAGACGGTTAGCCGGGCGGTATCACCACCGCCGTCAGCACCGCCGGTCCGGAAACGCACGGGCATTTGGGTCGTCATCATAGCCATTCTCGCGATTGGGGTTGTGTGCATAGTCTGCTTGTTGTGTGCGGCATTTGGCAGCACGACCCCGTCCTACAAGGCCACATCCACAGCACAGGCCGCCGCTCGTCAGACAGAGGCAGCGCTGCCTACTATCACGCCCATTCCAACCGACACGCCATCACCCATTACTTATGCGGACATACAACACAACTTCGACACACTAACTGACATCCAATGGAAACCGTACGAGGAGGACCTCAGGGGGACGCGCGTGCATTGGGTGGCAGAGGTGGAAGAGGTGAGGGGAGACCTCACTACTTTCCTGGACCTCGGACAAGGGCTCTTCAGCAGGTGCTACCTAGACGGTCTCTCACAGGAAGAGGCGGCGTCACTCGACAAGGGTGACGTGATTGAGTTTGAAGCTCGGATAAGAAAGGTCGAGAGAATCCTAGGGCTGTCCGTGTACCTCTATGAACCAGTGATAGTCTCTCGTCGATAGCTTTCTGTACCGAATGCTCTGCAAGGTCTTCAACTACGAAACGGCTAAGTGGTACCTGGAGAACTTCTACGCTGTCCTGACTGCTCCGATCCTCCTCATGGGCCTGACCGGGTGATCAAGGGGAGATCGCCATAGGATGGAGAGAGGACCGAGAGACTGATTATGGCTGTGGGGGACTAGGTGAAGATTCTGCGTGAAGCGATCCCTGAGATTGTAGGCGGACTTGTGGTGGTCCTCTTCGTCGCCGTGACTGACGCCCTCACTCCTGAGTTGCGGTTGCCTGCTAAGGCTCTTCCGATAGTGCTGATTGCAGCGATACTGGTCGGCCGTAGGATCTACCTATCTGCCCGAAAACGGGTCGTCCGACGGAAACTCGAGCGGCAGTACCTGAACTCTGTCGTCACACGCTACCACGAGTGGCGGCAGCGTTACCTTGACCTGCATACTGTGGAGGAGCCCCCGCCCTCGGCGCCACCTGACGATGTAACGCTCCACCCCGTCATGCATCTACTGCTGAGAGAGCAAGACGAGTCCCACACGGATGGCGAGGGATCCGGGTCTCGGGACAGAAGAGTCGAGACGAGGCTCTCTGAGGCCGTAGAGGAATATGACAGACTCATCCTCCTTGGCGAGCCCGGAGCTGGCAAGTCGACGTGCCTGCAGTGGCTGGCACTCAATCATGCTCAGAGGGCTCTTGAGTGTCACGACCGAGACAGTAGAATCCCTATTCTCGTCAAGCTGAGCAGCTACACAGGCCAGGAGACCGCGCGGGAGTTCTTGAAGAGCTACCTACTTGACGAGCACGGCCCGTCAGGTGCGTTTCTAGCCGAGCATCTGGAGTGGTATCTATCAGAAGGTCGCCTGCTGGTCCTATTCGACGGGCTCAACGAGATGCCGGGTCAGGGTTATGAAGTGCGGGTGGGTCATTTGCGCTCCTTGGCGACAGACAAATGGAAGTGCAAAGTTGTCATCAGTTGCAGGACCCTGGACTACGACCGCCGCTTCTCATGGCCGACGCTGGCGATTCAGAGACTGAACGACTCGCAGCTCGAGGCGTTCGTCGACAAACACTTGCCAAGCACGGGTACGGACCTCATGCGCGAACTCAAGAGCGGTGATCCTGCAATCCTGGACATCGCTCGCAATCCCTTCATGCTGCGCACAATAACGGTGATATACAGCCGTGACACCGAGCTCCCACCCGCGCGAGCCCGCCTGACGGACGAGTTCGTGCGCGTCCTCTTGGCGCGGGAATGGAGGGATCAGTGGCAGGGCGATCTGGGGATTAAGGCAGTAACCCGTTGTCTCGCAAAGATGGCTTTCGCCACTATCAAGGATGGCCGCGTGGGCACTGCGATCGATACCCATTGGGCTGAGACGGACCTAGCGGCCCACATGCAGGAGGCCGGTGATCAGCTGCGAGGCATCACGTCCGCTGACATGCTTAAGCTTGCCGCCGACGCCAGCATCTTGGACATCCCTGCTCACTGGCGTTGGGTGCGCTACTCTCACGAACTGATTCAAGAGTACTTCGCGGCGCTCGTCTTGAGGGACCAATGGCATTCCAGCGGTTCCCTTCAGCCCTACATCTCGGACTGCTGGTGGGAAACAAATGTGGCGATGGCCTGCGCCTTGATCGATAGCGCTGACGACTTCGTTCTCTCCCTGCTTGGCGAACTGCAGTCCGACGGCGCGGTGATCCTTGCAGGGAGATGCTGCGTCGAGGCACGCGGGCTCCTTCAAGACACGACAGTCGACGCGGTCGTGCGTAGCCTCCTAAGCTTGTCCGAGGTCGGATTGGGTCCGCTGGGGATGAGAGCAATGGACCTAGTGGCTCAAATCGACTACGCCACCATCGAACGGCTTCTGGCGGAGCCCGATCCGGAGAGTCACCTTAGTCCGCAATTGCAGCAAATCCACCTACTGGGAGTCATCCACGCGCCGGGCCGACCCCTGTACCTGGGCCCTTTCAACTTCGCGCCGCGGGACAGGGAATGGGAACCACGCGCATATGCTGCCGCCATAATCCGCGAATGCGGCAGCGACCCCGTGGTGGACATGCTCACTGGATTCCTGGCCGAAGCACAATCTTCGGTTAGCTCTCATAGTGTCGTGAACGACATGGCTGCCGGAGCCCTGGCGGATATCGCACCGAGCGAAGCTTCGGATCTTTTCGTACGGCTTCTGGGCGAAGGCAGCAGCAGAGTGCGCGCTCATGCAGCCAGAGGACTTGGCAACATCGGCGCTCCACAGGCGGTACCCCTGTTATCTGCGATCCTGGTCGACTCGGGAGAGTCTTTCGAGGTTCGCAGCCAGAGCGCCGCTGCACTCGCGAACATCCAAGGAGTTGATGCGTTGAGCGGTCTGCTGAACGAGACAGCGGACCCGACGCTGCAAGTGATAGTAGCCGAGGAAGTCTCTGATCGCGAGCCCTACCAGCCGTCCTCAGCAGCCAATCCGGTTGAGATGGAGGTAGAGCAACTTGTCGTACTTCAGCCGGAAGAGCTGCTTGGGAGGATGGTCAGCGTCTTCGCGGACGCACCATCGTGGGTCCCGGCAATACCGTATCCGATTGCCGCAGCTCTGGCGCTTACGGCGGATGAAGCGTTCATGCCGCGGATCAAAGCAGCCCTTGAGTCCTACACTGCTGCACATTACAAACTCAGAGAGGCAATCTGGTGGATCGAGGATGCAGTGCGTGCGAGGCGTCGCCGTCGAGGTCGCCCCCCTCAGCTCTCTCCGTCCCCCCGTGATTGGTCCACCTTCGGTGCATGGCCAAGATAGGAACCCCACTGCGTCAGCGATGGCGCAGTGGGCGCATTGTCGTCGACCCCGAGCAGTGCATCGCGACAAGATTCCAGCGACGGCAATCCTGAGTCCGGGCTTTCGATTCAAGAGGGGGCGGCGCTGCGCCAACGGATGGCAAGCCTCGGGATTCCTGACTAAGACCCGGGAGCAACGGTCTTCTCTGTTCGGTACCCCCTCTTTGCCTATCCCCCTCTCTCACTGTCCGCAGCCGTTTGTAGTGCCCCAGAAAGGACTTTGGGGACGGCCAGGGTGGCAACCGACCGTCGCCGCAACCAGAGCACCCATGACCTGCCCGGTCAACTCCAAGGTGGAGTGCGGGGGCAAGCAGTAGGATTGACCTCTTGCTCACCCCGGAGGCGTGGGGGAGCACGGTTCATGACGCCACGCCACACACAGAGAGAGAAGATGCGGGGGCGTGGTCACCGTTGCTGGGGGTTGGGTGTAGACTACAGGTCAATGTGCACTGACCACATGGGGCGGGTGGGAGTCGAACCCACACCCGGGTTACCCCGGAACGGATTTTAAGTCCGTAGCGTCTGCCGTTCCGCCACCGAGCGTTGTTTGTGGTAAGGAATGGGTGTCAAACGGCAGAAATCCGTTGGGTGTTTTCCCATCGCTCGGCAGTGGAAGTCTGCCTCCATTCCCCTTAGACAGCAAACCGACCTCTACTCATGCGTCACAGTTCCCTCGCTGTCTTGCAGAGATACTTGGCTCTAGCGGGTGAAGACATAGAGAGGGCGCACAAGCTACACTCGCCAGTGGACAACCTGCTCGAGAGTTGCCGCCCATAAAGAAAAAGGGCCATCCCAAAGGACAGCCCCTTCAGTATCTAGATTGTGGGAGGTTTACTCTCTCGTCCTCCAGCGTAGCGTGGCGTATCCTGCCAGACCAGCTAGACCGCTGCCCAAGAGCAGGATTGTCCCCGGCTCCGGGACGAACTCCTCTTCCACCTCGCACTCTTCCGCGAAGGTGGCGAACGCCGACACGGGACCGTTGACGGTCTCCGCATCATCCTCCTGCCACGCATTGAAGCGGAGTTCACCATACTCAACATCATCGACGCACATCACCGGTTCGTTCTCAAGCTCCCCCACCCAGACGCAGAGCTGCTCGGCGGCACACCCCGCAGCCACGGACCAGAGATAGTTCGTCGCGTCCACCGGCTCATCGGTGCACTCCCCGTCCCATCCCACGCCAGGGAAGTATCCCTCGCTACACAGCGTAGCCGTCGGGTCGAGACCAGTGAGCCTCAGCTGAAGAACGTACTCTGCAGTGGGGTTCTCTGATTCGGGGCCCCAGCCCCCTGGCCAGCATTCGAAGCAATCCCAATTCACCATTGCCGCCATTCCCTGAGCTAGTGCCACACCGCCGCTGAGCAACAACGCCATGCTCACACCCAACAATAAGCCTCTTAGCCAGTGCTTCTTCATCGGCTCTGCCTCCTTTGTGTCTACGCTCCCTTGCCAATCTCGCCCACAGTATAGCACTATTCTGAATCCGTGTCAACCCGTCCTGTGCACTCCTGAGGCAGATTGGCAATGGTGCGGCATAACGCTAGAATCATTCCGAGGGCCTTCTGATTGGCTCATGATTGACAAGCTGCGCACTCTCCTAGCCAGATTCATAGTCCAACACCTCACCGGTCCTCGTGCCCTTCTGATCCACGCTTGGCTGTGGCTGGCAGCGGAAGCTGACGTCCTCACCCAAATACAAAAAGGGCCATCCCAAAGGACAGCCCTTTCAGTATCTAGATTGTGGGAGGTTTACTCTCTGGTCCTCCATCTCAGAGTGGCATATCCTGCCAGGCCGAGTAGACCACTGCCCAAGAGCAGAATCGAGCCTGGTTCGGGGACGAACTCCTCTTCCACCTCGCAGACCTGGGCCAGCTGCACAAAGACACTGCCATAAGTATCATCACTAGGGTCGGCGTAGTAGAACTCTAGCTCCCCGAAGCCCCCCTGTCCACAAACCGGTTCTGCTCCGTTTGCGGACATCCTGAACTCGTATGCATTTGGGTCAACGTCTGGGCACTCGCACCAGACGGCGAAGTTCACAGGGCCAGCGAAGTCGCCAATGTCGTCGGTAGTTGGGCCATCGCGCCACAACCCCCCGTTGGGCCACCAGAGCTCGGAGTACAGCTCAGTCAAGGGAGGCCAGTCACTGCCCATGACGGTGAGTGCATAGGGGTCAAGGGGCACGCCCTGCTCATTCCCCCAATAGCTGTTTGGTACACAGGGCAAGCACTCCCGATTCACGCTCAGATTGGCCTGGCCCAGTGCCACCCCGCCTGACAGCAGCAATGTCATGCTCACACCCAGCAGCATTCCTCGTAGCCACAACTTCTTCATCGCCTCTCCCTCCTCTGTGTTGGACTGTGGTAGCTACCAGTCGGCTACTCTCTCGTCCTCCAGCGCAGCGTTGCGTATCCTGCTAGACCAGCGAGACCACTGCCAAGGAGCATTATGGTGCCTGGTTCTGGGACGAACTCCTCCTCCACCTCGCAAACCCGTGCGACCAGCCAACTGGCCTCAGCACGGGGGTTTGGCCTACCAGGTATGATCTGCCACAGCTCGTACTTCCAGACGCCCAGCGGGCTTGGTGGTCCATTGGCGACACTGGCCTCGCCACCGCCGAGCAGAGACGTGGGTACCATCTCTTCCTCATGCCACTCACAGGGGAACCACTCACTGTCCGAGTACGGGTCCGTGCCAGGATAATCGCCGGAGCAGTGCTCCTCCTCAATTATTCCGTCGATGGTGAGACGGGAACACAAGTCGTAGTTGGTGTCCCACCCTCCCATGCTGTATGGGAGCAGATACTGGTCCTCTGTGGGATACTCCATGCCAGGCCAGCACTGTACACAGTCCTTGTATACCCTCATGAATAACGAGTCCTGCGCCAGTGCCACACCGCCGCTGAGCAACAATGCCATGCTCAGGCCCAACAAGATGCCTCTTAGCCAGTTCCTCTTCATCGCCTCTCCCTCCTTCGTGTCTATGCTGCCTTGCCAATCTCGTCCACAGTCTAGCACTATTCTGAATCCGTGTCAACCCCTAAGGGATGCTCTTGAGGTCGATTGCAGATAACGGCTGTGAATGCTACACTCCCTTTGACCCCTTGCGATCGATGACTGAAACCAGATCCCTGATTTGGGTGTCACTCAGGGTCTTGATGATCACCTTTGGCGCCTTCGGGATCTTCAGCAGCCTTGAGGGGCTATGCGTGACAAAGCCTTCGCGAGCAAGCCAAGAGAAGAACGCCTTCAGCGTGCGGGCATAGCCCTGTATGGTCTGGGGCGAGAGGCCCCTCTCTCGTTCGGGTTTCATGGGATTGTTTTCGTCGGCCTTTACGTTCTCTTTCAGGTGGACAAGGAAGGCCCTTAGATGCGTGATGGTTAGCTCGCCAGCATCGAGGGGCAAGTCCTCCGTTTGGAGATATCGCAGGAAGATCTTCAGCTTCCCCATGTACCATAGGATTGTGGTGGGTTGCTTGCCCTCGACGAGGCAATAGAGCCGAAATGCCTCGAACAGGGCAGGCACCTCTGTGGTTCTGGTCATCTCATCACCTCCAGCATTCACTCATCACAAAGTGTGTCTTTTTCAAGTCCGTAGTGTCTTCCTGGCACTCGATCTTTCGAAATCCGCAGTACTTTTCGGTGAAAACACAAGAGACCCTCCCGCGATGGGAGGGCCTTTCACTACTAGATATGGGACAGATTCAGCAACTAACCACTACATATTGTGCTTTATGGGGCGGGTGGGAGTCGAACCCACACCCGGGCTACCCCGGAACGGATTTTAAGTCCGTAGCGTCTGCCGTTCCGCCACCGCCCCTCCACTGAGATTGTATCCCAGTCGCCGGAGGGGTCGCAAGCCCCGCCCTCGAGACGACCGGACAGGAGCACGCCCCAGATTGCCCGCAGGACAGCCTAACGTCAACCTCGCTAGTTCGGCGTTAGAAGCCTACAGCACAGCCGTCCATACGGGGGTCAGAGCCACCCTCGAGCACTCCCGTGTCAGGGTGTACGGCGATGATCTGACCTCCCCCAAAGCCAGGCTGAAAGGCGGGTTCGATTCGCACATCGTGCCCCATTGCCGCCAGCGCTCTGCACGTCTCACTGGGCACTGCCGCCTCGAGTGACACCTGTGGCCCTCCTCGCTCGTCCACTCGAAAGCGTGGAGCGTCCAAGGCCGCTTGAGCGTCCAGCCCGCAGTCCACCAGGTTGACCAAGACTTGCAGATGCCCTTGTGGCTGCATGAAACCTCCCACGACCCCGAAATTGAGCCAGAGCCGGCCATCGCGGAGGGCCAAAGCCGGGATGATGGTGTGGTAAGGCCGCTTGTTGCCATCCAGCGCGTTGGCGTGCCCCTCTTCCAGCGTGAAACACGCGCCCCGGTTCTGGAGGCACGTACCGGTCCCTGGCACCACCAGACCCGACCCGAAGCCGTAATAGAGGCTGTTGATCAAGGAGACGGCGTTGCCTTGGCCATCCACCACGGTGAGGTAAACGGTGTCATGGTGCTCAGGCTGGCCAGGCGCGGCCAGCTCGAGCGCTTCTCCAGACGCGATGAGGCTGCGCCGCCGATCGGCGTACTCCTTGGAAAGCAGCGCAGATAGGGGCACATCAGCCATCTCTGGATCGGCCACATAGCAACCTGCGTCCACCATGCCCAGGCGCACGCTCTCCATCATCAGATGCCACCGGGTTGCATCGAAGAAGTCCATCGCCCCCAGGTCGTACACCTCGACAACGTTGAGAGCCAGCAGCGCGGCCAACCCCTGGCCGTTGGGTGGGTGCTCCAGCACCTCCACACCGCGATACGTGGTGGAGATGGGGGTCTCCCACGACGCCCTATGGGCAGCCAGGTCGTCGGTGGTCAGATAGCCCCCCTTCTCCTGCACGTGGGTCGCGATCTTCTCAGCCAGCGCACCCCGGTAGAAGGCCTCAACACCGCCCTCGGCAATGGCACGCAGCGTGAGGGCCAAATCAGATGAGCGATGGATTTCACCCGGTGCAGGCGCAGGCAGGTACACGCGGGCTGCCTCAGGCTCCTGCGACAGCTTCGGCTCCGCCCCACGCCAGGCGGCGCTGATCCGCTCGGTCACCGGGAACCCCTCCTCCGCGGTCGCGATGGCTGGCGCCAGGCACTCGCCCAGCGACATCGTGCCAAACCTTTCCAGCAGAGCCGCCCATCCGCTCACCGTGCCAGGCACCGTCACCGGCAGCGCACCCGTCAGAGGGATCTCCTGCAAGCCCAATCGTTTCGCCTCCTGGAGAGTGAACGCCGCTGGGGCCTGACCGCTGCCGTTCAGAGCGCTTACCTGCCCCGTTGTGGCGTCGAAGATCAGGGCGAAGCAGTCGCCCCCGATTCCAGTGGACATCGGCTCCACGACGTTGAGCATGGCGGCCGTGGTCACAGCGGCGTCGGCCGCGTTGCCGCCCTCCATCAACACTCGAAGGCCGGCCATGGCGGCCAGTGGTTGGCTCGTAGCCACCATGCCGTGCTTTGCCAGGACGGGTGAACGTCGAGAGGGGAAGTGCTCGTGGTTCATGTACACCTCCTGGGTCCTCGGGCGACACGTTTGCGACCGCTTTCCGATCAGCCCCGCTGATCAGTGCGCAACCCCTGGCCCCAAGTCAAGCGGATAATGCTAGAGGATCAAGTCTCCACCGTTGATGTCTATCGTAGCCCCGGTGATGAAAGACGCCTCGTCTGAGGCCAGGAACGCCACCAGATTGGCCTCGTCTTCCTCGGTCCCCAAGCGGCCAAGAGGGATGTTCCGCGTCTCTTCCGCAATAAGCTCTTCGCTGGCGTCCTCTCGCAACATAGGGGTGTCGATCGTACCCGGAGCGACGGCATTGACGTTGACGTTGAAGGGCGCGGCCTCCAGGGCCGCATGGCGCGACAGGCCCAGCACTCCTGCCTTCGACGCCGTGTAGTGGGCTCCACAGAAGGTGCTAACGCTGCGTCCTGCCGAAGAGGAAACGTTCACGATCTTCCCGCTCTTCTGCTTCTTCATGTGAGGCAGCACAGCCCTCATGAAGAGGAAGACCCCCTTCAGATTGACGTCGATCACCTTGGACCATTCATCATCGGTAATCGTCTCCAGGGGACGCGTAGTGCTGGAGATGCCGGCGTTATTGACCAGGATGTCTATGCGGCCGAATCTGGATATCGTCTCCTCCACAACCCGGGAGACATCGTCGGCACTGGAGACGTCCCCTGGGACGTCGATAGCCTCAGCACCGTACTGGCGCGCTTCCTCCGCGACGGTCTTTGCGGCTGGGCCGTTGATGTCATTGACCGCCACCTTCGCCCCTTCTTTGGCGAGCAGAAGCGCAACGGCACGACCCATGCCTCGCCCGGCGCCCGTAGCAATCGCCACCTTGCCGGCAAATCTGCCCCCACGACAATCAGTTGCTTCGCTCATGTGCCACCTTTTCCCCTATACTACAGCTCGACGCTCTGGCCATCGAGCTACACTGGCGTTCAGAACCTCGTCCCCTTCACTCTCCACCAGAGCTTGTCGACGCTTCGAGGCCATATCGTGGATACCGGCCTTCAAGCGTGCATCAAGCGAGCATCGTCTCGGGCATAACGACGCTCAAGTGAGAATCGGTCTGTGGTCGACCAGAGCCGCTGGGCACAGAAAAGGCCGACAGCCCTCCATCCGGCTATCGGCCTGACCACCACTTACCACGTCGGCGGGACTCCATGCCCCCCCAGATTTCCAAGGAACCCTCAGCACTCCACCATCTACGCCGCCACATCTTCGCTGCCCACAAGAGAAGCGGCCGACAGTGCCGTAACCGCGCTATCGGCCAGCCTCCCCAGAGGTGACGGCCGGATTCGAACCGGCGATCGGGATTTTGCAGACCCCTGCCTTGCCACTTGGCCACGTCACCCAACCCTATGGAGCGGAAGACGAGATTCGAACTCGCGACCCTCTCCTTGGCAAGGAGATGCTCTACCACTGAGCCACTTCCGCCCAACGAAAGGTGCCGAGGAGCAGAATCGAACTGCTGACACCATGATTTTCAGTCATGTGCTCTACCAACTGAGCTACCTCGGCTAGCTCGTGGCACATTCTACGTGATGTTCTATCGTTTGTCAAGCACTTGCCACCGCTCACGCAGCGAAGCTGTCCCGGCCGCCGCCGCCACGCCCCGTCGGCACCGTCTCCAGTCCGCCCCCCCCAGTCGTGACCGCCCGCGCCACCACCTCGAACCCCACGGGGAGAACGAAAGAGCGGGGAGCCAATGGCTCCCCGCCGCAACAAACGTCCTAGCTTTCCTTGACTTCAATCTTGATCGACTCTGGCTGCGGCTCCTCGGCAACGGGGATGGTCACCGTGAGGACTCCATCGTCGAACTCGGCCTCAGCCTTGTCGCCCTCCGCCTCGGCCGGCAATGCCACCGACCGGCTGAAGGACCCATATCGGCGCTCGCGGCGGACGTAGTTCTCCTCTTCGATCTCCTCCTCGGTCTTGGTCTCACCAGAGATGGTCAGGATGTTGTCCTTGACCGTGATATCAATGTCCTCAGAGGACACACCTGGAACCTCCGCCTTGATCACCAGGCCACCGTTCTCACGGTACACATCCAGAGGTAACGCCTCCCTCCAAGAAGGCACCAACCATAGCCTGTTCGGGCGATACGACCAGTCGTCGAAGAAACGATCCAGCGATCCACTACGGGAAAGCAGATTTCTCCTAGGTCTCCACAATGTGATGGCACTCATTCTCTAAATCTCCTTTCTTCAAACTCTTTGTCGACTATATTATACTGCTTTGTCGACGATTTGTCAAGTGTCGTTATAACTAAAGCTGATAGCAAAGCTGTCAAGATACAAACAGAGAGGAATCCCGATTGCTGGGCCCCCTACCCATGTGCTATAATGCACACGCTGGCGCTCAGCTCGTCCAGCAGAGCAGGGACACACACCAGGAGCAGCACGCCCCCTTCCGTAGCGACGGCCACATTTGAGGTGAAAGGAGTTTGGAGATGACCACACTGAGCGAGAGAGATGTACTGGTACCCGTGGACGTGCCGGATGAAGCCAGGGACACGTACGTAGGCAACTACCTGGCCGCCACGAGGAACACCGGAAACCTCATGCTCTTCGCCGGGGACCAAAAGGTCGAGCACCTCAATGATGACTTCTATGGAGATGGCATCGCCAAAGAAGACGCCGATCCAGAGCACCTCTTCAGGATCGCCTCGCAGGCCGAGATTGGGCTCTTTGCCACGCAGCTGGGTCTCATGGCCCGCTACGGGGGTGACTACCGCTCAGTGCCCTATCTGGTGAAGTTGAATTCCAGGACCAATCTGGTGAAAACCAAACAGATGGATCCCTTCAGCCCACTGTGGTATGAGGTGGACCAGGTTATGGACTTCGCAGACTACTCCGGCCTGCACGTGTTGGGCGTGGGCTACACGCTCTATCTCGGTAGTGAGGCAGAGCACGAGATGCTGTACCAGGCGGCCCGGATCGTCCACGAAGCCCACCAATACGGCCTGCTCACCGTCCTGTGGATCTACCCCAGAGGCAAGGCGGTGAAGGACGAAAAAGAGCCACACCTCATCGCAGGCGCCACGGGGGTCGCCGCCTGCCTGGGGGCGGACTTCGTCAAAGTCAACTACCCCAAGAGGGAGGGCTCAGAGTCGAAGGAAACCCTGAAAGAGGCTGTCATGGCCGCAGGGCGGACGAAGGTCATCTGCGCCGGTGGATCCAGCGTTGACGTGCACGCTTTCCTCCAGGATCTCCACGATCAAGTCTTCGTCAGCGGCGCTGCGGGCAACGCCACCGGACGAAACATACACCAGAAGCCTCTGGAGGAAGCGGTGAAAATGTGCAACGCCATCTCCGCCATCACCATCGAAGGCTGGAGCGTTGACGATGCATTGTCCATTTACGAGGGCCGGAAGGAACTGGTGATCTAGCCTCGCATGGCGCAAGTCGAGCCACAGTTAACCGGAGACCTGGCCGCCCGATGAGGAAAGGAATGGCATGAGCATCACCATTGTTGGTCTCGGTCCCGGGGATGCCTCTCTTCTCACCAGAGAAGCATTGGAGATACTCGAAGGCGCACATGAAGTCTATCTCCGTACACGTCGGCATCCCACCGTCGCTTCTCTACCGACTCACCTGCGCGTACACTCCTTCGACAGCCTCTACGAGTCGGAGGAGGAGTTCGCTGGCGTCTACAAGAAGATCGCAGCCCAGGTCCTGGAACTGGGAGGGCGCCCCGAAGGCGTCTTGTACGCCGTGCCTGGCCACCCTCTGGTGGGTGAAGAGACGGTGCGGCGCGTTCTTGCCCTGGCTCGGGAGAGGGGGTGCGAAGTACGCATAGTCCCGGGCCTCAGCTTCATCGAGGCGGCGCTGACCTCTCTGGGAATCGATCCGATGGACGGGCTGCAGATCGTGGACGCCACCACGCTGGCGGAACGCCTGCATCCCAACCTGGACCCTGACTTGCCAGCCCTGGTGGGACAGCTATACAGCCGGCGAGTGGCATCGGAGGTCAAGCTGACTCTGTTGAACCTCTATCCCGCCGAGCAGCCCGTGACGCTTCTTCGAGAGCTGGGCACCTCCCAGGCCACCACCGAGACCCTGCCCCTCCACGAACTGGATCACATCAAGGACATCGATCACCTTACCACACTCTACGTGCCCCCCCTCCCCCAGGCGAGCTCCGTGTCCACTTTCCACGACATCGTGGCCCGCCTGCGGGCGCCTGGTGGGTGCCCATGGGATCGAGAGCAGACCCACCAGACCCTGCGCCAGCACCTGCTAGAGGAGACCTACGAGGTGCTACAGGCGATCGATATGGAAGACGACGAGGCGCTGCGAGAGGAACTGGGCGACTTGCTGTTGCAGATCATCCTCCACGCCCAGATCGCCGTAGAGGAAGGCTCATTCACCCTGGCCGACGTGCTGGAGACCATCATTGAGAAGATGGTCCGCCGCCATCCCCACGTCTTCGCGGGACTCCAGGTGGCCGACGCCGACGAGGTGCTGCGCAACTGGCAGGCCATCAAGCGCGAGGAGAAGGGGGAGAAAGAGGACAAACCCCTGTGGGACATGCCCTTGAGCCTGCCCGCCCTGACCCTGGCCCAGAGGGCTCAGGAGCGAGCCAAGCGCGAAGAAGTCGTGTCGCCAACCCGAGACCAGCTCTTCGAGCAGATACGGGGCGCCCTGGACCAGATGCCACGGCCCGACGATGAGGAAGAATTGGCCGACCAGATGGGTATTGTGCTGTTTGCTCTGGCCGACGTGGCCAGGCATCTCGGTATCGACGCCGAGAGCGCCCTCCGCACCACGACCGTGCGCTACGGCGAGCAGATCGCCTCCGATCGCTCAGCGGCCCGCGGCTTGGGGGCTCACCACGACCCTAGCGGATGATCGTTTCCTCGGGAGCGGTACCGTCCTCGAAGTGTTTGTCCACCCACCCCGACTTCACGCCTTCCCTGCGATCGAAATGCTCCACGTAAGGCTTTATGTCAAGTAGCGGCGTGCCGTCCAGCATGTCCACCTCGGTGAAGTAGATCCGGTTCCCATCTATCCGCTGGAGCCTGACGATGGACAAACCAAGGTGGTTCGGGCGATGGGGGCTCCTGATGGCGAAGATACCGTGGCTCTCGTCCTCCAGATATGGCTGGCCCTGCATCTCCTCCCTATCGGAACGGTGGAAGTGGTAGATGATAATCAGATGGCTGAAGCCGTCCAGGTCCCTGAGGCCCGGGACGTACTCCTCTTTCAGCTCCAGCCAGCCCTCCACATCATCCTTGAAGCGACCCTGGATGGGCATGTCCTTGGGTTCGGTGTACGGTGTATGGATGATGCCGATGGCGGTGAGTTCGATCCTGTTCAACCTCTGATGCCCCTTTCCTGCCGGCGACCCTGTCCGACTGACTGCTTCTGAGCCTGTCCTCACCGTTCGATTGTCACATCCAGCAGGATGGGCTCGGTTCGGTGGAGCGAATCGCGGACGGCCTCGCTCAGTGCTTCGGGTTCCGTGACTCGAAGCGCTTCTACGCCAAACGAACGGGCCAGTCCCAGGAAATCGACCTCCGGATCCACGAGATCCATACCCAGGTACTTCCCCTGCGCCGCCTGAGGCAGTTGCATCACAGCCCCGGCGACCTTGAGGATTTTGTACTGCGCGTTGTTGGCGATGAGAAAGACCACGGGGATGTGATAGTGCGCGGCCGTCCAGAGCCCCTGGATGCCGTAGATGGCCGCTCCATCCCCCACCAATGCTACGACCGGTCGATCGGGCCAGGCCAGCTTCACTCCCACGGCGCATCCCACCCCCCATCCCAAGGCCCAGCCTCGCTGTCCGAAGTAACCGGTCGGATCCGCGAATACACCGAGGGTCTCCAGCAGGTGGCCCTGCGTGGTGGGCGCCTCGTCCACCAGCGCGGCGTCCGGTGGCAGCGCTCGGGATAGCGCTCCCATGAAGGCGGTGGTCGCCATGGGTCGCAGATCCCATTGTGTTTCGATGTCGGCCAGCAAAGCCTCTCGCTCTGCGAACCGCCGAGCGGCGTACTCTTGGGTGCGCTGCGCCGCCGCCCCCACCAGCTCAGGAGACTGGATCTCCGACACCGTCTGGGCTAGCTCAGCCAGACCGGCTTTGGGGTCGCCCAGCAGCCCGATTTCCACGGGGTAGTTCTTCCCTATCTCCCACGCACGCTCGTCCAGGTGGATCAGACGGACGTGTTCCGGCACCGGGCGGGGCGGCTCCCCATAGATGAACTGGCGCAGCAGATTCATACCCACCACGAAGATCACATCGAAATCCTCCAGGCTCTCGCGAACGCCTGCCGCCCAGAGGGACAAGGTTCCCGCATAGAGGGGATGATCGGCGGGCATGGGCAGGCGCCCGTGAGAGGTCTGCTGTTCCGAGAGCACGGGGGCGCCCAGCCGCTCCGCCAGCGCGACCAGCTCGCCCACACCGTCCGCCTCCGTAACCCGGCTCCCGGCCAGGATGGCAGGCTTTCTGGCCTGAGCCAGAAGCTCGGCGGCCTCGTTCAGTGCATCCGCAGGGGGGCGAACCCGCCTGCTGGGTATGTGAGGCGCGGAGAGATCCAGGTTCGCAGTACTCTCCAACTGCACATCCACAGGCACTGACAGAAAGACCGGCCCCGTGGGTGGCGTCAATGCCGTCTGAACCGCACGGCGCACGACCGTGGGCACGTCCTCGACCCGCTGCACCTCCACCGACCACTTGGTCCATGGACGAGCCACGCTGACCATGTCGCCCACCAGCGCCGGCTCTCTGACCTGCAGCCGCCGGTCCTGCTGACCAGCAATAAGCAACAACGGCGTTCCAGAGCTGTAGGCGTTGAAGAGCATGCCCATGGCGTTGCCCAGACCGGGGGAGACGTGCACACACACCACGCCCAGTTCCCCAGAAGCCTGGGCATAACCATCG
This sequence comes from Chloroflexota bacterium, assembly GCA_030603665.1. GTDB lineage: Bacteria > Chloroflexota > Anaerolineae > UBA7937 > B3-Chlor > JAUVXJ01. The sequence continues at coordinate 326,494 of JAUVXJ010000004.1, read as the reverse complement.
GCCATAGCCGTGACTGGCAGCTCATGCAGTCCCAGGATGTACTCGAATCGTCCATCCCCCACCAGCACATCGTTCAGGGACAACTCGGTCGAGCCAGGGTTGCCAAAGATGTAACGCACGCGACTGGCGGCGAGGATCTCCAGCAGGGCTTCCATGCCTATCATCTCTATCCTCAGTTCTCCTCTCTGCCTTCTACACAGGATTGTTGCCCGCCCCGTTCCGATGGCGCAGCGACGAGCCATGCACCGCCCCGCACAACACCGCCCATTATACCCGCCTTGCGGTGCCTCGCCAATGACCCCGCTGATGCTGGGGAGGAGTGTCGTCGCGCAGACCTGGCAGGGCAACCAGGCTCACCGCGGCGCCACAGATCGGGACGTTGTGTTGCCAGTGTTCTCACACAACCGCCTGCATGGCGCGGTCTCCTGGCGTTGTCCATAACTCATGTTGCACCGTTTTCCCATCTGTGGTACAATCCACTGGGTTCGATTCCCCTACTTCGTCAGCATTCTGACACGCGTTGGCATTGCGTGAACAGTCAGGACTGATGCGCGCCGAGTGCGCTCGTCGGGAGGAGGTTGCCCAATGGCTGAACCCGTTCTCCGTAGGGAGAGCAAGCGAGACATCGTCAAATGGGTGAGGGCTCTGCGACTGCGGGATATCTTAGTCTTGCTGGGTTGGGCAGCACTAATACTAGCAGGCCTACTCATCGGGGCCATCGGAGAGTGGCTGGAGTGCACACTCCTACGGGACATCGCCGCAAACCTGGTACCTGACCTGTTTGTTGCTGGACTGGCACTCATCGCGGCAGAGGCTGTTTTCGGCTTTCGAGAAAAGCAGGAACGTCGGGCAGAAGAGGAGAGGAGGCTGGGTGAACGCCGTGCAGAAGAGGAGAGCAAGCTCATCGAAGCGCAACGAAAAGCCTATCTCGTGATCGCGCGTGAAATGTTTGGGAATGAGGATGTCCTAGAAAGGACGGTGGCCACTTTGCAGGGGGGGCAAATGCCTCCTTCCAACACAAGAATCGAGAAGGAGAACTGGAACCTACTCGTTCAGAGTCCTCTAGTGGTTCATCTCCCCGTGCAGCACGTGTGGGCAGTTCATGAGAGCTACTACATGTCGAACCAACTGCTAAACGAATTGATTGAGACCATGCAGGGAACTCGGCCAGCGTTACACGAAGGGCTGGCGGAGAAGTACCTGCCGAAATTCGAAGACATCCTAGCACGCACAAGAGAAGCCATCCAGATGTTGGAGGCTGCTTTCATCAGCGAGCAGGCTACGTCAGATGTATGATCTCGACCAGAACTAGTCGATATCACCACTGAACGGTTCGGGCAGAGCGTGGCAATTTACCCCATCGCGCAAGAACTAGCCCTCATAGCTCAAACGATAGGCGCTGAGGTCACGTGAGCTGCTCCACCGTGCGAGGGCGTTGGAGGGAGTGGGAACGGCGACGAGAGTGCAGATCACTTGGTTACCGACCCGGAGGTGGGGAGATGGAAGTGCTCTTGGTGCTAGTCGGAGGCGCAATAGGGATCGCGTCCGCTGTGCTTACCACGTGGCTGAACAACCGCTCCGAGAGGGAGCGCCTGCACGACACGTGGAAGCAGCAAAGGCAGGAGAGACAGGCGGCCGCTAAGAGACAGAGACTGGAAGGTAAGCTCGTGGTTGTGCGCGAGAGCATTTACAAGCTTCTCCAATGGCTTGCCATGCTGGATGGGCAGTTCACCGGCATTGTTAGCACAGAAGAGACGACCGCTTTGGGCGCAGACATACTCCGCACATCCGCCCAAACAAAGGCCACGGCCATAGCAACCCTCGATCAGCATGTCGCCGTGGCAGTAAGGGATCTCTACGATAGCCTCGGACCTGCAATAGAGGCTGCCAACTTCGCAACGGCGGACGAGTCATGGCCGCGGTATCTGGACGACATGATTGACAAGGCCAGCCTTGTGTTGAAGCGCTGTGATGAACTGATTGAACAAACCCATGACAAGGCTGCAGACGGTCCGTGACAATAGTCGCGCGGTGGCGCGAAACCGAGACATCCGTATGACCGCCGGGCTGCTGCATGCACGCTGAGTGTGCGACTCCATGGAGGCTTCCGACACCAGCGGCTGGAATCCCCGAGACGAAACCGCTCGCGCTGCCGGCGCGGTGTGATGCATATCCGACGCCGCGTGGCTGCCGTGGATTGAGGAGAGCGCGACCATGGAGTGCATAGTCGTTGTCGTGTGGTTCGTCTGCGCGCTGATCGCAGCAGCCATCTGTGAAGGTAAGGGACACTCAGCCGTCGCAGGGTTCTTCCTGGGACTCCTGTTAGGCCCCATCGGAGTCATCATCGCCGCTGTCCTCTCCAGCGATGAGACTGTGCTGGAGGAGCGAGCTCTCAACTCTGGGCAGATGCGCAAGTGTCCCTACTGCGCCGAGCCTGTGAGATGGGACGCCAAGGTGTGCCGCTATTGTGGACGGGAACTGACAGCCACCGAGCTGCTGAGAGAGGGCATCCGGGCATCCAAAGAAGGACGAAAGGCCGACGCACGTGAGTTGCTGCAAGAGGTAACACGCCTGGAAGGTAGCAATGAGAAGGCGTGGCTCTGGTTGAGCGGTACCGTGCAGAGCGATGAGGAACGAGAGAAGTGTCTTGAGAACGTGCTTTCTATCAACCCTGTCAACGCCGACGCACTACGCGGACTTGAGATGTTGAGACAGCGGCGCGCGGAACGCGGGAAGGCCTCGGCATCCGAGTGGATTCCGTTGTCCCTGGTTGCAGTGGGCGGTGTGGCTTTAGCCCTCTTTGTTCTGTCTTTGCTCTGGTACCTGGCCCAATAGCTTGGGCAAGCGAGGCAGGGGCGACAAGACGAAGAAGTCGGGGCGAGAGGATTTGAACCTCCGACCTCACGGACCCGAACCGTGCGCGCTAGCCGGACTGCGCTACGCCCCGAACAAGACTATTATAAACAAGCCTCTTCCGCTTTGCAAGAAGCCGGGTACAGGTTATAATAGGATACTGAACGCACCCCTATAGCTCAGTTCGGATAGAGCAGCGGTTTCCTAAACCGTGTGTCGCAGGTTCGAATCCTGCTAGGGGTACTGGACTCAAGAAAAGGAGCCCGACTTCGGTCGGGCTCTACTCCGTTCCAACGAGGGTAGACGCCTCCCCAGAGGCCGCCACTCATCTAGCCGGCAGAATGGCTCCTCCAGCTAGGCCGATCAAGCGAGAGAACTAGCTCTCCTTGACCTCTTCCTTCTCTTCCTGCTTGTCCTCTGCGGTCTTCGTTTCCTCGCCCAGACCCTCCTGAGCGCTGCGGAACTCCCTGATGCCCTTGCCCAACGCGCCACCGATTTCCGGCAACTTGCCCACGCCGAAGACGATGATGATGATCACCAGGACGATCAGGAGTTCGGGCATACCTATGCCACCCAAACCAGGCATTGTGTCCTCCTTCAATCAATACCAACTCTGCGTCGAATTATACCACAAACCGCCAGCCAACACAAGAGCGAGCCCGGCAACCTGGAGAAGGTGGGACCCAATGCCCAGCCTTCGCCTCCCGGATGCCGCCCTACCCTCGCTCACTCTTCCCCAATCACTGCCCGCAGCGCCTTCATGACCTGAAATGGGTCGCTGAAGACGACGCTGGACGCGTACAGCTCCATGGCCGCCATATCCACCGTCCTGCTCATGAGATCGCCGCGGTCCAGGATCCTCACCAGCACGGGGAACCCGCCCCAATCCTCCTTCGTGGGTCCCAGGGGAGGCGGGCAGATGGCCACGTTGAAACTGGTGACCCCCATCTTCCTCACGTAGCAGTCCAGCACCTTGTAGACATACTTCTTCAAGCCGCCGTCCAAGGTCTCGGAGAAGAGCAGTATCTCCTTGTCTTTGAGAGGAGCGAGGTAGGCCAGGATGCGAACCCCTCCCGCCATCATGCCAAGGCCCAGGCTCTCGTGCGCCTCGTATAGGTCGTCGAAGTAGTTGCCGCCCGTCTCTTGCCCGTACGCGAGAGCGGCCCGCCTCAAGCCCTCTATCTTGGCGTAGTGCATGTCCCGGCCCAGGATCACCTGCGCGTGTCCGTGGACGATGGAGGCGCCTGCCCTCCACAGGCAGTTCCACACGAAGAAGGGATACTTGGCCTCCTTTTCCGTCTCGTGAGCCTTGCGAAGCCAGGCCAGGCCCGTGTCTATGTAGTCCGCTATGGCCTCTTGCGTGAAGCTGAGGGGATCATGCTCGTTAAAGATGACTACGCCACTGAGAGCGTCGAACTTGGCGATGTTGCTGGCCGTGACCGAGTGCTTTCCCGTGACTCGGCCAAAGGTGTCCTCCGGGGTGCCCTCGAGAGGCCGGCAGAAGGGACCGCCGCGCTCGTCCTCGATGATCCCGGCCACCGCGTCTTGCTTCCCCATCACCAACGGGCGGCGAGAGCGGAGCTCGTTGAAGAACGATCCCTCCATGGTCACCATATTCGTGACCCGCACCACTTTCTGCTGGCGGACAGCGTCCACCGAGCCGAAGTACTCCTCGATCCAGCCCGACATAGCCGGGGTGGGATTGAGTCTCCCTATGGTAGAATCCACCACAAAGATGCGCTCGAATCGCTCCCTATCCCTCGTCGGCAGCGCAGCCACGAGCTCTGGCAGATCTGTGATACCCTTCTCTCCGTGCTCTTGTCCTCGCATCATTCCTCTCTCAGCCCGCCCGGTCACACAAGGCACTGCCCCCACATCGAGGACAGCGCTGGCAGCGAATCGTCGCTGCGTCAGTGCGGTTCGCTCCCACAGCAATCTACCACATCCACCCTCAGATGACAACGAGCGCGGAGAGGGGGTGGCGAGTCTCTCGCTGACTTCCGGACTGATCTTTGTCTCTACTCAAAGGGCCGTGATATAATCTGCCCGTGGAAGACCCACGGATGGCAGGAGGGATACGATGACGGCAGAGCTTACCTACCACGGACACGCCTGTTTCAGCCTGGAGGGAGCGGGCAACACCATCTGGATTGACCCTTTCCTCACCGACAACCCTCAAGCGGACGTGCGCCCCCACGAGATCGACCAGGCAGACTACATCCTGGTGTCTCACGGTCACGGGGATCACCTGGGCGACGCCATCGACATTAGCAGGCGGACGGGAGCCACCATCATCTCCAACAACGAGCTAGCCGTCTATTGCCAGGACCAGGGCGTCGACGCCCATGGGCTGCACATCGGCGGAGGCTATCAGTTCCCCTTCGGCAGGGTCAAGATGACCATCGCTCATCACGGATCCACCCTCCCAGACGGCGGCTACGGCGGCAATCCCGGGGGCTTTCTTCTGGATGTGGATGGAAAGAGGATCTACTTCGCTGGCGACACAGGACTCTTCTATGACATGAAGCTGCTGGGCGAAGAGAAGGCCATCGACGTGGCCCTATTACCCATAGGGGACAACTACACCATGGGTCCGGACGATGCCCTGAGAGCGGTCCAACTTCTCAACCCCAGGCTGGTCGTCCCCATGCACTATGACACCTTCGATGTCATACAGCAGGATGCCCGTGCCTTCGCGGAGAGGGTCAAGGCGACCAGCGGTGCCGATGCAGTGGTCATGATCGCGGGGGAAAGACTGGTTCTATAGTATGCGAAAGGAGGGCCAAGATCATGGCGATCTCGACCCCCCTTCTCGAAAGGAGGAGGAAGATCTCTTCTATGGATATTATACTACTCCGCCGGGCTTTGTTCAGTAACCATCCCTACATTTGCGGAGCGGAGTTCCGAAGCGCTAGTCGCGATAGGCAGTCTGAGATATAATGGTCCGTGGCTGACCACAGTGGGTGAGACCTGATGCAGAAGATCGGACTACTGTACCACCCCAAGATAGAGGAATCCCTTCGGCTGGCAGGCGACCTGGATGGCCTGCTGACCTCCAGGGGTCTCTCCACGTGGGTGGGCTCCGCGTGGAAGGATCAAGAGGCCAAGGAGCACATCCCGAACCTGGACCTCATCGTGACCTTTGGAGGCGACGGCACCATACTCAGGGCAGCCAGGATGGCCGCACTGCACGGCACACCTATCCTGAGCGTAAATCTGGGACGTTTCGGATTCCTGGCTGAGGCCCAGCCCGACGAAGTAGCGAAGGTGATGGACCGTGTGCTGTCCGGCGACTACTGGCTGGAAGAGCGCAGCATGCTGCATGCCGAGCTTCTCCGCCAGGGAGAACTAGAGGATGCCTTCGAGGCTCTCAACGATGTGGTTGTGGGCCACAGCACAATCTCCCGAGTGGTGCGGCTGGAAGCTTTCGCGGATGGAGAACACCTGGCCAACTATGTGGCCGACGGACTGATCGTCGCCACGCCGACGGGCTCGACGGCCTACTCCCTGGCGGCCGGCGGACCCATCCTCCACCCCGGTTTGAGGGACATCCTGCTTACCCCTATCGCTGCTCACAGAGCTCTTGAGCGCTCCCTGGTGCTTCCAGCGGAGTCCGTGATCGAGATCCGGCTCTCCACCGAGTACACCGCCGTTCTCACCATCGACGGCCAGATCGAAACGGAACTGGTAGACGGTGACAGAGTATCCGTCTCCGTCAGCCCGTACATCTGTAGATTGGTTAGGACTCAGCCGACCAGCTATTTTGGCCGCAACTTGCTGAACAGACTGAAGCAGTAGGTATGTCTGAACCATTGTATTGTGTCAATCATCCAGACCGGGAGACTCTGCTACGTTGCGGCAAGTGCGACCGGCCCATCTGTACCGAATGCATGGTGCGTCACCCCGTCGGACTCCGGTGCCCGCAGTGCGCCCAGCTGAAGAAGGTGCCAACGTACGACGTTCCCGCCCGGTACTACCTCCTTGCCCTGGCTGCGGGTCTGGGGTCATCGCTGCTGTGCGGTCTATTCGTAGAGGTTCTTCGTATGTTCTTTTCTGCCTTCTTCATCTCCTTCTTGCTGGCCCTGGGCGCAGGGGCCATCATCGGAGAGAGCATCGGCAGAGTGACCGGATACAAGAGGGGGAGAGGCTTGCAGGTGGTGGCGGCCATCTCGGTAATCATAGGAACCATCGCCGCCACTCTTCTCGTCCTCGCTTTCACGTTCGGATTGGGGGGTATGGTCCTCCTGCCGGCCTTCCTGCTCAACCCCTACTACTGGCTCTATCCCATCGTCGCCGCGGCAGTCGCCATCACGCGTCTGCGCTGAAGGAGCGGCAATTGGGGAGGACCCCTTGCTGACATATCTGACTGTCCGCAACTTCGCCATCATAGACCAACTGGAGTTCACTCCCTCAGCCGGCTTCAGCGCGCTCACGGGAGAAACCGGGGCCGGCAAGTCCATCATCATAGACGCCGTGAGCACCCTACTGGGAGCAAGGGCCGACACCGAACAGATCCGCGCAGGCAGCGAGCAAGCCCTCATTGAGGGAGTGTTCTCGCCGCCGAAGACGCTGTACGCCGGAACTATACTCCCCCTCCTGGAGGAGCATGGCCTCGCTGAAGACGGGCAACAGGAACTGATTCTGACCCGGGAGATTAACCTCAAGGGACGCAACACCTGCCGAGTCAACGGTAGACTGGTCACGCTGGGCCTGCTGCGTTTGATTGGGCAGAGACTGGTGGATATCCACACCCAGGGAGAACACCTCTCGCTGCTACGCGTCCGACAACACGTGGACTTTGTGGACCGGTACGCCCGCCTACAGGGTACACGGCTGGAGATCGCCGCGAAGGTGCGCCGCTTGCAGGAGACCCGCAGTGAACTGAGGGATCTATTGAGGGACGAGCGCGAACTGGCTCGCAGGCTGGACCTGCTTCAGTACCAGGTTCAGGAGATAGACGCGGCGAAGCTACAACTCGGGGAAGAAGAGGAGCTGACCCAGGAGCACAGAGTGTTGACCAACGCCGAGAAGCTGATCACCGAAACAGACGCGCTCTACAAGACTCTCTGCGACGCTGAGGGCGTAGAAGGCTCCCTCCTGGACATGCTGGGCGAGGTAAGCGCCGGCCTTGCCAGGCTTTCCGAGATCGATCCGGTGCTGCAAGAGCAGCACAAGAACCTGGAGGAGGTCTCCTACCGCCTGGAGGACGTGGCGGCCACACTGCGCTCGTACGGCGAGGGCATAGAGCACAACCCTCAACGTCTACGTCAGGTAGAGGAGCGCCTCAGCCTGATTCACGACCTTGAACGTAAATACGGCGATTCCATCGAGGAGATCCTGGCCTTCGCTGCGTCAGCGGTGGAGGAACAGGACAGCCTTGAGCACAGCGAGGAGCGAACAGAAGAGCTACAGGGTCGCCAGGAACAACTGATGACCGAGATTGGCCAGCTGGCCGGCCAGCTCTCCAGAGCCCGGCGGGAGGCGGCCCAGTCGCTGGCAAAGAGCATGGAAGCAGAGCTCGGGGAACTGGGCATGGAGAAGGCCCGTTTCGCCGTCTCCATAGCCCAGCGGGAGAACGACGATGGAGTGCAGGTGGATGGCCAGCGATACGCCTTCGATTCCACTGGCATTGACCAGGTGGAATTCGTCATCTCGCCGAACGTGGGCGAGCCATTGAAGTCCCTATCCAAGATAGCCTCTGGCGGTGAGACGGCGCGCCTCATGCTGGCCATGAAGACCGTGCTCTCCACGGTGGATGACGTGCCCGTGCTCATCTTCGACGAGATAGATGCTGGTTTGGGGGGGCGGGCCGGAGCAGTGGTGGGGCGCAAGTTGTGGGCACTGGCGCGGAATCATCAGGTTCTGTGTGTGACACATCTGCCCCAGATCGCTGCCTTTGGCGACGACCACTACCGGGTCGCCAAAGAGGTGCGCTCTGGACGCACGACTACCTCGGTGGATATGTTGGAGTCAGACGGGCGCACCGATGAACTCGCACAGATGCTGGGAACCGAAAGCGAAGCAACCCACCTTAGTGCGGCCGAAATGCGCACTGAGGTCGAGAGATGGAAAGCCGCCTACGGAGGCTGATCCGCATCGAAGTTGCCCCTTGCACTCCTGCTCTTCGGTGAGCCCGATCCTCTAGACCTCGACACCCAGATCACACAAGCAACCGGCGGGCGCTGCTGTCGCCCGCCGGTGGTATTTCACACAGTCCACACAATCTGGACGGAGGTCGCGGTTGGCTGCAAGGCAAGCACAACCGCCGCTCAATGCCGCCCCATTCCGGCCGCTGCGGAAACGAGAAGTGACGGCGGGGCATGACTCCCCCCACCAAGAGAATGGCTCGAGGGCCTAGTACGTGACCTTCGGCGGTAGGCTCTTGGCCTGCTGTACCCAATCCCGGACCATACCCAGGGTGGGCAGCCTGCGCACCAGTTTCTTGGCCTCATTGGTCTTCACCATGGCCTCGTGCAGATGCTCAGGCACGCGGTTCCGCAGTTCCTTGACCGTATCGACGCCAGCCTCCTCCAACAGATCGGAGTACTCTTCGCCGATGCCCTTGATGCGCATCAGATCAGCCAGATTGACCCATTCCAGGATCAAGGCGTGACCGATGTCGCTCTTCTCCTCCAACGCTTGCCGGCCGCCGAGAGTGGCGCCCGCCGCCAACAGTGCCTCCACGGTGGCGATCCCGGCCGCTCTCAGCTGCCCGGCATACACGGGGCCAATCCCCTCTATGGTCTCCAGCTTCGTCATCACTCCCTCCATTCTCCGCTAGTATCAGCCACGCGCCTCACTGACACCTTCCGTGGCCGCGGACAGCAATTGCGTCACCTTCTCCACCATCTGCACGCGGCTCGATGCGTCCCACTGATCAAAGATATCGTTCACCATCTCCATCAGACGCCGTATTCTCTTCACCCCTTGCGCGACATGGCTCTGAGCTTCCTTGTCTCCCATGTCTCCGCTGGAGAGGGCATACTTGCCAGCTTCAGCAAGTGCCCAATCCAGAAGCACCTCAGCTTCGTCATAATCCAGAGCAGGGGTCACTATCCCCCTCTCCAGGATCATCTGCGCAGCTCGTTGCCTTCGTTCCTCCAGATCTGCTTCCGAGACCATCGCCGGACCTCCCCCTCCCCAAAAACTAGCCCATTATAGCAGATTGGCTTGCCAAGCGTCAAGGATGGCTGTGAAGGCATCAGCCCGGATCTGTCGCCCATCTACGACCTCGAACTCGAACCCACGACCGTGCTGCACCCCCACCACGTTTGCCGAGGGGTCGTTTGCTCGCTCGTTGAGAGCAAGGCCGAGAGGTGGTATGATATCCAATCGTAACCCTCTACGAGACAGACTACTGATGGCTAAGGAGCGCCCAGCATGATACCGGTCAAGTTGAGCATGCGCAACTTCATGTGCTATGGCGACCAGGTGTCGTCGCTGGATTTCTCCGGCATCCATCTGGCCTGCCTGGCAGGCGACAATGGCCACGGCAAGTCCGCCATCATCGACGCTATCACCTGGGCGCTGTGGGGCAAAGCGCGCGCTCCACGAGATGACCAGTTGATCCACCTCGGCGCGAGGGACATGGAGGTGGATTTCGAGTTCCTTTTGGCGGACGACCACTACCGGGTGCTGCGACAGCGACAGAAGAACGGAGCCAGGGGCCACACAACCCTGGAGTTCCAGATCCTCGACGACGAGCAGTTTCGTTCTCTCACGGGCAACAGCACCCGCCAGACCCAGGCAGCGATCACCAAGACCCTACGCATGGACTACGAGACCTTCATCAACTCGGCGTTCCTGCTCCAGGGTCGTGCCGACGAATTCACTTCCCATCCACCGGCCGAGCGCAAGCGCATTCTGGGCGAGATCCTTCACCTGAGCCACTACGACAGACTGGAGGAAAGGGCCAAGGGGCGCGCCCGGGAGGCCGAAGTACGGCTGCGCGAGATAGTGGCGACCCTTTCCGAGATGGAGAGGGAACTCGCCCTGAAGCCTGAGTACGAGCAGGGACAACAAAGCGCAGAGGAGTTGTCCTCGCGACTGGTACGCGACTTGCGAACCGAGGAGACGAAACTACGAGAGTTGCGCGAACAGATGAGAGAACTCCAGCTGAGGCAAGACCAGCTCAGAGAGCTTTCGGCCGAGAAGGCGCAAAGAGACTCCCAACTTCAACAGTTAGCGCAGGGAATCGAGCAGACCCAGAAGAGGATCTCTGCCTACAGGGGCATCCTCGACCAGGAAAAGAAGATCGAGGACGGCTACGTGGCTCTCGTCGCCGCTCGGGAGACCGATGAGGAACTTTCGCGCAAGCTTTCTCAGCAGGCCCGCCTGAAAGAGCAGCTAGCCGCTTGGCAGCGAATCATAGACGCAGCCGAGAGCCAGCTCTCCGTGGAGCGCCAGAAGCATTCTAGCAGGGTCGCCGCTCTGGAGAAAACCTTGAGTCAGGCAGAATCGGCAGAGAAGAAGCTGAGAGAGGTCCGTGCGAAGCTTGCCCGACTCACGGAAACGAGAGAGAAGAGGGACAGGCTCCTCACGGAGGAGCAGCAGCTGTCCAACCAGATAGCTTCCCTTCGGGACCAGAACGAGCAACTGAAGTCGGAGATGGAGTTGCTCAAGGAAAAGCTGGACCTCCTCGAGCAGGCGGATGCATCATGTCCTCTCTGTGGGACCGAGCTCCAGGCGGAGGAGAGGCAGCACATCAAACAGAGCTACGAGAGTGAGGGAAAGCATAAGGGAGATCTCCACCGCGAGAACTCCGCCTCCATCAAGCGGCTGGAGCAATCCCTTGGCCAGACCCGCGACGCCAGGGAAGCCGCCGATGCCGAACTCGCTGTTCTGTCCTCTCTACAAGGCGAAGAGGTCTCCTTGTCTCAAGCTCTGGACGGGGCGGAGGACGCCAAGACGCAATTGCAGGAGGTCAAGGCCGAAGTCGCCGTCGTAGACCGACGGCTTGAGAAAGGCGACTTCGCACAGGAAGAGCAGCAGCGCCTTGCCGATCTAGAGCGAGAGATCGAGTCCGTCGGCTACGACGCCGAGAAGCACGAAGAGATACGTCGCGTGGTTGCAGAGACGGTTCACTTCGAGAAGCAGAAGCGAGAGCTGGATGCTGCGCGAGAAGGCTTGAAATCAGAGACAGAGCGATTGCACGAGAGGCAGCAGCATCTGGACAGCCTTCAACAGGATGTTGGCGAACTCTCCCTGAGAATGGAGGCTCTCGGCGGTCAGCTGACGGAGCTGGAAGAGGCCACGATTGGCCTGGATGATCGGGTCCGCCTGGTCCAGGAACTACAGGTTCAGGAGGCGGACGCCCGCGTTCGGCTGGGCGCAGCCCGGCAGAGACTGGATCACTGCGCCTATCTGGAGCGGGAGAAAGGGAACAAATCACAAGAGGAGAGAGAGACACAGGAAGAGAAAGCCATCTACGATGAACTGCGCCTCGCCTTCGGCAAGAGGGGCGTCCAGGCCATGATCATCGAAGCGGTCATCCCGGAGCTGGAAGAGGAGGCTAACCGCCTACTCGCCCGCATGACCGACGGCAGGCTGAACGTCCGTTTGAAAAGCCAGCGGGAGACTCTTCAGGGCAAGACGGTGGAGACCCTGGACATCGAGGTGGCCGACGAGCTCGGTCCCAGAAGCTACTCACTCTTCTCGGGAGGCGAGGCCTTTCGCATCAACTTCGCCATCCGCGTAGCCTTGTCCAAACTGCTGGCGCGGCGAGCAGGTGCGAGGCTCCAGACGCTGATCGTAGACGAGGGGTTCGGCACTCAGGACACTCAGGGCCGGGAGCGGCTGGTGGAGGCTATCAGCTCAGTACAGGACGATTTCGAACGCATCCTGGTCATCACCCACATCGAGGAACTGAAAGACTCCTTCCCCGTTCGCATCGACGTACTCAAGACGCCGCAGGGTTCGCAGATTTCCGTTTCCTGAGCGGCGCACTGCTGGGCGATCACTCATCTGCCTGGATAGCTAGCCCTAAGGGCCTCGCTTCGCAACCCGCCAGCGGATCATCGCCTCATCTATCTGACTGCGCAGGCCCCTGTTGTCCTCCACCAGCAACACCAGTGCGCTCTTGAGGAACATGCGGGCGTCCATCCACAGTCTCAACTGGCGACTGGGCAGAGGAAGCAGCTCCACCTCCACCACCACCGCCGGCCGCTGCCAGAGAGGGTTGAGAAAGCTACGGGCGGAGAAGGGCTGCTTCTTGCGGGGAAACAAACTGCCCAGGGATCTCGTACGAGTCCGGGCAATGGAGTCGTACGGCACATGCACACGGTAGAGAGGTACCTGGACGAGCAAACCATCCTCGCCGCACTCCACGCGCGCCAGTCTGCTCATCACGAAGGTCAGAAGAATTAGCGTCACTGAGAGGAGCGCGGCCAACACCAGTGCTAGTTGCAGGTCTTTTAGCGAAGGATGGTCCCAGACCAGCAGAACCACCGAGACCAGCAACAACCAGACAGATGGAGTCCCATAGTAGCTGGCCAGCCGTCTGTACAGCAGCAGAGGATGACTCCTTCTCGCAGCCTTGCTTCTCGTACTCATCTCCCCTTGTGCGCGTAGTCACATAGAGGGACCAGGTTACAGGAATCGCACTGTGGTCGCCGTGCATGGCATACCCGGCGTCCGTGGGTAACCGTGTTGACGTGGAAGTCATAGATCGCTTCACCGGGCAGCGTGTCCCCGAGTATCTCGTGAGCCTTCTCAGCCGATGCGCGAGGCGCGACAAGGCCCAATCGCTGGCTGACACGCAGCACATGGGTATCAACGGGCAAGACGGGTCGTCCAAGAGAGAACAAGAGCACACAAGCCGCCGTCTTCGGGCCCACGCCTTCCAGCGAGATCAGCCAGGCCTTCGCCTCGTCGAGTTCTATATCCTTGAGGAAATCGAGATCTACCTCCCCCCTTTCTTCCAGGATAGCCTGCAACGCGCTCTTGATCCGAGGCGCCTTGATTCTTCCCAGGCCGCCGGGCTCAATGGCCTCAACAATGTCCTCCACATCACCTTGCAGAAGCTCGCGCCAGGTGGGGAACCTCTCCTGAAGCCGGGCGAAGGCGCGATTACTGTTGACGTCGGAGGTATTCTGCGAAAGCATGGTTCGCACTAGCTCGCTGGTGGCATCACGGTGCGGCCGCCACTCGTGATGCCCATACTCCTCCAAGAGGAGCGAATGCACAGCCATAACCTTGGGCCGCGAACTCACGGAGATATCCCCTTCCTACCGATGACGGCCGGCGCGCACAGACTCACCGGTCCCGAATTCGCCCTCCCGGCCGCTCTCCGAGAGTGTCGGCTGCGGGAACGCGAGCCGAACTCCGACGTACCTAGGACGACGGAAGGGCGCCATGTATGAGCAAGAGGCGGGACCGCAGCGGCCCGCCTCTCTCGATGTTACCCGATATCTGTACGTCAGGCAAGACTAAGCAAGACTCCTGCCGTATCCACCTATCGCCGACTTCGCGCCAGTTTCGGGTCCAGTATGTCCCTGAAGGCGTCTCCAATCAGATTCCAACCCAGCACAAACAGCAGTATCGCTATCCCAGGATACACAAGGATATACCAGTACGTGGACAGGCTCGGCATCCAGTTCCTCGCAAAACTGATCAACTGCCCCCAGTCTGCATACCCAGGCTCCGCTCCCAACCCCAGAAAACTCAACGCCGCGAAGTTCAACACGTATGACCCGATGTCCATCGACGCTACCACCAACGTCGGAAAGATGGAGTTCGGGATCACATGCCTCAACATGATCCGGGAATGGCCGGCCCCCAGGGTCCGGGCCGCCATCACGTAGTCCCTCTCCTTCACCGACTGGATGTCCCCCCTCAACAACCTCGCGTATGTCGTCCATCCAAACACGATCAAGGCGATCATCCCTGTCGTGATCCGGTCAAACTTCGGACTCGACCCCAGAACCGCCGCCAGCGTGATGGCAGCCAACAGGAACGGGAAACCCATGAAGATGTCCACCACCCTCATCAAGCCCTCATCTACCCAGCCACCGAAATACCCGGATGCCGTCCCTACCGCCAACCCTATGCTGATCGTCGCTAAGGTGATCAACACTCCCACCCTGAAGGCGGTCCTGGCACCCCAGATCACCCCATAGTAGATGTCATACTGCCCTTCCGTCGTCCCGAAGGGGTGCTCTGGGCTCGGCGGCTTCGGCTCCGCCAGATACCCATCCCGCGGTATGCGATACGGCTCCTCCGGCCTCACCGGCGGCGCCAGTACCGGCGCCAAGATCGCTATCACCACAAACATCAACACCAGCAAGATCCCCGTCAGCGACACCGGGTTCTTCAGCATCCTCTGTATGAACTGGGGCGGGTGCCTCACGTTGTTCGCAAGATTCCGTACGAATTGCTTCGCTCCCCCCTCCGTCTCTTGCTCGAGATCCCGCTCCGCGTCCTCAAACGTGGTCATCGCCATCCCCCTCGAGACTACTCCAACCTCACACGCGGATCAAGATACGCATACAACACATCCACCACCAGGTTCCCGCACACCACCAGCACCGCATAGAACAGCGAGAACCCCAGCACAGAGATCACGTCCAGCTGACCAGCCGACCTGGCTACCCACCACCCCAACCCCCGGTAGTTGAACACCGTCTCCGTGATCACCACCCCACTCATCATCCAGATCATCACCAGACCACCCACAGTGGCCACCGGGATCAGCGCGTTCGGCTTCGCATGCTTGTCTATCACTTTGCTCTCAGCCAAGCCCTTCGACCTCGCCGTGGTCACGTAGTCGGCCCGCAACACCTCCAGCATCGACGACCTGGTCACCCTCAGAATCAGCGCCCACTGTACATACGATAGCGTGATCACTGGAAGAACCAGATGCCGTATCGCATCCCAGAAGATGTCCAACCTCAAGTTCAGCAAAGCATCTACCGTGTTCATTCCCGTGTACCGGGTGAACTCCGCCGATAGCACCACCTGGCCAGCCCACTCTGATAACCTCCCCGCCGGGAACCACTGTAGCTTGGCATAGAAGATCATCAGCACCAGCAGCCCAAACACAAAGGTGGGAAAAGACCACCCTATGATAGCAAATACCCGCATCACCTGATCGATCAGCCTGTTGTGATGCAGCGCCGATATCACCCCCAGCTGTATCCCTATCCACAACAGCGGGATCGCCGACCACATCGCAAGCTCAAATGACGCCGGGATGTACCTCTTGATCGTATCCAGAACCGGCGCCTTCCCCGTCCTGGAGAACCCCAGATCCCCGTGCAGCACGCCATTCAACCACCGGAAATACTGCTCGTGTATAGGATCATCCAGGCCGTACTTCTCGATGATCTCGTCTATCTCCCCCGCTCCCTTGGGGATCGCCGCTATGTACAGACTCGCCCTCTGCCCAGGGGCCAGGAAGGAGATCATCCCGAAGATCAGAATCGTCACCCCAAAGATGATGATCGGCAAAATCAGCAGCCTGCGTACTACATATGCTACCATGTCTGCCTCTCTCCTCGTCCAGGTGTCCCCTTTACGAGAAGCGAAAAGGGACACTTTTCGCTGCCGGTGAGGTATCGAGCACTCAATGGAGTAACACGCCTATCGCTTGCCACCGCCTGTCGGCCTCTATGACCCTCGCGG
Organism: Chloroflexota bacterium; assembly: GCA_030603665.1. GTDB lineage: Bacteria > Chloroflexota > Anaerolineae > UBA7937 > B3-Chlor > JAUVXJ01. The sequence continues at coordinate 310,021 of JAUVXJ010000004.1, read as the reverse complement.
TCCTGTCGGGAAGCCCCGCGAATGTCCAGCGATCCAGCACGTTGCGAACGCCCCGCAGGCGCGGACCGCCCACCTTCAGGCAATCGGAATGGGGGCAAGGACCGGGGAGACCGGTCCTTGCCCGAGAAAACACGGAGTAAAGGGACTACATCTCCTTGGAGTACCTGTACACCCACATCGCCGACGGATAGATGGGGTTCACGTAGTACCCCTTGACCCACAGCTGCTGGTAGACGCGGCCCGTGGCCTGCGCCATGAAGACGTCCAGGACATCCTCAATCGACATGGCCTGCAACTCCTCGTAGCAGGGCGCGGCGTCAGCGAATGGTGTCACCAGACACTCTGCGATCTTCGCATCGTACTTAGCAAGCAGCTCCTCCGGGAGACCCTGGAACTGCGCCCAGGTGCCCGCCGAGTGCATGTACGGGTGCACCCAGTTGTGCGGGTGGTGGTAGTCCTCGACCCAGCCGATGATGAACAGCGGCAGCCGGCCACCCACCATCTCGTCCAGATACGTCGGCCAGGGCACGTCCAGCACGGAGATGGAGAACTTGTCGTTAATGCTCTCGACGTTGGCCTCGATGATCTCCGCCGCCGTACGCCGCTGGTCGTTCCCGCTGTTGTAGGTCGATACCAGGTAGAACCCGGTGTCCCACACTGCACCATCCCAGGCCAGCTTGAACTCCTCCTCGCACTTCGCCAGGTCATAGGAGAAGACTTGCGAATTCGGGGTGTATCCTATGTGACCAGCGATGATGGGTCCCCTGCGCTGGATGGCCTCGCCCAACCACGCCTCCTCGATAAAGGTATCGAAGTCGAAGCAGTAGTTGAACGCCTTCCGCACGTGCTCATCCGAGAAGAAGTCAGGAGGTATCCCGTCGCCGTCCAGCTCGCCGCTGCCCAGATACGGGTTTCCACCCTCCACAACGATACCCTGGTTGAAGAACACGTCCGCTGCCGACACTTGGGGCAGGTTGATGAAGGAGCGGGCGGTGCCGCCTTCGTTGAGGATGGTCATCTTCGACGGGTCGCTCATGTCGATGGCGTCCCACTGCTCCTTCACCAGCTCGTCAATCTGGCTGACGTACTGCCTGGGCACGTACACCCCATCGCAGTCACCAGCCTCGAACGCGGCGAATCTGGTGCCCCACTCATCCATGTACTTCCACACGGCACGCTCGATCCTGGCAGGACCTGATGCCCCGCCTTCCCACAAGGGGAAGTCCCGCCAGTAATCATCGTTCCGTACCAGCACGATCTCCTCGGCCGGCGTCCAGTGATCGAACATGTAGGGGCCGGTGCCGTTCATGGCGCTATACAGCTCGCTGTCCACGTCGTCAGGGTCGTTGTAGTCGCGCCAGGTCGCACAGTCGCCATCCCAACCACCCTGCTCGGCCACCCACTCTCTGTCCATGATGGCCCCGCCCCAGCCGCTGGCCACGATGTTCAAGAAGGCGCCGAAGGGCGCGGGCAGATTGAAGGTGACGGTCATGGCGTCGTTATCGAACTCAGCCGAGCTCTTCACGAACTCGCAGGCCGCCTGATCGCCCATCTCCTCCGCGATGTCGTCGATGGCATATTGGCCGGTCAGGGGCTCCAATACCACCCACGACGGCCCGCCACTCCGGTCCTGGATCATGATCCGCCAGAAGGAGTAGGCCACGTCCTCAGGCGTCAGATCGCCACCCTCGTGGAACTTGATCCCCTCACGCAGGTGGAAGGTGTAGGTGAGGTTGTCGTCGGAGATCTCCGGCATGTCGGTGGCCAGGACAGGCACGAACTCGGTGTAGCTCTCCCGGTTGTAGAACAGCAAGCCCTCGTAGACGTTGAAGATGATCTCGTAGCTTGCTGTGTCATACTGGTAGCTGGGGTCGAGAGAGTCCGGCTCCCCGATGGTGCACGAGATCTTGGCATCGGGGTTCTTGATCTCCATGGGTGGAGGTGGGGGCACAGGTGTATCCGCCGGAGGAGGCGGGGCCGGCGTCTCGCCAGGGGCTGGCGTGTCCGCCGGAGGCGGAGGAGTTGCTGGTGCGCCGCACGCCGAGGCGAGCAGCGACACAATCATCACGAGACTTGTCAGTAGCAACCATCGCTTGTTCCGATACATCTTTTCCCTCCCTACTAAAGGCTATGCACGTCAAGGTCGGTACTACCGTGCCAAGGTCATATCAGCATCCTCACCTCCTCTCTTCGCGCACGTGCATGAACATTGGGATACTCATGAACAGTATGAACCCCAAGAGCGTGCAAAGGCACGCATCTCAAACATAGAGAAGACCGGACAGAAGCCTGACACAGGGCCCTGATCGAGTCCCGGATGACCAATTCTTGGGGATGGCGTCTCCATTGTCGGTCATCTGCGAGGGTGTCTCCTCGCACTGCTGAGAATGCTACGCTCTATCCGCCCCTCCCTGGGTGAAAAGATTATAGCATGACATTTCACGGGTGTCAAGTTCACAACCTGGTCGATTGCACGACCCTTTTGTCGCTGGCTGCCAAGGAAACGCACTCCGTTCGCACGCTCGCTGCGGGCGGGCCGCGTCCCATATCACAGCATGGCCAAACCAGGACCGTAGACAATCAGGGTCAGGAAGACGTCTATCAACATGAAGACTGACGACACCGCCAGGAGGCTTCTTGTCTCCGAACGACGCAAGGCGACCCAAGCACCCAGGGCCGCCACACCAGCTATCGCGAGAGGCACCAGTGCCCGCAATGAAGCGTGCAATCCCGCCGGCAAGAACGGTACAGATGCCGAGAAAGGCACGTAGGCCAGCAACGCCGCACTGAAGTACAGCTTGCTCGCTTCGTAGATGACAACAGCGAGGATCAGTGCCGCATACCCCTTGGTGCCCACGACACCTTGCCTCCCGAGGAAGCGGTCGGCCAGAAACGCCCAAATCAGCGCCGGCAATACCCACGCTATGGCAAGGGGCAAAGCGGACACTCCGAACACAGCACCGAATGCTGTGTTCAGGGCTGCGAACAGCAGGTCATCTCGCGTCACGCCATCCACGCGTTCCCTGACGGCCTGTGCGGTTGTGGCATAGTACACGACGCTGGGCCCAGGCTCCAACCCGTCCACCCAGCTCAGGTGCAGATCGCCGTCGCGGTCGACCACCAGGTTGGAGAGTCTGGACCAGTGAGTGGTGTTGCAGGCCACCTGGTATCCCAGCAATCCACCGTCGGCAAAGACCAGGTTGACGATCTGATGCTCAGGCGATGCTCCCCGAAACATGGTCATCCCGCTGGTCACCATGGCTTCCTCGCGACTGGCGAGAGGCGAGGGAGATGTCACACGCTCGCTACCGAACTCCGCCTCGCCGCGCGAAGGCACCAGGTACTCGTAGCTGTAGGGTGAATCATGGGGCTCATACATCGGCTTTTCATCCATCGGCAGGGAGAAGGGTCTGGCCGAGATTGACAACGGTGAACCGAGCGGAAAACTCCCATACCAGCCCTCTGAGATGGCCGGCGCCGCCATGTCTCTCCGGTACTCCACAGTCCAGACCAGATATGCGTACTCAGCGTCGAAAGCCACTACCGGCCCTCTGCGGAAGAACCGCCTGCCCATCGGCAGGTCCAGAAGCCTCAGCCCTGACAAGGACTCAGGGACATCGCCTGCCACCACCATGTAGTACAGCACTGCAATATCCTCATCGTCACCAGGTTCTTCCCAGAACAGATGGAGTGCGCCGTCTGGTCCTGTGGCAACCGCAGGGCTGGAAACACCGCGCCCGATCAGTCTCGAGGCAATCACCGTCTCTGGGCCTGGGGCCAGAGCGAGGTAGTACATGTCGCGCTCAGCGCCTGCACCCTCCGTCCAGAAGACGTGCGTCAAACCGGACAGACTCACGGCAACATCGTACTCGAAACAGGGGTCCGTCTCCGACGATAGCAGTGTGGATTCGGCGCTCAGGCGACCATCCCCCGTCAGACTGAAGTGATACAAGCCGGAAGGCGCGTCCGGCTCCGAGGAGGCCAAGAGGAAAACATGCAGCAAGCCGTCGCTCCCCAGCACCAGCTGCACCGATCGGGGCTGAAAGAGCGATAGGTTCAGATCATGCTCGTCCTCCACCAACCCCTGCTCATCGAGGCGCAGGTAGCGAAGATCGTGCTCCAGGGCTGTGAAGCGCAGCGCCCAGACCAGATGCACGCGTCTTTCGTCGTCAACCACGATCGGCGCCCCGCTGTCGCTGCCGTAGAACTCGGCCCCCACCGGTGTGCCACGGCTCCAATCGGGTGCAGCCTTCTGCCCAAGCTCCGATCCAGCCTCAGGTGGACCCATCAGGGCGCAGACCAAGAGAGGACCCAACCCCAGTAGCACCAATATGATCCAGGGTAGGCAACCCCTCAACCTGGACCGCAGGCCTCCAGCTACGCTGTGAATTGATGTCGCAGTGCTCACCTTGCCTGGCACGTTCGTGCTTCTCGTCCTCCCGGATACACGCTACCAGCGCCAGCGCAGCGCCGAGCGCGCCAATTCTGGTATTCTGTGCACCAGTCTCTGCATAACGAGTGGTCGCAGCGCCCTCCAGGCCTGCTCTGCGGCCTGCTCCTCCCCGCGCGCCCCGCCACGCGGCCCAAACTGATCGCGTACGAAAAGTTCGGTGATCTGCTCCACGTGGGGGGCAGAGTGAGGTATGTGCTGCACTACGAGGGACGCATACTCGTATGGCGTGTGGTGGGCCTCACCTCTCACACCAGAAAGACGCGTGTAGCTGCACATCTGCGCATAGATCCGGCCAGCAGGAGAGGTGTCCTCTCCTCTCATCCATTTCAAGTACCACAAGGCTATCGCTCCTGCGCCCCCACCAAACACCAGCAGGATGAGGGCCGCCAACGGGAGCGAAGGTCTACCGGACCTTGCGGTTGGGACTATCACACCAAGCGATCCCTCTTCCTCCTCCCTGAGCCTCTCCAGGTCCCGGTCCAGCCGCGACTCCGCGTCTCCCCCAGGTCGCCCTGCCAATTGATCATCACTGTTCTCAACACGAGGAATCGGCGGCTCGCTCGCTGTGGGCTCAAACTCGACCCAGCCGAAACTAGGGAAGTAGACCTCGACCCAGGCGTGGGTATCATGCTCTCGCACGACGTACCTGCGGGTTTCTTCTTCGAACTCGCCTCCAACATACCCCACGGCCAGGCGCGCGGGGATGCCCACCGCCCGAGCCATGACCACCATGGTCGATGCGTAGTAGTTGCAATAGCCCTCACGACTGTCAAAAAGAAGATAGTCTATAGGGTCTCTGCCCTCTGGAGGCGCCTCGATGTCCTCACGATACTCGATCGTGCGCCGCAGATAGTCCTGAATGGCCACGGCCTTGTCGTATGAGCTCTCCTGCGAGGCCACGATCTCCTCAGCCAAACGCTTGACCCGATCGGGCAGCGTGGAGGGAAGCTGCAAGTACCGGCCACCAATCCAATCGGGGTACGCACTCCCAGCTTCTCTGAGACTCGCCGCATCGGCCGTAGATGTCCACGAGAACACGCGATACGGCCTGTCAGCATTGACTGGTATGCGGGTCTTGAGCAGAGACACCGACGCCGGCCCCGACCACGGGTCCTGTGCGTCGTCGCCGGTCCCGTTCCCGAAACCGTATCTGATGTCGACTGGCACATCGACCCTCGTCGCCTGTCCGACGTGGAAGACCTGACCCAATCCCGACCAGTTAGGCACTACGGTCTGCTCGATGAGTTGACGCATCTCGTACTGCCCATCCGAGGGCAGATCACGGTCAGGCGGAATGACGGCGCTCAGAGTATCAGTGCTCACCCACCCAGTTCCATCGTACCGATCGTAGACGGCGCCACGCCAGTAGCGTGCCCCCTCGGTCTCCACCCACATCACGAGTTCCTCGCCCAGGTTGATTGGTCCGCCAAGGGCCAACTGCTGGCCGAAGGGTACGTTCTCGTACCCCCTGTTATGGCCGAGAACCTCGGGGAAAAGCCGATTCCAGGTATCCCCCACCGTTCGCCACGGTCCTTCCATCTGCGACCAGAGCTCGGACAGGGTAGAGCTCGATGACAGCAGCGGCACTATCCAGACCACCGATAGAACTGCAAGGACAAGCACTCCCCCATCGCGGAGGAAATTCAGAGTCAGGTCACGGTCGTATCTCGCACGACGTCGTATCCATGACTGCTCCTGAGTGAAGACATAGAGGCGGATGGCCAGCAACAAGGCTGAGAACACATACACGATGAAGAACGGAGTGACCTCAGGAGGGCTGGCATAAGCCACCAGCAGCATCGCCCCGCCGGTGAGGGCCAAAGCCTGCCAGACCTGATGGGCACCGAACACCATCCAGGCGCTGGCGTACCCGATCCACCAGCCCAGGATAGTCACCAGCAAAACGAAGGTTACAGCATCGGTGCCAGGCTGTCCGGACAGCACCATTGTGAGCCAGGCATCGAAGTGGTATGCCACCATGCGTACGCCGTCTCGTAAGCCGAGGCCGGGATCGATGAGCCTGCCAACGACGGCTAGAACGAGCAATGCTCCGACTAACACGCCTGCCAGGTGTTTCAGCGCCCTCGGCCAGCCGAGCCTGGTCAGGAGAAAGCCCAGCGTCAGGCCCCCCAGCGCTGTCCACTCTACGACGTACAGCCCCTCCACCCAGCCGGCGAGCTCCATGCTCCAGGCGATACTCAGCATCATCAGCATGAGCAGGAAGAACGAAAGCTTGCCCTCTCTGATCCGCAATCTGGTCACTCTAGTCTCTCACCATGAAATGAGAAAACGCGACTGATGCAATCCGAATCTCAACGGCCCCATCTGCCCCATGATCGCCCGAGTTGTCGCCCGCGATCATAAGCCATCGCTGTCGATCCCGCTACGTGGATACGCTCCTTTGGAGGACGCTGCCATGGCCAGCCTTCGCGGTGGCGCCAGAGCTTCTCAGTACTGATGCCGCGTCTGCCACAGGCGCTATTGCGCTCGGGGATCCAGCGCATCCCGCAGCCCATCGCCGATTAGATTCCATCCCACCGAGAAGAGCACCATGGCCGCTATCGGTGGCAAGTACACGTACCAGTACTGGAAGGCATTGGAAGGCGTCCCGATAATCCAGTTTCGCCCAATATTCAACATATACCCCCAGTCGGCCAGACCCCTACGACCCGAGAGGCCGAGGAAGGTGAACACGGCAGCCAGCACCACCATGGCGCCGATGTCGGAAGCGATGAGCACGAACAGCCCTTGGGGCACGTTGGGTAGGATGTGCCGCCAGATGATGTGCAGATCCCGGGCGCCAATGGCCGCCGCCGCCTCCACATACTGCTTCGCACGTTCGAGTAGCACGTTTCCGCGCACTAGGCGAGCATACTGCATCCATCCAAAGAGGATCAGCGAAAGGATGATGATGGAATCGACGCCACTCTTCTCCCCAACGCGTGCCACCGGCCTGGGACCAAAGAAGGCGAGCATCACCAACGTGGCGGGCACGATGGGGAAGGCCAGAAAGCCGTCAGTGATACGCATGACTATGGCGTCCAGCCACCCACCGTAGTAGCCCGCGAGCAATCCCACGACAAGTCCCATGATGGCTCTGCCTATCATGACAGAAAGCCCTATGCGGAAGGCGATGTGTGTGCCCCACACCATGCCGTGGAACACGTCGAAGCTCTGTTCTGTTGTGCCCAGCGGGTGCCCTGGTCGAGGTGGTTCAGGTTGAACCCGGTAGCTATCCCTGGGCATCGTATACGGATCATCTCCCTCAGGGGGCGCCAAGATGGGTGCCACGATGGCCACGGCGACGAAACCCAAGATAATCACCATGCCTAGCAGCAATCCGGGCCTCAGAAGCTCCCTGGCACGCCAACGAGGAAAGGCGGCAAACCTTGGCATGGGCATCGGCTTGAGAGCCTCCGCCTCCACCACCATAGCCTGCTCGTACCGCCCAAAGTCGGGAACAAATGGAGCAGCCGCATCCCCAACCGTAGAATCTCCTCCCACCACCGCTCTCTCTGCAAGGGTCGTGTAGCCGTACTTCACGGCAACCGTCTCGAGAAGCTGCTCCACCGCCTCAACCACACGCCAGACATTGACCAGAAACTGCGTATGTCCCTTCGCCTGGGATGCTCTGTGCACTGCCAGATCGACCCCCGACAGAGTGGATTCGCAGGGACCGATGTCCTCGGAATCCAGACGCTCCTTGAGGAATCGGAGGGCCGCAGAGCAGTCCTCGGCAAGCTGTAGCGAGCGCGAGTATGGAGCTCCTGCCGCCTCGGCAGAAGCGTCGGTGGAGCTCGACACCAGCTTCTGGCCCATCAGCCGCAGAGAATGGTGGTAGAGATCGAGATGTGCTAGGCGTCTACAGAGCTCCCCCTGGCGGCGCTTGCTCGCTCCCTCCATGGGTCAAAGGCATCCCCTCTAGTAGAGCCTGACTCTAGGATCTGCGAATGCGTATAACAGATCAACGACAAGGCTGGCCACAACTGTCACCGCGCACGTGAAGACCGCGAAACCCACAGCCACTGGTATGTCAACCGACGCCATAGCGTCTGCCGCCGCGCTCCCGATGCCGTTGATGTTGAACACGCTCTCGATGACGACGACACCACTCATCAGCATCCCCACAGCCACGCCACCCGTCGAGATCACCGGCAGCAGCGCGTTGCGCCGTACGTGGCGATCGATCACCTGCCTTTCCGGCGCCCCGTTGCTTCTGGCTGTGGTTACATAGTCCTGCCTCAGGACATTGAGCATCGAGGAGCGCATGATCCTCGTCAGCAGCGCCCACTCGGCCAGGGCCACACAGAAGGCGGGCAAGATAAGATGCCTGATGGCGTCCTAGAACACCCTCAAGTCAAGATTCAGCAAGGCATCCACTGTGTGCAGCCCGGTGTAGCTCTGAAACTGGTCGGAGTGGACAATGATTCCAGACGAGAGACTCAGGTGCCCGGGGGGAAACCATCCCAGCCAGGCATAGAACACATTGATCAGAATGAGGCCCAGCACAAACGACGGGAATGCCCAGCCGAGGAACGTTGCCGCGCGAATCACGTGGTCTGGCAATCGCCTGCGGTACCGTGCCGCTGCGCCCCCAGGAGGAGAGCTAGCGCGATGCAGGGGATCATGGAAGCCAACACTAACTCCGCGGTGGCAGGCGCACGCTGGAGCAGTCCCTCGAGTACCGGCTGTTGCCAAGCTGCGGAGTGACCCCAATCCCCGGTGACCAAGTGGCCTCTTCGTCTGGCAGGAGGAACCGGCCGGTCGTTGGTACGTAGATGCTTGCGCGCAACTCCACAGGGAGCCGCCACATGAGGGAGAAGAGGATGATGGTTACGAGGAATACGACTACCGGAAGAACGGCTAACCTTCGGAGCACGTATGGTATCAAGTCGAGACCCTTCTCGCTGCTCGCTCAGCACAACGAGATGCCTGCACACTCGGCCGACGAGTAGTATCGCTCTTTGTACTATACCGATTTCGTGCCCGGCAGGTTCACCCGACTGTCAATTCACACGCCAACACGCCACCCAGTGATCCGACGAGATCTCCTTGAACTCCGGCTCTTCTTCTTCGCAGATGTCCATCTTCACCGGACACCGTGTGACAAAGTTGCAGCCGACGGGAGGGTGCTCCGGACTGGGTAGATCGCCCACGAGGATGATCCTCTTTCTTGTCTCCTCCACCACTGGGTCAGGGATGGGAACAGCCGACAGCAAGGACTGAGTGTAGGGCTGCAGCGGGTTGTGGTACAACTCATCCTTGTCCGCGATCTCAAAGATCTTGCCCAGATACATCACAGCTATGCGGTCGCTGATGTGCCGCACCACGCTCAGGTCATGAGCGATGAACAGAAAGGTCAACCCAAGCTCAGTCTGCAAATCCTCCAGCATGTTGATAATCTGAGCTTGAATTGAAACGTCCAGAGCAGAGATGGGCTCGTCCGCCACGATGAAGCTTGGGTTGAGTGCCAGGGCCCTGGCCACTCCAATTCGCTGCCGCTGCCCGCCGCTGAACTCGTGAGGATACCGATTGACAAAGTATGGATTCAACCCCACCACTTTCAACAGTTCCTGAACTCGCTCTCGCTTGGCCTTGCCCTTGGAGATGCCGTGCACCTCCAGAGGTTCGCCAATGATGCTGCCGACGGTCATGCGCGGATTCAGAGAGGCATACGGGTCCTGGAAGATCATCTGCATCTCGCGCCGCATGGATCGGAGCTTCTGCCCCTTCATCGTGGTCAGTTCCTCACCCTCGAACACGACCTGTCCAGCCGAGGGCCTGTAGAGTTGGAGTATGCAGCGCCCTACCGTGGTCTTGCCAGACCCACTCTCGCCCACGAGGCCGAAGGTCTCACCACGTCGAATGAAGAAACTAACATCGTCGACGGCCTTGATATCGCCCACTCGCCGCTGGAAGACCCCCCGCTTGACGGGGAAGTACATCTTCAGGTTCTTGACTTCAAGCAGGACGTTGTTTTCGGAACCCATTGTTGCTTCCTCTCCTTCGTGATGTCGACCCAGCATGCCGCCTCGTGTCCAGGGGCAACCACGATCAGCTCTGGTCGTTCGGCACAGCGTTCGATCCGATAGTCGCACCGAGGGGCAAATGGACAACCAACCGGCAATTGGATGAGGTCGGGCGGAAGTCCGTAGATGGGGGTCAGTTTCTCCTTCTCCTTCATGTCGAGTCGTGGCACCGAGCCGAGCAGTCCCAGCGTGTAGGGATGCCGTGGATCTGCATACAAATCCTTCACAGCGGCTGACTCGATGATGAAGCCAGCATACATGACGGCCACTCTGTCCGCAATCCCGGCAACGATGCCCAGGTCATGGGTGATCCAGATGATAGCCATGCCGATCTCATCTCTTAGCTGCTTCACCAGCTCGATGATCTGGGCCTGAATGGTTACGTCGAGAGCCGTGGTGGGTTCGTCCGCGACGAGGACCTGGGGGTTGCAGGACAGAGCCATGGCGATCATGGCCCGCTGCCTCATTCCGCCACTGAACTGGTGAGGATAGTCATCCAGTCGATCCTTGGCCTGAGGTATCTGCACCAGCTCCAGCAGTTCAGTTGTCCGCTCGCGGGCCTCATTCTTGTTCATTCCCATGTGCAGGGTCACCGCTTCGCTGATTTGCTGGTTGATGGTAAGGACAGGGTTCAGCGACGTCATGGGGTCCTGGAAGACCATGGCCATCTTGTTCCCTCTGATGGAGCGCATCTCATCGTCCTTCAGCTTCATCAGGTCCCTGTCTTCGAACATGACCTCGCCGGACTCGATCTTCCCCGGCGGCTGAGGTATCAACCGCAGGATGGAGAGCACGCTAACGCTCTTGCCGCAGCCGCTCTCACCTACGATGGCCAGGGTCTCCCCCTCGTCCACCTCCCAGGATACCCCATTCACGGCTTGCACGACGCCATCGTCAGTGTAGAACCGCGTTTTCAGATCTCGCACTTCGAGCAGAGCCACTATTCACGCCTCCTTACCAGTATCCCACCCAGCTGTGGTATTCTTGCCACAGGATTACGCGCCAACCCCCGAACCCTCCAACAGGGGCGGTGCGCCCTCATTCAACGCTAGAATATAGGGCATTGGGGCGGACTTGTCAAATCAGCAGAAGCCGCCCCTATACGGCATCGCGCGACCAGGTGGTAGCCTCCCTGCTGCTGGGAGTGGAGGTGCACGCCCGAGGCACATCCACCCAGCAAGCCACGACGTGACCCGACCCGACCTTGCGCGGCTCGGGCATGGTGTGCGTGCACCTGTGAGTCGCATATAGACACCGTGGATGAAATGGACACCCCGGTGGCAGATTCACCTGGTCCGGAGGCGCGCCCTCGATGGGCGTCAGGGCTTCCCTCCCCCCATTGTCCAGCCTGGGTACGGAAGCCAAGAGCCCCAACGTATACGGATGCCGAGGATCCCTGTACAGGTCCTTCACGTCTGCTGACTCGACTATGTACCCCGCATACATCACCAGCACACGTTCTGCCAGTCCAGCAATGATGGCGAGATCGTGCGTTATCCAGATTATTGACAGCCCTCTATCGCGCTTCAGTCTATTCACCAAGTCCACTATCTGAGCCTGGATGGTGACATCCAGAGCTGTGGTCGGCTCATCGGCGATGAGCAAGTAGGGATCGCAGGCGAGCGCCATGGCTATCATCGCTCTCTGTCTCATCCCTCCACTGAACTGATAGGGGAAGTCGTCGATGCGCTCCTCTGCCTCAGGAATGCCCACGACCTGCAAGAGTTCAATTGTTCTCTGCCTCACCTGCCTGCGATCCAGACGCGTGTGAAGCTCAAGAGACTCGCCAATCTGCTGACCTATGGCGAGCACGGGATTGAGGAATGTCATCGGATCCTGGAAAATCACCCCTATCTTCGCTCCCCGTATCTCACACATCTCCTGAGCCCCAACGGACAGTAGATTGCGTCCCTGGAAGAGCACTTGTCCGCCCGCGATCTCGCCCGGGGGCTCTTCGACTAGCCGCACGATGGACAGTGCAGTGACAGTCTTCCCACACCCGCTCTCGCCCACGATGCCCAGGGTCTCCCCCTCATTGACGGAGAATGAGACCCCATTCACGGCACGCACTATGCCTTCAGCGGTGTGGAATTGAGTTCGGAGGTCCTTAACCTCCAGCAAGGACGCGTCATTCACCGTTATCTCCTGTCATGGGCTGTAAAGGCGTTGGTTGCACGGAGCGGAACTGCAGAGGTACTCAGCGAAGGGTGACAGCAAGAGACTGGACGAGGACGCCACCTGGGGCCGCTTGTTTGGGGTCTGTGTCTGCCAGCCGTCCCTCAATGTGACATCCACGCTCTAGCATCAGTGATGAATCGACACCCAGACAGACCCAGATGATCGGCCGGCCACCACGAGCCGACGCGTCCACCCATTCTCGCCACCATGAGGAGACGGCGAAAGGATCATGCGGGCCGCCACGAAGACGTCAGCCCCCAAAGACACGGCCGCAGTCCACAACTGGCGAGCCCAAGGAGATCTGGAAGGACTGCGCCCGACGCGCTCCGCGAGGCCAAGCCTGATGTTGCTCCACACCCGATCTGGAGGCACTTCGTGGGAGGCCCAATCTCGCAGAGCCCTCTCCACCAGCACGTCCAGTTCATCTTTTCTGTTGTCGCTCATCTTGCACCTCGCCTCCGTCGATCGTCGATCACGACGATAGGAGTTCAAAGGTCGCTTCTCTGGTTATCTGCGCGTCCGCGATCAGTCTTCGCCTCAGAGCCTTACGAGAGTTGTGGAGTCTGGACTTGACTGTTCCCACGGGGCAATCTAGAACGTATGCGATCTCAGCCAGGCTGAAGCCCTGCAGATAGAAGAGTACAACAACCACTCGCTGAGGCATAGTCAGAGACCTGATCGCCTCGTCCAGGACATGCGAGAGTTCCTGCCTGTCGAAAGCTCGCTCAGGCGAATTGCGCGGCACCGATAGTATCCGGTCAAACACTTCTTCAAACGAGACCAACCGCAGGCGCTTCTTGGCCGACCAGTTGTAGCTCAGATTGACGACAATCCGATGCAGCCAGGGGCGCAATGAAGAGCAAGCGTCCACACTGTCAATGTGATCGTATGCCCGTAGAAAGCAATCTTGGAGGAGTTCCTCCGCAGCGCCCCGGTCTCTAGTGATGGCCAAAGCCGTCCTGTAGAGTTCGTTCTTGTACTTGTGATACAGAGTCTCAAAGGCCCCCAGATCCCCGTGCTGAATCCTGGGAACGAGCTCTCCATCCTCAAGCATGTGGCGCCCCCTCTACACACACACCGGAAACTACGTCATCAGGTTCACTTCACCAAGGGTTCGCTGTGTCACGCGGCGCTAGCCCATCCACCTCAAGTTGGGTTCACGCGCGGCCGCCACTTCATCAAGCCTACCCACAGGCGTGGACTCGGGCGCGCTACGAACCACCTGCGGTTCTTCCTCAGCCTCTCTAGCGATCTGGCGCATGGCTGCAACAAACGCATCAAGGGTCTCCACGCTCTCCGTCTCGGTGGGCTCGATCATCAGCGCCTCGTCCACGATGAGAGGGAAGTACACCGTCGGCGGGTGAAAGCCCAGATCGATCAGTCTCTTGGCAATGTCAATGGTATGCACACCGAGCTTGGCCTGGACCGTACCCGAAAACACGCATTCGTGCAAGCAGAAACGATCATACGGTAGATCATAGTACTCTTTGAGCCGGTGCAGAACGTAGTTCGCGTTCAGGACCGCGTCCTCGCTTACCTCCCTCAACCCACTCTCCCCCAATGATCTGAGATAGGCATAGGCTTTCACCATCACGCCGAAGTTGCCGAAGAACCCGCTGACGGGACCTATCGACGACGGTCGATCATAGTCGAGGTAGTACTCCAAACGCCCGGCACCGGCTTCCTTCGTTTCGCGGCGAGCCACCACAGGCAGCGGCAGGAAAGGACCCAACTCCTCCGTCACCGCTGTAGCGCCGCCTCCAGGGCCGCCGCCCCCGTGCGGGGTGCTGAACGTCTTGTGGAGGTTGAGGTGAAGAACGTCTGTGCCCAGCTCACCCGGCTTGGAGATCCCGAGCAGGGCGTTCATGTTGGCGCCATCGCAGTAGATCAGTCCTCCGGCGCCATGGACGATCTCTGCCACTTCAAGGATGTGCTCCTCGAACAGCCCCAGCGTGTTGGGGTTGGTGAGCATCAAACCCGCCACACTCTCGTCCATGAGCCGGTCCAGCTCCTGCGCATCGATGTTGCCGCGCCTGTCCGAAGGAACGGTCACGACCCTGTACCCACACATGGCAGCAGTGGCAGGATTGGTCCCGTGGGCGGAGTCCGGCACCAGGACCGTGTTCCTGTCCTCGTCTCCGCGCTCCAGGTGATAGGCCCGGATGATGAGCATACCCGTGAGTTCCCCATGAGCTCCAGCCACCGGCTGCAGACTGACCGCAGGCAAACCCGTAATCTCGCCCAAATATCCCTGTAGCTCACACATCAACTGCAGCGCCCCCTGGACAGTCGATTCGTCCTGCCGGGGGTGGATCTGGGTGAATCCAGGATAGCGAGCAACATCTTCGTGCATCTTGGGATTGTACTTCATAGTGCACGATCCAAGTGGATAGAACCCGGTATCAACGCTGAAGTTTAGCTGCGACAGGCGTGTGAAGTGTTGGACAACCTCCCTCTCGCTTAGCTCCGGCAAGGGTAAGTCCTCTCGCAGCAAGTCCCCCGGAAGAGCGGCCTCGGGAACATCCACCGCCGGCAGCCGACAGCCCACCCGACCGGGTGAAGTCAACTCGAAAAGAAGGGGTTCCGTCATTTCTCTTCACCAATGCTCTTCAGGGTCTCCACCAGGAGGTCCATTTCCTCCCGGGAGTTCATCTCAGTGACGCAGAACAGAAGACAGCCGGCCAACTCTGGATAGTCCTTTCCCAACTCGTAGCCACCGATGATGCCACGCTCCCAGAGTCGCTGATGAACCTCCGCCGGGGGAACCGGCGTCCGGATCACGAACTCTTTGAAGAACCTCCCAAGAAGCTTCTCGTATCCCGACAGGGATGCTATCTCTTCAACTGCATAATGGGCCTTGTGGTAGCATAGCTCCGCCACATGCCGGAGGCCCTGCTTGCCCATCACCGCCAGGTAGACCGCGGCCGCCAGCGCGACGAGAGCCTCATTGCTACAAATATTGGAGGTGGCCTTCTCCCTCCTGATGTGCTGCTCGCGCGGCTGCAACGTGAGAACGAATCCCCTCCGTCCTTCGGAGTCGGTGGTCATGCCCACCAGACGCCCTGGAAGCTGGCGCAAGTACTTCTCGCGGCACGCAAAGAACCCCAAATAGGGACCTCCGTAGCTTGGAGGACTGCCTAGGGACTGTCCCTCACCCACCACGATGTCGGCTCCCAGGTCGCCCGGAGCCTTGAACAGGCCGAGGGCGATGGGATCGACGGAGACCACCAGCAGCGCGCCCACCGCGTGCGCCAGTTCGCTCAGAGGCGCCAGATCCTCCAGACAGCCCAGGAAGTTGGGGTGCTGAACCATGATCGCAGCCGTCCCATCATCGAGCAATTGCCGCGCGTGGGAGAGGTTGACATCCCCATCCTCGGCACGGCCGATGTCCTCCACCTCTATGCCCATGCCCTGAGTGTAGGTTCTGAGTACACGGCGATGATTGGGGTGAGCGGTGGAAGCCACAATCAGCTTGTGTCGGCGAGTTGAGCGACAAGCCATCAGCCCAGCTTCAGCCAGCGCCGTGGCTCCGTCATACATGGATGCGTTGGCCACATCCATGCCCGTCAGGGCGCAGATCATGGTCTGAAACTCGTAGATGGCCGTCAGCGTGCCCTGGCTAACCTCAGGCTGGTAGGGGGTATAGGCAGTGTAGAACTCTCCTCGAGAAACGATGTGATCCACGACGGAGGGGACGAAATGGCGATAGGAGCCCGCACCCACGAAGCAGGGATGATGATCGAGGTCAGCGTTCCTCTCAGCCAGGCCCCGGAGCAGCCTCTTCACCTCCATTTCGGATAGAGGTGGAGGCAACTCCAGAACGGGGTAACGCTTCTCAGCGGGGATGACTTCGAAAAGCTCCGGCACTGAATCGAGTCCCACGCTCTTCAGCATCCGGGCGCGATCGCTGTCAGTATTGGGGATGTATGAACTCATGATCGCTATTCTAGAGTCTTCAAGTGAGCCGAGTACTGTTCTGCCGTCATCAAGCCAGCCAGCTGTGCTTCATCGTCAGGCTGTACCTTGACCATCCAGCCGCCCTCGTAAGGGTCCTCGTTCACCAATTCCGGCCTGTCCACGAGCTCCTCGTTGATGGCCACCACTTCGCCGTCGATCGGGGCAAGCAGATCGGATGCAGCTTTCACCGACTCTATGATACCGAACGATTGTGCCAGTTCCACCGCATCACCCGGCTGGGGCAATTCCACATAGACTATGTCGCCCAGCTGCTCCTGGGCATAGTCGGTGATGCCCATCACTGCCAGGGCTTCATCCAGCTTCGCCCATTCGTGATCCTTCGTGTACTTGCGATCTGTCGGTTCCATGCTCTACGGTCTCCCTTTCAATAGCTCCGGGCCGGGCTGCCTGCACAGAAAGATCCCGGTCCTAGGAAATGCACATCTTGGCTTGAGCAGCAAGGAGCCCCAAGATGCTCTTCCCATCACAAATCTCGCCAGTCGCCACCATCTCCAGCGCTCTCTCCAGCGGCACCTTGACCACCTCGATGATCTCGTCTGACTCCGCCATCTGAGGTCCAGCGTTCAGGGCGGTGGCCAAGTACAGCCAGATCCGTTCGTTGGAGAAGCCGGGGGAGGAGTAGAACGCGTAGAGTTCCTCCATTTCCTCCGCCGAATAGCCAGTCTCTTCACGCAACTCCCTGAACGCGCAGACACGCGGATCCTCTCCCTCTCCAAGCGTCCCAGCTGGGATCTCCAGCAACATCCTGCGTAGCGACGAGCGGAACTGCTTGACCAGCAACACATGGCACCCATCGTCAAGGGCCACGACGCCCACAGCCCCCGCGTGCTCCACGATCTCCCTATCAGTGACCCGACCACCGGGCAGTCTCACTCGATCGACACGAAGACTGACGACCGTGCCGTCGAATACGCGCCGACTTGAGACCACTTCCTCGCTCAGTCTACCCTCCCAAACGCAACCGGACGGCTTGCGGACCAAGACCCGACAGCCATCCATGGTTCGTCGACCACTCTGTGGGAGCGCCTTCGTATCCGTCATGGGCGCAGAGAGCCGTCAGTGATGCTGGCTCATGGGGCCCGTCCCGCGAAGGTGCCCTCTGGGCGCGAACAGGGGCCGAGGCTTCCCTGCGATGTGCTACGGTATGCGCAGGGTCTGCCCGACATAGATCATATTCACGCTTGGCAGATTATTAGCGTTGGCTAGGGCCCACGCCGTGGTGCCAAACTGCAGTGCAATGGACGACAGTGTGTCGCCCGGTTTCACCACATATGTCTGACCTCCAGCCTGGCTGGTGCCACCACCTGGTATGGTCAGTCGCTGTCCGACCCATATGTAGTTCTCGTTGACTATCCCGTTCGCCATGGCAATGGCATCGACAGTAGTGCCATACATGCTGGCGATGGACTTCAAGGTCTCGCCCTGGCGCACGATGTGCACGCCTGGCTCAGGAGCTGGTGTGGTTGCACCGGGGATGATCAGTACGTCGCCTGCCCTGATGAGATCGGGATTGGCCAGGTTGTTCGCCGCCACTATTGCCTGGGCAGTGACCCCGTAGCGACTGGCGATGATCTCGAGGGTTTCTCCCCAGGCCACAACGTGCTCCACACCCTCAGCAGGCACAGACGGTGGCGGTTGTTCAGGGGCAGCAGTCGGTTCAGAGGGAACAGCGGTTGGCGTCTCCCCAACCGGGGCCTCCGCAGTACCAGACGCTGACGGCTCGGGGGAGGACGCTGGTGTGCTCACCGGCGTCGTGCTAGCCGGGGAGGCCGGGGTGGCCGTGGGCTCCTCCGGGCGAACCTCCGCGGTTGGAGTGGGAGCAGGCTTGGCCCTTTCACATCCCCCGAGTCCGGTCACCAATGCCAACGAGATTAGCAAGATACCAATCGACCACAGCTTGTTTCTCATCGGACGGCCTCCTCACTATAGCTCCACGTCCTCATCCGCACCGGAGCCATCATACCATAACGCAAAAGAGGCGTCAAGCATAACTGGGAACGAGCAGCACGTACAGAATATCATACGGACGAATACTTGGCCGACCATGGGTCAGGCAGACTCCACAGACCGCTGGGCCTGCAATGGTCGTCGCATCGAACCCTGATCGCCTCGCGGTCAAAGCCTGGGATGAGATGTGACACTGGATTCGGTGAGCGCTCTGCCCTCCCCACCTTGCAGTCACAGTCGGCTAGCTGGCTTGGGCTCTGCCATTATCACTCGAGACTTCCCCTCGAATGGCCCTGTTGCGCCAGACGTTTCTCGAAGACCTCGAACGCTTCATCGTCGAACAGCGCGAAGATCACTTCCTCCAGACCGCTGTCGCCCGCCAGGTGGTCGCTCACCGTGTCAATCATGATCTCGGCCACCTTCCCGTACTGGAACCGCCCAACCCCGGTCCCCAGGGCTGGGAAAGCGATACTCTTGAGCTCTAGCTCCTCAGCGCGCCGTAGACTGTTCCTCGTGGCGCTTCTGATCTTGTCAGCGTCAGTCACCAAGTCGGTAGCCATGACCGCAGCATGGATCACATAGCGCGCCTTCAAGCTGCCGGCCCGGGTCACCACGGCCTCACCCACCGGTATCGGCGCCTGCCGGACCGCCTCGTCCTCGATCCCTTGTCCCCCAGCTCTCTTGATGGCTCCAGCCACGCCACCACCCATCCATAGCGCGATATTAGCCGCATTGACGATAGCGTCCGTGTCCAAGCTAGTGATGTCGCCCCGGCGCAGAACTATCGCAGACACCTAAGTATCCTCTTCCATGCTGGCCAGCACCTTCGCCACCGCATCGATGGCCGCTCTCTGCTTCCTGTACAGGTCAGACTCGCTCATGGACAGGCGCATGGCGATCTGAGTGATTCTCAACCCCCTCATGAACTTCATCTCCAGGATGTTGTAGAGGATCCATTCCTTGGTAGTGAGAATTCTCTGCCCTTCGGGTGGCTTGAGCGCATCGATGGCCTTGTATAACACGGAGCGCAGTGCTTTCGTGGGGACCTGACCGCTCTCCTGTGCATACTGTCTGACAATCTTCATCCTGAGCAAAGGACTTTCTGTCAGCCCAGGCCCGCCCCAGTAGTGGCTCAGTGCCTCCTTAACCACCTTCGGGAAATCCGGTGCATATATGGGGCTGTGCTCGATGGGCTCCAACATGGGAGACCCGACGTAACGCGGCCGGCTTTGCCAGCGCTGTATGGATTCGATCTCCGGCGTCAATTCCCACAATAGAGTGAATATGCCGCGCTGTAGCTGCCAATCCTCCAGGGCAAGCGCTGCCTGGCTGATCAGCGTCACCGCGATCTCATTCTCCCTTTCCGTCAGCTCTAGCTGATGGAGATCTGCTCTCATACCTAGGACACCCAGGATCTGGTCACGCGACTGACTGCGCAGCGGAAGTAGCCAGAAACCGCCCTGTTCGGTGAACACTTCCTCCACTCGTTCTGGCTGCCGCTCTTCGTCACCCTCAGCCAATTGCTGAGCCAAACCCTCCAGATCATGCTCTTGGACAAACCGCGTTGCTTCGCCTCGCGGTCCGCAGACCGCCTGCATCTGCGGCAAGCCCGCTCGCTTCGTGACTACAAAGCCGCTGCTCGCTCGCGCCAAGTCGCAGAGAGCAGCCAGGATGTTCTCCAGAAGCTGCGACAGGTCCGTCGTGGTAAGCAGGCGGGTGTCAAGCTCCCGTATCCACGTGATCTCGGCGCTGTCACGCCGGTAGATCAGAAGATCGATGAACGGAGTGAGCGCGCTGATCAGCACCTGCAGCAAGACTATGCCTACGACCACGGCGAAGACCAGCACGGTATCGCGTGGTAGCCCAAGGATGCTTTCCACCCTTGGAACAACAAGCATCAGTGCCAGTAGGCAAATGCCCACGAGAGGCCCGCGCAGCAAGTAGTTTACCAGGCTGCGCTTGACTACCCTGTCGGGCGTCAGAGCCCCGTAGAAAGCCACACTATAGGCCAGGACAACGGTCATCAGAACGATGCCAACATTGCCCAGGAGTGCAATGAAAAGCAGCAGGTTGGGCGAGAAGTGGCCCGGTAGACTAGCCAAGAGCATGTATGGAAAGACACCCAATGCGGGTGCAGCGAATGACACCGCCAGATACGTCATCCGTCGTCTCGACGTCGAAGTAATCGTCCTTCGCCGGGCACGCTCGATGTTCAGCACGCCCATGGCGGTGACGAGGAAGAAGTAGAGTGAGAAGACCCAGAACAGCGGACCTGCCTGGAAGTAGACCGCCCAAGAGGTATCCACACCATCGCTCACCAACAGTGAGGTGAAGACAGTGAGCAGCACCAGTACGGTGCCGAACAGATACGTCGTGGCCACCAAACCCCTGCGCACGCGAGAAAACGAGTTCGTGGTCCTCAGCACGGAATCGGAGAAGTGGAGATAGGCGGCAGGTATGAAGGCGATGCCCAACCACTGGAACTTGAGCCACATGAATCTCGTGGCTGGGTCCAGAACATTGATCAGTATCACATCGGCGGCGTGGACAACAGTCACGAAGGTGAGCAGGGCACAGAACGCCCGCGCCACCGAACTGCGCAAGTTGTGGCTGAGGATATACACCAACAGAGAGAAGGCGACTATGACGTTGGTGGCTGACAGTATCAGATTGCCCAGCGACAGGACGCCAGTAAGGGTCACCCCGTGCATCCCATCCTCCACATCTCCTGGGTCAGGAAGGCCGGAAGAATGGCGAGTTCCGTCCGTCTGTGCCGATCACAACTGGAGTACAACCCTGAACTACCCTCCCGGTACCAGCGTTACGTAGTAGAACACGACAACGACCGTAAGAAGTAGGCTGTCCACACGATCTAGAATCCCACCGTGCCCGGGCACCAGCCTCCCGGAATCTTTCACCCCCATCTGCCGCTTGATCATGGACTCCACCAAGTCGCCGAAGATGGCAGCCAGGGAAGCAACCAGGCCAAGGCCCAAGGACCAGGCAATCGACGATCCGAGAGCCTGGCCGACAACCACGACGACGATCGCGGCCCCAAGCCACCCGGCCAGTGCGCCTTCCCATGTCTTCCGAGGACTGACGCTGGGAAAGAAACTGTGCTTCCCCCACAGCCTGCCAAAGATGTAGGCGATGCTATCGCAACTCCAGGCGGCTGCCAAGGCCAAGATCATCCAGCTCAGCCCACCGGGCAGACTCCTGAGCTTGACGAAATACGCAGAGAGCCAACCGAGATACAGTGCTCCGGAAAGACTCAAAGCCCAGTCCACAAACGGCCGCTCGCCACTGGTCATACGGGTCAACTGCCAGACGAGGGTAGAGACAAGGATCAACACTAGCCCGCCAATGACGACATCTGGCGACAGCCAGGCGGCCCCAAGCACCAGGAATGCTGTTAACCCCAACTGGAGGACGTAGAGAGGCTGGTATCCGCGGCGTGCAATCATCCGCTGGTACTCTCGCCCAGCCAAGAGAGCCATTGCCAGCACCGCTCCGAGAAACGGCAGCCCGCCGAGGTACACGGCCGAGAGGGTCAGGAGCCCATAGACCAGACCACTAATGATGCGACGACGGAGAACGGACAATCTACACCTTCAGCCTGCCAAAGCGTCTTTCTCGCCGGGCGTACGCCTGTAACGCCTTGGTGAGTTCCTCCTTGTCGAAGTCCGGCCAGAACGTGGGCGTGGAGTAGTACTCCGCGTAGGCAGACTGCCAGATGAGGAAATTGCTGAGCCTCATCTCGCCACCAGTGCGGACGATCAAATCCGGATCAGGCAATCCCTTCGTATAGAGGTAGCCGCCGAACAACTCCTCGTCAATCTCGTTGGGGTCGGGGTCGTCCTCGAGGAGTCTCTTGACGGCACGGACTATCTCCGCTCGTCCTCCATAATTGAAGGCGACATTCAGAATCAGCCGATCGTTGTTCTTGGTCAACTCGATGGCGTCCAGCACCGCTTTGCGAAGCCTATCAGGAAGTCCTTCCAGTTCACCAACATGGCGCAGCTTCACGCCCTCTTGGTGCAGGTTCTCAACCTCTTTCTCCAGGACCCTCTCTAGGATCCCAATCAACCCCCGCACTTCATTGGATGGGCGGTACCAATTCTCGGTCGAAAAGGCGTAGATGGTGACGATCTTGATCCCATACTCGCCACAGCTTCGCAACAGTCTACGGATGTTCTCCGTGCCAGCACGATGGCCCTCCAATCGCGGCAGACCATGCTCTTGCGCCCATCGGCCATTTCCATCCATGATGACGCCGATGTGATGGGGGACGGACAACACAGGCTCAGGAAGCTCCATTTCCCACCCTACACTTCCACTATCTGCTTTTCCTTGGCTGCCTCGATCTCGTCTATCCTTTCCACATGCCGGTCCGTCAACTCCTGCGTCCTGTCCTTGCCGCGGTAGTAGTCATCCTCCGGAATGAGCTTCTCCCTCTCCAGATCCCGCAAGTCTTGCAGGCCGTCGCGTCTGCAATTCCGAACGGCCACTCTGGCCTCTTCAACCCTCTTTTGCACCATCTTCACCAGCTCAAGACGACGTTCTTCCGTCAACCGCGGTATGGACAGCCGAATCACTTTGCCGTCGTTCGACGGGGTCAGGCCCAATTCAGACTTTAGAATAGCCTTCTCCACGTGAGGCAACGAGGACGGATCATACGGACGAATCACCAGCAGTCGTGGCTCGGGAACCGAAATCGTCGCCATTTGATTCAGAGGAACGTCTGTTCCATAGTACTCAACCTGGAGGCGCTCCACCAAGGCAGGCGATGCCCGTCCAGTCCTTATATTGACCAGATCGGTCTGCAGAGCCTCGATGCATTTCTTCATCCGCTCGTCGGTTTCCTTCAAGACGTCTTCAATCACCAGGAACCCCCCATCCTTCAAGCCAACGATCATCGAGTAGCGGACACCAAGGTGCCCAGGCTCTCTCCACAAACGACTCTCACAAGGTTATCCGGTGCCCAAAGATTGATGACGATGATGGGCAGGTTGTTGTCCATGCACAGCGATATTGCCGTGCTATCCATGACTCCTACTCGCAGCTCCAGGGCCTCGAGATACGTCAGGCGCTCCAACTTCCTGGCACCGACATCCACCTCGGGGTCGGCATCATACACAGCGTCCACCTTCGTGGCCTTGATCAGGACCTCGGCGTCGACCTCCATGGCCCTCAGGGCAGCCGCGGTGTCCGTCGTGAAGTATGGATTACCCGTGCCCGCGCCCATAATGACCACGCGGTCTTTCTCCAGATGTCGGATCGCCCGCAGCCTGATGTATGGTTCAGCCACCGACCGCATCTCGATGGCTGTCTGGACGCGCGTGGTCACTCCGATGTTCTCAAGGGCGTCCTGCAGCGCCAAGGCGTTGATCACGGTGGCTAGCATGCCCATGTGATCGGCCGTGGACCTGTCCATACCCTTGGCTATGCCGTTCTTGCCACGCCATATGTTCCCTGCGCCGATGACGATAGCCAGCTGGACGCCAATGTCCCTAACGTTCTTGACAACCGATGCAACCTCTCCCAGCCTGCTCGCATCTATGCCAGAGCCATCTACACTGGCAAGCGCTTCGCCTCCAAGCTTGAGAAGAATCCTATCGTACCTTGGCTTGAACTCACTCACGGCAATCAACTACGACCCTTGAGTAGTGCACCGCTTGCGTCCTCTGGGCTGACCCCGGATCCTTCCCCCTCTTGGCCATCCCAGGATACACACCGATGCACGAGGCTCCTATTCTGGCCCTCGATCCAAGCGACAGCCGCAACTGCCGCAGAACTGGACATCTGACCTGATGGAGCTGCTGCACTGCGGACAGATTTCACCCTCCAGCTCGAAGCGTGCAAAGCGACGGACCTTGATATTCTCGCCCAACTTCGCTATGTGGTCCACCACCAACTCACGCACAGTTATCTCATCATCCTTGATGAACGGTTGCTCCATGAGACAGACCTCCTGATGGTACTTCCTCAGCTTGCCCTCCAGGATCTTATCCATGATCTCTTCGGGCTTGTCGTCACCCACCTGCTCGCGCTGCCACTGACGTTCCCGCTCTATGACCTCCGGGGGGATGTCCTCGGGCGTAAGATAGAGTGGGTCTGTTGCGGCGACCTGCATGGCCAAATCGTGGGCCAATTCTTTGAACACCTCCGTCCGAGCCACGAAATCGGTCTCGCAGTTCACCTCCACCAAGACGCCGAGCTTGCCTCCCGCGTGAACATACGCCTCCACTAAGCCGTTGTTGGCTTCACGATCTGCCTTCTTCGCTGCAACAGCCAGACCCTTCTTCTGCAGCAGTTCCGCAGCCCGTTCGAAGTCCCCTTCCACTTCCTCAAGGGCATTCCGGCAATCCAGAACGCCCGCTCCAGTTTGCTGTCGTAACTCTTTCACCATGTCAACAGTGATCACCATCTATTCTTCCTCACCGGTCTTCTCGCCGATCTCAGACTCCGTGCTCTGATCGGCACCGCCTTCGTTGTTGGTCGCCTGCGAGTCCCCAGCATCCTCGCTGCCGACGTGTTCCTTCTCGGCCACGGGTGTCTCCGTATCCTGCGCGAACTCCTCGGCCCCCACCCCTACTTCCTCTTCCTCTTCGTATTCGTGCTCGTCCCATTCTGCGGCCGACTCCAGCATCTCCTCTTCTTCCTCGGCCAAAAGGGCAGCCCGTATGTGCTGCCCCTCGACGACCGCATCAGCTAGCTTGTTGGCTATCAGCTTAATGGACCTGATGGCGTCATCATTGGCTGGGATCACCAAGTCGATCGGAGTAGGATCGCAATTGGTATCGACCATGGCTAAGATGGGAATGCCGAGCTTGTTTGCTTCCTTGACTGCGATCTGCTCCCGCCTCATATCGGTGATGAACACCAGGCTGGGCAGGCGATCCATACCCTTGATGCCCCCTAGTCGCCGATTGAGCTTGTCCATCTTCCGTTCCAGGCTGAGGATTTCCTTCTTGGTCAGCTTCTGGAACTCGCCTTGCTCAAACCTGTGCTCAAGGTCGAGCAGATAGTCGATGCGTTGGCGGATTGTGCGGAAATTGGTCAACGTGCCACCGAGCCAGCGCTCATTCACGTAGGGCATGCCGCACCTTACAGCCGCCTCCGCGAGGTTTTCCTTCGCCTGCTTCTTGGTTCCCACAAACAGAAGCATACCGCCGCCACTGATGTCTTCCCCGATCAGCTCTGTGGCTTCCTCCAGCCGCTTTATGGTCTGCTGGATGTCGATGATGTGGATGCCGTTGCGCTCGGTGAAGATGTAGGAACGCATCTTTGGATGCCATCGCTTGACGCGATGCCCGAAATGCACACCAGCCTCCAGCAACTCCTTCATCTGTACTACTGTCATTCTTACACTCCTTCGATTGTTTTTGGACTTCCGCCCTCCTCATCCCGACCAGGAACCTGATGCGCGCTGCGCTCGGCACAACCAGGCAACCCCTGCCTCGGTCAGAGGACGTGCTTTCTCGCTATGACCACTATATCATATCAGATAGCCCCGCGACTGGCAAGCCCATGCAGTGCCCGCTGCTGTGTGCCACATCAGCGACCCAGCAGGTGCCACTCCCAGCCCGAGCTGGTCCCAAGACATCCTGAGGTGGACTTTTCATGCACCGCGGTATTGACAGCCGCGGCGGATCCGCGAACCGTGTCTCCACACTGGGACATCACGCTTGAGCTTGAGGCAGGGCTGTGTTATACTAGTCACAAGCCTTTCACTATGCAGGAGACAGAGAGGAGACACTGAAATGATCAGTGAAGATTTGCTGCGCATTCTGGCTTGTCCCGCCTGCAAGGCCAAAGTGGAATTGGTCAGGGAGACCTGGCTGGTCTGCACCAACGATGAATGCCGCCGCAAGTACCCCATACGCGACAGCATCCCTATCATGCTCATTGAAGAAGGTGACAAGTACATAGACGTGAACGTGGAAGACCTAGGCACACCATGAAGGGACTGCGGGGGAGCGAGATGGGAGCGCGGCTGGCCCGGCGACGACTGCCGGCAACCAGACAGGACCTGGTTCGAAGGTCGGGAGCCCCCGCAGACGGGGTCACTGGCACGTATGACTGGTCTCATGATGAGATGGGGCGAATGGATTCACCGGCAACAAACGATTCGGAGTCCGGCGTGAAAGGAGGCTCTTGGCAATGGCGGAGAAGGAACTGGGCAAAGTAACCAACTACTTCTCGAAAATCGGGGTGGCTGTGATCGACCTGACGGCGTCCCTCGAGCTGGGAGACGAGATTCGCATCATGGGTGGTGACCGGGACTTTCAGCAGAAAGTGGAATCCATGCAGGTCGAGCACCAACCCATTGAAAAGGGGGAAGCTGGTCAGGAGGTCGCGCTCAAACTGGATCAGAAGGCGCGCCCTGGTGATGAGGTCTTCAAGGTGGAGCCGGACGCCCGCGTCTGAGTTTGAGAATCGCAGCCCATACATCCTCTCAGCAAGGCGCAGCGAGACGGTCTTCGAAGACCTGTTACGCAATGCTGCTGAACGTCTGATCGCTGTATCCGCGAGTCCTGCAGGCCTACGGCTTCCAATCGCGAGACCTGAGTTGAGAGGGCTGGAGGATGCCAGATGCGGCAGAGCTTTGTCGCTCGCCCAGTTGGTGCGCCATGATGCGGGCTGTTCGTTTCAGGTTAGTAGCAGGGACGACGGTGCGAATGGGGGGAAGTCGGAGGCGGGAGCCTGGTTGCCGCCGAGGAGAGAGGCGAGGCTCCGGCGAATTGTCTCTCAGGTAGGGACAGGAGAAACGAAGAGGACGTTCCTTCGCTCAATTGCAGTCAAGTCGCATGCCCTTTGTGAGGAGTACTCAGTTGCCACTAAGGCCCATCTCGCGCCTCTGTGGTGGCGGTGGATCAAGGAATGCGGAGGAAATCGTGGCCCAAGCGACGGTTAAATGGATAGGTAAGGGGCAGTTCATGGGTACGGACAGCACGAAGCATAGCATGGTGATGTCCACCCAGGACGACGAGAACGCCACTGGGCTGAAGCCGTCGGAAGTGCTCCTGGTAGCACTCGGTGGATGCACCGGCGTAGACGTAGTCTCCATTCTGAAGAAAAGCCGCCAGGAGTTGACGGACCTGGAGATAGAGCTGACAGGAGAACAGGATCCCGACCCGCCATGGACCTTCCGCAAGATCCACCTTGAGTACAAACTCCACGGACCGGAGCTATCAGAGGAAGCCGTCGCGCGGGCCATCAAGCTCTCAGAAGAAAAGTACTGCTCGGTGCGTGTCACCGTGTCCGGAGTCGCGGAGGTGACCAGTAGCTTTACGATTGTGAAGGATGAATCGTAATGCGTACCGCGCACCTCGAGCAAGATCGTGGCAGCAAGTGGCGACAGATGCACAATTGCGCCCAGGCAACAAGGTGTGAATACCAATGGCTACAGTAATAGCGGTCGCTGGAAAGGGCGGCACCGGAAAGACTCTGGTGTCGGCTCTACTCATACAATACCTCATTGATGGTGGCCGCGGGCCAGTGCTGGCTATCGATGCCGACCCTAGCACCAACCTGGACCTCACCCTGGGCACCTCCGTTGATGAGACGGTGGGTGACATCCGCGAGGAGACGTCGCAGCAAGTCAGCTCGGGAGCTTTTGCGCCAGGCATCAGCAAGCCAGACTACCTGGAACTCAGAGTGAACCAGGCCCTGATGGAAAACGACGGTTACGATCTCTTGGCCATGGGACGTCCGGAGGGTCCGGGCTGCTATTGCGCCGCCAATAACATGCTCCGACAATCCATCGACCGGTTGTCCAAGTCCTACAAGTACGTGGTGATAGACAACGAGGCCGGGCTCGAGCATCTGAGTCGCCGCACCACCGAAAACGTTGATCTGCTGCTCATCGTCTCGGATCCAACTATCAGAGGCCTGGCCACCGCAGAAAGGGTCTCGCAGCTGATACATGAGCTGAAGACACAGGTGGGCCACATTCGCCTGATCGTGAATCGAGTTCCCAGAGGCCAAGACGGGGAGCCGGTCCTTTTGCCACACCTCGAGCAGTTCATCGAGGACAAGCAACTACGACTGGCAGGAGTGATCCCCATGGATCCCCTGGTAGCTCAGTATGATAGCGAGGGCCGTCCCCTAGTTCAATTGCCACAGGATTCGCCTGCACGCCGCGCTGTAGAGGGTGCCTTCGATTCGCTGGACGGACTGGTCTAGCACTTGAAGGAAGCATGCGGGCCGACAAGAACCAAGGAGGCACCGTGTCCAAGATAGCGGTGACCGGCAAGGGCGGGGTGGGCAAGACCACAGTCACCAGCCTGCTGGCTCACATCTACGCTCGCCAAGAGCGCAAAGTCATTGTCATCGACGCAGACCCCTCTCCCAACCTAGCCTGGGCTCTGGGGTTCCCGGCCGAACTCGTAGCCGAGATCACGCCGATAGCCGAGATGGGCGAACTGATCGAAGAACGCACGGGTGCAAAGCCAGGAGGCTCGGGTGGATGGTTCAAAATAAACCCCATGGTCGAAGACATCCCGGAACGATTCAGCGCCCAGTATCAGGGCATCAGGCTACTACAGCTGGGCACTGTTAAGAAGGGCGGCGCCGGATGCATCTGCCCTGAGAGCGTCCTCCTGAAGACTCTGGTAACCCATCTCCTCCTGGACCGGTCATCTGATGAGGTGATCATGGACATGGAGGCCGGCGTAGAACACCTGGGCCGGGCGACAGCACAGGCGGTCGACGCCTTCTTGATCGTCGTGGAACCAGGACGCCGAAGCCTTCAGACAGCCGAGCTCATACAGCGACTGGCAAGAGACATCGGGATCCCGCGGCTCTACCTGGTTCCCAACAACGTCCGCGACGCAAGGGACCAGCAGTTCATCCAGGAACACGGCCCTGACCTGCCTATTCTGGGCTTCCTCTCCCACAGCCCGGACGCCATCGAGGCCGACATGCAGGGCATCTCGGTCTTCGAGAAGGCACCTCAGCTGGTAAAAGAAGCACAGCTGATAGCAGCAGAACTTGACAGGCTCTCGGCGGCCTCCTCCAGCTGACCTCGGCAACCCACAAATCAGCCGTCTCTCCTCCTCAAGGCTCGATTCCCCTCAGAGAGGATGCAGGTCCGCGTATCAGTGCGGAGCTATAGTTCGCGCTGCAACTAGCTTGCATTTGACAAATCATCGTAGTTGTGGTAATCTGGTGTTTACATAGTGGAGGCACCATGACCCATCACCACGAAGTAGTCGAGGCATTGCAGCAGATCGGATACCGGCTGACCCCTCAGCGAATGATGATCTTGGAGGCTATCGCCGATAGCGAGGGGCACCTCAGCGCGGAAGAGATCCATGAGACCGTTCGCACCGCTTATCCGTATCTGGACATCTCCACGGTCTATCGCACCCTGGACCTGCTGAAGACTCTGCACCTCGTGAGCGAAACAGACCTCGGGCGGGGCCCCGCCCAGTACGAACTGCTCAGCAAAGGGCTTCACCACCACCTGATTTGCACCGAATGCGGGGAGATACTGGATGCACCGAACTCGTTGCTGGATTCTTTGAGGCATGCCATGAGCGAAGAGTACGACTTCCACGCCGAGATCGAGCATCTGGCGGTCTTCGGGATTTGCAGCAACTGCAAGGGCGATGCCCAGGAAGCCGGATAGGTTCGCAAACAGCCCAGGGGGGCAGCACGTTCGGTATCCGCGATCGGAGCAGACTCACATCCCACTCCGGTAACGATCGCGATTTGGTTGGTAGAGATAAGGAGAGAGGGACGATGATCTCCAGTGCTTCGTGGCTAATCCCCGCCTGGCTCCCGAAGGCAATGCACATCCCAGACGGTTTCCTATCCCTGTTGATCGCGGGCATAGCCTGGCTGCTTTCCATCGCGGTCTTGGCATATGCCGTGGCCCGTACAAACCGGCAACTGGGAGAGCGGCAAGTGCCCCTCATGGGTGTCATGGCCGCCTTCATCTTCGCCGCTCAGATGCTGAATTTCCCGGTGGCTGGCGGCACATCCGGACATCTGATAGGCGCTGCTCTGGCAGCCATACTGCTGGGGCCCTGGGCAGGCATGCTGGTCATGACGAGCGTGGTGGCAGTGCAAGCCTTGCTCTTCCAGGACGGTGGTCTCATCGCGCTGGGTGCCAACATCCTCAACATGGCCGTCATCGCATGTCTTGTCGGCTACAGTGTGTACGGCGGCGCACAGAGACTACTGGGCCAGCGGCCCTGGCTCAATCTGGCCAGCGCCTTCATAGCCACGTGGTCCTCTGTGTTTGTCACCTCGCTGGCATGCGCCATTCAACTGGGCCTGTCAGGATCCTCACCTATCCAGATTGCCCTGCTCACCATGGGCGGTATCCATGCCCTGATCGGCGTGGGCGAGGGCCTGATCACCGTGGCTGCGCTGGCTTTCATCACCGCCACAAGGCGCGATCTGGTTGAGTCCCGGCCAGCAGCAAACTAGAGGAGGTCCCAGATGCGAAACAAGACCTGGTGGATAGTGGGTTTGGGCATCGCCCTGGCCGTTACTCTCGTCGCTCCTCTGGCCTCAGCCTGGCCGGATGGGTTGGAGCGAGTGGCTGAGGATCAAGGATTCATAGACCTGGAAGAGGCACCATCCTACGAGGTCATTCCGGACTACGTCCTGCCGGGCTTTCAGAATGAATCCCTGGCCACGATCCTGGCCGGAATGATCGGTGTGCTCATCGTGTTCGGCGTAGCCCTGACGGCGGGCTATGCGCTCCGGGGCAGTCAGTCTAGAGGAGACGCTCGCTAGGTTCAGATGCGCCGAGCGGCGCGCCCACCAGCCCACGAGGTCACCAAGGCCCCGGAAGCACATCTGCATCACGCGCTGGAACAACCGTGACCCACATACCAGTCCTCGACCGTTATCGGGAAGGCAACAGTCTCATCCATCGCCTCGATCCGAGGGTGAAACTCATTCTCACCCTGGCCTTCATCGTAGCTGTTACGGCCTTGCCCCCCGGAGCTTGGTCGTCTTATCTCCTGTGCCTGTTGCCCGTGCTCGTCGCAGTCGGCCTGGCAGGCTTGAATCCTGTCCTCGTCCTGAGACGATCTCTGGTGGCAATCCCATTCACGTTGGCAGCGCTGACCCTGGTCTTCACCAAGGAGGGGACTGCGGTTGCCACCATCGAACTCGCTCGCTGGAGCGTCTCGGCCACCTACGAGGGAATCGTGGCCTTCGTCACCATTCTGGTCAAAGCCTGGCTCTCAGTGCTGACCGCCACCGTATTGGTGAGCACAACTCCATTCTCAGATCTCGTGGCCGCCCTGAGAACCCTCAGGATACCCAAAGTGATCGTGTCCGTGGTTTCCTTCATGTATCGCTACGTTTTTGTCATCGGCGAAGAAGCTCTGCGACTGCATCGCGCCAGGGAAGCTCGCAGCGCCAACCCCACAGGATCTGCGGGTGGAAGCCTCCTGTGGCGCTCCCGAGTGCTGGGTGGCATGATCGGCTCACTGTTCCTGCGCAGCTATGAGAGGAGCGAACGCATCTATGCTGCCATGCTCTCCAGGGGTTTCGACGGAAACATCCGTGCCATGCGAATGGGAGCCCTCGGACTTAGCGATTCTCTCATCATTGCAGCCTCCCTGGCCTATCTCCTGGCGATGCTGCTCCTGAGCCACGTCCAAAGGGCAGGCTGAGATGGTCAGCATATCGGCGGAGTCAGCCCGCCACCCAGAGTACAGCACGGATCTGCACGGCAGCTTGGAAGAGCAGCATGGCCCCGTCATAGCGTTGACTGGTGTCTCCTTCAGCTACCCGGATGGGCGCAGAGCTCTTGACAACGTCAATCTTGTGGTCCGAGCCAGGGAGAAAGTTGCCTTGGTTGGGCCCAATGGTGCGGGGAAGTCCACGCTACTCCTTCACTTGAATGGCATCTTGAGGGGACGGGGCGCGGTAGCGATCATGGGCAACGAGCTGGGAGATGGCAACCTTGGTCTGGTGCGCAGCCAGGTGGGGATGGTCTTCCAGCATCCTGATGATCAACTCTTCTCCCCTACCGTGTTCGAGGACGTTGCCTTCGGCCCGTTACACATGAACCTCGACGATGACGAAGTACACCGCCGCGTGAGCTGGGCTCTGGCCCAGGTAGGCATGGAGGGGTTCGAGAATCGAATGCCCCACCACCTCAGTCTGGGGGAGAAGAAACGCATCGCCATCGCCACCGTGCTTGCGATGCAACCTGCGATTCTAGCCCTCGATGAGCCTTCTGGAGAGTTGGACCCTCGCGCTCGCCGCGGCTTGATCCGCCTTCTTGGGTCACTGCCTCAGACGATGTTGGTAGCTACCCACGACATGCGACTGGTGGATGAACTGCTGCCTCGGACCGTCGTACTGGACGGGGGTCGAGTCGTCGCCGATGGGCCTACGCAGTCCATCCTCAGCGACACAGTGCTCCTTGACAGGCATGGTCTGGAGCCCCCCTAGCTGCTCATCCCTCGTTTGCGGGGTTCCGTTCTCAAGGGCTGTGCCGCATCACAGACGATATCGACGTTCCTCAGTTTGACGCCATCGGGACCCGAGATGCGACCAAGCCTAGTGATCGCCCGGTCTTGACCGGGGGGGGGGAAGAGACGGGCAAGCGGCGCTTTCGTGCGAGCGGCGAAGCAGGCTCCTGCCCTACACTCAGATGCCACCCATCCTCATGCATCCACGAAGAGAGGCACGAAGCCAAACTTGTCAACGTCCACCAAGCCCTTGTCGGTCAGCCTCAGCTGGGGAATGACCGGCAGAGCCAGGAAGGACATGGCCATGAAGGGGTTGGGTACACTGCAACCGATGTCTTGGGCCGCCTTTTCAATGATCTCCATCTCAACCGTCACCTCCTTCGCTGACTTCTCGGACATCAGACCAGCGATGGGCAGGGGCACGGTGGCCAAGATCTTTCCCTGAGCAGCCACGACGAGACCGCCCTGCATCTTCACGATCTGGACCGCAGCGTTCATCATGTCTTGATCGTTGGTGCCCACAACGATGATGTTATGGGAATCGTGGGCTACCGAAGAGGCCAGAGCCCCCTGCTGCAGCCCAAACCCTTTCACGAAACCAAGACCAGTGTTGCCGGACGCCAGATGCCTCTCGATGACGGCCAACTTCAATATGTCTCGCTGTACGTCACCCACAGCTACCCCATCCTCAGTCTTGATGGGATGCACGACCTGCTTGGTGACCACCTGGTTCGGCATCAATTCGATCACTCTTGCCCTGGTGCCCTCTGCCTTGATGCGAAAGTGCTCCAGTTCTATCCAGGCCACGTTGACGGTGCCTCTCAGGGGACGTGGACGACGCTCGCCGCCCATGTCCAACATCTCGCCATTCTCCGCTATCAGGCGACCCGCACGAAAGACCTTGTCAACGCGGAAGCTGTCGAAGTCGTCGAAGACGATCATGTCGGCCCGATAGCCAGGGGCGATAGCCCCGTGGTCCCGAAGTCCGAAGTATTCGGCAGGGTTGATGGTAGCCATCTGGATCGCCAACACAGGATTCAAACCCAAGCGTATCGCCTTCTTCACCTTCTGATCCATATGTCCGAACTCGAGTAGTTCCGCAGCATCGGTGTCGTCGCTCACCAGCATGCACCGTCGGGCGTTCTCTGGAGTCACCAGCGGTAGGAGCTCCTCCATGTTCCTGGCGGCGCTGCCCTCGCGAATCATTATGTACATCCCTCGCTGGAGCTTCTCCCTGGCTTCCTGGAGAGAACTGCTCTCGTGATCCGAGGCTATGCCCGCCGCGATGTAGGCGTTCAAGTCTCTTCCGGACAAACTAGGTGCATGGCCATCTACCCGCTTGCCGTCAGCGATAGCTATCTTCGCCAGCACGTCCCCGTTTCTGCCCAGGACACCTGGATAGTTCATCATTTCCCCTACACCAACCACCCAGTCCTCGCGCAGCAGCGGAGAGAGATCATAAGACATCAACCGGGAGCCTGCTGTCTCCAACTCGCTCGTAGGAACACACGAGGGCAGCACAAAGTACACGCCAAGCGGACTGTCCTTGCTTGACTCCATCATGTACAGAATGCCATCCAACCCCAGGACATTGGCTATCTCGTGAGGATCGGCAACAACTGTGGTCGTGCCGTGAGGCACCACCACTCTGGCGAACTCCGGGATGCGCAGCATTGAACTCTCGATGTGGACGTGGCCGTCGATCAAACCGGGACACAGATAGGAGCCCTTGAGGTCCATGACCTCTTTGGCATCGTACTCCCCCAATCCCACGACACGACTACCAGCGACCGCGACATCGGTCTCGTGAATCTCGCCCGACAGGACGTTGACGAGCCGAGCGTTCTTGAGCACCAGCTCAGCCTCTTCCTCCCCCAGAGCCACACTGATGATCCGGTCCAGTTCGCCCACTGTTCGCCCCCTTCCTTCCGATACGAACCCTCGGGAAAAATGGCGGTCGGGAACGGTCACATTCCCCACCGCCAAGTGAGCCTCACAGGGCCTCCAGCTGAGTAGTCACCAGGACTACTGGGCTTCGAGATTGAAGGTCAAGCTGACGATAAGCCAGCGGCCATCTGACTTCGCAAAAGCCCATAGATCGCCGCCAGGCGCGTGGTCAATGCCGATGGTGCTAGTACTGAACGCAGTCGCTGTGTTGCCTTCGATTGTCACCTCCGCGTCAGGATGGGTAACTGAGCTGGGAGCCGACGGAAAGATCTCGTTCACGTATCTCTCCCGAATGGCGGCTATCCCGCTCCAAACGCGGTCGTCAGAGGGATTGTCTGGGGTGTGATTTGCGTCAGTCACCACACCATCCTCGTGCCAGATCTCCATCAGCCGGTCTATGTCCTGGGAGACAACACCCTCTGCCTCAGCATTCAGCAGCTGCCAGATCGCCTCTTCATCACTGGCCGGCGTCGGAGTATCTGTCCCCCTGGGCCGAGGTGTAGGAACGCCTGACGGCGGTGCAGGCACTTCTGGAGCACTACACGCTGTCACCAGCAGTGCCAGAGCGACTAGAATGGCGAGTAATGTTCTCTTCACCTTTTGCTATGCCTCCACGGTCTTTGTGCAGGATGTTACCACAAGCTACAGGAATGTCAAGCGCAGTGCTGGATAATCTAGGCAATGGACGTTGGCAGCCGCTGCGGGCCACCCTCCCAGCACGTCACCGGGCGCATCGAGAGCCGCCCTGTCGGTGGCTGCAACACAGTAGAGTCCGTGATCCCCTTGCTGGACTTGGTTGGGTTTTCACCTGTGGTCTGAAGGAGTCAAGTGTGATAGGCTTGCTGGTCAGGAGTTCAGGACATGACAAGCCAGTGTCTATATCTGTCACCGCACTTCGATGATGCAGCCCTCTCCTGCGGAGGGCTGATCCGCCAGCTGGTGCTAGAGGAAACGCAAGTGCTCGTGGTGACCATCTTCGCCGGGGAGCCACCACCTGCAGACATCTCTCCCTTTGCAGCCGGCATGCATGCCCGCTGGGGAGATGTCGCGCATCGAGCAACGGTGCGGCGTGAGGAAGATCGCAAAGCCATGGACTTACTGGGCGCAAACTACCTGCACCTGGAATATCCAGACGCCATCTACCGCTCTGCCGGCGGCTCGTTCCTGTACGCTTCTAATGAGGACCTCTTCGGGCCTCTGCGACCTGAGGATACGGGGCTCGTGTCACAAGTAGCTGCGTCCGTTGATGGCATGGGCCCATTTCGGGATACTACGATCTACGCCCCGTTGGCAGTGGGCAACCACGTGGATCACCAACTGGTGCGAGACGCGATCCTCAGTTTGGATGCCCCACCCAGCACCGTTGTCTTCTACGAAGATTATCCCTACGTCGAAGAGCCCGGCGCTCTCACACAGGCGCTGGAGGCCCTTAGACCTGAGCAATGGGAGTTGGAGCTGCGGGAGTTTGATGAGCAGTGCTTGAAGACGAAGATCGTGTCCATCGGCGCATATCAGTCTCAGATGGCCACGCTTTTCGGCAGTGAGCAGGCGACGGCACAGCGAGTGCGAGACTACGTGCGAGCCGTCAGCCCCGAACACAGGTTGGCCGAAAGGTACTGGCGACTGAAAGAAGGAGACAACCTGATCAGGGGCGGCCAGCGCATAGCCACTTGAAGCAATGGAGACTGGTGTGCTATAATGGTGTTCGAAAAGAGATGGTGCAAATCAGGAGTTTCGTGGCCATAGAGCTCGAGGAAGAGCTGAGGGAAGAGTTGGCCCAAATCCAGGAATCCTTGAGGCGCAGGGGCATCGCAGAGCAGGTGCGCTGGATCAAACCCCAGGTCATACACCTCACCCTGAAGTTCCTGGGCAACGTGCCCGCAAACAGAATCGAGGAGATAGGCCTGGCCGTGACCAGGGGCAGCGAGGGCCTGGAACCCTTCACCATCAGTCTTGATGGCCTCGGTTGTTTCCCGTCCGCCAGCCGCCCCAACGTGATCTGGGTGGGGGTAAGAGAAGATAGCGGTACACTAGCCCGGTTACAGACCGCCATCGAGGATCGTCTCTCGGTACTCGGCTATACACCAGAGAGGCGGGAGTTTACTCCACATCTGACCTTGGGGCGAGTGTCTCGGCACGCTGGAGCGAGCGACCGACGACACCTTGGTGACGTGGTCCAGACACACGATGCTGGCACACTGGGCGGAATGCAGGTGCGCGAAGTCAGCCTGATGAGAAGCGACCTATCTCCCGCAGGGGCCAAGTACACCCGCCTGGTGGCAGTGCAACTCCAGGAACAACGATGATCGTGGCCGTGATCGGAGATGGATACTGCTCTGTCCAGACCTCTCGCTTGGCTGAGGAGGTAGGGCGGCTTCTGGCAGAGAACGGAGCTGCAGTGGTGTGCGGAGGACTGGGTGGAGTCATGGAGGCAGCCTGTCGAGGAGCCAAGGGCGCTGGCGGCCTGACCATCGGCATCCTGCCTGGTCGAAGGCGCCAAGATGCCAACGCATACGTTGACATCCCCATTGTGACGGGAATGGGAGAAGCGCGCAACATCGTCGTTGTCAGTTCGGGTCAATCGGTGATCGCTGTAAGCGGAGGCTTCGGCACTTTGTCGGAGATAGCGCATGCCTTGAAACTCGGGATTCCTGTCGTGGGCCTGGGCTCTTGGCAGTTGAGCAAGGAGGGCTGGGACAAGGCGAACGGCATAACCCCGGCCACCGACCCCTCCGACGCCGTTCAGAAGGCACTGGCGCTAGCTGTAGATTTGGAGTAGGGAGGCCAGCATGCTGTTTCAAGATCGCCGCGAAGCCGGGAAGGCACTGGCCGCACGCCTCGCGTCATTCAAAGGGAGACCTAGCCTGATCGTGCTGGGTATTCCCCGAGGTGGAGTCGTCGTCGGTCACGAGATCGCACAGGCGTTGGGCGCGCCTCTCGATGTGTATATCACACGCAAGATCGGAGCGCCTCACAATCCCGAGTTGGCCATAGGGGCCGTGGCCAGCGATGGCACACTGCTCATCGACCACCACCTGGTACGGAGGCTAGGCGTTTCACAAGACTACGTCGACGAGGAATCAGAGAGACAGAAGCAGGAGATCGGGAGGCGACTGGCCGAGTACCGGGGAGAAGGACCGGGTCCCGAGTTGACGGACAAGGTGGTCATTCTCGCTGACGACGGAGTAGCAACCGGCGCGACCACTCTGGTCACCATCCAAGCCATCAAGAGCCAGCAGCCGACTGAGCTGATCCTCGCAGTTCCCGTTGGACCAAGAGATAGCATCGAGACCCTCAGACAGGAGGTCGATCAGCTCGTCTGCTTGCACGCACCTGAGATCTTCTGGGCTGTGGGGGCGTTCTACAACGTCTTCGACCAGACAACGGATGACGAAGTGAAAGCCCTCCTCAAGATCAATCGAGATCAAGGAACCTAGGAATCCTCGCTGCCGGACACCCACGTCTCACCGGGAGATTCCTCACCTGCTATCTCGCTCCCCGACCTGGCTCTTGCCATCCTGCGATTGAAGCTGTTCACCGTAGTAAGGGCCAGCCAGGGTACACCCAGACCCAAGACGAGCAAGGCCATAGCCCCTACCACCTGCGCGTAGAGCTGAGCTGGCCAGTCTGGCTGGAAACCCGAGCTTACCAGAAGACCAGATACTCCTTGTCCCTCCACTCCGAGGTACTGACTGACCCCCACCCCGTTCCACCCTGCGCCGCTGGTGCCATCTGCCAGCACGCCCAGCGCGATCAAGCCCCACAGGCCTGAGATGCCGTGCGTGGCGAGGCTGGACGCAGAGTCATCGAGACGAAGCTTCGCTTCGAACACATAGATGCTCAAGGGCAGCACGAGTCCAGCCACCGCTCCAACGATCAACGCGCCCCAGCCAGAGACGAAAGGGCAGCACGCGCTGACTGCCACCAGGGACGCCACCATACCTCGGACGACCATCAGCAGATCCGGGCGCCCAGTGACGAACCAGGCGTAGAGAGAGGAAACCAACACCCCTCCGCATGCGGCGAGGAGTACGTTGAACAGAATCCGTTCCTGCGATACGTTGCCCGAGAGGACTGGGTCACCAAGAACCAGACCGAACCATCCGAGCAGCAGCAGAAAGGCGCCCAGCACCGCCACGAGAGGGAAATGAACCGGTGGCGGCTCTGCTACATCACCGTGGCGCTCTACCTTGAGCCCGAAGGCCACGATGGCGGCCAGAGCAAAGAACGCGCCCAAAGCATGCACCACGCCAGCCCCGGCATAATCCACGAAACCATGACCCAAGCCTACCGTCCCGCCCAGCCGCGAGAGATACCCGCCTCCCCAGACCCAGTTTGCATAGATGGGATAGATCAAGACCGAGAAGGCCAAGCCAAGCCCCAACAGGGCGAGAAAGCTAAGACGCCTGGCCAGGGCCAGCATGGGGATGCACACCGCCGTAGCAGCCAAAACAGCCTGGAACAGAATGACCCTCAGCAATCCTGCACTCACGGGCGAGCCCATGAGGAAGAACCCATCGAGGCCTATGATGCCCCACCCGGGTCCCCAGGCGATGTCCAGAGGCGACCACTCTGAGACTAGCGTCGCAGCACCCCGAAGATCCGAGACAAGTCCTAGCCCGCCAGATTGGAAGGCAAACCCAACGGAGACGTAGACGACGACCCCCAGACCTATGCCCGCCAATCCCGCCGCCGCGACGGTGGCCGCCGACCGTTCGTCAGAGGCTCCTGCGGCGATCACGGTCAGGCCGGCGGGCACCAGGTAAGACAGACAAATCACAACGAGAGAGACATCAAGATCAGTGCCCGCTGCGATCCCCCAGGTCGGCAAGTCACCGTTGCCAACCCATGCAGCAGAGATTAGCGCAGCGACCCCTATCAAAGCCCCGCTCAAGAGCAGCGTTCTCGACATGCCACCTCCTCACCTTCGATCTCGAGGCATTCTACCACAGCTCGTCCACGCAGGGAAGCGGTACTAATTTCCTATTGCCAGCCGCGTCGAATACTTGTACACTGGATGCCAAACAGCAAGAATACATAAAACGCCAACAACGCGAACTCGCATGAAGCAGCTACTCGGGCTGGAGAGGGCACATGAGAAGGCACAGGTTCCTAACCACCGGCGACATAGCCAACTACTGCGAAGTCACCAATGCCGCTGTTCTCAAATGGATTGATTCCGGCAAGCTGTCGGTCTTCACGACACCCGGCGGGCACTACCGCATCCTGCGCACCCATTTCCGCGACTTTCTTCTGCACTACGGTATGTTCGTGGATGAGCGGTACTTCGGAAGGGGCCGAACCAGGAAGCGCGTGCTGATTGTGGACGACGAGCCTACGGTAGTCACGTTCATCGAGAGCGCGCTGCGCCTCGAAGCCAAGTATGACCTTGCCACAGCCGAAGATGGATTCGAAGCAGGACAGCTGGTTGTTAGCTTCGAGCCCGATCTGATCATTCTCGACATCATGCTGCCTGGCATGGACGGCTTCGAGGTCTGCAGAAGAGTGAAGAGCGACGTGGCAACCCAATACGTGAGAATACTTGCCATCACAGGCTTCGCCAGCGAAGAGAATATCCGGAAGATACTTCATGCCGGCGCCGATGACTATCTGGCGAAGCCTGTGAAGCTACATGATCTGCGCGAGAAAGTCGCGGATCTCCTCAGTCGACAAGAATGATGGCCCTTCCAGGCCGCGTCCGCCGCAGGACTGAACCTGGAATCGGTTGCTGGGTAATCACCTTCGTGTGTTGTGGAGCGAGAAAGGATGAGATGGCAGCTTCATTGGGACGAGAGCAAGCTGGGCTCTCTCGAAGATAGCCAGACCACTGACCGTGAACACCAAGACGCGTGCGAGTCGACTGTCCATCGCTATCGTCCAGAGCGCAGAGGCATTGAACGAGAAAATGGCCCTGCTCAATCTCACCATACCGCTGGTCAACTTACCAAGATGGAAGGTTCGTATCGACGAGGAACTCGGCGAGTTCAGCGAGTCGTGGTTGTCAAAGGTAGAGACCCATTGAAGACGGCGTGGAGGCAGTGCGTCACCGTGATTCTCACTACAAGGGATCGGAGATGAAGGACCATCTGAATAGGGAGCGTCAATCGCGGGAGGGAGACGACCACCCGTTCGGATACCTCGAGACCCTTCAGGCCGTGGCCTCGGCCATCAGCGGCATCCTACAATTGGACAAGTTCCTGAGCACAGCCCTTGACTCTGCGATGGAGTCGCTGGATGCCGACAAGGGCGCTGTTCACTTGCTGGATGCAGGAGGACAGCAACTGGCACTCTACGCTCAACGAGGACTGTCGTCAGAGTATACTACAGTGTACCCGCGACTCAAGGTGGGAGAGCAAGCAGCGGGTAGAGTAGCCGACACCAGACGACCGGTCCTGATTAGCGATTCTACTGGTGACGCTCAGACGCTACACGCGATGGCAGGAGAGGATTTCCGGTCACTGGTATGCGTCCCACTACGATCCAAAACAGGATTTCTCGGAACTGTGACCTTGCTCCGCGCGGGCGACAGAGACTTCGAAACCGCTGATCTCAAGGTACTCGACTTCATTGCACACCAGATTGCCGTCGGGATAGAAAGCGCCAGACTCTTCGAGGAGAAGGAGCATCAGGTCAACGAGCTGGCGGCTCTCAACGAAATAGCGCAAGCGATCGTCTCTACGTTGGACCCGGTCCAGGTGCTCAAGATTGTGGCCCAGAAGACCGCCCAGACGTGCCAGGCGGAGCGATGCAGCATTCTGCTGCTCGATCGGGACAAGAGAACCTTGGTCCCCATGATGTCCCAATTCGCGTCGGGTGCGGCCGACGCCGAGCTATGGAAAATCTTCAAGAAGCACACCTATGCTGAGAAGGTGGACGAGGTCCCAGTCCTGGCCGAAGTAGTCCGTCAAGGTAAGACGATAGTACTTGACGGGAACTCGACATCTCGCCTGCCAACTAGGTGGATCGGGCCCTTCGGCATCCGCAGCCTCCTTCTAGTACCCCTGGTTGGCAGAGAAGAGAACATCGGTCTGATGGCCTTGGACTACACAGAGGAAGGGCGCCGATTTTCGACCCAGCAAGTAGCTCTGGCCACGACGATGGGCAGCCAGGTGGCTATGGCCATCGAGAATGCCCGCTTGTACGCCGCGCAGACTCATCGCGCCATTCAGCTGAGTGTCATCAATCAGGTCGGACGACGCGCTACTTCAAGCCTCAATCTGGATGAACTCCTGCAGGAAACGGCAGCCGCCATCGGGGAAGCCTTCAACTATCACTTCGTGTCCATACTAGTCGTCAACGAAGAGACGAACGAAGTGATTCAGCTCGCGGACAGCGGCCGCGAAGAGTACATGCACGTCCCCGGATACCGTCAGAGTATGGACGAAGGTCTCATCGGTTGGGCGGTGAGAGAGGGAGAAGCCCTGGTAATCAACGACGTAGCACAGGACCCCCGGTACATGGAGGGCTGGCCCGAAACGCCTTTCACCAAGTCTGAACTCGTGGTCCCAATCCGGATCGGCACCCAAGTCGCCGCCGCACTCGACATCCACTCGGCCGAGCCTAACGCTTTCGATGAGACAGATCTAATGTCTATGCAAACCATCGCTGACCAAGTGAGTGTGTCGATGCGGAATGCGCGGCTCTACGAGGAGATTCGGTCGCACCTCGCCGATCTCGAAGCCAAGAACAGGCAATTGGTCGCGATACAGCAAACTGGTGCTTCACTGGCGCGTACGTTGGACTTGCAGCAGGTCCTGCAGAACGTCGTAGATGGCGTTGTCAAGGGCTTGAGCTACGAGTTGGCGGCTATCGGCATCGTTGAGCCCGAAGACATGAGGGCAGGCAACATCGTAGTCAGCGGACTCAGCACCGCCCAACTCCACGGCATCGAACGCATAGCAGGTGTGAAACTGGCGGGGTTGCGGCTTCCGCTGGAACCTAAGGGCGGCCTGGTGGCAGAGGCTTTGTCCAGGGACGAGATCTTGACCACTCACCGGCTCCAAGCCTTGTTTGCATCGATCCTGGACGAGACCGATAGTGCCGCCGTACAGGAACTCCTCGGAATCAAGACCATCGTCACGGTGCCACTGGTACTCGAGGGCAGACCACTGGGCACGCTGTGTGCGGCAACCGAACGAACGAGGCTGAGCACTGACGAGCTAGCTTCCCTTCGAACCCTCGCGAACCAGGCGATCTTAGCTATCGAGAACGCTGGGCTGTACGAAAGAACTCGTTCCAGACTCGATGAGTTCTCGACCTTGCGCGAGATATCGGCGGCTGCCACCTCAACGCTCGAATTGGACGAGATCCTCGACCGGATTGTCGCGGCGCTGAGCGACACCCTGGGTTTCTCCAACTTGACGCTCATGCTCGTCGATGAGGAGGACCAGCGGTTGAAGATAACGGCCGGGGTGGGCTACCCACCGGACATCGTCGACAGAATCCAGCCCAAGGTAGGCGAGGGCATCACCGGCTGGGTGGCTTCGACCGGGGAGCCACTCAATGTGCCCGATGTCAACTCGGACTCTCGGTACATCCCCGGCGATCAGAGCGTCCGCTCTGAAGTATGCGTGCCACTCAGCGTTGGCAGCCAGATCATCGGGGTTCTCAACGTGGAGAGCGGCCAACCCGCGGCATTCTCCGACGACACCGTACGCTTTCTCTCCACCTTGGCCGGTCAACTAGCCGTGATCATAGAGAACGCACGACTGTTCCAGAAAGTGGCTCGTGGTGAACAAGACTGGGAAGACACGTTCAGAGCCATAACGGACGGCATAGCCATCTACGATGCCGAGTCGAGAGTGGTCAGAGCCAACTCGGCCCTTGCCGAGATCCTGGGTGTGCCTCTCGAATCAATGGTCGGCAAGCACTGTTTCGAGCTCTTCTCGTACTGTCACGGGCCCACAAACCCCTCCTGCCCTCACGCGCAGGCCATGCGCACTGGACAGCCGACAGCGATCGAAGTGGAGGAGCCAAACCTGAAGAAGATCCTCCACGTCTTTTGCTTCCCCGTCTTCGACGCCGAAGGCAGCTCCAAAGGGACGGTGCACACGGTCA
The DNA here is from genome assembly GCA_030603665.1 of Chloroflexota bacterium. Classification (GTDB taxonomy): domain Bacteria; phylum Chloroflexota; class Anaerolineae; order UBA7937; family B3-Chlor; genus JAUVXJ01. The sequence goes on along the minus strand of JAUVXJ010000004.1, from coordinate 265,982 downwards.
GAGACATCACTAAGGACAAGGCATTACGCGCACAACTACTCCAGACCGAGAAGCTGGCCGCCATAGGCGAGCTGGTCTCCGGAGTCGCCCACGAACTCAACAACCCGCTGACCTCAGTCATGGGCTACGCACAGCTTCTTCAGACCGCCGACGTCAGCCCGGAGCTAAAAGAAGACCTGCAGACCATATATCAGGAGGCCGAACGGAGTGCTAAGATTATCGAGAACCTCCTGACCTTCGCCCGGAAAGAAACGGTCGAGAAGAGATACGCCGACATCAACCAAGTCCTGAGAGATACAGTGGAGCTCAGAGCGTACCAGTTCAGGGTCGACAATGTGCAGCTGGTGGTGGAACTTGATGAGCACCTGCCATGGACCATGGCTGCTCCGCAGCAACTACAGCAGGTATTCCTCAATCTCCTGAACAACGCCCACCAAGCCGTGATGGAGACACGAGGCCCCCGGCGCCTGGTGGCGAGATCGGAAAGGGACAGCGAAGTTGTCCGTGTCAAGATAATCGACAACGGATCAGGTATCCCGCAAGAGCACTTGGGCAAGGTCTTCGACCCGTTCTTCACCACGAAAGACGTTGGCCAAGGCACTGGCCTGGGGCTATCGATCGCCTTCGGCATCGTCCAGGAGCACGGCGGGAGAATATGGGCGGAAAGCGAACCCCAAAAGGGGAGTACGTTCACAGTTGAGTTACCGATCGTCCGCCATCCTCTTGATTCACCGGTGCGATCGGCAGATATGGCGAACGCTGACCCGCATCTCAGCAGGAGTATCCTCCTCATAGATGACGAGGAAGGAATCCTCGAAGTCTTCGGCCGCATGCTCAAGAGCATGGGACACCAGGCGGTCGCCGTCAATTCCGCTGAGAAAGCGCTCGATAGGCTTGAGAACGAGGACTACGAATTGATCATCTGCGATGTGAGGATGCCAGGTCTTGGCGGGCAGGGCTTCTACCACCAACTCAGGAGCGCACACCCAGACCTGGCGAAACGTGTCATCTTCGCCACAGGCGATACTGTCAGTCCCGCCACGCGCGCGTTCCTTGACAGCGCAGACACCCCCCACGTTTCCAAACCCTTCAAGATAGAGGAACTGCAAGAGGCCATTGAGGACGTCATCGGCGACGACCGCCGAGTCAGCTGAGGGTAGTCACTTCTCAACGGCCGTCGCGGGCTAGCCAATTCGCCAGGACACCGCGGCGGCGGCGCCTCCACCCACGCGAATCGCCCGGTCATTCTGCGCCGTCTTGTCCCCAGGCCAACCGACGAGGCCACCTCGCGTACTCCAGGAGCATGTGCCTCGGCCATCCTGACATCGCGCCCGCTGCACCGCCGGCGGAAACTAGCCAAACCCTTAGTTATCTGGTAGCATTAAGGGTTGCTGCAACGCGTCCGAAGAAGCCGGACGGGGATTCGGACTCAGAGATACTGCGAGACTGGGAGGTGCTGGCGTGACAGATGCGGTTATCGTAAGTGGAGCAAGGACACCCATAGGGACATTCGGCGGCTCTTTGAGGGATGTTACCGTGGTGGAACTCGGCGCCCTGGTCATCAAGGAGGCGCTCAGGCGAGCTGGGCTAAGGCCCAGCCCTGGCAAGGAGCTACTTCGCTGTGCACCTGACAGCCTGGCAGATGTCGGGATGATCGAACTCGAAGAGAACCGGTACGACTGGGACGAATCACTCCAGGAAGCCCAGATTGACGAAGTGATCATGGGACACGTGATTCAGGCGGGACAGGGGCAGAACACTGCCAGACAGGCCACGATCCGCGCTGGCGTCTCCAAGGAAACCAATGCCTTCACCGTGAACAAGGTGTGTGGGTCAGGATTGAAAGCCATAACACTCGGAGCCCAGGCTATCCAGCTGGGCGAGGCCGAGATCGTCGTGGCTGGCGGAATGGAGAACATGAGCCAGGCTCCCTACGGGCTGCCCAAGGCCAGATGGGGTTATCGCATGGACATCACGGGTGCTGGAGTGACCACGGATCTGATGGTTCACGACGGCCTATGGGAGATATTCTACGGCTATCATATGGGACTCACCGCGGAAAACATCGCCGACAAGTACAGCATAAGCAGGGAGGAACAGGATGAGCTCGGCCTCCTCAGCCATCAGCGTTCGCGCAAGGCCATAGCCGACGGGATCTTTGCTCAGGAGATCGTGCCGGTGCTCATACCTCAGAGAAAGCGCGACCCATTGGTGTTCGACACCGATGAACGGCCTATGGACACCAGTCTGGAGAAGATGGCCAAGCTCAGACCAGCCTTCAGGAAGGATGGAACGGTCACCGCGGGCAATGCGTCGGGCATCAATGACGCTGCGGCAGCGGTCGTGCTCATGTCACGTGAGAAGGCGGATCAGCTGGGTCTCGACCCTGTGGTGAGTATCAAGTCGTACGCCTCCGGAGGCGTCGATCCCGCCTACATGGGGCTGGGTGTTGTCCCAAGCGTCAGAAGGGCCTTGGACAAAGCGGACCTCTCCGTTGAGGACATGGACATCATCGAGCTGAATGAGGCGTTTGCAGCACAGGCCATCGCATGCATGCGCGAGCTTGAGCTGAGTCTCGACAATACGAATGTGCATGGCAGTGGGATATCTCTGGGCCACCCCATAGGGTGCACGGGCGCTCGACTCGTGGTTACCGCCATGAACGAGATGCAAAGAAGAAACCTCAACTGGGGACTGGCGTCCATGTGTATCGGTGGTGGTCAGGGCATGGCCGCGGTTCTGGGTAGGTAGACACTCTCTCATACCGCCGGCGCCGGGTAGCCTGGCATTTGGACGCAGAGGTACAAGATGACGAAGGATGGAGGAGTTGTCATCATCGGGGCAGCTAGGACCGCGATTGGCCGATTTGGGGGAACTGTCTCCAGGGTACCCGCCGTCGAGCTAGGCGGTGTGGCCATCAGAGCGGCGGTGGACAGGGCCGGGGTCGACCCCGCCACGATCGACGAAGTGCTCGTCGGACAGGTACTCCAGGCCGGGTGCGGGCAGGCTCCCGCCCGCCAGGCAGCTCTCAAGGCAGGACTCCCCTTCTCCGTGGGGGCGACTGCGGTGAACAAAGTCTGCGGCTCTGGCCTGAAGACGGTCGCGCTTGGAGCCAACGCTATCGCTGCCGGCGACGCCGACATCATCGTGGCCGCGGGCATGGAAAGTATGAACATGGGACCGCACCTCCTGCCAAACGCGCGTACCGGCTACCGATTGGGAAACGCCGAACTCGTGGATGCCACGGTGCACGATGGCCTGTGGTGCCCGGTCGAGAACTGGCACATGGGTAATGCAGCGGAACTCATCGCCGATGCCATGGGCATCTCCCGTGAAGAGATGGATGAATTCGCCCTGCACAGCCATCAGAAGGCCATCAAGGCCACGGCAGAGGGGCAGTTCACCGAGGAGATTGCACCAGTCTCCGTTCCGCAACGAAGAGGCGAGCCTATCATCTTCGATGCCGATGAGAACCCGCGTGCCGACAGCAACCTGGAGGCCCTGGCGAAACTCCCACCGGCCTTCAAGAGGGACGGCAAGTGCACCGTTGGCAACTCCTCGGCAATCACCGATGGCGCCGCAGCCGTCGTGATCGCCAGCGCCGAGAAAGCGAGAGAGTTGGGCATTGAGCCGCTGGCGCGCATCACCGGTTTTGCACAGGCCGCGGTCGAGCCCAGGTGGGTCTTCTTCGCTCCCGTGCATGCGATAGAGAAGCTGATGGCCAGGACCGGGCATGGGGTAGATGACTTCGACCTGGTGGAGCTGAACGAGGCCTTTGCCTCCCAGACCATTGCCGACGTCCGAAAACTGGGCTTCGATTGGGGCACACTGAATGTCAACGGTGGAGCCATAGCCCTTGGCCACCCCATCGGCTGCAGCGGCACCCGTCTCCTCGTGACGCTCATCCATGCCATGAAAGAGCGTGGCGCGAGGATGGGGCTGGTTTCCCTCTGTCTCGGAGGTGGAGAGGCCGTGGCTATGAGCATCCAGATGTAACCTTCGCTCGCCGCTTTGGCGACGCAAGGCTTGCGGTCAGGACTTGGCGACACCAGCACGGGCTCTGCCCACGCTTGGCCGCGATGTTTGACCCGCCGGAGTGCGGGTAGTCTATGCGACAAAGAGTGTGAGAGATGATCCTGGAACACAAGATCGCCGTCGTGACCGGAGCAGGACAGGGCATCGGACAGGGAATCGCCCTCAAGCTGGCGGAGAAGGGTGCCCACGTAGTTGTGTCCGACGTAAGAGAACAGACCGCCATCGACACAGCCGCACAAATCGAGACCATGGGTCGCAGGGCTTTGGGACTCAAAGCCGACGTCGCCAACCGAGGCGAGATCTTGAAGATGGTGGAGACCACTATCGCTGAGTTCGGCAGAATAGACATTTTGGTCAACAACGCGGGCATTGCGCGTAGCGCCACGCTGTTGAAGCTGAGTGAAGAAGCCTGGAACGCAGTCTTGGACGTGAATCTGACGGGTGCCTTCCGGACCACTCAGGCCATCGCGAGGCACATGATCGACGCCAGGTACGGGAAGATCGTCAATATCTCCTCCATCTACGGGCGGACAGGCACAGTGGGCGATTCCAACTATGCGTCTTCTAAAGCGGGAATCGTCGGCTTCACCAAGAGCATCGCGCGCGAGTTGGCCCGACACAACATCAATGTCAATGCGATTCTGCCCGGGATGGTCGACACTCCTCTTCTGCGAGGCATCCCGGACAAGTATCTCCAGCCTATGATCGAGGAGATACCGCTTCGACGTGTAGGCACGCCGGAAGACATCGCCAACGTGGCTGCGTTCCTGGCCTCAGATGAAGCCAGCTACATCACCGGCGCCGCGGTTGAGGTGTCCGGCGGATGGAGGATGTGACTGAAGACTGCGGTTCCAGTGCACGTGATGTGAGGACTGCAACAGAGAGAGAGTCCGGTTCATCACGGTAAGGCAGATCTGGACGAGCAGGCATAGGGGTCGCAATCATGAATCTCAACTTGACTGACGAGCAGAGAATGATTCAGGAACTGGCCAGGGACTTCGCTACTGATGTCCTCGCCCCTGCAGCTCCCATCATTGACCAGACCGAGGAGTATCCCTTCGATAACTGCCGCAAGATGGGAGAACTGGGCCTGATGGGCATCGAGGTTCCAGAGGAGGATGGCGGCACAGGCGCCGACACCGTGAGCTACGTGGTTGCCCTGGAAGAAGTATCCAAAGCATGCGCCTCGACGGGCACCATCATGTCCGTAAACAACTCGCTAGTCTGTCACGGACTGGTTAAGTGCGCCACACCTGAGCAGCGAGAGGAGTATCTGCGGCCTGCAGCGTCGTTCGAGCGCATAGGGACCTTCTGTCTCTCAGAACCCGAGGCTGGTTCAGATGCCTCCAGTCAACGCACCAGGGCCGTGCGCGACGGCGACCACTACGTCGTCAACGGGGCCAAGAACTTCATCAGCAGTGGCGGCGTCGCAGATTTTCACGTTGTCTTCTGCGTGACCGATCCGGATGCCCAACCCAGACACCGGGGCATCAGCTGCCTGCTAATAGATGCTGAAACGCCCGGATTCTCAGCTGGCAGACCCGAGAAGAAGCTGGGTATTCGCGCCGCAAACACCTCGGCGTTGTCCTTCGAGGATTGCACAGTGCCCCTGTCCAACCGCCTCGGTGGTGAAGGCGAGGGCTTCAGGCTGGCCATGGAAGTCCTTGATGCTGGCAGGATCGGCATTGCGGCCCAAGCCCTGGGCATCGCTCAGGCCTGTCTGGAGGCATCGCGAGACTACGCTCAGGAGCGGGAGCAGTTTGGCAAGCCTCTAGCCGGGCATCAGGCGATCCAGTTCATGATCGCGGACATGGCCACCAAGACTGAGGCCGCGCGGCTTCTGACTCTGAAGGCCGCGGTCAAGAAACACCAGAAGGAGCGGTACACTCTCGAGGCGGCGATGGCCAAACTGTACGCAGCAGAGACAGCAGTGTGGGCCGCCAACAAAGCCATCCAGATTCATGGAGGCTACGGATACATCCGCGAGTACAACGTGGAAAGATACTTCCGAGACGCCAAGATCACAGAGATCTATGAAGGTACGTCGGAAATCCAACGTATGATCATCGCGAGATACATGCTGGCAGACTAGTCCCCAGACCAAGATGCAACCAGGAGTGCCCTATGAACCCGGACCCCAAGATCGATAGACTGCGAGATCTCAGACAGCAAGCACAGTTGGGCGGTGGGCAGGACCGCATAGATGCTCAGCGTCGGAGGGGAAAGCTCACCGCTCGTGAGCGGATTCAGCTACTGATGGATCCCGGCTCATTTCGTGAGTTGGATATGTTCGTCACCCATCGCAGCACCGGCTTCGGACTCGAAGACAAGAAGTACTTGAGCGATAGCGTCATTACAGGCTGGGGTGCTATCGATGGTCGTCTGGTGTATGTGTTCTCGCAGGACTTCACCGTCGTTGGCGGCTCGCTGGGAGAGGTGCACTCTGAGAAGATCTGCAAGGTTATGGACCTGGCGATGAAGAATGGCGCGCCCATCGTCGGGCTGAATGACTCCGGCGGAGCCCGGATTCAGGAGGGAGTGGTCTCTCTCGGCGCCTATGCGGACATCTTCCTCCGCAACACCCTCTCTTCGGGTGTCATTCCCCAGATCTCTGCCATCATGGGGCCGTGCGCCGGTGGCGCGGTCTACTCGCCCGCCATCACTGACTTCGTGGTGATGGTGGAGGAAAGCAGTCATATGTTCATCACGGGGCCCGACGTGATCAAGGCCGTGACTCGGGAGGAGGTGAGCTTCGAGGAGCTGGGCGGAGCCAAAGCTCACAACGCCATCAGTGGAGTCGCGCACTTTGCCGCTCAGGACGAAGAGGACTGCATGAACATCCTCCGCGGACTCCTGAGCTACATGCCTCAGAACAACATGGAGGACCCCCCTGTCGTCCCGACCACGGATGATCCCCATCGCACGGACGAGAAACTGGATTCGATAGTACCCGACAGCCCCACCAAGCCTTATGACATGAAGGAAATCATCCAGAGCGTGGTGGATGATGAAGGTTTCTTAGAAGTGCATGAGCACTGGGCTCAGAACATTATCGTCGGATTCGCCCGACTCAATGGGCGCTCAGTGGGCATCGTGGCTCAGCAACCAGCAGTACTGGCCGGCGTTCTCGACATCAACGCCTCCAACAAGGCTGCTCGTTTTGTCCGCTTCTGCGATTGCTTCAACATCCCCATCATCACCTTTGTGGATGTTCCAGGCTTCCTTCCCGGTGTCTCGCAGGAACATGGCGGGATCATTCGACAGGGAGCCAAGCTGCTGTACGCGTACTGCGAGGCCACAGTTCCCAAGATCACCATCATCACTCGCAAAGCCTATGGGGGCGCCTATGTAGTCATGAGCTCCAAGCACATTCGGGGCGATATAAGCTACGCCTGGCCCAGTGCTGAGATAGCTGTCATGGGCTCCGATGGGGCCGTGAACATCATCTTCCGTAAGGAGATCGCCGCAGCCGAGGATCCTGAGGCGGAGAGAGCCAGACTGGGGGAAGAGTATCGAGCCCAAGTAGCCCACCCGTACATTGCGGCCTCGCGTGGCTACGTTGATGACATCATCGAGCCTCGAGACACAAGGCCGCGGCTGATAGAAGCCCTGGAGACCCTCCAGAACAAGCGGGACCGTAACCCTCCCAAGAAACACGGCAACATCCCGCTGTAGTAGACAATCCAGGATTTGGATTGGGAAGACGGAAGCGGCATGACAGACTACACCATCATCTTCGACGGCGGAAGTCGCGGAAACCCTGGCCAGGGATATGGCAGCTACGTCCTGCGGCGAAATGAGGACGGGAAGCTGAGAAGAAGTCGCTTGCGCTTTGGCGACCAAGTGACCTCCAATCAAGCGGAATACCAGGCTCTCATCGCGGCCTTGGAGGACCTGATCGGCACCATAGAGAAGGCACGGCGCTCCCCAGGGAGCTTCTCGGTAGATATCAGAGGCGACAGCCGTCTGGTCATGCGCCAGCTGGACGGCTCGTGGAAGACGAAGAGCCTGACGTTGATGCCGCTTCGAGATAGGGCCGAGGAGCTTCTGGCACAGATGGGTTCGGTCGAGCTAACCTGGCAACCTCGAGAGGAGAGTGTGAGGATCCTGGGGCACTGAGCGACTAGCCGCCGCGAGACACGGACTACATCGTCGAGCTTCGCATCAGAGACACGCGCAGCGAGGCGTTGGCTCGATGCTCCCTCGCCTACGTCTCCGCGAATGCGCGGAGGAACTCCCCAGTGAACTTGACGGCCCGGAAGTAGTCTTCGAGCCTTATGTTCTCATTTGGAGCATGAATCCTTGACTTGGCGTGGCCGACGCCCATGCCGGAGACCGCTGGAATCCCCAGTGCGGCGCTCAAGGGATACATGGGGCCACTTCCTGCCATCAAAGGATAGACCACCGGATCCTGCCCGTAGACAGCCCTGGCGGCCTGGATGGCAGCCTGTGCCACTGGAGCTTCGAATGGGGACTTGGCGGGGTGCTCACCTGACATGGAAACGATGTCCACATCCTCGAAGCCCCGGCTATCCAGATGCTTGCGCAGTAGGTCCAGGACCAATCCTGGTTCGAGATCGGGCACCAGACGGAAATCGAGTTTCACACGGGCCTCATTCGGCAGCACCGTCTTGGACCCCTCGCCGGTGTAGCCCGCCACCATTCCGCATATGGTGCAGGTTGGTGAGTAGAGTAGCTTCCGCACGGCATCAGTACCCTGCTCCCCGCCCAGGAACTCCGGGATCCCCAAGTCCTCCTTGATCTTGTCACCCTCAAACGGAATCCTGTCCAAGAGCTCGAGCTCATCGGCCGACGGTTGAGTCACGTGATCCATCAACCCGTCCACCGTAATATGGTCCTCTTCGTCCTTGAGCGTATTCAAGGCCCATACCAGCCTCCAGGCCGGATTCGGCACCAGGGGGGCATAGGAGGAGTGCATATCCCGCGAGGCCCCTCTCGCTCTCAGTTCCACGTACAGTATGCCCTTGAGCCCCAGGTACAGCTCGGGGCGTCCCGACATATCAGTTCTGCCACCCTCCCACAAGCAGCCATCTGCACCCAACAACAACTCCTTGTTCTCGTCCACGAACTGGGCCAGATGGGGGCTGCCAACTTCTTCCTCTCCCTCGAACACGAACTTGATCTTCAGAGGCAGGCCGCCTATCGTCGCCTGCAAGGCCTCGATAGCCTGGAGCCGTGAGACGAGGTCTCCCTTGTTGTCCGCCACCCCCCTGCAGAACAGGAAGCCCTCCCGGATCTCGGGCGAGAAGGGCGGCGACTTCCACTGTTCCAGCGGCTCCGGAGGCTGCACATCATAGTGGTCGTAGATGATCAGCGTTCTGCTTCCCTGACCGATCTCCCCGTACACCACCGGAGGGGCACCGTCAGTTTCAATAAGCCGGGCGTCGGCCCCTATGCCCCCGAGCATGTCCATGACAAGGTGGGCCGTCTCTCTCAGGCCCACCCCTTGTGCGGCTACGCTCGGCTGGCTGCACAGCTTCTTCAGATCCTGGATGAAGCGATCCGCGTTATGGTCTATGTATTCGTAGAATGCTTCCACCCTTCTCTCCTCGACCGCGGTTCGTGTCTCACCGCGTTAGCGCCTGCCCACCACGAGAGAATCAGCGCTGGCCGCCTGACACCGCGGGCAAGACCCCTAGGCCACGGGCGGTGTGAGCGTGCGGATAACCTCCATCATCAAGGTCAATACCCCCCACATGATACACCCCGCGAATATGCCCTCCGCCACAGCCTGGGGCCGCGTCTTCTGCTCGCTTCTGAAGTACGTCATGAGGACGACGAAAGCCACAGGCGTGAAGAACTGAAACACCGTGCCGATCAGCGGCAGCAGATGCAGTCCGAGGCGGACCGATAAGTCTCCAAGCACCACCACCACCACCCCAAGGGCCACACTCTGACTGATGATGGTCCAGTCCAGCCCCGACCTGGTGCGTTTGGACTCCTTTGGCATCCGTTCCCTCCTCCCGCTTCGGTGCCTAGATCGCTGGCCCAGAAGAACCGCTATGCAGCACTCTCACACGAACCAAGGATTGAATTGCCTCTCGCGGCCAATTGTGGTCGGCGGACCGTGACCGGTATAGGCCGTGACATCGTCCGGCATGGTCAGGAGGCGTGTCTTGATCGCGTCCATCAGGATTTCCCAGCTCCCTCCAGGCAGGTCCACCCGCCCAACGCCGTTGGCAAAGAGAGTATCACCGCAGAAGACGACACCGTCACCAACGAGCGAAATGCCACCCAGGCTGTGTCCGGGGGTGTGGATGACCCGCAGACTCTCGTTGCCAAAGGCGATTTCGTCCCCCTCCTTCAGGAGCACGTCGGCGGCAGGCCCCGGGGACGATACGCCCAGCATGCGCGCATAGTCACCCTGATCGGTGAGCAGCCACTCCGCATCATCCTCATGGATCGCTATCTGCGCTCCTGTACCCTCCTTGACCGGACGGTTCGCCGCGATGTGGTCGATGTGACCGTGCGTGTTGACGATGTACTTGATGGTCAGACCAAGCTCCTCCGCACGGTCGAGGATCAGGGGGGCATCTCCCCCAGGGTCAATGATGACACCCTCCTTGGTCTCTTCGCAACCTACCAGGTAGCAGTTGCTTTGGAGCGCGCCAACAACTAGTCGTTCAATCAACATCTGTTTGTCCCTTGTCTCTGTCATGATCGTAACATTCTATGCCCTCGCATATACTTTGTCAAACCCAACGTGATCCGGGAAGGAGGATCGTGCCTTGCCTTTGTCCAGACTCTTCGGCAGCACGCTCAGGGAGGTACCGACCGAGGCTCAGATGACGAGCCATCAGCTGCTCCTGCGTGCGGGAATGATCCGCCAGGTTGCGACAGGCATCTATAGCTATCTGCCTCTGGGATGGAGGGTTCTTCGCAAGATCGAAGGCATTCTGCGAGAGGAGATGAACAACATCGGCGGTCAGGAGATGCGGATGCCGTCGGCGCAGCCTGCCGACCTCTGGCAAGAGACGGGTCGCTACTCCGAGGCTGGTCCAGTGCTGGCTCGCTTTCGTGACAGGACCCAGCGCGAGCTGGTGCTGGGCATCACCCACGAGGAAGTCGTCACCGACCTCGCCCGTCGAGAGATCAGCTCCTACCGTCAGCTGCCGTTCATGGTCTACCAGATACAGACCAAGTTCCGTGACGAACCCAGGTCCAGAGGCGGCCTGATTCGGGCACGCGAATTCACCATGAAAGACGGCTACAGCTTCCATGGTCACCGTGCCGACCTCGACGACTACTATCCGAAGGTATTCCAGGCCTACCAGAACATCTTCCGCCGTTGCGGCTCTGAAACGGTACCAGTCGAGGCGGATCCAGGATTGATGGGAGGAGCCGCATCGCACGAGTTCATGGCTCTCAGCGACTCCGGTGAGGACACGTTGGTCATGTGCGAAGGTTGCGGCTACGCCGCCAACGCTGACAGCGCGGTGGCCAAGAAAGAAGAAGGAGCGAGAAAGCCGCAACGTCCATTGGAGGAGATCGCCACCCCGGGCATGGCGACCATTGAAGAAGTGGCCCGCTACCTCGATGTCACACCGCAGGAGACGCTGAAGGCCATCTTCTACTTGGTGCAGGGGGAACTGGTATTTGTGGTTATTCGTGGGGACCTGGAAGTGAACGAGACCAAGCTGGCCAACGCACTGGATGCGACCGAGCTGAGGATGGCCGAGCACGAAGAAGTCGAGAAGGCAGGGATAGTGGCCGGCTACGCCTCCCCTGTCGGCCAGGCAGGCAATTTCAGGACCCTAGCCGACCAGTCCATCAACTTGGGCAGCAACTTCGTAGCGGGCGCGAACAAAGCGGGCTACCACCTCCGCAACGTCAACTATCCCCGTGACTTCGAAGTCGACCTGTTGACGGACATCGCCACTGTGCAGGATGGTGATCGGTGTTTGCGCTGCGGTGCCCAGCTTCGAACAGCAAGAGGTATAGAACTAGGCCACATCTTCAAGCTCGGCACTAAGTACAGCCAACTGATGGGAGCCACCTTCCAGGATAGCGACGGACAGAATCAGCCGCTGGTGATGGGCTGCTACGGAATAGGTGCCGGGCGCCTGATGGCTGCAGTCGTGGAGCAGTGTCATGATGATAATGGCATCATCTGGCCACTGTCCATAGCCCCCTACCAGGTCCACATCGTCGCGCTGGGGGCCGAGGCGGACATCGTGGACACCGCGGAGTCGCTGTACCTCGATCTGGGTGCCGGAGGATATGAGATCTTGTACGACGACAGAGACGAGAGCGCAGGGGTCAAGTTCAACGACGCCGACCTCATCGGAATACCGATCCGTCTGACGGTGGGCTCTCGAAGCCTCAGTGCAGGTGGCGTAGAGATCAAACGACGCTCAGCCGCGAAGGCCGATGTCGTCCCCCTTAAAGGCATCGAGGCGACCTTGCAGGAGATGGTGCACTAGCACGTTGAGCGGCACTCATGCCGGGCTCGCAACCAGCGCCTCGAGAGATGCTCACGCTGCGATCCAGCACGTTCACCAGCCCCTTCACAAGCCACGCGTCACAACCCTGCTCCACCGTGCACTGGACAGGCTTAGACACCGCTGTAGGAGCTGGTCAGCCTACAGCGCCGGGAGATCACCGCACCGCTACCATTACGATTTCTCGCGCTGGACCCTTGCGGAGATTGGGGAAATGTGGTATAATGGTCCGTGAGTAGTCGCTTTCCTTGAAAAGTGGGCATGTCCCACTTTTCTTATTGTGAATGGCTAGGGAGTTATGACTCTCCCAAACGGGGGCAGGTTCGGCTGTCTTCCGTAGCGGGAGCGATGGACCAAAGGATCGATAGGTGATGAAGACCGATTTCATCCGGGCCATCAACCAAGTGTGCGCGGAACGGGGGCTTACGGTCGAAATCGTGCTGGAGCTTGTTGAGCAAGCTCTCGTGTCCGCTTACAGGCGCGACTTTGACCCCGCCCAGCACCTGGAGGCCAAGATCGATCCTGCCTCCGGCGAAGTCAGTCTGTACGCGGGAAAGGAAGTTGTAGAAACAGTCGAGAGCCCAGACAGCCAGATTGACCTGGCGCGAGCGAGAGAGATCAAGCCCGATGCCCAAGTGGGGGAGATCGTCTACAGGGAGACGAACCCTCCTGACTTCGGTCGCATTGCAGCCCAGACGGCGAAGCAGGTGATCTTGCAGCGCATCAGAGAGGCCGAGCGCGACGCACTCTACGATTCCTTTGCCGGTCGGGAAGGTGAGATAGTCGGCGGCACCGTGCACAGCATCGACTCAAGAGGGGTCACCGTGAACCTCGGCCGGATTGAGTCCCTCGTTCCTCGTAGCCAGCAGGTGCCGAACGAGCGCTACTACATCAGACAGAAGCTCCGGGTTCTGGTGCTCGAAGTGAACAAGACTAGCCGGGGACCGGAGATCATAGCCTCGCGCAGCCATCCTGACATGTTGCGTCGGTTGCTGGAGGTGGAAGTCCCAGAGATCTACAACGGCCTTGTCGAGATCAAGGCCATTGCGCGTGAGGCTGGTTCTCGAGCGAAGGTAGCCGTGGCCGCGCTGCAACAAGGCATCGACCCGGTTGGGGCCTGCGTCGGTATGCGGGGAGTCAGGATCCAGAGTATTGTCAGCGAACTCAACGGTGAGAAGATCGACGTCATAGCCTGGAGTCCCGACCCCAAGGAGTTCATCGGCAAATCCCTCAGCCCTGCGCGCCCTGTTGGTGTGGAACTGACCTTGGACGAAGATGTGGGCAGGACCGCTACAGTGATTGTGCCGGACAGAGAGCTATCTCTGGCCATCGGCAGGGAAGGTCAAAACGCGCGACTCGCGGCCAAGCTAACTGGCTGGCGAATCGACATCATAGGCGCCACGGAGGCAGCTGAAATAGCTGTCCGCAGAGCAGAAGAGGAGGCGGCCCGCGCCGCTGCCAGGGCAGAGATCTCGGAGGAAATGTCTCTGGAGAAGCTGGGCGTGTCCAAGCGCGTGGTGAATGCCCTTGAGGCCGCAGGGATAGCTGAGTTAGGGCGGCTGCTGGATGTGATGGATGAGGGGGAAGATGCTCTCCTGGAATTGAAGGGTCTTGGAGAGAAGTCGCTACAAGACATACAGCAAATCATCAAAGAACGGGAAGTCCGCGATGTCCTCGGAAGGGAACTGAAACCAGAGGTCGTGCCAGAGACGCCTGAACCGGAACAGGCGCCGGAGACAGTGGGCGCGGTTGAGGTCGAACCGGTCCTGGCTGAGGACGAAGCGGAAGAGGAGATCTCCCTAGAGGTCTCTGAGGAAGTGCCCAGTCCCTCAGAAGCCTCGGAGGAGATGACAGTGCCGATCCCGGGAGAGGACGAGGCTGAGGCAACAGAAGACGTACAAGTAGCCGAGGAGATAGGCGAGCCAGTGGAGACACAGCCGACAGGGCCCGCCGAGCCAAGGGATTCCCCCGACGTGGTCGATGACCTGCTGCACGCCGACAAGGATGCTGGCAAGAAGAAACGACCGACCAAGAGGTTGGTCTACGATGAGAAGACCGGCGAAGTGATTGCCAGAAAGGTACGAAAGCCAGGGCGCCGCCGCGAAGAGTGGGAAGAGGACACCGAGAGCTGAGGGAGCCTGGACCACAGGTATGAAGAGGGCTTGCAGGCGCCGGCGAGCACCATGGCCCGGAAGAGTCGAGAGACGCGTCGCAAACATGTGCCACAGCGTACCTGCGTTGCGTGCCGAAAGGTCAGCGCAGCTAGAGACTTGATCAGGATTGTGCGCTTGCCCGATGGCGCAGTCGAGCTGGATGAGACGCATAAGAAGTCCGGGCGAGGGGCCTATCTGTGTGGCTGCAGAACGTGTTGGGACAGAGCGCTCGAGAACAATCTGCTGAAACACGCTCTGAAGACCGAGATGTCCAACGGGGAGAAGGAGGCTCTGTGGCAGCATCGGGGTTCGCTACCCTTGGAGTCCTCCGATGATATCGGCGCTCAGACGATGCCGTAGCATGGAGCGGTACGGTCGCTCTCCGGCCTTTGTTCAACCGACGCATGATCTTCTCGTTGATCTGTGACTGAGCATATGGAGAGAGGAGCCTTGAACGGCTGGGAAGTACCTTTCGGATCAAACACGGGAGAGACGAAAGTGGGACCCTAGATTCGAGCACTGAACACAGGGCATCCCCCACAAGAGACCTCGTCCCTTCCCTCTTTGGTCCGTGGCACGGACCGCTGCCAACCCAATAGCCTCACCGCAGATAATCTAAGCACAGCTGCATTGGCCAGATCTCAACTTCGCACCGTCGGCGCCGAGTACCCTGGGTGCACGCGTCCCGAGCGAAGCTGTCAGAAGGGAGACCGAACATGCCGGAGAAGAGCAAGGTGGTGAGTATACCTGATCAACTGTCCGTCAGGGAACTCGCCGAGGTACTCGATGTCAGTCCCATCGAGGTTATGAAGCTTCTCATTAACAGCGGTATCATGGCCAACATCAACGAGACCGTTGACTACGATACCGCTGCCATCGTTGCCACCGATCTTGGCTTCGAGATACAGCAAGAGCTCCCTCCGGAAGTCGAGGAGGTCCCCGGCCCTCCGGAACCACCAGTCATTCCCGAAGAGGTGCCGCTCCGAGAGATGTACGCTCAAGAGGCACCGGAGGACTTGAAGAACAGACCCCCTGTGGTCACTGTCTTGGGCCACGTGAACCATGGCAAGACTTCTCTGTTAGACTGCATCCGACACACAAACGTCGTGGCTGACGAGGCGGGGGGGATCACACAGCACACTGGCGCGTACCAGGTCGAACACGACAGCAAGAAGATAACGTTCATCGATACCCCGGGCCATGAGGCCTTCACAGCCATGCGCGCCCGGGGCGCACAGGTCACTGACATCGCAGTCCTGGTCGTGGCCGCAGATGATGGTGTCATGCCTCAGACCAAGGAAGCAATCGACCATGCTCGAGCCGCGAACGTGCCCATCGTGGTGGCCATCAACAAGATAGACATGGTCAGCGCTGACCCAGAGTCGGTCAAGAAGCAACTGGCAGATGAGGGCTTGACGGTGGAGGATTGGGGCGGCCATACCATTGCGGTACCCGTGTCGGCAAAGGAGGGTACCGGCATAGAGAGTCTGTTGGACATGATACTCCTCGTGACGGAAATGTCCAACATCAGGGCCAACCCCGATCGCCCGGCCATGGGGACGGTCATTGAAGGAAGACTCGACAGGAGCAGGGGCCCGTCCGCAACTCTGCTGATTCAGAATGGCACACTTCATGTCGGTGATAATGTGGTGACAGCAGAGATCTACGGCCGTATCCGTGCCATGTTCGATGATGCAGGAAAGCGCATCAAGTCTGCTCCACCGTCCTTCCCGGTCCTCGTGCTAGGACTCTCTGGTGTGCCGCAGGCTGGTGACGTGTTCAGAGTGGTGGGCAATGAGAAGACCGCGCGAGCTCTCGCTGAGGAGCGAGCTGAGGAGCGTCTGTCCGAGGATCATGGCCCCGTTAGGGCCCTAAGCCTTGACGACATCTTTGCACAGATGCAAGCTGGCACGGCCCAGGAGCTGAACATCATCCTCAAAGCGGACGTTCAGGGCGCCCTGGAGCCGGTCCTCAACTCGTTGGAGGAGCTGGGTGATGACGCCCTGAAAGTCAAGATCATCCATGAAGGCATAGGTAACATCAATGAATCGGATGTAAGCCTGGCCATTGCGTCGCAGGCCATCGTCCTCGGGTTCAACGTTCCAGCCGAGCCCGCTGCTCGCACGATGGCGGAGACTGAAGGTGTAGAGATCCGCAGATACCGCGTCATATACAGGCTCATCGAGGACGTCGACAAAGCGCTGAAGGGTCTCCTGGAACCGGTCTACGGAGACGTGGTCATCGGACACGCAGAGGTCAGAGCCACATTCCGTGTTTCCAAGATAGGCCACGTGGCTGGTGTTTACGTGGAAGACGGGAGCATGCAGAGGAATGGCCGGGTGAAGGTCATCCGAAATGAGGAACAGATACACGAGGGAGCCATCGTGTCTCTGAGACGCTTCACCGAGGACGTCAACGAGGTGCAGGCTGGCCTCGAATGCGGCGTAGGAGTGGAGGGCTTCACCAAATTCGAAGAAGGGGATATCCTTGAGGTATTCAAGAGAGAACGAGTCGCCTGAGACTGGCAGGTGCGCCGGACCGTGCCGAGGAGTTCTCTCCCGGGTAAGAGTTAACAGAGATGCCTACTCGCAGACAAAGACGAGTCAATGCACTATTGCGGCAGGCGCTGAGCGAACTGCTTCAGCAAGACGTGGCAGATCCGAGGCTGGATCTCGTGACGGTCACCGGTGTGGAGACCAGTAGCGACCTGCGCCAGGCTCACATCTACGTGACATTCCTCACCAATCCCCAGGATCAGCAGGAAAGTCTGGAGGCTCTGAGGAAAGCCACGGGATACGTGCGCCGCCAGCTCGGCCAGAAGGTCTACCTGCGGTACCTGCCGGAGCTGACCTTCCACCTGGATTCATCAAGCGAGACAGGTTTTCGCATAGACAGTGTTCTTGACGAGCTGGAGAGCTCTCGGGAGAACATGGAAGAATGACCCGGTCATTGCAGCAGGTGATCGACCCTGCCAAGAAGGTGTTCCTCATAGCTCATGTGGATCCCGATGGAGATACCATCGGGTCCACTCTTGCCCTGGCACATGCCCTGGGGAAGAGAGGCAAGAAATGCACTCTCGCCTGCTCGGATCCGGTGCCAAGTCTCCTGTCGTTCCTTCCGGGGGTTGAGAAGTTCGGAGTACCGCAGGTCACGGACCATGATCTGATCATCACAGTGGACTTGAGCGATCCTGGTCGCCTCGGCAGAGCCTACGAGCACGTGCTGGAATTGAGTCTACCAGTCGTGAACATCGATCACCACATCACCAACCCCATGTTCGGTACCGTCAACCTGGTGAGGAGCGATGCAGCTGCCACGGCAGAAATCATCTTCGACCTCCTCAGTGACTGGGGCATCGCGCTGGATCAGTTGATGGCGACCTATCTACTAACCGGCATCGTGACAGATACGCGTTCTTTCAGCACCTCGAACACGACACCTCGAGTCCTGGAGGTGGCCTCGGAACTGATGGGGAAAGGCGCTTCGGTGACCGAGATCAACGAGAGCTATTACAGGAGCAAGGGTGCAGGAACGCTTCGGCTCTGGGGCCGGATGCTCGACCGAATGGAGCTTGATGGACGTATTATCTGGTCTGTCAATACCCTGGAGATGAGAAGGGAGTGCCGTGCTGATTCCGACAACGGCATAGTCAACCTCCTGGGCACCGTCCGCGAGGCTCTGGCTGCAGTAGTCTTCAGAGAGCATGAAGGCCATCGAATCGAGATCAGTATGAGATCGCGACCTGGGGTAGACATATCCTCTGTAGCCGTCCATTTCGGGGGCGGGGGGCATCCCCAGGCGGCGGGCGCCATGCTGGACGGGAACCTCGAACAGGTGATACCCAGAGTTCTATCCAGAACCAGGGAAGTGTTGGACTCTGCGGACTGAGAGAGCGTTGCGGAATCCAAGAACATGGCTATGGAGCGCGCCGAGAACATTAGAGAACTCTGCCTCGCATGCCAAAGCGAGCTGAGCCAAGCGGCATCTACGGAAGTCCGCTCCGCCAAATCTGCTCCCGCTGGCATCCTGAACGTCAACAAACCGCCGGGCCTGACGTCGCACGACGTCGTGGACAGAATCCGCGCGGCCTCTGGGGTGAGGCGCGTGGGCCATGCGGGGACTCTGGATCCGTCCGCCTCCGGCGTCTTGTTAGTGTGCATGGGGCAGGCTACCCGAGTCAGCGAGTACCTGATGGAAAGCAGGAAGAGCTACGATGCATGGATACAACTGGGCATCACCACGGATACCGGCGATGCGGAAGGCAATGTGGTCCGAAGGGTCCCAGACATCGATACTACTCGTGAACGCGTCCTGGAAGCTCTGCACCTCTTCCGTGGTCGCATTGAGCAAGTGCCCCCGATGCACTCTGCCCTCAAACACCAGGGAGAGCCCCTGTACAAACTCGCTCGCCGGGGGATCGTGGTGGAGCGAGCTCCAAGAACGGTGGAGATCCACGATCTGAGGCTAACTGAGTGGACACCGCCTTCATTCCGACTCTTCATCGAGTGCTCCAAGGGCACGTACATCCGTGCTCTGGCCGCGGACCTGGGGGAAGCACTGGGAACGGGCGCGCACTTGGAGCAGCTTGTGCGCGTGGCTTGCGGCCCATACAGAATGGGAGATGCTGTCTCCCTGCATGAGGCAGAGCGCAGCTTCTCCAACGGCCGGTGGCCGCAGTTCTTGCACCCCCTCGACGAGGCTCTTCTCCATCTCGAGGCGTTCGTCGTGGACGCGAACACTGAAGCCAAGATCCGGTACGGTCAGCAAGTCGAAGGCCCAGAGCCACGGGATAGCCTTCTCTGTCGGACTTATGCCCCTCCTGGCGTGTTCGTCGCCATACTACAATACGACCAAGGAAGCAAGACCTGGCAGCCGAGAAAGGTATTCAACCTACATGAAGCTACTGCGTGACCTAGCCCAAGAAACACTGGATAGACCTTCCAGTATCAGTATCGGCGTCTTCGATGGCGTTCATCTCGGCCACCGATATCTGCTACGAAACCTCACCGAGAGTGCCCAGTGTGCCGGCCACCTCAGTGGGGTAGTCACGTTTGACCGCCATCCCGACGATCTGCTGGCCCCACACAGGGAGATCCGCTACTTAACGACTCTGGAGGAGAAGGTAGATCTTCTGGGAGAGTTGGGTCTCGATTTTGTAGTGGCCCTCCCTTTCACGAGGGATATGGCGCAGACCACGTCTCGGGACTTCGTGCTTGCCCTGCTGAAGCGGCTACAGATGAAAGAGCTCTGGGTTGGCCCCGATTTCGCTCTCGGGAAGGGCAGACAGGGAGACTCGGCCCACCTGCAGACCCTGGCTGAGGAACTGGGATTCCAACTGCACCTCATGCAGCCGCTCACCGACGCAGGAGAGGTGATCAGCAGCAGCAGTGTCCGCGCCCTGATTCGCGAAGGGCGCGTGAGTGATGCGGCTCAACTGCTGGGGCGGTATCCATCCATTGCTGGCACGGTGGTGCACGGCGCTCGTCGGGGACACAAGCTGGGTTTCCCGACGGCCAACCTGGCCCCAAACGAGATGATAGTGACTCCTGCGAACGGTGTATACGCCGCGAGCGTCGCGTGGGACACCACCAATCACGCCGGTGTGGTCAACATAGGGCGGCGTCCAACGTTCGAGAATCTGTCGCAGACAATTCTTGAGGCTCACGTCCTGGATTTCAGGGGAGACCTTTACGGCAAGAACGTGCGGGTGGAGTTCATCGAGCGACTGCGACCAGAGCAACGCTTCGAGAACGCGGAGGCCCTCATCTTGCAGATGAGAAAGGACGTGGACAACACCCGTCGCGCGCTCAAGGAGCTGGATCTCACATGACGTCAGCCCTCTTGCGCTTCGAAGAGGTTGAGCATGTAGCGGATGCCGCCCTGAGAGTGTACGGCAGGGACTGGGGCGAGCTTCTGGTCAATGCTGCCCTGGGCATGTTCAGCCTGATTGCCCATTGGGATGATGCGCCACTATCTACCAGGCACCACATCTCCCTTACTTCCGTGGACAGCGAGACCCTCCTCGTGGACTGGCTGGGCGAACTCCTGTATTTCCATGAGATGGAAGGAGAGGTCTACGTCGAATTCGAAATCCTTGGCGCTTCGCAGACTAGCCTTCAGGCCATCGCCAAGGGCACGGACCAATGGCGCCCTGGAACGGCGATCAAGGCGGTGACCTTCAACGACCTGCAGATCGCCACTACAAACGCAGGGTTCGCGGTCACCATCGTATTTGATATCTAGACTGGCACGACGTCACAGACAGGAAGGTTTCGGAAGATGCCGACTTTCGTACTCCTATCCACCGTGTCGGCTGAAGGAACGACCCAGGTGAAGTCGCTCATACAAAGCGACCGGGAGTTCCAGGCTCAGCGAGGAAAGCAGTGTCCCAGCGTGGAGAGAATCACCAGCTACGCGCTTCTGGGAACCTATGATTTCCTGCACATCTTCGAGGCACCTGATGCCAGGGAGGCAGCAAAGGTGGCCCTGGTTGCTAACTCTTTCGGAGCAGCGTCGACCTGGACCTTCACCGCCATACCCTTCTCGGAACTTGAGGGGATCGTAGAGCAGCTGTGACCCAGTCTCACAATCGTCCCTTCCTCAATAGGTAATCGTGTCTAGAAGGCGATTGTTGCGCATCTCCGCGCGCTTGTGAAGTGTAGGGAGGCCTGCCCATGATCGACAAGAAAGACATCAAGAAGATAGACAAGCACCTGTACGAAATCCCCAGGAACCACAGAAATGACATGCGGGTGCCCGCGCGCATCTATGCGGACGAGCAACTCCTGGAGGCCGCACTGCGCGACCGCTCCCTAGAGCAATTAGTGAACACCACCACCCTACCGGGCGTGGTCAGGTACACGCTGGCTATGCCCGACATTCATCGGGGATACGGCTTCCCCATCGGCGGCGTGGCGGCTACAGAGCCTCCTGAGGGCATCATCTCACCCGGCGGGATAGGATACGACATCAACTGCGGAGTTCGCGTGTTGGCCTCAACCATCGAGCGAGAGGCAGTGGAGACCTACGTTGACGACCTGATCCAGGCGATGTATCGGCTTGTGCCCAGCGGACTGGGAAAGGGCGGCATCAAGATGTCAAAGCGAGACATGGATAGAGTGTTGGAGCGCGGAGCAGCCTGGGCCGTGGCCAAGGGTTATGGCACAACAGAGGACCTGGCACACACCGAGGAAGAGGGTTGTCTGGCCGGAGCTGATGCATCGACGGTCAGCCAAAGGGCCAAGAAGCGGGGCTTGCAGCAGCTGGGATCGCTGGGCTCGGGCAACCACTTCTTGGAGATCGACGAGATCGAAGAAGTCTACGACAAAGGAGTCGCTCAGGTGTTCGGTTTGCACGAGGGATGCATCGCCGTGCAAATCCACTGTGGCTCCCGCGGACTCGGGCACCAGGTCTGCACGGACTACGTCAGGCTACTCCAGAAGGCTGTCAGGAAGTATGGCATAGAGCTCCCGGACCGAGAATTGGTGTGCGCCCCCTTTGGGTCACCAGAGGGGCAGGACTACTTCGCTGCCATGGCCGCCTCAGCCAATTATGCCTGGGCCAATCGGCACGTCATAGCTCACTGGGTACGTCGAGCCTTCGAGGAGGCACTGGCAGGAAAACTGAGCTCCTGGGAATTAACGCAGGTGTACGACGTGGCCCACAACATCGGCAAAGTGGAACAGTACACCATAGACGGCAGGCAGACCAAGCTCGTGATCCACCGAAAGGGCGCCACCCGAGCGTTCGGGCCAAGCTCGAGGGAGCTGCCACACGACTACCAGGGAGTGGGCCAGCCAGTCCTGGTCCCTGGGAGCATGGGGACCGCGTCCTACATATTAGTCGCCGCCGACAAAGCGCACGACCTAACCTTCGGCTCCACCTGTCATGGAGCTGGTCGTGTGATGAGCCGCACGCAGGCGAAGAAGACAATCTGGGGCGAGGACCTGATACGTGACCTGCGAGAAAAGGGCATAGTTGTCCAGGCCGGCAGCATGTCTGGCCTGGCAGAGGAGGCACCGGCGGCCTACAAAGACGTCGAGAGGGTAGTTGACGTGGTGACAGGCGTCGGCCTGGCGCACAAGGTGGCTCGCTTGGTACCCCTGGGAGTGATCAAGGGCTAGCGGCACAGATGATCGAACCGCCGAGCAGAGCGCGCTCTGCTCGTTGGATTCAAGATCCTGCCCTGCTACTCTCCGGCGAGCCCCAGCTGCGGAGCGATCCCCTTCATCGCATCGAGCACGATTTGGATGTGCTCGCCCAGCTCTACTCCAAGTGTTGCGGTGGCTTGTTCGATGTGCTCCCGGTTCACAGCAGCCGCAAACGCCCTGTCCTTCCACTTCTTTCGAACAGACTTGAGCTTCACGTCCAGAATGCTCTTGCTGGGCCGAACGAGGGCCACCGCAACCAAGAACCCCGTGAGATCGTCCACAGCGAAGAGCACCCTCTCCAAGACGGTCTCTTGGGCCACGCCCGTGTAGTCACTGGCGTGAGATAGCATCGCACGGACTATCTCCTCCGGCCAACCCCTCTCCCGCAGGATCTTGGCACCGGTGACAGGATGTCCTTCTACGCTCAGGTCGGGGTTCCGTTCATAATCAAAGTCGTGAATCAGACCCACGATACCCCACAGTTCCTCGTCCCCCCCATACTTGCGGGCATAGGCGCGCATCGCTGCCTCCACCGCCAGCATGTGTCTCACGAGGTTCGGGTTCTCGGTGAACTCATTCACCAGTTCCCATGCCTTCTCTCGAGTGATGTCCATGTTCTTGAGCCTCTCCAAAGCATCATTGTATCTCGGGCCTGCCGCCGCCCACTCCTGAAGAGCTTGACAGGGAAAGTCCTGGCAAGCGCTGCAGGACTGTAGTCTTCGTTCATCAGCACAACACCTCAGAATCCAGCAATCGGGAGACCAATGCCTCTCCCTGTCACCCCTGCATCCCTCGCAGCGAACATCCGAGAGAGCTACCTCTACGTCCCTCTCCCTCCTGAGCCAATCCGCGACTTCCCTCGCCAGTTCAGGATCAACGGCCGCACGAAAGATATCACACTCTGCGCAGATGAGGCCACATGCGCCGATCATCCATTTCTCCCCACCGAGCGCAACCCCACCCTCGCGCTCCACCAATCCGTCCTATTCCTGCACCAACTGGTTCTCCAGCGGCCATCCCCACGGAGAGGCAGCTCATTCCGCCCTCCGTGCCGCGTGTCCACCCTCGCGACCTGGCTCGATTCATTCAGCCTTGCCTCCCCTGGGCAGCACATACCCAAGATGGCGGAGTGCGGCCTCGTCACCCAGCCAGCCTTTGCGGACCTTGACCCACAGCTCAAGATAGACCTTCGTACCCAGCAGTTCTTCTATCTCTCTTCGTGCGGCCTGTCCTATCCGCTTGAGCATCTTGCCGCCCTCGCCGATCACGATGCCCTTCTGGGTATCCCTGGCCACGTACACCGTGGCTTCAATGTAGGTCAGATCCTCGTGCCGCTCCTTGAACTCCTCCACTAGCACCTCTACCCAGTGCGGCACCTCGTGATACAGGAGGTGAAGAACCTGCTCGCGGATGAGTTCTCCCGCCATGAACCGCAGAGATTGGTCCGTGATCTGGTCAGAAGGATACATTTGAGGACCCGGAGGCAGGTGCTGGACGATCAGGTTGAGCAGATGATCGCGGTTGTGCCCCTCAGTGGCTGACACCAAGGCTGACTCCTGGCACCTCGCCAAACCCAGATACTCCTCCCCGGCCTGCCCCTCCTCTTCAGGTGCGAGAAGGTCGACCTTGTTCATCACCAGGATAGAAGGGCCGGCGGCACGTTCCTCGATCATGCGAGCCAGCTTCCGGTCTTCCTCGCCAGGCGGGCCCGATACATCCACCACGAACAACACCACATCCGCGTCGGGGATGGCCCTCAACGCCGTCTTCACCATGTACTCCCCCAGCTTGTGGCGAGGTTCATGGACACCGGGCGTGTCCACGAACACGATCTGCGCTTCGGGCAAGGTCAGTATTCCGCGCAACCTGCGCCGTGTCGTCTGCGGTTTGGGAGAGACGATGGCGATCTTCTGGCCTATGTAGCCGTTGATCAGGGTAGACTTACCCACGTTCGGCTTGCCCACTACGGCCACGAAACCAGATCGGTAATCCTCCGGCAGGCCTTCCTGAGATACTAGTTCCAAGTTCCACACACTTCAGAGATAGATGACATCGAGGCTACACCTCACGGGGAAGACGTTATCTGATCCAGCGACTGCAGGACCGCTCTCACACCAGCCAGGTTCCTATCGAAATCGGAGTCCACCTTCGTCTCCAGTTCCACCTCCGCGGCCGCAACCCCCTGCTGAGCCAGGTAGTCCACGACGGCCCCCGTCACTGGGTAGGACACCCAGCCCTCCGCTGGAAAGGGATATCCAGTGGCCTCCGACAGGCGGCGGGCGAGTCTCTCGGAGGCAACGTGATCTGCACAGGAGGTCACGAAGATCATGCCCGCCATGCTGTGATAGAATATCGCCACCTCGGCGTCCTCCACGAAGTCACGGAGCAGTTGGGTCTCCACCTCCGAGAAGGGCTGAGGACCGCCACCTCCCTCATTGATGCCCTCTGTGGTATACGTGTCCTTCACCCAATCGTTCTCAGGACAAGCGTCGCCATTCGTATCCGCGTTGCGATTCAGGTCTACCAAACGACCATTGCCTCGCGTCCCGTTCGCCAGACCATCTGGATTGGCCGTAGGTATGATCCACAGGGTGACCTCGGGCGGCACATCGTCCAGGTTCTCCTCGAAGTAGGCGATCATCTCCAGGGCAAGTTGATGAGTATTCTTCTCGGTGCCCCCGTGTATGTTGCCGACCAGCACCACCTTGCGCGGGCCCATGCCAAACCGGTGTCCTACGATGGGGCGCCCTTCCCATGATTCTCCGAGCAGTTCATGCCCGTATGGTGCCGGTGTGGCCGTGTCAGTGGGTATCTGGACCACAGTCGGCGTGCGCTGCGCGGTGGGTGCGGCGGTTGACGCCACAGTTGGATCGGCCGCCGGTTCTTCGGTCGGCGCCTTCGGCTCGAGGCCACAGCCGGTGCATACCCAGAACAGGGCAAGACACAGCAACCAACGAGACCCTCTTCGCACCTCTCTCACTCCGCCGTCCAACCCAAGACCAGTACCCTACCACTATCCAGGGCGGCCACGACCTCAGCTCCTCCTTCTCCGTTCATGTCCCCAACCAGCAGTGCCCCGACAGGATCCGGTTCTTCAAGGAATCCTAGCACAGCGCCCGTGTCGATGTCCAGAACGTAAATCCATCCGCGAGAGCCGCAGTCCCCAGTTCCAACCACCACATCACTGATACCATCCCCATTCGCGTCCCCCAGCGCCACATCGCTCACTGAACCACTCACTCTAGATCGCCAATGCAGCGAGCCATCGACGTTGATCCTTTGCACCGTCCCGTCCACCGATCCCAGCAGCAGATCCTGCTGCCCATCATGGTCTGCGTCGCCCAAGACAGAGGCAGAAGGTGAGGCCGGAAGTTGGAGACGCCATTCGAGAGCGCCATGGCGGTCCAGGACCGAGATCGAAGGATCGGGATACCGCGTGATGGCCACGACATATCTGGTTCCAGCATGCATCGGTTCCGCGCAACCCAGACCGTGCACGTAGCTCGCGGTGGAATACCTCCACAGGAGCTCTCCCGCGTCGCTCAGCACGTACACATCGTCGGCTCCGGCCACCACCTCCCCCCTGCCATCTTCGTCGAGATCACATATCTCGACACGGTGCACAGATCCATCTGTCCGATGCTTCCACAGCAAGCGCCCATTGCCCTCCAGCAGATAGATGGTGTCGCCGAAAGAACCCCATTCGCCGGCGGCCACTTCTGGCAGGGTATCTCCGTCCGCGTTCCCCAGATCGATGTCCAGCACGCTGGCCTCCACACCATAGCGCCACCGCAACTGCCCCACGGCATCCAGGACCAGCACCTCCCCGGAGGAGTCCATCAACCCCGTCGCTACGACGACCTCGTTCTTGCCGTCGCCATCCAGGTCTCCGCACTCCAGATCGTTCACCTGATCTTGAAGCCCGTGCTCCCACAGGATAGACCCATCGGCATCGAGCGTGTAGATGGAGCTTGGTCCGCCAGGCGATCCGGTCGCCACCGCGATCTCAGGTTTCTCGTCCCGGGCCAGATCACACAGACGTAACGCCCTCACGCGGCCCTCCAACGGGAGAGCCCATTCCTCGTTCAGCCCCTCCCGTCGAAGATCATCTTCCAACGCAGCCCACTCTTCCTCAGAATGAACATCCAACATTCCGCTGTTGTCGAAGATCTCGCAGAGGACGGATCTCGCCTCCGGTGGGGGCAGTACCCGGGGCTGGGCAGCCTCCACCCGTACCTGGATCAATTGCACCTGCTTCAAGCCAGTGCGATCTATCAGGCTGCGAAGCACCAATCCCTGCATCGTTTCCACCGAGAAAGGCTGGTCGAACACGAAGTTGCCGAGGCTGTAGGCCACGAACCCCTTCTCGTCGTAGGTCACGCCTCCAGTCACATGAGGGTGGTGCCCGAGAATGAGCCCGGCTCCTGCCTCCAGCAGCTCGTGCGCCACCTCCTGCTGATGCTCATCAGGCAGGGGCACGTACTCAGCTCCCCAGTGAAGGGACACCACCACGAAATCCGAGCTGTCTGCGGCTCGTCGGACATCCGCGTAAGCACTCTCCGGTTCCAGCCACGCAGGGCCACTGGCGCCATCCCCGGCGTCGATCCACCGAGGGCCGATGTGGTTGTAGGCGAGGAAAGCGATCCTAAGACCTGCAACCTCCAGTGTTACCGCCGCTTGACCCTCACCAGCTTCGCCCCCCAAGCCCACGTAAGCGATGCTTCCGCTATCGAGGTGTGACATCGTGTCCAGCAACCCAACCGGGCCACAGTCGTCGGAGTGGTTGTTGGCCAGGGACAAGATGTCGAACCCCGCGTGACTCAGCCCCTCAACTGCACCAGGTTCGGCGCGAAGGACGATCCCACCTCCCGGCTCGCCCCGTGAAGTGATCGGGCTCTCCAGATTGCCAAAGGCGACATCTGCCCCACCGATCAGGTCCCTGCTTAGCAGGAACGGGTAGGATGGCGAGTTGGCGGAAATCAGTGAGCCCACACCGCGTCCCAGCATCACGTCGCCCACCGCCACCAGGTCAACCACAGGTTCAACCTCACTGTGCAAACCTTCTCGGACGGCCTTGGACAGCTCGCCGTGTGCATCACGGTTGCCGACCAGCCACCACTGCCGTTGATAGGGATAGTCTCTCAGGCTTCCGGGCACCAGTGCCTGCCCATCGATAGCCAGGGCACGTACCCGGAAGTCCACGAACCTCCAAGGCAGCAGAGCAAGGAGTCGTCTATCGCCGAGCACCAGTTCCCTCGCCTCTTTCCAGGAGGAGGCATGGATCGCGCATGTGGCAAGATGCTCTAGACCGAGCAGTTCCTTCACAGCCAGGCCCTCACCCACCGCGACGGGCCGGTACTCTCCCCCACCACCGAAGACGTCTCGCAGCCACGCCAGTGGCGCCTGGTCGAGAGGGCTGGCCACATGACCCACAAGTACAAAGGGCTCACTGCGGACCAGTTCCGAACTCAGGTCGGGAACCTGATCACTGATCACAGCTAGCTCGGCTTGTCCGGTACGCAGCATCTCCAGCACCTGGAGAGAATCATCGACGGGACCAGCATAGCAGCGGGGGTGCTGCTGTTGTAGGGCCGTGAAGAACTGCACTTCCTCCTGCCATAGGTCGCGCTGAACCGCTAGACAGGGGACGGGAGCAAGGGATGGGGTGACTGTGGGAGGCTCTCTATCGCTGATAGGTGTGGGTTCCCCAACTGTCGGCTGGCATCCAGCCAGACTGCCGGGTATCAAGAAGATCACCACTGTGAAGGGAATGAGCCGCCACCGCAGCTCATTCACCTTGCTCCCTCGCCTGGTGGCCGGGAGAAGTACTCACCAAACAGTGGCGACAGATCCTGGTCAGCGTGACGCGACAATATGGAGTAGAAATCGGCGCCGGTGCTAAGGGTATGACTCTGACTCTGACAGTAGTCCCGCAGGAACTCGCGGAACTGCTGGGTCCCCATCGCCTGTCGCAGATCAGCGAGGAGCAACGCCCCAGTACGATACACTGCATTCATGTACGAAGAGCCGTCCGCGAAATCGTAGATGGATCCGTCCACTGGACCCCCTCGTGGCCAGTTGAGGACCTCGAAGTCCCACAGCCACAGTTCGTCATGAGGATACCTCAGCTCGTAGAAGATCAACTCGCTGAACGTGGCCAGCGATTCATCGAGCCAGGGTTCCATCACCTGGTCGTTCCCAACCAGGCCATACCACCACTGGTGAGATACCTCGTGGGTCAGCAAGGCGACCAATTGCGAGCGCACTCCTCCCGGATAGGTTTCGTACCACAGAGCGCCCAGGAACGACACGCCCGTGAACTCCATGCCGCCTGCGAACTCGGTCTCCGCTACCCGATAATGCTGGTATGGATATGGTGAACCGAATTCCTCGCCAAACGTGACCAGAGCTTCTGCGGCGAGGCGAGCGACATCTAGCCCTGCGTTCTCGTGCTCGGGGAAGTAGTATGAAGTTACGGTCATACCCCCGGCGTCAACACTGTGAGAGACATACTGGTCACTGGCAGCGAAGGCGAAGGAACGAGCCTCGGAGATGCGATACCGCCACGAATTCCCATCTCGTTCTTCCTCGCCGCCACCCACCACAGTGACCCCATCAGGAGCCCAGATCCGGACGTCGTAGTCGGCTTCCTCCATCACGTAGGGGTCGCCGACGGGATGATAGGTGTATGTGTACCAACCCTCGTCGGGGAAGAAGGGGGCTAGAGCCGGATACCAGTGACCCACATCGACAACGTGTTCCGACCAGCCCAGACTTCCTGTGGTGAAGCTGTCACTGGGGTCTATGTAGGGCAAGTCAAGAGTGAACTCGAGGAACAGCGTTGCCACCTGCCCGGGTTCCAGATCTTGCGGCAGGGGCACGTGTAAGGTGATGCCTTCCAGACTGTGAGCCGTCGGGGTGGGGCCTGCACCAAACTCCACACTCAATCCGTGAAGTGTAAAGATCTCCGAGTCGTAGTTCGGAAACACGTTGAGCACGATGTCGCTGAGCGTCTCCCCAGTGCGATTGGCGTAGTCTATCCTCTGCTGGACGGCCACGCTGTGAGCATCATAGTCGAGAGTTGCCGTGATCGTGTAGAGAGGCAATGCTGTATTGCTGATAGGCTGGTACGGCGTGGGGGACGGGATAGGTGTGGGCGACGGGTGGCGAGCCGGGTCGCCTGGCCCGGAAAGCCCTGAGAGTGCCCCTCCTGGCCCAGAGGACTGCACCCACCGATAGCCGTACAGCGCTGTGATACCGCAGATAGCCAGGCCCAGCGAGATCACCAATGCTGTCACCACCGCGCGGTAGGTCCTTCCTGAGGGTCCTTGTTCCGGCTCCTCAGGAAGGCGTTCCACGCCCCTCGCGCTGCGCTCCCACAGGGCCAGCGCTTCTTTCACGTTCAGGCCCAGGTACCGGGCATAGAGTCGCAGCGCGCTCCTGGCGTGACCTGCACTGGCGAATCTGGAGTAGTCCTCCCTCTCAAGGGCCTGGACGTACTCCGGCCACAGACCGGTGGCGGCCTCGATATCCCGCCAGGAACTACCTTTTGTCTCTCTCGCCTCTCTCAACAATTGGCCGAGTCTGGCCATTGTCCCTCCCGACAACCTAGCGTTCATTCTAGTTCAGCGGCCGGTCGCGGTCAAGCGGGCTTGGTGCAGGATCTGGGTCGGCGGAGAAGAGCCAGCGAGCACGCGCCTGATTCCTGATCGCGCTATCTGGGAGGAGCAGCCAAGAGTTGCCTGACCACGGGAAGACCATCTTCGCCGGCCAGGAACCTCGGCTGCACATCATCAACGATGCGCACGGGAATCAAGTCGACCGCCTGGACGCCGTCGTCTCCGAGAAGAACCCGCAGGATCGCTCCTTCGCGCGCTGCCTCCACCGCGTCGATATCGAACACGAAGTTGCCCAGGCCGTAGGCGATGAACCCACCTTGATATGTCTCGGTCCCCTGCACCACATGGGAGTGGTGTCCTATGACCAAGCAAGCCCCGGCATCGATGGCAGCCCGGGAGACTGCCAGCTGCTCCTCGTCAGGTTGGAGCTGATACTCCGTACCCAGGTGCATGATCACCACCACCAGATCCGCCAGATGGCTGGCCCGCTGCACGTCCTCTCCAATGGTCGCCAGATCCGCAAACGAGACCTGTTCCTTCGTCGGCAGCTCGGCGGAGCCTTCCCAGCGGCTGGCGGCGTAAGCGAGGAATGCGATTCTGCTGCCCTTCACTTCGCGGATCCACGGGCTGTGCGCCTCCTCAGCAGTGAGCCCGGCTCCCAGGTGGGCAACGCCAGAGCCCTCCAGGGCCTCCAAGGTCTGCTCGAGGCCTGCCTGGCCGAAGTCCAGCAGGTGGTTATTGGCCAGGCTTACCACGTCCAATCCCGCCCAGGCTAGCGCATCCGCGTGCTGGGGATGTGCCCGGAAAAGGTACCTCTTGTCTATGGGATCGCCCTCCACCGACAAGGGGCACTCCAGATTGCCGATGGCGATATCTGCGCCTCGCAGCAACTCGGTCACCGCCTCGAAGGGGTAGGTGCTTCCGTAGACCTCCGTACGTTCCTCCACCGTGCGCGAGAGCATGATGTCGCCGACGGCCACCAGTTCGACAAGCTCCTCTTCACCCGCAGCCAGTCCAGGCAATGGCCCTGTCCATCCGTCCAGCGTGGCCACCTCAGCACTCGCTTCGGGCGCCTCCCAGATGGTCTCCGATGAGTCGACGGCCAGCAGGTACAAGTTGTTCCCCGAGCGAGCCACGATGTCCGTCATTCCATCACCAGTCACGTCTACCAGGTCCAGACCGTGAATTCTGCGTGCCGTCTGATACCCCCCGAGGAGCCTCCCATACACGTCCAGGATGCGAACGGCACCATCATCTCCCCCGGTGACAACCTCAGGGGTCCCATCTCCGTCCGCATCAGCGAGCCTGACCGCCCACACGCTCTTCTCCAGGCCGTACTCCCACCTCGGTTCGCCGGACTGGTCCATGAGGAGTACCTTCGGCGCGCGGGGTCCCGTGCTCACCGCCATCTCACCAGTTCCGTCACCATCCACGTCAGCCACGTCGAGACCGATCAAAGAATCGCCCAGGGGTCGCTTCCATTGCAGAACGCCACTTTCGCTCAGTACGTGGAGCCACCCATCAGCGGATGCGATGATCATCTCGTTCCGGCCATCTCCATCCACGTCGGACACCCTCAGTTTCCGTACATGTCCACCGGTATGGTACGTCCACTGCAAGACACCCTTGGCGTCGGTGAGAGTTACCGCTCCTCCTCGATCACCAGCCACTGCCTCCAGGCGCCCGTCATCGTCGAGGTCAGCCAGTTCAACGACTGATACCGCGTCAGCACGGCGCAGGTGCCAGCGAAGCTCACCGCCAGCGCCCAGCAACCACAGCCCTCCATCCCAGCACCCGGCCAGGACTTCCCCAGTCCCGTCGCCCTCCACATCCCCGATCCTGAGGCTGGTGACCCGACTACCTGTTGGCCAGACCCACAACGGGGAACCGTCGGGTGCCAAGACGTGTACTTGATTGTCATCCCCCCCAACCACCACTTCGGATCGGCCATCACCATCTAAATCTCCAGCGTCGAGGCTGTGCAGCGGCGCACCGGTACGGTAGTGCCACAGCAGCCGACCATCACTTCCAAGTGCGTAGACGTGCTTGTCGTAGGATGCGGCAATCACCTCCACGCGGCCATCGCCATCTAGATCCGTGGTCACCACCGCCCACACCATCTCCTGTGTGGGGTAGCTCCAGGCCAGAGAGACTCCCAGGGGCACCACCGCCGGAGGTGTGCTGGTCGCGGTCGGAGAAGCCACTGGCGCAGGCGTCGATGCGGGAGTCACCAGAGGAGAGCTGAGCGGAGTCTTTGCCGCGGTGGTCGCTCCTGGAGAAGGCAGCGAGACAGGCGTCTCCTGCCCGGCACACCCTACCAGGCACAGCACAACCAAGCCCATGAAGAATCCAGAACGGAAGTTCATCTCAAACCAGTCGCGCCAAAGGGGTCGCCAGCAGGCTGCTACCGTTTCTCATTGGAGAAACCGTGCGTGAATGCCCGCTATACCCATCGCCAGTGTCGCCACACTAGCCGGGTGCACTACGGGGCGAGGATCAGGCTTCATCGGCAACGACAACACCGCCAATGATGGCTCCATCACCATGGTCCCAGGACAACCCTGCTCAGAGCATCCTGGTCACCGAGTTATCGCGCCCAGTATAGCACCCCAGTGCAGATATGCAAGGCGCTCTCTGCCGCTTAGCGGAGTAGTGGTATCTCCCAACACCCGGAGAAACCCAGTGGTCCGGTAGTACCCATTGTGGAGCCTGAATCATGTTGCCATAATCGGTGACGCGTCGCAGCAGGAGTCGCTGGAGGAACGATCTAGAGAACGAGGAACGTGGTACAGACACACTTCAAGACTCTGGCCTCGCTGGGCGAGCAACTGGAGAAGACCAGCGGGCGCTTGCAGATGACCGAGATGATTGCCCAGTTTCTCCAAGGACTGGCGCCTGACGAGGTGCCCCCCGGAGTGCGCCTCCTGGTGGGCACTGTGTTTCCAGAGTGGGACGAGCGGTCTCTCGGCCTCAGCTGGCGAGCGGTATCGAAGGTGATCAACGACTTGGTCGAAGCCGATGAGCAGGATTGGCAGGCGGCCTTCGACGAGGCGGTGGACGCCGGAGAGGCCGTCCGGCTGCTCCTGGAGACACTCGGTAAGCAGCCGACCAAGACTCCTCCCCTCACCATCTTGGAGGTGTATGCAACCCTTGAGACCATAGCCGAGGAAAAGGGAAAGGGATCACGAGGGCGGAAAGAGACGCTGCTCAAGTCGCTCCTCTCGCGAGCTACTCCTCCGGAGGGCAAGTACCTGGTGAAGAACATCCTGGGGGAAATGCGCCACGCCGCCAGCGAGGGCATCCTCCTCGACTCAATAGCGCAGGCTTCCGGGGCCAAAAAGACGCTTGTCCGACGGGCCAACATGTTCCTGGGAGATCTTGGTGAGGTTGCGCTGCTGGCCCTCATGGAAGGGCAGGCTGGCTTGGAACGGGTCCGTCCCCTGCTCTTCAGACCACTCAAGCCCATGCTGGCACAACCGGCTCAAGACCTGGCCGAGGCCTTCGAGTATCACAAAGGAGAGGTCGCCTTAGAGTACAAGCTCGATGGAGCCACGGTCCAGATACACAAGGACGGATCCACCGTCAAGATCTTCACCAGGAACCTCTCTCAGGTGACGAGCAGCCTGCCAGAGATCGTGGACGAGGTGCGGTCTCACACAGAAGCGGAACAGGCGATTCTTGAGGGAGAGGTCATCGCCGTCGATGGCAAAGGACGCCCCCTCCCCTTCCAGCATCTCATGAAGCGCTTTCGGAGAGTGCACGATGTCGAGGAGAAGGCGCAGCAGATCCCCGTGCAGCTTCTTCTCTTCGATGTCCTCTTCCGCGATGGCGAGGCTCTCGTAGATCGCTCGTATGACGAGAGATGGCGAATCCTGCAAGGGGTCAAAGGTGCCATGACCGCCGTACCGAGGAGCATCCCGCTCAATCTTGCGGAAGCAGAGGGTTTCGCGCAGCAGGCCTACCGTGGCGGGCACGAGGGTGTGATGGTCAAGCACTTGCTCAGCCCCTACCGACCCGGAGTGCGAGGCAAATCCTGGCTCAAAGTCAAGCACACGATGTCTCTGGACCTGGTCATCGTGGCCGCTGACTGGGGCTACGGCCGTCGCCACGGATGGTTGAGTAACTACCATCTGGCGGTCAGAGACGAGGAGACCGACGTTTTCCTGGAGGTCGGGAAGACCTTCAAGGGTCTGACCGACGAGGAGTTCGAGAGCATGACGCAGACGCTCCTGGCCCTGGAGACGCATCGGACAGGGGGAACAGTCTACGCTGAACCGAGAGTGGTAGTCGAAGTGCTATTCAACGAGATCCAGGCCAGTCCCCAGTATGAGTCGGGACTCGCTCTGCGCTTCGCCCGCATCTCCCGTCTACGAGAGGATAAGGGACCACGGGACGTGGACACCCTCCAGACACTCAGAACCCTATTCGATGAGCAGTTCGCGCGGAAGGGACGCCCGCAGGGAACGGAACCGGTCTGATCACCTCACACTAGAGCGCGGATTCTCTCGGGCAGGAGCGCGAGGTCGCTCAGCATCCCGCCATAGGGATGGGCGCTGACGTGCCGCTCACACCAGCCTGGTGTGTACGTAGTCTTGAGCAGGAAGAAGGGGATGCCCATCATCATCGGCAGTGCGCCTGGCATGGACCAGGTATCCGCCACGACGATCAACCTCGCAGAATCCTCCATCTCGCTCATGAGTGCCTTGTAGTAGGCCGGACGACGAAGATCTATGGTGTGCTGTTCGTCCACCTGGAAGATCTGACCAGTGCCCTGCCGAGGGTGGACGAACTCCTTGTTCCATGAGGGTACCATCTCGTACTGCCGTGTATCCCCCAGAACCCTCATCTCCGCGAACCCAATTGTTCTGAGGTTCTTCCTGACTTTGTCCCCTTTCGAACTGCTCAGCACAAGCGTTTCTAGGTCTGCAGCGGCCGCAAGTTCACTAAAGACGGCCTTCGCGGCTGGACGAAAACGAGGCTCCAGATCGAAGGTGTTCTTGTGGAACAGGTAGTTGCTGCAATCCATGATAGGATCGTATTCGGGTTCAGGGAACCGCCTCGCCACCGCCTCGCTGTAGGAGGGCGTAGTGCGAAGCATGACTTGAATGGTAGTCGTGTTGGTGATGAACGCTCCCTCGTCGCTGTAGGCCGCTATCGCTCCGTTGACCTCCCACCAATGCTTGTGCGGCTCGGCCATGATTTTCGCTCGGATGCGAGAATAGTCCTCTCTCACCTGAGACAGCGGCACCTTCAAGATGTCCCGTGACAGAGTGCCGATGGACCTTTCCGCCAGCTCTTCGACCTGCTCTTCCTCCGCGGTCAGAGTGCCGTCATAATCGAGGATAACCTTCACCAACCCAGAAGATGGCATCGCGCCTCCCGTAACATCGGACTGGAAGCATTATAGCTCCTGGAAGGCTCCCTTTCAAGGCTCCTGGGGCGGAGTGGTCGCGGGCCTGATCTATGGCGCCGACCTGACGGTTGCGTGTCCAGGGGCCTTGCTCAGCAGCGCTTTTTTCATTCCCCTCCTGGGCTTTCCTCACACCTGCTACGCCGTTGCCTTGCTGCCCTTCGCAGGTTTGGCTCTACTGCTACTTTTAGAGTGTGAAGGTGTTAGGAATAGTGAGAGAACATGCCCACTCGGGCCGGAAATCCTGCGCCACAGGTAAAGCGGTGGCTCGAAGCGACTCATCAAGACCAATTCGAAGGCAACAGTTGCTCGCCAACCTCAGTTACCGTATAATGACCGTTGCACAAAGCAGGACGTTCTGCCGCCAAGGAGTGCCAAGAGACTCCAGCATATGGCTGGCGACGAGCGCTCAAGTTGAACCAGAGGACAGATGTTTAGAAAGATACTGGTAGCCAATCGAGGAGAGATTGCCGTGCGCGTGCTCCGCGCGTGCCGAGAGCTAGGACTGGCCACCGTGGCCGTGTACTCCGACGCAGACAGGACGGCGCTTCACGTCCGGTACGCCGATGAGGCCTACCACATCGGGCCCCCACCAGCAACCCAGAGTTATCTCTGCATCGACAAGATCATCGCCGTGGCCAAAGAAGCGGGGGCGGACGCCATACACCCT
The DNA here is from genome assembly GCA_030603665.1 of Chloroflexota bacterium. GTDB lineage: Bacteria > Chloroflexota > Anaerolineae > UBA7937 > B3-Chlor > JAUVXJ01. The sequence goes on along the minus strand of JAUVXJ010000004.1, from coordinate 229,483 downwards.
GGCTACGGCTTTCTGGCAGAGAATCCCGCCTTCGCTCGGGCCTGCCGAGATGCAGGGCTAGCGTTCGTGGGCCCTAGCCCGGAATCTATGGAGTTGATGGGGGACAAGGCAGCTGCCCGTCGGACGTCGGCTGAAGTGGGCATTCCCATCGTGCCCGGTACAGATCACGAGATCGAGGGCGAAGAAGAAGCCAAGGCGGTGGCCGAGCAGATCGGATTTCCGCTGCTGGTCAAGGCTGCGGTGGGCGGCGGCGGCAAAGGCATGCGTACCGTCCACTCTCCTGAGGAACTGCCATTCGCGGTCGTGGCGGCGCGAAGAGAGGCGCTGTCCACCTTCGGAGATGGGGCCTTATACCTGGAGCGGCTGGTCGAAGGTGCCCGGCACATCGAGGTCCAGGTTCTGGGGGACCAGCACGGCAACATAGTCAGCCTGGGGGAGCGCGAGTGCTCCCTGCAACGGCGACATCAGAAGCTCCTGGAGGAAGCACCATCCATGGCCCTGGATGACGAACTGCGCGGCCGCCTGGGAGAGGCTGCCATCGCCCTAGCCCGATCCGCGGACTACACCAATGTGGGCACCGTGGAGTTCCTCTTGGACAAACGGAAGAACTTCTTCTTCCTCGAGATGAATACCCGTCTTCAAGTTGAGCACCCTGTCACCGAGCTGGTTAGCGGGGTGGACATCGTGAAGGAGCAACTCCGCATCGCTTCCGGTCGGGTCATGCGCTACTCGCAAGAGGACATCAGGGTCAAGGGCTGGGCCATGGAGTGCCGGATCTGCGCCGAAGACCCCTACGACAACTTCCTGCCCTCCACGGGATATATCACCGGACTTCAGGAGCCTACGGGACCTGGCGTGCGCGTGGACAGCGGCATCTATGAAGGTTTCGACGTCTCCCCGTACTACGACCCTCTGATCAGCAAACTGAGCGTGTGGGGCGAGACACGCGGGGAGGCCATACTGCGCATGCGACGCGCGCTGGAGGAGTACCGCATCACAGGGGTGAAGACCAACATCCCATTTCATCAACAGATCGTGAACCATACGGAGTTCATCTACGGGCAGGTAGATACGACGTTCGTGGAGAATCGCTTCGCCATGCAGCAGACGGATGGCCGGGATCTCGCCAGAGCCGCCGCCATCGCTGCAGCCATGGTCGCCCATCAGCATCGCCCGAACATGGCCGTCATACCGGCTCGGGACCAGGCACCTTCAACCAGTAGCTGGAGGATAGCCGGACGCTGGGAGGCGATGGGTAAATGACCTACGTGGCCAGCGTTGAGGGCGAAACCTTCCACATCGGGCTGGACGACCCCGAGGAGATCGTCGTCGACGACCACCGCTACGCAGCGACTATCGAGAGCACTGGCGGACCATCGCTCTACTCCCTGATCGTGGACAACTCATCCTACGAGGTCCACGTTGAGGAGCGCGAGGGTAGCTACCGCGTGTTGCTCCTTGGGCAGCGCTTTGACGTCCGGGTGGAGGATGAGGGGACGCGGCGCGCGGCGAGAGCCCGGCGTGCACGCCAGCCACAAGAAGGGGAAGAACTCGCCATCAAATCGCCCATCCCGGGTCTCATCTTCGACGTGCCTGTGGAAGAGGGACAACAGGTCAAGGAGGGTGAGATCCTGGTCATCGTCGAGGCCATGAAGATGGACAACGAGCTTCGAGCGCCGAGGGATGGGACCGTTCGGAAGAAACACGTCGCGCCTGGCGACAGTGTGGACAAGGGAGCTTCTCTGATCACCCTGTCCTGAACGAGTTGACTACCCCCAGTGAGACCTCGGCCGCCAGGCGCAGCCTGCTTCCCACCCAATCGACGGCTGGATGACCCAATTCGGTCCGCTTGTCGATGACGCTGTCCACATCGTACTCCAGGCGCTGCACAGCAACCTCGCACTCTGAGATTTGCCATGCTATCATAGGCGTGCTTTGAAAGGAATCACGTCTGATAGCACATTTTGGAGGCGAAACACACTCTTCTGAATCTCCAAAGAAGTGCAGGATAGTCATGATTATCTTTCGATTGAATCCATTCAGCTCCACAAGAAACGGAAAGACTTCTCCTAAGTGGGCAACGATCGTTCTTGCGGCGTTGGCGACCCTGCTACTAGTGCCAACGCCATCAATCTATGCCCAGGATGGCGACAATCCTCTAGCTCCCCCCCTGCCCGTTGACCGAGAGCTCAGATTCGAACACATAACCACCGAAGATGGTCTCTCCGAAGGTCGCGTATGGAGTATCACCCAAGACCACAGAGGTTTTATGTGGTTCACGACCTATGATGGCCTCAATCGCTATGACGGGTATGAGTTCAAGGTCTACAAGCAGAAGCACAATGATCCCAACAGCCCTGGCGGCATTGCATTCTGGGTAGTCTCCGAAGACCGACAGGGCATGATCTGGGCTGGCTCGCACACCGGCGGCGGGTTGAGCCGCTTTGACCCAACTACTGAGCAGTGGACTCGCTTCCAGCATGACCCAGATGATCCTCACAGCTTGAGCAGCAACAACGTTTACGCGATATTTGAAGATAGTAGCGGTGTCCTCTGGATTGGCACCGAGGGTGGCGGGCTCAACCGTTTTGAAGGCGAAACACAGGAAGGGCGCGCCCGCTTCACCCACTACCGGAGCGACCCCGATGATCCCCTCAGCCTTAGCTGGGATTATGTCGTCTCCGTGTATGAGGATCGGTCAGTGCCCTTTGGATCGGCACGTATGGCGGCGGGCTCAACCGTTTTGACCCGCAGACAGAGACCTTCATCCACTACCGTCATGACCCCGAAGATCTCAACAGCCTGAGTTACGACTTCGTTTATACAATCTATGAAGACCAGTTTGGCGTGCTATGGGTTGGCACCTGGGGTGGCGGGCTCAACCGCTTTGACCCGCAGACGGAGACCTTTATCCGTTACCACCCAAGACCTGGTGACTCACATAGTTTGAGTGGTAATACGGTCATAGCCATCCGCGAAGACCTGTCTGGCGTATTGTGGATCGGAACACTCGACGGCGGGCTCAATCGCTTCCACCGGGAGACAGACACCTTCACCTCCTACCAGCACGACTCCCTTGACCCACGCAGTCTGGGCAGCAACTCGGTGACTGCCCTTCATGTGAACCGTTCGGGGATCCTTTGGATTGGCATTTCAGGGAGAGGGATCAGCAAGCTTGATTCCACCGAACAGGGATTCGCGCTGTACCAACACAAGACCGCGAACTCGAACAGCTTGAGTAACAGCAATGTTCGGGCAGTCTTCGAGGACCAGTTCGACGACCTGTGGATTGGCACTTGGGGCGGGGGGCTCAACCGTTTTGACCCGCAGACAGGGGAATATGTCCACTATTTGCACGACCCTGCTGATCCGAACAGCCTGAGCAACAACCATGTATGGACCATCTTAGAAGACAGTACCGGAACACTCTGGGTTGGCACCCTTGGTGGGGGGCTCAACCGATTCGACCGTGAAGCTGGCACCTTCACTCGCCTTCAGCGCGACCCAAGCAACCACTATGGCGTGGGGCATCCTCATGTCACTACGCTTCATGAGGACCGGACTGGAGTCCTTTGGATTGGAACCTGGTCTAGCGGGCTCGATGCCCTCAACCTGCAGTCAATGGATGGGAAAGCCGGCCTTGTCCATTACCGCCACGACCCTGATGACCCCCGTAGCCTGGGTGAGGGCACTGTCTATTCCATTCATGAAGACCGGGCGGGTGTGCTCTGGGTTGGCACTGGGGGCGGCGGACTGTGCCGCTTTGATCGGGACAGGGAAACCTTCACCTGCTACAAACATAACCCGGATGACGTCAACAGCCTGCGCGACAACACAGTCTGGGTCATCCATCAAGATCAAGACGGCGCGCTCTGGGTTGGCACCAGTGGCGGTATCAGTCGACTCGAACCCCAGACCGGGACCTTCATCAATTATACCCAGGCAGATGGCTTGCCGCACGACACGGTTTACGGAATACTTGAGGATGAGGAAGGACGGCTTTGGCTCAGCACTGAATGCGGGCTGTCGCGCTTCGACCCCCAGGCGCGCACTTTCCGGAATTATGTTGCTGGCGACGGACTTCAAGGGAACAACTTTCACCCTGGTGCGTATTACAAAAGCAGGGAGGGTGAACTGTTGTTTGGTGGCCCGGATGGCCTGACTGCCTTCTATCCGCAAGATATACGCGACAACCTCCAGATACCCCCCATATATGTAACCGATTTCCAATTGTCGAATAAGCCAGTCACCATAGGTGGGGATTCACCCTTGAAAAAGTCAATTGTCGAGACCCAAGAGTTGGTTCTCTCCCACGAAGAAGATGTGATCTCCTTTGAGTTTGCGGCATTGAGCTACAGTTCTCCGGAAAAGAATCGCTATCGCTACAAGCTGGAAGGGTTTGAAAACCAGTGGGTCGAGGTAGACAATGACCAGCGGTGGGCCACCTATACCAATCTAGATCCGGGTAGGTACACCTTTAGAGTGATCGGTTCTAACAATGACGGACTGTGGAACGAGGAGGGCGCTTCGGTCCGTCTCACTATCACCCCCCCTTGGTGGGAGACCTGGCGGTTTCGAGGCCTCGTGCTACTGGCGCTGCTGGGCCTGGTCATCGGCTGGTACCGGTGGCGGGTGGTGGGCATCGAGCGCCGGAGTCGCGAACTCAAAGCACAGGTGGCCGAAAGAACCCAAGATTTGTCAGAAAGGACATCTGAGTTGGCTGCCCTGGCCGAAAACCTTCGGCACGAAATCTCTGGGCGCAAGCGGGTGGAGCAGATCTTGAACCGGCAGGTTGAGGAGTTATCCGCGCTCAATCAGATTACCCAGATGGTGACCACCATGACCGATCTAGAGACGGTTTTGGGAATGGTCAGCCAGAAAGTGTCAACCCTTTTTGATGCCTGTTTCGTCTATTGTCTTTTGTCATCAGAAGGTAAGAACGAAATGATATTCATCCACGGGTACGATAGGAAAACCGACCCGCTTGAGCCGCTGTCCCTGGATCCCGCCCTCACTGATAATCCCCTATTCCAGTGGTTATTCAGCCTGTCTACACCCCTAGCTGTTTCGGCCTCAGATAGGCTCCCGCAGTCGCTGGCCGACTTTCCTGTCTTCCGGCAGATTTTCGGTAAGGATGTATCCCAGGCTGATTCAACTCTAGAGGCACTATCCCAATTGCTCCCCTCCGTGTTGTTTGAAGCTCTGACACCAGGCAACATCAATAGCGTTATGCTTATACCGCTTGTGATGCGCGGCGCCAGCATGGGAATGATGTTCGTGGCCACGGATCGAGTGGACCACAGCTATACTGCCAACGACGTAAGCCTGGCTGAGACGATTGCGGGTGATATCGCCTCTGGCGTCGAAAACATACGCTTGATGGAAAGGTCTAAAGCAATGGCCGTCGCAGAAGAGCGCACCCGCCTGGCGCGTGAGATGCACGATTCAGTGACCCAGACCATCTACTCGGTCAGCATGATGGCCGATTCCTTGCCACAGATCTGGGATCGCAGCCCGGCTGAAGCGAAGCGCAATCTGGCCAAACTACGGCAGATGACCCTGGTGGCCCTGACAGAGATGCGTGGTTTGTTGTTTGAACTCCATCCATCTGCTTTAGAAGATGCCAGCCTGGAAGCTCTGCTGCACCAATTGAGAGACATGATGATTGAGCGTGGCCGTATATCCGTGAAGTTGACCATAGAGGGCGAAGCGGATACGTCCAAAGACATAAAGATCGCCCTGTATCGAACTGCTCAGGAGGCGTTCAGTAACATTCTCAAACATGCCGAAGCCACCCAAGTGGTTATGACCTTACGAAAAGACCCAGAGCAGATTACACTTACTATTCGTGACAACGGCCAAGGGTTCGATACAGAAAGCATGCCTACCGAGCATTATGGTATCGGCATCATGCGTGAAAGGAACAAGAGCATCGGTGCCAATTTCCATATCGAGAGTTCACCGGGAAAGGGCACTCAAGTTTCAGTTACCTGGCCGGATCCAGAAGTGAGGTTGTGAGATGGACGGACAGAAACCAATTCGGGTGATGATTGTGGACGACCACCGGCTAATTCGGGATGGTTTGAAGATGTTGCTAGCCGTCCATGACGATCTGGAGGTGGTCGCGGATGTGGGCGATGGGGGGGAGGCTATCCAACTCTGTGCTCGGGTTGAACCGGATGTGATCCTAATGGACATCGTAATGCCCAAAGTGGATGGCCCCACAGCCACAGCTCGCATTCGCGAGTCACTACCCCATATCAAAATCATCGCCCTGACCAGTTTTGTGGAAGAGGAGCTGATACAGAATATGCTCAAGTCGGGGGCAGACGGATATCTACTTAAGGATGTCAACGCCAAGGAATTGGCCGAGGCGATCCGAGCTTCGTATCAGGGTCGCTCTACGATCCATCCGGCTGCTGCCCAAGTCATGGCTCGAACGCTTCGCCAGTCGCCCCCACTTGGACACGACCTGACGGAACGGGAGCGAGAGGTGCTATCCCTGCTTGCCAACGGGAAAACCAACAAGGAAATTGCAGAGGAGTTGACCATCAGCCCGGCGACTGCTCGAGGACACGTCAGCAACATTCTATCCAAGCTGGGGGCCAGCAACCGCACCGAAGCGACGGCCCTGGCAATGAAGCACAAGTTAGTTCCATAACCTCGCGCTCTGCGGCCCAAGTGAGTGGACAGCTTGTAGAAACTTCCCTGGGACCAAGATGAATCCCGGGGAAGTTTTCGTCTTCTTCAGCTCCGAGCCCCTTTCTGAAAGAGCCTCAAAACCTCCCCCCTACAAATGTCGGGGGCAAAAACCCGATAGGTATCCTGAACATAAACCCTTCATGTGACCGTTGTGCACGACGGGCTTGCCTGTCATACTAATATCGTGCCTCCAAGGGCGAGATGAGGAGTAAGTATTCGTTAACCGCGTGCTAACTGCACCCTTCTACTGACAACACTTTCTAGTAAGGAATCTGAATGCGCATCCTGTTAGCTGTGAAACGCTCTGACCTTCGAATAGGAATGGAAATGCTCCTCGACGAGCAGACGGGCTTGAAGGTTATCGGTTCGATAGCAGACACTGCAGGCCTGTTGGAATTGGTCAAAACAGCCCAACCTGACCTAGTGGTGCTGGATTGGGATTTGCCTGGCAAGCCCCTTGCCGGGATGTTTGACAAGATCCGGGACAACGGACCCCGTCCGGCGATCATTGTCCTGGGCGGCAAGGATACAGACACTGAGCAGGCGGCTCTGGCGGTCGGCGCGGATGCTTATATTTCGAAAGGGGACCCACCTGCAGAGTTATTGGCTACCATCCGGAGGGCCTATGATCGGCATTATCCTTCCAGAATGGTCGAAGGTTGAAAGGAGGTTCACCAAACGGAAGCTTATCGAAATGAGTTCCCTAACGTGAGTTCGGGATAACAAGTGCACAATCTTGTGACGTATTCCCGAACAGATATAAGGAGATCGCAAATATGATGGAAATTCTAGCAGTGATTATGAAGCTGTCTGTGCTGGTCTTTGTCATTTGCAGCATGTTATCGATGGGACTGAGCCTGACGGTGGCCCAGATCGTCGCGCCCCTGCGTAAGGCGCGCCTGGTTATCATGGCCCTGGTAGCCAATTTTGTCCTGGCTCCGCTGGCAATCTACCTTATTCTGTTAGTGATCCCGTTGGAGCAGGGACTGGCGACTGGGCTAATCATCATGGCTACCGCCGCAGGGGCCCCCTTTCTGCCAAAGCTGGCCCAGGCGGCTAGGGGTGATGTGGCTCTTTCGGTTGGCTTGATGGTGTTGCTGATGGTGGTGACGATTGTCTATCTGCCCATCGTGCTGCCTTTGCTGCTGCAGGGCGTTGAGGTCAACCCGCTGGATATCGCCAAATCGCTGGTGATCATGATGCTGACCCCACTGGCGATCGGCCTGTTTATCAAGGCGCGCTACGAAGACACCGCTGCATCGCTTTTACCGCATATGAGCCAGGCTTCCAGTCTGGGTCTGGTGCTCTTGCTGGTATCGGGTATAGCGGTCAATTTTGCCACGATCCTGGGTGTTATCGGCACCGGCGGCATCCTGGCTATTCTTATCTTTCTGGCAATCACCTTCGCCGGGGGATATTTCATGGGCGGACCAGAGGCCGGCTCTCGCTCGGTGCTGGCGCTGGGCACGGCACAACGCAACATATCAGCCGCTTTCCTGGTGGCGGTGGGCAACTTCGCCGATAACCCCAACGTACTGGCGATAATCATGGTCGCTGGGCTGCTCGGTCTGGTATTGCTGATGGTTGTCGCTGGTGAAATTGGGAAACGGGGCGATCGTGGGAACGAAATGGGCTGATGAGACAATCATGGTGTGAACACGTGCCCAAAATGTCAAAGCACAACTAAAGGAGAGATCAATGTCAGTACAAAAAGATGCTACCAAATTCACCCAAAATGCGAATGAAGCATGGTTAACCCTACTTGATTGGGAGAACAAGGCGGATTTTGAAAACGCCAGTCGCGGGTTTATCGCCAGCCGGGAAGACCCCATTATCCGCAACGCGGCAGGAGGGGTCGCGTTGGATTTAGCCGCTTACAGCTTCCTGGAAGAAGAATCCCCCGACACCGCCAACCCCAGTTTGTGGCGGCAAGGTCGCTTGCTGGCGCTCCATCACGGCCTCTTCAAAGTGACCGATGGCGTGTACCAGGTACGCGGTCTCGACCTGTCGGTGATGAGCATCATCCAAACCAACAGCGGCTACATTGTGATTGACCCTCTCATCTCCGCCGAAACCGCCAAAGCCGGGATGGACCTTGTTTACAAACACCTGGGCAAGAAACCAATCGTCGCTGTCATTTACACCCACTCCCACGTTGACCACTGGGGGGGCGTGAAAGGGGTCATCTCGGAAGAAGATGTGAAAGCGGGCAAGGTGAAGATTATCGCCCCGAAGGCCTTTCTAGAATATGCGATCAGCGAAAACATCATGGCTGGGAATGCGATGAGCCGGCGCGCCAGCTATATGTACGGCAACCTGCTACCCAAAAATCCGAAAGGTCAGGTCGGCGCGGGGTTGGGGCAAGTCACATCAATCGGAACCATCACCCTCATTGAACCAACCGACTACGTGGCCGAAACCGGTACGAAAATGATCATTGACGGCGTGGAGATGGAATTTCAGATGACGCCCGGCGCGGAAGCCCCATCGGAGTTTAACTTTCTCTTCCCCAATTTACGGGCGCTCTGTATGGCGGAAAACTGCACCCACACCCATCACAATCTCGTCACCCCGCGCGGGGCGGAAGCACGCAATCCCAAAGCCTGGGCGAAATATGTTCACGAAGCGATCGGTTATTTCACCGGAAAATACGATGTAATTTTCGCCAGTCACCACTGGCCCACCTGGGGTGAAGACGCCTGTGTTGATTTCCTCAAGAAGCAGCGCGATATGTACAAATATCTGCACGACGAAACCCTGCGCCTGGCAAATCAGGGCTACACCATTCTGGAAATTCCCGAAATGATTCAACTGCCCGAAGAGTTGTCCCACGCCTGGCACAATCGCGGCTACTACGGCACCGTCACTCACAACGTCAAATGTGTTTATCAACTCTATCTAGGTTTCTTTGACGGCAATCCCGCCACGCTGCACCAGCTCGCCCCTGAAGAAGCGAGCAAAATGTATGTAGAATTCATGGGCGGCGCCGAAGCCGTGCTGGAAAAAGCACGGCAGTCCTTTGCCGACGGAAACTATCGCTGGGTGACCCAAGTAGTCAACCACGTAGTCTTTGCCGATCCGGACAACAAGGCAGCTCGGGACCTAGAAGCCGACGCGATGGAACAACTTGGCTATCAGGCGGAATCAGGTGTGTGGCGAAACTTCTACCTCACTGGCGCTAAAGAGCTGCGCGACGGCGTGATGGCGCTCCCCGCGCCCAATACCGCCAGCCCCGACGCCATCCGCGCCACCCCTGCCGAGATGTTCTTTGATCTGATGGCGGTACGGCTGAACGGACCCAAGGCGGCAGGGAAACAGATTGTCATCAACGTCAACTTCACCGATAGGAATGAACTGTATCTGCTTGTCGTCGAAAATGGCGTGTTGAACTACTCGGCAGGCCAGCAATCGGACACTGCCGACACGACGCTGACATTGCCCCGCACTGCTCTAGACGAGATCCTGCTAGGCGAAGCGACCCTTGCCGACAAACAAGCTGCGGGCGAAGTTCAGATTGACGGCAGCCAGGAGAAACTGGCTGAATTCCTCTCGCTGTTGGACAACTTTGAATTCTGGTTCAACATTGTCACGCCGTAGTATGTACTAATGAAAGGATGAGCAAACGTCATAACCTTGCACCTGCTCTGCAGGCGTGCAGAGCAGGTGCTTTTGGCAAATGCCACAACACCCCTTCACCCATCTGACCCCCACGGGGCGGTTCGACCAGTACCCCACTGACACTACCAGTCAGGACTGGGCGGATCCATTCTGGTTCAGAGTTCTGGGAGACTACAGCTTCTCGGACAACCTACATGCAAGCGCTTACAGCTATCAGGGGTCCTATGCCAAAACTGAGCACACCAGTTCCTTCAAACCTGCGGAATGGTGGAAATCGCCGTTTGTGAGAACACTTCGCGATCTACGAGGTGTGGGGCGCACTCTCCAAGATCTCGGGCGACACCTGACCGGGCAGGTGCCTGGGCCTGCCTCAACTGCCACCTTCAGTGGATACAGCCCTGCAGGAGCTGCCATCGGCTGGACATCCTTGGCGGTCGAGGCATTGAGTGAGGACGAGGCCGAGAAGCGAGCTATCGCAGAGGAGCTAGGGTACGACGAGGAAACCATAGCTGAGTTGAATCGTTACAGAGTCGGCGACATCGTCGACATCGAAGTTGTGCACGCCTACGTTCCCAGAAAGGGCGCCAGGTTGATCGAAGAGGGTGTCGGAATAGCGTATCCCACTGCAGGATTCTGGACAAGCCTGGCTAGGCTGGTCGGCGTCGACTAGCGTGCTCGTGCATCGCCATGTGTTGGTCTTCCTCAATCAATCCTGGATCTCTATCGGATCCGCTCAGTCGCAGTCACCACCAGACTGGCCGCCAAGGATGCCGCCTCCCTTAGATTCCTCCTGAACTCAGCGACGCTGTCTTCTTCGCTGGAGTCAGAGATGGCCCGCACGACGACCCAGGGCACTGCGTTCAACCGGCAGACCTGGGCCACCGCCGCGCTCTCCATGTCCACGCAGTCCCCACGGAAGGTCTTCCACAGCCACTGGCGTCTCTCCCGGCTGACGATGGCCTGATCCCCGGTGAGCACCTTCCCGGGGTGGCAGCTGTCAGCCAGACTCAGCTGCTTCGCTGCTTGCAGAGCAAGCTTCACTAGCCCCGCGTCTGCCTGGACCCACCGCTTCCTGAACTTCTTGAGGAGTTCTGGATCGCCGGGGTCGAAGTCATGCTGCAGGGTCTTCTCGGAGATAACGACGTCGCCCGCTTGAAGCCGGGGATTGACGGCTCCAGCAACACCTGTGCAGATGAGAGCATCGAGCGAGAAGCGATCTATCACGTATTGAGTGCACGCCGCGGCCTTGACCTTCCCCACGCCACCGGCCACAGCCACAACCTGATTGGCGCCTATTCTACCCTGATGAACGGATCGCCTGCCCCACTTGGACGTCTCCACGTCATGCATAGACTCGACTAGGGGTTCGATCTCCTCTTTGAGCGCAGCGATGATGCCCACCTGCATCGGCCAGTACTCCCTGTGCCTACTTAGGGCTGGCTGCCAGACGGAGTCTGCTCCCCACCCAGTCGACGGCTGGGTGACCCAACTCGGTCAGCTTGTCGATGACGCTTTCCACATCGTACCCCACGCGATGCAGAGCAACCTCGCACTCTCCTCTTTCCAGATCAAGGGTGCCGTACGCGGCGCGCCTGTCGCCGTCCAGGGGGAGTCCCACGCTGCCCACATTTATCACTCTCGCCTCGTCCAGGGAGCGATCCAGTGGGCGATGGGTGTGACCACACACCAGGAGCCTGCACTCCGTGCCGGAGAGCATCTCTCGTAAATCGCTATCGGTCGTTTCTGCCCAGATCCCAACCTCATCACTGACGGGCGATCCGTGAACGCCGACAATGGAACCGTAGCCGGGCAGGTCGAGCCTTTGCTGGAATGGCAGTTCGCTCAGGAAAGAGTACCACTTGTACTCCAGTTGCCCAATGGTCCAGAGGAAGTTGGCATCCCGCTCCTCGAGCAGTGAGATCATCCCGCTCCACTGGGACTCATCCTCGACGAGTTGCTGAGGCGGGCGCCGTCCTGTTGCGAGATAGCGATCGGTGTTGCCCTGCACGAAGCGCTTGTTTGGCAGGGCCGCAAGTCGCTCCAGAACCTGCCGGGGATAGGGTCCAAAGACGGCCAGGTCCCCCAGCACCCAGATCTCGTCGCAGCCGCCCTGGTCCTCGAGACGCGACAGCACCGCCTCCAGAGCAGGCAGATTCCCGTGAACGTCAACCAAGACCGCGATGCGCATCGTCCTCCCCTCAAATGTAGGACACTACCTCAAGGCACGCTAGACCACCTCGATGGCAGCCGGTCCCTCGACGGCTTCCCCCACAACCCAGCAGGGCTGGCCTTCCCTGGCGAAAAGATCGGCCAGCGCGTCCGCATCATCGGGGGCCACGCAGATCAGCAGGCCGCCCGAGGTCTCCGGCGTGAAGAGCAGCATCTGCAACTCGTCCGTTATTCCCGGGGCGAAACTGACGTGGCTTTCGTAGGCGTCCTTGTTGCACGACGAACCGCCAGGGAACAGCCAGTCGTCGGCGTACTGCGTCGCCCCTGGGAGGAAGGGCAAGCTGTCCAGGTGGAACCGCAGGGTGACCTCGCTCAGTTCTGCCACCTCGTAGGAGTGGCCGATGAGGGCAAAGCCGGTGATGTCGGTCACGGCATGGTACTCCACCTGCTTCATCAGCTGAGCCGCTTTCCGGTTCAGCAGCAGCATCTGCTCCACCGCCCCGCGCAGGTGGGCCTCCTCGGCAACCCCTCCCTTGCCCGCCGTGGTGATGATGCCCACGCCGAGGCGCTTGGTCAGGAACAGCACGTCACCCGGTCGTGCTCCGACCTTGGTGGCCACCTCGTCCGGGTGGACGAACCCTATCACCGCCAGACCGTACTTGGGCTCGTCGTCGTCCAGGGTATGCCCCCCTGCGATCACCCCGCCCCCCTCGGCCACTTTCTCGCCGCCACCCCGCAGGATCTCGGACACGATCTCAGCCGGCATCTCCTTGGGAAAACCGCAGACGTTGAGAGCCAGGACTACCTCTCCACCCATGGCGTAGACGTCGCTCATGGCATTGGCGGCAGCGATGGCCCCGTAGTCATAGGGGTCGTCCACGACAGGGGTGAAGAAATCAGTGGTGAAGATGATGGCCAGATCATCCCTCACCCTGTAGACAGCCGCGTCGTCCCCCGTCTCCAAGCCAACCAGTAGGTCTGGATAGTCCTGGGGGTTGAATATCTCCGCTAGCGGGCGCACGACCTGCGCCAGGGCTTCAGGGCCCCTCTTGGCCGCTCAACCCGCCGCCTCGGTCAGGCTCGTCAGCCGCGCCCAGTCCCTCTCAGCGCTCATGCTCTGCCTCCAGTTCCTTCCACTAAGCCAACATTCGCCAATCCAAGAAGCTCGCTACCAGGAGGCGCCACCTATCAGTCCTTCCTCCCGCAGCCAACTCACCGTTCTCTCCAGTCCCACCCGCAACCGAATCCACTCCAGTCCCAGTTCCTCTCGTGCTCTACTGGTGTCGAAGATGAAGCTATGCGAAGCAGTCCTGGCCTCGTCGAGAGAGACCCACGGTCGCCGCTTCGTCGCGAGGGATACCACGTGCAGTATCCGTGCGACAGTCCTCACCAGCCACGCCGGAACCTGGCGAGGCTTCCGCGGGACGCCAGCGATCTCAGCCCCACGACCGAGAAACTCCGAGAGCGAGGCATTGTCACCGCCCAGGATATACCGCTCCCCTACCTGCCCCTTCTCCATAGCTGAGATATGTCCCTTGACCACATCGTCGATGTAGGTGAAGTTCAGCCTGGCGTCGATTACGGCAGGTAGCCGTCCGTTCAAGAAGCGCGCAAGTGCGTCCGTCATGTGGCTGGTCTGACCAGGCCCGTAGACGCTCGTGGGATTCACCACCACCAGCGGAAGCCCCCGCTCGCACACCTCCAAGGCTACCTGTTCACCAAGGTACTTCGACCTCTCATAGTCCGAGAGGAAGTACCCTCTATGGACGGTATGCTCCTCGCCCAGCTGGCCCTGGGCTTCGCCGATGGTCACCGCGGAGCTGGTGTGTACAACTCGCTTGACCCGCATCTTCAGGGCGCTCTGCAGGACGTTCCTGGTGCCCTCGACGTTGACCGCATAGTAGCTCATCGTGTCGGGCTGCCACATCCGGAACAGCGCCGCCACGTGAAACAGGCGATCGCAGCCCTCCAGAGCCGCTTCCACGTCCTTAGGACTCAGGATGTCTCCCTGAACCACCTCCGCGCCGAGTCTCGCCAGATGCCCCGTCCGGCTCGTCCCCAGATCCAGAACCCTGACCTTCTCTCCCCTGGCCAGCAGGCTCCTCACAAGCTTCCCGCCGATGAACCCTGCGCCGCCAGTGACGAGAATGGTCATTCCACCACCTTGTAGGCACCACCGGCGGCGGTCAGCCCATGCTTCAGCGCGGTGGCGATCTGCGACGATCCGAGGGGATCCCCGTCCAACCGGTTGTCCGCCGGATAGGCCTGTAGAACCTTGAGGGCCTCGAGGTCCATGGCCACCATGTCTCCAGAGGCCATGATGATCCCAGGTTCCACCAGTTCGCCCGTCTCCGGACCACCAGACACGAAGGCCTTGCGACCGTCCATGATGATCAGGTCGGGCTGCCGGAATAGATTGATCTCGGCTACCTTCTGTTCCAGATCCCTCACGTGGAACGCCAGACGATCCGCGGGGTGCACGAACCCCATGGCCAGCTTGAGCGAAACGGTGAACCGCGCGAACTTGTGCGTCTTCATGCAGGGTAGGACAACCACTCTATCAGCCTCGTAGGCCAGCTTGGGAACGGTCACTGAGCGCAGGTACTGCCCCTCGATGGCGACCTCCACCCAATCCGTCTCTCCGGCATCGAAGGCCACGAACTCAATGCCCATATCCTCGAGCAAATCAAGCGCGCCCAGTTTGGCCGCTGTGTTTCGGGTGGGCCTCCAGAGCCCACCGGCGCTCTCGCCCACGATGATCTCTGCTCCGGTGTCCTCGAGAAGTTCCAGAGCGGCTCGGAGAAAGCCAAGGTCCGTGGAACCAGGGAAGGGGTCCGGGCTATTGAAGTTGGGCTTGACCAGCACCTTCTCTCCGCCGTGGATTGCCCGGTCCAGGCCACCCAGCAACTCGAGGCACTGCTCGACAGCCGGTTTCACGTCGCCGGAGACGTGCACCTTGCTGACCACGGGCACCCCGTCCTCTAGCCACAAGGCCTTGTTCCGGTGCTTGGGCGGCCTCGTCTCGAGATCGCCCGGCTTCCTATCGGCAAAGAGGTGGTACAACCCTCTCACCGTATCAGAAACGGCCACAACTGTCACCTCCCGAAAGCACCTGGCCGCAGCTCAAGACTGCTCGCCTGGTGCGCCGCCTCCCGGCTATCCTACTCCGCATCACCGCTTGACCCACCCTTATTGATTATACCGGACGGCCTCTGTCGATTCAAACACCTGCAAGCCGTGTCCACCAAGTGACCTGCGAACTCCTGGATCCGGGGTCTGGTCCTCCAGCTGCGCCACCTTGTCTTTGTCATGTTGGTGACGTGGACCAAGCGCACGGGCTGCGAGTACGTCATAACAAAGCCACATTGTCCAAAGCACCTTTTTGGAGTCTGCGGATGCCAGCCAGGTGCCGATCCTCGTGCACTTAGCATGAGGGCGACGGAGTGGAAAGCAGGGACTAACCCTATCGCCTGGAAACCTGCGGGGGACTCGCCCTGTCCCAGATCGAGGTCATCGTGCGCGCCAGCCGCCCTCGACCTGGGCGCCAACGAGCGCCTGATCCACTTCATGGCGGAAGCCCAGCGCGTGACTCACGCCATCATGGAGCCAGTGGCGGGTCCACAGTACTGGCCTTTCCTTCTCCAGCGAGCTCGCATCAGCGGCGGGCCACTCCTGCGACTGGGAGAAGCGGTGTTCCACGGGTGCTCCGCTGCGCGCGGCTTCGTCTACATCAAACCCAACGGCGATGTGTGGCCGTGCCCGTTCATCGAGGTAAGCTGCGGCAGCGTGCGAGAGAAGCCCTTCGCCAGTATCTGGAGCACCGCACCCGTCTTCCATGACCTCAGGCGACGAGAGCAACTTCTCAAAGGCCAGTGCGGCGAGTGCGAATACAGACGGCTCTGCGGCGGCTGCCGAGGACGCGACTGGGCCATCACCGGCGACTACCTGGCCGAAGACCCGTCCTGCTTCATCCACCCGCCCGAAGACGACGGGCAGCACCGGTCGGAGCAGTAGCAGGGCCGGAGTCACCTCCACGCGGCAACAAATCCCAGGCTGTGACCCCTCGCGCCTCCCTCACAATCTGCGGACGTTCTCCCACTCCACCCGTGAGCTCTCCAGCAGCGAGCGTATCGCGTCGACTTCCGCCGAGTCGCATCTCAGGCACACACCGCAGTCTGAGCTCAGATGCCTCGGCACCGGGATCAGCTTCACCTTGAAGTCTGACTCCATGGCGAGCTTCTCCGCGCGGATGGCAGCGCTGGTCGAGGAGAACAGGAAGACACTGCACTCCGATTCCGCCATGCCACATCTCCTAGAGAGCGACCACCTTGCCTGCTCCCAGCAACGTCTCCGCAATGGAGTACATGTTGGATACCTGGCCCACGGCGATCTTGTCCTTCAGCGCGAAATGGCCAAGGCAAGTCCCACAGGCCAGAATCTCCACGCCTTTGCCCTCCAGGGTTTGCAGATCCTCGAGCACCAGGGAGCCCTCGACGGTCAGCTTGACTCCCGCATTGAGAAAGACGATAGTGTCGGGCACTGGTTCCACCTCGTTGAGGGTGTGGAGAAACGAGCGTATGAGGATGCTCCCCAACTCTTCGTCACCCCGTCCCATGCCATCGCTGGGGATGAGCACCACCAGGGGACCGGTTGAGCCCTCCGCCAGCGCATACGAAGTGGACTCGGTCTGTGGCGCCGCGCCTATCCTCGTCAGATCCAGGTAGATCCCATCCTCCCTCTCCTCCACGTCAACCGCAAAGCCTTCTTTCCCTGCCATTCGCGACACGTTCGTCACAGCGGCATCGTTATCCACTATGGTCGTGATCTGCTCCTCCTCTGACATAGCCTTCTTCGTCTGAATCACTGGCTGCGGGCAAGCCAGACCACGACAGTCAATTAGCCTTCTCATGCCTAGCCTCCGTCTCAACGAGACCACGGCACCGGCCGGCGGGCTCATGCCGCGCGTCCCGTTGCTATCTCCCTCACCGCCTCCACGGCAGCATCCACCTCGTCCGTCGTGCTCAGAGCGCCCAAACTGAACCTCACTGTGCCCACGGGGAACGTGCCGATAGTGCGATGGGCAGCTGGGGCACAATCGAGCCCTACCCGGCTCATAGTGCCGTGCTCTTCGTCGAGCATCAGCCCCACTTCCGATGGAGCAAGCCCGTCGATGTTGAAAGACACGGTCGCCGTCTGCATCTCGGCATCGAGCCCCCCATACACGATCACTCCAGGTATCTCGACCAGCCCGGCTATCAGCCCGCGAGTCAAGTGGACCTCGTGAGCTCTTATCTCCTCCACACCTCTGTCAATGACGTATTGCACGCCGGCTCCAAGCCCCGCCAGCCCCACGGTATTGGGCGTCCCGCTTTCGTACATGTCGGGTATGAACGACGGCTGCTGTTCGCTTGCCGAGCGGCTTCCCGTACCACCCTGCTTCAGAGGACGCATCTCATTCTCCTGCACACGCTCCCCGATACAGAGCCCGCCCGTACCTTGAGGTCCCAAGAGCGCCTTGTGACCGGTGAAGGCCAATAGGTCGATCGCCATGGCTCCCATATCCAGCGGATAGGCGCCTGCGGTCTGCGCCGCATCAACCAGCAGCAAGACATCGTGTTCTCTCGCGATACGCCCCACCTCAGCCACCGGAAGCACGCTTCCCACTACATTGGACGCATGATTGAGGACGATCATCTTCGTGTCTGCCCGGAGTGCTGCCTCCGCGTCATCCGCATCCAGGAACCCCTCAGATGAGCAGCGCACGATGTCGACCTTCACCGAGCGCTCGCGCTCCAGGGCACGCAACGGTCGCATCACCGAGTTGTGCTCCATGCTCGAGGTAAGGACACGGTCCCCGGGGCACAGTATGCCCCACAGGGCCAGGTTCAAAGCCTCGGTTGCGTTCAGACCGAAAACGACACGCAGCGGGTCTGACAGGTTGAAGAGCCGCGCTACAGCCTCGCGGGTCTCATACACCATCCGGCCCGCCTCTATGGAGAGACGATGAGCTGAGCGCCCGGGATTGGCGCCCACCGCCAGCATGAAACGAGACATGGCCTCGGGAACCGCGGTCGGTTTCGGCCAGGACGTAGCCGCGTTGTCGAAGTAGATCATTTGTGGCACCTCAAGAGGTACAGGTGAGGAGATGGCGGCACCCATCTCCCTCAGATGTGATCTGGTGTCGCCAGCCAGAGCCTGCAACTGAGGGACGAGAGAAGCCAGGAGCAGAAGTTAGAGGATACTCGATCCGGGTCCGCCTCGTCTCGCGGGAGCAGGTTCCGGCCAACTGGCAGCCGTAAGAGCAGAAGCCTGATGCAGCCCGTGCATCGCGCCAAGGGCCTGGCTGCAGCCCATTCAGGTGAATGGCTTGCGGCGATACGTACTCCAGCGCATCAACCCTACTCACCTCCTTTCCGCGAACAGGCGGAACGCCCCGCATTGGGGCGTGGCCGACGTTCATTATACAGCAGCCTTGGTAACCTGTCAATCCATGGCAGGCATACGAGTCCAGCACCGGAAGAGCTCTTGGAGGTTCGCCGCCGTGCCGAATCCCGCGCCCGACTTGGCATGCGGCCTTCCGCACCCGCTCTTCGCGCGAGCTCGAAAGATGTCCCAATCCATGCTCCTTAGGGTGCCCTTGTGAGGACATGCGGAGTATGATACGATACAAGCCAGGCTAAGGCGACAAGCAAAGGAGGAAGCTCAGATGGCGAAGACGACGAAGAAACCCTCTACCTACCTCTATCCGGCGCCGGTAATCCTGGTGACCTGCGGCGTCGAGAAACCCAATATCATCACCCTGGCATGGGTGGGCACGGTGTGCTCCGATCCACCTATGGTCAGCATCGCCGTTCGGCAAGAGCGGCATTCTCACCAGCTGATCGAGGAGACCGGACAGTTCGTAGTGAACATACCGGGTGAGGAGCTTCTCAAGGCAACAGACTATTGCGGTCAAGTATCGGGCCGCGAGGTGGACAAGTTCACTGCTACGGGTCTCACTCCCGAGCCAGCATCGGAGGTCAAGCCGCCGCTCATCGCAGAATGCCACGTGAACATGGAATGCCTAGTCAGGCAGAAGCTGGAGCTCGGTGTTCACGACCTCTTCCTGGGAGAAGTGGTCGCGGTCCACATTGATGAGAAGGTCCTTGAGGAGAGTGGCCGACGGGTAGACTATAGCAGGGCCAGGCCCTTTGTGCTGACCTTCGGCGAGTACAGGGGCCTGGGCGACGCGCTGGGCAACTACGGATTCTCTGTCAAGGGGTAGAGATAGCAGAACCTTACCGCTCTGGCTTACCTGTCTTGAGAGCGAGAGCCTCGAAGACCTCTGCCTCTTCAGTTCGTCTCTTGATTCGCATCAGACCCAGGGGCCTGGCCTCTACGGAATCCTTGACCTGCTCGTACGTGGCCCGGCTGAGCAGGATTTGCTGCGCCTTGGCTTGCTCCTGCAGACGGAATGCTACGTTCACGGCATCGCCCATCGCCGTGTAGTTCATCAGCGCCTCGCTCCCCACGTTACCCACCACCGCCTCGCCAGTGTTAATGCCAAAGCCAACGCGCAGGGCAGGCTCCATCGAGCGCTGCTTGACGCTTTCTCGCAAGGCAAAAGCCGTCTTCACGGCTCGAAGCGCATGATCGGGTTGGGCGAGGGGGGAGTTGTAGAGAGCCATCACCGCATCACCCATGAACTTGTCCAGAACACCGCCCTCGGCGAGAATGGACCCCGTCGCGAGGGAGAGGTAGCCATTCACCACCTCTATCAGACGCTCCGGAGACATCTTCTCCGCCAGCGCCGTGAATCCCCGCAAGTCAGCAAAGAGTATGGTCACCTCCCGCCTCTCGCCTCCAAGGTTGGCGCGAGACGGGTCGTCGATGAGATACTGAGCCACCTGAGACGGAAGGTACCGCTCGAAGAGCTCTCGCGTCTTCTCCTCCAGCTCCCTTATCCGTCCGTAGCTGGCCTCCAGTTCCTCATACTTGGCCTGTAACTCCCTGTGCGCTGCCTCTAACTCCTGCTGAAGGCGCTGTCTCTCCCGGCGCAGCTGGCTGCGCTCCAGGACCTTTTCCAGTTTGATGAAAGCCTCCTCGTAGTCAAGAGGCTTTGTCAGGTAGTCGTCCGCCCCGGCGGTCAGCGCATCCACGGCCACATCCTCGGAGCCGAATGCCGTCATCATCACTATGCCTATCAGGGGATCTTGCTCCCTGACCTGCTTCAAGACATCGATGCCGCTCATTCCTGGCATGATCACGTCGAGAAGCACCAGATCCGGCCTGAACTCGGCAACGGCTTGCAGGGCCTGGCGACCGTCTCCAACGGTGGCCACACTGTAGCCCACCCTCTCCAGGAGCTGTGCCGTGGCCTCGCGGAAGGGGTCGTTGTCATCTGCCAGCAGTATACGCGCAGCCATCAATTCCCTCTGAGCTTGGACCAGGAGAGAGCGCTGAGATGCCTACTGGAAGGAGCTGTCGCCGATCCTAGAGGTAGCCCAGGGCTTTCAGCCTGTCCTCAAGTATCTGCTCCTCTTCTTCGCTATATACCTGGTCTTGATCTCCCGACGCCTGTGATATATAATTCAACTCCTCCAGCCTGGCGAGGATCTTCCCCACGCTCTCCTGGTGAGTCTCTGTATCAGTGTTTACCACCACCTCGGCATTGAGAGGTTCTTCGTAGGGATCAGATACCCCAGTGAAGTTCTCGATCTCCCCAGCAAGGGCCTTCTTGTACAGCCCCTTCACATCTCGCTCGATGAGGACCTCCATCGGGCACTTGCAGTAGACTTCAACAAAGCGTCCGATGTCCTGACGTATGAAGTCGCGTACCTCGCGGTACGGCGAGATGGCAGAGCCGATGGCCACCACGCCATTCCTTGTCAGGATCTTGCACACAAAACCGATGCGCTTGATGTTCGTATCCCGGTCTTCCTTGCTGAAGCCCAGACCTTTGCTCAGATTGGTGCGAACTACGTCTCCGTCCAGTAGCTCCACCTTCAGACCTCTGTCACGGAGAATCTCTTCTACGACAGTGGCCAGCGTCGTCTTGCCTGCACCGGACATCCCTGTGAACCATAGGGTGAAACCTTGCTGTTCCATGAGATTCTGTTCTAACCCTTTCTGTACCCTATTCTCTTGCCCTGCATGCCGGGTGGGATGGGTAACCCGAACGTTTCGAGCACCGTCGGCGCCACGTCGGTGAGGTGCAGATCCTCTACCTTGCCCCTGCCCTGCTGGCGAGGGTCGTACATGATGAAGATGCCCTCCTGCGCGTGATTCGCGTCATCGGGCCCGATATCGTTCTCCCGGGTATGGACCCTTCCGTGTCCCATCGAACCCACCGAGCGCCACGACAGGTTGCCAAAGTAGATCATAAGATCCGGAGCCACGTTGCGACACTCCCCATAGATCTCCTGGGGCTTGTAGGCCACTGTGCCTATGTTCACCCCGTTCTCATCGGTGATCTGCGACAGCTTCTCCACGATCTCGTCTCGGACCCGCTCATACTCCTCAGCAGGGATAAGCCCCTGAGGCTCTCTGCCCTTTACATTGAGGAAGAGGCGACCGTAGTACCCACCAGCTCCCCAGGCGGTAGTGCGATCCCAGTCAATTTCCACCTTCTCTAGAGGAACGATGCCCGTTGGTTCCTCTTTCAAAGTGAGATAGCCCTCTTGCCGCAACCATTCATTGATGCAGATACCACCTTCCATATGCCGCGCACCGTGATCGGAGACCACCAGGACCACAGTGTCGTCATCTAACGTGGCCAGGATCTCACCTATCTCACTGTCCACGTACTTGTAGTACTCCTCGATGGCGTTCTCATACGAGGATCCTGCCTCATACTTGGGATGCTGCGCGTCGAAGTACTTCCAGAAAGCATGATGGATGCGATCTATGCCCATCTCCACCAGCATGAAGAAGTCCCATTCCTTCTCCCGCAGCAGGTACTTGACCACCTTGAAGCGCTTCTCGGTCATCTCGTAGATCTGGCGCAGGAGATCGTCCTTCTGCTCCGTGCGGAAGTTCTCCACGTCCAGCATATACTCACCCACCAGAGCCTCGATCTCTCCCTTCAATTCGGCAGGGTAGGTGTATTGGCTGCGGGTGCTGGGCGTGAGAAAGGAGGTGATGATATGGCCGTTCGTGGGTTTCACGGGATAGGTCTGAGGGACTCCGACGAGCGCGACTTTTCTTCCGGCCCTTGACAGGATGTCCCATACGGTATCCTCTGTCACCGCGCTGGAGTTTGCGATCCTCATCTTGTCGTACGAGTAGTCCGCACGGTTGCGGAAGCCATAGAAGCCCAGCCGACCGGGGTCTTTGCTCGTCATCATCGACATCCAGGCCGGAACAGTGATCGGAGGGATGGTGCTCTCTAGCTCTCCGTAGGTTCCGCCCTCCATGAGCTTCCGCAGATTGGGCAGTCTATCTCGCCACTTGTCAAAGACCAGTTGCGGCGTCGCACAGTCCAGACCGATCACCACCACCTTGCGCTGTCCGGCTCCACGCTTCTCTGCTACCTTTGCCTGCTCCTTCTTCTGCCTCATCCCCTCGACGAGGACCTTGCTCACCTCGGGTCGTGTGAACTCCTCTGGGAGCATCTCCCCGCGGTCCACTCTCGCCCGGACTTCGGTACCGCTCATCACCAGGTGATCCTCTGGAGGGTGGGGACAGGTCTTCACCGACACGAGCCCATCGCACTTGCGGCAATAGAACATGTGCTCAAAGAACAAAGGGGTAATGCCCATCTCCTGACGTTCGAAATCGTCAAAGATCAGTTGGGCATCGTAGGTGCCGTAGTAGCCACCAACGCCAGCATGATCACGCCCCACGATGAAGTGGGTGCAGCCGTAGTTCTTCCGGGCCAGAGCGTGCAGGATGGCCTCGCGGGGACCAGCGTAGCGCATCGCTGCTGGGAATACGCCCAGGACTACCCTCTCAGGGGGGTAATAATCGCGCAGCAGGGCCTGGTAGCTGGTCATCCTCACATCCGCAGGGATGTCGTCAGCCTTCGTTTCCCCTACGAGAGGATGCAGCAGGAGCCCGTCGCAGATCTCGAGCGCCGTCTTCTGGATCGCCTCGTGAGCCCGATGGATGGGATTACGGGTCTGAAAGGCGACAATCCGACGCCAGCCTCTCTGGGCAAACATGCGGCGTGTCTGAGCAGGGTCGTGCCGAAACTCCGGGAATTGCTGGTCGGCAGGGCGGCTCAGCAGATGGATGTCACCGCCCAGCAGGACTTCATCCTGTGCGTACAGCCGGGCTACACCAGGATGCGCATCCTCTGTGGTTCGGTAGACCAGTTCGGCTTCCTCTTCCTTGTCATACTCGAACCGCTCAGCCACTTCCATGAGGCCCAGGATTCGATCTCCCTCCAAGAGAGCGATCTCCTCGCCCTCTCTCAGGTCGTCAGCAACTTCACGGGACACGGGCAGCGTGATAGGGATGCTCCACACAACCCCGTTGCTCAAGCGCATGTCCTGCACCACACTCTCGTAGTCGGCCCTATCCATGAAGCCCGTCAAGGGGCTGAACGCTCCCACCGCGACGAGTTCGAGATCAGACACCGAGGTAGGACTGAGGCTGATCTTCTTCAGGTCGGCTGCGCGCTCCAGCGCCCCTTCCCTCAGCACACCTCGCAACACGCGATCCACCAGCGTGCCACCGTGGGGAGCAATTGGTCCCCCGTTTCTCGCCATGTCACTTCAACCCCTTTCGTTTCTGCTGGTCAGAGACCAAAACATATATATACCTGAAAAAGCAGCTGACTGCAAATGAAGTAGGTGCTTGCGCCAAGACATCGTGACCGGGTGCTCGAGTGAGGCTCAACTCCGCGCCCGAAGGGCCGTTTCTGTACAGCCGCGGTCCCTTCTCTCGCTAGCTGCCGAGAATCACCAACTCCCCACGGAGACTGTCGAGCAGATACACCCTTGCCCTGGCGGGGTCCACCGCCAGTCCGTGGTTGTAGGTCACGGCATCTACCGGCGTACTGCCCCTCAAGCCCCAGTCCCGCGTCTCCAGGACTAGCAACTCCTGCCCGCCGGCGACATACAGCAGCTCTCTTTCCTCGTCAACCGCTACGGTGTACGCATCACCCAGGTGGCGATCTCTGCTACCCGCAACGGCCACAGTGACCTCGCCGCTGAGACCGTCCACCATAGCGATTTGCCGGCTTGGCGGTGGGCCGAGATGGACCACGTAAGCCCGGCCAGTGGCTGTGTCAGCGGCCAGTCCGAGGAGAGGACCCTGGGAGATCTTGATCGTGAAGACGACCGAAAGGTCAGCAACTCTAATCACCGACAGAGTGCCATCTCCAGCATTGGCCACATAGAGAAGGCCTGACACCTGATCGAAGGCCAGGCTTCCCGGATGTGAGCCAACAGGCACCCTTCCCACAATCCTGCGGTTGTCGCCATTTAGGACCACGACATGGCCCGCCTCGGAATCGCTGACGAAGATGCGGTTGGCTTGTTCATCGACGACCAATCCGGCCGGCTCCGTCATGCCGGCGATGACGGTCACTCCGCCACAACCGGCTCCGGTCACCTCCGACACCGTGCCGTCGCCCTGATTGGCGACGTAGACCGACCCCGTTGACGCATTCACTGCGACCCCCTGCGGATCGCGGCCAACGGGTACGGTGCAAACCAATTGGTCTCCGCGAGTGTCCAGCGTAGCCAGAACCCCCTCGCCCAGTGTTACATATGCCCTATCTCTCAAGGGATCAAGGGCTATCGCTTGAGGATCAGGCCCCAGTTCTATCCTGGCGACGATCTCCATCGCCGCCACTGCTGGCGCCGCGCTACTCAGATACTCAACGCGTCCCGGCTGGATAGGCTCCGATGCGGGCGGCAGTAGTTCGGGCATGTCGAGGAGATGCTCCACACTCGTGACGGGTTCAGCTGAGACCTCCACTACCATGCCAACTTCTGCCCCCTGCCCTCCATTTGCTCCGAGCGGGAAGTATTGTATGAGCAGCTCATCTGCAACTATGACCGGCGCGATGCCGAGGAGAGGCGAGACATTGGCACCGTCCACCGTAGCCGCGACATCGCTGCGGTATGTGCCCGGAAGGGAGGCTGCCTGCGCCGCGAAGCTGATGACCAAGTCCGATGGTTGAACACTCAGGGGCTCTGGCTTGGGCACGGCCTTGACCACGGAATACTGCCTGTGCGGCTGATCGTTGCCGGGGTAGATCCAGTCCCATGGTCGCCACGTGCTGTAAGGATCTACGAGTTCGAATGGCGTGACTCCAACGACCTCCGGCCACGTCGCCCAGAAGTCTCGAAAGGCCCGCTTGATGTAGTTCGCCCGGTTGTCCTCTGTGATAGCAGGATAGCCTTCGAAGCGAAACGTGCGATCATACAAACTGTACCCCGTCTCTGTCAACATGACCTTGACGCCACGTCGCCCCCCGTAAGTGGCCAAGGCTCGCAGTTCCAGAAGATAGCAGTCGATCGCGTACTGGGGATACCGGGCGGTGCCGGCGTGAATGTTGTATCCCGGTGGATGGTTGTAGGGGTAGCAGTGGGACGCCCAGAGATCGAAGGACTCCGCGAACCGAGGCACGCTCGTTAGCTGTCTGGTGAAGGATGAATTGCCCGGGGTCAGCGCTCCATTAAGCACCTTGATGCGCGGATCTCCGATGCTGTGAATCGCCTGGGCTACATCCACGAAAAAGTGGCCGTACTCCGAGGCATTCACCTCCCCACTCCATTCGAGGGGCACGTCCGGTTCGTTCCAGACCTGTACATAGAGAGTGTGCCCGTCCCGCCGTGGGAGGCCTTTGACCACTCTCTTGAACGCCTTAGCGATGGAAATATAGTCCCCCGGTCCGTCTCGCTCGGGCTTGATCCAGAAATCCCCTCCCCATTCCCCCTGTAGTCGCACGATGGGTACCAGGGTGCGGTCGTACGCGGCTTCCACGAAGTACACCCAGCAGGGGTCAGGACCCTGCGTGGCGACGGTCACCGGGTAGAAAAGCTGCGTGACGTGACCGCCGACCCCTGTCAGATCCAGGGCCTTGTCCAGCTGGAAGTCAACGTAGGACTCCACGCACAGATCCTGGACAAAGGTGTGAATCCCGTAATGGTTGTCGAAACGGCCGACCGCTCCGGGCATCGTGAACGGCCCCCAGGTCAGACTTCGGCCCTCCACCACTGGGTCATCGAACGATACAATGCCCCCGCCCGAGCTAACCTCTGTCGAGCCAGCCTGATAGCTGAACCCCTCGGGCAGTGTGTGCGTGACGACCACCTCATTCGCCTCCCCAAACCCCCAATTGGAGAGGTCGACTGTGTAACTCACGGACCCTCCAACCTCAACGAGGGGTAGCGCGTGCGCCCCCAGACGTACGTCGGGCGCCAGCCCTGCCAGCACACTCCCCCTCTGCCCCAACGCGGGAACCACCAACAAGAGCAGCGACAGCGCAGCCCAGACAACTGGCCTAGCTCGCCCAGGCATACCGTGCCGTCGACAGACCTCGAAGGGGCGAAATGGCGTCGCTTCTAAGCCCCAGGCGCGCATTTGCAGCACCCCCTGGTCATCGCCTGACAGCAGGACTCCGGTCCCAAGTTCCGCATGTGATCCCTTTCCACCATCCTTCCAGCAGAGGAGCACCAGACTTGGCAACTGTCTCTGTCACTACTTGGTAACGATTTCTTGAAGTGAGCACAGGCTGCGCTTGACATCGGCGACACTACCGTGGTATAATGAAGTAGGTACCCCCCAGGGGTATGCTCTGGCACCGAGGCAAGATGCCTGCAACCGGTGTGCGGCATCACAGCAGGCCGACCCAGGCATCATCCCGGTCCCTGAGTTCTGCGCACGCAGCTACCGTGGGGGATCCAAGACATGTATAGACTCATCAGGAGGTCAGCAACACATGCCCATCTATGAGTATCGCTGCCAGGACTGCGGCGAGAAGTTCGAGAAGCTCGTTCGAGGCAACTCCGAGCAGCCGGAACTCGCCTGCCCCAACTGTGGCAGCAAGCAGGCACAGAAGCTACTCTCTCCATTCGGCACCCGCGGCTTCAGCACCACACCTAATCTCAGCTCGTCCTCACCCGACCTGTGCCGGCCATCGGGTTGAGGCATCTAAACCCTGAGGGCCGTCGGCCCTCACCGCATCACTGAATAGGAAAGGCGGCGATGCAAAATCTATCGCCATCGGCCAGGGAAGACCTTCGGATCAGACTGAGTCGGATCGAAGGGCAGGCGAGAGGTGTCCAGAGCATGGTTGACCAGGGCAGAAGTTGTCAGGATGTCCTGCACCAGCTGCTAGCCATCCGATCGGCCGCGCATCGGGCGACTCTGGTGCTGGTGCAAGACCACGCCCTGGAATGCTTGCGCAGTCCTGACCAGTCTGCATCCTCCGAGGAGACCGTCGAGAGCTTCGTTCGCGCCCTGGCCAAGATGCCCTATTGACGGTCTGATCCTCCCACCACCGGCAGAGTATGCAGAGCGTGAGGCACCACCAGCACGTCGGCGCCTGCGTCATGCTTTCGCTCCACGAACCTCATAGCCTCGTCCATGTCCTGGGCAGGGATCATCTTGAGCCCCTCAACGAGTGCAGGATGCTCGCAGCCCACCACCACCACCTCACACGCCTCAAGCACCTTGCCTAAGACGAACGCCCGTTGCCCTCCGGCTGGGTACCCCTCCTTGCGGGCAGCCTCGACTACCTGCGTCGCGTCACGGGACTGCTCCATTATCTCGAGGAACCTCTTCTCGCCCAGACCCTGCCCCACTCCCTCCTGACAGGGAGCCGGCATGATTATCGTGCCACCATCCTTCACTACAGGCGTGGGCGCGAAGAAGAGATTCGTCGCGACGCGGGACGCCTGATAGAGATTCACGTCTTTGGGATGCCCAACGCCGCCAATCACCACATCAAATCGATGAGAGATCGGCGCCTCATAGCAGCTCCTTGCACTCCGCACCAACTGCCGAAAGGTCAACTCTGGTTCGCCTGCACCTAGCGACACCACTCTGCCAATGTCATCGAGTACCACATTGAGAATGAAGCGCAATCCAGCCTTGTTGGCTATCTCGCTCACCGCCCGATGGAAAGGGTTGCCTTCGATCATCCCTAGGCGCGTACCCGGCTGATCCAGCATCTGAGGGCTGTGCGTCACCTCGATGGTGCGTTCCCCGCCAGCGCCAATGGCCACCGCCTTGCGGCCACCACTGTATCCTGCGTAGAGGTGCGGCTCCACAACTCCAGTGGCTATCAACAAATCGGCCTCACGGGCCGCCTTGCTCACCACCGCCGGTACCCCGTTAGAGGTCAACCCCAGGTCTACGAGCTTCTCTGCGTCCAGGGGATCAGAATCCCGGACGTCGTACTCTTCCGCCACATCTGCCCCCAGCTTGATGACCTTCTCCTCCTGGGTGCTTGGCCGATGCATGCCCACGCCAACGAGGATCGTAATGTCCTCTCTGGCCACCCCTGACTGCTGAAGCGCTTCGAGCATGGGAGGCACCAGGAGATGATCCGGGCAAGGACGGGTCATGTCCGTGATGACCATGCATACCCTGTCGCCGCGTCTCGCCAACTCCCGGAACGGCTGAGACCCGATAGGGCTGTCCAAGGCCGATTGGATGCTGGCGCTCACATCCGGCAGAGGCGGTACTGTGGCGGACTCCACCACCGTCGCCTCGTTGAACCCCGGAGGCAGATCGAAACTCAATTCGCCCTTGCCGAAGGGCACCGTGTACTCGCCTCTGGACATCACCCCTCCACGCACGGTTCCGAGAATGCCCCCGTATTATACCCTGCGCATGCTCATCTGGCGAGGCTCAGGAAGGGCAGCCACTACTTGTCAAACCACCAGTCGCAAGCTACAATTCCTCGCCATGGAGGATCAGCGCTGTTGTGATATGATAATCGGGAACACGTTGTAGTAGGAGGAGAAGAAGATGTCAGGCGGCTACATGGGCAAGCTGCTGAACGTGGACCTTTCCAGCGGCACACTGGAAGAAGAGCCCCTCGATGAGAGCGTCTGCCGGCAGTACATTGGCGGCTACGGAGTGGGGGCTTACCTGCTCTACCACCGCATGCCCCCTCGCGTGGACCCCCTCGGGCCGGAGAACATCCTGGGCTTCATGACTGGACCCCTCACTGGCACCCCTGCGCTCATCGGTTCTAGATTCACCGTTCTCGGCAAGTCTCCAAAGACGCACACCTGGGGAGATGCCAACGCAGGTGGTCACTTCGGCCCGCGTCTGAAGTTCGCTGGCTTCGACGGCATTCTGGCCAGTGGGATCTCGGAGCGACCAGTATATCTGTTCGTCAACGAGGATCGTGCGGAGCTGCGAGACGCGACTCACCTCTGGGGCAAGAACGTATCCGCGCTGGAGGAAGCGCTCAAATCCGAACACGGCAACGATGTGCAGATCGTCTCCATTGGCACCTCTGGCGAGCAGAAGTCCCTCTTGGCTTGTGTGGTCAACGACCGGGGACGTGCGGCAGGCCGTAGCGGCCTGGGAGCAGTGATGGGTGCCAAGAAGCTGAAAGCGATCGTGGTCAAGGGCAGATTGAAGGTGCCCGTGGCCGATGCCGAAGCCATCCGAACCCTCCGAAGGGAGTACCTTGAAAAAGCGAGCAGCTTCGCCTCATCCCTTCACGAGTACGGAACCTGCTCCGGCACGGTCGCCTCGGCGCGCAGTGGAGATTCCCCAGTCAGAAACTGGGGAGGAGCAGGCCCGGTCGACTTCCCATTGGAGAGAGCCGAGAAGATCGGCGAGGATGCCGTGGTCGCCTTGCAGGAGCGAAGGTACGCATGCTGGGGCTGTCCTATCGCGTGTGGTGGGTGGGTCAAGGTAGGTGCGGGCCAGTATGCACTATCTGCCACGCCCGATTCCCTGGGGCACAAGCCGGAGTATGAAACGCTATGGTCCTTCGGCACCGATCTCCTCAACGACAACCTGGAGTCCATCGTCAAGGCCAACGAGATCTGCAACGAGTACGGACTGGATACAATATCTACGGGAGCAACCATCGCCTTTGCCATGGAATGCTTCGAAGAGGGCATCATCAGCATCCACGATGCCGACGGTCTTGAATTGACGTGGGGCAATGACTCAGCCATCATCGCGCTCGCGGGGAAGATCGGCAGGCGCGAGGGGTTTGGAGATGTCCTGGCCGATGGCGTAAAGACAGCTGCCGAGAGGATCGGGCGCGATGCGGAACAGTATGCCATCCACGTCGCCGGTGAAGAGCTACCCGGTCACGACCCGAGATTCATGCCCGCTCTGGCCACGACCTACCTCTCCGATGCCACGCCGGGCCGCCATACCCAGGGTGGGGGATGGCCACCACCGGGGATCAAGGTGCGTGGCACCAAGACGAAGTACGAGTATCACGGGCAGGCCGAGGATTTCTACAAGCTGATGACGTCGATGCACGTGGTCAACTCAGCGGGACTGTGCATGTTCGGTCACTATGTCTATCACATCGAGCTGATCCCGAAACAGCTCACGGCGGTGACAGGGTGGGACTATACGCTGGAAGACATCTGGGAGGTGGGTGAGCGCATCGCCACCATGCGCCACGTCTTCAACCTGCGCGAGGGCCATAACCCACTGGCACGAAATGTGCCAGGCCGTATGGTGGGGCAGCCACCCCTTCAAGCCGGCAGACTCAAGGGTATCACCGTCGACTATGAGACCATGCGCAGGGAGTTCCTGGACCGCGTCGGCTGGGACCCCCGGAGTACCATTCCGAGCGAGGAGAGGCTCTGCGAGCTGGGAATGGACTTCCTGTTGGCGGACCTGGAAACATTCCAGGCGCCGCCAGCCTGACCTGGGTTAGCGCCACACAATCCCGCAGATCGACACATACGAGCCCGACGCCTGATCTGCAGGGCACTGGGCATAGCCCGTGATCGTACCATCTGTGTCACCCAAGACCGAAAGGGCCATGTATATCGGTGGCAACCCGCAGATGCGACTCCGGTCACCGTCGCTCCTTATCAGTTCCAGGAACCCATCCACGTCGCCGCTGCAGATAGAGGACATCAATCTCTCGTCGGCCGTCTTCAGGCGTGCCTTCTCCAGGATGTCGATGGGGTATCGATCGCCGAACGCAGGCCCGACATGAGCCAGATCCCCCGCGGCGATGACGACAGTCTTGTACGCGGCGGCGGCGTCCCTCAGCACCTCCAGAGCGCCGGTGAGCACCTCGTCCTCCGCGGGGCTCGTGTCGCCCGCGATGTACTCCCGGAACCCTCCGCACAGCACCGGCACCAGCTGGCACTTCTCGCCACCCAGCATGTGGTGCAGCCACACTACCGCCAACTCGATGGAGTGCTCGGTGCGATGATGGAGTTCCGCGCCGAAGGCGGCCTCAGCCCCCACAGCACGGGCAACCTGGTCCACGATGCTATTCGCAGTGGGCAGTGCCTCCCAAGGCGTGGCGTACCTCTGATGCGTGAGCGTGAGGCTGGCGCCGTCTATGTGGTCGGTGCCGAAGATGATAGCCAGCTCAGCCTCCCTGATCGCCCTGGCGGCTCTCTGCCAGACCTGGGCGTACACAGGACCGCCCCGTTCGAAGTCAATGTGCGGGCTGACCAAGCCTCGAATGTCGCGCTCCGGCGCCTCCGGGAGCCTGTCACCTCGGTCAACTGCGGTCATGTAGCTTCGTAACGTCGCCTCCAATTCACCAGGGTCCGCGGGATAACCCTGCCCGGCCAGGATCGGTGCGCGGTGCGTAGCGGTTCGGAAATCATGCAGTGCGGCATCGTACGCCTTGGCAAAGCGGTCATTGTCCAAGACCAAGGCTTCGTCCATTTGCGTAAGCACCTGTTCCAGCACTGCCGGTCCGATCTGAACCCCTGCCCTCACCGCCAGAGATGCCCGCAACGCCGCCTGGTCACGAGTGCCGTCGCACAATTGGAGCAGGGGAGCAACGGACAGAGGCACAAAGACGGCCCGGTCAGCGAGACGCAGGGGATCACGCAGCAGGATGCCCTGCTGTCCGGACTGATTGACGACATGTGCTTCCACGTCTCGCAGTTTGGGCTTGAGCGGCATCTCTTCCTGTCGTGACGGTTTTGGGGCCACAATATGTTATCACAATCGCGTGCACCTGCCAACGGGTGCTTGACGTTTGGGCAGCGATCCTCTATAATAGTATGTGAATCGGGGTGTGGCGCAGGTGGAAGCGCGCGGCGTTTGGGACGCCGAGGTCGTAGGTTCAAGTCCTATCACCCCGACTGAGCTGGCTGCTAGCCAGCACTCGGGCGGGAGTAGCTTAGTTGGCAAAGCATCGGCCTTCCAAGCAGGTACCGCCGCAATTGATAGGAAGATGAGCCCTCCCAAGCGTGGTGACCCATGCAAAGGAGGGTCTTCCTGTGCCCACACTGCGTCTTACGCTTCATGACTCGGGCCCCTTTGCCCCTCTTGACCTCCACTGTGAAGCCTTCTTGTTGGACCGTGAGGCCGCGAGGTGTACGCCCAAGACCATGACCCACCATGTGCACACACTCGGCACCTTTGTGGGATGGTTGCGGCACCATGGCATCAAGTCCCCAAGGGAGATGACCGCTCATCATGTCAAAGCCTATCTCGCGCGGCGGCAACATAGAGAGGGCGCACAGTCTACATTCACCCGTTGACAAGCTGTTGTAGGTTTGCCGCCCAAACAGAAAAGGGCCATCCCTCAAGGGGACAGCCCTTCTCGTAGTATCCAGGTTGTGTTGAGTGGCTTACTCTCTCTGCCTCCAGCGCAAGGTGGCGTAGCCCGCCAGACCGGCGAGACCGCTACCCAGGAGCAGGATTGATCCTGGCTCGGGGACAAATTCTTCCTCTTCCTCAACCACGGGGTCTTCAAGGAGGATATCTATCCCTTGCAGGTATCCGCCGCTGAAGTCAAACGTGCCGAGGTAGCAGCCTTGCGGCTCCTCTGCCTCAGGAGGCCAGCCGTCGCCGGCCAGATCCATGAAGGCGCAGGCCCGATTGATGTCGGTGGTACCCAGAGAGATGTCATAGGGATAGGTCCCAGGACCGGTGACAACAAACTCGTCCGTCCACATGACGGGTGAGTTGTTCTTCAGCGCCACCACCTTGACGGTGCCAGTCTTTGCGCCATGGTAGGTGACGTCGCCTTTCAGATGAGAGCTAGCCCAGACTGTGAGCGGGATCATCAGGGTCAGGAGAGCCGAAACGGTCACCGCCACCAGCCGACGCTTCTTCATCTTTCCACCTCCTTGTTGTCCATGTTGGGTCCTACATTTCCGGGCAGAGGACCGGCCTGCGTCACAGGTCGCCAGCCGACCACAATGGGCAATCCCTCAAAGGGACAGCCCTTCTCGTAGTATCCAGGTTGTGTTGAGTGGCTTACTCTCTCTCCCTCCAGCGCAGGGTGGCGTATCCTGCCAGGCCAGCCAGGCCGCTGCCCAAGAGCATTATCGTGCCCGGCTCAGGGACGAACTCCTCTACCTCCTCCACCGGCTCAAACAGCCCCATGTCCTCGTCCAGATCGTCTTGGTTCATCAGGGCAATGCCCGTTATCTGGCGAGTCTTGGGGTCGACATCGGAGTCGATGCTGTCATCGAGCCCCTGGTCCTGCGGCGTGATATCCCAGCCCACCGGGATGTTAGAGAACTCCAGGCAATAGTCACCCATAAACACGTTAGGGAAGAGATAGAATCCGTTGGCATCGGTGATGCCGTTGCCCACGCCAGATCCGGTGCAGTCGGTGTTCGGGAACAGCTCAACATACATCCCGGACACTCCAGGCTCGCCTGCGTCCTGGGTACCGTTCTGGTTCGTGTCGTACCAGACCTGGCCGCCCAGGTCCAGCGGTAATCCCGCCGACAGCGCCGTGGCCGGGGCCAGCACCAGCAGACAGATCACACTAACCGCCAGCAACAACCATCTCGGTCTCATCTCCCCTACCTCCTTGCAGTCTACGCTACATCGTCCGATCTCGTCCACAGTATAGCACATTTCTGAGTCCTTGTCAACCCCTTGGGACACTCTCAGGGTGAATTGCTGATGCCTCCCCCTGATGCTACAATCCCCTTGAGGCCCCGTCGAGTTGATTGTCAAGGGTTAGGTTACACCCTGGTCTTTCTCCTCCAGAACAGCGGAGCCTCGTCCTATTGAACTCTGCCCAACTAGAGAAGGGCCATCCCGCACGGGGACGGCCCTTGGAGTGACTAGACTCTAGAAAGCCGCCTACTCTCTCGTCCTCCATCTCAGAGTGGCATATCCTGCCAGACCAGCAAGACCGCTGCCCAGGAGCAGAATCGAGCCTGGTTCGGGGACGAACTCTTCCTCCACTACTGGTGGTATTGGTTCTGGTGGTATTGGCTGCTCAAGCTCAACAACCCCCGCAAGAGCTAGTCCCACAAAGCTGGCTTGTCGGCAATACCCATTTGTGCCCTTGGTGGGCTGTGGACAGCAACCGAGCACTGGGTCCTCAGGTGAGCAAGTGTTGATCGGCGTTGGCAGGTAGGCTGACTCCAACTGGAAGCAGGCCCAGGTTTCGCCAGGATTGATAACGATGCTGTTGGTGTATGTATCCCACTTGCCGCCATCACTGGCCGTCAAGGCGAAGTCTCCAGGCGCGGTCGGCACCTTGTCCAGCAGCTTGATCAGCGGGTCGCGGTTCCAAGGCGGAGCCGCGAACTCCGCGTTCAACATGTCGGTCGGAGTGGTGCCTGTCCCCGTTCTGTACCATATCGCGTTCGGGCGGTCCCCCCATTTCAAGTCGGGCATAGGCTCGATGCCACCCACGAAGGCCGCAAGGTCCAACGGTCGAGGCGTTGCCAGGGCATCGAACTGGAAGCAGTTCACCGCCGTCTCACCCCGTTCTGGGGGGGTCCAAGTGCGAAACGCCCGATCGAGGCCGTCCTGGATCTCCACATAGGCCACGGGCAGCGCCGCGTTCTCATAGACCACTATCAAGCCCGCACCGTCGTGCTCATCCATAGACAAGTCGGACACCTCGTAGTTGTGGCTCCCCGACAGAACTAGAGAGGTGACGTCTTCCCAGTAGGCAATTCGGTCGAAACTGCCGTACCATTCGAGCGGCCCGTGAATGCCGTCGGCGGTCAAGGTCACGACGGGGCCGCCATCTACGCGGAGATCGACGTTGTTGTCCCCGACTGGCGCGTTATACCTATGGTCATGTCCTTCCCAATACAGGTAGGCTGCCACGACCGTTCCGGGAACGTTGAGCCCAAAGATGTCACCTGTGGAAACCCCATCCATACCCACTCCCTGGGCCACAATGCCGTATCTCCCCACGCCTGACCATCGCGTGGTGAGTGTTTCTGTGGTGTCATCCGCAGCGGCCGGTTGGACTACCACAACCAGCAGCAGACTCGCTAGCAGCAACGCCAAGACCCGCTTGAGATAGAGGTTCTTCATGATTCTCCCACTCCCTTCTCTTCTTCGTGAAATCGGTGTCATCGACCATTAGCCCTCGTCATGACAGCTACATCCCACGACCTCCCTTGTCTCTACGCCACTCAGTCGAAGTACGTCCACAGTATAGCACAATTCTGAACCCGTGTCAACCCCTAAGGGATGCTCTTGAGGTCGATTGCAGATAACGGCTGTGAATGCTACACTCTTTCCGAGGCCCTGCTGAGATGATTGTGAAGGCTTAGGTCATACCCTGATACCTCCTCCTCAACAGCGGGGCCTCGTCCTACTACTCCGAACCTGCGCCCCAAATAGAAAAGGGCCATCCCGAACGCGGACAGCCCTTCTAGTAGTATCCAGGTTATGTTCCGGCTCTTACTCTCTCGTCCTCCAACGAAGGGTGGCATATCCCGCCAGACCAGCTAGACCGCTGCCCAGGAGCATTATCGTTCCTGGCTCAGGGACGAACTCCTCCTCCACCTCGCAAACCCGTGCGACCAGCCAACTGGCCTCAGCACGGGGGTTTGGCCTACCAGGTATGTTCTGCCACAGCTCGTACTTCCACGTGCCCAGCGGGCTTGGTGGCCCATTGGCGACACTGGCCTCGCCACCGAGCAGGAATGAGGATGCAGCGTCCTCATACCACTCACAAGGGAAGGCCCAGGTGTCCGAGTAGGGGTCAGTGTCAGGGTACTCGTCGGAGCAGTGCTGCCGAAAGAGTGCGCCGTCGATGGTGATACGGGTACACAACTCGTAGTTGGTGTCCCACCCGCCTAGCTTGAATGGGAGCAGATACTGGTTCCCTGTGGGTGGAAACTCCATGCCAGGCCAGCACTGTACACAGTCCTTGTAGGCAATGAAGAATAGCGAGTCCTGTGCCAATGCCACACCGCCGCCAAGCAACAACGCCATGCTCACACCCAACAATAAGCCTCTTAGCCAGTTCTTCTTCATCGCCTCTCCCTCCTCTGTGTCGACGCTGCCTTGCCAATCTCGCCCACAGTATAGCACATTTCTGAATTTGTGTCAACCCCCAAGGAACAACTCTAGGGTTCATGGTCACCCAACGGTGCCCATGCTACAATGAGGGTGAGGCGCTGGTGACTAGCTGATGGTTGACAATCTGCTGTAGACTTGCCGCCCAAATAGAAAAGGGCCATCCCAAAGGACAGCCCTTTCAGTGACTAGGTTGTGAGAGGTTTACTCTCTCGTCCTCCATCTCAGAGTGGCATATCCTGCCAGACCAGCTAGACCGCTCCCCAAGAGCAGCATGGTGCCTGGTTCGGGGACAAACTCCTCCTCGACCTCGCAAACCCGTGCGACCAGCCAGCTGGCCTCAGCGCGGGGGTTTGGCGCACCAGGTATGTCCTGCGACAGCACCTGCTTCCAGACGCCCAGCGGGCTTGGTGGCCCATTGGCGACACTGGCCTCGCCACCGAGCAGGAATGAGGATGCACCGTCCTCATCGAACTCACAGGGGAAGGCCCAGGTGTCCGAGTAGGGGTCAGTGTCAGGGTAGTACTCGTCGTCGCAGTGCTGCTCAAGGAGTGCGCCGTCGATGGTGATACGGGTACACAACTCGTAGCTGGTGTCCCACCCGCCCATCTTGAATGGGAGTAGATACGCATCCCCTGTGGGATACTCCATGCCAGGCCAGCACTGCACACAGTCCTTGTAGGCAATGAAGAATAGCGAGTCCTGTGCCAATGCCACGCCGCCGCTGAGCAATAGCGCCATGCTCAGTCCCAACAAGATGCCTCTTAGCCCCTTCTTCTTCATCGCCTCTTCTCTCCTTTGTGTCTATGCTGCCTTGCCATACTGTCCACAGTATAGCACCAATCTGAATCCGTGTCAACCCCTAGGGGATACTCTTGAGCTGTATTACCAATGGTTCGGCTCAGCGCTAGAATCCCGGCTCGTCCCCGGTGAGATGATTGTCAAGGTCTTGATCACACCCTGGTACATTCTCCTGAAGCGCGGGGACTCGTCCTATTGACCTCTGCCCAAATAGAAAAGGGCCATCCCGCACGGGGACAGCCCTTTCAGTAACTAGATTGTCTGCTGCCTACACTCTCGTCCTCCATCGCAGCGTGGCGTATCCCGCCAGGCCAGCCAGGCCGCTCCCCAGGAGCAAGATCGAGCCTGGTTCGGGGACGAACTCCTCCTCCTCGACCTCGCACGGGTTCAGACGAAGCGTGCCAAAGCCATCTGGCCGCTCTGAACCCTCAAGACCGGCCGGCCACTCGGCAAGAGCTTCGTTGATCCAGGGTCCTTGTCCGGGGCACTCCCCGCCGTTCACGCACACATCGTGAATACCCACGCTAATCGCAAGTCGCAAACGGTCGCCTGGAGCTACGTCGTCCAGGTCAGAGGAATTCAGATCGAAGGCCCACTCGTGAACGAAGGAGCCGATCCCAACATCCCATATCACCCCTGTCAAGGGCTCCTGCCAGGGAAGACACCCCTGACCCACCGTGCCAACCTCTGCTGCAGGCATGAACCCCGACCACCGAAACACGGAACCAGCATGCCTCTCATACGCGTTAGCCCAACCTTCGCCAGGAAGCGGATCGCAGTCAGGGGCGGCCCATTCGTCGTCGACGGCGTCGTCCTCGTCGGTGAACAGCACAGTCATCTCGCTCTGCCAGAAGTCAGGATCTGGCTCAATGCTGTCGACATTGACCTCTGCTCCGACGTACAAGCGGTTGTCGTCGTTCATCAAGTAGCCCCAGCCTGTCAGATTATACTGCTGCTGTGCGAGCGAAGCCCCAAGGGCTTCGTACGAAACCAAACGGACCCGCGCTGCGGCGTCCCACTCGCCAGGGGCCATGATGCCGTTAATGTTGGCGGTTCCGCATCCCGCCTCCACTTCCGGCCCCTGGGATAAGGCAACGGCTGGAGCCAGAACCAGTAGACAGATGACACTCACGGCCAGCAGTAACCATCTCGGTTTCATCTTCCCCACCTCCTTGCACTCTACGCTACGTCGTCCGATCTCGCCCACAGTATAGCACTATTCTGAATCCGTGTCAACCCCTAGTGGACACTCCTGAGGTGGATTGCAGATAATGGCTGTGAATGCTACACTCTTTCCGAGGCCCTGCTGAGATGATTGTGAAGGCTTAGGTCATACCCTGATACCTCCTCCTCAACAGCGGGGCCTCGTCCTACTACTCCGAACCTGCGCCCCAAACAGAAAAGGGCCATCCCTCAAAGGGACAGCCCTTCCCGTCGCTAGATTGTGTGCTGACTACTCTCTCGTCCTCCATCTCAGGGTGGCGTATCCCGCCAGACCAGCTAGACCGCTCCCCAAGAGCAGCATGGTGCCTGGTTCGGGGACAAACTCCTCTTCGACCTCGCAAACCCGTGCGACCAGCCAGCTGGCCTCAGCGCGGGGGTTTGGCGCACCAGGTATGTCCTGCGACAGCACGTACTTCCAGACGCCCAGCGGGCTTGGTGGCCCATTGGCGACACTGGCCTCGCCACCGAGCGGGAATGAGGATGCACTGTCCTCATACCACTCACAGGGGAACGCCTCGGTGTCCGAGTACGGGTCCGTGCCAGGGTACTCGTCGGCGCAGTGCTCCCCTTCGAGTATTCCGTCGACGGTGATACGGGAACACAACTCGTAGTTGGTGTCCCACCCGCCCATCTTGTACGGGAGTAGATACGCATCCCCTGTGGGATACTCCATGCCAGGCCAGCACTGTACACAGTCCTTGTAGACAATCATGAATAACGAGTCTTGCGCCAATGCCACACCGCCGCTGAGCAATAGCGCCAAACTCAGCCCCAACAAGATGCCTCTTAGCCCCTTCTTCTTCATCGCCTCACCCTCCTTTGTGTCTACGCTGCCTTGCCAATCTCGTCCACAGTATAGCACCACTCTGAATCCGTGCCAACCCCTAGGGGATGCTCTTGAGGTCACCTGCCGATGGTTCCCCCCAATGCCACAATCGCTTTGAGGCCCCGCTGAGATGATTGTGAAGGGTTAGGTTACACGCTGGTCTTTCTCCTCCAGAACAGCGGAGCCTCGTCCTATTGAACTCTGCCCAACAAGAAAAGGGCCATCCCAAAGGACAGCCCTTCTAGTGACTAGGTTGTGATAGGGTTACTCTCTTGTCCTCCAACGTAGCGTAGCGTATCCCGCCAGACCAGCCAAACCGCTGCCCAGGAGCAGAATCGACGCTGGCTCAGGTACGAACTCCTCTACCGCCTCTTCCGCACCACACGGATCAAGGCAGAGAACGGTGCACTCCCCGGCGTAAGGCGGATACTCGTCCACCGATTCGATGGGCCAGTAGCCTACGATACTGTTGGGGACCTCGCCACCGGAGAAGTACACCCAGATCCACCTCATGTCGAAGCAGTCGCCAACACCCACGTTGTCCAGAGGGGAGCTATGGAAGTTGACCCTCATCTCGTAGTGAGCCTCGGCGCCCCTGGGAGCCGCATCGAAGGCTACCCCTGGCGGGTTCTCCACTTCAGGGCACTCCTCATGTTCAGCCACCCACGGGATGAACTCCACACCCTTCTCGAAGGACTTGTCTTCCATGCCTACCAACTGCCCCTCGCCGGACTCTTCGCATGAGTCGGCGTCCCAAGCGCAGTCTGTCCAGCGACCGGGCATTCCCGCAGGCTCGTCCTCGAAAGCCCAAGTCATCCAGAGGTCATAGTTGTTGGGGTTGTCCGGCTCATGGTCCTCCGGGTCCTCCAACACCGCGCCCACGTACAGGTTGTTCCCGTCGTGCAGGAAGTAAGCGGTCCCCATCTCACGTACAACATGGTTGTTCTGGGAGGGTCTCACACCCTCCTGGGACCCACCGGGCATAAACTCTCCCCCCCAGAGGGTCAAAGTCGCGGCGTTGGCCCACTCGGCCGCACCGACGCGGCCGTCGATAGTTGGCGTGCCGCAGCTGAGATTGAGCGTCGGCTTCTGCGATAGAACCGTCGCCGGAGCCAACGCCATCAAACAGATCACACTCACCGCCAGCAACAACCATCTCGGTTTCATCTCCCCTACCTCCTTGCGGTCTAAGCTACGTCGTCCAATCTCGTCCACAGTATAGCACTGTTCTGAATCCGTGTCAACCCCTAAGGGATGCTCTTGAGGTGGATTGCCGACGATGGCTCGTCAATGCTAGAATCCCTTTGAGGCCCCGCTCGAAGATTGACAGGTTGACACAACCTTCTGGTACATCTTCCTCCTAGGCGGGGCCTCTTGCTGTCAAGAACTCGTGTTGTGCTGTCTCCCCATCTGTGATACAATCCACCGAACTCGATTCCCCTACTTCGTCTCTGGACTCACACTTGTCAGGTGTCTAAGCGGATTTCCAGCGCTTTGCAGCCACCCTGCCGACAAGGCACATGGGAGGTGACGGCTAATGACAGCACCTAGGACCTCTGGTGACCCCTCCGCGAGCGATAACCGCCCTAGAATACGAGTCGATCGACAAGACGCTGAGACCCAGATTGATAGTCAGAGGGAGAAGGGTCTTGGTCTGCACTCCATGCTCCATACTCTGGCAGGCGCCGATGGCGAACAAGCCTCATGGGACAACATAAAGAGAATGGAACGGGAGTACAAGCTATGGGACGAATACAACCGAGAAATGCTGATGAGTCTTTTCGATTCGGACGAAGTTGCTAGGGATTACTCGACTTGGGGCATAGGAATAGTCCGATCTTGGGACACACGCCTAGATCAACAATTCAAGACGATTCGGGATGCGCTGTATGACAAGGTCGCAGCCCTTGACTCGGTCAAGCAGAAGATGACGCTCTACGACGAGTTGGCTCTGGCGACAGGGTCTTATGAGAGCAACGTTTCTGGTGACGACGTCTTTGTGGTACATGGACACGACGAGGCAGCAAAGCAGTCGGTAGCTAGGTTCATCGAGACGCTGGGTCTTGATGCCATAATCCTGCACGAACAACCAAACGAAGGCAGGACGATCATTGAGAAGTTTGAAGACTATTCTAGTGTTGGGTACACCGTGGTGCTTCTCACTCCGGATGATGTGGGTGCTCTTGCGAGTGAGCCAGAGGCAATGCGGCCACGCGCCCGTCAGAACGTCATCTTTGAACTGGGCTTCTTTGTGGGGAAGTTAGGGCGCAAGAATGTATGCGTGTTGTACAAACCAGGCGTTGAAAGGCCGTCCGATTATCAAGGGGTTGTCTTCGAGCCGTTAGATGACGGTGAAGGTTGGAAACTCAAACTCTACAAGGAAATGAAAGCTGCTGGACTCGACGTGGACGCCAGCAAGCTCTAGACGACTCCTTGGAGATACGGAGATGGTTCGACCAGACAACGCAGAAGAACTAGCCCTCATGGCTCAAGAGATCGGCGCTGGGGCCATGCGAAGGCGGTGGGGGCCACTGGAGGGGCGATGATCACAGGTGATATCTGGTTTTCAAGGGCCGGAGGGAGCGGAGGAGCATATGATGTGGTCTGATACTCGAAAGGAGGAGTGATGTCTAGGGATGTCGAGACTGCGAGAGTGCTGGGACAGGTGAAGAGGCGGAAGACGACCCCAGAGAGGCGCGAGGTGTTCGACTTGCTCAAGGACGTAGGCCTCGCCTTGACCGCCATGCTGGGTAAGAGATGTGAGG
The DNA here is from genome assembly GCA_030603665.1 of Chloroflexota bacterium. Taxonomy (GTDB): domain Bacteria; phylum Chloroflexota; class Anaerolineae; order UBA7937; family B3-Chlor; genus JAUVXJ01. The sequence goes on along the minus strand of JAUVXJ010000004.1, from coordinate 187,015 downwards.
TGGTGCTCCATGACACGACCGATCTCGAGCACTCCATCGTTTGGCTAGACGGTGACGTCACCGGCAGAGACGTCGGCGGCACGATGACCGACTATGGACTGCAGAGGCTCCAGAAAGGCGAGACCCATCCGGTCTTCAACTATACCACCTATACCGAGACCGGAAAGACCTTGAAGAGCTGCAGCATCTGGCTCCGCGACTCAGAGGGGGAGATCTACGGCGCTTTCTGCATCAATCTGGATGTCACCGCCATTGAGTACCTGCAGAATCTGGTCCGGGACCTGGCGCCGGATACGTCCCGCGCAGACGTTGGCGAAACTCATACGCAGACGTTGCAGGAGTTGCTGGACACGATGATCGCTGAGTGCGAGTATCAGATAGGCGCCGTGGCCGAGGATATGACCAAGGATGAGAGGATCCAGATGGTCCGCATGCTCGACGATAGGGGAGCCTTCCAGGTCAGGAACTCGGTGGCGTACGTGGCGGGTCGAGCTGGCGTGACCAGAAAGACGATCTACAACGATCTGAGCGAGATATCGCAGAGCAGGGCCGACAGCGAGAGCCAGTGAGGGGCAGTGCAGGCCCTGGTTTTCGCCTCTGTCGTGCGGCGATCCTGGAGAATTGGGAGACCTTGAGGTTGGCGGTGTGGACGTTGGTGAGTTCCTCTATGAGTTGAAAGACCAGGAGGTAATGCTGGTCATAGCTCCCATTGGCCCAGTTGAGGAACCGCCTGTTATCTGTGGTCTTTGCAGGACGCCATACGAAGGTGACGAATGCCCGACTTGCCAGCAAGAGCGGGAAGATGCAAAGAGAGTGATTGAGGACAGATTGAGAAAGGATAGGGAGGAGAAGGACAGGCTGATTAGAGATGTAGAGGACTGGTTAGGGCAGCAAGGCTGCTCATAACAGGGCAAAGTAAGGTCTAGAGAAGATATGTTAGGACGCCACCATCGATGTTTCAAGGTGAGGGGAGCGTAAGTGGAAGTCATGGAGAAACACATTGAGGCGCTTGAGTTGTTCAATGAGAAGGCAGAGAAATTGCTAAGCTCAGCTTTTGTGGACGCGTCAGCTTCGGGGAAGACAGGAGCGACGATCAGTGCACGCAGGCAAGAGAACGGTTTGTTCGAGATCAGTGAGGAGCTTCGAGGTCCAACGTCAGAGGCAGTTGATGCTTTCATTCTCACATTTCGGTTCTTTGTCCAAGACAATGAGACTACTTCGCTTCGCAATGTTGCGAAGATATACGATGAAATCGGCGACGATGATGAATTCCTTTCGAGATTCAATTCTGCTCGAAATTCCATCAATCAATTCCTTGATTCGCCTAATCTTATGAACATCACATTCGATAATTCGACGCCGACAAATCGTGATGTCATGGATACCTTCATTTACGGTGGATTAGCCCATGCAAAACCCAAGAAGGTCCAGCTGTTCAAGGCTTGGATGGGATTCCCTCCAGCCAGTGTCCTGTTCCACCTCTGCTTCAACGATGTATTGGGCGAAGTACTTCGAGCGATAAGTTTCATTAAGAACCTTAATGAAGAACTGATACTGAAGTTCGAATCATCTTGATTTCAATTACATCGTGTGGCTGCCTAACAACCTAGAGCTGGTGCCAGAAGGCAAGGCGGCCTGAGAGCCAGAGAGTAGCGCATAGTTGGACGGTGACGATTCTGTGAAAGGAGGAGAGAGATGCAGAAGCGCTACCTGATTGATATGGTTGTCTCAGAGATTGAAGGTCAGACCCGTCGCGTCGCCGAGTCACATGGGTGCTATCTACTGGAAACGCGAGATTCAGCCAAAGCCTACAGTATCGGAGAAGAGAAACGGTTTGACGTGGTCAAGCGCCCTCACAACACGCCAATAGCGCTCGTCGGGCTAAGTCAACAAGAGGAGGGAACCCACCTACTGGTCACCGATGAACCACACTGTGAGCGCCAGGGTGAGGATTTCGACCATGATGCCTTCTCGGACTTCGCCGACTTAGTCCTGGCAAGCCTCAATCGTGAGTGGAAGATAGAGGTCATTGACTAGGCCACCGAGGCTGTCACAGGTCATACTCCACTGAAGATGCTGCTCTACCACAGAACCCACAACGCCGATGCCATTCTTGCTGAAGGGTTCAAGGATGGAGCTGGATACTACATGACAGACCGCCTTTGGTCAGGCGTATGGCTTTCAGACAGGCCGCTTGACGTCAACGAGGGACCAAAGTGTTACACGCTTCTTGCCGTTGAGATACCAGAGGAGACAATCCTACCCTACGAATGGGTAGACGAGGGGAAACCATACAGGGAGTTCTTGGTACCGGTGGAGTTGGCTAATCGCCATCGACCTTTCAGCGTCGCCCAGGAATCGCGAATTTCAGTTGAAGGGAAGGTAGGCCGTGAGGAGTAGCTGGTACGACACCGCCCAAGTCTGTGTCAACGGTCACGCAGTGAATGACATGGTGCAGGCAGCGCCACTGTGGAAACCAGTTGTCCTATCATGCAGCACACAAGACCGGGGCTAGATGCTGGCAAGGTACATCTAGCCCCTAACGGAGAGAGTGCTCTCCCAATTCAGGGGGCATGACTGCGGTGGCGACTGGCTCAGACACCAAACCGCCCCCGCAACCTGACTACCCATGACTGGCCCGGTCAACCCTATTGAAGAAGAAGGAGGTGTTCTGATGGACGAGGTACAGTGGGAGTATGTGAAGAGAATCGACAGTATTAGGCACAAGGTTGGAGAAGGCGGCGGCAAGGTGCTCGACTTCCTGAAGGAGAACTACAGAGAGGCTGCGTTCATGAACGGCACGGCCATCGCCAACAGGTGCGGGGTTGATCCCGCTGTGGTGACCAGGATCTCGCAGCGTCTTGGGTACTTTGGTTTTCCTGATGTCCATCGGGAGATCCAGGACAGAGTGAAGGCCGACTTGGCTGCGATCGACGCCGACTGAGCATGTAGTGGTGGGTGTGTTGGGGATAAGAGACATGGGGGACTTGGTATCTATGGCTAAGGACCAAGCCCCCCAGACCGAAACAGAAAGCCAGGCAGCTTGGGATTGCGCGCGACCGCAGGCTATGCTATAATGGAAAATGAGACAGCAGAGGTCGTGCAGTGGCCGGGAGTACTCCGTCTGCTGCTGAGCAGACCATAGTCACTGCTTCTGGTGATCATGGGGTAGGTTCAAGTCCTGTCACCCCGACCGACGTGTTGTACCGCCAGGGAGCACGCGGGAGTAGCTTAGTGGCAAAGCATCTGCCTTCCAAGCAGAGGATCGCGAGTTCGAATCTCGTCTCCCGCTCTAGCAGCATGGGCCCATAGCTCAGTGGTCAGAGCCACCGGCTCATAACCGGTTGGTCCCAGGTTCGAATCCTGGTGGGCCCACCATACCCGTTGTTCAGTAGCCCTCCTCGCAAGCGAGAAGGGCATTTGTCGTCAAGGGCAGGCTCACACCGAAGGGGTATCCGAGATGGTTGTCACAGAAAGCATCAGCTTCACAACACGGGGCAACGGAGAGGTCGTTGACATCACAGATCAGGTAGCTCAAAAAGTGGCCGATTCGGGGCTCACCGATGGTACCATCACCATCTTCACCCCCAGCGCCACCAGTTCTCTCACCACCATCGAATATGAATCGGGAGCGGTCACGGACCTGCAAACCCTCTTCGAGCGACTGGTGCCACAGAGCGCCGAGTACAGTCACAACCTGCGCTGGGGAGACGGTAACGGTCACAGCCATGCGAGAGCGGCACTGTTCGGCCCGTCTCTGACCGTGCCCTTCGTCGACCAGCGGCTAACGCTTGGTACGTGGCAGCAGATCGTGTTTCTCGACTTCGACGTCCGGCCCCATGATCGCAAGCTGGTCTTGCAGATCATCGGCGAGTGACAACACAGTGCAACATCGCCCGGCACTCCGAGTGAGGTAGGCCCATGACCAAAGCCGCTGTGGTGCTATCGGAAGAGCTGTGGCAGATCGGCCATGGCGAGAGCCACCCTCTCAGACCCGAGCGGCTTCAGAGAGCCTATGAGTTGCTCACCGCCTACGAAGCCTTCGACGGCCACCACTCGCGACTCTTTTCGACCAGATCTGCCACAAGGGACGAATTGCTGCTTTTCCACAGCGAGGAGTACGTGGACGCAGTGCAGAGCCTCAGTCGTGGCGAGAAGTCGCACACCCCCAGCCGGTACAACTTTGGGGCAGGCGACAATCCCATCTTCGAGGGGATGTATGACATCGCTGCCTGGAAGGTAGGTGCGGCACTGCGAGCAACGGAGTTGGTGACCAGTGGAGAGGTCGATGTGGCTTTCAGCCCGGCTGGCGGGATGCACCACGCACGTTCCGACCACGCCTCCGGCTTCTGCATCTTCAACGACCTGGCCGTGATCATCCACTCCATGCTGGCACAGGGACTCAGGGTGGCCTACGTGGACATAGATGTCCATCACGGGGACGGGGTCCAGGAAGCGTTCTACGACACCGACAGGGTGTTGACCGTATCAGTTCACGAATCAGGTCACTTCATCTTCCCGGGAACTGGCTTCGTGCAGGACACCGGGCGCGGAGTCGGACGAGGCTTCTCCGTCAATCTGCCGCTGGCCCCATACACCGACGATGACGTCTACGTCTGGGCTTTCGAGCAGGTAGTCCCTCCCCTGTTGAGCTGGTTCGAGCCCGACATCGTGGTCAGTCAACTGGGAATCGACACTCACTTCCTCGATCCTTTGGGCCATCTGACCCTCACCACCAAGGGGTACACCCAGGTCGTACGTATGATCAAGGAGTCGGCGCCGCGCTGGGTAGCTCTCGGGGGCGGAGGGTACGAGGTGAGCGTCATGCCAAGAGCGTGGACGATGGCCTATTCGATCATGAGCGGCCAGGAGTTCCCGGATCAGTTCCCCCCTTCCTACGCGGAGAAGTATGGCCGAGGGACTCTAAGCGATCACAGCAACCCCAACACTGAAGCAACCACGAAGGACATCACACGCCGTCACGCCGCGAAGGCCATAGACACACTGCGGGAGAAGATACCCGGACTACGACAGTAGGGCCTTCGTGCGACCCACACCTTGCCCGGCCCGGGTACGAGGAGAGCAATCGGGGCTCGTCCACCAATCCGTGACGCGCTCGCTGACAATCGCCCGCGGCCCGTGTCGAGCGAGAGCGATGCCGTCAACGGGGTTCCACGTGGAATCTCAGCGCAGTGCGCTTGCCGCCATCGACAGGCACTTCGATGAAGCTGGGCACACAGACAATCGCAAGCCCATCTACCTCTAGATAGGAGCAGGCCACAGCTATCGCCTTCATCGCCTGGTTGACCGCCATAGGGCCCATGGCCTGGACACTAGCTTCATTTGTCTGCCGCACCGACGCGGCAATCGCCCCGGCCACCAATGTAGGTTTGGACCGGGTCGCTACTCTGATGATATCCACTATTTCCTCCATCGAGCCTCCGAGTATGTCCAGACCAGCAAGCAGTAGATGGTTGTAGCGACTGCCTGCAAAACGAGGGCATTGCGCCCTTTCAACGGGCCACAGACACTACCGTGAGCCCGGTTCGAACAGTCACGAGCAGAGTTGGCGGGAAGAACGGCCTTCAGTTTAGCAGCACCGGACAGTCTGGCTGACAAGCGCATGCGGGCGTCGTGGGAGGAGCGCGCTCAACTCTCTCTGGCGGATGTCAGCTAGCACCTCCAAGAGATCCTCAGTCTGGAAGGGCTTCTGCATGCACGCGTTCACGTTCAGGCCACGCGCTTCTTCCACCTCAGAGACCGTTTGGTCCCCTCCGTACGTCGCCAGCACCACCGGGAGGGTATCGTGCTGCTCCCTGATCCTCTTTAGCAGGTCAAGACCCCTCGTGCCGTTCAGCCCACCACCCAGAAGCACCACCTGCCTGCTTGGGCTAAGCATCTCCATCAAACCATCAGGGTCGCTGGCCTCACGAACCACGAAGCCTCGCTGCTCCAGAGACTCTTCCACCGGCCGCCAGCACTTGGTGTCGTCATCGACGATCACTATCGAGCGCTGCTCGCTCAGTTCTGACAGGAGCCTGAGCAGAAGATCTATGTCAAGCGGCTTGACGAAGCTGGCTATGGCGCCCTCCCGCAACCCAGCGTGGACCAGGTCTGAGTCCGCGTAGGCGGTCATGAACACGACCGATACGTTTGGCCGCTTATCCTTGATCACCCTCAGCAGTTCGACGCCGTTCACGTCGGGCATCTTGATGTCGGTGAGAACGCAATCGAACCGGTCACGCTCCATCAATTGAATCGCCTCCGGTCCAGAGTATGCGGCCTCGGCCTGGTATCCATTGAGCTTCAACACGTCAACCAGTGTCTTGGCCATCGGCCAGTCGTCGTCCACCACCAGGATCCGCTGTCGCGCTGTCATTCTCCCACGCCCACTTGGAGCAGCGAGTCAACCGCGCTGCTAGGTTGGCCTATACCGCATCCGCTACCCGCCATTCCAGAGCTCCTCGGACCGTCGACAACAGCTGCTCCAGAGCAAACGGCTTCTCCAGCAGCCCTTGCGCGTTCTCCCTGGCATACCGGACGACCCGTTCCTCTGGATAGCCCGTCATCATGATGATCGCAGTCTTCGGGCTCGCCTTTCCGGCCACGCTCGTCAGTTCGCGACCATTGGAACGGCACAGGTCCACTTCTGCGATTGCCAGGTCATACGCCCCGCTGCAAATCTTGCTCATAGCCTCGTCGGCGCGGCGGACCGTCGAGACCTCATATCCCTCACGACGCAGCACTCGTTTTAGGAGGTCGAGAATGATCTGCTCGTTGTCCACTATCAGTATCTTCCGAGCAGCCTCACCCGCGACCCTGACCTCGGGCGCATTCATACAGCTATTTTCTCCAGCATCGACATCTGCCAGCACGCTAAGGGGCGCCGACAGGCACTCGATCCGTCGCCGCGCAGCGACGGAAGGGAGCATGAAGTACTCATCACCGCTGCCTCTCGATCAGGTCGGCCCTGAAGCAGCGTTGTGCCCGAACCTGCCGTGGTTCCCTAGGAGGGCCTCAAGTGCAGCCTATGCACGGGCTGCCTGGGCCCGTAGGCCTTGCGATGGCCGTTGCCATTACTGCCTGTTCGCTGCAACATCCACGTGTGCAGTTTGCGCGCGTACTCCGTGACCGAATCGGCCTTGATAGCCTTGAGGACGTCCTGCTCCTCAACATCCAGATCGAAATCGCCCACCACGTTTGCGGGGTTGGTGAGAAGGCTGTCACGGAACTTGCCGTCTACCAGAGCCATACACATGATGTTGTTCAACGTTTGTTCTGACATCCGTTTTCCTCCAGTCTACACCAAACTGGCACGAGCCTTGGGCAAGAACATGGCCTTCCGCAGGAAGACAAACACGCCCAGCGCTATGAGCAGATCACCCACGCTGAGAGCAGTGGGGATCGGAAAGGGCCTGGGTATGACCATGATGTCCGAGAGGAACCACAGACTGGCATCTCCTGGCACCATGACCACGTTCTTCGTGCGCCCCACGATGTAGCCCGTCTCCAGTTGGGGTGCGTTGCCATCATACCCTATCTGAGCCAGAGTGTGCGGCGTGATGGGCATGAAACCTCCATTCACGACCATCACCAGGAAGTTGAGCAATAGCCCTAGACCGATAAGCTTGACCCCAGTGATGTGGCGGTTCTGCCAAACCAGCACGAAGAGAAGAACGTGCGACAGAGTGAGAAGCAGAGACCTCGCACCCAGCAGGTCACCTGCCCTCTCCGCGGGGAAGAAGATGAGGTACGCCTGCATGAGGAAAGCGAGAGGGGCCAGCCAACCCCACCTGACTTCGATCCGGTCGAGATTGCTGACCCGGCCTCCCACCACCACGAGCCCGAGCAGAAAGGCCAGGCACAGGGCTATCAGGATCATTGCTCAAGCCCGTTCCTAGCCGCCGCCACTTCCGCCGTATCCCGGAGGAGCTCCGGCTGCCGCGGCAAGCGCGACAAGGGTAACGATGATCCACGCGATCCTCACGTTCCGAGCGTTGAGATACAGTGCTAGCCGCTTCATATTACAAAACCCTCCCCTTCTTTCTTTGGCATGCATTATACCAGGGAGGGTTTAGCTAAACTATAGCTGGAGAGCCGGGTTCAGGGTCTACTCATCATCGCCCAGCAATCCTCGGAGGAGGTCCAATGTCTCATCAGAGGGCTCAGCTCCAAGTTCATCCTTGAGGATCTCTCGCAGTCTCTTGAACTGCCTCATCGCCCCCGCCGGATCACCCGTCTCGAGCATGATACCGATGAGCAGGCGGTGGATATCCTCGCGAAGGGGATCCTTGTCCAGAAGTTTTTGGCAGGACTCAACGGCATCTTCCAACCTACCCTGCTCCCGGCGGTACCGTGCCAGGTCCTCCAAGGCCTGGTGGTATTCGCGCTGGAGCGAAACCCTCATCTCCTCCGTCCATTCCGAGTAGATATCCTCCAGATAGTCCCCTCTATACAGCGAGATCGCCTCGAGCAAATACGTCTCCCGCTGTGCGCTCGCGGCCCTGCAAGCCTTAGCCAGATTCCGGTGGAATTCATCGACGTCGTATTGATAATGTCTTGACTCCAACCGGTAGGCGCCTCCTTCGTAGGAGACGGCAGCGGTCCCTCCCAGCAGACGCCTGACCTGGTACAAGTAGAAGTGAAAGGTGCTGTGTGCCTTGGCGAGCGAGAGGTCAGGCCACAGGGCAGCCACTATCTGGTCCTTGGTCACGACCGGATTGGCAAGAAGGAAGAAGAGCATTTCCTTGGCACGCAGGCGGAGATCCTGTGCCTCCACCAGTTGACCGTCTCGACGGACGGTCGACGTGCCAAGAGAGAGGAACTCCAGGCGCTCAGCCGTAGGCTCAGAAGGGACCGTGGAGGCGTAGTCGCCCGCTGGCTCAGTGCGGGCCAGGAGTCGCCGCAGCAAGGCACGGTGCCCACGCATGGTGGTTTCTCCCAGTGCATACTCCAGCAGGGGACGGCTACCTGTCCCTTCGTCGACCAGTAGCGGATCGAACCCAGACTGCGCAAGGGTGTCAAGAGCCATCTCTAGATTGAGCAGCGCCTCCTCCACCGCCTGCCGATGGAAGTGCACGCAGGCCAAGTGGAAGTGCGACTTCGCCAACTCCTGCCGGGCGCTGCCGCCCCGCAAGCTGGATACCGCCTGCTCAAGCATACGGAGCGCCTCCTGGTCCTTTCCTTCAGCAAAGAGTAGGATCCCCCGAGAGATCTGAGACACTGCCACCTCATGGTCAGAACCATGCTCATATGCCTTCCCGATGGCTTGGTCCATGAACTGCTCAGCACTCTCGAAGTTCCCCAGAAGTCGCTCCAGATTCCCCAAAGCGTCCCACAGATAGCCGATCAGATAGCCCTCGTCGGCTTCCTGTGCGAGGTCCAGGGCCTCCTGGTATGCTTGCCGCGCCAGGCCGCGTTCCCCCCTGGCTCGGTGAACGTCGCCCAGGGTTGCCTGGGCATAGGCCTGGGGACGGATCAGTCCCATGGCGTGGCTTTCCGACAGCGCCTCCTCCAGTGTCATCAGGGCCGCGTCGAACCGCCCCTGCCGATACTCGGCCGCACCGATGTTATTCAGCGTCATCGCCATGGGACCTGTGGCACCCAACTGGCGCCATACCGCCAGAGCCTTGCGACTGTAGTGCAGGTATTGCTCAATATCCACCGAGTAGTTGATGGCGCCGATGGCATGCAAAGTGTTGGCCACATCGTATAGATGATCCTCACCCAGGCTCTCGAAGAGGGTAAGTGCCTCCTGGAGCCGGGCCAGCCCCAGCTCCAACTCACCCTGTAGCCCGTAACAGATACCGACAATGCTGTGAGCCATGGCTATCAGACCCACGTCCTCGTCTTCGCCCATCAGGGACAACGCCTGCTCAGTCTTGCCGATGGCTTCTGCGTACTCCGAGCGCAAGCGATGGATGATGCTCTCCTGGAGGAGCGCCCTCACTGTCCACAGAGTCTCTCCTCTTTCAGAGAATCCATCTTTGGCCCATCTCAGAGCCCGCACGGCATCATCCAGTCGTCCAGAGTCCGTAAGCACCTTGGAGCGCCAGTACTGCATCCAGGGAGACCCATTGCCGCTCTCGATCATGGAATCGATCCAGAAGAGCAAGCTGCTCCACCTACCCGAGCTGAAGGCCCAACTGGACACAGCGTCCACCAAGCGCCGTGCGCGATCGTAGGCCTCAGCATCGAGGTAGTGCCGAATCGCTTCATCCCAGCTCTCCTGAGCCTCGAATGAGTGACCGGCCTTGAGATGAAGGGCCGCGCTGCGATCCCCGTCTTCCCGCAGCTTGGTCTTCAGAAACTCCTGGAAGAGCTGATGATACCGGTACCAGTCCTCTCCGTCCCCAACCAGCCTGGAGATAAACAGGTTCTTGTCCTCCAACAGGTCCAGCATCTCACGCGCGTTGTTCGTGCCCATCAACTCGTCGCACAGAGAGGGGTTCATACGCTGAAGGACCGAGGAGCACTTGAGAAAGTCCTGCACGTCACCAGGTTGCTGGTTCAGCACCTCCTTCGCCAGGTAGTCAAATATCTGGTCGTTGTTCCCCCGGGCGAGCGCAATGGTGCGCAGCAAGCCCTTCCAAGAGTGGGTCATGAGCAAGATCGCCGTGATCCACCCCTCTGACTCCTCAGCAAGCGCGTCGGCCTGTTCCAAGGGCAGATTGATGTCGTAGCTCTGCTGCAGCAACTCCTGGATCTCTGCTGCGGTGAACCTGAGTTCCGAGCTCCCAAGTCCTACCATCTCCTGACGAGCCGTGAGCTCCACAATGGGAAGCCCTAGACTGGTGGTCCTGCTCATCAGTATCATGTGACAGTTCTCCGGCAATCGTCTGAGCAGGAAGCTGACGAGATTCGTCACTTCTTTTGAATCAGCCACCAAATGAAAGTCGTCGACAACCAGAGCAAAATAGTCTGGAATGAACTCGTAGATCTCGTTGACCAGAGAGCCGGCGACAGACGTGGGCCCGTCGGCACGCAGCCCTGCACGCAGAGCCGCCTGAGTCCTCTCGCCGAAGCCGGGGAACCGCTCCGCGATCGACGCCACCAAGTACTCAAGGAAGATCCTCACATCTTGATCCCACTCGTCCAGGGAGCACCAGCACACGGGCAAGTCAACGTCGTGAGCGAAGTCAATCAGCAGTGAGGTCTTCCCATACCCCGCGGAGGCAGAGACGAGGATCAGCTTGCGGTCGATATGCTCATGGATGAAATCCACGAGCCGCGAACGATGGAGCAGGTCGCGTCGTTTTCCAGGAACGAGGACTTTGGTCTTGACGATCGAGGTCTCCCCATTCATGGCATTCCTCGCCATGTTTTGGAGGAGTTGAGTCTCGCACTCATCGTGGCCTCATCCGAGACTGATCAACCGAGTTGCGGCTAGTCGGCGTACTCAACCTTGCCTGCAGCCGACGTAGGCCGCTACCAACGTTGGCCGGCGGCCAACCTACCCTAGACGGCGCCAGGGCATCACAGAGGGAAAGAGTAGCCGGTAGAACTCCTTCATCGACTCCAACGTCATCTCATCCGATTCGGAGACGTTGGCGTGAAGGGTGACGGAGAGGATGCCGCTGTCAGGTATACGTTCTGGGTCAGTCCAGAGATACCAGTACAGAACAACCCGCCTAAGCTGGTTCTTCTCAGTGATGACACGCTGCACGTTTACCGAGGAATCGCCGATATCTACACGCTCCAGCCCGACATCCACAATCCTCCAGCCGCTGCCGGGATAGCAGGTCAGGGCCGTGTGCTCGAAGAGATGGAAGCTCTTGCCGCCTCTACTACCTATGATGGAGAAGAACAGACTATTCCCGAGGTCGTCCCGGTACTGTCGAGTTACAGCGACTTCGGGGCTGTCATACCATTCGTCCACTGCCGCTCCCATGGCGGAATCAGCATCGCCGGAGCGCCAGCGACCAAGTTCCCTGGGTATGCCCTCGAAGAGATCATCGCGAAGAGTGAAATCAATGGCAGTGGCCAGCGCGCGCTCATGCGGCGTCCGACGATACCAGCCCTCCACGTCGACTATCACAACCTCCGTGGCGCCGCCGCCCACCTCGACTGTCGCCGTCAAGGGCTGGGCACCGATCGGCGCAGGGGAAGCCGCCAGGCCGTGATTGATCAAGAACCAGGCCCCAAGAGCCACCACAAGCAGCGCCACCAGGATCAGATATCGCGCCGAATCTCTGAGCACCCCACCAACCTGCTAACCAGTATGAGCAAGACGAAAGCCAGGAGAAAGAGGACCGGGCTGGAGTAGTCGTGAAAGTATCTCATCCCGACCTCGGCACCGAAGAAATGAGCGATGACCAGCAGAGCGGATACCCTCACCAAATTGGCCACCAGGGCGATAGGAACAGCCATCGCCAGCAGGATAGCCTTGGCACGGTATGATCCTTCGAGGATGTACACGAATACCACCACCAGAGTAGCCAGTGCCACAACCGAATTCAAACCGCTGCAAGCTGCACCCACGACGAAACTGGACCCTGGCAGTCTGATCTGGGAACCCTGGTTCACTGCGGGAATTCCAAGGAAGCTGACCACCGCGGTCGAGATTGTCGCCGTGAAGGACTCCAGCGCCGGGCTCAGCCGATTGATGAACGGCAACGGGATCATGAAGAACAGGAAAGCGAGAGGAAACGCTAAGCGTCGCGTGGCCTTCACACCCAGAGTGTACAAAGCGAGCCCGCCCAGGAGCACGATGAAGGCAACAGCCGAAACATGATAGGCTTGCCAGACCTGGGCTACAAGGAACCCAACAAGACTGGCCCCCACGACCAGGAGTCCCAGGTTGCTGGGCTCCCGGCCATCTCGCGCGAAGGCCTCCCGCCGCCGCCACAGGAAGAACCCCGAGATGAAGGGCACCAGGAAACCGTGAGAGTAGTACGAGTTGTTCAGCCAGTTGTATACAAGCCAAACAAATGTTGACCAGAAGAGGAGTGTCACCAACACCAGGATAATCACTCCTCCAACGACGTCTCGCTTTGTACCGCTCATGTCAGTCTTGCACCCATCCGGTTGAAACAGGAGTAGTATATCATCCACAGAGCCACCGTGTCAACCATGTCAACAGACACCTCAGAATACACGCCCAACTGGCATATCCGCTCGGAGAGGCCAAGCGCCACTTCAGTCAGAGGGAGTTCCGTGCCACCATACACCACATGTAGCGCAGCTAGTCCTTGGAGTACCCATATGTTGTAGTTCAGCCCACGGGGACGAGGCTGGTCGCCTTTCCAAGTCGCTGCATTTGTGCTATAATACAGAGAGATAGTAGAGGAGGTTCACTGGCAACAAGTGGCACATAACGATCTCACATATCAAGCCTCTGACATTGAGATACTGGAGGGACTCGAAGCGGTGCGGCGGCGGCCGGGCATGTACGTGGGCAGTACCGATGTGCGCGGCCTGCACCACCTCATCTTCGAGGTCGCCGACAACTCGGTGGACGAGGCCCTCGCCGAGGCCTGTGACGAGATCCAGATTACCATTCACCCAGACCTCACGGTGACCGTGGTGGACAATGGTCGTGGCATTCCCGTGGATGTCCATCCGCAGAGCGGCAAATCGGCCCTGGAGGTAGTACACACCGTGCTCCACTCGGGAGCCAAGTTCGGCGGTGGAGGCTACAAGGTGGCCAGCGGACTTCATGGGGTCGGCGTATCGGCAGTCAATGCGCTGGCAGAGTGGCTGGAGGTGGAGGTTCAACGAGACGGTAAGAAGTACTTCCAGCGGTACGAGCGCGGTGTGCCGGTCGCCCCAGTCAAAGTGGTCGGCCGCAAAGTGAAGGGAACGGGCACCACGACTACCTTCCTCGCGGACAAGGAGATATTCAACACGCTCGACTACAAGTTCGCACCTTTGGCTGAGCGCTTTCGAGAGATGGCCTTTCTAACCAGGGGCCTCCGGATCGTGTTTCGAGACGAGCGTACAGATCAGGCCCGAACCTACTACTTCGAAGGCGGCATCATCTCGTTTGTCCGGCGGCTCAACTGGAACCGGAATCCCCTGCATGAGCCCATCCACGTGGAGAGTGCAGTCAACGGGGCGGTAGTGGAAGCCGCCATACAATACACCGATGGATACGCCGAATCGATTCATGCCTTCGCCAACAACGTCAACACCGTGGACGGCGGAACCCATCTCACAGGCTTTCGGTCTGCCCTGACCAGAAGCATCAACGACTACGCCCGCAAGAACAGCCTGCTGAAAGAGGGCGATCCCAACTTCACTGGCGAGGATGTGCGGGAAGGGCTGACAGCCATTCTCAGCGTCAAGCTAACCGATCCCCAATTCGAAAGCCAGACCAAGGCCAAGCTGGGCAACGCCGAGGTCAAGGGATTGGTGGAATCGGTGGTCTCAGACGCTCTCTCCGCCTTCATGGAGGAAGACCCGAGGGCGGCCAAGGCCATCGTAGGGAAGTGCCTCGTGGCATCCCGAGCACGAGCCGCCGCTCGCAAGGCGCGAGACCTGGTTGTGCGCAAGAGCGCTCTGGAGAGCATGACCCTGCCCGGCAAGCTGGCAGACTGCTCAGAGCGAGACCCGTCGAAGTGCGAACTATATATCGTTGAGGGCGATTCGGCAGGCGGATCGGCCAAGCAGGGCCGTGATCGACGCTTCCAGGCGATCCTACCTTTGCGCGGCAAGATACTGAACGTTGAGAAGGCCCGTCTGGACAAGATCCTCAGCAACAGAGAGATAGAGACACTTATCAGCGCTCTGGGCTCAGGGATCGAGGAAAGTTTCGATCTCAGCAATTTGCGCTACCATCACATCATCGTCATGACTGACGCAGACGTGGACGGCGCCCACATACGCACTTTGCTCCTGACCTTCTTCTTTCGGTATATGGAGCCGCTCATCACCAACGGGCACCTGTACATCGCCCAACCCCCTCTGTATCGCATCACCGCCAAGTCGAAAGAGTACTATGTCTATAGCGAGGGTGAAAGGGAGGGCCTGCTCAAGAAGCTGGGCCGGGCAAAGGCCCAAACTCAGCGATACAAGGGGCTGGGTGAGATGAACCCAGAGCAACTCTGGGAAACGACGATGAACCCGGAGTCGCGGACGCTTCTTCGCGTGGATATCGAAGATTCCGTCAGAACGGACAGCACCTTCAACAAACTCATGGGACCCGCCGTTCCGCCGCGCAAGCGGTTCATCCAGACCCACGCCAAGTCTGTCAGGAACTTGGATGTCTAGGTCGGTGTTGTCAACTGCCCGACCCGGGATACACCCCCAGGCGATGCCCAGTAGCGCTTCGTGTGCGAGCACCCAGCAGTCGCCACCCTGCGGATCTTGCGGCGCTTAGGAGAGGCAATTGGAATGTCTCAGGAATTGATCAACTGTACCACCATTCCATCCAGGTTTGGCGAGTTGACTCTCCTCTGGCGCGAAAACGAGCATGGTGCCAAGGTGGTCGAGATTCTGTTGCCTCGCAAGAGAACGCAGGTACCTCGAGACGCCAGGCTGCGAAGCCTACCTCCGGCATTAGAACATCTCTGCCTGGCTATCGAGCGCTTTCTGGACGGACAGCTAGTGGAGTTTGCCGTCGATCTGCTCGACTCCAGCCGGTGCTCGCCTTTTCAATGGACCGTTCTGATGGCGGAAACAACCATCCCCAGGGGATACGTCTCCTCGTACAGCCAGCTCGCATCGCACGTGGGGAACCCGAGAGCGGCCAGAGCCGCGGGTACCGCTCTCGCGCGGAACCCATTCCCCCTCATCGTTCCCTGCCATAGGACTGTCAGGAGCGACGGCAGCCTGGGAGGGTACGGTGGTGGCTTGGAGATGAAGAGGACTCTCCTTGAAATGGAGGGTGTTGGCTTTGACCGCCTTGGCAGAGTGAGACCGGAGTTCCTCTGGGATTGGGGCGCAGCATCCTGACCATCGACGAATGCTGGTGTGGGGGCGCCGACCGCGATTCTAGGCTGCGACCGCTCTCCTGCGGGGTCCCCCTTTCACGCCCTCCCTCCTGGTCTCGGCGGCCTCTCTCGGCCCTGCATCTGGCCCAGACTCCAACCGCAGGTGCACGCAGCCTCCTTCCCAGGCCATTGACCCGCCATCCGGAAAGAGGTATAATACATCGCAAACGAACAAGCACCCATCGAAAGTAACGTGTGCCAATGCGTATCGCCATAGCCTCGGACCACGGCGGTTTCTATTTGAAGGGCGATCTAGCCTTGTTCCTGGAGGAGATGGGCTACAGCTGCCATGACTTGGGACCACACAACGCCGACGCTGTAGACTACCCGGACTACGCGCGGAAGGTGGCAACTGCGGTAGCCGAGGGCCTGTACCATGTGGGGATCCTCGTCTGCGGCACAGGGCAGGGCATGGCGATGACCGCAAACAAGGTCAAGGGCATTCGCGCCGCCGTGTGCCAAGACACTTACTCAGCGCGCATGAGTCGAGAACACAACGATGCCAATGTCCTCTGCCTGGGCGCGAGGGTCGTGGGTCCCGGCCTGGCAGCGGACATCGTCAAGACTTGGCTGGAGGCAGAGTTCTCAGGGGAGCAACGGCACAGCCGGCGAGTAGCCATGATCCAAGCTCCCGAAGGCAAGTGACCCTGGCAGGCATCTCCGGCGGCACGGCACACCCTGCCGGCCAACTGTCATTCTTCACTTCGCCTGGCGGTACAATGGGCAGACGCCTCGCGGGGTCGCGCAGCAGGTCTGGCCATCTGTCCTCGTCCCGCCACGCCCGGCTGTCTTGAGTGATATCATGGCCCACAAAGCTCAAGTCCGCATCCTGGGGATAAGGGTCGACAACGTGACCTACGGCGAAGCGCTCGCCCGCATGGAAGAGTTCATCGCCGACGGGCGCCCCCATCTGGTGACCACCGTCAATCCCGAATTCATCATGACCGCCCAGAGGGATCCTCGCTTCGCAAAGATCCTCAACGAGGCACACCTGAACTTGCCGGATGGTCAGGGATTGGTATGGGCGGCGCGTATGCTGGGAGCACCCTTGCGGGAGCGAGTGACTGGAGTAGACATTGTGCTCAGGCTGGCAGAGTTGTCGGCGGAGAGGGGGTACCGCGTGTATCTACTAGGGGCCGCCGAAGGAGTGGCTGCGGCAGCAGCTCGGGAACTAGAAAGCCGTTTCCCCGGACTGGAGATCGCCGGTACCTTCGCTGGGTCGCCTGCATTGCCAGAGGACGATCAAGCCGTGGAGCGCATCCGGCGCACACGCTCGGATCTGCTCCTGGTGGCCTACGGGGCACCTCACCAGGAGGCATGGATCCACCGCAATCTGGTGCGTCTACCTGTTCCCGTCTGCATGGGTGTCGGAGGAGCGCTTGATTTCATCGCCGGAAAGACCAAACGGGCACCCAGATGGGTACAACGCCTAGGTCTGGAATGGCTGCACCGTCTGGCCCATGAGCCGTGGCGCTGGCGCCGGATGATGGCCCTGCCGAGATTCGCACTGCTGGTGCTGCGTGACAGGTCCAGACAGAACGCCTGACCAAACAAAGCGGGAGGGGCCATCGATTTCGCGACCACTCTGGCAGCGGAGGCGTAGTCACTGCCAGCAGACAGACACCACCGAAGGGGGATACCCTGTAGCCTACTTGCGGCCACCGCCGCCTCTACCCATTAGTCTCATGGAGTTGCGGATACGGGCACGGTTTGCTAGAATATGCGCACAACGAACGCTGGGGCGTCGCCAAGTGGTAAGGCAGCGGCCTTTGGAGCCGCCATTCGGAGGTTCGAATCCTTCCGCCCCAGCCTGTTCAAGGAGGCAAGCAGCCCTTACTACGAGGCACTCGTAGTATAGAGCGCGATGGACGAGGAACCCTCAAGTACGAGGAGTCACCAGTTGCCGCCATCTGGCGGTCTCAGCCAGGATCACCACTCGCATCCTAGTGAGGCGAAGTGCTCTTGGCTTTTTGTTGTCCCCTTGGAGGTGTCGTGAGTATTCAAGCTGTTGTTCTGTCCGGCGGTGCAGGTGAGAGAGCTTTCCCCTTGAGCACCGACAGACCCAAGCCCATGTTCGAGTTGCTGGGTAAGCCTCTGCTGCAGTATGTGATCGAGAACCTGCGAGAGGTGGGTATCCAGGACTTGATCATCGTCACCGGGCCTGAGTCCGCGGCCATTCGCGACTACTTCGGTGATGGAGACTCATTTGGGGCAAAGATAAGGTACACAGTCCAGGAGAAAGCCCTGGGTATGGCCAACGCCCTCAAGTCCGCGGAGCACCTCCTGAAAGACCGGTTCTTCATGCTCAACGGCAATGATATCTTTGAGTCCCGCCTGCTCACACAGGTGATTGGCAAGGCCGAGACGACCTCCGGCGACATGGTGTTGGTGGGCAGGGAGATGGACAATCCTTGGAAGTTTGGGGTCTTTGAGTTCAGGGACGGCAAGGTGACGGCGGTCGTCGAGAAGCCATCCGTGGGTGAAGAACCGAGCAACACGGTGGTTGTGGGCGTGTACTTCTTCTCCAAGACCATCTTCGAGCACATAGACCGTACCCCGCTCACCAACTACCAGTTGGAGTTGGCCTATCAGAGAATGATCGATGAGGGCAATGTGGAGTTCGTCCCCTATGATGGGGTCTTCGAGTCCTTCAAGTATCCGTGGGACCTGCTGACCATCAATGAGTACCTGATGGCTAGATTCATCAGCCATCCCCAGATCAGCGACCAGGCCCAGATCTCTGACAGGGCAGTCATCGACGGCAACGTGATCGTCGAGGAAGGCGTCAGAGTGTTCGAGAATGCCGTTATCCGCGGGCCCGCGTACGTGGGCCGCAACAGCGTAATTGGCAACAACGTGCTTGTCTGGAACCACTCCTCCATCGGCGCCAATTCGGTGGTCGGATTCTCTTCGGAGATCAAGCGCTCATTGATAGGGCGCAACTGCTGGATCCACATGTCTTACGTGGGTGACTCCATACTGTCCGACCACTGCTCCTTCGGCGCCGGTACAATCACAGCCAACTTCCGCTTTGACGAGGGTGAGATCCCGGTTGATGTGAAGGGAGAAGAGCTTTCCTCGGGAACGGACAAACTCGGTGTCATCATGGGTCCGGAGTGCAAGACGGGTTGCAACGCAACCTTGATGCCTGGGGTGAAGGTAGGACCTCGTAGCATCGTAGGCCCTGGCGTGATGTTGCGTGACGACCTGCCACCAGACAAACTCATCATGGGCCCGGCCCCCTACACGATTACGCAGAATGAGATCGTGCTCTCCGCGAAGGCCAAAGAGCAGAAGATGAAGACGCTGCTGGAGAGAACAGGAAGCGAGTCATAGCCTCGGGAAAGGAGGTCCACACCTGGGTACCGAGAGTGTAGTAGAACTGGTTATCATCGCTCTGTCACTGCTGCTCACCGCTTTCGCATCCGCGGCAGAGGCCGCGGTCACGTTGGCCAATCCCTTCCGAGTAAAAAGAATGGCCAGAGAGGGGAGACGGGGTTCTGATCTTGTGGATGGCATTCTTGAGCGCGAGGAATGGCATCTCTCTGCCTTGCTGATCCTCAAGAACTCTGCACTGATCGTTGCTGCCAGCCTGACCACCATACTGGCCATCGGCTACGCTCCCCAATGGGGCACCGTGGCAGCCATCTGCGCTCTCACGCTGCTCGTGCTGCTCCTCTGCAGGTTGCTTCCCCGCACCTGGGCCATGCGAGATCCGGAGGGCGCAGTCCTTCTCCTGGCGAGACCAATTCGATGGGTTGGTGTGGTCCTGTATCCTTTTGTGCGCGCATTCAGGGCGACTACCAACCTGCTGATGGGCGACTTCAGGAAAGGCGAGGCCCCCAAGGACGCGGCTGAGATTGAGGAGGAGCTGCGACTGTTCATAGATGCTGGCGAGGAGGAAGGGTACATCGAGGAAGGCGAGGGGAAGATGATAGCCAGCATCTTAGATTTCGATGCAACCCTTGTCCGAGAGATCATGGTGCCGCGTATCGACATGGTGACGCTGGAAAGTGGAGCATCGATGAAGGAGGCCCTGGATGTCATCGTGGAGACAGGATATTCCCGCATCCCGGTCTACGAGGGCGCGATTGAGAACATCCTGGGCGTTCTGAACGCAAAAGATCTGTTGGCTCACATGAAGGACAACAACGATTCGCAGCCAGACCTCCGAGAACTGCTGCGCCCTGCACACTTCGTGCCTGAGACCAACAAGGTGGGCGAGGTCTTGGAGGAATTACAGCGTGAGCGCATCCAACTGGCCATCGTCGTGGACGAGTACGGTGGCATTGCTGGTTTGGTGACCGTCGAGGATGCCCTGGAGGAGATAGTTGGCGAGATCGAGGACGAGTACGACACGGTGGAGCCTTTCTCCGAGATGGTTAGCGACAAGGAGGCTGTGTTCAACGCGCGCATCGACCTGGACGACGTGAACAGACTGATGAGCACAGAGCTTCCCACAGAACACAGTGACACCTTGGGAGGGCTCATCTACTCCAAACTGGGGGTGGTGCCCAAGGCAGGCGACGAGGTCGTGGTAGACGGGGTGCAGATCACGGTGTTGTCGTTGCTGGGTCGCCGCATCAAGAAAGTAAGAGTGGTTAAGGATGAGTAGCAAAGATCCGATCGAGGAGTTGATCGCCCTGGCGAAGAAGGCGCGTAACCAGGCCTACGCACCGTACTCCCGCTTCCGAGTTGGCGCAGCATTGCGCGCCGCTTCAGGGCGCGTGTACAGCGGCTGTAACGTGGAGAACGCCTCGTACGGCCTCAGCATCTGCGCAGAGCGAGTGGCCCTGTTCAAGGCTGCGTGCGAAGGAGAGCGCACCTTCACAGCTCTGGCCGTGGTCAGCGAGACCATGGCCTCCCCCTGCGGTGCCTGTCGCCAAGTTCTCGCTGAGTTCGGCCTGGATACAAAGGTTCTCGTTGCAGACTTGGAAGATGGGCGGGAAGTACTGACAGTGTCGGATCTGCTGCCAGCTGCCTTCACACCCGCTTCTCTACCCAGGCCCGGCCCCGAGCACCAAGAAGAAGACCGCTGACTACCCACGACCGCCGGGCTCTGCACCGTTCCCTCGGCCACCCACCAGCAAGGGAAGCCAGACGAGAATCGCCAAAGACAAGCGTCGTGATGCAGATCGAAGGGAAGTATCTCTCCGAGATGATATCTCATGCTCGCGAGGACGCACCACGGGAAGCGTGTGGAATCCTCGCTGGAACGGGGCATCGCGTGCTGAGGATCTACCGGGCCAGGAACGCACAGCGCAGTCCGACATCGTACAGCCTCGATCCCGAGGAGCAGTACCGGATCTTCAGGGACATCGAAGATCGCGGACTGGAGCTCGTCGGCATATATCACTCTCATCCCTCCTCGCCAGCAACCCCCTCGGACACTGACATCGAACAAGCTTACTATCCTGAAGTCTCTTACGTCGTGATCTCGCTGGCTGACCCTGATGAGCCACAGGTCAGGGTTTTCCGGATCACGGAGGAGGGGGTCGCTGAGGAAGACATGCTTGTAGTTTGACCCCCACTCAGCATACGGCTAGAATCTGCCGAGGGCGGATGCGTTCAGCATAGATCAGGGAGCACGCAGCGCAGTCAAGGGGGATCCCACGCTTGCGCCCCGCGGGCCAGGTAGTTATCTTTCCGCTTCCGCTAGAGCGTGGTCCTACCAACACCACCCCCTCGCCAGGTCACTTATGAAGTCCTTGGCACCGGCAGCAAACGAGCCGACGGCGCAAAGGATCTCCGGGCTCAGAAGTGATCAAGCACATCCGGGAGGAGTGTCCCCGGTGAGTCAACAGCATGGTCTCTCGCTAAGGGGATCGCTTTCGCGCGCGGCGCAGGAATGGCGATACATCACGCAGGGCCCCTGGTCACTGCACGACGTAGGACAGTTCTGGAGTTCGGTGACGGATTACGATGATGTCAATGAGGGCACCTACTCATACTATCGCCGTTTCACCAACTCTCTTGAGTTGGCAGGAGATCTCATTGGCCGTGACAATCTCACGCTCGACATCCAGACCAGAACGGGGTACGGGAGCGCTGCTTGGGCGGAGCGCGGATTCGTGCGCAAGGCTCACCTCGTCGATTTCTCAGAGCGGATGCTGGCCATCGCTTCTTCGAGGTTGACCGAGATTGGAGTGGAATTCGAGGCCCACGTCGTTCGCGACTTCCCGCTGCCCTTCGCGGACAATACTTTCGACCTCGTGCTGTCCTACGAGACCATCGAGCACATCTGGGAGCGGGCCACGTTCATGAACGAACTCGCCCGTGTGTTGAAGCCTGGGCAATGGATGATTCTCACCTGCCCCAACGTGCTGTGGGAGCCCGCTCACTGGCTGTCAGCGATCCTCAATATCCACCACAGCGAAGGGCCACATAGGTTCCTGGGGCGCGGCAGCCTTCTATCACTTTTCCGCTCAAGCGACCTCCAGATCATCCGCGAGAACTCGACCATCATTCTGCCGTTCTCATCCAGTGTGTCCGTCTCCATCGATCGATTCCTGGAGCGCAATCTTCCGGAGAGCGTCAGACGCTTGATCGCTCTTCGCCGCAGCTTCGTGCTCCGTAAACGGGACCTCTGAGGCAAGGCAGCGTGCCTCGCTTCGCTGAGGCCTGACAGGTGCGCCAGACAAGAACAGGCAGCGGACTCTTCGCACAGTGTTTGCGACCTATCTGGACAGGGGAGATGACCATGATGCAACCCAGTGTAGTGGTGATCGGCGCGGCGAGCCTGGACATGAAAGGCCGCTCCGACATGCCCCTCGTTGCGGGGACATCGAACCCGGGGTCCATACGGATCAGCCCTGGTGGCGTGGGCCGGAATGTAGCAGAGAACTTGGCGCGGTTGGGCGTCTCGACGATGCTCTTATCCGCTGTGGGCGATGACTCAGTGGGCAAGTACCTTCTGGATGCCACAAACGCTGGAGGGGTCGACGTCAGCCGCCTCATCGTGTCCTCCGAGTTCCCTTCGGCCAGCTATCTGGCAGTCGTCGATCACAATGGGAATCCGGTCCTCTCTATAGACGACATGCACATCATGGAACTGGTCACCCCCAAGCACATCTACGCTAATCGGAAATGGATCACAGGGGCCAGCATGGTAGTGCTGGACGGCAATCTCAGCCCTGCCTCGATCAAATCCGCCGTCTCGGTAGCTGCCAAGGCGAGTGTCCCCGTGTGCGTGGACCCTGCATCTGTGGCTCTGTCGCCTCGAGTCAGCCCACACCTCTCACAGCTCTTCATGGTGGTCCCTAACCAGGCCGAAGCCGAGGCCCTGAGCGGCGTTCCTTCATCTGACAGTGACCAGGCCATCGCCGCGGCGCAGAGGCTGGTCTCCATGGGAGTCAACACCGCCGTCATTACCCTGGCAGAGAAGGGGCTGGTGTATGCCACATCGGAAGAGACTGGTCGGGTTCCGGCCATGCATGTTGAAGTGACGGACCCCACCGGCGGAGGAGATGCGTTGACTGGGGCTCTGGTGTTTGGGCTGGTGAACGGCTTCTCAGTGAGCGAGGCGGCGCGGCTGGGGGTGTCTGCCGCTGCCCTCACTCTGAGCAGCACTGACACGGTCTGCCCCGACCTGAGCCTGGAAAGACTGTACGACCAGCTGATGATCTAGTTACAGGTTGGTGGACAAGCGCACGCGCGAGCCGCGGAACCTGGACGGTGGTCCCGGAAGCAGGGCTTGAGCCCTCCGTGTGCTCTGATCCACGTTTGACAAGGTGCGAGCACGGTATTACCATTGGACGGCCAACCTCGGCCACCTGTATCTCTGGACTCTGCACTCCACCACACCAAGCCGTGCGCGCTAGCGCACATACGCCTCGAAGGCAGTGCTCATGCGAATGGATATCCTGGACCTGAGCTGGCGCACTTTCGGTTCCCACAGGTTCACCCTGGCAATACTAGTGGTGCTCATGCTCGTGCTCGCGTGTGGCGCGATTCTCCCCCAGAGACCAGACGAGGTAGCTACCGACTCACCCCAGTATGCCCACTGGCGCGCCGACCTCCAGATTCGCTATCTACAGTGGGCTGATCCCCTCACCGACTGGGGGTTCTTCTCGATACGAGACTCATACTGGCTGAAGATTCCCTTGGCTCTGCTGATAGTCAACCTGGTAGTCTGCGCTATTGATCGGTTCGAGAACACACGTCGGAGACATCGGCCGACTTCCCAGGACCTCGCTGCTGCTTTCAGCGGAGGCTCCCATGCCCCGGGCTTTCTAGTGGTAGAGAAGATGGAATCCACCCTGGCACGGCTGCGCGGACTCCTGGAGGCGCGGCGCTACAGAGTCCATCTCCTGGAGACCGAAGGAGTTAGCTACGTCACGGCACTCCGATTTCCGTCTGCCGACTGGGGTGTCCTCCTTGGTCATGGCGGATTGATCCTCACCATCGCTAGCGTGCTCCTTGGTCCGCGTCTAGCCTGGCAAGAGCCGGGCATAGCCTTAGGTCCCGGGCAGGAACACCAGATCCAGCATGCCCCATCGCTGAGTGTGCGCTTGGATCATTTCAAGGTAGACCTCTATCCAAACGGCAAAGCACAATCGTACGAGGCAAACGTGACCATATTGGAGAACGGGAGTGAGGTGACCAAGGGCCCTGTATCGCCGGGCGCACCGCTCTGGTACGGGGGAATGTCGGTGCATCAGCTCTCCCACGGGCCGCTGGTCAATATCAGTGCTACGGACGCAGAAGGTAACCCCATGTCGCTACAGGCTCTGGTATCGTCTGGTACCGTCCTCGAAGAAGTGAGCCTGCTACTCAGTGAAGACGAGAGCGAAGGCTACCTGGCAGTTCCCCAGCGGAACCTGGTCCTGAGAGTGGTGTTCCAGCCTGAACCAGCATCCGAGTTGCAGGGCTCCCGTAGCCTCGTCGCAGAGGCCTATCGAGAGGGCACAAGCGAACCGGTCTTCAGCGTTACCCTGCGCGACTCCGCGCTGCTGGAGATTGAAGGCGATTCGTATGCCATAGAATGGGGACAGTATGCCGTGCTCACCGCCGCCGGCGATCCAACCGTGCTCCCCATGATGGCAGGCGCCGCCGCGCTCCTGGCCAGCGTGGTGGCCTCCAGCGTTCTCCGTCCCCAATCCATCTGGGCAAGAGTCAGGGACAATGAGAGCCTGGTGGAGGTGCGATTGCAGCATCCGGGTGAGGAGAACCAGAGGGTGAGAACACACGAGCTCGATAGCTTGGTGGCCGAGATCGAGGAGGCGTTTCGTGGCTCCTGAGGCCGCCCTCTACTACACCGCCAACCTCGCCCTCTTCGCCGCCGTCCTTCTTCGCTGGTGGAACGTCTGCCGACCCGCCCGGATCCCGGACAGGATGCTGCGCAGCACCCTGATTCTCTTCGTCACCCTTCAAGGCGTGGCCCTGGTCTGGTCAACCGCCGTGTCTGGACCCCCGTCAATTGCGCACCCCTGGCTAACCACCATGCTGATGCTGGAGGCTACGATTCTGCTATGCCTCCTCCTGGAAAGGAAACCGGGCCCGAGAGCTGCGGGTGCCATTGTGGTCACCCTGGCCTTCTTCATTCACTCCTACGGCCTGGTCATTGAGCCGGCCCCACTCTGGGAAAGCCTGACCATCTCTCCCTTCGCTCGGAACCCATGGTACATTCTTCACGTTCTCAGTGCGCTCGTGGCATGCGGCGCGTATGTCTGCGCCGCTGGGGGCGCGATAGTCTATGTTGCGGCAATGCTGCCCCGATGGGATGACTTTGCGGCAAGAAGCGCTCTCCAGAGAGATGGGAAGGCATTCGCACGGGGAACACTGAGGTTCGCCTTTCCCTGGCTCACCGGCTCTGTCTTCGCCCACGCCGTGTGGACATACCTGGCCTGGGGCACCTACTGGTCGTGGCGCCTGGCAGGAGTCGTCCTGATCATCGTCTGGCTGATCCTTGTCGCGACCCTGCACACGCGCGCTCGTTCACGTTGGCAGGGGACCGTCTGTGCCCTGCTCACAGTGTTTGGCCTGGTCCTCGCTCTGGCGAGCCTGCCACTCCTAGGTCAAGGGCTAGTCGCCACGTGGTAGTGCATGGAACCACGGACACCTCCTGCGGTCGCCCGCCCAACAGCCAGCCTCTCCTCAGGCATTGTATTCGTGCGGACTCCGCACCCTAGTCCGTTACACTCCCCACGCTCTTGAGCGTCACCACAGTGCTAAGCCTGTGGCCTCATCATACGTGCGCTCCGGCGCCACGCCCTTCAGAACCGTGATCGAGAACTCGCATGCGACGGCCACATTCCCATCCAGCAGATGTCCACCGAAACAACGCCCCTCGCTATCGGCCAGTATCACGTGGCAATGCAGGAAAGCCTCACCGTCCCTACCTGATATGTTCCCTACAAGGGAGGCTATCTCCATCCCCTCGTCGAAGCGTATCTCATGATACACCCGGGCCTCGTGGTCGTAGAAACCCACTCCCCCCCGCTCGACAGCGCCCACCGCCTCGATATGACCCACCTCTACGCCGTTGCGCTTGCAGAACGCCGTCAATCCGTCTAAGACGTCATCCCCTCTGTCCAGACGGCCAAGAATGGCTCTCTGCAGCTCATATTCGAATGACTGCATTCAGAAACCTCCCAATTACGGCGCGCCTGTCTCAGCCATAATCACCCTTGCCAGAACCACGCAACCATCCTCACACCGAGCGATTATCCACCCCCAGGCCGAATCGTCAAGACTTGCTAGGCGGGTGGAAATCTCGTAGAATGGATTAGTGGGGGTGCGCATAACCTCTCGCGGAGCTAGGGTACTGGTCATAAGTGACGACGCTACCGTGCGAGAACTCGTTGTTCAGGCGTTGGGTCAAGCGGACTCAAAGGGATCAATGCTCAGAACGGCAAGGAGGGGTTGAGACTGGCAAGACGGGACAGACCCGATGTTGGTTTCCTTGAGGTCAGGATGACCGCGATGGTAGGACGAGAGCTCTGTCGCCAGCTCAGGCGCGGTCTTCTCGCTTCTGCCAGACCCATCAGCCTGGCGTCTCTCAACCAAACCTCCGACAAGATCGAGGGCATGCAAGTCAGGGCCGACGACTACGTCACTAGGCCCTTTGCCCCCGGAGCTCGTCACTCGCGTGGTCACTCACATGCAGCTGATCGAACGTGACTCACACACCAGCCCTCTCACGAGGCTGCCCGGCGTCCCGGCAGCGGTGGAAGAAGTGTCACATCAGGAGGTGTGATTGGACAGATGCCGATCTATGAGTATGAGTGTGAGACTTGCAAGCGCAGATTCGAAGTATTCCAACACTTCTCGGATGAACCAGTCACGGCCTGCCCGGAGTGCTCTGGTTCGGTCCGCCGCGTGATTCAACCCGTGGGCATCATCTTCAAGGGTTCGGGATTCTACGTGACCGACAACCGTCAGCTGCCCGCAAAGGAGGCAGCCAAGGAGCTGCCAGGGGGAGATGGAGACGGGGCGAAGGCGAAAGAAAAGGATACAGCCCGTACCAAGGACAAGACCCCAGAACGATCGGGCGACTAGAGTTGAAACTGACCGGTGGCAGGCACCACCTTGTACTTGTAGTTGCGTACGTAGTCGAGGAGCTTCGTCTCCAGGCCCTGCCACTCCTCGCTTTCCAGTATGCTCATCATTGCTTCTCGATCCTTGGTGATGCCTCCAGCCAACACCTGAGGACCGTTCCCCACCACCGTGTACCAGGCTTCGGTCGGTTGGATTCCTATCTTCATCAGTTTGGGCGTGAACTCCCGCGTCACGAACTCCATGTACTCGGCTTCTTTGCCGGCCTTGATATCCCAACTCATGAGCAGCTTGATCATGGTCCACCCTCTTGTCGTGCTAGGTCACCACACCTTCAAGCATACCAGATTGTTCCTACCCGGTCAAATCCTAGGGTAGTTGACTGAGGTCCCAGAATGAGAGTAGTGATACAGAGAGTGAGCCGATCTTCCGTGTTGGTCGATGGGGAGACAGTCGGCAGCATCAAGCGCGGGCTGGTCGTACTGGTCGGCGTCACGCACGACGACGGAGAGTCCGAAGCCAGATTCTTGGCGAAGAAGATCGCCAACTTGCGGATCTTCGCAGACGACGAAGGTAAGTTCAACCGCTCAGCGCTGGATGTGAATGCGGATGTGCTGGTTGTCTCGCAGTTCACCCTCTATGGGGATGCCCGAAAAGGCAGACGGCCAAGCTTTGTCAAGGCTGCACCTCCAGACATCGCCGAGCCGCTGATCGAAAAGTTCGTCTCCTACCTGGAGGAAGAGGGTCTCCGCGTCGAGACGGGGGTGTTCGGTGCCATGATGATGGTCGAGTTGCACAACGATGGTCCGGTAACCATCATTCTCGAGAAATAGGACCCCCTCCTCTCGCTACCCCTTTGACCCAATCCATGCCCTCGCTCATGTACTGATCCTCAGCCGGGTACTGCGGGGAGTACTCGAAGACAACAGTGAGATCGTTCTGCTGCCCGTCCAAGACGCGCCCCAAGATGCCAGCAACATCAGCCCACCCATCCTGCGGGAGTTGCGACGGATGAGCGGGCACGTGGTGATACTTGCGATACATCTCCGGAGTGGCATTGTAAACGTGCACGATGGTGGTATATGGAGCCATCGCAGAGGCAAACTCCAGAGAGTTGAAGCCCGCGTATATGGACATCAGATGCAGATGCCCAATATCCAGACAGAACTCCAGATCAGGAAAGGCTCTCATGATCCCCACAAAGGCATCGAAGTGGAAGAAGTAGGGGTTGGGTCCGACGTTCTCGAGGACAAAGGGGATGCCAGACTCCCGGCTCCAATTGGACAGCTCGCTACAGCTATTGTGGGCCAGCTCGACGACCCGGGCGTCGCTGAGCGCCGGACGCGGCTCCCAGATCACAGATGGTATGTGTCCGATGACGTACTCCGCCCCGTAGGTGACGGCCGACTCCATCGTGCGACACATCGAGTCCAACGTTCTCCAGCGCTTCTCTTCATCGGGATCGGTGAGGAAGGGGTAGTCGTACGTAGGCAGCCGCGGCAGTGGATCGTGGAATCCATAGCTGAGGCCTTGCCTCATGACCAGATCCATGACCCGTGGCAGGGTCTCCTCGACGTAGAAGCCGATTTCCACCTTCTTGAAGTCGTTCAGGCTAAGCAGGTGTTGCAGTCCTGATGTCTCTCCCCTGATGAGCGAGGTGGAGATTGAAAACTCGATCATATGGCGGGATTCTATCACAGCTATGTCCACAATGACAGACGGGCATCCAAGATATTCACACGCGCGTGTAGCTGTTTCACGGGAGGTGTCCAAGCCACATGACGCCCCTCTCGGAGTACCAGCCCTTATGCGTATCAAAGCGTGAACCAAGTTCGGATGTCTGAGCTTGAGCCACCCCTCAGCCTGGAAGCTTGCCCCGGTACGGTATGGGTCTTATAATACTGCCGCGAGTGGGAGGTTTGGAGTGGCTCTGGTCAGCGATGGTAGCGCAAGAACCTTCTGTCAGATCTGCCGCGCTGAATGCGGTATGATTGTGCAAGTTGAGGATGGCAAGGTTCTCAGGGTAGAAGGTGACCCGGAGGATCGATGGAGTCGCGGCAAGCTATGTGTGAAGGGCCGGAATGCTGCCGAGATCCTGTACGCCAAGGACCGAGTCCTGCACCCACTCCTCCGAGTAACCAAAGGCGGTCCCTTCCGGCGCGTGTGCTGGGAAGACGCGATAGACTTCATCGCCAGCAGGCTGGAAGACCTGAAGGAACGGTGGGGACCTGAGGCACTTGCCTTCTATCGGGGCACCACGGCGAAGGTTGTCGATGGGTCAGTGCTGGAGCGGCTGGCAAAGCTCTACGGCACCCCGAACGTTACCGGCACGTGGTCGGTATGCGTAGGGCCGAAAATCCTGGCCTACAGCCATACCTTTGGCCGCCCGCCCATGCCCTGGTGCGACTTGAAGAACGCAGACTACATGATTCTGTGGGGTGTTAGCCCCGTTGCCACACACCTTCACCGCTATCACGGCATATCCGCCGACATCACGGAGGCCCGCAGACGCGGCGCTAGGCTGGTGGTCATCGACCCGCGACGTCTACCCATCGCCGCCAAGGCCGAGACCTATATCCAGATCAGACCAGGCACAGATCTCGCCATGGCTCTGGCCATGATAAGCCACATCATCAAGAGCGGCCTCTACGACGAGGAGTTCGTTTCTGCCCATACCATCGGCTTCGACAAACTGACTGAACATGTCACCCCCTATACTCCACGGTGGGCAGAGCGCATCACTGACGTCCCCGCTTCGGTGATAGCGGAGGTGGCCACCGGTTTCGCAACGACCAGGCCGGCCTCTCTGGACAGACGTCAGGGAGTTCAACACTGCCGCAACGCCACGCAGACCCTGCGAGCCATGGCGATACTCGTGGCTATCACGGGCAACGTCGATATCCGGGGAGGGCTGATGCTCACGCCGTATCGTCGGCTCAAGAGTCTGGCGGTGCCCAAGGACCTTCCCCAACGAGCGAAGAGCTTCTGGCAAGACAGGTTTCCCCTGGCCAGAGACGCGAGCTCCCTCCTTCCTGACGCCATCCTGAGCGAGAGGCCCTATCCCATACGCGGTCTTGTGGTCATCGAGGGCAATCCCATGTCCTGCTTCGCCAATACCGGCAAAGTCCGACAAGCTCTGGCCAAGCTAGACCTGGTTGTGGTCCACGACCTCTTCATGAACGACACCACAGAGTTTGCGGACCTGGTCCTCCCAGCCTGTACCTTCCTGGAGAAAGGCGAAATCAGTGTCCAGTCGTTGAGAACAGACTACCCCGTCCGGACAAGGACCCCCGTCGTAGAACCACAGGGTGAAGCCCTTCCCGAATGGAGGTGGCTCTCTCTGCTGGGCCGCAGGCTGGGGTACGGGCAGCACTTCCCCTTCCACAGCGACCAGCAGGCTCTCGACGCCGTGCTGTCCGAGGCCGGATGGACCGGCCGCGAACCTGCGACGCCCACCAACCACGGTCAAGTGCTGAAGGATGGGTTTACCACCCCTTCGAGCAAGATCGAACTGTACAGCCAGTCTCTCGAGGAGCAAGGGCACGATCCGCTCCCCGCGGCTCCCCTTGAATGGCCGAAGGGCGATTCATATCCGTATCACCTGATAACGGGCGCCAGAGTACCCCATTTCTATCACTCACAGCATCGCAACGTACCAGCCCTGCGCAAAGGTCATCCCGAACCCCTGGCCGAGATAAGTCAATCCCTGGCGTCGAAACTCTGCGTTAATGACGGCGATGAGGTGAGCATAGAAACCCGCGTTGGGGCGGCAGCGTTCAGAGTTAGGGCCACCAATGACATCCACCCCCTGACGATTTCGATCCCCCACGGGTGGGCAGGGGCACACAACGCCAACTGGCTTGTGGACGATGTGGATTGTGATCCGTTATCTGCCACTCCTCCGTTCAGGGACATGCGCTGCCGAGTGAGAAAGCTCTAGGAAACAATGCGTCGAATCAAGAACTCCCGCCCGGTCTCCTTGGTGTCCACACTTCGGCAAGGCAACTCGTTTGGACGAACCGTCTTCGTCCTGCTGGCTCTCGGTGTCCTGGTCCGCCTAGTGCTGATGCCTATAGCGTTCCACCCAGACCTCTTCTGGGTTACTTATCACGCCCAGAACCTTGCTCTGCACGGCCAGGTCACCAAGGACATGTCGGTGCAGCCCATCCCACTGTTACTCTACTCTGCCACGATATGGGTCTTTCAAGGAGCCTTTTCCCCCACCGAACTCATCTGGCCGGATGCATGGAGCATGTTGAGTCAGGCAGATTATCAGGGGGCCTTCGCTCTGGCTATGCAGATAGCCACGGCGCCACGGATTCACCTCACCCTCTTCATTCTCAAGCTTCCTCATCTGATCTTCGACCTGGCCTCGGCCTTTGTCCTCCTGGCACTGCTCAGCGGTCGGCGCAGGCAGGCAATCATCGGTCTCGCATTCTGGATGTTCAATCCTATCGGCCTATACATCTCCTACGTCTACGGTCGCTACGACGTGGCGGCGGGCTTCTTTGTGCTGCTCAGCCTGTATCTCTTCTCCCGCCACCGTCCATTCTCTTCCCTGGCCGCACTTGGGCTGGCCATCCTCTCACGAGTCATGGATGCGGCGCTTGCGCCCTTCTACCTCCTGGGTGCCTTCCAGCAACTCAGGCAGCAGAAACGCATCCTTCTGGGCGCTCTCGTCTTTGGCGCTGTGGCCGTGCTGACGGTCGTTTCCGGAGCGCTGCCCACGATCATCGCTCTCCTGGATCGTGCACATGGCCAGTTCCTCCTCGCTGCCAAGCTCCCCATCATCCTCTACGACGAACTGGTAATTTTCATCATCGGCTATGCTCTCCTCCTCTTCAGCAGCACCGAGAGAGACCTGTCCTCATACCAGGTACTGCGCAAGTACTCGCTAATGGTCTTCCTGGTCCTCTTCTCCTTCGCCTTCTTCAACCCTCAGTATTTCTTTGCACTTCTGCCTCTTCTGGCCCTGGAGATCGCCGAGCAGCCACGGCTGGCATGGTTCCACCTCGTACAGATTGTGGGCTATGCCTTCTATTTGCTGAACTGGGGCACGCAGACGACGTGGTGGCTGTTCCTGCCTCTCAACCCGACCTTCTTCTCGGAACTCACCGCGCCTGAGCTGATTATCCAGTCGTACACCAACTACAAGGCAGTCGTTGCCATTTTCCGCAGCCTGCTGACAGCAGCCTCGTTGTGGATGGTCTATCGGATCTACAGGACGCTACCCGGGACGACCACGGAGAAAGGCTGATCCCTGGCCGCAGAGCACTCAATGCCGGAGCGAGAGTGGCCCGCCTGGGCGCTCTGTTCGTGGCGCTTGTGGGCACAGTGGTCTTGTCACACCTCCATCCGCCTGTCACCAGGGGAGCCTGTCCGGCAACGCCGCCGCCCATAGATTACCGGGGCCTGAACTCGCCTCCGATCACTACGTCATGGCACCTCCCTGACTATCCCCTCATCGAAGCGATGCGTGAGAGCATCATTGGCACCTTCCTGGCTTGCGAGACGCAGTTCGAAGGTGAAGAGGGTCCCGTGTACGGCCTAATGCCAGCTGGCGAGTATGGCATGATCTATGTGCGCGACCTCTCTACGATGATGCCAGCTCTTTCCTCTTTCTACGGTGATCAGCACCTCAGAACCCCTATAGAGGAACTTCTGCGCCGGCAGTATGGACCGACGACCACGAGTGCGGACGGGGACGTTCCTGGCGATGGCGCAGTAAGCGCGATCGTGGCGGCCGACGGCCACATCGACAAAGCCACAGTCGTGTCGGACGAAGAAGTCCACTTGATCAATGCCGCATACCACTACTACGCGATGGCTGGGGGCGCAGACTGGCTGTGGAAAGAGGTGGGGGGAGAGAGCGTTCTCTCACATTTGAATCGCGCCATGGAGTGGCTGTACGCCAATCGCTTTTGCCCTACGATGGGTTTGATCAAGCGAGGCCACACCACCGACTGGGGAGACGTGAAGTCCGAACCCTCCGCCTATCCCACCGACCTCGACCCAGGCGCGAATCACTGGACCTGCTCCATATACGATCAGGCCCTGACCTACCGCGCTCTGCTCCAGCTCGCCGAGATGAACGGAGCGACTGGGGCTGACCTGAGAGCAGAGGATCTCCGAGATCGAGCTGAACGAATCCGCCTCTCCACAAACAGGAGACTCTGGAACGACGAGTATGAGTCCTACCGCATCCACCTTCATGTCACGCCCCTCAGTCACCCCTTCCCCGAGGACGAGATGGTCAGCATCTCCAACTCAATGGTGGCATACGTGGGGTTGAGCAATCCCTCACGCTCCAGCAAGGTGCTGGCTAGCCTGGAACGTGCCCGCCTTTCTGCTGGAGCCAGCAAGCCGGGCCTCAGCATCTTCCCTCCCTATCCGCCGGGATTCTTCTCTCACCCGCAAATGTCGGCTGGAGAGTACCAGAACGGGGGTCTTTGGGACTGGTGGGGCGGTGTGCAGATCACAGCCGAGTTCGAGAACGGCAAGTCCTCAACGGCTCTGGCCCACCTGAGGATGGTGGCCCGGGAATGGTCCCTCCATCCCGGTCAGATCTTCGAGTGGCAGACGCCCTCCGAAGGGCAGGGATGGGGATCGCACAACTACGCAAGCGCGGCAGCCACTATGGCTGAGGCCATCCTCACCGGCCTCTATGGGGTCACCATAGAGAGGGACGGCATCAGCTTGCGTCCCCGGTTGGGGAAGCACCATGGCCAGGTCCGCGTTATCCAGCCGGCCACCGGTCTCTACCTCTCCTATGACTACAGATACCAAACGGGGTCTGTCGTGTTGGACTATGGATCGAACCACCCCAACGCCCTCGACATGGCCGTGCTCTTGCCCCGCGGTAGAGAAATCGAAAGAGTCTCCATAGACGGTCACGAGGTACCGTACCGCGTGGAGACTCTCCTGGAAGATTGTTATTGTGCCTTCAGGGGCGATTCAGGCGTTCATCGAGCAGTACTCACCTTCAAGAATCAGCCAGAACTCGGCGTGTACCGTACTGCTCGTGGTAGTAGCTCTCAAAGTCCCCCGCCTTGAGCTTCTCCCACCACCAGCGGTTGTCCGTGTACCAGCGAACGGTCCCTTCCAGCGCATCCTCAAAACGGTGGCGAGTCCGCCAGCCAAGTTTCCGAATCTTGCTGGAATCGAGGGAGTACCGCCGGTCATGACCCGGTCGATCCTCGACGTGCTGAATGAGGCTGCTCGGTTTTCCCATCATGTCCAGGATCGTTTGCGTCAACTCTAGATTGGTCAGCTCGCGGTCTGCGCCGACGTTGTACACCTCCCCATCCTGGCCTTCCCGTAGCATGAGATCGATCGCTTCACAATGGTCGAGGACGTACAGCCAATCCCGGACGTTCAAGCCGTCTCCGTAGAGGGGCAACGGCTTGTCATCCAGTGCGTTGGTGATGAACAGAGGAATGACCTTCTCCGGGTACTGGTGGGGCCCGAAGTTGTTGGAGGCGCGAGTGATGACCACCGGGACCCCATAGGTGACGTGATAGGCCCGGCACATCAGGTCTCCGCCTGCCTTACTGGCGGAGTAGGGACTGTTGGGGAGCAGATTGTCCGTCTCCACCGACGAGCCATCCGTGACGCTGCCGTACACCTCATCCGTTGAAACGTGCAGCATCCTCTGTAGCCCGAGCTTTCTGACAACTTCCAAGAGCACGTGAGTGCCGTATACGTCCGTCTGGATGAAACTGCCCGGCTCGAGAATGCTGCGGTCCACATGTGTCTCGGCTGCAAAGTTGACTATGGCATCGATCTCGTGCTCGCAAACCACTTCCTCGACGAGTGTCTCATCGCAGATATCCCCGCGCACGAGGCTGTATCTGGGGTCACCTGCTGCGTCTCGCAGGTTGTCCAGGTTCCCCGCGTAGGTCAGTTTGTCGTAGACGACGACTCTGCAGCTGGGGTACTTCTCAAGGACGTAATGGACGAAGTTGCTCCCGATGAATCCAGCGCCACCGGTGATCAACAAACTCTCCACGATCCTAGACCTCCCTCAAGCAAGCGTCTTGACCGGATTACAGCTTCGTGCCTCGACGAGTGTAGGCCTCTCGCATCAGGTCTCTGACATCCTGGACAGTGAGGAGATACGTCTCCGCCTTCTTGTCGCCCCTGGCTCCACCCGTGCTTATCTTGCCCTGCAGAATCAAACCATCCTCCGTCTCGATGAGCCTGATGTCCGTGAAGCCGTGTTCATCGATGTAGTGACCGATGGTTCTCAGGACGTCTTGGTAGTCGGTCTTCAGCATGCCCTGGAAGAGCTTCTGCATCGGTTCTCCCCCCCCCTACAACCACACACTCCCGTCACAGCTCGCGTATCATCTGCTCCAAGTCAGCGTGACTGAGGACCTTGGTCTTGGAAACAAGATTGAAGCCATCCCTCGAGCTGACCAGTGCTCGTCCCTGAAGCAACACGCCCCCTTCGACCTCCAGCACGCAAAGGTCACGCAACCTCTGCTTCTCTGCCAGACGGCCTATGGCCTGGAGCACCCGTTCGTAGTCCAGGCTCTTGGCTGCAGGTGAATTGACCATCTCACACCCTCCCTCCGGACGAAACGCGCACCATTCTGCCCAGTTTGGAGACTGCCTTGCCGGGTGACGCGTAGCGGCGCCAAAGGTACCGCGTCCTTCTCCCTACCCGATTGCGCAGCGTTCGGCGCTGCGATTCTTCCAGAGCCCATCTCAGAAACTCGGGGTTATGACCTCTGATCTTGGGCTCGGTAGGGTTGCGGCTGTAACCATCGTGATCCTTCACGAGTGATAGGTCGTGCTCCATACAATAGTTGTAGAGATCGTTGCCCGGATAGGGGGTGTAGAATGCCGGGCTGTAGTAGTCAGGATCGATCTCCTTCAGCATGGCGATCGTGTCTTTGACCTCCTCTTCCGTCTCCGTGGGTAGCCCCAGCATGTAGTTGGCCCAGATGCGAATCCCATACTTGCGGCAGATGCGTGCCGCCTCCAGGTTCTTGGCCAACGTGGTTCCCTTGCGGATGAACTTGAGGACGCGGTCGCTCCCGCTCTCGAAACCCAGGAAGAGACCCGCCAGTCCCACTTGCGCCATACTTCGGATCATGTCCTCGTATCTGACCACGTGGTCGACTCGCGCCTGGCACCAGAAGGGCTGAGTGAACCCCTCTGCCTGGTAGGCGTCGCAAAACGCAGTGACCCAGTCACGATCCTCAGTGAGACAGTCGTCGTGGATCATCAGGGTGTTGAAGCGGTACTTCTCCCGCAAATGCTTCAGCTCTCCGATGACATGCGACACGCTTCTTCGACGCACACCTTTGCCGAAAAGGATGTCTTCACCGGGCTTGCAGAAGCTGCAGTTATACCGACACCCCCTTCCAGCAATGATGGTCACGAAAGGGGGAAGCGTCTCCGCAGAGAGGGGAGCTTCTGGGGAATCATAGTCATAGCCGGCCTTGCGCCACTCGTCTAGGTAGATGTCTCGATCTGCATAGGGCAGCCGGTCCAGTTCAGGCCTCTCCCCCTGGATCACACGTTCGACCTTCTCGCCCCGATCGAACCGGCGAAGCATCTCTATGAAGGTTGTCTCGCCCTCACCCAAGACCAGGTGATCCACCAAGGGGCTGTCCAACACCTCATCGGGGGCAAGTGTGGCGTGAGGACCCCCAGTCACGATGATTGTGTTGGGGTTGACCTCTTTGGCGAGTTCGATTCCCCGCATGGCCGGGTTGAAGTCCACGCTAAGCATGCCAAACCCAACCACATCGGGAGCGCGGCTCCGGATCTCCTCGCGAAAATGATCCCAATCGCGGAGGGCTCGTCGATCTATCAGATCGACCTCATGCCCAGCTTCCTTGGCACAGGCTGAGAGCAGGGCCAATCCATGACCGATCCAGCCACCGGACATGCCCCTTCCTGCACTGTTGAAGCCGTCTACACCCCCACCGCTGCAAACCAGGGTAACCTTCATCTAGACAACTCTCTCATCCCCCAGGAACGCCTGCTACCTTCTCTACACAAGCCGTTTGCGCCCTCCAGTATTGCGGTGAGAAGATCGGCTACGGGAACGCTGCTAAAGAATCCCGATCTGGCTGTTATCCCCTATGGTCATCCTGTAGGCTTTGGGCCTCAGCTGCGAGCGTGTGATCTCCACATTGCGCCCGATCAAGCTGTCCTCGATCCGCGCCCCGATGCCTACGATCTTGGAGTTCTCCAATACGATGCAGTGCTCCACCTCGCTGTTCTCCACGAGAACGTCGTGATATATAGCTGTGTACGGGCCCACGTAGGCGTCCACGATCCGGCTGTTCTCCCCGATAATGGCCGGCCCGCGAATGGTACTGTTGATGATCTTGGCGCCCCGCTCGATTATCACGCGTCCAGACAGGTTCGACTTCTCATCCACCGTCCCCAGGTTTTGAGATGTCATGTTCTCCAGAAGCAGGCGGTTGCAGTCCAACATGTCCTTCTTCTTGCCTGTGTCAATCCACCATCCCTCATGGACATAGGGGAATACTTTGTATCCATGGTCTACCAGATACTGGATCGCATCCGTAATCTCCAGTTCGCCTCTCCAAGAGGGCTTGATGCTCTTGGCTGCCTCGAAGATGTGCGCGTCGAACATATAGATGCCCACCAGGGCCAGATCGCTCGGCGGGTCCTTCGGCTTCTCAATCAGTCTCACAACCTGACCGTTCCTCAGTTCAGCCACGCCGAAGTGCTGAGGATCGGGTACTCTGGTGAGAACAATCTGCGAGTTCCATTCGCTGTCCGAGAACTGCCGGACCAGATCCGCAATGCCTCCCTCCAAGACATTGTCACCCAAGAACATCACGAACCTATCGTCTCGCAGGAAATTCTCAGAGATCAACACCGCGTGCGCCAGACCCAACGGGGCTTCCTGCTCTATGTACTCAATGGTGGCTCCCCACGCGGAGCCGTCGCCAACAGCTGCCTCGATCTCAGCAGCGGTGTCCCCAACGACGATTCCGATATCTGTGATGCCTGCCTCGACTATCGCATCAATGGCACGAAAAAGGACTGGTCTATTGGCCACAGGCACCAGTTGCTTGGCGCTGGTATATGTAATCGGGTAAAGGCGCGTGCCCTTACCGCCGCTCAGAATCAGTGCCTTCATCACTCCCTCGTTGCTGCACTCTATCGGGTGCTCTCTTGCCCGGCGTAGTACCGATAATAACTGGTATCCATCTTGACGTTGTTGAGGACAGCTCCCACCAGATGGGCATTCACCTTGTCCAGCAAGGCCTTGGCCTTCCGTGCTTGATCCCGCTTGGTCCCTCCAGCCTTGACAACCAGCAGCACCCCGTCGACCCGTGAGGCAAGAACAGCTGCATCGGTCACGGCGATGACGGGAGGCGCATCGAAGAGCACGATATCAGCCTGCTCAGACAGCAGCGCTATGATCTCCGCCATTCGACGGGATCCCACTAGTTCTGACGGGTTGGGGGGCAACGGGCCGCTGGGCAGAAGCCGCAACCCCGCCACCTCAGTGTCGAACAGGGGCGGCTTCTTCATCGTCTCATCATCGACGACCATGGTCGTCAGACCGACGCTATTGCTCAAGCCAAAAAGCTCATGCTGCGATGGACGTCGCAAGTCACAATCCACCAGGATGACCTGTTTCTCAGCCTGAGCCAGCGTCACTGCCAGGTTGGCAAGGGTTGTGGACTTCCCCTCCTCCGGTCCAGGGGATGTAACGACCAAAGTCTTGATGGGCTTGTCCAAGCTAGAGAACTCAAGATTGGTCCGCAACGTGCGGTACGCCTCGCTGACCGGTGCCCGTGGGTTGGTCAACGTGACCAAGCTATCCGAACGGCTGTTCACAGCCATGATACTACTCCTCCGCTATCAGTGAGCAACAGATGATTATATAGCCCCGCTGACGGTGCGGCAACCACTAGTGAGCGCCCCGGTGCACACGGCCTAACGGCACCATGATCTACCTCGCCTTGAACAGGGCGAAGCGCCTTGT
Source organism: Chloroflexota bacterium (assembly GCA_030603665.1). Lineage (GTDB taxonomy): Bacteria > Chloroflexota > Anaerolineae > UBA7937 > B3-Chlor > JAUVXJ01. Next base: position 147,601 of record JAUVXJ010000004.1, on the reverse strand, counting down.
TCTGCCATCTCGCCTTGATTCGCCATCGCCACCGCCTATGATGGGAATGGCGCCCAGCACCACAACCCCCACATGTCGCTCCACGTCTTCTGAGGATCGGAGCACATCCGACTGCAAATACTCGAGCCCGAAGGCCAGCAAGAGTCCTATCAGCAACCCCAGCACCCCTCCTGCTACCGCCAGAGTCCTGGTCTTGGGCCAATGCACCCAGCCGTACCTCGCATCCTCAAGAATCAGTATCTGCACCCGGTCCCGGCGATCTATGTCCAGTAGCTGTGCTGCGTGGAAGGCCACGAAGTTGTGAGCAAATGTGCTGGCCACGTCACGCGCCTCCTCGGGATTGGGCCTGTCAGCGTCTATCTGAATCAGGAAATCTTCCGGTATGGGCGCCACAGTCACGTCAGCGAGCAGTTTGTCCATGCTTATGTCAAGCTGTAGTTCGTCTATCACCTGCTGAGCCATGGTTGTGGTATGTATCTGGTTCGCAAACTGCCTCAGAAGCTGTTCAGCTGCCAGAGTGAGGCCGTAGTCGTATCTAGCCGGGATCACTTGCAGAATAGCAGAAGAGCGATAGATGGGCGGTTGAATCTCGCTGAAGATCACCGCGCTGGTTACCGTGATCACACAGGCCAGCGCAATCACCCACCACTTGCTCAGGAGCACCCTGAGATACTGCTTCAATTCCATTCTCGCCTCCTGGCGACATACTGGAGCCGGTTCGTCAGGTTCGTCCCTGCCGGGTCTGGCCACCTATCGCGCTATTCTATCACAAGTGGTCACCCGCAGCAAAAGCCCTTCGCAGCACATGTTGACGCAAGCTGCCACTCTGCTGTGCAACAGGGTGCGCAGATAGGCAGCCCGCTACTTCTTCTCCAGGGATGCGCTGCGGTACAACCAGGCTGAGTTCATCGATGGCCGTGACCAGTGGTGCTCCATCCAGTGGCGTGCCGCCCCGGCTCTGACACCCCCGGTATCGGGGTTGCCGGATCTCCGCTTGCTCGACCATACGTCCTGCTCAGGATATGATTGGGGAGACCAGAGCGCATGGAGTCCACCATCTCCGCAATCCTCTGGCCTACTCGAAAAACTGGCGCGCAACGGAGTTGACACCACGGCTGGCCCTGTATACAATTGGGTACAGCAGCATAGAGCCGAGTTGAGCTAACGCCCCCTATCGGGCGGAGCGCGTTCAGATGCCTATCCCCGATATCAAGGAAAGACTCAGTTCCATACCTACCCGGCCAGGCGTCTACCTGATGAAGGGAGAGGCCGACGAAGTCCTCTACGTGGGAAAAGCGGTCAACCTCCGCAGCCGGTTGCGCTCCTACTTCCAGACCTCGGCGACCCGCTCACCGAGAGTGTGCCGCCTGGTGGAGAACGTGGCCAACCTCGACTTCGTCGTCACCGGGTCTGAAGTAGAAGCCCTAATTCTCGAAAACAATCTCATCAAGAAACACCGCCCTCACTTCAACGTACGCCTCAAAGATGACAAGCGATATCCCTACATCAAGATCACCTGGCAAGAGGACTTCCCACGGGTCACAGTGGTGCGACGCATGCAGTCCGATGGCGCGCGGTACTTCGGACCGTACACGTCCAGTTCGGCCATGCGCCAGACCATGGATCTGCTGCGGCGCATCTTTCCCTATCTAACCTGCAAGAGGAAGATCACGGGCACCGACGATCGTGCCTGCCTGTATTACCACATCGGGCGATGCCTGGGACCTTGCATTGGAGCTGTCTCCAAACAAGAGTACCGGGACATGATGCACCAGATATGCCTTTTCCTGGAGGGTAAGAGCGATGAGATCATAGCTTCCCTGAGGCAGGGGATGGAGTCTGCCGCGGAGCGAATGGAGTTCGAGCGTGCAGCAAGTCTGAGAGATCAGATCGACGCCGTTGAGCAGGTCATTGAGCGCCAGAGGGTGGTCTCCCCCTCGCAGGTGGACCAGGATGCCATCGCCTTCGCCAGGGAAGACGGTGAAATCTGCGTACAGGTCTTCTTCGTGCGCCGCGGCAAACTGATCGGCCATGAGTACTTCCTGATGGAGGGGACTGGCGATGCGGAACCACCGGAGATAGTCACCTCCTTCATCAAGCAGTTCTACAATCACGCCGCGCACATTCCCCCTGAGATCCTACTGCCGGACGAGATAGGGGAAGCTCACATCATCGAGCAGTGGCTCGGAGACAAGCGCTCCGGAAAGATCACTCTAAGGGTGCCGCGCCGAGGGCAGAAGCGCAAGTTGGTGGAAATGGTGGAAGAGAACGCCCGCGAAACCCTCACCCACCTCATGGCCCGAGAGCAGATTGAGAAGGACCGGGCGATAGCGGGCCTTAGCGACCTGCAGTCACAGTTAAGTCTCGATGCACCTCCGCTGCGCATAGAAGCCTACGACATCTCGAACCTCCAGGGAGTAGCTGCCACGGGCAGCATGGTTGTGTTCGCCGAGGGGATGCCTGCAAAGAGTGAGTATCGCCGCTTCAAGATCCGGGCGGTCCAACGACCCGACGACTACGCCATGATGCAGGAGGTCCTGCGGCGCCGGTTCAAGAGAGCGATCGTGCGCGAGGCGGAGGCGGAGGATGGGTGGTCTCAGCTCCCTGACCTGATAGTCGTAGATGGCGGCAAGGGTCAACTCAATGCAGTCCTGGAGGTGCTGGAGGAGTATGGGCTGGAGGGCGTGCCCACGGTGGGTCTCGCCAAAGCACACGAGGAAATCTTCACGCCGGGAAAGTCCGATCCCGTTACCCTCCCACTGGATTCACCGGGACTCCAGCTCATGCAGCGTGTGCGCGACGAGGCTCATCGCTTTGCCATCGCATACCACAAAGGGCTTCGCCGAAGTCAGAGTCTGAGTTCCGTCCTGGAGGAAGTCCCAGGAATTGGACCGAGCCGTCGGCGCGCGCTCTTGAAGCGTTTCGGCTCAGTCGAGGCCATCCGCAGGGCGACTCTGGACGACCTGGTCTCGGTGGAAGGGATGAACAAGACTGTGGCTCGCAGGGTGAAAGATGCCTTCTAGGAGATCTTCATGGAAGACCGAGTAGGTCTGCTGAGAAAGACCAGTCTCTTCGGTCATCTGCCCCGTGAGGACCTGGATCGGCTCGCCGGGTTGCTCAAGAGCAGGTCAGACCGCACGCGGAGCACGATCTATCGCGAGGGCGATCCGGACTCCAGCTTCTATCTGGTCGCTTCTGGACGGCTGAAGGTCTGGACCCGCGATGAGAAGGGGCATCGAAGGGTTCTCAACTACCTCCAGGCTGGGGACTCGTTTGGAGCCCACTCTTTGTTGACTGCCGAAAGACGCGACGTGACGGTTGACGTTGAAGAAGCCGCAGTGTTGCTCTACCTGGAAAAACGGGACTTTGACGGGCTGATCGAGCGTCACCCCGATCTGCGCGAAGCGCTGTCCCTGCACGCGATGGAACGCCTCGGAGAAGTACCCGTGCTCAGCAAATTATCCGCTGATGATCTGCAGCGCATCGCGGTGACCATGGGGCGCGCTAGCTATCGGCAGGGAAACACGATCTACCGCCAGGGAGAGCTGAGCAACACTTTCTACATCGTGGAGTCGGGCCGTGTCGTGCTGCTCATGGGCGAAGGGCAGGGAGACGATCAGCCCCTCGCACAGTTGTTTGCTGGCGATTTCTTTGGAGAGCGCTCGCTGCTCACGGGTCGGCCTAGAGAGACAAGCGTGCGCGCCTCGGAGGATACCAGGTTGTTCTACTTGAACAAGAGGGATTTCGACAGACTGGTGAAGGACCTTCCGTCTGTGAGAAAAGCCCTCGGCCTGGAGGCGGATGCGCGTGAACTGATGCTCCACAAGCGCTTTCCCTGGCAGCGCGAAGGAGAAGTTCTCATCTCACTGACCCGTAAGCACCCATACGCCTTCGTGCGTAGCCTCTGGGTTCTCGTCTTTCCTCTGGTGTGCCTGGCAGCGATACTGGCTCTCGCCCGTGCGTTGGACTGGAGCGCCGTCTGGGCGTACGCTGCGTGCGCTCTCGTCGCTGCCGGCGCTGTGGGACTTGTATTCTGGCTGTGGCTCGACTGGCGGAACGACCACTACATCGTTACCAACAAGCGAGTGGTACACCTAGAGAAGACCATCCTCTTGCACGAATCCCGCGACGAGGCTCCCCTGGAGAACATCCAGGACATCTCCATCGTGATGCCCAGCGTCGTTGGGAGGCTGCTCGGCTTCAACGATCTCGGCATCCAGACCGCCGGTGCCAAGGGGCAGGTGATCTTCAGAACGGTGGGCAATGCCTCTTGGATCAGGGACAAGCTTTTCGATCAACTGGAGCGCATCAAGGCCGGTGACCAAGTCGGCCATAGAGACGCCATCCGTCGCAGGCTACAAATGGAACTGGGCCAGGTCGAGCAAGAGGCGCCACTCCCTCTGGACGACGAGCAGCTGCAGCGTGCCGTGGCGTCCAGCATTCCACCCTCAGGTCAACCCGAGGAAACTCCGATGCGCCATCCCCTGAGCGCGCTTCGGGCCTACCTCATACCCCAGATGCGCACAGAGGAACACGGTGTGGTCACGTGGCGGAAGCACTGGTTCAGGCTGGTGGACAGGGCAGCAGGTCCAGCCATCCTGCTTCTCATCCTGGTCCAGCTAGCTATTGCGGCTACGATGGACCTGGCGGCGCCTCCTCCCCGGTTTGAAGGCCTCTTTTGGGGTGCATTGCTGCTCGGAATCCCGCTGGGTCTTTTCCTCGTCTGGTTCAGATACGAGGACTGGCGCAACGACGTGTACCAACTCACCGATGACCGCATCATAGATGTAGAGAGGTTGCCGCTGGGCCTGCGAGAAGAGCGCAAAGAGGCGCGTCTCTCCATGATTCAGGACATCGGGTACGAGATTCCGGGCCCGATCGCCAACCTGCTCGACTACGGAAACGTAGTCATCGAAACCGCTGGCCGGGAAGCGGTCTTCACCTTCTCCTGGGTTCACCAGCCTCGCCGTGTCCAGGAAGAAGTCTTCGCCAGAATGGATGCCTTTCGGGAAGGAGAGAGACAGCGGCAGAGAGAAGGCAGGTCCGACGAGCTTCTTGACTGGTTTGCCACCTACTCGGACCTGGCGAGGGAAGAAGGGGACACGCCGGACGACGGGAGCGAATAGAAATCGTTGAACTCAGAAGGGGCGCGGCTGCCACCGCGCCCCTTTTGTTATCGGAGCTACTCCGCCTTCTTCCGCCTCTTTCGGCGCCGCCACAGGTACCAGATCAGCCAAACCAAGACCAAGGGTAGGCAGAGAATGGCCGCCAGCGGCAGGAAGAACAACACCACCCAGATCAGCACATCCGCCAGGAACTTGAGGGCATTGACCAGTGTCCGGAGCGCGTCCCTGGCTCGGCTCAGGGGCTCCCAACCTGGCTCCACAACCGGCTCATCGATCTCTTCAGGTGTGAGATTGACGGTCAGGGTGGCAAGGCTCGAGGCGTTCTCAAGGTAGTTCATCCGACCAGTGATCTGCTCGATCTGCTGCCTGACGTTGGTTATCTCCCGGTAGATAGCCAGTATGCTCTCGGCGTCTTTGTGGGTCTCCTGAGCGGAGTCCAGCAGCTCCAAGAGCTCCTCTTCGGCCACCTCCAGATTGCGCAGGCGAGCCTCTAGGTCGACGTACTCCTCTGTAACGTCCTGACCGGATACGTTCTCACTCTCCACCTCGATAGCCAGTTCCTTGATCCGCTCCCGTGCCTGGTCGAAGGATGATGCGGGGATGCGCAAAGTGACGATCCCGGCCAACTGATCGTTCTGCCGCCAGGTTTGGAGGTCAGATATGTACCCTTCTAGCTGGGTGGCTAGACGCTCGATGTCCTCCAGCGTCTCCTCGGTATCCTCCACCAGCAGCGCCAGATTGGCCGTCCGCACGATCATGCGGTCGCTGACCACATCCTGTGCCGCCGAGACAGACACTTCCTCCACCTCCATGGCAGGCTCCCCAGGAGCCGGAGCGGGAGCGGCAGCGAACTCGGCGGCTCTCTCGTCTGCTCCGCCCATGGAAATCGGCGCCGGCGCCGACATTGCGCACCCAACTGCGAGTACAGTGAGGGTCAGTGTCAGGATCAGTAGCGTGGCTCTTCTTTTCATCTTTGGCCTCCTCAAAGCTTGTTTCCTACTTCTAAGACGTGCGGAGAGGCTCGAGTGTTCCCCTCAAACGCCTACCAGCCGAAGCTCAGTCGGCTGATGAGGCTCTCCGGAAGGCCTCTTTCCATCATCAACTGCTGAGTGGAGGCGATGTCGTAGGGAACCCGATGATACTCAAGGGTCCTCGCCTCGGGCTCGAAGACCATGTACGCGGCATTGGGGTCGCCATCACGGGGTTGCCCCACGCTCCCAGGGTTGATGATCAATCGCTCATCGTCGATAGGAATCGGATGATCGGGGATAGGAATGCTGATCTCGAACTTATGAGTGGCAGTCTCCTCACGGAATATCGCAGGTGCGTGGGTGTGGCCCACGAAGCACAACTGCGTGTCGAAGAACTGGAAATTGAGCTCAGCCGTCGAAGGGTAGATGATATATTCCCATATCGGTTCGCGCGGGCTTCCGTGGACCAGAGTGCAATTGTCCTCCATTATCCGCGTGGGCAAGCTCGCCAGATACTCCTTGCCATCTGTGGCCAGTTGCTCGGTGGTCCAGCGACAGGCCACCTGAGCACTGGGGTTGAACTCCGCTATACTGATCCGATTTATGGCAGCCCAGTCGTGATTGCCCGCAACACACAGGTAATCCGAGAACTCTAAGACGCGACTGATACACTCCTCAGGACACGGACCATACCCCACCACATCTCCCAGGCACCATATGCGATCAACGGTGTCCAAGTTCACATCGGCCAAGACCGCATCCAGCGCAGCAAGATTCCCATGTATGTCAGACACGATTAGACAGCGCATAATGCGACTATGGTACCACAGTTGAAGCGATTTGACTAGGCCATGGCGACGGGGGGCACTACGCCGTGTCGAGGTGACCATCCCCCAACGGCGCCGACGTGACTGGTGTCACGTTTCTGGGCACCCTCTGACTCCCTCTTGCCGGATGCTTGTTGGCCCTATACAAAGCCGATATAATAGCCCTACTCATTCTGGTCCCCTGGAGGGTACTCCTAACGTGGACGACGAAGGCCTGAGCATAGTCAGCCAGAGTCTGGCGGAGACTCAGGATTTGGGCAGTGTGCTGGGCCAGCTGTTGGATGGTCAGGAAGTGCTGTGCCTGGAGGGGGAGCTGGGGACTGGAAAGACATCCCTTGTCCAGGCCATCGGCCGCGCCCAGGGGGTCAGAACTCCGATCACCAGCCCCACGTTCACTCTGGTCAACGAGTATCACGCGCGAGAGGGTACTCTCTACCATATAGACCTGTACCGGCTGGGCAGACCCGAGGAGATTGTGCAAGCAGGCATCGACGCATACTTCTACGGAGACGGTATCTGTCTCATCGAATGGGCGGAAAAGGCAGGAGCACTGCTGCCGGCGGAGCATCTATACATCACACTAACGCACGCTGGCGAGGACAAACGCCACATCTCGCTCCGGGCCAGAGGCGATTCCTACCGTCGCCTTCTTGATCGCCTGAGAATCACCATAAGGTTCGCTACATGAGTCCCATCATTCTCGCTATCGACACAGCCACCGAGTTTGCCAGCGCAGCGCTGTACGACCAGGAAACAGGTACCATCGCCGAAGCTTCTTGGCATACATCGATGAATCACACCGTCGAACTGATGCCTACCATCGCACGCATCATGGAATCTCAGGGCATTACGCCGCAGCAGTTGCACGGAGTAGCGGTGGCCCTGGGGCCGGGGTCATTCACAGGATTGCGCATCGGGCTCAGCGTAGCCAAGGGTCTCTGTCTATCTCTGGGCATACCCATCGTCGGGATTCCCACTCTGGACATCGTGGCCTATGCCCACTATGGCCAGGGCCTGCCAATCTGCGCCGTCCTCCAGGCTGGGAGGGGGCGCATCTGTGTGGCGCTATACCAGAGAGAAGATGGGGACTGGCAACGGATCACTGACTATCATCTGGCTACGATAGAGCAGGTGTCCGACCTGGTGACGGGCCGAACTCTGTTCTGTGGGGAAGTCGACTCGCCTTTGCGGGCCTCCCTAACGGCGCGTCTGGGGGAGCAAGCCGCCATCGCTTCCCCAGCTTCCTCCCTGCGCCGCGCGGGGTATCTGGCCGAGTTGGGCTGGAAAAGGCTGCGCGCATCAGGAGGTGACGACTTAGCGAGCCTCGAACCCCTCTATCTGCACTATCCCAAGATCGGTGAGTGGTACGATGGCTCGACCTGACCTGCCCTACATCGTGGAGCCCATGCACGTGGAGGATATCCCAGAGGTGGTGGAGATCGAACGACTGGCCTTCCCCACCCCCTGGCCAGCTCGTGCCTATCGCTATGAGATCACCCAGAACCAACGGGCGCACTACTTCGTGGCTCGTCGTCAGCTACCTGAAGAGGAGGGAGTTGAACGGGTAGAGAGAGAATCGAGCCTGCTGAGGCGTATCCACACCTGGGCTCAGAGCGGCAAGGCTGACCACCGCCCCATGGTGGGGTATTGCGGCTTCTGGATCGCTGCTCAAGAGGCCCACGTCAGCACCATAGCAGTGGACCCCAAGTACAGAGGCGAAGGCATAGGCCAGCTACTGCTGATCACAGCAATCGAGAAAGCCCTCGAGTTGAACGCTACGCTGGTGTCACTCGAGGTCCGGGTATCCAACTCCGTCGCCCAGAACCTCTATCGCAAGTACGGCTTCAAGGCAGCGGGGCGGAGGCCACGGTACTACTCCGACAACCGCGAGGATGCGCTGATCATGACCGCAGACCACATCACCTCGGCCGCGTACCAGAGGATGTTCCACCGGAGGCGCAGACAGCTGCTGAAGCGACTTGAACGGTACGTCTCCGTGCCCCGAGTCGAGTAGTCCCCCATCAGTCTCTCTGCGGGACCTTCCTCAACTCACCGCACTGATCGCCGCCGACCACATGAGGATCTGCACCAGGAGTGCAGTCGCACCCAGCGCATAGGTCACGGGGCGTTCCCGCCTATGCAGGGCAAACCCGAGAGCCGTGTTGGTGATGAGTACGACCAGGCCTATCACGGGCAACTCGAATAACTCTTCCTTGGCGCCAGTGAGGCTCACCTGTCCCGCTTCAGACAACAGGGGCACGACCTCAGGCAGGTACGGATAGCGCAGGGCGATGTAGGCGAACAGGCTAGCATTGGCCACAGCCGCCGCCACCACCAGGCCCAGGGCCTTCCAGTCGCGCCAGATGGACAGGCCCGCCACTCCACCTTCTCGCCTCGTCTGCTCTAGGACCTGGGCGGGCCCCAGGCGTCGCCGAGCGCGCACTGCCGATAGGAACCCCGTGCTCTTGCTCGGCGAGATGACGTAGGATGTTTCCGCGGTGGAGATGAGCAGCTCGTCCGAACGGCGGCCCGTTGAATAGAACAGCAGTTCCCGCCCCCGCTCATCGCGCCCCCGACCGATGCTATGGCCTGGGAACCGGAAGCGGTTCGCCCTGATCTCATATCCCAGGTCGGTCACTGGGATGATAGCTTCAATGGCTACCAGGGGTATCGTCTCTTGGCGCCTTGCCCATGAGATAACCACGCTATCGCGCCCTATCAAGTATCTGAGCGTGAGCAGCCCATATGCCAAGAAGCAGAGGATCGCCACGAGGAAAAGTGAGAGCGCCACCAGCAGCCCCAGGCCAAAGGAGACGAGGGAGACAGGCAAGTCTCTCACGACGCCAACGAGCAGCACATCCAAGAGGAGGAGGGTCAAGACGGCCCCGATACCCGTACCGACACCTAGAAGACGTCTAGGCTTCCATTCCAGCATGGCGACCTGTTTCCCTTGGACAGCACCAACTGTGCTTGCGACATACGGTCAGCAACCCCGGCATCACAAGCCAGTTCCTACACGCACCGGGCATCGTCCAGTAGACGAGCGGCGTTCTCACCAAGGATCTTTGCCTTGGTGTCGTCGGCAAGAGGTAGTGACCTGATAGCTTCGAGATTCTGCTTGATGCTCCGCAGGCCGGGCCAATCGGATCCGAAGATGATCTTGTCTGCGCTCTTCTCCAGATCCGGGAAGTACTCTAGCAGCTTGTGCGGTGGCAATCCCGCGATCTCTACGTACACGTTCTTGTGCAAGCGCGCCATGAAAAGAGCTCGCTGGTACCAGAACCCCCGTCCGCCATGCGCCTGAATCAAGGTCAACTCTGGGAAGTCGACAGCTACATCATCTATCCACAAGGGATCCCCGTATTTCAGCCTGGCCCCGCTGAAGATGGAAGAGCCGGTGTGGATCATCACTGGGATCCCTAACCCCTGAGCTTTGGCATAGACCGGGTAGATCATGCTATCATTGGCGTAGAAACCCTGATAGGTGGGGTACAGTTTGAGTCCTTGGAAGCCCATCTCAAGCACGCACCGTACCAGCTCCTGAGCGGGATTGCTCACCATGAAGGGGTTGACGTTGGCGAATGGTATCAGCGCATCGTGACCCTCGCAGAATACGGCCACGGCTTCGTTGCTGATCACCCCGGTGGTGATGGGACTGATCTCGGTCAGCACGACGGCACGGTCCACACCGTTCTCGTGCAACATGTCCAGCAGGAGGTCAGGCGATGTCATGAGCATGGTCAGATGCTCCATGCCCTCCCCGCTGGATTCCACGAGATAGTCGGTCGTCCAGGGCTGGAGCTTTGCAGCATCCATGATGTGCAAATGAAAGTCGATGACAGGCACCAGCTATCCTTTCTCTGCCAATCTCGATGTCTGAGTCAGCCGACGCGCGGCACTTCTCCGAACTACCTCGCGTTCGGCGACTTGATTGCGGTGCAAGACCCCTGAGCAGTGTGTGAGCCGAGAGGAGTTGCCTGCGGCAGCGAGGCAGTGCATCTTCCAGCTTCGATCATCTCGGCCCCAAGCTATCGTCTGCCTGGTCCAGACCGCACGCGTGAGAGTATACCATGTTCCCGATGACAGGCAAAGAGATGACACCGTTGATCCTGGCTTCCGGGTCTCCGCGCCGCAGAGAACTGGTCCGGCTTCTAGATGTGCCCTTCGAAGTCGTCGAACCTGAGACCATCGAGAGCACCGTACGAGGTAGCGACGCGTCGAGGACGGCCTCCATTCTGGCAAAGATGAAGGCCATGGACGTGGCAGATCTGGGCCAGGAGAACGTCATCATCGCGGCCGACACCCTGGTAGTCCTCCGAGGCCAGGTCATGGGCAAGCCGCCAGATGCGGCTGCAGCACACGGCATGCTGGTAGACCTGCGTAGCGGAGAGCACCAGGTGGTCACGGGGTTGGCCGTCCTCCATCCCAGGCCGTCAGCTCCCATCGTTCAAGCAGTCGAGACACGAGTCTGGATGAGACAGTATGACGATGAGGAGATATCCGAATACATCGAGCGTGGGGAGCCATTCGACAAGGCTGGGGCTTACGCCATCCAGGACCCAGACTTCGACCCCGTGGAGCGAATAGAGGGCTGTTACGCCAATGTGATGGGTCTGCCCCTCTGCCATCTCTTCAAGACGCTGAGGGGTATGGGGACCTTCCCGCCCGTGCCGCCGGCTCAGGCCTGCGAGGCCTACACCAACCGCAGCTGCCCCGTCGCTGATGGCATCCTGCAATCCGATGGTCATTGACTTTGTCTCTCGGCAATGATACACTTTCAACCACTTCTTCGAATTGGGAATGATGATTGACGACAAGCTAGACAAGAGTGCCTTGCTCAAGGCCGTGGCAAGGCTGAGCGGCTCGAGTGTCTTGGTGCTCGGCGACCTCTTTCTGGATGAGTACATCGTCGGTCGAGCCACGAGGCTCTCTCGAGAGGCTCCGGTCCCGGTGTTGGAGTTCGATCGCCGTTTCTATGTGCCCGGCGGGGCCGCCAATCCGGCCCATAACATCAGCGCCCTGGGCAGCAGCGCCTATCAGATAGGCGTGGTGGGCGACGATGAGCCGGGTCACAAGCTGGTAGACCGACTGAAGCAGGCGGGCATCTCCACCGACGGCGTCGTCGTCGACCCGACCCGATCCACGACTACCAAGACGCGCGTCGTGGCTGAGGGTACCCTCGTTTTTCCCCAGCAAGTGGCTCGCATAGACCTCGTGGAGCGCCGTCCCCTCGACCCTGGGGTTGTCTCCCAGATAGTTGCCAACTTGGGAAGCGCAGGCCCCCAAGCGGGCGCAGTGCTCCTCTCAGACTACAAGACTGGCGTGGTCAACGAAGAGACCATAGCCACCGCCCTGCGTGTTTCTCGGGAGCATCAGACCCTCATTACCGTAGATTCCCAGGGCGACCTGCTCAAGTTCAAGGGTTTCGACGTTGTGAAATGCAACCGCCGAGAGGCCGGGGCTATCGTGGGCACAGAGCTCCATACCGATGCCGACATTGAGCGGGCAGGGCGCAGCACACTTTCCGACCTGGGAGCATCAAGCGTGATCATCACCCGAGGGAGCGAGGGAATGTCGCTGATCAGCACAGATGGAGGGTGCCTCCACATCCCTGCTGCCAACCGCAGCGAGGTGTTCGACGTCACCGGAGCAGGGGACACCGTCATCGCGGTGATAACCCTGGCTCTGGCCGCTGGGCTGGAGATCACTGAGAGCGCATATCTGGCGAACTTCGCCGCCGGCCTGGTGGTGCGGAGACTAGGCAATGCGACGCCGACGGTGGAGGAGCTGGCCTGGGCAATCGAGCACTGGCCGGAACCAGACCTTTGAGTTCAGAAGTTCGATATGATATCATAGGCCTTGCTGCCTGGAGGTGAGGGCAATCCCTCGCCAGCCAGAAGAGCCAAATCAGAGTAAAGAAGGGACACATGAAACGACTCGTAGCCATTTGCATAGTGCTGGCTGTGTTGCCCGCGCTGGCGTGTAGCTTCAGCGTCGGGGGAGGCGGCGAAGCTCCACGCCTGGCCGAGGCGGTGGTCTGCCGAGATCTGACCGAAGACTACGCGCCAATCGAGCCCACAGATGTCTTCGGCGCTGCCGATGATCTCTACGTCTCCATCGAGTACTTCGACCTGGAAGAAGGTCAGTCGATTGGCGTGGAGTGGTTCCTGGAGGATGAATCCCTCTACGAATCATCCATCCCTCTGGATGCCGCCAACGCCGGGGAAGGTTACGCGGGCTTCTCTCTGACAAACAGCGAACTCTGGCCCACCGGGAGCTACCGTATTGACGTCTATCTTGACGGCGAGTTTGACCATACAGTGGAATTCCGCGTCGGATGAAAGCCCCACGGGCACAGCTCACCTGGGGATCACGTGAGCTGAAGCGATACGCGCCTGGTACGCGTCATCAGCGAGATTCTGTAGATGCAGGCAGACCCCACAGTCCAAGCCAGTCCAGACTGGCACGATACCGACGTCGGGGCCTGCCCCACGAATCGAGACATCACCAAAGTAATAGGAGGTAATGGATGGAAAGAGTAGGAATCATTGGAGTCGGGCAAAGTGCCTTCGTCCGCGGCTACCCCGGCTCGATCAGGGAACTGGCCTATGAAGGGTTCAAGGAGGCCATGGAGGACGCGAAGATATCCAACGGGGACATCGACGCGTCCATCGTCTGTTCCGCCCCGGAGTACGACAAGCAGAGATCCCCGGCCGGTGTCATCGCCGAGTATCTGGGGCTCACCCCTCAGCCTACGTTCTACGTGGAGAGCGTGTGCTCCTCCAGCAGCACAGGTCTGAAGGTGGCCTACTCGATGATCAAAGCTGGCCTTCACGACGTGGTGTGCGTGCTGGGCTTTCAGAAGATGTCCGAGATATCCTCGGCCGAGTCCCAGGAGCGTATGGGCAGGGGAGCTGATATCCAGTGGGAGTCCCCATTCGGCACCATGATGCCTGCCTACTACGCCATGTACGCGCGCGCGCACATGGCAGAGTATGGGACCACCGAGGAAGACCTGGCCTTGATCAGGCTCAAGGCCGCCACCTACGGTCAACTCAACGAGAAGGCCGTGTACAGGAAGCCGGTGACCATGGAGCAGATCTTCGACCCTGAGCGGCCTCCGGTGGCCACGCCTCTCAAGGTCTTCGATTGCTGCGCCAATGCCGATGGGTCCTCGTGCATCATCGTGGCCAGCGAGGAAAAGGCCAAGGCTTTCTGCGAGAAGCCTGTGTGGATCAGGGGCCTGGGCGCGTCCTCCGAGCCTGTGAACATGGCGGCGCGTGACCTCTTCACCGGGCTCAATGTGGCCATAGAAGCCGGGAAACAGGCCTACGAGATGGCTGGTGTGGGCCCGGAGGATATCGACGTCGCCGAAGTGCACGACTGCTTCACTATCGCCGAGATGATGGCCTACGAGAACCTGGGCTTCGCCAAGCCGGGCGAGGGCAAAGAGCTGATCGGAGCCAAGGAGACCTACAAGGAGGGCAAGATCCCCGTAAATGTCGATGGAGGACTACTCTCCAAGGGTCATCCCATCGGGGCAACAGGCGGGTCACAGATCAGGACCATCGTTCTCCAGCTCAGAGGAGAGGCGGGCCCCATGCAGGTGAAGGACCCTGAGATCGGTCTAGTGCACAACATCGGCGGCGTGGGCCTCTACGGCAACGTCACCATCCTCGGGAGGTCATAACATGGCAAAGGGCAAGAAGAAGAAGGAAGTGGACGATCGGTTCAAGAGGTTCGGAACCGTCAGCTTCACCGCCATATCGAAGGTCAACGACTTCGTGGACTATCTGGCTCAAGGGAAGGTGATGGGCACCAAGTGCAAGAAGTGCGGAACGGTGCACTTCCCACCCGTTGCCGACTGCGCCGAGTGTCTGTCCAGCGACGTGGAATGGTTCGAGGTCACGGGGACCGGCAAGCTGGTCAGCTTCAGCAAGCTGACCTACGGCCCCGTAGGGTTCGAAGATGACCTGCCCTACGCCATCGCCATTCTGGACTACGGGGACTACAAGGTCTTCGGCCGCATCGACAAGAACATCCCGGACGAGGAACTGAGCATCGGGATAGCCATGAAGACGAAGCCCATCACGCTGCCTAACGATCAACTCAGCTACGTGTTCACCAAGGCTTAGAGCAAACGCTGACGCTACGTTGAAGCCGGGGCCGCAACGCCCCGGCTTTTCTGCTGTACTCTCTGATCTCGCGCGATACCATGTGTGGCAGGTAGGCACAACGGTCCATCGACCTACCGACACGACATTGTGGACATCGCAGAGCAGGCCAGGGCCCACGGCCTCGCCTTCTCCGAGATATTCCAGATCAAGTTCCAGTTCTATGGCAACTACGACATGCCCACGGATGGGTACCTGATTGACGAGGTCAAGATACGCAAGGTGGGGAGCTTGCTGCCCCTCGTCGCCAACCAGTACCAGTGAGCCGGCCATGATCGCGGCCCCGCGCCCGGCGTTCATCGGTGCGGGAATCCCTGGCCGAATCCGAACATAGTCGCTGTAGGGGCACGGCATGCCGTGCGCCTACGCCAAGGCCCCCAGTGCCGCTGAGAGGAGTAACCTTGCCAGAGCGAGAAACAAGAAGAGACTGGCTGAGCCAGCCTCTTCCTGTCTCCGTAATTGATCGACCGGTCTCCTAAACTGGCAACAGGCTCATCACCCACTCGACGAGCTGAGCCAGGAAGTCCCAGGGGCTCATGGAAACGTCGGGTGACGGCGGATCAACCGGGATGTCGATGGCCGGGAAATCGCCCTCCGTCACCTGATAGGTCGTGCCATCCAGCACCAAGATCACCTCCTGGCCCACGGAGAAGTAGTACCCCCACTCCGGCTGGGCGGCGATGAGCGCGAAGTAGTCGTCGCTACCGAAGCCAACCCGCACTGTCTCCATGGAACTGTCGTAGGTGGTGTCGGTCCAGACGCCGTCCCGCAGCACGAAGACCTTGTCCCTGACATACTTGATTTGCTCTGTGCTACCCGCCGCCTTCTCCGTGGAGCGCAGCGCCTCGCGGTTCTCGGCGTCCTGGACTGCCTCAGCACCGGCCGCGGGTGCCGGAACAGCAGTCGCCTGGGCCCACATTTCCTGAGCGGCTTCCTCACGACCTTCGTGCGTGAAGATGTCGTGCTCCTCCTCCACTAGGAAAGACGTATACGGGGTCATGATCCCGTACCGCACGCTCAGATCCACAATCTCGTCTATCAGCTCGCGTCCCTCGCCGTGTAGCCGAATCTCGTTGAGCAAGTAGCCGATCTTGCGAGTGGCCCACAGCCTGGGAATGAACTCCTCGCCGCCCCTATCGGCGAAGCGCATGTTCTCGTACACGAACTCCTGCTCCTCGCCGTTGACCTGCCCCCGCAGGATGACGTCCGTCCGTCCCCCCTCTCGGTATCGTCCAATTACAACCAGCTGGGTCCCGGCAAAGAGGTCCGGCAATGGATAGGGATACGTGTCTTCCACTCGCAGGTCACCGAAATCCAGCTCGATGTCGGCCAGGAGGGGTGTACTTATCTTGGCATAGAAGGTGGAAACTTCCTCCTCTATGCTCTCGTGGGGACGCACGTAGGAGCTCGCACCCCGGTTGTCCTGAGCAATGGTATCCAGCAGGAAAGTGTTGACGTCATCGCCCACGCCAAAGGCAAAGATGCGAACACTCTCCGACACCTGGCGGCCGACGTTGGCGATGATCCTGTCAGCGTCCGTGACGCCCTCGGTGGGCAAACCGTCGGTGAGGAAGATGATGATCTGCGGGCGCTCGCCGTCGGCCATAGCCAGCGCCTCCGCGAGGGCCAGGTCTATGTTGGTCCCACCCACGGCGCGCAGGTCGTCGATGAACCTCCACGCCTCGTCCGCCCCCGTCGCTGGCTCCAGCTGTCATTCATACAGCCTCACCCCAGTACTGAAGGCCACGATGTTGAAGCGGTCCTCGGGGTTCAGATTGTCCAGGATATGCTCCAAAGCGTCCTTGGCCTGATCGATCTTCTCTCCCTCCATGCTCCCCGAAGTGTCCAGAACGAAGATCACATCCTTGGCCACAACCTCCATCTCCTTCACTTCCACCTTCGGCGCCACCAGGAGCAGGAAGAAACCATCTTCCCCACGCCCGCGGTAGCTGAGCAAGTTGAGGCCGAAGTCGTCGTCGGAGAGGGTGTAGTACAGTTCAAAATCCCGGTCAGGCAGGACATCCGAGTCCTCGAAACTGACGTTGACCGTATGCTCGTCGATGCGGTCTATCGCCACATCGTGACTGGGAGAGTAGATGGCCCTGATCGGTTGGGCCGATTCCACTCGCACAGAGATGACGACCTCCTCCAGAGGCCGAGCGGAGAATCGTTCTGTATCAAGCGGGTAGACGTACTTGACCAACCCGCCCTCATTCTCCAGTATCTGCGAGTAAGCCAGTTCCACCCTCCGGTCATCGCCCGGCTCGATGGGAAAGATGCTGGCCTTGAAGGTATCCCGACCCACGTACTCCAGAAGAGCTGGGTCCAGCCTCTGGCGCACTATGTCCTCGTATATCGCGCGCGCCTCGTCCCGAGGCAGAATCTCTCCGTCCCAGCGCTCCCCATCCACGTACATGGCGAATTCTGAGATGGCGGCCTCCTCGGGCAGGGGGAAGATGTAGATCCCCTCCAGATCGTACTGGGTATCATTGAGGAAGACCTGGTCCACCTCCGTGGTGGCTACCTGGTCGGTGATGTGCACAGAGACTCGATGGTACTCCACCACGAGATTGGGTGTCTCAGGCACCGGTACGCCGGGCAGCGGCTCCACAATCACCACCCCATCTGCATGGACCACCCCTGCGCTTCCCAGAAGAAGTCCCAGCGTCAACACAGCCATGATCAGCGTTCTCGTCTTCATCCCTCGCCTCCTTTCGCCTGGACGGGGAGCTGCCCCGTGTGATGATCCTACGACTACAAGACGCAAGACCACGACAGAAGGTTCCCTGTGGTGCACCTCCTCCCACAACTGGCAGTTTCTCTGCTGGCATGTACAGTGTTATACAAAGCACAGTTGTCAAGCAGCACGGAAGGTGATATGATGGCCGAGGAGGGCAGAGATGGCTACAGAAGGCTCCTCGGTCCGTGAAACTCAGCATAGGCAGACGAACGATCTCGGCCCGCTCCTGTCCCTCGCACAGGTCAGCGAGACCCTTCTCTCAGAGGTGGAGATCGCGCGCCTCTACGAGCTCATACTGGAGGTCATAGGACGGGAAACGGGCGCAGACATGGTTTCCCTGATGTTGCTGAATGAGAGGACACAGGAACTATGCGTGGAGGCGGCTTTGGGACTGCCCGCCGAACTGGTTGGCGCCGCCACGGTCAAGGTCGGTGAGAGAATCGCCGGCCGGGTTCTGGAGCAGGGAAAACCCTTGTTGTTGACCGACCGCAGGCCGGCAGATCGCACCATCCGTGAGGCCATGCGGAGAGAGGAACTGTCGTCAGCCCTCTGTGTGCCCCTCAAGATCAAGGGCCGTGTCATCGGGGTACTCAACGCCGGCAAGACCGGTCCGGAATCCCCTTTCGACGATCGTGATCTGGAACTCCTGTCCATCCTTGCCGGCCAGGTAGCCATCGCCATCGAGAACTCGCACGTCCATGAGGCCACCAGGCACAGGACCAAGCAGCTAGCCGCCCTCAACGAGCTGGGACGAGTTGTGATCTCTACGCTTGACCTTGACGAAGTACTCCGTCTTGCGATGCACAGCATCAATGAGATCATCAAGGCCGAAGCTGGCTCGCTGCTGCTGCTCGATGAGACCACCAGTGAACTCGTTTTCCGCATCAGTCTGCATGGCGACTCCCAGCAGAGAGCGCCGCTGACCCTACAGGTAGGACAGGGGATTGCGGGCTGGGTAGTCAAGGAGGGAGAGGCTCTCCTGGTCCGTGACGTCAGCACTGACCCTCGGCACTACAGGCAGGCCAGCAAGATGTTTGGCCTGGAATGTCGCTCCATCCTGTGTGTGCCACTGGTGATCAAGGACCACGTCATTGGAGCTATCGAGCTGGTCAACAAGCTGGACGGTGACTTCACGGACGAAGATCTGGAACTCTTGAACTCCATGGCTGCCACTGTGGCTGTCGCCCTGGAGAACGCGCGCCTCTACACAGAGCTCGCCGAGTTCACGCGCGAACTGGAGAAGTCCCAGGCACAGTTGGTCAAGGCCGAGAAACTGGCGGCCACCGGCAAGCTAGCCGCCTCCCTGGCTCACGAGATCAATAACCCGTTGCAGGCGATACAGAACTCCTTGCATCTAGTCACACAAAGGCGCTCCTTGGACGACAGCAAGCGTCAGATGTATCTCTCCATGGCCCAGGAAGAGGTGCAGCGACTCATCGACATGGTGCAGCGGATGCTGGACTTCTACCGCCCCTCCACCGAAAGCCAGGAAACTGTGGACATACAGGAGGCTCTGGACGATGTCCTGACTCTGGTCGGAAAGCGGATACAGCACGGAAACGTCGTGGTTCATCGAGATGCCACAGGCCCCTTGCCTCCCGCGCTGGGGGTGGCCAACCAATTGAAGCAAGTCTTCCTCAACATCATCATCAATGCTGTCGAAGCCATGCCCACGGGTGGTGACCTGTATGTCGGCACAGCTTGGGAGGAGCAGCGTGGTGAGTTGAGCATAAGCTTCACCGATACCGGCGAGGGAATCCCCCGCTCTGACCTGGGCAGCATCTTCGATCCCTTCTACACCTCTAAGCCCAAGGGTACTGGCCTGGGACTCTCGGTCAGCCACGGCATCATTGAGAGACACGGGGGTAGGATCGAAGTCAAGAGTGAGGTGGGCAGAGGCTCAACCTTCACTGTACACCTTCCCTCTCAGTCGAGGCGAGTGTGAACTGGCGCAAGTCTCTCAGCAGCACGCTCAACACGGGCTACGCGTCGTGCAGCCATGGCGTGAGCATCGCTTTGTGTCAATCCGCCAGCGCCCACAGTAGGGGCCGAACCGCCGGCATCTCGGCAAAGCCCACGCTACCCAGTCAACAACAAGACCAAGAAGGGCCACCTTCACTGAGATGGTGGCTCGTCCGAGCAATCCTCCGGGGGCTTCAAGTCTTCGGGAGGGTCTTATCCCCTTCCTCCGAAGTCGCAATCCCGCGTGGCCGGCCAGACCAATCAAGCCGCTTGCCAAGGGCAGCACCGTCCCCGGCTCCGCTACAGACCCTGCCTCGCAATACGGTCCCATGCCCGTGCGCGATTCAAGGGTACCAATTTCCTATTGACAAGCGACAGGCAACCTCGTAAACTAGACTATGCCTGTTTTCACACTGTTTCACATCATTTCTGGAGGATAGGCCATGGCTCTGCTCGTTGCGCGGGAGGCGTCAGAGTATCTGCACGTCAGTCTCTTCACCCTGAGCAGGATAGAGAAAGAAGCGCTGCTGGTGCCTTTTCGCACGCCCGGGGGACATAGGCGGTACAGCCTGGAGATGCTCAACGAGTACCTGGAACGTACCAGGTCTCCATCGACGGAGCCTAGGGGGAGAATCCTGGTCGTCGATGATGGCAACGAGCTGGGAGGTCAAAGTCTGTTGAGCTGGAATAGAGGGCTGACCTCTCTTGGATTCTCGCCCAGGTCAAGGAGCACTACATGAAGAGACCTGTCGTTTCCTCGCTTTCAGGAGAGTACCTGGAGGTCATCGGGAGGAGGCTGAGCGAACTGCTCGTTGATGCCGACGCTGTTGCCGTGGTCATGGTCGACACGATGGGACAGATCATCGCTGAGGCAGGGGATGCGGGCGACCTGGATGTCACCACTGTTGTCTCCCTCCTGGCCGCCAGCTTTGCTACCACGTCCGAGATGTCGCGTCAACTGCGCGAGGCTCACAGGACTTTCAACCTTACCTTTCACGAAGGAGAGAGGTACGATATCTACGCCTCCAACATAGCCAGCGGTCTTTTCTTGGTCCTGATATTCGACAAGCGCACCTACGCCCCCAAGATCGGGATGGTCTGGCTCTACATCAAGAGAAGCATCCAGGACCTGCTGCGCCTTGCGGCCCGAACGACATCCGCAAAGCCTAAAGAGATCCTGACCTCTGATTTTGCCCAATCTCTCAGCAAGGAGCTGGATAGCCTTTTCCAGGAAAGGAAGCCGCCCGCCCCCCGCAGTGACGATTGGGACGAGGCACGAATGCAGGACCTGGTCCGTTGGAGGACCAAGGGACCACAGGAGCCCGATACAGAGGAGGTGTAGATGCCGCTGGAGGGAAGCCTGAAAGAACTGAGTCTGACAAACATCATTCAGCTCAACTGCAACGAGATGAACACCGCCACGGTCTGTCTGCTACACGAGGGCAAGGAAGGGATCATCTGCTTCGCAGAAGGTGCCATCGTGCACGGTGCGGTTGAGGATGTGGTGGGTGAGGAAGCCGTCTACGAGCTGCTGAGCTGGCCCGATGGCTCTTTCGTCGTGCAGCAAGGACAGGAAGCTCCAGAGAAGACCATCTCCAGCAACTGGAACAGCCTCCTTCTGGAAGGCATGCGCCGCCTGGATGAAGAAGAGGCCCTGAAATGGGAGTCAGTTGAGGTAGAGCCCGAGGCGGAGCCCTCCGACAACGGCGACGACATGACCAGGCTGGCTCGCGAACTGAAGACCATTAGCGGTGTGGAAGGCACGGTGATCATCTCTCACGATGGCGTGGTCTTCGCCAGCGACATAGCAGGGAACCCCGAGAAGGAAGGGGCCGTAGCTGTGTTCGTGGGCAATGCGGCCAAGGAAGTCGGCGAGACCATGAGGCTTGCCCCGTTCGACTGGGGGCTGATTACCATGGGCAAGGACAGAATGCTGGTTATTGAAGGGCCTACTTTCTTTGTCGGTCTGGCGCTGAGTGAGAGGGCGTCGCCAGCCCTTGTGAGTGCCGAGGCTGGCAAGATTCTGAGCTAGGAAGGGGGGAAAGTCCGTGGAGCAGCTCTTGGCCGACATCAACGCAGTAGCTGGCGTCAGAGGATCGTTCGTCTGTGACGCGGGAGGTGTCTTGGTGGCGCAGGCCCTACCCTCACCTTTCGATGAGACTATGCTGCTGCCGGCAGCCCGCACCATGCTTCAGACCATTGAAGGCCTGGAAACCACCAGACGTCGCCGAATCCATGAACTGGACATAGTCTTCCATGACGCACGAATGGTGGTTAAGAACCTGCGTGTCGGCTGCCTGTACGTTATCTGCGCGCGCAACATCAATGTCCCCCTTCTCAATCTGACCGCCAACGTGGCCGCCAAGAAGATCACCGACATGCTCAAGACCGCGCATCCTGCGGCTCCGAGCCGGCCAGCGTTGGTCGTAGAAGGGGAACCGGCGACCTCCGAGCCGATGGTCCCTGCCGACACTTCCGCTCTTCTGCTCACGCGCGCGCACAAAGTCATCACATCCGCTCAGCGGCGAGGCGTACAGCTGCGCCTCCTGGGCGGCATGGCCGTCAAAGCAGCCTGCGAGAGCGCAGCCAGCATCACGTTGCCACCGGAGCGCCTTGATCTGGACCTGGCGGCCTACGGCCGCCAGCGCAGACAGCTGGACGAAGTGATGGAAAGCCTGGGCTATGAGCCGTTTCGACGTTTCAACGCCCTTCACGGCCACAGACGGCTGAAGTATTCTGAAGCCCAAGAAGGCATCGAGCTCGACGTATTTGTGGATACCTTTCACATGTGTCATCGGCTGCCCTTCGCTGACCGCCTGGAGTTGACCGAGCTGACCATCCCACTGGCCGACCTGCTCCTGTCCAAGCTCCAGATAGTCCAGCTGGACGAGAAAGACCTCAGAGACATCTACGCCATCTTGTGCGATCACGAGCTTGGCCATGTGGGGGACGTGGATAGGGTGGATGCTGACTACATAGCTTCCATCTGCAGCGACGATTGGGGCTGGTATAAGACAGCTGCAATCAACCTGGACAAGAGCATCGATCTGGTGGGTGACTTCCTGGCCGAACCGGAGAAGGAAGTGTTCAGTTCGCGGGCTCGTCGACTCATGGAGATCATTGAAACCATCCCCAAGTCTTTGCGCTGGCAAGCGAGGGCGAGGATTGGTGAGGCCAAGCGCTGGTACGATCTGCCTGAAGAGTAGCTAGTGAATCTGAGGGAAGCAAGCATGGAACCTATGAACCCTCCTGATGCGTTGTTCGTTCGGATAGATGACTGCCTTGAGCGGCTGCTCGATAGGAGTCGAGCGGTATGCGTGCTGCTGGCAGACACCAGTGGACAGCTGATAGGAGAGACGGGCAAAGGCGCTGAATTGGACACACCAGCCCTTGCGGCTGTGACTGCAGGCAACATGGCAGCGACCGCCGAAGTGGCCCGTCAAATGGGCGAAGTGGCGCCCTTCTCTTACCTATTCCATGAGGGACAGAAACGCAGCATCTACATCTCAGCAGTTGGCGAGACCCTGCTGCTGGTCATAATCTTCGATGAGCTGTCGCAAGTGGGTCTGGTCCGCATCTTCGCCAGGCTCGCGGTCAACGAACTGCTCGATGTCGCCGCCGAGCTGGAGCCGTGGTTTGAGCTGGCCAGCTCAGTGGTGGATCGCGAGTTCGGAGAGGCAGTAGCCGAGGGGCTGGACGAAGCCTTCATCTGATCGAGAGGAGTAACGCCATTTCCCACAGGTAACACGATGTTCATCAACTGGAAATTACGCGAGGTCAATCTCAAGATCGTGTACTACGGGCCAGCCCTCAGCGGCAAGACCACGAACATCGAGTACATCCACGCCAGAACCAACCCGGAGCTTAGGGGAGAGCTCATATCTCTCAAGACGCGCGGCGATCGCACGCTCTACTTTGATTTCATGCAACTCGAACTGGGCCGCATCAAGGGCCTCAAGCCTAAGTTCAACCTCTACACCGTTCCCGGACAGCCCTGCTATGTCGCCAGTCGGAGACTGGTTCTCCAGGGAGCCGACGGCGTGGTATACGTTGCGGATTCCCAATTGAACCGTATCAAGGCCAACATAGTTGCACTGCGCAGTCTCGATGATAACCTGCGGGCACTGGGGTTGAGCCCTATGGATTTTCCCCTTGTACTGCAATACAACAAGCGAGATCTTCCGGGCATAGCTCCCATCGCTCTCTTGCGAATGCAGCTGGCACGCGACGGCGTGCCCCAATTCCAGTCGGTGGCCACTGAGGGCGTCGGCGTCTTGGAGACGCTGAAAGCAGCCATCAACATGGTGCTGTCCAGGATGTAGGAAAATGCCGAAGGTATCTTTCGAGAAGACGCTAGAGAGAATCAATCATGAAGGCAACTTCGAAGCCTCAGTGCTGGCGAGCCCCGATGGTCTGCCCATCGCCACCGCACCCTCCGACTATGACACCGACATCACAGCCGCCATGGCGGCCCTCCTGAGAAGTGTGGCACAGCAGACTCAGGACCATGTGGGAATGGCTCCGCTCGACGAGATCTCCGTCAGAGCCAGCGATCACGTGCGACTTGTCTGCCGCTCCTTTCAGGTAGGTGGCGAGGATTTCATCCTGGCGGTTGTGGTGCCCCCCAAGCAGCGCTACTACCGGCAACTGACCAACCGCGCTATCAGGGAGCTCAAGCTGACCTGGCACGCCATGGTCGAGACCTAGAGGGCTGCGCACTGGCTTGTGCATGGCTGTTGCCCAGCTCCGCGAGCTTGTTCCACAATCGAGCAACTGACCCGCCAACCCCAGCCCAGCGGCCCTCTCGGGCGTGAAACAGAAGGGCTCGAAGAGGTGCGGCAATTCACCCTCGGCCATGCACCACGCTCCTGCAGACTATGTCTATCCCCTCGGCGCATGTCCCAACCGTTGGCATACGCCCCAGTGCGCCCCGTGGCTTACTGCCGTGTGGCGGCAAACAAAGCGTCTCTAATCATCACATGCGCAACGAGCAGGCTCAGGCAGTGCACTGCCTCGCTCACCTGCTCTGCCCAACTCCTCGGGGTGATGACTGATAGTTGCCGACGGCTACCAGAGGGTTCAGATGGCAGCCTTGTCGCGGAAGAAAGTGGAGAACGTCTTGATGATGATCTTCAAGTCGAATAGGATCGACCAGTTCTCGATGTAGTACAGGTCGTACTTGGTCCTATCCAGGATGGAGGTATCGCCCCGCAGACCGTTCACCTGAGCCCAGCCAGTCATCCCCGCCTTTTCCTGGTGCCGCTCCACGTACCGGGGGATGATCTGCTTGAATTGTTCCACGAACACCGGGCGCTCGGGCCTCGGCCCTACGAGACTCATCTCCCCGAGAAAGACGTTGATAAACTGCGGAAGTTCATCGAGGGAGAAACGACGTATGAATGCGCCCAGCCTCGTTCGTCTAGGGTCCTCCTTGACAGCCCAAACCGGACCAGTTTCGTTCTCGGCTCCCTCTCTCATAGACCGGAACTTGATCATGTGGAAGGGCTTCTCGTCCAGACCCATTCGTTCCTGTGTATAGAACGCGGACCCCCGCGAGTCCAGCTTGATGAGGACAGCCACAAGCAACATGACGGGGGAAAGCAATACCAAGCCCACAGCACTGCCGGCGACGTCCATAGCGCGCTTGAGAGTCAGCCTCCAACCCCTGAGAACAGTGTCCCTCACCGTCAGCAGCGGCAGACCGCCCAGGTGGCCTATGCTCAGATCGGATGTGATGAGCTGGAAGACACTGGGATAGACTCTGGTGGCAACTTTGGCCCGATGGCAATCGGAGATGATGGGGAGGATCTCGCTACTAGAGGCCTCAGGCAGAGCGATGATGACCTCGTCAATACGCGCGGAAGCAATAAGCGAAGTCAGCTCGTCCGTGATTCCCAGAACCGGGATCTCCAGCTCCTCGCCCCCGGAATGCTGGCTCACCATGCCGACCACTTCATACCCCAGCCCGGGCAAGCGTCCGATGGCGTTCAGGATCATGCGTCCTGTCTCTCCTGTACCCACAATGAGTACTCTGGAGCTCCCGACCCCCCGGCTCTGCAAGCTCCATCTCAATCGGGAATGGAGCAGCCGCCCGAGTGTCACCAGGACGATGGTCAGCGCCCAACTGAAGACGATCATGCGCCTTGTGTAGTCAGGACCGTTTCTGATAATGAAGGAGTTGAAGGCCACAGACATGATCGTCCCCACAGACACGGCCACGAAGATGGAGTAGAACTCATCCACATGGGAAAGACCTCGTTGTCTGTGGTAGAGCCTGGTGAAGAAGAATACAGAGACCAGAGTCAGTACCTGGATGAGGATGACAGCGAGGAAGTTCCCCAACGTGCCAATGTCAGCGGGGGTCAGTTGTTCGGTCCACAGCCGCAAGTAGTAGGAGAAGATGAAGGCCAGGATCATCATGGCCATGTCGACGACCACGAGGAGTCCTGCGAAAAGGACCGAGCTCTTGTCCTTCATCGTTAAGCCTCCACAGCTCCCAGCTGCCTTTGCGAACGCATGATCTCTCGCAGCATTCTCCTTCCCCCGCGCAACGCCAGCCCTCCCAGGACCAGGTAGTGAACCCACAAAGGTGTATCCTGCGCATGGTGCTTGCGATAGAAGATGTACATCGCGCGCCAGAACTCATAGTGGGCCTTTGCCCTGTTCTGCTCGCTGGCCTGTCTCTTGTAGTGAAGCACGGTGACCTCAGGGAAGTAGCAGACCTTCCAGCCAACCTTCTTGGCCCGGAGCGCCCAGTCGAGATCCTCGGCGTACATGAAGTACTCCTCGTCAAGACCTCCCACCTGATCCACGACCTCACTCCTGACCATCATGAAGGCCCCCACCACCGAGTCCACCTCCGCGGTCTCGTCGGGGTCGAGATACGTCAGATTGTACTGGCCGAATCGCTTGCTGTTGGGAAAGAGCCGGCTGAGACCAAAGAGCTTGTAGAAGGAGTTTTCGGGGGTCGGGAAGCTACGCCGGCAGGCCATATCCAGAGTACCGTCGGCCATAATCAGCTTTGGCCCCACCATGCCTACCTCGGGGTGGGTGTCCATGAACTCAATCATCCGGCGGAGAGCGTCGGGCGGAAGGACCGTATCTGGGTTCAGCAGCAGATAGTAGCGAGCATAGAATTGGCGTAGCCCGAGATTGTTGGCGTAGGCATAGCCGCCGTTGATCTCACTCTCGGTCAAGTGGATCTGAGGGAACTTGTCGCGCACCATGGCACAGCTACCATCGTGAGAGCGATTGTCCACCACCACGGTCTCGAGCGCGAAGTCACCTTCACTGCTGTATATGGATGTCAAGCAATCGCGCAGAAGGTCTCTGGTATTCCAGTTGACGATTGTAATCGAGAGATCGAGCAAGGTACTCCTCAGAACATGGCAGCGACGTCGAATCGCGTCGCCCCTCGAAGTTCGGGGACTCCGCAGGTCACAACTCATTCACTCCGGAGGACCCGCGCCCTCCTCATCTTTGCCGAGAGCACTCAATACACTCTGAAGCATCAGTGGTTCGGGCACCATTCCGTCCACGAAGTGAACCTCGTTGATTACGGAGCGCGGCACGCCGCGAACTTGATAATTGATGGCCAACTGGGGGAACTCGGTGGCCTCAACCATGTCCGCCGTGACCTGGTCACTCTCCGTCGCCATCTTATGTGTCAGCACGACCGTGCCGGGGCAGTATGGTCAAGTTGGAGTGACAAACACCTGGAAGTGGACCGGCTCGTCTAGTTGTGCTAGTGCTTCCCTTGTAGCATCGGACAACCCAGACTGGCCCGAAGCGACCATCTTGATGGCCTCGATCAAGGAGACGAACTCGTAGCCCGAAGGTATCCCGTAGAAACGCACTCCGTAGTCTTTCTCGCCCACGACGGCGATGGCCGGGATCTTGTCTATCCCGTAGCGGTCGACCTCGTCACTGTCCGCGGCGAAGTCATAGATCACCGCATCCACCTCGTCGGAGAGAGAACCTATCTCCTCCACCAACTCCCGCGTCTCAGTGCAGAAATTGCACTCGAAGTCCTGAGTGAACATAACCAGCCGCACCGGGCTCGCGAGTCCCATCAGCTGCTTACGGACTTCTTCCCTGTCCTCATCCTTCAGCATGGGCACGGCTATTCCTCCTTCCAAAGGAAACGGGGTTCCCCACTATGGACTCGCGGCCGGCTTCTTGCCCAGAGCCCAGAAATGGGGCATGAAGACCAGACGCTCTCCTCGCTGCAGAGCCCTCCACGCCTTATCATGATAGCTCTCCAACTGTGTTTCGCTGGCGACGTTGCTGAGAGTCTGGAATATGAAACCCCACTCTGCATCAAACTCCTCTCTCAATTGCCGGTCGTCCCACATCGAGCCGATAATCCCCGACTGTGCTTCCAGCCCGGCCGACGAGAAGAGGGCCTTCACGCGACGGCCGATCCTAGGGACCGCTCCGTCGCGACGTAGCGATTCCTCCATCAGCGGACCCATCCTGATCTCCTCTGGATAGTCTATTCGCCCTCCGTAATCAGGCTCTGTGGTAGCGAGGACCGCGCCCCCCTTCCTAACTACACGTGACATCTCCCGCACCGCCACTTCTGGCTTGGCAACCCAGAGCAGAAGGAAGCTGCACAGCACCAGATCGAAGCTCCCATCTCCGAGAGGTAGACTGTGAGCATCTCCCACAATCCACTCCACATCCGGAACCCAGCCAGCTGCAAAATCGATCATCGCTGGATCCAGATCCAGGCCAACCACCCTCCCTCCGGTCCTCTGCGACAGCTCTGCAGTGACTGCCCCTGTGCCGCAACCTACATCCAGGACCGTTCTTGCGCCCAGGAGTCCCGCTTGGCGATAGAGATGAGAGCGTATGCCTTGAGTCCAGCGAGCCTGACGCAGGAACTGCTGATGCCATTGCTCGACGGTGAGACTCACCCTTGACGCTCCATCCAGTTGCGCAGCTGCACCCACCCGCTGGCCGTAGGCGAGGTGGCTGGCCCAGGTCTAAACTGCGGTGGAGCTGCTCTCAACGCAGAGGGTACCCTCGTTTTGCAGGTATAAGGGACATCCGCCGCCACACAACGGGAGATCATCGCAGGTACGACACTTCTCCATCACCCAGTCCCTGTCCCTCATGCTCACCGCATCCGCATGATTCCAGATGGAGTCCCAGTCGTCCCGCAGTATGTTCCCCAGGCTCGAGAAGTAACTCTGGCAGGGGATTACATCTCCGTTCGGCTCGACGCACATGTTGTACCTGGCTGCGGTGCAGAACTTGGCTCCCAGCTCAAGTTCCACGGGATTTAACTCGCAGTACTGTGTCGGCGTGTACCAGATCAGCCTCATGCCCTTCGCAATGGCCTTGTCGCGCACCCTGACCATGAGACCCTCCAACTCTGTCTCGGGGATCCCGATGCCGCTGGACGGCCCCTTCCCACTATAGATCAGACTGTTGCAGGCGAAGGTCTCAATGCCCAGATCCTTCAGGAAGTCTATGGTCTTCTCGATCTGAGGGGCGTTGAGAGTGGTGAGCGTGGTGTTGGTGATCGTATAGACGTCCGTGGCGACTGCGTTCTTGATGCCCTGGACGGTCTGTTTCCAGGCCTGCGCCCCCACCATTCGGTTGTGGATTTCCTCGTCGTCGGATTCCAAGGTGATCTGTATGTGGTCCAGACCCGCTACCACCAACCCCTCAAGATAGGCCTCGTCCGCCAGCTTGATTCCATTGGTCAGCAATCCAGCGATCAGTCCCACGTCCTCCGCGTGCCGAACCAACTCCGCCAAGTCGGGGTACACAGTCGCCTCCCCCCCGGTGAACACCACATGCGGCACGCCGATATCCCACAGCTTCTCGATGACCTGCTTCCACTCTTGTCTGCTGAGGCTCTCCATGTCCCGCGGACGGCCCACGTAGCAGTGGCCACAGTCCGCATTGCACCTGTAAGTGAGGGCCAGGTCCATACGGTATGGAGCCGAAACCGGCGTGTCAAAGGGCTCGATCCTCTGCACGTCCAGATAGGAAATGGGGCAGACATCGTCGGTGCTGGCAAGAGTGAGGATCGTTTCCCTGAGGTGTTCGTAGTCCTCACGCGCTGTGTCTGCCGGCACTTTGTATCGTCTCCTCAGCTCTTTGACCGCCGAGTTTGTGTCCCTTCCCTCGATGAGCAGCTTGGCATGCTCGGTAGCCGTCTGATTCAGATG
Organism: Chloroflexota bacterium; assembly: GCA_030603665.1. GTDB lineage: Bacteria > Chloroflexota > Anaerolineae > UBA7937 > B3-Chlor > JAUVXJ01. Next base: position 117,617 of record JAUVXJ010000004.1, on the reverse strand, counting down.
CAGGACCTTGGATGCGTTGATGACCAGGATGCCGTCTCCGTCACCCTCCACGCGCAGATGCACGCGGAACCGCTCCTCGGCGCCATCCGGAGTCATGTAGTGGAACATCCCCTTGCTCAAAGGCTCGGGCACTGCAGGAAAGAATGTGTCCTTCAAAGATTGCCAAACGCTCATACTGGGACTCCCCTCGCTTCCTTATTGCAGTGCGGCAACCCCGCTACCCGTCCACCAGCATAGAGGTCGCAGGTTTGCCGACCCCTGCGGCGTTCCATGCCTCTTGCCCAGGCCATCATTGCTGCGTCGCGCATCCGCGCGGTCGAAAGGCCACTCGGGTTCTGCCTGGTCTCTGCGGGCTAGTATACCATAGGAGATGGTCGCAAGCAAAAGAGGCCACTTCAACGACTCTTGAAGCGGCCTCTGGCACTCCTGGTTATCAGTCGCAGCCAATCAGCTAGCGGTTCTACCCGATGTCGTAGGTAACCTGGACCTGCACGGCGATCTCCAACTGACCGGGCTGCACCGGTGCCCCTCCGCCGATGCCTCTCTCTGCTGCCACTGCATAGATTGGCTCCAGATAAAATGGTGGCGACTCCATGAAGGACTCGTTGATGTACCTAGGTTTTCCCAGCCCCACGCCAGCCAGCTGAGCTAGGGCCTCCGCCTTCTTTCGTGCCTCCACCATCGCCTCCGCCCGGGCCTCTTCGCGCAGCGCGGAGGGATCGTCGAAGGTGAACTGAATGCCGTACACGTTGTTGGCTCCTGCCGCCGTCACTGCGTCAAGCACATCACCTACTTTTTCCATCTCCCGCAGCTTGACCAGTACGGAGTTGCTTACCACATATCCGATGACTCGTTGCTCGTCGTCATCCCAGTCGATCTCAGCCCTGACGCTGTAGTCCACCGTCTGGATGTCCTCCTCAGCAACTCCCAGCTCCAGGAGCGCATCCATCACATCGTTCATCCGACTATCGTTCTTCTCGGCAGCTGGCCGGGCCCCCGCGTCCCTGGTCTGCACCCCTATGGTGATCATGGCCAAATCGGGTTCCGCAGACGCCTTTCCTTGCGCCATGACCGTGATTCCTGTGGGTTCCTGTATCGTTCCAGGTGCGGCGCCACCCGGCAGCAAAGCCAGCAACTGAAGCACCAGTACCACCACGAGCAAGACCAGACCTACCGCACCAATGATCGTCCCCGTTCTCGACATTTCCACTCGTCCTCCTGACACACTTGGTTTGATACGTCGCTGTGAGCAAATCTCTCGCACTATGGACGCCGGAGACCAGCCGAATGTTCCCCAACCCCGGCCGCCGGGAAAGCCGAGGCCGCTGCAGCAGGGTTCCATTACGAAAACGCCCCGACTCATGTCGGGGCTTCACTGCTCAGTGCCGAGAAAGGGACTCGAACCCTTACGGGGTTGCCCCCACTGCGCCCTGAACGCAGCGCGTCTACCTATTCCGCCATCTCGGCCCGATATCCAAGCCCAGTATATCCGCACAGCGCCAGTTTGTCAAGTCATTGCTCGCCCACCTCGGTGACCATCATCCTGCGGGTCTTGATGTACCACTGATCAACAGTCCGGAAGCGGTCGCTGGGATCCATCATGGGGCTCAGTTGCACACCGTTCACCATGTCGTCCACCGCATAGTTGTACACCGGATAGTAGAGCAGCAACGATGGCACCTCGTCTGCAAACAGATCCTGGAAATCCCGATACAGACGCGCGCGCGCGCTTTGATCCGTACTTTGACGCGCTTGTTCCAGCAGTTGGTCCATGTCCGCGTCGTTGAGGCCGGCATAGTTCTGTCCATCCCCTCCTATCTGCGTAGAATGCCACATCAGATAGGGGTCTGGATCGCTGGGCAGGTTGCCCCAGCTAAAGAGAAGGGCATCGAAGTTGCGCGGACGGAGCGCCTCGTTCACCACCCATGAACTGTCTTCCACAATGGGCACGACTCGAATACCAATCTCCCACAACTGGCGCGCAATCTCTTCAACTATGCTTCGCCGCACGGGGTCTTTGTTGGTGAGCAGAGTGAACTCCAGCCTCGTCCCATCCTTCTCGCGCACACCGTCTCTGTTTCCGTCCACCCAACCGGCCTCGGTCAACGACACCGCGGCCCTTCTGGGATCGTAGTCGTATTCAAAGACCCCGTGGTTGTACGCCCACGAGTCAGGCATGATGGGACTGTGAGCCACGATACCTTGCCCGTCGAGTACCTGATCGATGATGCGCTGGCGATCGATGCCCCACAAGAGGGCCTGCCGGACCTCCTTCTGCTTGAAGATGGGCAGGTCCAGGTTCAGAAAGATCAGCGTGTACCCCGAGAGACGGGCCGTGTACAGATTCAGATACTCTTCCTCGCGGACCTTTGCCAGATCTTCAGACAATACCTCGCTTATGCCCTCAACCTCGCCCTGCTGATAGGCGGTGAAGATGCTCTGGTAGTCAGCATAGAACTTGAACTCGATCTTGGACAACAGCGGCTTCTGCCCGTAGTAGTCTGGGTTCGCCTCAAGGATCACGTAGTCGCCGCTGACCTCGCCGATATTGAACATGCCTGTCCCCACAGGGCGAACATTGAACTGATCCCCGGGCAGGTCGCTCGCTGGCACGCTGACCAGCACATGCTCCGGCAGCACGCCGACGGTCGTGTAGTCCAGAAATGTGGCTAATGGGGCTTGCAGAGTGAAGGTGACTGTGTAATCGTTGATCTTTTCAGCCTCAACCGTGCGCCAGAGCTCGGCCAACTCAGGCGGACCCTGATAGTCCTCGTGCTGCATGGCCCCCACCGTGAAGAGCACATCATCGGCGGTGAAGGGTTCGCCATCGTGCCACACCACGTCTCGGCGCAGGTAGAACGTGTAGGTGAGGCCATCTACGGACACGTCCCAGTCCCTGGCCAGAGAGGGCACTATCTTCCCCTGCTCGTCGATATCGGTGAGACCACAAAAGATAAGAGACACCAGGTCCTGGTCCACCTGGTTGTACTGGGAGAGGATAGGGTTTATGTAGCTGGGCCGCCCGGCGACACCCTCCACATAGGTACCGCCAGCATCGGGGACGATCACGGTCGTGGTGGTGTAGGCTACATACCAGAGGAGCGCAACGATGAGGATGACGCCTGCTATGGCGATGATGGCCTGCCAGCGGATGTGTCTCGTCAAAGCCGGAACTCATCTCCTTCCAGGGGTTTGCGACGAAGGCCTGGCCCTAGACCGCGTCGCTAGGCCTGTACGAGCACCGAGACCAGTGCGAAGACGAAGAAGAGAACCACCAGCACGATAGTGAGATTGAACAGCGTCCTCTCCGCACCGCGGCGTGTCCTGTAAATGCCGGCGTCGCCGCCGCCGCCAAAGATCCCTCCCAGGCCTTGCCCTTTGACCTGAAGAAGAACGGCAATGATGAGACAAGTCGAGATTATGATCTGCACAATCTGCAAGTAGAAAGCCACGTCAAGACCTCCTGATTCCACTCATTATAGCATCCGGTCGTCTCCTTTGTCAAGCGCCGGCGGTGCCTGCTCGGGGAGTAGTGGGCTTTCTGGCCTCGCCTGGCAGCGCGCTGTGGTCGGCCCGTAAACCGTGTAGTGCCGACCCGTTCAATGCCGTCAGCGCCCCTACTTGCGAGGAATGAGTGAGCAGACGCCATTCTAGCGACCAGAGAATCCCACCCCTGGACGAGCCGCACCCTATGGCTATTTCCACCCCCAGCTCTGACCATTTCTCCGGCAGCGAGTCGACGCTCAGTGGTGGGGACAGACAGGCCATGTCCTCTGTAACCATCTGGTTTACATCGAACTCGAATACCAGTATAATGGTATCGCTAAGGGGGTAGGGACATAAAGATGGCTAGGACGCCATCCGTCTTCAGCAATGGATCAGAATCACATCAGAAACTTCAGTATCATCGCCCACATAGACCACGGCAAGTCGACGCTGGCAGATCGACTGCTCGAGCATACCGGTACCATCTCCCCTCGGGAAATGGCAGATCAGGTCCTGGACCAGATGGATCTGGAGCGGGAGAGGGGTGTCACCATCAAGGCATCCGCGGTCCGCATGCTCTACCGCGCTGATGATGGACAGGAATACGAGCTCAACCTCATCGACACCCCCGGGCACGTAGATTTCACATACGAGGTCTCCCGAGCCCTTGCTGCCTGTGAGGGCGCCGTCCTGGTAGTCGACGCCTCTCAGGGTGTGGAGGCTCAGACTCTTGCCAACTTGTACCTGGCACTGGACCACGATCTGGCCATCATCGCCGTAGCCAACAAGATCGACATGGAGAGGGCTCGTCCTGATGAGATAGCACACGAGATGGAGGATCTGCTGGGTATCCCAGCGGAGGAGGTACTGCAGGCATCGGCCAGAGAAGGGATTGGCACTAAGGCCATCGTGGAAGCCATCGTGAGGAGCGTGCCGCCGCCGAAGGGGCAGCCGGGGGCACCACTGCGAGCGCTCATCTTCGACTCTCACTACGATCCATACAAGGGCGTCGTGGCATACATAAGAATCGTAGACGGCACGCTGAGCCATGGCGAGAGACTGAAGCTGATGGCAAATGACAAGACCTTCGAGCCGCTAGAGATCGGTGTTTTCACGCCGGGCATGACCCCCGTGGCTGAACTCGCCACTGGCGAGGTAGGTTACGTCGCCACAGGTTTGAAGAACGTCCGGGACTGCTCGGTGGGCGACACGGTTACCAGCGCCAGGGAGTCCGCGCGAGAGGCACTGCCCGGATACCGCCCCATCAAACCAATGGTGTTCGCAGGTCTGTACCCCGTGGACGCCGAAGACTACCACCTCCTGAAAGATGCACTGGACAAACTGCATCTCAACGATGGCTCACTGACTTACGGGCCAGAGGACTCACAGGCTCTCGGGTTCGGCTTTCGCTGCGGATTCCTGGGTCTATTCCATATGGAGATAGTCCAGGAGCGGCTGGAGAGGGAGTACGACCTGAACCTGCTGACTACGGCACCCAGCGTGGAATATCACGCCCTCAATCAAGACGGCGAACTAATCGAAGTCGACCGTCCCGCTGACCTTCCCCCTCCAACGGTTGTCGAGGCTATCGAAGAACCGTGGGTCAAGATCAGCGTCATCAGCCCCGACGACTACATAGGCCCCATCATGGATCTGGTCACTTCTCGCCGGGGTGAGTACGAGTCCATGGAATACGTAGGCCCTCAAAGGGTACTGCTGACGTACCAGATGCCCTTGGGAGAGATGATAGTCGAGTTCTACGATCAGTTGAAGTCTCGAACCAGAGGATACGCGTCTCTGGACTACTCTCTCTCCGGCTACCGCACGGGGGACCTGGTCAAACTTGACATTCTGGTCAACCAACAGCCCGTTGACGCCCTTTCGCTTATCGTGCACAGAGACCAGGCATATGCAAAAGGGAGTGCACTGGTCAAGAAGCTCAAAGAAGTCATACCCAGGCAGCTCTTCGCCGTGCCCATCCAGTCGGCGATAGGCAGCCACGTGATCGCTCGTGAGACGGTGAAGGCGTTGCGAAAGAACGTGCTATCCAAGTGCTACGGGGGCGACGTCACCCGCAAACGCAAGCTCCTGGAAAGGCAGAAGGAAGGAAAGAGAAGAATGAAGAAGATAGGCCAGGTGAATATCCCTCAGGAGGCATTCATGGCCATCTTGAATCTCTCGCAGGACTAGCAGGATCGCGAGTACCTTCATGCCATCAGATCCGACCACACTGACCATCCTCCACACGAACGACCTGCATGCGCGTATCGAGCAACTGCCCTTCATCAGCGCCATGGCAAAGCGAATCCGCAAGGATGTGGTGAGTCGCGGGGGCCGCGCGCTCCTTTGGGATGCTGGCGACGCTGAGGATCGTATCTTGCTGGAAAGCGATGTGACCAAAGGTACCGCGATCGCCACCATGATGAACGAAATGGGCTACGACGCCGCGGCCCCGGGCGCGTCAGTGACTCTCACCTACGGTCCTCAGAATCTCTCGCGGCTGGCCAAGGCCGCAACCTTCCCCATCATGGCCGCCAATCTAGTCTGGACAAAGACCGGCCAACTGGTGGAGGGCGCTGTACCATATCAGTTGTTAGAGCTTGGCCGCATTCGGCTGGGAGTGATCGGAATCACAGCGCTGTCCAGCGCCTACTCCACCTTCGGCGTCCGCAGCTACAAGCCAGCGCCCATCGTGACCGAGCTCGCCAAGCATCTAACGGAGGCTGGAGCTACCATCATCGCCGTGCTCTCTCACCTGGGTCTCGATGAAGACAAGGCCCTTGCTCGGGCCGTTGACGAGATCGATCTCATCGTCGGCGGGCACAGTCACGACGCTCTGGAGGAGCCCCTGGTAGTTAACGGCGCGCTCGTCACCCAAGCTGGCTTCTACGGAAACCACCTGGGCCGGATCGACTTGGAGATAGACAATGCCTCAGGTCGAATCCTCAACAGCAAAGGTTCGCTGCTGCCCGTTGAGACTTCAGAGGCCGATGGCAAGATCGTAGAGGCGATCGAGAAGCAAGTCCAGGAGGTGCAGAAGCAGCTGGGCCGCTTCGTAGGTCAAACCGCCACCTTCCTCAACGTCGACTACTTCCAGGAGTGTGCCCTGGGGGACTTGTTGGCTGACGTCTTGAGGGAGAGGATGGGGACCGAGATAGCCTTTGTGGTGAGTGGCGCGCTCGACGAAGCGATACGCGAGGGCCCCATCACCTTTGGCGATCTATGCAGGGCCACGTCTTCCACCGCTAATCCCGCCCGCACGGAGTTGACTGGCCGAGAGATAGTTAGAATCCTGAACTACGGGCTGCGGCCAGAGGTTATGCAGGAACGCCCTGGTCCACTGCGGGGCAACCCGCAGGGTATCCCGCAAGTCTCGGGGCTTCAAGTTACCTACGACCCCCACGGCGACCCCGAGCAGCCAGTAGTAGAGGTACTGGTGGGCAACGATCCGCTGAATCTGGAGCGTACATACAGTGTCGCCGCAACGGACTGGGAGTTGGGTGAACTGACGGAGTACACGAACCTCCGTCAGGGCGACGTGACCTACGACGTGCCGACGATCCTGCGCGAAGCGATAGAGGGATATTTGGGCGAGCACTCTCCCGTCTCCATAGCATTGGAGGGGAGACTGCAACCTGTATGAAACGCAGCGTCCTTCCGGGTGGGTTCAGCCCCACCTTCTACCTGGCCTTCCTGTCTGCTTTCTTGGTCTTCTCCAGCGCGTACCTCCTCGTCACGCCGCTGCCCCTCTACATAGAGAGCATAGGAGGAGGTCCTGCCGAGGTGGGACTGTCCGCCGCCTCTCTTGCCCTGGCTGCCATCGCCATCCGGCCATACATGGGACGCTTGTCCGACACGCGCGGCCGCAGACCCACATTGCTCATCGGCACAGCCATGTTCATACTTGCCCCTTTGGGATATGCGGTGTCCGGTTCGGTACCACTGTTCTTGGCGGCCAGGGCGCTTCAGGGCATCGGCATCGCGGCCTACACCAGTGCCTTTGGAGCCCTCATAGCCGATGTGACTCCCCCATCGCGCTGGGGGGAGGCATTGGGACTCGCAGGTACTGCCCCCGCCCTGTCTATCATGGTCAGCTCACCTTTGGGCACCAGACTTGTCGATTCTATGAGCTTCCAGGCGGTCTTTTTCATCGCCGCCATGACAGCTCTTGCCGCTCTGGGCGTCACTCTCATTCTCCGGGAGCCAGACAGGGAACCGCAGATGCGCCAAGAGGGCAATCCGGGCGACACCAAACCCCTCGAACTCGTACGGATGGGCAGCGTCCTTGTGCCGTGTCTCGCCACTGTGACTCTGGGCGTGACTACCGGCACGACCAATTCATTCCTGCCCCTTTTCGCTCGCGACCGCGGCCTGGGAAACGTAGGGTTCTTCTTCACGACGACGAGTTTGCTCTCGATCCTGTCCGGGCTCGGCATGGGCCGTCTCTCAGACAGATTGGGCCGCGTGGCCGTGATCCTGCCCATGTTCATCATTCTCGCTCTGGGATTCTGGGGACTGGATTGGGCCTACAGCTTCGGCATGCTCATGGTGATGGCTGCTGTGACGGGGGTGGGCTTTGGCGGGGCCCGAGTCGGGCTGGAGACGATGGTCGTTGACGCCGCTCCGACCAAACTGAGGGGCATGGCTTTCAGTCTGCTCTATCTATGCTTCGACATCGGCATTGGCGGAGGGAGCATGGCAGCAGGACTGCTATCCAGCTACACCGACTACGGAACTCTCTACGTGCTGGTAGGTATCCTGTGCCTACTCACGGCGGGGGGCTTCGCGCTCACCATGAGTTGGTCCAGCCCAGCTGAGGAACAGACCTAGCCGGAGCCGTGAGACGTTGCCTCCTGAAGCACGTGTAACAAACCCGACGTGGCGCCCGTCCGGCCCAAACCTTAACCGCTCGCGGTATGTCGGCGAGAGTGCGGAGCACAGATCGTCACCTCGGATGACTTGGGAGATGAGCCTGACGGTCTTCTCGACGTACGGGGGAACAAGCGGACCGGTCGTGTTCCCAACCGCATCGGCCAGGGTTAAAGAGCTCGTGGACACAGTCGGCATGCTGTCAGCGGCAGCCTCGAGGACGGGGATGCTGAACCACTCGTAGACAGAGAGGAAGACACAACCTGTATGAAACGCAGCGTCCTTCCGGGTGGGTTCAGCCCCACCTTCTACCTGGCCTTCCTCTCCGCATTCCTCTTCTTCTCCAGCGGGAATCTCCTGATCACTCCGCTTCCACTGTACATCGAGAAGATGGGAGGAGGTCCCACTGAGCTGGGACTGTCCGGCACTGCCTTCGCCCTGTCCGCCGTGGCCGTTCGACCCTTCATGGGACGTCTCACCGATACACGGGGCCGCAAGGTAACCTTGCTCATCGGCGCGGTTCTGTTCATTCTCGCCCCTCTGGCGTATGCGACATCCAGATCCGTACCCATGCTCCTCGGGGCCAGGACCTTCCACGGTATGGGCATCGCCGCCTTCACCACCGCTTACGGTGCGCTGATTGTTGATGTGACTCCCCGAGAGCGGTGGGGGGAAGCATTGGGGATTGGAGGCATTGCGGGGGCGCTGTCAATTATGCTCGGCTCACCCCTGGGGGCGAGCCTTCTCCATCACACGAGCTTCCAGACAGTCTTCCTCATCAGCGCGGCGACGGCCACCGCCTGCCTGGCCATCACTCTCCTCCTCCGCGAGCCAGCAAAGGAAACGACGGCGCTTCCAAAGAGCGGCCCCGCCAACGCGAGCGCGCTCGATCTGATAAGAAGACGTGACATCCTGATTCCGTCTCTCGCCACTCTGACTCTTGGTCTGGCCCACGGCACGACCAACGCGTTTCTACCTCTCTTCGGTCGCGACCGCGGCCTGGGAAACGTGGGATTCTTCTTCACGGCGAAGAGTGTAGCCGCTGCGGCCTCCAGATCCGCCGCGGGCCGTCTATCGGACAGATTCGGCCGCGTGCCCATCATTCTGCCCTTGTTCGCCGTGCTAGCCCTCGGCTATATGGGACTGAACTGGACCTACAGCTTCGGCATGCTCCTGGCGATGGCTGCTATCCAGGGAGTGGGGTTCGGAGGCGTCCGCGTGGGGATGGAGACGATGGTCGTTGATGCCGCGCCAGCCAAACTGAGAGGTACAGCCTATGGCCTCCTCTACTTCTGTTTCGATGGCGGCATCGCTGTTGGCAGCATGTTGACAGGGATCCTGGCCACCTTCACCGGCTTCGGAACGCTGTACGTGCTTGTAGGTGTCCTTTGCCTACTGACCGCAGGGGCGTTCAGTGTGCTCATGCAGCGGCCCACACCAGCCGGGGAAGAGACCTAGACGGCGCCCAGGGACCCGGCCTCCTGCAGAATCCGGAGCACCCTCCCAGCGGTGTTGCCCCAGTCAAACTGCCGCAATCGGTCGCGGCCCAGCTCCACGAGTTTCGCTCGCAACTCCTCGTCTACGATCACCTGGGCAATGGCCCTGGCAATCTCCCCCACATCGAGGGGATCGACCAGCACTGCCGCGTTGCCTGCAACTTCAGCCAGGGACGAAGTGCGAGAGGTGATGACGGGCACACCATAGGTGGCGGCCTCCAAGATGGGAAAGCCGAAGCCCTCGTAGAGCGATGGGAAGACAAAGACATCCGCGCCCGAGAACAGGTCGGCCTTTTCTTCACCCAAGTATCCGGTGAGCACCACGTCCTTCTGGAAACGGGAGGCCTGAATCAGACGTTGCACATCTTCGAAGCCCACACCAGGGGTGCCCCCCAATACGAGTTGATGCGGAATACCGCGCTCTTTCAGCGTCAGGAAGGCCTCTACAATGCGAGACACGTTCTTCTTTGTCTCCAGCCTTCCCAGGAACAGGAGGTAGGGAGGCGTGATGCCGTAGCGGTCCAGTGTAGTGCTTACACGGTCGGGCGAGGGCAACTCCCTATCCATGATCGTCACGCCGGAGTGGATGACCTCGATGCGCGATGGCTCGGCACCATAGACTCGAACCAGGTCGTCCCTGGTGGCCTCTGACACAGCAATCACCTTGGCCGCCCTCCTCAGTGCGAAGCGGGTCGTGACCTCCAGGTACCAGCGAGCCAGGAGGGAATAGCACTCCGGGAAGTAGTGGAAGCCCACGTCGTGGATGGTGGTCACGCAGACCCGCGGGTGCAAGAAGGGGATGACATTGGCTGGGGCGAAGAAAACGTCTGGCCTTTGTTGCCGGAGTTCCCGGGCCAGCCTGGTTTGCGCCCAGAGCCGACGCCGAGGTATCGGTCGAGGCACGAAGTTGCCGGGAAGGTCCGCGAACTCCCCCGGAACTCCCTCGTTCAGCCAGAGGGTGTACTCATTGACAGGGTCCAGACAGGCCAGAGCCAGGATCAGGTGTAGCGTGTAGAACTCGGTTCCGGTGCGCGGCTCCTTGGCCGCCGGCGAGGCGTCGATGGCGATTCTCATCGGCGTTCGCTCCCCATCGGTTTCCGGGCCACAGCGGTAAGACCGAACTCCAGGAAGAGGAGGCCCACCAGGTTGGCTGGCTGGGAGCGAAGCGCTCTCCGCAGCCACGCACCCCTCCACAAATGCCGGGTGAAGCCGAAGAGCAGCGACTTCATCCGGCCCGCCCCAGATACACGCTCTCCCTCCCGTACCATAGCCTCGACCGCCCCAGGCAAGACGAACCTGGCCTGCAACCCCGCTGTCCTGAAAGCCCTCCGGTAGTCGAGGAGGTCATACGCGTGCTCGTTGATGCCAGCCTCCGTCTCCTCATTCTGCACGCGCTTGTCCCCAAACAAACGTATACAGGGCTCGCTGGTTAGCGCCAGCCTGCCACCCGGCCTCAGCACACGAGCACACTGGGACACGACCTGGTTAAGGAGCGGGCTATGATGGATGCTGGCCATGGACAGAACCAGATCGAAGGTCCCCGGGCGCAACGGGAGCTTCTCCATGCTGGCCAAGACCCGCTCGAAGTACGGGGTCCCATGCTCCAGGTAGACATCTCCGGTATCCAGCCCTCCGGCGCGACTGGATTTGACCACGTCGAGGGCCACGACCTGGCACCCCATGCGCGCCAGGTGGGCGCTGGCCCAGCAGCGTCCAGCTCCCAGCTCTAGCACCTTCTCATCTCCACGAAGGTCCAGGAGCTGCATCAGACCGAAGAAGTTGTCGGCCTGTCGTTTCCAGTGTATTGTGCTCCGGGGGTTCGCGGATACGTTCTCATTTATGCGGGGCAGGGCCAGGATCCACGCCTCGTCCAGCTCTTCGCCAGCGCCCTGCAAGAACTTTTCCCAGCCCGCCCTCTCACGAAGCACAGTCTCGTCGGGTTGGGGAAGCAGGTCCACGATACCTCGGTCAATGGCATAGCGAGCCGCGCAGCTGAGGCAGATCAGTTCACCCCTCTCGATATTCCCGCTGCCTAGCGATTCGCAGCGCTCCACTGTCCAGGTCCCACCCCCACAGCCTGGACAGATCAGCATGTCCAGCAATTGTTCTCTCATCGCCTGACTATACCGCTTCTCCTACGATCACGCCTGCTGATACACACGCCTAACCCGTCGACAGCCTGCACGATGGCTGACACGCACCCCCTCGCCTCAGGATCTCTCAGCCAAGTCTCCGCCGGCGACGACGAGCAGATTCACCACCAACAAGGCAACGAGAAGCCCCACCGTTAGCGTTCCCACCAATTGGATCCCGCTTTCATGCCGCCACACCATGCCCATGAGCGCCACTGCCGGGCCTGCAAGGAGTCCATACAGTGGCTGAGTGATTCTCCTGGCTAGCAGATAGTGAACCTCGAGGTAGAGAGCCGACAGGATCAACATGGCGACCGAGTAGTAGAAGACCAGAGTGGCCGTCTCCGGAGATGCATATTTGCTGCCGAAGAGGATGGAGATCACCTGTTGGGGGAAGAGCCCGTAGACGAGAACGACTCCTCCACTTGCAGCCAAGGTGGCCAGGAACGCTCCCGTGAGATACCGCCTCGTTGATCGCCCCGAGGCGCGAGCGCTCGCCACCTTCGGTACGATGATGATGATCAGGAAACCGGGCAGATAATAGGCGATCTTCCCCAAGAGAGCAGCTATGGCGTAGTGCGCGGAGTCAGTTGCAGACAGATAGTGCCGGGCCAGCATCACGTCAACGTTCATGAGCAGAACCACGGAGGCGTAAGTGACCAAGGTCGGCCACAAGTCCCTGGGGTAGGCGCCTCCTGACTCGGGCACGGTGTCCGTCGCCGAACGTGCCCCACTGTGGCTCGCAGCCACCACGGAGAACACAAAAAGCGCAGCTGCTACCCTCGACAGAAACAGCGCTGCCAGGGCGCCCTCAGCGCCCAACCCCATCAGCACCAGGAGTACTCCCAGCGCCAGCTTGCCGACGTACTTGATGAAGACGCTTGCCGCCAGTGGCTGGAACCGCTGCATGCCCTGCAATACGCCCTCGGCGAAGGGGAGGCAGAGCGCAGCCAGAGAGACGGCGCCCACCAGCCAGATAGGCAGGAGCGACGTGTGGAAGAAGGAGGCGAGGATGGGGCTGACGACGAGATAGGCTCCGAGTCCTCCGAGAATGATCGGTGCCGTGCGGCGCAGATCCGCGCGCAGGTACCTGCGCACTTGCGCGTAGCCTGAACTGACCACCGTCTCAGCGGTCTGACGAGCCACCGTGAGTTGGATGGTGCTCACGGGGATGGTGAGCAGCAGCGAGAAAGCCATGAGACCGTTCAGAAGTCCGAAATCCGAAGCCGGAAGACTCCTGCTCATGTAGAGTTGATACAGATAGCTCAGCAGGTGGCTTGACATCATCGCAGCCACCAGCGCCCAAGAATGCCCGATCTGCGCGGAGAGGTTCCTCCTTATCGCCGCCAGACCAGGGAGGTCGCTGTCAGCGGTCATGGCTCACCCGCCTAGTGGCATGGTGTGTGTCACCTCCGAGGCTGAGTCCCTGCGCCCTTCTCCTCGCGCGCAGTAGACAGACTGCGAGAGCGACAATGGTGGCGCCGTAGGCCAAGCCTGACAGCGCGAAGGCAAACCACTGATATCGTTGACCCACGAACTCCAGAGTGGGATCATACTCTCCGACTTTGTCGATGTAGTAGGAACTTACGAAGTAGTAGCTGGGCTGGGGGCTGATCTCACGTCCGTCAGCGATGAAGCGCCAGAGAGGATGGTAGGTGTTCGACACGATGAGGCCACGGGGGCATCGGCTGCGACCGGGAAGCGGCACTCCCACGGGCTCATCTGGACCCAATCGAGGATCTCCGCCAGGCTGACCGCTAGATAGTAGCCCGCCAGCTCTGCCCCTCCCACGTCGGGGCCGAAGGGCAGCACCGACCGGCCGACTACTAGTACCCGCATGGAGTGTCCTGGCGACGCTGGCGGCTCCCGAATCGAGTGCCGACGACGAATCTCAGCAAACTGTACCTCCCCTAACGCACCCTGTCACCGCACCTCTGCAACGGGCGTGTGCTCCCCTGTTCTGCGGCAGAGACATTGTAGCATCGGCTCTTGACGAACACAACTGCCCTCGAAAAACCACGCCGAATATCGTAGGGCAACCCGGCTGAAGCCGGTTTTCGCGGGACTTCAGTCCGGCGCGAACCTGGTCGCTCAGGAACGCTCTTGTCTCGAAGCCACGCAGCCATCGGCAGCCGTGGGGCAATCTCCAAGTCTGCCCTGTACTCCATACTTGCCGCAGCCCCCCTTTTCTGGTATAACTCAAGGCAATCGGCTCTTTCTCTGATCAACGTTCCTGCGAGGAGACACTTATGCCAGAGATCCCTGATCTCACGGAACTGCTCGCCACCCTGGGCTTGATCGGCCAGGTCCTATTCTGGGTGGTGGGCGCATACTTCGTCGCTTTCTGGTTCAGCCTGATTGTCTGGACCTTTCGAGACGTCCGCGCTCGATCTAGAGACATCTTCACCCAGGCGCTGGGCACTCTGCTGGTAGTGCCACCGCCCCCAGTGAACCTTGCTGGGCTCATTCTCTACTTCATCCTTCGTCCCCGCGAGACGCTGTCCGAGGCGTACGAGCGCTCTCTGGAAGAGGAGGTGCTGCTCCAGGGCATAGAAGACGTTGAGGTCTGCCCCTCCTGCAAGGAACTCATCGAGCGGGACTACATGGTATGCCCACAGTGCTACACCCAACTACGGAAGAAATGCCCAGACTGCGGTCGCCTTATGGAGCTGAACTGGACCGTCTGCCCCTACTGTGGCAGCAAGACCGCGATACACCGCGTCCCCACCACCACGCCGGACGGCAGCCTACCAGAAGAGCATAGTGAGCGGGAGTGACGTATCCATCATCGTCACCGTAAAGAACGAAGCCTCCTCCATCGGCCGGCTGCTGGATTCCCTGCGCTCGCAGACCATCTCACCCTCCGAGGTGGTGATCGTCGACGGTGGTTCCACCGACGGCACGCTGGAGCGCATAGTGAGCCACCGGCCCCGACTTCCCATCAGGCTGCTCATCCGCGAGGGAACTAACATCTCCCAGGGGCGAAACGAGGCCATCAGAGCCGCCAAGGGAGAGATCATCGCCAGCACTGACGCAGGCGTGCGACTGGTTCCCCACTGGCTCGAGGAACTCACCCGCCCCCTCCAGGAAGATGCGGCTCTGGATGTGGTGAGCGGCTTCTTCCTCCCAGATCCCCAGACCGTCTTCGAGACAGCTATGGCAGCCACCGTGCTCCCCGTGGAAACAGAGGTAGACCCTCAGAGTTTCCTGCCCTCCAGCCGCTCTGTGGCCTTTCGAAGGGAGGCCTGGCAGGAGGTGGGCGGCTATCCCGAATGGCTTGATTTCTGCGAGGACCTGGTCTTCGACTTCGCCTTGCTGGAGTCCGGACACAAGTTCCACTTCGCGCCGGAGGCCGTCGCTTACTTCCGCCCCCGGGGGAGCCTCCGGGCCTTTTGGCACCAGTACTTTCAGTACGCCAGGGGGGACGGCAAGGCCGACCTGTGGCGCAGGCGACACACAGTCCGCTATCTGACCTACCCGGTGGGCGTTCCCCTGGTCGTCGCCATGGGTGTAATCCAACACCCCCTGTGGTGGTCGCTGCTCCTCATAGGCGCAGGGGGCTATCTGTGGACCCCCTACCGGCGGCTACGGCCCATGCTCCGTGACCTATCGCTGGGGGACAAGCTCAAGGCCGTCCTCTGGGTGCCTGTCATCCGTGTCTGGGGAGACCTGGCTAAAATGGTGGGATACCCGGTGGGCGTTGTTTGGAGACGACGGAACTCACACCTCCTGAATCCTGACGGGTGATTAGCGTCAAGGTCAGAGATAGTAACAGCCCCCGCTCTGGCGGGGGCTGTCGTCGTCGTAGACCGAAGGTCGAGCGGCGCATTCATCGGCGCCAGCGTCAGCCGTACGGCTAAGCGTTTAGTTCGGACTGCAGCAGTACGCCTGACCAACTCCGGGAGAGTCCTTGGCGTCCGCAGAGATACGATCAAGATCCAGGCCTGCCAGGAAGCTCCCGTTCGGACACCAGGTTACAGCTTGGTGACTCTTGATCCCCGCCTGTTCCACCTTCTCCCAGGAGCATGAACCCCAGCCAGTGTACTTCGGATCACCCAGCGGGCAGCAGAAACCCTGGCCAACCACTGGAGAGTCGAGCGGGTCGTACGATGCCTCACGATCGAGGTCCAAACCCGTCAGATACTGCCCGGATGGGCACCAGACCTCGGGCTGGTGGCTGTTCTTCGCCGGGTGCACTCGGACCCAGGAACACTGGCCCCACGGACTGAACTGTGCCACGGACAGCGGACAGCATTGCGCCTGTCCAACCACGGGAGAGTCCATCGCATCATATGATGCCTCCTGATCGAGGTCCAGGCCAGTCAGGAAACTCCCATTCGGGCACCAGGTGTTAGGCTGGTGGCTGTTGATCGTCGGGTGCACTGGGACCCAAGTGCATTGACCCCAGACCGGCACGAAAGTTGTCGCCGTGGGTTGCGCCGGCGGCGGCTGGGTCGACGTTGGCTGTGCCGGTGGAGGCTGCGTCGCTGTGGCACCAGGGGGCGGGCTGGTGGAAGTCGGTTGTGGCGGGGCAGGCTCCTCTCCGCCCTCCACGTGGAGGGTCACCGAGCGCTGCTGGGGGCCGCCGGGCGCTTCCACAACCAGCTCATAGGTCGTGGTACTCTGTGGGCATTCCTCGCGCTCCCCAATGGGCGGTACCTCCTGGCCGTTGATCAGAACCGGCCACTCGGGAGGATGTACCTCCCAGTGCAGCATGGCACACCCACCCTGGGCGATCGCATCTGGGTCAACGATGACGATGATGACCTCAGGACCTCCCTCAGGGGGCGGCTCCTCAGGCGGTGGTTCAGAAGGAGGGGGTTCCTCAGGAGGAGGTTCTCCCTCTGGCGGCTCAACCGCGATAGTCACCATCTCTCTGATTGAACCGCCCGGCGCCGCGACTACGAGCTCGAAAGTCGTTGACTCCTCCAGGCACATCTCCACCTGCCCTGTCGGAGCAACCTCATCTCCGTTGAAGAAGATGGGATAGTCTTCGGCGCCGCTCACTTCCCAGTGCAGCAGGGTGCACCCGCCGTGCGGCACCACCTGCTCGCTGGCCCAGAACTGTATCTCCGGCTCCGCGCCCGGAATAGGCAGAATGTCGCATGGACTGCACCCCATAAGTACCGCACCCAGCAGAAGTGCCACGATCAGTACCACGCCAGCAGATACAAGTCTTCTCCGTACTCCCATCACTTCCTCCTTCTCCTCTTGCCTGTGCTCGTCAATGAGCAGACAGGCGCGGCCATCGGCGGTTTGGCCTACTATAGCAGCAGACCGGTCCGGTGTCAAGCGGCCCAGCTCGATGCCGCGAGACTCAGAACTGGCCCGGTGCCTCCAGTCCCGCCACTCGAACTCAAGACGATCTTCGGAGTGCGCAGCGGGCTGGCGCGGAGACGTAGGAGGGTTCCGCAGGGAGCGCACACTCGCCTGTGTCGCATGCCACTCCGTTGTGTGGACTTAAGGACTGAGAGTACAATCTATTGCAGTCCACACAGGGATCTTTGGAATCAATTGACCCCATGCAACATACGCGGAACAGTACACAAGACAGCTCATGAAAGGTCGCATTCTCCTCATCAACCCTTGGATCTACGACTTCGCCGCCTATTGCGAATGGAGCGAGCCGCTGGGACTGCTCTCCATAGCCGCCGTGCTCAAGGAGAATGGCTACGAGGTCGACCTCATGGACTGCCTTGATAGGCGCCACCCCGGGCTGCCTTCCGTACCTCGAGAGGACGCATACGGTTGCGGCAAGTTCGCCAAGACCCTCGTGGAAACGCCCTCTGTCCTCTCTCACGTGCGGCGTCGCTACGGAAGATACGGCCTCCCCGTCGAGGTCTTCCAGGAGGAGCTGGACCGGCAACCTCGCCCTGATGCCGTCTTGGTCACCTCCGGGATGACATACTGGTACCCGGGGCCTTACGAGGCTATCAGCAGGGTCAAAGCGCGCTTTCCCCGGGTGCCAGTCATCCTGGGAGGCATCTACGCCACGCTCTGTCCTGAGCACGCCCGGGAGGGGTCGGGCGCTGACCATGTGGTCACAGGCGAGGGGGAACTCAAGGCGCTGCACGTCGTCGATGAACTGACTGGCAACAGATCCAACTGCACACGCCACAGTGATGTTCTCGACTCCCTGCCTAGTCCCCTGCACGAGCTTCGCAGGAACCAGGGCTTCGTCGCCATCGAGACGTCTCGCGGTTGCCCGTTCCACTGCACTTACTGCGCGTCGTCCCTGCTTCACCCACGAGGTTTCCGGCGGAGAGACCCCCATCGTGTGGCGGACGAGATCGAGCACTGTGCGAGAGAGTTGGGAATCCGGGACTTCGCCTTCTACGACGATGCCCTGCTTGTGGACCCGGAGCACCACGTACTCGTGCTTCTAGATGAGATCTTGCGGCGAGGTCTCGACTGCCGGTTCCACTCGCCTAACGGACTGCATGCTCGCTACGTAGATCAAGCTCTAGCGACCAAGATGCACGAGGTTGGATTCAAGACCGTCAGGCTCGGCCTGGAGACTTCGAGCGCTCTTGAGCAGCGGCGCACTGGTGCCAAGATCAGCAACCGGGATTTCCAGCGAGCCGTCCGCTATCTCCAGGAGGCCGGATTCGGCGCGGAACAGATCACCGGCTACGTCCTCATGGGACTTCCCGGACAATCGGTGGAAGAGGTCATGGACAGTGTTGAGTTCGTCCACGATTGCGGCGCCCTGGTCCAGATCACGACCTATTCTCTCATTCCTGGGACCAAGGAGTGGGAACGCGCCGTGAGTGCAGGGCACATCCACGCCGGTGCCGACCCGCTGCTTCACAATGACTCCATCTACCCCTTCTCCTGGTGTCCGGCCGGTCTAGACGACTTCAAACGAGCTAAGGCTAGCGCCCTCTCCGGCAATCGCATCCTGGCACCAGCCACATGACACGCCCCTGGTGGTATGATTTCCATACTGAGGAATTCTATGTTAGAATACTCTTGGGCTCTGGGCCACCTCATTGCAGGGAGCCTGTGGGTCAGGAGGTATAGCGGTGAGTAAGATTGGTAGGAATGATCCTTGCCCTTGCGGCAGCGGAAAGAAATACAAGTACTGTTGCCTGAAAGAGGAAACGACCGGCAAATCCGAAGCCATGAGCCGAGACAGGGCATGGGACACCATGACAGACAAGCTGCTCGACTTCTCCAGGCAGCCGCAATTCGCCCGAGAGCTCGAGTCAGCGTCTGACATCTACTGGAACAAGATCTACACCATCGAGCAGGTGAACGATCTGGCGCCCACACAGATCATGGACTTCCTGGATTGGTACGTCCACGACTACCCTACTGCTGCCGACGGCAGAAGGATTGTGGAGATCTTTTCAGAGCAAGAAGCGCCAGCGCTGTCCACCCAAGAGCGGGATCTGCTCCAAGCTGACAGTGAAGCCCTTTTCAGCGCTCTCGAGGTGACTGAGCTTGAGGAGGGAAAGAGCATCGGGCTGCTGGACGTGTTTCAGAACCTTGAAGCCCAGGTCCGGCATACACCCTCTCTGCAAGGCATCGAGGTGGGCCACCTGCTGTTGGCTCGCTTGGCTACGTCGGGTGAGTTTTGCCGTTTCTCCTGGATCAGCACGCTCGTACCGCCCGAAGTGCAAGATGATCTCAAGAACCACATGCGGGAGATGTTCGCGGCTGCCCAGGAGGAACACTACCAGGCGTCATGGGCACAGTTTCTGCGGGATAGAAGCTACCTCTTCAATCACTTCATGCTCAAGCTGAGAGGAGAACTTGGCCCGCCCAGGGTCCTGCTGCCGTATCAGACAGAGAGCGAGGATGAACCTCGTCCCGCTGTGCTCACACCTAGCGATGTCGAGCCCGGGGAACGTCCCTCGGTCCTGGTCCCGGGGCAGCAGGAAGGGAAGCGGCGTCCCACCGTTCTTGTGCCGGGTAGGGATACATGACGCTTCCCCTGAGTTGGCGAGAGGCGGTGAAGCATCATGGAGGTCACGACCAGACTCTTTCTTGTCGCCTGCGCGGAAACCACCGCGGACAAAGATGGCGTCTTCCTGGGTCCCTCTAACCACGCGTTGTCGCGGAAGGGCAAGAGGCACGCCAGGCTCTTGAGCGAGCATCTGAAGGGCGAGGGAATCGACTCGTTCTATTCCAGTCCATATAATGGAGCTTTCGCGACGGCCTCCACCCTGGCTGCCAGGCACCGGAGAGGCGTAATCAGGATCAGAGATCTACAAGAGATGGACTTCGGTGGGTGGACGGGTAACACCGCGCAGGAAGTGAAGGAGTCCGATCGAGAGCAACTCGTCGTTTGGCAATTCAGGCCTCACGAACACTGCATGCCGGGCGGGGAGACTCTGGAAGAGGTGCAAACCAGGACAGTGGACGCCCTGGAGCACATCGTCTCGGTGGAACGAGGCAACAGCGTATGCGTCGTCACCCACGCGATTCCCGCCAAGACCGCCATGTGCCATTTTATGAATGAGGACCTGTCCATCATCTGGCATACCCCTCCACAAGAGAGCACAGCCTTGAACGTCATCGCCCTCGCGGACGGCGAGGCTGAGATCTCATTGGTCGGTAGTCTGGAGCACCTGGGGCAGGAAAGCCCGACATAGCCACTGGTGGCTGCTGCATCGACCCGCAGCGTGAATCCTCCGCAAAGAATGCGCCATGCCTTCATATTGTCTGAGTACGTCAGGAGAGGACTTCACGTCCATACACATTAGGAGATGACTGAGTTGACTACTACACAACTAGCACCACAGGAATCATCGGCAGACGTGAAGCTGGACTCACTAAAGAGGATTCTGTCTGAGATGGGCGGAGTGGTCGTGGCCTTCTCCGGAGGGACCGATAGCACGTTCTTGCTGAAGGTGGCCCACGATGAACTAGGCGAGAAGGCTATCGCGGTGACTGCCACATCCTCCAGTTTGCCCCGGGAGGAGTTGGAGTATGCAGCGGAACTGGCGTCGCAGCTCGCGGTGCGGCACCTAATCATTGAGAGCGACGAGCTGGAGAGTCCAGGCTTTGTTGCCAACTCGCCGGACAGGTGCTACCACTGCAAGCAACTTCGCTTCGATGCACTGATGAAGTTGGCGGAGGAGAAGGGCTTCTCCTATGTGGTTGACGGGACGAATTTCGATGACCAGGGAGATCACCGGCCCGGCATGAGAGCGGCGCGCGAGCTGGGAGTCCGTAGCCCTCTCATGGAGGCCGGTTTCACCAAGGCAAATATTCGCGCCATCAGTAGGGAGCTGGGACTGCCCACCTGGAACAAACCCTCGAATGCGTGTCTGGCCAGTCGCGTACCGTATGGCACGCCCATCACACGCGAGCGGATGCAACAGATCGAGCAGGCGGAGCGTCTCCTTCATAACCTGGGCTTCACCCAGGTGAGAGTCAGGGCGCACGCTGAGGTCGCCCGCATTGAAGTGGAAGCAGAGAACCTGCCCATCCTCTTGGAGAACCGATTGCCTATTGTGGAAGAGTTGCGCAGACTCGGGTTCTCCTACGTGACGATCGATCTGGAGGGGTATCGCACGGGCAGCATGAACGAGACCCTGGTGGATGGAAATCATGGATGACCGTCTAAGGAAGCTGCTACAAGACGTCAAGGCGGACCAGTTGGAGATCGACGAGGCCCTGTCTCTCCTGCGGGACCTGCCCTACCAGGATCTGAGCTACGCTGTGCTCGATCATCACCGCGGACTCAGAAAAGGCTTTCCCGAGGTGGTCTTCTGCCAAGGCAAGACACCCGCACAGGTAGCGGAGATCCTTTCGGAGCTGTCAAAGCGCCACGATCGCGTCATGGCCACGCGGGCTGACGAGGAAGCGTTCAAGGCGGTGACAGCAGCCATACCAGAGGCCATCTATCATTCCCAAGCGCGCATCATCGTGGTGGACAAAGGCTCGGAGAAACGTGAGTCCGAAACCGATGACGACGGCTATGTGCTGGTGATCAGCGCAGGCACCTCTGACATGCCTGTTGCCGAGGAAGCTGCCGTTACCCTGGAGATCCTCGGGAATCGTGTGGAGAGGCTGTACGACGTGGGGGTGGCGGGCCTCCATCGCCTTCTTGACAAGCGGGAGAAGCTTTTCACCGCAAAGGTCATCATCGCCGTGGCCGGAATGGAGGGGGCTCTAGCCAGCGTGGTAGGGGGCCTGGTGGCCTGCCCCGTCATCGCTGTGCCCACCAGCGTAGGCTACGGAGCGAGCCTGAACGGTCTGGCTCCGCTGCTCACCATGCTCAACTCTTGCGCACCGGGCGTGGCAGTGGTCAACGTGGACAACGGCTTCGGCGCCGGCTACTTCGCCCATAGCATCATGAGCGTTACGGGGGAGAAATGAAGCTGGCCTATTTCGACTGTATCGCCGGCATCAGCGGTGACATGATCCTGGGAGCGCTCATCAATGTCGGTCTGGACGTTGAGGAGCTCAGAGAGGCTCTCCGAGGACTTCATCTATCAGAGTACGAACTCAAGGTCAGTCGGGTGACAAGAGGGGTCATCGAGGCCACGGATGTGCAGGTGCAAGTGAGCGAAAACGTGGCCGCGCGCAAGCTGTCGGACATCGAGGCTGTCATAGAGGAGAGCGAACTCCCTGACGACGTTAAGCGCGGTAGCTTAGCCATTTTCCGTCGACTAGTCGGTGTAGAGGCAGCGATACACGGCACCAAGCCTGAGGACGCGCATCTCCATGAAGTGGGTGGCACGGATGCCATTGTGGACGTGGTGGGCAGTCTTCTGGGGCTCAACCTCCTGGGGGTGGAGAAGGTCTACGCCTCGCGGCTCCCACTCGGCCACGGCTTCGTCCACTGCGCTCATGGGCTCTTGCCAGTCCCGGCGCCAGCCACACTGGAACTGCTGCGAGGCGTACCAGTGGTACAGCGTGATGTGGAGGGGGAGCTAGTTACGCCGACCGGCGCCGCCATTCTCACAGGTCTCGCAGAGGAGTACGGACCTTTCCCGGAAATGGTCATGCAGAGTGTGGGCTATGGAGCAGGCAAGAGTGATTTCCCTTTTCCGAACCTGCTAAGAGTCGTCGTGGGCACAGCGCACCCCCAAGCTTCTGCGCAAACTGAGACGGTCGTTCTCCTGGAGACGAATCTGGATGACATGAACCCTGAGTTGTACGACCATGTGATGGACGCTCTCTTCGAAGCTGGCGCCCTGGACGTCACCCTCCACCCATTCCAGGGCAAGAAGAACAGACCCGGGATCCTTCTCTCCGCGCTATGTCAGCCACGACTGGAGCAGGAGTTGACTTCCATCATCTTCGCTGAGACCACAACGCTGGGTATCCGGCGCCTCACGCTTGAACGCCGGTGCCTCGACCGCGAGACGGTGAACGTCGACACCCCGTACGGGCCTGTGAGGATCAAGGTGGCACGGCTAGGTCAGAGGATCGTAAATCTCTCGCCGGAGCACGAGGATTGCCGCCGTCTCGCTCTGGAGACCGGAGAACCCCTCAAGGAGGTGTACGCGGCTGCGCAGGCCGCAGCTGGAAACTGGCGCGAAAGCCACCGCTAGCTTTGTTTCCCCGCCCCCAGCCTCAGCGCCGCGCCCCGTCAAAGGCAGATCATGCGTGTATTACGCTATGCCCTCTACCTGACCGTCAGCGTGAGCCTGCTCTGTATCGCGGGCTTCGTCGTGCTGTGTTTCAATATCGACTATTTTGGCCGTCGAGACCTGGCCCAACCAGCGGATGCCATCGTGGTCCTTGGCGCCAAGGTGCAGCCCAACGGCCAGCCGGGCCCCGATCTCAGAGCGCGCACCGAGCACGCCGTCGACCTGCATCGAACTGGCATGGCCCCACGTCTGATCTGTTCAGGCGGCGTGGAGGGCGACCCGCTCTCGGCGGCAGCGGTGTGCAGGGGTTTGGCGATAGCGCTTGATACCCCAGATGCGGCGGTCCTCCTGGCTGACGGGTCTGCCAACACTGTGGAAGATGCACGACAGGTGGCGGCGGTCATGATGGAACACGGATGGAGCAGCGCCGTCGTGGTCAGCCACCCTCTCCACCTCTATCGCGCCAAGCTCTTCTTAGAGCAAGAGGGCGTGACCGTCTACACCAGCCCCACAACCACGAATGTGGACAGCATTGACTGGCCCTTGCGCGGCTACTACATGGTCAGAGAAGGGGCAGGCATCCTCTGGCCCTATCTGGAGCACGCCGGCTTTCCCCCGGAATGGACCGCTGCCCTACAGGAATGGGTCTATGCCGGCCCTTGAGCGAATTCTCTCGCAGCACCACCTGACTGAGCGCACACCTTCCGGTTGGTGTGGTGCTTGGCACAACTGATCTAGCTGCTGAGCTTGGCAACCGTTGCCCTCACTGCTCAAGGGTGGTAAAATCGCGGTCAACCCTGGCTCGTTGCGTTGGGCGGAGCAGAGGACAGGTAGATGGAAGACCAGACGCCAGCCGTACATGAGATAGTCGCCTACACAAGTCACCTGGAAGTGCGAGGAGAGGTAAGAGCGTGGCCTCCCCGTCGGATCCTGGACGTCTTGAACAGCGAGCAGATACCCTACCTCACTGTTGATCAGGCATCAGTCGTACCACTGTCCCGATGGGGAAAGGCACAGCCCGCTATTGCCGAGAGCGTCATCCTGAACAAGGACGAGATCATACTGGTCTGGCTTGTTCGAGAGACCAAGATCGAGAGACCCTTGTTGGCCACTCCGTACAAGACCCCCCAGCGGATCACCGCCTACTCCGGACCTTTTGTCGCTCAAGGAACTCTGCACATCGTCCGAGAGGCCACCTTGGCCCAGGCGCTGGATGCCATGAGCGAGCGCTTCATCGCCCTGACAGAGCCCTCGGTTCTCTGCCTCTCGGTGGCGGAACTCGTCCTCAGAGGAGGCATAGTCCTGGGTCTGAACAAGGACAGAGTCATGGCCATGCAGGTGGCCTGATGAGACGAAGTACTGCGCCTCTGGCATCAGACCTGACTACCAGGCAATTGCGGCGACGCGCGCCAAGAGAGCGAAGAGGTATCGCAAGACCGCGGACCAATACAATATCGCCGGCAGCCCTGATCAAACGCCTGGGACACGCTGCGCTCAGCCTGGCTATGGTGGCGACCCTGCCCTTACTGACAGCGTGCAGTATGGGAGAGCCGACCGCTGCCCCGACCGCCATCCCGGCCGAACATACCCCAACAGCCACGGCGACGAGAGAACCCAGCCCCACCCCTACGCCGTCCTACGAAGACCCCTATGAGCCTAACGACTCGATGCTGCAAGTCTCTGATCGCCTGGTTCCTGGTCAAGAGTATCGTGGCTTCATCAGCAAGAAGGACGACATCGACTTCTTTTCTCTTGAGATCGAGACTCCGCAAACAGTTGTGCTCGTCCTCACCGACATACCTCCAGAGACCGACTACGATCTGTACCTGGTCACCGGTGAGGAGGACATCCTTGGAGACTCGTCCCATCCCGGCCAACAAGACGAATACATAGAGTACACGACGAGCAGCGTCGGCGTCTTCTACGCGCTGGTCTTGCCCTTTGAGAACTTCAGTCCCACGGAGACCTATACACTGCGGCTGGAGTTGGCACCGGCGCCCACTCCCAGAGGCGAGGACAGCTACGAACCCAACGATACGCCTGAACAAGCGACTGGACCACTTGCCCTGGGCCAGACGTATCAATCCTATATCTGGGATGAAGGGGACGTCGATGTATACGCATTTGGGATTGACCAACCTCTGACCGTCCAGATCAGCTTGACGCACATCACTGCCGTGGCAGACTATGACCTCTTTCTCTCCAACGAAGCCGGGGATCTTCTAGCCTCATCCACGCGCGCGATAGACAGAGAGACCATCGAGCTATCGCTGCAACCTGGGATCTACTACGTCACTGTGGAAACCTTCTCCGGTTTCAGTCAGAATGAGCCGTACTCCGTGCAAGTCAACTCAATACAGCCCTAGTCCTACAAACGACGGGGCCACCTGCTTCCTCGAAATCCAGGGGAGAATGGATAGATGGCAAGGGTGTGCGCCGAATGTGGAGCATCCAACCCAGATACTGAGAGATCATGTCGCGCCTGCGTCAACAGCCTGAGCGGCTCCTCCCCCAGCTCAACAAAGAACCCGATCCAGGGTGGTGAAGCGATGAGCGCCAGACCTTGGATCGCAACGTCACTGATCGCAGTGCTGGTGTTGTGCTGTCTCTGCCTGGTCGGTATCACGCTGCTGGACGAACTGATGGCATCCCATCCCCTACGCACGCTGGTGATGGGAGTGCCCACGCCGACGGCCACGCGGCCCGCCACTGCAACCTCAACCCCCAGGGCGACTTCTTCCGCCGCGCCCACCTACGCCCCCACGCCGCAGGAGGGCACCGATACATACGAGGCCGACGACACGAGGCCCCGGGCGAACCCCATCGAGACCGATGGCACCCCTCAGACCCACACCCTGAACCCAGCTGGAGATCGCGACTACGTATTCTTCCAGGCCAGGGGCGGCACGCGATACACAATAGAGACTGGGAACCTGGGGCTCGAATGCGACACCATCATCACCTTGTACGACGAGGATGGTGCGGAGTTGAGGCAGGATGATGACGGAGGCGAGGAAACTCTGGCTTCTCGTCTCAGCTGGACGGCGCGCGAAGATGGCCGGCTGTTCGTCGAGGTGAGGCAGTTCGACGAAGAGGTAGAAGCAGAAGGCACCGAGTACGACATCTGGGTGTCAGAAAGCGAGCCTCTCGTCTTCGGAGAAGATGAATACGAACCGGACAACACATTGGAGCAGGCCAACGAACTGACTTTGGACGTGCCGCAGACTCACAATGTCCATCTGGAAGGGGACCGAGACTGGTTGCTCCTCCAAGTCGAGAAAGGCACCTACGTCCTGGAGACCCTCGATCTGGGGACCGGGATAGACACTATCATCTACCTCTATGACGAAGACGGCGATGAACTGGTGCACAACGACGATGGTGGTGAGGACGGCGTTGGTTCCCGGATTATCTGGACAGCTGACTCCGCTGGTGTCCTCTACGTGATGGTCCGTGACTACTGGGACGACGCCGTCGAGGAGGACATGGAGTACACCATCTCGTTTACCGAGAGCAAGCCTCCCGAGGCCGATGACTACGAACCCGACGATACTCAGGATCAGGCCAGCGAGATCGAAGTCGGTTCCTACCAGAATCATGATCTGCACATCACTGGAGATCACGATTGGGTCTGCTTTCAGGCCACGGCTGGCACCAACTATGCAGTGGAGACTCTCAACCTGGAAGAGCGGATCGATACACACATCAGCCTGTACAACTCGGATGGCGAGCTACTGGCTGAAGACGATGACTCAGGTCCGGAGACGCTGGCCTCTGGACTCAGTTGGAGCGCCCGCGAAAGTGGCACTCTCTGTCTTCTGATCAGAGATCTGGATGATGAGGCAGCAGGACCCGGTACTGGATATGCAATCTCAGTGCGGGAGGGAGGAACGGCGCTGCTCGCCCCTGACCGGTACGAACCCGACGACACCCTGGCTTCATCCGGAGAGATGGCTGTAGGCGGGATGCAGCAGCATACTATACATGCAGCAGGCGATCACGACTGGCTCTCGTTCCGGACTGAGGAGGGCGTGACCTACCTCGTGGAAACGTCACACTTGGGAGAGGATATCGACACGATCGTTTTCCTGTACAATAAGGATAACGAGGAATTGGCGCGCGACGACGACGGGGGTGAAGAACCGCGAGCGTCGAGCATCACATGGACGGCAGGGAACACGGGAACCGTCTACGTCATGGCGCGGGACTACAAGGACGACAGAGCCGGCCCCAAGATGGAGTACAGTGTCTCCGTCTATGAGAGCCACGGCATCCCGGATGCTCGCGCGCCTGCCATCTACATCGCCGACGGCGCATATCACGTGGTCACCGCTGACACGCACCAATTCGCCATTGGAGTGAGCCAACTGCTCTCCTTGGAGAACTTCAGTCTGGAGGTTGACGCGGCCCAGATCAGCGGGAACAATGACAACGAGTACGGCCTGGTGTTCGGATACCAGGACGACGACAACTACTATGAAATGGCCATCTCGGGTGACGGATATGCCGGCTTCTTCGTCAAGGAGCGGGGCAGATGGGACACCATCTCGGCCTTCAGCCCGAGTTCGTTCATTAACTAGGGAAACGCGGTCAACCGCTTGCGACTGGAAGCGCTTGAAGGTTCTTTTTCGTTCTACGTCAACGGTCAACTGGCTCTGCAGGAGTTCGACGATCGATTCACTGCAGGGTTGATAGGTTTCGGCTGTGGCAGCTTCGCCGAGCCGAGCCCGCACTGCACTTTCGACAATCTGAGAGTGTGGGACGAGGAAGTCGACTTGGTCTGGGAAGACAGCTTTGACGACAATTCACGAGAATGGTATCAGAGCCCGGTGAGGTGAGGTTGAACCGGGCAATCACCAAGATTGGAGGACTTTCCGTGAGAGGCATTGCATGTAACCACCGGCTAGTTATGCGCGGCCGACGGTGGCTAGTCTCGTCCGTCTTGCTCTGCGTGATCTTGAGCCTGACGCTGAGCGGCCTGGCGGGTTGCAGCACACCTGAACCCACTCCCACCACTGCGCCGACCACACCGCCCGCGACGCCAACGCTCGAGGTGGGCTCCACCCCAGACGCAGGCTCTACCCCAGAGGAAGGCTCCACTCCGGAGGCGACCAGCGAGCCGCTGGTGCCCTTGGACGACGATCCAGTGTTAGGCTCCCCCGATGCACCGGTGACCATCATCGAGTATTCAGAGTACCTTTGCCCCTACTGCCGCACCTTCGCGCTGGAGACCTTGCCGCGGATAGAAGAGGAATACATCGACACAGGACTGGTGAAGCTCGTCTTCAGGGATTTCCCTGTGCACGGTCAACCCGCCGTAGCCATGGCCATGGTTGCAGAGTGCGCTGCCGATCAGGGCAAGTTCTGGGAGATGCAGATGTTCCTGTGGGAGCGTACGGAGCAATGGTCCGAAAGCGAGGATCTCCTCACTACCTTGCAGGGCTATGCAGACGAACTGGGCATGGACACGGAGGAGTTCACCTCCTGCCTTACGGAGGGGACGACTGTGGACCGGATCATGGAGGACTACAACATTGGTATGCAGGACGGGGTCAGTGGTACCCCCGCGTTCTTCGTCAACGGCACGCCGATCAGGGGAGCTCTGCCCTTCGAAGAGTTCCAGAAGGTGATCGAGGAGAAACTGGCGGAATCAAGGTAGAGAAGGTCTACGCAAGATCTCCTCTCGCTGCTGGGTCAGGTGCGAAAGCACACTGTCGCTGAAGCCCTGATCGCGCGCGAACCCTTGAAGATAATCGTAGAGGACGAGGCCCAGGCCCCGTGCGCCCTGGGATGTTAGACGGCGGGCTTGGGCATCAACCCGGCTCAACATCTGCTGCAACTCGTCCTCCCCGTCCCGTGACGCGTACGCCAGGGCCTCGGCGTAGTAGCCAAGCCCCTCCTGATATCTATCCGGATCGCACAGGGCCAGGCGCCCTCTCAGCCACTTCAGTTTCGCCATGGGCTCCCACCTATCGAGCGCGAGAGCGAGCGATTCTGCCTCGTCAGCACGCCGCACGAATCCGTCCAGTGTCCCTTCCTCGAAATGGAGGAACACTAGATTCATGAGTGCGATAAGTTCGCTCAGCTCCTCTCCATGCGTGTGCGCGATCTCATAGCTTGCTTCATAGCACTCCAGAGCTTCGTGGGCCCTGCCCTGATGGTAGTAGGTGGCGCCCAGGTTGTTGAGCACTATGCCCTGTCCACGCACATCGCCGTTTGCCTTGCGCATCGCCAGGCTGCGGAGATAACTGTCGGTCGCCTCATCCCACATTCCGCGAGCACTGTAGGCATTGCCCAGTTCGTTCAACTCTCGCTCGTCAAGGTCTTCGATATCCTTGCCCTCTGTCATCAGCCGCACACTCCGTACCGTCTATCGGGCAAACAGCCTCGCTATCTCGTCTCGTGGAAACTGGGGAAGATCTTTCGTTCGCCCGCGACTCTCCACCCGTATACCTTCCTCCTTCGGCACAACGCACGCAATGACCGCCGCCGGGATCTGCTCGGACCCAAGGACACTGACCAAGTCATCTGCGTCCTCTGAGGACAAAGAAAGGAGCAGTGCACCGGAGGCGATCGTGCCCAACGGGTCCAGGCCGAACTCCTCACAAAGGCGCCGGCATTCCGGGAGGACCTCGATCCGTTCCTCTTGCACCATCAACCCCACCTGGGATGCCTGCGCTAGTTCACGCAGGCCCATCGCCAAACCTCCCTCAGTGGGATCATGCATGGCGTGTACGTCGAAATCCTGACTGGCAAGCCTGGCCTCACGGAAGACGCTTATCCCCGGCGTGTGGAGATAAGCCTGGCAGCGTAGTATGAAGTCGCGACTGTAGCCACGTTCGTGCAGATCCGCCTCTCTCTCCCGACCGATGATGGCGGTGCCTTCGATGGCTATGCCTTTTGTCAGCACGACGGAGTCTCCAACCCTGGCACCACCTGAAGTCACCAGTCTCTCTTTCGCCACCTCCCCCAGCATCTGGCCGACTACGATCGGGCGGTCCAGGCCACATGTGATCTCCGTATGGCCGCCGACCAGCGAGATACCCAATTCACTGCAGGCAGCATGCATCTGCCGAAGTATCTCCTCAACCATAGCCTCATCGCTGCCCAACTCGGGCAAAAGAACCGTCGCCAGGAACCACAGAGGTACGGCACCCGTGGTGACTAGATCGTTGGCGTTCACGTGGACGGCGTACCAGCCGATCTGGTCGGTGGCGAAGGTGATGGGATCGGTCTTGGCCACCAGGTACCTGTCTCCCATGTCCAACACAGCCGCGTCCTCGCCGATCCTCGCCCCCAGCACCACACGCTCGTCCTCGAGTCGATACTCGTCGAGCAGGCGCTCCAAGAGTCTTGTCGGCAGCTTTCCTACTGGGAGCCTCGTCCCCACTGAACCCACTGAACGTCCCTCCACTCTGAAACAGCGCGCTAGCGAGCAATCGATTCGCCCAGGCTCATTATAGCGCAACCCTGTCGAGGGGTGAAAGAGACCCGCGGGAATCCAACCACACTCAGTGGAGTGCCGTATCACAGCACTGCATCCAAGGTAGCTGCGCCGCTGGCACACCTTGACAGTTCCTGACAGTTGTTGGTAGGTCGTTGCGCGCTGAGGGACAAGATGGGCAGTCCCTGACAGTAGGGCTGGCAGTTTTCGACAGCCCGCACGTGGTACAAGTAACGTGGCACCGGCACTGGTGGTTTCCCTACTCCATAGTCGATCCGCGCGTGCCGTCAGTGCGGCGTGGGCCATTATCAGACCGTGGGAGGTGCAAACCGATGAAAACGATGCTCTTCTTGCTGCCGGCTCTTCAGGAAGTGCTATCCCGGAACTTCCGCCAGCTCAAGTACTCCCTTTTCCCACCCTTGAGCCTCCTGACCTTGGCAGGGCTTGTACCTAGGGATAGGTACAGGGTGCTGGTCAGGGATGAACATGTCGAGGAGGTAATCGTCGACGAAGACGTTGATCTGGTGGTCATGACTGTGTATGTGTCCTCTGCCAAGAGAGCGTACGAACTCAGCGACCATTACCGCGCGAGAGGGGCCAAGGTGTTCATGGGTGGTATCCATCCCACCACGCTTCCGGAGGAGGCGGCACAGCACGCAGACGCCGTCTGCCTGGGTCCTGGAGAATCGGTATTCCATCGGATGCTCAAGGACTTCGAGGCCGACTCTCTGAGGAAGTACTACCACGGCCGCACAGACACTGACCTATCCGAGGTGCCTTTGGCACGGAGAGATCTGATGAATGGCCACAAGTACTTGGTGCCCAACACCATCGTGACTTCCAGAGGCTGCCCGCACCGCTGCGACTTCTGCTATAAGGAGAGCTTCTGGGGCCGAGACTACCACAGGTTCCGGCCCTTGAGCGAGATCAAGAGGGAACTGGACACCTTCCAGCACAGGTTCGTCTTCTTCCTGGACGACAATCTGTTGGGCGACCGAAGGGAGGCGCGACGGGTCTTCGCGCTGCTGCGGGAATACGACTTTGTCTGGCAAGCATCGGCCTCCCTGGACGCAGCGTACACCCCGGGGTTCCTCCAAGAGGCGTATGATTGCGGGTGCCGGAGCCTCTTCGTTGGCTTCGAGTCCGTGATCAAGTCCAACATGGAACGAGCAAACAAACCACAAAACAGGAAGCACGACTACGCTGATGCGATTCGGAGATTCCACGATGCAGGGATCATGATCAACGGCAGCTTCGTCTATGGCTTCGACGACGATGATGCCGATGTTTTCCCCAGGACCGTGGAGTTCGCTATCGAGAACAAGATCGAGACAGCGACATTCCACATCCTGACGCCCTTCCCCGGCACCAGGACGTTTGCCAGGCTCGACCAGGAAGGTCGCATCTTGCACCGGGACTGGGAGAAGTACGACACCCGCCATGCCGTCTTTCGACCCAAGCACATGACGCCGTCACAGCTTGAGGAAGGATACTGGTGGTCCTATAGGGAGTTTTACACCTGCCGATCCATCTTGAAGCGATCCGTTGGACTCCCCAACCCATTGAAGAGAATCCTCTACAACGTCGCCTGGAAGAAGATGGACCGTGTCTGGGACGTCATTCTAGCACACGGCTTGGTCGGGCACATTCTGCAGCCATTCGAGCTCGTTCTGAGCTCGGACACGTCGCCGGGGATAGGCAAGGAGGAACGGGGATGCGGGCAGCAGTTCGCGTAAACACCTCCGGTTGAGCGATTATTCGTCGAGGGGATTTGGTCCGTCACAGCACGGACTCCCCAATCAGCTCAATCGGTGCCAGGAGTCTGTAGACGCCACCTGCTGGTGGTCCAGGCAGCCAACGCCGCGGCTCTGAGGCTGCACTCGCGTCCGCTCGCCAGCAGAGACGTTCAACCCGCAACTCTTGCCATTCTCCGGGGAGGCGCTGCGACGCGACGAACGGATAAGTGCTTCTATGAAGGGAGTATACGAAATGACCGTGTCCATGTGTCTTCCTATGGGGTTGCTGCTGATGGTGACAGGTGGAGTGCTTCTCGCCACCAAGAGGCAGCGGAAGGTAGCTGCAGCCCTCCTCATCGTGGGATCGCTCCTGATCGGGGCAACCTGTGCCATCATCGAACTGGCGACATCCATGTAGGCACGTCGATCCAGGCACCAGGGATTGGCAGTGGATATCGGAAGCGGCGCAAACGGAGGATAACAGCGGGAGTGGATGGGAGTCGAACCCACCATGGCTAGCTCGTCGCTACCCATCAACGGTTTTGAAGACCGCGGAGGCCACCGGGTCTCTACCACCCCCACGTACTCTTATGATAGTCTCTTCCGTGCATGTAGTCAAGGGCTGAGGCGGACCCAGGAATGAACAACGCTCTCGTGCCTACCATAGCAGTCCGGCCAAAGCGTCTCTCACCTCCGCGCCGGTCAGTGGACGGGGGTAGTTGTACAGCGGTCCCCTCGGTGGTTCGTTGTAGTACGGACGGTTACAGCCGGGGCAGCCTGATGTTTGGAAGGCCTTGCCATCGGCGAGGACTTGCTCCAGTTCGCTCCTCGGAAGGCCAAGGGACGAGATTCGCCCCTGCTTCGAGTAGGAGAGGTCGTCTGACGTGCACAGTCCCTCCAGGAGCAGCTGCCGGGACACCTGGAGTCGGCGGTAACTGTCCAGAAGTGGTGGAGAGCCGCCCTCCAGAGCGGTCCCTCGGATGGGCGTGAAGGCGAAGAGCGCGGGCATCACTCCCCCATCCAGGAGAAGCGCCATCATGCGTACTATCTCTTCCTCGGTCTCCCCCAGTCCGACCATCAGGTGGGTGGTTATCCGACCAGGATACCGCCGCGCCGCCTCACCGATCACTGCAAGCGAGCGGTCCAGGTCGCCACCCTTCACCCGTCGATACGCCTCCTCGTTTGCCGCGTCGAGGCTCAGTCCCACTCTTTCCACGCCCAACTCCAGCAGTTCCCCCACCTGAGCGACGTTTGCCACCAAGGACGCGCTGATCGGCAGGTGGGGTGCCAGTCGAGTGACAATCGTCCTGACCTGAGCCAGTGATCCAGGACCCACGGTGACCTGCAGACAGCAGCGCTGTATCCTTCCGTCCGCGTGCGCCTGCTCCACGGCATCAAGAACCTCATTCTCGTCCCACGACGGCCAACTGACCCTGGATAGGGCAGCGGCCGAGGCCTTGCTGCTTCTGGCCTGAGCACAGAAGGCACAGTCACGACGACAACGCCCCCCCACCATCAGATATGCAGTGGTCGGGGGGGCATCAAGATGGGTTTCCACCAATCCCAGTACACCCAATGTTCCAGACGATACCTTGATCAAGATCTCCCGAACTCTCCTACTCTGAGCCCTCCTCCGCCGCCACGGATTCCGCCCGTCTGCTCTTCAGTCGGCGGTAGATGAACAAGATACCCAGCACGCCCACAATGATCAGAATGGGTATGTCGAAGGGACGCATCACCTCGCGAACCCTCTCCCAATGCTCGCCGAAGACGTATCCCGCCCACGTAAGTGCCCAACACCAGATGAAGGAACCGACGAAGCTCCAGATGGTGAACTTGACGAAATTCATGCGGGCCACGCCAAGGGGCAAGGAGATGAAGGTACGCACGACAGGCAGCAGGCGCGAGAAGAAGGCGGTATGCTCGCCATACTTCTCGAACCACCTGTCGGCGACCTCTATTTCGTGAGGTCTGATCAGCACATACTTGCCATACTTCTCCAGGAGAGGCCGCCCCCCCTTGGCGCCGATCCAGTACATGACCACCGAGCCGAGGGTACAGCCAACCGCTCCCCACCAACCGCCCAAGATAGTGTGCCAGACAGACAAACCCTTGGCCTGGACCAACATCCAGCCGGCGAGGGGCATAGTCACTTCGCTCGGCAAGGGTATGCAAGCGCTCTCGATGGCCATCGCCAGAACGATGCCGGCCCAGCCTACGGTCTGAATCAGATTTTGCAGGAAGAGCACTACCTGATGCTCAATGGCTTCCAATACTCGGTCCTCCTTGCATCCAGAAGTCTCGCAGTCAGCGCATTATATCACGGGCAAGAGGTTGCAGCAACGGGGGCATCGCACAGAAAGGTGAGGGTGTCAGGATGCCTGGACAGAGGTACCACAGGAGGAAAGTGTAGCGGCCAGAGACGCCAGACGCTCCATGTTGGCGAGGCTCAGAGATACTCCGTGATCGTGCAACTCGCGGTACCCCATGCCCCTGAACAGCCGATGGCTCGCCACCCTGCACATCTCATCGTACAGCTCTGGCCACTCGTGGCCGCGCCTCTCGAGGCAGAAGGCGACGAACTCTTCAGCTATCACACCGTCGTCGATGACCACGGACATCTCCGGAGACGGATCACCAGGCAAGGAACCACAAGTCAGCCCACGCCCGTTTGCGCTCGTCGCACGGGCGCCTCCATTCTATCCCAATCCTCAGTCATTGTACCACAGATTCGCCCCCTGTTATCTTAAAGAAATCGAGGCCGCACCTTAAAGATTAGATGCGCTGGTCGAGGACAAGGCGAGTTGCAGCTCGCGTGACATTGAGAATGGGATCTCGATCTCGATCTCGCTCAGTTTCGAGTCCAGCAACCCCCGGGCTCACGCCTCCGAAGCGGTGCGCCGACACCCGATCCCTTCCATCGGATGTTCTCCGTACCCGACGCGTGAGTGATTGCAGGGAGGGTCACTTGACTGTATAATGTATAGATGGAGAGATTGACAGAATGTGGCGCGTCACCGGACACGACTGGGTAGTGAGCCTGCTCAAGGGCAGCATAGCCGAAGAGAGGGTATCACACGCCTACCTGTTCACCGGGCCGCCAGACGTGGGCAAGGGCACATTGGCTCTGAACCTGGCTCAAGCTTTGAACTGCCTAGGGGAGGACAAGCCATGCAACGAGTGCGAGGCCTGCCGCAAGATCTTCGCGGGCATCCATCCAGACGTCAGGATGGTGGATCTTCACTACCAGGCACTCCTGCGTGACGAAACCCCAGCGGAGCAGAAGGAACTGCGCATAAACACCATCAGGAGTATCACGCAGGAAGCAGGATTGAAACCCTTTGAGGGTAGACGGAAAGTCTTCATCATCCAAGACGCGGACAGAATGACGACCAAGGCGGCCAACTCACTGCTGAAGACGCTGGAGGAGCCTCCGCCACACGTCATTCTCCTGCTCACCGCCAGTGATACGCGACTGCTGCTGCCCACAATCGCCTCGCGTTGCCAGGTGTTCGTCCTTCGTCTAGCACCTGCTGAGATCATAGAAGAGGAACTGCGGTTGCGACATGGGTTGGATGCGGAGAGGGCCAGTCTGCTGGCCAGGCTGAGCGGTGGCAGAATCGGCTGGGCCATCTGCGCCGCCCGGGATGACTCTATCCTGAAAGATAGAGAGGACACACTGCGAGAACTGGCAGTACTTCCCAAGATGGGGCGCCTTGACCGTCTCGATTACGCACAGCGCCTCGTTCGCAAGTCTGACCTGATGCGAGAAACGCTGGAGCTTCTGCTGAGTTGGTGGAGAGATCTACTCCTCATCAGGGGCGGCAGTCCTGAGACGATAAACAACTTGGATAGCGCAGCCTCTCTCGAGGAGGATGCCCACGGATACGATCTGTGGGACATAGTCACGTTCGTCAAGGCCATACGCCGGACACAACGCGAGCTTGAGCTGAACGTTGACCCCCGCCTGGCGCTTGAGGTACTGATGCTTGACCTTCCCGCACGCAGCAATTGAGAGGATGACCGTGCCCAGTATTGCAGGTGTTCGTTTCAGAGATACCGGAAAGGTATACTACTTTGATGCCTCAGGTATTGACGGCCTCGAAAAGGGTGAATACGTCGTCGTGGATACCACCAGGGGCAAGGAAGTCTGCCGCGTAGCCCGCGTACACGAGCAGATCCCGGGGGACATGAAGAAGGAGGCTCTGAAGCCGGTCCAGCGACGGGCAGAGCCCCTGGACCTTGTACAGATGGAGCGCAACCGCATGCGAGAGGAAGACGCTCTCGCTCGTTGCCAGGAGAAGCTGGAGGAGTATGGATTGCCCATCAAGCTGCTCAAGGCTGAGTACAACTTCGACGGGAGTCACCTCCTGGTGCATTTCACCTCCGAGAAACGGGTGGACTTCCGGGAACTCGTGCAGGATCTCAGGAGGACCCTCAAGACCAAAGTGGAGCTGCGACAGGTTGGAGTGCGCGATGAGGCCAAGCTGATGGGTGGCGTGGGGCGCTGCGGAAGGGTGCTCTGCTGTTCAAGCTTCATGCAGGACTTCAGCCCCGTCTCCATCAGAATGGCCAAACGGCAAGACATCTCCTTGAACCCATCCGAGATCTCAGGGGTTTGCGGAAGACTTCTGTGCTGCCTGGCATACGAGGACGAATACTACCAGGAGGCGAAGAAGAAGCTGCCCCAGCTACGTGAGATCGTCAGGACCACCCATGGCTCCGGAGAAGTGAGGGCCATCAACGCCCTGAAACTGACCGTGACCGTTGAGCTGAAGAACGAAGTAACTGTCGAAGTCTCGCCGGACGAGATTCTGGAAGTGACCGGTAAGAAAGCCAAACGCAGGCGCTCCTAGTCGCTGCCACCTGCATGCTGGGACCTACCAGCAACGTGGCGATCTCCAAGGGCCCGCAGGCGCTCTACCGATTCCATGGGGACCGGTACGTCGCCCACTGCGAGACCAGCATCCCCATCGTAGCCGTGGTAATCCGTTCCCCCTGTGGCGATCAGGCCATGTCGCTCTGCCAGCATGGCCAATGCCTCGCTCTCTACCGCGGAGTACCGGGGGTAGTAGGCCTCCAACCCCGCCAACCCGAGGCCGGCAAGTCCAGCGACGATATCCTCTTGGCGCCGAGGGTGCGCCAAGACGGGAAGTCCCCCTGCATCTTTGATCATCTGCAAGGCCTGCGCCGGACTCAGCTTGTAGCGGGCAACGTAAGCCGGTCCAAGTCGTCCGATGTACTTGTAGAAGGCCTCGTTGATGCTGTCCACGTGACCCCCCTCGCGCAGCGCCACAGCGATGTGCGGACGTCCAAAGGCTGAGGTGTCGCCCGCGATTTCCATGACCCGGTCCCAGGAGACCCGCATACCCATGCCAGCAAGCTTCCTGACCATCTTCCAGGCGCGCTCCCGTCGGGCCCGCCGCAGCACCACCAGCTTCTCCTGCAAAGCCCCATCCTGATGGTCAACATAGTAGCCCAGGATATGCATCTCGCGTGAACCTTGCTCCGCGCTCAGCTCGACCCCTGGTATGACCTCCAGCTGGGTACCCTCCGCAGCCACCAGCGCCTGGTCTATGCCCCCGGTAGTGTCGTGGTCCGTGATGGCCACCGCCGAGAGACACCTCTCTACTGCAACCTGGACTACTTCAGCCGGGGTGAGGACTCCGTCAGAGGCGGTGGTGTGGATGTGAAGATCCACCCTGCTCATACTAGACGGTGCCCAAGCTGGCGAGCAGGTTGTCCTTCACCTCGGGGATGGGGACACGTGTCTGTTCCATGCTGTCCCGCTCGCGAATGGTGACAGCGTTGTCTTCCAGGCTCTCCACATCAACGGTCACGCAAAACGGGGTGCCTATCTCATCCTGCCTTCGGTATAGACGTCCTATGCTGGCGGTGTCATCGTACATCGTCATCACATGCAGTCTAAGATCCGCGGCGATCTCTTTGGCGAGTGCCACGAGTTCCGGTCTGTTTCGCAGCAAGGGCAACACCGCCACTTTGACCGGCGCGAGCTCAGGATGGAAACTCAACACAACGCGCTTCCTTTTTCTCACCTTCTCCTCGCGGTAAGCATCCACCAGGAACGCCAGGGCGGCCCGATCGACCCCTCCGGACGGTTCTATGATGTAGGGCACGATGTGGGTGCCAGATTCCTCGTCGAAGTAGGTCATCTCCCTTCCACTGGACAACGCATGCTGGCGCAGGTCGAAATCCGTCCGGTTCGAGATCCCCTCCAGCTCAGCCCAGCCAAACGGGAACAGGTACTCTATGTCATGTGTGGCCTTGGAGTAGTGAGCAAGCTCATCGCCCTCGTGTTCACGCAGGCGCAGAAACTCCGGGCGTAGCCCATACTTCACGTACCAGTCGAAGCGCTCTTCTACCCAGCGCTGGTGCCATTCCTCGTCGGTACCCGGCTTCACGAAGTACTCGATCTCCATCTGCTCGAACTCGCGAGTACGAAATGTGAAATTGCGAGGCGTGATCTCATTGCGAAAAGCCTTCCCGATCTGAGCTATGCCGAAAGGTAGCTTCCTGCGAGAGGCCTCCAGGACGTTGCCGAAATTGACGAACATACCCTGCGCCGTCTCCGGCCGCAAATAGGTGAGGGAAGCGTCGTCCTCGACCGGTCCCAGGAACGTCTTCAGCATGAGATTGAACAGACGAGGCTCAGTCAGTTCGCCGCCGCACTCAGGACACACCTCATCTTCGACGTGATCCGCTCGGAAACGCTTCTTGCAGTTCTTGCAGTCAACCAGTGGATCAGTGAAACTGTCCACATGGCCGCTAGCTTCCCAAACGCGGGGGTGCATGAGGATTCCGGCATCGAGGCCGACTATGTCATCCCTGCGCTGAACAATGTCCCGCCACCAGACATTCTTGATGTTACGCTTCAGTTCGACACCAAAGGGCCCGTAGTCCCAGGAACCACCGACGCCGCCGTAGATCTCGCTACTCTGAAAGATGAACCCCCTCCTCTTGCACAGCGAGACTAGAGTCTCCATATCCACTGTAGTCTTCTCTTCAACCATTCGTTCTCCCCATACCTACTGAACGCACCACCCGTGTCGTCAGCATTTCTCAAGCGTAGCCACAGCTCATGAAGAGGCGGTCCCCGCCGGCTCACGGCCAGGAGAAACGGCCTCGGCCTCCTCCCTTCGAATAGTATCCATGAAGTCGACAGATTTCAATCCACGCTCCAGGAGGTAGGTTATGTAACGACGCAGAATGCCCTCCAGCTCGAAGTGCGCACGTCGGTCAATCTTCAGCCGACGGCACTGCTCGTAGTCATTGGACTGGAGATAGCACAGAGTTGCCAGCACTTGCGGAGAAGCGTCGCGGCAACCGCGCTCACCCTTTCCGCAACGGAGACAGAGCACCCCGCCCTCCGCCGAGTTGAACAGCGCAGCATCAGTCTCCACGGGCTGTGCACAACGGACGCATCGAGACAGTTGAGGTCGATATCCCACGTAGTCAAGCAGGCGCAGCTCGAAGAAGCGGAGCACGAGGGCTGTATCCTCAGAATCGCCCAACCAGAAGAGGGCATTCAGCAGAATATCAAAAAGGCGCCTGTTCTCCTCACCCTCCTCAGTGAATCTGTCCACCAGTTCGGCCACGTAGAAGGCGCAGCTCGCGCGCCCAAGTTCATCCCTGAGGGGCAGAAACGAATTGGTGGTCTCAGCCTGCGTTACGATGTCCAGACTCTTGCCTTTCGCGACGAGAAGTCTGCTATGAGTGAACAACTCAACGTGCCCAGCCTTTCGGCTGGTGGGCTTGCGCACTCCCTTGGCCAGCACCCGCGTTTTGCCAAGACCAGGTGTGTAGAGGGTCAGAAGCCTGTCCGCCTCACCGAAATCCTGTCTGCGCAGTATGACAGCTTCAGTGCGGTACAGTCGTTCCCTGACAGTCAAATCCGCTATCCCCCTCGCACTGTATTGAACCGGTGGGGACGCGACCAGTTCTTCTCCATCTTCTTCTGATAGAGCTCTTCAGCGTCGACGCCCATGGCCGAGAGGAGGTGAAGTATACGGATGATAGCGTCGATCAGCTCCTCTCCTACCTTGTCCAGGTCTGCCCCCTTCTTGTACGCATCTGTCGCTTCCGACACCTCGGTGTGTATCAGAGCCAACATCTCCCAGATGCGCTCTTCGCCGGCCGAGAACCCCTTGGCATCGGCCATTTCGCGCACTTCCATCATCATCTTGTTGATACCCTCAGTCTCCATCTTCGCCGCCCACCTCCCCGAAGGCACACCACAGCACAGGTCCCACCGGCCATGGTGAAGAGACATCCTGTTCCTAGCATCTAACAGGTAACGGCATACCCATTCGTGGCAAGTGTGCCACGTGCTCAAGCTGCCACAACGTCAAGGCGCCGATGGCGTCTCGTCGCGCGGCCTCCATGCGCCATCTCATTCGCTGTCAGACGAGACGTCGCGGCGCTGCCGCTTGATCTCACCACGCCGCTTCTTCTCCTCCAGCCGCCTCTGTCGTGCTGCTCTCGAGGGCTCCGTGGCCCGGCGCTTCTTGGGAACCCTCAGCGCTCCTCGCATGAGAGTCCGAAAACGCTCCACGACCTCCTCTCGGTTCCTCCACTGGCTGCGGCTGGATTGCGATACCAGATGCATGACCCCAGTCGTGTCTACATACGACACCAGTCTTCGGAGGACTCTCTCCCTCTGATCATCGCTCAGGCTCGGCGTGTGGGCCAGGTCGAACCTGAGCTCTACTCGCGTCTCCGTGCGATTGACATGCTGACCACCCGGGCCTCCGCTGCGCGAAAAGTGAAAGCTTAGCTCAGCCATGGGGATCGCCGTCGTATCGGTGATCCACAGTAGTCCTTCGCAGTCAGCAGCCACGCTTCTTCCTAGCTGTCAAGGTAGTCCTCCCGTGGAGGGCAGAACACGTCAATCACGACCGCGCCCTCCGCCACAACTGCCTCGTGGGGCGCATCGCCAGGGATGTAGTAGCTATCTCCCTCCTCGCAGGTGCGCGCCTCATCCTGTATGGTCAGTTCCATGCTACCACTCACCACGTATCCCACCTGATCGTGGTGGTGACTGTGCATAGGTACCTCCGAGCCTGCGGCCAATGTGAATTCAGCCAGGAGCATCTGAGCGCCATGGCCCAGTGTGCGTCGCAGGACACCTGTCATCATCTCCACCTGCGCTGTCTGCTCACCCTTGAAGAACATCCCCTTGGAAGCCATTTCTCCTCCGATCTATTCGTCCAACCGACACATGACACTCTCTGTGGACATAGCACGTACCTCTTGATACTGCCGCGGAGCGCTGTTTCCTCCAGTCACCCGGCGCACCCGCCGGGCTCGTGGTCCAATGAGGGGCATCCGTCCATGGCGGGGTCTCACAACACTCTCTCACTAATATACCCCACCAAGAGTAGCGCCTGCAAGCGATTGTGCCCTGAAGGCTAGAGGCATGAGCGACTGGAAACCGCCACACAGAGGACCCCGAGCGGCGCGGTGTTGCTCAACACAACCCGCTTCGTGCAGCACTCCCTTTGGGCCTCCCACAAGATGGCCGCTGCGCTCCTCGCGCTGCCTGAGCCCCTCACAGCGTTCCCGATGGCCAGATCCTACAGAGTGTGCGCGTCACGGCCCAGGCCAGCCCCTTATTGCTCAGCCATGAGACGCTCGGGCGCTGTGGCAACAAAGGCCTTCGTGTCTCGGTGGTGGCCCCAGTCACCACAGCCCGCTCGGATGCTCCTCTGTCAGCATGAGCAGAATAGCGTCTTCGTTGCCCACAACGAGTCTCAGCGCCTTCTCCTCAGGGTAGTTGTGCTCAGCCATCAAATAGCCTACCAGGAAATCCCGGAACAGGTCTTTCTTCCCCTCCAGGGGAAGGGACAACACCTCTTGGAGGTCACCCTTCATCTCAAGGTAGGTTTCCACAGGATCTGCACTGGAGCAGTTGGCGCGGTTTTCCGAGCTTGGCATCGGGCTCACCGTCAAAAGGACTACGCAAAGACATGGTACTACACCCCTCCCTGGAGAGCAATCCCGGAACTCCGAGGTAGCGCGCAAGAGAGTGGACGGCAGGTCCCCATGCTCGGTGCCGGACTGCGACCTGCCAAGGACGCCGCCAGCCCCAGCTGTGACACAGACTGTTGAAAGCGCCCCGCGCAAGGGACTTGACAGCCCCTTAGAAAGGGGGTAAGATAGTGTATAGCTAGATATACATGGAGGCCGTGATGAGAAAAGACAAGAACATCATGATACGGGTTTCCAGAGAAACCCACACTGCCTTCAAGAAGAAAGCGGCCGAAGAAGGAACCACCATGAGCAGGATCGTTCGCGAATTGGTGGACCAGTACCTTCGAGGAGAACTTCAGCCCACATCAGGCGACTAGCAGGCTCCATTCATGTCATGCAACTGCTCCCACGGCGACATGACGGTGCTGAGCTGTGACCCGAGCGCCCACGTGCAGGGATCTCTTCCTGAGACGAGGTCTGGGATCCTGACAGGGCACAGACATCCATGGTATGAACACTGCGGGCTCGCAGCGCTCCTGTTGCTGAGATCCTGCTGCATCGTGATCTAGGCGGTGCATACCACGAATGCTTCAAGGTAGTAGCTACATTGCCATGAGAATACCCGGTCCATGGAAGGGAACCTATACAGAACGGTTCAGTCTCGGCGCAGACGGAGCAGGAGGTGAACCGTGAGTCCCACATTGAGGACAGAGGTAACTCAGCTGAGCATCGTGTCGGGGACTGAGCAAGCAGACGCGGGCGACACCGGCCTGGTAGAAACATCCCCGACCATCCCCGCCGGGACGGGCAAAGGCAACCTGCACCTGCTGGTCCAGGTAAGCGGCGAGCCCATGGGCAAGGAGGCTATCCACAGAGAGCTGATTCAAGTCATGGCCTCGGAGTTCTCACACGTCCCAGGTGGTATCACCAACGGCCTCCGAGAGGCCATCAGGGCCGCGAATGATGTCCTCTATCAAAGGAATATGGAAGCCTTGCCACTGTGGCAGAGAATGGGCGAGACATGCTGTGCCGTCCTGCGCGGCAATGACCTACACATCGGCGTGGCAGGCGAGGCTCAGCTCTATATCATCCACAAGGGAGACATCCGCATCTTTCCCCCACCGCCTGCGGCTACCTTTGCCGACTCCATCGCAACCGAACCGCAATCCCTGCCTCCCCTGGGTGTCGACGAGTTCCTTCCAGGTGTTGGACTCTTCCACTGTGAGATTGAGGAAGGCGACCTGATCATCCTTGCCTCCAGCGGTCTGGCACAGATCGCGAATCAGGACCGTGTGGCAAGGGCTGCACAAGGAGGACTCGGGGCGCTTGCAGATACGCTCAGATCCCTGGCCTCGCGCACGGACCTCTCTGCGCTACTGATCGAGATTGGCCTGGCAGACACAGAAGCTGTTCCCCAGGCGAAGCCCCTGCGCGCCCATGGAAGGAGCGCACCCTCGCAGGTGAAGCCGACGAGGGTGCGAGACGTGCGTAAGCACCGCCCGAGACCACCCGCGAAAGGCATCGCCGCAGGATTGGTCGCCCTATTGCTAGCGTTTGCAGCGAGGATTCTGGCCCTCTTTGCAGGCCTGGCGGCGAGGATGCAACTCTTCTTCTCCCGGCTGCTAGCAAGCGGACTTCTGGGTCGGATTGGCCGAGGATTGCGAGCCGGTCTGGTGGGCCTTTTCCAGGGACTGGGCACTCTCACCCAGCGCATGCTTCCCGAGTCTGAACACGCCACCACAGCTATGGAAGTGCCGCACGTCCGGCCCACAAGAGGGGTGACGCGAGTTGAGAGGAGTTCGCGCCTGCCGCTATTTTCCGCGCTCGCCATCGTCGCTATCGCCGCAGGGGTGTCTATCGGCCTGGTCATGCGGAGCCGCTCGCACGAGACCCAGTTCTCACAGTTCATGCAGGACGCTCAAACCGAGGTCCAGGCAGCCCTGACGGATGAGACCCCTGCTGGCACCAGACAGCATCTGGCGCAGGCTTCGGACTACGTCGAGCAAGCTCTACAGATGAAACCAGGAAACGCTGACGCATCTGCCCTACAGGCCGAGATGCTTCTCGCCCTGGACGACGTGAACCGTGTTGTGCGCCTTCAATTCTCAACTCAGATTCCATTCGCCGGACCTCCTGGCCAGCCAGACCGCGTGCTGT
Source organism: Chloroflexota bacterium (assembly GCA_030603665.1). Classification (GTDB taxonomy): domain Bacteria; phylum Chloroflexota; class Anaerolineae; order UBA7937; family B3-Chlor; genus JAUVXJ01. The sequence goes on along the minus strand of JAUVXJ010000004.1, from coordinate 72,755 downwards.
TGCACGACAATCAAGTCTACGTCCTGGATCCGGGCACCCAACAACTGCGCAGCTATTTGCTGGCCGAGACTGGCGCGGCAGAAGGGGTGGTTGTGCTGAGTCCGGACAACCCACCCGCCTCTCTAGCCGTTCAGGAGGTCACCGATGTCGTCTGGATGGAGGAAGGCAGTGGCCGAGAGACAAGCAACCTGCTCGTCTTGGTGAATGGGTCATCCTTACTGCAACAAGATCAGTCACAAGGCTTCATCCCCGTGTCGGTCGCCGACAGCGAGATCTGGCATGCCACCTGCCTCATCGATGGGTACTCCGGCTATCTATACGTTCTCGATCCACAGGAAGACCGTATCCTCAAGTACGCTCCCACCGGCGAGAGCTACGACTCCTTTCCCCTCAGCTACTTCCAGGCGGACACTGTCGTAGACTTGGAGGGTGCGACAGACATGGCCATAGACGGATACATCTATGTCCTGATCAACAAGAGCATCCTCAGGTTCTCTGGTGGCCTGCAGGAAGCTTTCTCGCTGAGTGGCCTCGACGATCAGGAATTGGAGAATCCGGTCGCCCTATTCACCTCCGCCGAGACACAGCACATCTACGTCGCGGACGCGGGGCGCGGGCGCATCGTCCAGTTCACCAAAGAAGGCGCCTTCGTGCGTCAGTTCCTTCCGCCGAGGGAAGAGGAGGATCTCTTCCTGAACCTGCAAGACTTATCAGTGGACGAGGCGCGGGGTCAGCTCGTTGCGCTCACCTGGGATGGCCTGTTCGTTGCTCCAATTCAGCAGGCGCCGTCGGTGATAGAATAGAACGCTGAGACCGACTATCGCCACCCACAATCTCAGGGGGTGGGGCCAGACCTCGATTGGCTGGGTCATGACGTTGCCGCTCCACCCAGCCGGAGCGAGCTCGGCAGGCACAGCCGTTTGGACCAGCATACGTATTCGAGAACCTTTGCTCGTCCCTCGTTGAGTATGGTAGAATCCTCCTGTGACGTACGTCTTAGGTATCGAGACCTCATGTGATGAGACGGCTGCGGCCGTGGTGAAGGACGGCCTCGAGATCGTTTCCAACATCGTTGCCTCGCAGGCCAAGATCCACGAGATGTACGGCGGGGTGTTTCCAGAGATCGCTTCGCGACAGCACATCGTGCACGTCGTCCCCGTGCTCGAACAGGCCCTGGCTCAAGCGGGGCTGAGCCTCGACCAGATCGATGCCGTCGCCGTGACCTATGGCCCAGGCCTCGCCGGTTCACTGCTCGTGGGGGTGAACATGGCCAAAGGTCTGTCGTTCGCCGCAGGCCTGCCCCTCATCGGCATCAATCACTTGGAGGCGCACATCTACGCCAATTGGCTGGACACGGAGGAGGAAATCCTCTTCCCCGTGGTGTGCCTCATCGCCTCCGGAGGACACACCAACCTGGTTCTGATGACCGATCACGGTCAGTATCAGCCTCTAGGTCAAACCCTCGACGATGCAGCCGGTGAAGCCTTCGACAAGGTAGCCAGGCTGCTGGGCCTGGGATATCCCGGGGGGCCGGAGATTCAGAGGGTAGCAGAAGCAGGGAGTCCGGAGTCCATCGATCTGCCACGGGCATGGCTGAGAGGAACCTCCGACTTCAGTTTCAGTGGCTTGAAGACAGCGGTCCTGTACCTGATCCGTGACTATGAACCCGCCGACGACCTCCCGGTGGCAGATCTAGCAGCCAGCTTCCAATGGGCAGTGGTGGAGGTTCTGGTCGAGAAGACGAGAATAGCAGCCGAGGAGTCCGGCGCCCGGCAGGTCCTCCTGGCAGGAGGGGTGGCAGCCAACGCGCTGCTTCGTGCGCAGATGGCAGAGCGCATCACAATCCCCGTGCTATGCCCCGCGCCCGCCCTCTGCACCGACAACGCAGCATGCGTGTCGGCGGTGGGCTGGTTCAAACTCCAGGAAGGCGAGCGTGCCGCGTGGGACCTGGACGTCATCCCTGGTCTGTCCCTGGTGCCCCCTGAGAACGGCTAGATCGCTGGCCTTCGTGTATATACGCAGCTGAGAGTGTTGAGTGGGCCGCACGATGCTTAAGAACGCATATCATGACGCGACGAGCGAAGCAAGCCGCTATTTAGCCCCGAGGGAATGGGTCTCGTGGCTCATCTTGAGCCTGCGGTCCTGGCCCTCACTCGGGCCGCATGAGGAAAGGTAATCGGGATCCTTTGAGATTTGACCATAGGCAAGGTTAGCAGCCATGGGCAAGATCGCCGTGGTCACCGACAGTGTAGCCTGCGTACCAGCGGAGCTCGTGGAGAGATACGACATCCACGTAGTGCCGTTCCACGTGCTCTGGGATGGCAGCGACTACATGGATGGAGTTGACTTGACACCAGCCGAGTTCTACCGCCTCTTCGGTGAGAACAAGGGCTACCCCACAACGTCGCAGCCTTCGCTGGCAGATTTCGTCCGGACGTACGCCCGCCTCAGCGAGACGGCGGAGGGCATCGTCTCCATCCACATCCCCTCAGAGTTGACTGGGGTTGTCAGTGTGGCCAAGACGGCGGCTCGTGAGGCAGCGTCGGTGCCTGTGATCGTGATAGACTCCGGCCTGGCCACCATCGCTCAAGGTTTCGTCGTCCTGGCTGCTGCGAAGGTAGCCGAGGCCGGGGTAGGCCTGGAAGAAGTGGCCGCTGCCGCCGAGTCCATGATGCCCAGGGTTCACTTCTACGCCACCCTGGATGATCTCAAACATCTGCACCGCGGTGGTCGCATCGGCGAGGCAGCCACACTCCTTGGATCCAAACTCAGGATCAACCCCATCTTGAACCTGGAGAACGGAAGAGTCAGGGTGGTGAGCGTGGTCAGGACCAGGCGCACGGCTGTCGAGAAGATGATGGACATGATGTGGCAACACGTGGGAGAGCGTCCCCTCCACGCCTCCGTGTTCCACGGCGATGCTCTCTCGGAAGCGGAGCGCATTTCCGGGGAAATCCAATCCCGCTTCAACTGTGTGGAGTTCTACATCACGGAGTTCACGCCGGTGATGGGAGCCCACACGGGCCCGGGGGTTCTCGGCCTGGCATTCTATGCCGAAGAGACAGGCAAAGATGCCCCCGCCGACTCCCGTCAAGAAGGCGGTCGCCTTGGCTTCCTGTCCCGGTCGCCTTCCTTGTACAGCCTGGGCTGAACCTCCATCTGTGTAGACAGGCTGAGTGCCTGTCCGTCAGACGCCTTCACGCCTTCTCCATGCCGGCGAGCCCGACCAGGCAACGTTTGATCCCAACGCTCCGAAAGATCACCGTCACCTCCTCATCGTCGCCCAGAGCCTTACTGTTGAGCACCACCCCCTTGCCGAACTGGGGATGTCGTACACGGTCCCCATCCTGGAACCGAGTGGTGTCGCTGGCCGCGGTCGGCAATGAAGGCGGCTCTCCCAACTCCTGGCCCTGGAGTAGCTCTGACGGGATGTCAGCCAGGAAGCGCGACGGCTCGCTGAGCTCATCTCGCCCGAAAAGCGCCCGGCGAAAAGTGTGCAAGAGAAATAGGCGATCCTTGGCCCTGGTGATTCCCACATAGAAAAGGCGTCTCTCCTCCTCCAGCTCCTCCGGCGTCTCCATGGACCGTTGGTGGGGCAACACGCCCTCCTCAAGCCCCACGATGAACACCACGGGAAACTCCAAGCCCTTTGCCATGTGCAGAGTCAGCAGGCACGGAGCCTGAGCCTGTTCCTCCAGGTTGTCCACCTCCGAGACCAGGGCCACCTCCTCCAGGAAAGTGGTCAGGCTCTCCTCCAGCGGCAGCGAGGAATACTCCCTGGCAACGCCCCGCAACTCGTTGATGTTCTCCCAGCGCTCCTCCCCCTCATCGCTGCCATCGCGGACGTAGGACCCATAGCCGGTCAAGTCGAGAACCAGATCGAGCAGCTCCAGCACACCAAGTTCTCGCCGCACCGCGATGAGTTCCTCCAGCAACTCGAGGAAACCGAGTAGACTCGTCCGTCCCCTGCCCCCTACCGGGGCGTCCTCGTGTTGGCGCAGCATCTGCATGGCCTCGAACAGAGACACTCCCTGGCTCTCGGCCCACAGTTCAAGCTGGTCTATGGTCTTGCGTCCAATGGAGCGGCGGGGGACGTTGATGATGCGCCTCAGGCTGACACCATCGCGGGGGTTGTGAATGACGCGCAGGTAGGCCAAAGCGTCTTTGATCTCGCGCCGCTCATAGAATCGCGTTGCCCCCACCAGCTTGTAGGGAACTCCGCCCCGGACAAAGACCTCCTCCAACGCTCTCGACTGTGCATTGGTGCGATACATCACGGCCAGGTTCCCCGATGAATACCCGTCCTCCGCGATCAGGCGCTCAATCTCGTCCAGCACATACTGCGCTTCCTCCTGCTCGTCGTATGCCTCCAGGGAGGTCACGGGGGATCCGGGGTCGTTCTCCGTCCACAACTTCTTGGGCACACGCTGCACATTGCGAGAGATGACGTTGTGCGCCGCATCCAGGATGGTCTGAGTAGACCGGTAGTTCTGCTCGAGCAGAATCACCTTCACATCCTTGTAGTCCCCCCGGAAGCGCTCCACGTTGCGGAAGTCCGCACCCCGCCAGGCGTAGATGCTCTGATCCTCATCTCCGACGACGAAGAGGTTGCCATGGCCGCCTGCCAGTAGCTTCAGAATGGCATACTGAGAGACGTTGGTGTCCTGGAACTCGTCCACGAGGATGTGCTGGTACTGCCTCTGGTACTTGTCGAGCACCTCCTTGTTGCCCCGCAGGAGTTGCACGGTGACCATCAACAAGTCGTCGAAATCCAGGGCGTTGTTCTCCAGCAGCAGGCGCTGATACCGCCTATAGACTCGGGCAACCGCCTCGTGCTCATAGCGCGCGGGCACATACTCCGTTGGTCCGATCATCTGGCTCTTGGCACGCGAGATCGAATTCTGAATGGACCGAGGGCTGAAATCGCTGTCGTCCAGGTTCAGCTCTCTGAGGCACTGGCGAATCAGGCTGACCTGATCGCCCTGATCGTAGATAGCGAAGTCCCGGTCGTAGGGCAGATGATCGGCCTCACGGCGCAGGATACGAACGCAGATGGCGTGGAAAGTACCTATGGTTATCTCTCGCAGGATCTGATAGCCCAGGAGCCCGTGAAGGCGCTCCTTCATCTCCCTGGCAGCCCTGTTGGTAAAGGTCACGGCCATGATGCGGTAGGGGGAGATCCCACTGCGCTCGGTCAAGTAGCCCACACGATGAGTAAGGACCCGGGTCTTGCCGCTACCAGGCCCGGCCACTACGAGAACGTGCCCATCGGGGGCTTCCACAGCCTCCCGCTGTGCTGGGTTCAGTACTGCTAAGATGTCGTCCATGTTGGCCTCGATCACCTGGAGATTGTAACACACCTTCGAGGAGACCGTCTATGCGGCGCACGCTCCTAGCTGCCACTCTCTGACAGCTCCAGGCCCCGTTCGGTGGTGGCAGACCCGCACCTCTCAATCCTGTGCGCTGCTTGGCGCCAGGGACCCACCATCATCTAGCGTGGACCTTGTGCCATCGCCTCTGTCGAGACGGGGGAGCATGATGGACAACGGGACCCCTCAGCAGGTTCTGGCAGACTGGCGTAGGTCGGGGTGTCAAAGAGCTGGGATGACCTAGGTCAATGCGGACCTTCTGGTGGCTGAGGCCTCAATCGAAGAGCATCTCTATGGGCGTGAAGTCTACATCGAACCCCCAATGCCGGGGCCCGAGCACTTCCAGTCCCCTCTCGTTGTCATACTGAGGTCGGCGGCGGACTCCAATCACGGCCACTTGTTGTCCCTTCTCCATGTGCGTGTTCGACAAGGGTTCACCCGTTTGCGGGTCCACCACCTCCAAGAGGTCTGGACTGGCAACATAAGGCTTTCCATTCAGCCAGCTCATGTGGTTTTCGTTCTTGAACCAGAGTCTCAAGTGCTGGCCCCAGAAGGCATCTGTTCCCTCGATCTCGTGCTCGCCCCACATGTATCCTTCCCGGTCCTCCCATTCCCTGACGACAATGGTGCCCCGAAAGAGGACCCAGGCCTGAACCAATTCGTCCACCACCGCCTGTACCGGATCCAGACCCTTCTCCGCCGCCTCACGAATCGTCCGGCCGATAGAGAGGCACTCAGAAAGCGTGCCGGGCACAGCGATGTCCTTCACCTCCCTGCCACTCAGGACAATACCAGCACAGCCGACACTGCCGAACGACGCGGAAGCGATGAACTTGCCCAGACGTTCCGCCATCTTATTGTGTTGCGCGTCCTTGAGGTAGGTCACATCCCCATAGTAGTCGACGCAGACCATGGGCCAAACGGGTTTCCCGAACATGTTGGGAGTAATGCAGTCAGCCTCCGGGATCGCGCGTCCTGCATAGTCGGCGTCCACCATCCGCAAACCCAGATTGGCGGCGGCATCGAAACTCAGCCCGGTGTTGGTGCCACCTATCTCCACCGAGATCATAGCATCGAACTTCTTCCCAGTGAAGTCCTCCAGCTCTCGCACAGCCGCAACCAGCGGCCGTTCGATCTTACGTTCGAGGCCCATCTGGCGTTCCATCCGTGACGGATCAAGACTGTCGGGGCCGATGGACCCGGAGAAGAACGTACACACGACACGATCGTCGTTGGCAAGGTCTTCCAGCCTGCCCCACGTGAGCTCCAGGCCGCGATTCAGGTCGTCCTTCAGCAACGCTAGAGTCTCATCAGGAACGCCTCCCCCGTTGGCGCTGAAGAAGTCGGTACCCCTGGTGAAGTCTTCGATGTCTTGTGCAGTCCCAAGTCCCATCCTATCCATATCTCTGTCACCTTCTCTAGTCTGAAGCGCTCCTTCAACTCCCTGGCAGCCTTGTTGGTGATGGTCACGGCATTACGCCGCATATGCAGGTTCCGCGTCTCTTCATCATCAAGTTGGCGAGACGAGGGGCGAACACTCCAATCTTTCTGCTGCCAGTCCCAGCCATAGCGAGGATAGATCCATCGTGGCTTCCGCAGTCCCGCGCCGTGCTGGGTTCGGTACAGCCATGGTGTTATCCATGTTGGCCTCAACCGATTGAGGATTGTAGCACACATCTGGAGAGGGCGACTATGCAGCACCGTAGCTGAGCCACGACATCAACTTGCCGGCACCACCTCTCGCGACCTTCCGCCGACAAGCACCCACCGCCTTCGCTACACCCCCGGACTTGACGCCAACCCCCAATGGTCGTATAATATGATCCCTGTGCGACTGCCTCTGCCAACACGAGGGAAGCATCATGGATCAGGAGATACTTGACGAAGCTCTCGAGGAACTGCAGGCGACGCTCGGCGACCGGGCCACGCCGGACCTGAGTCACCGCATTGGCTACAGCCGAGATTGGAGCCCCCGCCACAGATCCCACGTAGACCTGCCCGACATCGTGGTCCTGCCCAAGACGACGGATGAAGTGGTGGAGATCGTGAAGATAGCCTACCGCCACCGCATCCCCGTGGTCCCCTTCGCCGGCGGCACGGGCATGGCCGGGGGCGTGGCCGCTTGGAAGGGCGGCATCGCTATCGAGACCAAGAGCCTCAACCAGGTGCTGGAGCTGGATGAGGCCAACATGATGGTCACCGTCCAGGCCGGGATCACCATCTGGGACCTGAACGAGGAACTGGCGCGTCACGGCCGGTGGTTCCCTCACCAGCCAGAGAGCAAGCGGGCCTGCACCATCGGGGCCTCCATCGGCTGCGACAACGACTCCACTTTCGGCCTGCGGTACGGCAAGATCCTCGACGTGTTGAGCAACGTGGTGATGGTCACCGGAGAGGGAGAGGCGGTGCGTTTCGGGCGGCGCAAAGCCGCCTTCACCTCTACGGGATACAAACTGCTGGATCTCATCGTAGGTTCCGAGGGCACTCTGGGCGTGGTCACCGAGGCCACGCTGCGGGTGTTCCCCATGCCAGAGACCAGACTGGTGAGAGGCTTCGTCTGTCGCAGTCTGGAGGACGGGATCAGGGCGCTGGAGCGCATGCTGGCCAGCGGCCTGGGCGTGGAGAGCGCCCACCTCAATTGCCGGAGGAGGCTGCGCTTCTACACCCACGCCTATCGGGAGAAGTACCAGAAGGAGCCCGAGATCCCCGATTGGGCCGAGGCCATACTGTTCCTCTCGTTCGCCGGCGACGAGGAGGTGGTGAAGTTCAGCCTGGAGAAGGCTACCCGCATCCTGCTGGACGAGTTCGCTGCCGAGGGCGTCAAGGAGCAGGAGATGGTGGATGGCTGGTGGGCGTCCAAGCATAGTCTGGACTTCCTCCCCTTCCGCCAGAAGTGGCCCGACAGCCAACGACAGAAGAAGTTCGGGGCCGCCGACATCGGGCTGCCCATCGGGCGAGTGCAGGAGGCGTACCAGGGGTTCCTCGACATCTCGTCCAGGTGGGAGCAGGACGTCCTGGGCATGACCGTATACAACGAGTCGCCCAACAAGCCCACCGCCAGCATCAGCTTTGCGGTCTTCGTGGACGATTCCACCGAGGAGAGTGTGGCCAACTTCTACCGGTACGTGAGAGAGATGAGTGCCATGGCGGTGGAGATGGAAGGCACGATGAGCTCCTACATCGGCGATGGCGACCGCCTGGGCGGTTTCAACGAACTGGAGCACGGCGCAAGTTACACCTACATGAAGCGCATCAAGGAGATGTTCGACCCAGGGGGCATATTCAATCCAGGAAAGAAGTTCGAATCGCGATGGATACCAACGCCCTAGAGCAACTCGCCGAAGACATCTACACCTGCAACCGCAGTCGGTGTGGCTTCTGCGTGGCTGACTGCCCGGTATACCGGGTCAAGGGCTTTGAGGCGTATACCAGCCGCGGCAAGATGTTGATTGCCAGGGCACTGCTGGAGGGCCTCATCGAGCCGTCGGAGGAGGTGCAGGAAATACTGGATGGCTGCCTGCTCTGCGGGTACTGTCAGGCCCGGTGCGCGCTCAACAATCTAGAGGTCATCACCAGCCTGCGATCGCGTATGAACCAGGAGGGGCTCTCATCTCCAGAGCACCAACAGAAGGTTTCCAGGATCGTAGAGGAGGGTGTTCTCTTCGACCGGCCTGTACCCATGAAAAGAGAGGGCACGACCCCGCTCTACCTCGGGTGCCTCTATCAGAGCAAGCCCGTCGAGGCCAGGACGATCATCTCTGTATTGGAGCGGTGCGGCCTGGATCCTCTGGTGGTTGAAGAGACCTGCTGTGGGTATTTCGCCGAAGCCGCTGGCTTCGAGGACGACTTCGAGCGCATCCAGGAGAAGTTCACTGAGGCCTATGGCGAGCACGCCGATCAGGAGATACTGACCCTCTGCCCCACATGCACCATCACCCTACGGGAGAGGTACGGTCTGAAGGTCAAGCACGCCATTGTCGCCGTGGCCGAGAGGATGGAGGAACTGAATCCTGGGCAGTTGGAGTTGAGGGCCACCTACCACGACCCATGTCACCTGGGTCGCATGTTGGGCATCCTCGACGAGCCCAGGGACATCCTCCGCGCCCTGGGTGTGGAACTGGTGGAGATGGAGCACAATCGTACGTTCTCCAGTTGCTGCGGGGGTGGCGGTGGGGTGGCGGACACCGATCCGGATCTGGCGCTGGAGGTGGCCAAGAACCGCATCCGAGATGCCCTGGGCGTGGGGGTGGAGAATCTCATCACCGTCTGCCCCACGTGCGAACCCACCCTTCTTCGCGGGGCAAGCCGGTTGGCCAACGAGACCGATGTCTTCGTTGACGTGCGCAGCCTGTGGGACCTGTTGGACGAGGCGCTCCCGCAGGACGAGTAGCCCGGGGTCTTCCCCCTGCTACTCTTCGCGCTGCTCTCCCTCGTTCTTGGTGCCCTTTTCCTTGCTCCGGTAGTCCTCTATAGCGGCGCGAACGGCGTCCGCGGCCAGGTTCGAGCAGTGCATCTTCTGCGCGGGCAACCCCCCTAGCGCGTCGGCCACCGCCTTGTTCGACAGGTTGACCGCCTCATCCAGGGACTTGCCCTTGATCATTTCCGTGGCGATGCTGCTGGTAGCGATGGCGGCTCCGCACCCGAACGTTCGGAATTTGACGTCCTCTATATGGTTTTCCTTTACCTTGATGAACATCTCCATCACGTCACCGCACATGGGGTTCCCGACCTTGCCCACACCGTCGGGCTCGTCGATCACCCCCACGTTCTGGGGATCAGTAAAATGCTGCATGACCAGTTCAGAATACATGCGCTTGTTGTCTCCTTCCAAAACTGAAGTCGCTCACGCTTCGTACAGGGGCGACATAGCTCGTAGCCGTTGCACTATCCCAGGAAATACCTCCAGGACGCGATCCACGTCCTCCTCAGTGTTCTCGTGACCAAGCGTCATCCGGATCGCGCCACGGGCCACTTCCGGTTTCACTCCCATGGCCAATGCCACGTGGGACGCGTCCGAGGACCCGGTGGAGCACGCTGAGCCACTGGACGCAGCGATGCCCTCCATGTCAAGAGCCAGAAGTATGCCCTCCCCCTCTACGTACTCGAAGGCGATGTTGGCGTTGTTGGGCAGCCGCTGGCTCGGATGTCCCAACAGCCAACAATGATCGATGGATGAAAGCACACCTTCTACCAAGCGATCTCGAAGTGCCGTCAGCCTCCTGCTCTCTTTCTCTCTCCGTTCCTCGGCCAGCTTCAAAGCCGTGGCCAGGCCCACGATACCGGCCACGTTCTCGGTACCCGAGCGCAAACCCCATTCGTGCCCACCACCAGTCTGGCTGCAGAGTAGTTCCGTTCCCTCTCTCACGTACAGCACGCCCACACCCTTGGGCCCATAGAACTTGTGCCCCGAGAGAGTGAGCAGGTCTACGTTCAACTCCTGAACATCCAGGCTCAACGCACCGGCGGCCTGCACCGCATCTGTGTGGAATGGTATTCCCCGTCTGCGCGCGATCTCTCCTATCTCAGCGATGGGCTCTACGGTCCCCACCTCGTTATTGGCATATATGATACTGATCAGAATCGTGGTGTCGGCGATGGCCCGCTCCACATCTGCCGGATCTACGCGGCCGTATTCGTCCACCGGCAGATAGGTCACCTCGAAGCCGAACTGCCTTTCCATCTGCTCGCAGGTGTGGCTCACCGCGTGGTGCTCGACCGATGAGGTGATGGCGTGGTCACCCTGCCTTCGGCGCATCCAGCACACACCTCTGATGGCCAGATTGTCGCTCTCTGTCCCGCAGCTGGTGAAGATGATCTCCCTGGGACTACAGTTCAAGATCTCGGCCACGGTAGCGCGCGCATTGTCCACCGCCTGACGTGCCTCTCGGCCGAGAGAGTGCACGCTAGAAGCGTTGCCATACCGCTCGCCGTAGTACGGCAACATGGCCTCAATGACCTGGGGGTGAACAGCCGTCGTCGCCGCGTGGTCGAGATACACCACTCTCCTCTCGCCCATCGCTCCTCCACATCTTCTCGACTACACTCGAATACCAGATGCCTATGCTGTGATATGCTCCCCATCCACACCGATGGGCTCTGTGAGATCGTCCAGCGTGGTGGAATCAAGGACCTCGACGATGCCCTCGTGCATTCGCCTCCAGACCTCCCGAGCAGCGCAGACCTCCGTCCGGCTGCACGATTCCTCCTCTTCGGTCCCGGGGATGCACTTCAAGGGCATAATATACCCCTCCTCCAAGGCGCGCACCACATCGCCCACCGTGATCTCCCGCGGCGGGCGTCTCAGCTGGTACCCTCCGCGGGCACCTCGAGTGCTCTCCACCAGATTCGCCTCTCTGAGCAACGGTGTGATCTGCTCCAGATACCCAAGAGACACGCCCTGAGCCTCTGCAACATCGCTCAACGAGACGGGGCCGTCACCATAGCGGCGCCCCAATTCTATCATGGCCCTGAGGCCGTACTGTTCCTTGGCAGATAGTTTCATGGGCTAATTCCGAGTACTCACTAAGAATTATCGTATCACAACTAGTTCCACGTGTCAAACGAGGTCAGCTCAAGGGGAATGATACGTCCCGGCTCGGTGGGGCTCTGGCTCAAGAGTCTGGAGGAAAGGTCTGTTCCTTGCCTGGCGGCGGAAGATGTCAGCGGAGGACGTGATCGTGAGGAAGACACACCTGTATGGGCACCACAGGTCCTTTGGCTCTGGCGGACAAGGCACCCTCGAACTACCCTATCACTCCTCTTGCAGCAGAGGTACGTGGCTCCGCTCCAAGGCTTCGCTGGTGACCACAAGCGTCACTTGCGCCTCGGAGGACATGCCTGCCGCTACGACAGTTATCTTGCCCGTGTACGTGCCCACGCTGGTAGGGAAACCCTCCACATGAACGGACACAGTAGCGTTGCCGGACCCTGAGCTGTCGCTGAGCTTGATCCAGCCCCGATTTGCGCTGGCGCTCCAGCTGGCTCCCGTTCCGATGTCTACCGAATACTCTCCGGGTATTGTTGGTCCTGACCCCTGCACCCAAAGGAACAGTAGATAGTCGGGCGAGACCGTTGGAGGCAGCGGGATGTGAATGCTGTCGCTACTCTCCACAACAGTGGGGCCTCGCCGCAACTGAGCGTAGACGACTGCCGGAGACCCACTTTGGCTGGATAGTGTCCATGCCTTGTTGCACTGGTATGGCATCCAGGCAGACCACGTGCCGCCCGCGTTGCGGAACCTCATCTCGTTGGCCCAGCCCTGGCCGTACACGTATAGCTGCACAGTCAAGCTGTTGGTGGACCAGGCTTCGTTGTTGATCACCACAGGATAGACGGGGTTGCCCTGTGCATCATTGCGGGCGCCGAAATCCATGGTCCAATAGTGATGGTAGTAGGCAGTACCCGAGTAGGCATAGCCGCCGCCAGCCTCACGAAAGTCAGGATGCAGCATGTTCTCCTTATGCCCCTGTTTGCTGTTCATCCACGCCACAACTACGTCGTTGGCCGACTGATACCCGGCCGCGATGTTCTCCGCCAATTGCGAATAGTTCACGTATCCGGCGTTCACAATCCTGGTCACCCAGTCAGGTTCGCCAGGGCACTTGTGCGAGAAGCAATCGTGATTGGCCATCCAATTGCTGTGGAACTGCGCGGAAGTTTTCAGCTCCGATGCGGCCTTCAATGGCGACAAGCCCTGATTCACACGTCTGACATTGGTGAGACGGACCAGTTGGTGTCCGAGGGGTTCCGGCGGGGCACCGAATGGCCCGTCTTGGAGCAGCACGCCATCGAGGGGTTCCTCACCAGTGAACTCCACGATCCCTGTGGTGCCGTCAAGACTGACGAACCCGAGCGCCACAGGGGTGCCCTCTCCCTCCGCTCCCCACATAGGAGAAAGACCCACCGCCACAGCAAGAACCAACCCCAGACAGACGAGGAGTCGGGCTCCGGGAAGCCTGGATGAGAGTCCATTGAGCAGTCTTCTCGCTGAGTTCATCGAGTTCAGTGCCTTCCTCACAACAACGACAAAGCGCCCTTCGCCACCGCTCGCGGCTCGAAGCGCGCTACGTGAATGCAACCTGTTCTTCGCAGTACTCTAGAAGCAACCCGGCTGCCATAGCTCTCCCGAACCTTAGGCCCGTGGCTTTGCGTCCCCACCTTTCGATGAGTTTGCCTCTCTCACCGATAGATTATGACGGCATGACACACCATGCCGCCTTCAGTATACAGGACGGCGACCTCGCGTTCAATAGTAAGATGGTACCATACAGACGGGCGCAGCGGACCAGTAGGCGGATTCTCTTCCTGAGGAGCAGCCAGAGAATACCTGGGGGGAACCGAAGTATCAGGGCGAGCCCAGCGCCGAGAGCAGTTCCCGCTTCAGGGCCCCGAACTCCCCGGAGGTGATCATCTCCGGGCGTCTCGGCCTCGCCAGAGGGATGTCCAGTTCGAGCTTGATCACGCCAGGTCGCGGACTCATCACGTAGACCCTGTCAGCCAGATAGATCGCTTCATCGACGTCGTGGGTCACAAAGATGATCGTCTGTTGGAACCGGTGCCACACTTCCAGCAGCCATTGCTGCAGCTGGCGTCTGGTGAGAGCGTCCAAGGCACCGAAGGGCTCATCGAGGAGCATCGCCTGCCTGTGGCATAGAAACGTCCGCAACAGAGCCGCCCTCTGTCTCATCCCCCCCGATAGGGTTGTTGGATAGCTCTCTTCAAAACCCTCCAGACCGAACAACGGTAGCAGACTCTGCGCCTCCTGCCTTGCCGCCCCGCTGTCCATACCGCTGATTTCGGGCCCCAGGATGACGTTGTCCAGGACTTTGCGCCAAGGCAAGAGCAAGTCCTTCTGAAGCATGTAGCCAACCAGTCCAATGCGATCACGAACCAGCCGACCGTCGAAAAGCACGTCCCCTGAGTCGGGCTCCATTAACCCGCAGATGATGTTCAACAGAGTGCTCTTGCCGCAGCCACTGGGGCCGATGAGGACGACGAACTCCCCCTCTCTGGCGCGAAGACAAAGACCGCCCAAAGCAGTCAGCAATCTGCCATCCACACGAAAGGCCTTGTGGACTTCGCGCAACTCGATCTCACTTACTGCGCTACGGGAGGAACTCATTGTTGAAGGCCTTCTCCGCATCGATAGGACGAGGCAGCAACCCGAGGTCAGCCATCCATTTCGCGTAGCCTTGCCAGGTCTCCAGCTTCTGCTCGCCCCATCTGGCCGCATCGGCCTGGTAGTGAGGGCTCAGCCACGCCTGGCTACGCCGGACCAGATGCGGGTTGCTCTCAGGAGCGTGCTTCAACAATATCTCCGCTGCCTCCGCGGGGTTCGCGATGGCGAACTCGTACCCCCGCGCAGTGGCGGCCATGAAGCTCCGCACCAGTTCAGGTTTCTCCGCGATACGTCGCTCACTGGTGATTATTACAGGTGTGTAGTAGTCGGGCACACACTCGCTCCAGTCGCTGAGCATCACCATGTTCAGAGGCGTCCCGCGCAACTCGGCCTCCATCCCCGTCCAGCCATAGAAGATCCAGGCAAAATCCACGTCTCTCTCCACGACTGTGAAGTAGTCGGCATAGCCTATGTCTATGAACTCTACCTGGTCCACATCGCCGCCGTCGCAGGACATCAGTGCATCCAGGACGGCCCTCTCAATAGCTGATCCCCAACTACCGTATCTCTTGCCCTCAAGATCCTTAGGCCGCGTGATGCCCCGGTCCTTGGGGCTGGCAAACCCCGAGGTGTTGTGCTGGATGATGGCTGCGACGGACACGATGGGCAGGTCCTCAGCTCGAGCGTGAGAGACCTCTTCTTGGTAGCTGATGCCGACATCCGCCCGTCCCGCGGCGACCACCTGCACCAGGGTGCTTCCTTCTGCAGGTTGCACAATCTCCACCGCCAGTCCCTCGTCGACGTACCATCCTTTGTCCAGGGCCACATAGAGCCCGGTGTGATTGGTGTTGGGAAACCAGTCCAGCATCGCCACCAGCGGCGTAAGGGGTGCGGTGGTCGTGGGCTCCGCCGACTGGCAGCTCACTATGGCGATCATCAGTGCCACCAGCAGACCGAGCCTGGTTACGCAGCGAGTAGACATCATCTCCCTCCTTGATTCACAGCACTGCCGGAGGTTGAGCTAACCGATCGCCGGGTCCTCATACCTCCTCCCACACTTCCTCTCGACGGGCATAGTACCAGGGCAGCACGGCTCGCTCCAACAGCATGACGGCAGCGAACATGACGATACTCAGCAGCGAAGTTACGGCGATGGCGGCGAAAACCCGGTCCGTCAGGAAGTTCTTGGATGACCTGATCATGAAGATCCCCAATCCGCGACTCGCTCCGACCCACTCACCAATGACGGCACCGACCACGCTGTAGGTGATGGCTATCTTGAATCCGGAGAAGAAGGAGGGCAGCGCTCCAGGCACTCTTATCTTGAGGAATACTTGCCGTCTGTTGGCCCCCATGGCTCTGAGCAGAGCTATCAGGTCTGGGTCGGCCATCCTCAGCCCATCGGCTGTACTGACCACAATGGGGAAGAAGCAAACCAGAGCCACCACGATCACCTTGGGAAGAATGCCGTAGCCAAACCAGATGATCAGCAGGGGAGCGAGGGCCAGGATGGGAACGGTCTGAGAGGCCACCAGCAGGGGGTACACGGTCCGTCGAAGCAGGGGAGACAGATCTATCACCAGCGCAAGGCCCAGCCCCACCACCACGGCCAGTCCAAGGCCTACCCATGTCTCCTTCAGTGTCTGCCAAGTGTGCGGTCCCAACAGCTCTCGCGCCTCCGCACCAGCCACCACGATTTGCCACGGTGACGGCAACAACCACTTGGGCACTTTCAGCAGCCAGGTCGTCAACTGCCAAACGCTAAGCAGCAGGACTATCAGTAGCAAAGGCGGCGCGTATTGCCTCGCCAGACGCAGACCCTGTTTCAGCAACGAATACAGATGCCCGCCCGCAGACGCGGAGCCCCGCTCTCTGTCGGATGATCTGTCCAGCTCGCCGGATTCCATCACTCTCTGTACTTGGCGACCTTGTCAGCGATGGTTGTGCCGCCAACCACATCCACAATCTTGACGAAGGTGATGACTCGCTCAGCCCCGGCCTCGAGGCAAGCCCGGTGCCCAGCTTTCACTATCTCCAGCAGCTGCTCCAGCTCCCCTTCCATCGTGGTTTCGTGGGGACCCACCTCATACTTGACTCCCGAGCGCTGCACGACCTCGATGGCCTTGTCCACAACTGGATATGGGTCTTGGCAGATGGGGATCACTTGGAAGCTCACGGTTATGTCACTCATCACATTCTCCTGGCGGACCAGGCTCAACGCCTCCCGATGGCACCTGATGGTGATGCACCAGCAACAAGAGCCCATCCCGTATCTCAACTCTGGCTTGCCGGGCCACGAGCACGTTGCTCACTCCTCGCGCCGCGCCAAACTTCAGCGTGCCGCCACTGAGAGCATACTGTAGCCCTTCCGTGCGGACACCCACCACATCGCCGGAGAGCGGCACCAGCGACACCACGTCCCCCACGCTGCCCTCGATCACAATCTCGTCCCTGACAAGGAGCAACTCCTGGTTGCCGTCGATCACCCGTGCTTTGACGTGGCTCAGCTCTGGAATAGCCAAGAGCATGACATTGGCGAGGGTATGGTCAATGCGCCCACCGAGGGCAGCTAGCATAACCAACTCAGTTGCGCTCTCAGCCAAGGCGTACCTGACCGCCAACTCCGAGTCAGTTTCGTCCTTGCGTGGAGGGTGCTCAATGAAGCGGCAGCCCCCTTTCTCCAGACGCTCCCGCAGCTCTGTCCCGATGGAATCCATGTCGCCGACCACGAGACGCGGCTCGAATCCCAGGGCCAACGCGTTTCTGGCTCCTCCGTCGACGCAAATCACCAGGTCTTCGTCCCGGATACGAAGCTCCGGGAAGGGCAGCTCCGGCATGGGGCCGTTGGCTATGATCACCGCACGCATCGCTCCTCCAAACAAAAAGCCACTGCCCACGCAGGACAGCGGCTCACGTCATCATATTGCAATCCTCCCTACGCTGGCATTACCCGGATCAGGTTCGTGGGGTCGAGGGCATTGCGGGCCCTCCTCTCAGCCTGGCTCACCAAGCTCCCCTGACAGCTGGTCTTCAGTTCTCGCTCTGATTATACAACAGATCGTCGCATCTGCAAAACTCGCTAGCTAGAGGACGCGGTTCGTCAGGCACGCTACTGCTCTTGTACCTCGGCAGCATCCCACTGGTGCCGTGGCAGATGGCTTCATGCGAAATCTGTCCCCAACATTCGGGACACGTCTCCACGACACAGACCAGATCGCCCGCACGTTCCTCAAGCTTGACCTCCTGGTCACTGAGTTTGGACAAGACTTCGGCCAAGGTATTCAACCCCACCTTCACCCTCGCTCCGACAGGCAGCAGTTGGAGGGCGGGGTCAGGCAAAATGGCCATCAGCCCACTCTCCGCCACCGTATGCCTGAGCGAGGCCCTGCCTGCTCGTACACAAAGCCCCCTTGCCGCTTGAGGTCAATTCCTCTCGACGATGGCCTGGTTGATCGCGGCGAAGTTCTCGAAGCTGAAGTCGCGATCAGGTGTATCGGGAGGGTAACTGCCGACCAGATGCTCCAAATTGGCCAGACGGAGAGCAGCTGCCATCCCGTTGCCGCCCATTATGTCCTCCATGGCTGTCAGATAGAGACGCGCCAACTTGTTGGAATAGTACTTCTCTCGGGCTACTGACGCTTCTTCCAGGGCACACCTCCTCTGGTCAAACCACAAACCGTCCTGCATTTGATCTCAGGAGCTGCCAGATCCTGGCCTGGGGGCAAGAGTGCGAGGACTGATGCTACAACCAGCCGCCGTGTGCGGGCGGCAGATCACACGATATCCGCCAGGTCTTCGGCGGCGCGCTTCATGTCGAGGAGCAACAAGCCCAACCTGGCCGTGCGGCGAGCCAGCACCGTCAGAACAGCTTCCTCTCCCACGGCTCTCAAGATGACGTACCCGTTCTCTCCCCTTATGTAAACTTGTTCCAGGATGCCGCGCCCAAGCTCTCCAGCTATGCGCTCCCCGAGAGAAAGCATGGCAGCCGACATCGCAGACACTCGATCCTCTTCGACTCCAGGGGGAAGGGACGATGCCATGATCAACCCATCCAAGCTGACTACTGCTGAGGCTTCGATATCAGGAGCGCTGCCCTGGAGATCTCTCAAGCGCTCCACCATCTGTACCGTCCTCGGTTTCGCCATCAGTCTCTCTCCTTGGGCAAGTCGAAAGCCCCCATCCCCAGACCCCGTAGAGCGGTCTGTCCACCTACAGCGGTCGACGGAAGCCGCCCCGAACCTTTCTCCGTACCGAACCCCTAGTCTCCCCGAGCCGACTCCAGGATGGAATACAGCAGATCAAGAAGGACTTCCTTCACGCTCGCATGGTTCGTGGCAACACAGGACAGGACCTTCGTGGCGGAAGACGCTCTCAGCGCGATACGTAGGTCTTCCGGGGGCCAGGCATCCGCCATGTCTTGTTTGTTCGCAGCTATCACGTATGGTGTAGCAGAGTACCTTCGGAAACGATCTAGTAGGGTCTTGGCCTCACGGAAGGTCTCGGGCCGAGCACTGTCTACCAACACCACGAAGCCCAACATGCCTTCCGAAAGTATATCCCACATGAAGTTGAATCGTGTCTGGCCTGGAGTGCCGAAGAGGTGCAGTATCAGACCATCATCGACCGTGATTCGGCCGAAATCCATGGCCACCGTGGTCTCTCTCTTCACGGCTCGCGATCCGTCCGTGATTCTCCGCTCGGTGGATACGACCTCTATCTCACTGATACTACTGATGAACTCAGTCTTGCCGGCATTGAAAGGTCCAGTGACTACTATCTTCACGGTTTCCATCTAGACACCATGCTGGAGCCGATTCGTGCAGCCACATCGGGATGCAGGAGAACTATTGCCTACATTCTCTTGACCCTATCGATGAGGCGAAGAATCAGACTCCGTTTCACCGGGGGGGGCGCGCTGGCAGCCTCTGACGCGTCGGGGACCATCTTCGGTCCCTCTGGCATGATCAATTCGACGAGACCTGCTGAGAGCAGACCATACACGATCCTGCGGATCTGAAAGTCGCCGATCGAGTTGGCCTTGGCGATCTGTCTGATCGTATTGCGCGGATTGATGAAGGAGATCACCCTCCACTCCTCAACGGTGAGGTTGATGTCGTGAAGTCTGGCATCTGGGCGCTCTGTAAACCGCAGGGCCATGTCCAAGTCAGGCAGCTCGTCCTGGAGCATTTCGTACTCCTTGACACGGCGGCTGCCCTCCATGATGATGTTCTCAAGCTTGATGGGAACGGTAATCGCTCCCTCGGCCGGCAACTTGTTGGGTTCGAAGCGAAACGACCCATCGCTCCAGGTGAATAGCAGGTACACCACGTCCAGGGTGTGGGAGCGGACGCTTCGCACGATGTCATCCTGCGTCACGTAGCCTGCATTGATCAGCAGAAGACCCAACTCCTTGTCGGCGTTGGTCTTGGATCGGGCGCGGATCACGCGTGACTGCTCAGGACTGATCTTCCCCGCCTTCTCGAGCACACCAATCAGCCCATCGTCCTGCCCATTCAGAGATGCATAGACCAGCTTGCCCGCCTTGAAGCAGACCTCTGCCCTCCTGCCGCGCTCCTCGACGGTCAGGGAACCGGTCTTGTGGGCGAGATTGATGAGATTGAAGAGCTGAGTGACGTTGAAGTCCTTCAGGTTGCCTTTCAAAGCCATCTTCCGCCCCTCCGCACGCTACAAGGGCCAGACCCTGCGGTTGACTCTACGAAACCAGGGGGGCACGGGCTCGTACCTCGTACTCGAATCCGCAACACACCGTGCACCGTGCACCTAAGCGAACGCTGATTATACACCGACCGCGCCTTGGAGTCAACCGGAGCCCGTAAGCGAGCCAAGCAATGAGCAACCTCCAATTACGGGACTGCTGGATGCGCGTCGAGTCAGCCATCCCTCGCATGGCGGTCCCGAATTGGCCAGTTTCTGGTCTCTGAATCCAGCCCCTCGACGTCCAGCAGCCCCAATCCATGGGCGGAGCGAGGCAATTGCAGCAGCCGCTACTCAGAACAGATTGCTCTTCCCAGGACACGTACATCGCTGGCGAGAAACCAGCCGTGTCCGTGCAGATGCATCCTGAAGCCTTTGGCCACCAGGGGTTGCGACAACTCCACTTCGTAGTAAGGCACCGAGTTGAGTACACCACCGTCGCTGGCCGTTGGCCAGTTGACATTCATCTCTCTCAACTCCTCCACCACCACGTAGTTGTCGTCGAGGCCCAGTAGCATGAACTCTATGATGCTGTCGTCGGTCGTGATGTCTGTGCCGGCAATCCCAACAGCCACTCGTTCCACACGGAACGGGCGATCGAAAACCGACTCGATCCAAGCGTCGTCATTGCATCCGCTTGTCCAGGTCCCGCCATCGAATACGTTTCCCGACGTGCCCGAAGAGTCGTGGTCGCTATGGGTCGTCGAAGCGTTCCCAAAGGAAGCGACGTTCATCAAGACCCTGTCCGGGCACCCAGATGGGACATACACGTCGAATCCGTATAGGTCGGACTCCAACAGGGCATACTCTCCGCCAGCGAGGTACTGGGGTGAGCCTTTGCTCCAGATGGTATACAGTACGTACAGATCAGGTCTCCGCTCCACGATGTACCTCTCCCCTGGAGCGACCGCCGGCGCCTGACGAAGCCGGTACCACAGCCCAGCCCTTCCCTTAAGAACCGCGCCCTCGCCTTCGGGCGTATGAGCTAACGTTACATCTGTCAGGCCAAAGGTGTCGATTGTGCGAAGCTCGGTGAGTAGAGGGATGAAACCCGCCTGGTGAGTTGCCAGCAACGCAGAGTCATCTGCATGGTCGCGAAGCCATGTGGCAACGTCCCAGTATGGCACCAGCTCCCTGGCGTCGAAAGTGGGGTGCGCGTACCAGACTTCGCGACCCCATCTCTGACGCTCCCAGTCAAGCATCCCAACGCCCGCCAGGATCTGCTGCAGTACGAGCACAGTAGCGATGCCCACACAGACCGCAACGCCTCCACTGGTGCTCTGTAGGCTCAAACCCAGAGCTCGCAGCGCATGGCGTGCCCCCTTTACAACCAAGAGCAGCAACAGAGGGATGATGGGAACTAGTCGACGATACCCTGGCATCCAGTCCCCCCCGATGAGCATCACAAATGCTACATAGCTGACACACACGAACGCCAGGAATCGAGAAGCTTGCTTGCCCTCCCTGTAAACGCTAAGGGCTGCGAGACCCAACACCAAACCCGTCCCGCCCAGCGTGTCAAGATAGGGCTCTAAGTAGTCTCGGAAGCCCTCGACCAACACTGCTGGGGACCATAGCGGCCCAACCTTGGCGTAGTACGTATTGGGGAGCGGGTAGCCGTAATACCCCAGCCGCCATGCCTCGTAGGCAAAGAGGGTGAGCATTGGGAAGAGAATCACAGGCCAGTCCGCCCATCCGATTTGCTTCGCCCGAACACGGGCGAGCAACCAATAAGCGCCAACTATCCCAGCGAATACGAACCCGTCCGCCCGGAGCAGCGTCAGACACGATAGGCCAACACCGC
Source organism: Chloroflexota bacterium (assembly GCA_030603665.1). Lineage (GTDB taxonomy): Bacteria > Chloroflexota > Anaerolineae > UBA7937 > B3-Chlor > JAUVXJ01. Next base: position 50,749 of record JAUVXJ010000004.1, on the reverse strand, counting down.
ACAAGCATGCGCTCCTCACCACACTCCCCCACTCAGCAGAGCGCATACGCCGCTCCTGGTACCTGAGGTAGGCGTACACGGTGGCGACGAGTGCGCAGAGCACCACGTTGGTCTCGAGCGCCCCAACGGCCCAGATGGCAAAGGGGCCACTTGCTGCAAGCATCAAGCAGGCGAACAGCGCCCATCGGGCTTCCAGGCGCAGAAAGCGGGTGGCTACAGTGTAGGTAAGGCAGAGGGCCGCAACCGAGCATGTCAGGCCCACGAACTTGGCAACGACAAACAGGACTTCTGGCCTACCTCGAAGCCCTAGCGCCGCGTAGGCAACGCTCATCATCAGTACGTAGCCGAAGTCTGAGAATCCCTCGACCCTCTCTCCTGGGTTGTACACGAGCCCACGCCCTTCCGCGAGGTTGACCGCGTATCGAAAGACGAGGCCGGAGTCGTCCACCCCCCAGGCGAAGTAGGCGAAGCTGTGGACTAAGAACACCATCACCACGGCAGCGAACGCGGCGAGGATCCAGTACGCCAGCACCCGCCGCTTCGCCGATTGCGCCATAGAACCAAGATGTGCCATTGCCATGTGTGCTCCGTACCTCGTCCAAGTAGCGCGCCTCTCGCGCGGCGCAGGTGACAAAATGGGGCACGCGACAAGACGTTGCAGCGCCATCCTCGGCGCCTACCCACTACAAGAACTCGGCTCCGAGTCTGTTCCACGAGCGATCACGGTCCTCTGATCTGTACAGATCAGTGTGGCCGAATACCAATCACTCCGGAGTCTCAGGACAATCTACCGATGACCGCGAAGTCCGTCCGCCGACCCGCCAACAGATGGTGTCTCACGACGAGCCAGAGAACAGCCTCACGAGAGCCACGACAGAGTGTACGTTGCAGGCTTGAAAGACCGCCCCGTTGCAGCCTCTTGAAGTCCCATCTGCCCGCCCCTCATTGGGTCGGATTTGATCCAAGCAATCCCCCTCGCCCGCACCCCAAACACTGCCGTGCTTCAGCATACGCTCCGCGCCACGGGTCAGTGGCACAGACACCTGGCGCGTACCACCGCCGACGCAGGCTGCACTTCCCTGAGTCAAGCAGCGCTCGCAACTGAATCCGAGCAACAGGGGCACGATTCCAGGCTTCGTGCCTAGCACCGCGAGAGCACCACCTGCGCGGGCCTCTGCTCGAAGAGGACACCAGCGCCGGAATTCTGCCAAATTAGCTCTCTCTTGTCAACCTGGCGGAGAACTCGTCGGGAACATGGTTTACACCCTGAGGCAATCTTCTGGGTTGAGTATGTGGTCAATTCCTCACCTACCACAACCTTGGGGATGTGCGGAGGCGATACCATGACTCCCAATGAATCGTACTATGAGCGTGTCACAGATTCCAGGAAGCCTCAGGGCATCCGCCGGCCGATGATCAGGTTCTTCCTTGACCATGGGGAGAACGTCTCCTACACCGCCAGGGTCTTCAGAACCTCTCGCCCCACGGTGACCAAGTGGGTCAAACGGTACAAGGCCCACGGCTGGAAAGGTCTCTGGGACCTCCCTCAATGCCCTCACCACTGCCCTCACAAGACCTCGCAGGATCACCGGGAACTCATAGCCAACCTCAGAACCAATCATGGCCGGAGACCCAAAACCAGAATCGGCCAGGAAGAAATCCAACTCCTCCTCGAGCAACGGTATGGCATCAAGATGTCATCCTCCACCACAAACCGGGTACTTCATGAACTCAAGCTCACCCGCCCCAGAAGGAAGAAGTATCAGAAGAAACGCCACATGGCTCTCTACCGGAAGCACCTGCGGCCCCTTGCCCACAGGCAAGTCGACGTCAAGTATCTGAACGATATCCCCCAGATCTACGCCCTCGTGTTGCGCCGCATCTTGCCCAAGTTCGAATACACGATGAAAGACGTGCTCACCGGTACTACTCTCATCTGCCATGCCCTTCAACTCATGACCTTCAACTCCGCCAAGGCCATTGCCCCCTGCCTGGATCACTTCCGCTCCCATGGCCTCGACCTCTCTCAGATCACCATCCAAACCGACAACGGCTCTGAGTTCATTGGCTCTATCACTGCCAAGAGGGATAGCCTCTTCACTCGCGTGGTCGAGAACTTCCACGGCCGCATCGAAGATGAGTTCTATGACCTGGAGAGGCCAAACTTGAATCTGAAGAAGACGCCCTTCCAGGCAGTTCAGCAACGGACCCAGATCAATGACCCTCACTTCATGGCCTTTCCACCCCCACTTCTTGGACCACATCCCCCTCTTCGATCCACAGCTCCGATCTGTAGACGATGTCTCCGACCAGGTCACGTTCACGAATGAGCCGACCCTTCTCCAAGAAACCGCTGGATGCGCGTCGAGTCAGCCACCCCCACATGACAGTCCCGAATTGGCCAGTTTCTGGTCTCTGAATCCAGCCCGGCGACGTCCGGCACCCCAGGCGAGGGAAACGCGGAGCCTGCCAGTTGCCCCAGCACCAGTGGTCCGGCTTACAACGAGCTGCGGGCCGTCGTCGTCGCGAAAGTCAAGCCCGCCTAATCACACCTGAATTCTCGTATGGGCTTAGGGTCCATGTCAATAGGCTATGGGTACCATCGTTGACTATCAAGGAGCAACGGACTAGAATAACTCCCTGGAGGAACAGCACTGTGAAACTGAAACGGGAGCTCTGTGTGAGGATGCTCAGCAAGATGTACGAGATCCGCATCTTCGAGGAGACGGTAGACGACCTCTTTGCGCGAGGCTTGGTACATGGTACGATGCACCTCTCCATCGGGCAAGAGGCTTCGGCTGTGGGCAGCGTTTTCGCCCTCCGAGACGAAGACTACATCCTCAGCACCCATCGCGGACATGGGCACTGTATTGCGAAGGGGGCTGACATCAACTTGATGATGGCCGAATTTCTGGGCAAGGAAACCGGTTACTGTCGCGGAAGAGGCGGCTCTATGCACATCGCGGACATAGAAGGCAGGAACCTGGGAGCCAATGGAGTGGTTGGCGGCGGAATCCCTTTGGCCGTGGGGGTCGGACTCAGCCTGAAGATGAGACAGACTGACGAGATAGTGATGGGCTTCTTTGGAGACGGCGCAGCCAACCAGGGCGCGTTCCACGAGGCGCTGAACATGGCCGCCATCTGGACACTGCCCGTGGTCTACGTTTGCGAGAACAACCAGTATGGGATGTCTATGTCCACCAACCGAGCGTTCAAGATAGAGAGGATAGCCCAGCGAGCAGATGGCTACGGGATGGTCGGCGTCACAGTGGACGGCAATGACGTGCTGGAAGTCTACGAAGCCGCAGCCAAGGCCGTGGACAGGGCAAGGTCAGGCGGAGGGCCAACCCTTCTCGAGTGCGTTACGTACCGCTGGAAAGGGCACTCCAAGAGCGATCAGGAGCGATATCGGACCAAAGACGAGATCGAGGCCTGGAAGCGGAGAGATCCGATCAAGCTGTTTCGCGAAAGGCTCCTCACCGAGGGAGTGATCACTGACCAAGAGGCTGCCGGATTCGAAGAACAGGCTAGTCGCACCATCGCCGAGGCGGTGGAGTTCGCCAAGTCGAGCGCCGAACCTGACCCGGATACCATACTCGAAGGAGTATACGCGTAGATGAAGGAAATGACCTACGCCGAGGCAGTGCGCGAAGCGCTGCGCGAAGAGATGATCCGAGACGATTCGGTGTTCCTGATTGGAGAGGACGTCGGCACATACGGTGGCGCCTTCGGAGTCTCCTACGGCCTCGTGGACGAGTTTGGTGAGGACAGAGTACGGGATACGCCTATCTCCGAAGCCGGCATCATGGGTGCCGCCACAGGGGCGGCCCTCATGGGCATGCGCCCTGTGGCGGAGATCATGTTCATGGACTTCACCACCATCGCCATGGATCAGCTAGTCAACCAGGCGGCTAAGTTGCGCTTTATGTTTGGCGGAAAGGCGAAGGTGCCCCTCGTACTCCGTACGCCTGGCGGATCCGGCACTGGGGCAGCCGCCCACCACTCGCAGAGCTTGGAGGCCTGGTTCGTTCACGTACCAGGATTGAAGGTGGTCATGCCCAGCACTCCGTATGATGCGAAGGGCCTTCTAGTCGCCTCGATCCGAGACGATAACCCTGTCATCTTTGTGGAGCACAAGCTACTCTACAAGACCAAGGGGCCGGTACCTGAGGAGGAATACACCATTCCCCTGGGAACGGCAGATGTGAAGCGGACTGGCAGAGATCTGACCATCGTGGCCACGTCTATCATGGTTCCCCGCGTGTTGGCAGCGGCAGAGACCCTAGCCGGGCAAGGCATCGACGCAGAGGTCGTTGACCCGCGGACTCTGAAACCCCTGGACGAGGAGACCATTTTCAAATCGGTCATCAAGACCGGCAGGGTGCTCATCGCCCATGAAGCCTGCAAGACAGGGGGTGCGGGAGCAGAGATAGCGGCTCGCATCGTCGAGAGTGACGCTTTCAACTATCTCGACGCCCCCATCGTGCGGCTTGCTGGTCTGGACATCCCAGTGCCGTACAATCGCAACCTGGAGCGCCGCATGGTGCCCCAGGTGGAGGATATCGTCGCAGCCGCCAGGGAACTGGTGGGTTGATCAAGCCAGATGCGACACAACTCTCCACAAGGCCGACAACACCCCCTCTCCTAGATACGGGCCACACCACCATGATCAGATGATTCAGGATTTCGAGCAGCAAGCAGAAGCGTTCCACCAGGAACTATACCGAGAGTACTACCTGGCGGAGTCTGGCCTCAAGGAACAACTGAGCATCACTCCCATCTATGAGCGGTATGCCCACTTGTTCAGCGAGCACCAGGTCAGAAGACTCTTGGAAGACACCCATGATAGGCAGCATAAGTATCTGACGGAGTGGGTGACGCTCGAATATCTGGAGAACCTGGTGAAAGGGCTGACCGAGCAGGTCACCAATGCGATCAGAAGCGCAACCGTGGAATGGGACAGGCAGCAGGTACCCTACCATAATCTCAGGCCAATGATGTCCAACGAGCCAGACATGGCCCGTCGCCACCAGCTCGACGAGTTGGAGCGTGGGATCACGGCCAGCGCCAACGCAGAGCGCGTGGAGCGACTCAGACGCCTGCACGACAAGACCAAGAGCCTGGGGTTCGAAGGCTACGCAACACTTTGTGATCAGCTAAGAGGCCTCAGACTCGAAGAGCTTACGCAGCAGATGCAGAATCTGCTCCGTGCGACGAGAGATGTGTTCCTCCAACTACTGGCAGAGCACCTGCAAGGTCTGGGCGTACCGATAGAGGATGCCGCCGCCTGCGACACTTTGGCCCTGTTCCGGGGCAGGAAGTTCGATGTACTCTTCCATGAGAAGTCCATGATCCCTGCCCTCTCCCGCACACTGGGTGGCATGGGTATCGATCTCGCCCGTCAAAGTAACCTGGAACTGGACATAGAACCGAGGCCCTTGAAGACGCCGCGCGCCTTCTGCGCTCCCATTCGGGTCCCGGAGGAAGTGAAGCTGGTCACCAAGCCCATCGGCGGTCCCGATGACTACGCAAGCCTTCTGCATGAAGCAGGCCACGCCCAGCACTTCGTGCACGTCGATCAGGACTTGCCGTTCTCCTTCAGGCGCCTGGGGGACAACTCGGTGACGGAAGGGTATGCCTTCCTCTTCCAGTATCTGCTGCTCAACCCACAGTGGCTTCGCCGCATACTGGGCATCGAAGATAGCGCCGAGTACATCAGGCTCGTCCGTTTCCGGAAGCTCTGGCTCCTTCGGCGATACGGAAGCAAGCTGCTCTACGAACAACAGTTGCACAACGAGCTGGATGAAGCACAGCAGCAGTACGTCAACATCCTCGGCGATGGGTTGGGGGTAGCTATAGGTCCCGAGAACTATCTCGCTGACACAGACGACGCCTTCTATTGCGCCCAATACTTGCGTGCCTGGATCTTCGAGGTACAACTGAGACACTTCCTCGAGGACCAGTTCGGAGTCGAGTGGTTTGCGACTCGCGAAGCGGGAGAGTGCCTGATATCCCTCTGGCGACGAGGGCAGGAGCTACGGCCTGAGGAACTGGTCAAAGACATGGGATACGATGGCCTAGAACCAGAGCACCTCATACAGGAACTCGTCGGGTTCACATATGACTGACCGTGTCCGAGGCCGCCGCCCGCCAGGCACTGTCCTTCGAGGGTAAGCTGATGGAGATCACATTCTGGGGCGCCGCGCGCGCAGTGACCGGCTCCCAGCACCTTATCGACGTCAACGGAAAACGCATCCTTCTGGATTGTGGTCTGTTCCAGGGCCGTCGCGCGGAGGCCTTTGAACGCAACCGTAACCTGCCCTTCGATCCCCGGAGTATCGACGCTGTAGTCCTGTCCCATGCCCACATCGACCACTGCGGCAACCTACCCACCCTGGTCAAGGGCGGCTTCCAAGGAGATATCCACTGTACCTTGGCCACCGCCGACCTGGTGTCTATCATGCTCCGGGACAGCGCTTACATCGCCCTCAAAGACTCGGAGTACGTCAATAAGAAGCACAAACGTAAAGGCTTACCGCCCGTGGAGCCGCTGTACACCATCGAGGAAGCGGAGAAGACGCTGGACTATCTTGTGGCACATCAGTACAACCGTCAGTTCCCCGTGGCCGGAGGCGTACGGGCGATTCTCAGGGACGCGGGACACATCCTCGGTTCGGCGATTACAGTCCTGGATATCAACGATGGCGGCCAGAGAGCCCGTTTGGGCTACACAGGGGACCTGGGTCGTAGAGACCTCCCCATTCTGCGAGATCCGGTTCTGATCCGGGACATGGAGTACCTGATCACGGAAAGCACGTACGGGAACCGTCTTCATGAAGACATCAGCCAGATCGAGGAGGAACTGGCTGAGACTGTGATCGAGACCCATTCGCGGCGCGGGAAACTGATCATCCCCGCTTTCGCCGTCGAGAGAACTCAGGAAGTGATCTACACGCTCCATCGTTTGAGAAACGAAGGGCGAATCCCAGCCGTGCCGGTCTATGCAGATAGCCCTCTGGCCATAGATGCCACCGAGATCTTCCGCCTCCATCCCGAGTGTTTCGACGAGGAGACCAACGAGTTCTTGCTGCGCGAGCAGGACCCCTTTGGATTCAGGGGGCTCCAGTACCTGAGGACGGTGGAGGAGTCAAAGCGCCTCAACGAGCTTCAGGGGCCGATGATCATCATCTCCGCCTCCGGGATGTGCGAGGCTGGCAGGATCCTGCACCACCTGAAGAACAACATCCAGGACCCCCGCAACACCGTCCTTATCGTCAGCTTCCAGGCCGAGCACACCCTAGGGAGGCGTATAGCGGAGAAAAGGGAAACAGTCCGCATCTTCGGTGACGAATACCGGCTCCGGGCGCAGGTGAAGGTGATAGACGCCTTCAGCGCTCACGCTGACAGGGACGAACTCCTGTCATGGATCGCGCACGCGAAGGCCAACCTGAAGAGGGTCTATGTGCTGCACGGGGAGGAAGATCAGTCCTTAGCCCTGGCGGACGGTCTCAACCAGCTCGGAGTCCGTCAGATCTCCGTGCCTCGCCTCGGAGAGACAGTCACCATCTGAAGGCCCGCGCGACTAGGGTTTGTGATACCTGATCACCTCTGACACCGGAATTCTCTCGGGGGCCTCCACATCGGCAGACTCACGGGACTGACAGCGGGCGCTGAAATCCAGGCTCGGCTGGACCCCAACCCTCGGGATGCTGTCTACCAGCCGCCCCGAAATCGCTGAAGAAACTCCTCTGCAAACTCATCATGTCCCAACAGTAGGTCGCACGCGGCAATCGCTCTGCGAATCTCCTCATCCAGAGGATCAACGATGGCAGAAGTGAGACCGGCTGCGATCACCATGGGAAGAAACGATCTATTGATCAGGCTACGCTCTGGCAACCCAAACGAGATGTTGCTTCCCCCCATAGTTGTGTTCACTGCCAGCTTCTCGCTGATTGATCGAATCGCCAGAAGAGTTCCAAGCCCGGCCTTGCTGTCGGCTCCAATCGTCGTTGCAAGCGGATCGATGACAACATTGTCTTTACTGATGCCGAGTTCCTGTGCAGCCTGGACTATCTTCTGAGCTATCTCCAAGCGCTTGCTGGCGTCTCCTGGGATGCCATCCTCGTCCATGCAGAGCCCGATGACTGCGCAGCCACGTTGCTTCACAAGGGGAAGAACCGCATGCAACGAACTCGCCTCGCCGGTAACCGAGTTCACCAGGGGTTTTCCGGGACAGACAACCAGCGCCTCAGCCAACGCCCTGACATCCGCCGTGTCAACACAGATGGGGGCATCTACCGCCTCCGCAACTGCCTGTACGGCCAACGGAAGGATTGTCTCTTCATCAACACCCTCGGCAGTGACATTTACATCGATGACATGCGCACCAGCTTTCGTCTGAGCTAGGGCTTCCTGCCGCACCAGCGACATGTCACCCCTGCGCAGAGATTCGGCCAGACCCCGCTTTCCGCTGGGATTGACGCGCTCACCGATGACAACAAAGGGGGCTTCACTGCTGAGCAACACCGTTCTTCCAGTACCCTCCAATGTCGTGCGCATCTGCAGTCTCCTAACCTCCTGCAATCACGCCTCGCTATCCGGCCCAGGGTTCAGTCTCTCCCTCCATCGCGCTATGGCTGGAGCCGGCAGCTCAGCGTGCATTCGTGTCCACTGACCCGACTGGTACTATGCAGACCCGGAACCATCGAGTCGTCAACGTGCGGGGTGGGAAGACAGTCGGTAGGCTTGGTTGGTAACTCACCGGGCTGGGTTCGCACGGGCTGGACAGGGCCTTCGTGCCGTAGGGTCCATTCTCTGGAGCGGTCAACGCCAGGCCCGTAGTTGCGAACGATAACCCGACAAGCCACGTGGTCTGCACACGACCGACTTACGTTAGCTTCCCTCGAGCCTGTATGTCCCACACGGTCTCTACTCTACCGTTGCGCATTCCCAAGAGATGATCATGCAGGAAAATGGTTGTGTCTCCGTAGCCAATAACGAAGTCAATCCTGTCGCCCACTTGGAGTGACACATCAGCGCTGTCAAGCTCCATTGTTCCGTGCTCTGCGTCAAGGACTGTCAGCCGCGCGCCTGGCACGCCCCTCGGTTCGGGCATCGCTTCCCAGCCGTTCATTGCTTTGTAACCGGCATCCACGACCGCTCGGGTTCTGGTTGGCCGGCTGACGACAGTGGCACGGACGAACAATGAGCAGTCAGTTTCCACTCCCCAACTCCTGTACGCAACGTCAGAGAAGATCGCACCTCCGGCTTGGATCTCGGTCACGCCCGGAATCAAGGCGGTGATCTTGTGAGTGCCACTCCCCCCACAGCTGACGATGGGGGCTTCGAGCCCCGCCGTGCGGATCATCTCCGCGCTCTCCACCAGAGATCCTACAGCTTCCAGACACTTGGCCTTCTTCTCATCTGGATTCTCTATGCGTCTGACGTGGCCTTCCCACGTCATCACTCCCGCAACCTCAAGACCTGGCAGCTCTGCGATCCCGAGCGCCAAGTCCACCGCCGGCTGGCCAGGCTTGACGCCGGAGCGATGCATGCCAGAGTCCACTTCAACGACTATGCGGATGCGCACCGCCGCACTCGACGCTGCCTGCGAAATCTCTTGAGCGTTCTCCATGCTATCCATTGCAGCTATCACTTCCGCGTGGCGGCGAAAGTGCGCCAGCCTGGCCACCTTGATTGGTCCCACTACTTGGTTCGCGATCAGGATGTCCCGGATGCCTGCTGCCGCCATCACTTCCGCCTCGCTCAGCTTGGCACAGGTCACGCCTATTGCACCAGCATCGACGAGCTGCAGAGCGATCTCCGGTACCTTGATTCCCTTTATGTGCGGACGCCAGGACACGCCAGCTTGTCTGAAGAATGCAGACAAGTTCGCAATGTTCCGCTCCATCAGATCCAGGTCTACCCACAAGACCGGTGTATCAAGAGCGACGGCGTCCCCATCAAGTGTCATAGCAGATGCCTCCTTCCGTCCGAAACCTCATAGGATGGAGTATGGTCACGTGAGAATCATGCACCGACGCGCCATGTTCTTGGGCTTTGCAGTGCTACCCACCATGCCGGGGCTACCCGCTCGTGGCGACTAGACCCGTCCGGTGGGCGACGCGTGATGTGCGTCTGCGGGGAAGCCTACGCTGAATGGTACCGGATCACATCTCCCACCGGCATTCTCTCCGGTGCTTCCACATCGGTGGACTCAGGCACTCCCATGGGGATGAACATCACCAGCTCGAGGTCATCCTCGATGCCCAGCATCTCCCGCATGGTCTCTCCCACGGCGAGGGGGCCGTCCATCGCACAGGTACCGTACCCCAGGGAGTGCGCCTTGAGCAGCATGTTCTGCAGCGCCATAGCCACGCTCTTCTGCACTGTGTCCATGACAATAGGCGTCAAATCCGTGCCGACATCCCCTAGCGCCTTGGTCTTCTCGATGACGGTGCTCATGGGCATCTTGAGCACGGGGTTCTCGTATGGCTTGGTGCAAGCGACGATCAGCAGCGGTGCGTCGGCGAAGAAACTGGTGTAGCTGCGCAGGAACCTGCAGAAGGCGGCAAGCCTCTTCTCCCCTTTACCGAGAGCCGCCTTGGAGAGAGCTTGAAACTTGTCATAGACCACTTGGGCCATGCTGGCGATCGTCTCCCTGTCCTCCACGACGATGAACCGCCATGGCTGGATGTTCGTGCTGCTGGGTGCCCAGCTGCCAGCCTGAATGATCGCCTCGATGTGCTCCCGAGGGATGGGCACATCGCTCTTGAACTTCCTGATGCTCCGTCGTTGTCTGATGGCTTCGTCCAGGTCCATAATACCCCCGCCCTCCTCTTCTTCTCTCTGCACCATACAACACCTCCGGCTGCCGCGCGTCACGGACGCCGACCTAGCCGGGGTCGCCAGCCCTCTTCACAGCCACTACCACACCTACTGAACTCCACTCACTCTGCACTTCTCGCCGCTCCACAGAGAACAGCGGGTGTGTGAACAGCTTCCGGTTCTCCTTCCAGGTCCGCGGCGAAACAGTGATCCGAAAGGCCCAGTTCAAAACACGACTCCAGATATCCTCTTTGAGGATGCGCCCTCCCTCCACCACTACCAGGCGTCCTCCGGGCATCAGCACCCTAGCCATCTCCTCCTGGGCCACGGGATCCAGAATGAAGTAGTCGGGGAACGTGGCCACCAGCGAATCGAATGCTGCGTCGGCGAAAGGCAGATCCTGAACTCGCGCCCGACAGATGGGAGCCTTTCCACCCCTGCGGCGGAACTTGCGCGCTGTGATGCCTACCATGTATGGAGATAACTCCACACCTACGCATTGGTAGCCCTCCATCACCATGTCCCGCAGGAGATTGCCCGTGCCAAAGGCGATCTCCAGCACATGCTCGCCTGTCAGCTCTGGCAAGGCCGCTCGTTGCCAGTCCTGCCACTTCCCCCTTGAGACGACACGGCTAACCAGATCGTACGTCCAGGAAAACTCGTTGTAGAAGTGGTGAAAGGCGAACTTGACGAAGCTATACCAGAGGCGCAAGAGTAGACTTCCCTCCGGGCCGTATTGTACGTGTTTGCCAAGGTCCGAGCAAACAAGATCATGGCAGCGCAAGCGTACCTGCGCTACAATGAGCCTGAAAGCTAAGGCAATGGAGGTGCCGTCATGAGCAGACAGATCAGGGCCCCGCGCGGAACCAACCTGACCTGCAAAGGCTGGGGACAGGAAGCTGCCATGCGCATGCTGATGAACAACCTGGACCCTGAAGTGGCTGAGAAGCCCGACGAGCTCATCGTCTACGGCGGTCGGGGCAAGGCTGCCAGGAATTGGGAGGCCTTCGATGCCATCGTGGCCACGCTCAAGGAACTGGAGAATGACGAGACGCTGTTGGTGCAATCGGGCAAGCCGGTGGGCGTCTTCAGGACTCACACAGATGCACCTCGCGTTCTCCTGGCCAACTCCAACATCGTCCCTGCCTGGGCAACCCAGCAGTATTTCGACGAGATGGATGCCAAGGGCCTCATCATGTACGGCCAGATGACGGCTGGCAGCTGGATATACATCGGCACACAAGGAATCCTCCAGGGTACGTATGAGACGCTGGGGGAGGCAGCTCAGAAGCATTTCGGGGCCAGCCTCAAGGGCAAGTTCGTGCTCACCGCCGGACTAGGTGGCATGGGGGGCGCCCAGCCCCTGGCCATCACCGTGAACGAGGGCGTAGGCTTGATCGTAGAGGTAGATCCGGCCCGTGCTCAAAGGCGCCTCGAGACCGCCTACATCGACCTGGTGGTGGACGACCTGGAGGAGGCGATGACGCTGGTGGAGGAGGCGCTCTCCAAGGAGGAGCCGAAATCCATCGGGCTCATCGCCAACGCTGCCGACGTCTATCCCGAGCTGGTGATCCGAGGCGTCGTGCCCGACATGGTCACCGATCAGACGCCAGCTCACGATCCGCGCAGCTACATTCCCCAGGGTCTGTCAGTGGATGAGGCGCAACAGTTGTGGGAGAAGGATCCAGATGAATACGCCCGCCGGTCCATCGAGTCCATGGGGCGCCACGTCCAGGCTATGCTCGACTTCCAGAAGCAGGGCGCCGTGGTCTTCGACTACGGAAACAACATCCGTCAGCGCGCCTACGAGGCAGGTGTGAAGAACGCCTTCGACTTCCCCGGCTTCGTACCTGCCTACATACGCCCCCTCTTCTGTGAGGGCAAAGGCCCCTTCCGTTGGGTGGCGCTTTCGGGAGAGCCCGAGGACATCTACAAGACCGACGAAGTGGTGATGCGGGAGTTCTCCTACGATGAGCACCTTGTGCGCTGGATCAGAATGGCTCAGGAGAAGGTCAAGTTCCAGGGGCTGCCATCCCGTATCTGCTGGCTGGGATACGGCGAGCGGGCCAAGTTCGGGCTGATGATCAACGATATGGTGGGGAGCGGCGAGATCTCCGCTCCCATCGTTATCGGCAGGGACCACCTGGATGGCGGCTCGGTGGCCTCTCCCTATCGCGAGACAGAGGGTATGAAGGATGGAAGCGACGCCATCGCTGACTGGCCGCTGCTCAATGCCCTCCTCAACGCTGTTGGCGGCGCGACCTGGATCTCCATCCACCACGGCGGCGGTGTGGGCATCGGCTACTCGATCCACGCGGGACAGGTCACCGTAGCTGATGGCACGCCAGAGGCCGCTCGCCGCCTGGAGCGCGTCCTGACCACCGACCCTGGCTCCGCCATCATGCGCCACGCGGATGCGGGCTACGAGGAGGCCATTGACGCTGCCAAGCGCCACGGGATCAAGATCCCCATGATAGGGTAGGGTCGAGATGGAGCCTGGATCTACCATGATACCCAAGCTCGTAGTCCACAGCGCCAACCAACTGCTCGCCCTGGCCTCGCCGGACGGACCCAGACGGGGCCAGGAACTGCGGCGCTTGGATATCATCGAAGACGGAGCCGTTGCGATCCAGGGCGACCGCATCGTCCTCGTGGGAGACACCAGGGAAGTCCTCGCTGAGGCAGGAGAAGACGCCAACATCATCGACGCCTCGGGCAAAGTAGTCATGCCGGGTTTTGTGGATCCTCACACCCACGTCGTGTTTGCCGGTGACCGCGCCTCTGAGTTCGAGATGCGCCTCCAGGGGGCCTCCTACATGGATATCCTGGCCGCTGGGGGAGGGATCATGAACACGGTCCGGGCCACCAGAGCAGCCGGTCTCGACGAGATCGTCGCCCAGAGCCGACAGCGTTTGGACAGGATGCTGGCCCACGGCAGCACCACGGTCGAGGCAAAGACCGGATATGGCCTGGACACCGAGAATGAGTTGAAGATGCTGGAGGCCATTCGCCTGCTGGACGAAGACCATCCCGTAGACCTGGTCCCCACCTTCCTCGGGGCTCACGCCATTCCCGCGGAGTACAAGGGTCGCGTGGACGACTACGTCAGCCTCGTGGTCGAGGAGATGATGCCCGTGCTCGCGGCAAAAGGCTACCTTGACCATGATCCAACCCTCTTTTGCGACGTATTTTGTGAAGAGGGTGCCTTCTCTGTGGAGCAAAGCCGGCGCATACTGGCCAAGGCCAAGGAGCTGGGTATGAGGCTCAAGATCCACTCCGACGAGTTCAAGGCGTTGGGCGGGACGGCCCTCGCCGTGGAGCTTGGAGCCACGTCGGCCGATCACCTGGCCTGCACTCCGGACGAGGAGATCGAACTACTGGGAAACTCCGACACCATTGGCGTGCTCTTGCCCGGCACACCCTTCGGGTTGGCAGAGGATCACTATTCGCCAGCGAGGAAGATGATTGACATGGGAGTGGCGGTGGCACTGGCCACGGATCTAAACCCTGGCACTTGCTACTGCGAGTCCATGCCCTTCATCATGGCCCTTGCCTGCCGGCAAATGGGCATGACTCCATCGGAGGCTCTCGTGGCTTCCACCATCAACGCAGCCCACGCCCTCGGCCTCGGGCACGAGGTGGGGAGCCTGGAGGTCGGGAAGAAGGCCGACCTGCTAATCCTAGACAGCCCCGACTACCGCCACCTGGCGTACCGCTTCGGAGCCAATCTGGTGCAGGCCGTGGTCAAGGCCGGCCGGATGGTATCACAGTGAAAGCGAGGCATCCCCTTGGAACTGTACCCCATTCCCGATAGTGACAAAGTCAAGATGTTGCGCAAGCTGGCAATGTTCTGGGATGGCCAGTGGTTTCTGGCCAGTGTGGAGAAGTTCGATCTGGAGGCGGCTATTGAACTCAACGCCACCGTCCGCGCAGCTTTCGGCCGCATAGAGATGCGCACCATGCTCAAGGCCGCGGGCAAGAGGGAGGCGGATGACCTGACGGACGCAGTGAGAATGGTCGCCACTCACGCTGACCTGCTGTTGGGCCGGACGGTCAGAGCCGACTACTATGTCGAGGACGGCGACGCCCGCATCCTGGTACGCCGCTGCGCCGCTTTCGAGGGCGCCAAGAGAGCCAACCTACCCCGGCGAGACCAGGCCTGCGTTGCCTGTGAAAAGCTCTGGGACACCTGGTTCCAAGTCCTGCTCCCCACAGCAAAGATCACCGTTCAATACCCCCAGCGCCAGGGGATGGGGGACCCAGTCTGTGAGTTCGTTGTCGCCCAGCAGCCCTGAGTCCGTGTTTTGCAAACGGCGCTACGGTGTGCTATACTTGCGCCAGAATCGGGAATAGCGTGGTGGACGTAGCTCAATAGGTAGAGCACTGGACTGTGGATCCTGAGGTTGCGGGTTCGATCCCCGTCGTCCACCCTCTTTGTGATGGAGGAGCCATGGGCAGTCGACCTGGGCTCCTCTTTTTCGCTCTGATGCCTGCGATGCAGACTCCGTCGACACACCTTGGGTCATGGGACAGGAGGCACAATGATGGACCGGTCAAGGGACGAACCTCATCATTCCAACATGCTGCTCATTGACGGTGAGAGTCTCTCCATCGAGGACGTGGTACGCGTCGCCCGCGACCGCAAGGAGGCCGAGCTGTCTGCTGGAGCTATAGACAGGGTGCACGATTGCCGGGCATGGGTAGACACGGTTATAGACGAGGGGAAGCTCACGGTATACGGCTTGACCACGGGCTACGGCTCTCTGGCAGAGATCAGTATTCCTCCAGAAGACGCAGAGACCCTTGCGCGCAACATGATTATGAGCCACTCAGTTGGGGTGGGTGAACCTCTGGACGAGGATGTGGTGAGGGCGACGATGCTCATCCGGGCCAACACACTGGGGAAGGGGTACTCGGGCATCCGCCTGGAAGTACTGGAGACTCTCTTGGCTATGCTCAACAAGGGCGTGCACCCGGTGATGCCGGAGAAGGGTTCCCTGGGCGCCAGCGGCGACCTTGCACCGCTGGCTCATCTGGCCCTGGCGCTCAGCAGGGACACTGAGGGCGGCGAAGCGTTCTACCGGGGCCGGCGGATGACGGTAGAGGAGGCGATGCGCCAGGCAGGGATCGAGCAGCTGGACCTCAAGGCTAAGGATGGCCTGGCTC
Organism: Chloroflexota bacterium; assembly: GCA_030603665.1. Lineage (GTDB taxonomy): Bacteria > Chloroflexota > Anaerolineae > UBA7937 > B3-Chlor > JAUVXJ01. The sequence goes on along the minus strand of JAUVXJ010000004.1, from coordinate 34,756 downwards.
TGACCAACGGCGCCACCGTGAGTGCAGCGCTGGCTGCACTCATCTTGCACGATGCGGAGTTGCTGGTCAAGAACGCGGAGATTGCGCTGGCCATGAGCCTGGAGGCAATGCGAGGGGTCTCAGACGCTTTCCATGCGAAGGTACACTTGGTGCGCGGGCACGAGGGGCAGAGAAGCTGCGCCGCCAACGTTCTCCGCCTGGTCGAGGGAAGTGAATTGCTGGATTCGACCAACAGGGTACAAGACGCCTATTCGCTTCGTTGTGCACCGCAGGTCATCGGCGCCGTGCGAGACACTCTGGCCTATGTGCGGATGGTGGTCGGCGCCGAGATCAACGCGGCCACGGATAATCCCCTCATCTTCCTCGACCTTCCTGAGACCAGGCAGAACAAGGCCATATCCTGTGGCAATTTTCACGGCGAACCCCTGGCCCTGGCCATGGACATGCTGGGAATCGCGGTGGCCGATCTGGGAAACATCTCCGAGCGTCGGTGCTTCCGTATGCTGGATATCTCTCTCAGTGGTGGACTGCCTGCCATGTTAGTGGAAGACAGTGGGCTCAACAGCGGTCTGATGATGACCCAATACACCGCCGCGGCGCTGGTGTCAGACAACAAGACCCTTGCCCATCCCGACAGTGTGGATTCTATCCCCACCTCCGCCAACCAGGAAGATCACGTGAGCATGAGTGCCAACGCCGCAAGGCACGCCAGAGAAATAGTCACCAACGTGGAGCAGATAATCGGCATCGAGATGCTGTGCGCGGCTCAGGCTCTCGATTTCAGGCGCAGGGGATTGGAGTACAGTAAGGTATCGTGGCAGGAGGATGAAGACCCTCAGGGACGCAAGAAAGTGGTAGAATACGAACTGAAGAAGGGCCATGAGGTCAGCAAGGACCGCCCAGGAAGAGGGACCGAAGCCGCATATCAGGCCATCCGGCGAGAGATCGACCACCTCAGGCAGGATCGCCCTCTATACCCCGACCTTCAGCGCATGGCCACCATGGTTCACAGCGGTGAGATCGTGAGCGCCGTGGAGACAGTCCTGGGTGGACCTCTCATCGGTCCGGCGGAGATGGTGATCAAACCCATCTAGCAATCATCCTCGGGCCGCCTGGAAGAGGGGCGAGCCACAACAAGAAAGGGTGGTGCAGAGTGGCAGCGACAGTGAAGCCCAGACTCCCCAGAGGCATGAGGGATTTTCTGCCCCAGCAGATGATCCATCGGCAGTATGTGATCGACGTTATCCAAGAGACCTTCGAGCGCTTTGGCTACGAGCCCCTCTCCACACCTTCTGTGGAGTTGCGTGCCACCCTGACCGGGAAGTACGGTCCTGACGCCGAGCGGATGATGTACGACGTCTCCCGAAAGGGTGGCAAAGAGAAGCTGGCCTTGCGCTACGATCTGTCGGTCCCTCTATCACGGGTCGTGGCCATGTATCCCGACCTCCAGAAGCCTTTCAAGCGCTACCAGATATCTCCCGTGTGGCGGGGCGAGCGACCAGGAAAGGGTCGCTATCGCGAGTTCTCCCAGTGTGATGTGGACACCGTGGGTACGTCCAGCATGCTCGCTGACGCGGAACTGATCAAGATCACCTACGACATCCTGAACCGTCTCGGTTTCCAGAAGTTCGCAATCAACATCAACAACCGCAAGCTCCTCACGGGGATCGGGCAGTTCGCCGGCGTGCCGGACGAGCTGCTGGGTGGGTTGTACCGGGCCATTGACAAGCTGGAAAAGATCGGCCTGGAGGGAGTGGAGGAAGAACTGCGCGCCAACCAGATACCTGAAGATGCAGTCGTGAGACTCCTGAAGCTGCTACAGGTGACAGGAGACAGCCGTTCGATCCTGAGGGACCTGGAAGAGCGCCTGGGTCAGTATCCCATGGCGATGGAGGGGATAAGAGAGTTGCAGGCATTGCTGACCTATCTGAGCAGCATGGGTGTGCCGGCCGAGCGGTATCAGGTCGATTTCTCAATGGTCAGGGGCCTGGACTACTACACTGGACCCATCTTCGAGGCGGTGGTGGAGGAGCCGCGAGTGGGCAGTATCTGTGGCGGCGGACGGTACGATGAGCTCATTGGCACGTTCAGCGACAGGAGCTTCCCGGCCACCGGGATCAGCTTCGGCATCGAGCGCATCATCGACGTGATGGAGGAACTAGACATGTTCCCCGCCACGGTGGGGGCGACCAACACGCAGGTCCTCGTCACGATCTTCGACGAGGCTCAGGTCAGCGCCTCGCTACAGGTGAGCAATGACCTGCGTGACTCAGGACTCAACACCGAACTGTATTTCGAGAACGACCCCCTGGGAGATCAGATACGATACGCCCTGAAGAAGGGCATACCCTATGTGATCATTGTGGGACCCGATGAGGCGGCAGCAGGCAAAGTCACCATCCGCAACCTGTCGCTGAAAGAGCAGCGGACGGTCGAGAGGAGCAGGATGACGGAGCACATCGAGGACTGGGAGGGCAACGAGGGAGAATGAGTGGCATTAGCGGTGTGATCTTCGATCTGGGGAACACACTGATGTACTTGGACAGTGAATGGGACGTGGTGAGACGCCGTGGGGCCCGAGATCTGGTGGAATTCCTGGCAGAGCGAGGGTTGGCGATCGAACCTTCCCAATTCGGGGAAGGCTATCTGGCCCTGCGCCGATCGCTATACACCAGGGGAGTCGAGGAACAGGTAGAATACACTGCCGAGCACTCCCTCAGGACCTTTCTGGCCCAGTCTGGCCACGAGGACGTTGGTCAAGATATGGTGGAGCAAGCGCTGCGGGCATTCTTCGCCTTCGAAGAAACCCAATGGAAGCCCTATCCGCAGGCCGAGGCCACCCTGCGACAGCTCTCGGAACGCGGCTACAGACTCGCCCTCATCTCCAACGCCACAGATGATACGCTCATCCAGGGTCTCGTAGACAGGTCTGGCTTCAGGAGATGGCTAGACATCAGCCTCACTTCCGCAGGTGTGGGTATCCGTAAGCCGAACCCAGCCGTGTTCCAGATGGTATTGGGTCAGTGGGACTTTCCAGCCTCACAAGTGGTGATGATCGGCGATACACTCCGGTTCGACGTCCTTGGTGCTCACAATTCAGGGCTGAAGGGCATTCTGGCCGCCTGGGACCTGTACCCCGACTACGATGCAGGCGGTGATCACGTCGTACCCGATGCCATAGCCGAGAGCCTGCCCCATCTCGTAGAAGTGATAGAGGGTCTTGATGGATAGTCATCGGCGGGATCCATCTGACGACACAGGAATCAAGGCAGTGATCTTCGACCTGGGGGGAGTGCTGGTCCGTACAGAGTTTCCCGAGGTGAGGCACCAACTGGAGCGGCGGCATGGGTTCGAGCCTGGCCATGTGGGCCGCACCATCTGGGCAAGCGAGGACTGGGAGTTGGCGCAGCTGGGCGATCTCTCCTACGAGGAGTACTGGAAGCACGTGGGTGCAACGCTGGGCTTCGCCTCTCCCCAAGAGACAGCTGACTTCCGTCGAGAGTACTTCTCGGCCGACCGTGTTGACCAGGAGTTGGTGCAGCTGATCGAAGAACTACGCCCCCGCTTCAAGATCGGTCTGCTGAGCAACGCTCCGGACAAGCTGGACACCTGGCTGGAGAACGACTGGGGAATCGCTCATCTATTCGATGCCATCGTCTACTCAGGCAAGGTGGGAATGGTCAAGCCGGATCCCAGAATATACCAACTCATCCTCGAGCGACTCGAGGTACAACCTGCGGAAGCTCTGTTCGTAGACGACTACCCCCGCAACATAGACGCTGCTCTCGCTCTGGGAATGGCGGCTGTACGGTTCACCAGTACCAAGACCCTGAAGAGTGACCTGCGCCGGTACCTGGCGTGGGAGATGGGGGACGGGGGCGCTTCAGAATAGACCCTCGATCTCACCCCTCCTCTCTCGAGAGTCTCTCACACCGTGACAGAAGCTCTGGCACTACAACCTGCGCTTCAGCAGAGACTCCAAGTCCAATGATTTCCAGCACTTCGCACCGTCCGACGTAAACGATCTGCGCCAACTGGCACCCAGATTGCTCGCACGGCACCTGCCGGCCGCTCAAAGGCAGCTGAGCGCCCTAGGACCACGTCTTCTCCAGACCAAGCCCCGGATCGCCGGGTCTGCGCCTACCGGTTTGCTGGAATGCCCCCGCCGAGGTACAATAGCTGAGGGCCCCAGTCACGAGGTTGACTTGAATGCGACTCCTGACCACCGAGTTGCACATTCTTCACGTCCGGCCAGAGTTGGCCCCGCGCCGGGGCTGAATAGCACAGTTCGATGCAGCTGCCAATCCCGCGGCGGCATGAACGGCTCGCTGGCAATCCTGGCTCGTTTCCCGATCAGCGAGCGCGCCGCCTCAGAAAGGGCAAGGAGGTCGGTTCATGGCCAGATTACTGGAACACCAGGGCAAAGCGTTGTTCAAGCAGAAAGGCATCCCGATACCTGAAGGCAGATTGGTGGGGAGCGTAGCCGAGGCCAGGACTGTTGCCGACGAATTGGGTTTTCCTGTCGCCATCAAGGCCCAGGTTCTCAGCGGACGAAGAGGCAAGGCCGGGGGCATACTTTTCGCCGACGATGAGGATTCCCTGTTAAAGGGGATCAAGGAACTGCTGGGCAAGGAGATACAGGGTTCGGCCGTCGATAGGCTACTGGTCGAGGAGAAAGAGGAGGTTCAGAGGGAATGGTACATGGCGGTGACAGCTGACCCGTCGACTCGACAGCCCGTCGGGATATTCTCGTCAAGAGGTGGCGTGGACATTGAGCAGACGGCTGAGTCAGAACCGGCGTCCATAGTCACTGCGCCAATAGACATCTCAGAGGGCCTCCACCACTACGACGCCATGGACCTGCTGAGGCAGGTTGGGGACCTGGATAGCAGGCAGATGCTGGTCTTGGCGAATGTCTTCACCAGACTCTACCAGGTGTACCGAGAGTACGACTGCAAGCTGGCCGAGATCAATCCGCTGGCTTTGGTGGAGCAAGGTGCCATAGCCCTCGATGCCAGGGTGGACATCGACGACGATGCGGCATCCAGGCAGACCACCTTGGACATAGATTTCGCTGAGGAAGCTGGGGACCGGGCAGCCACCTTGTTGGAGATCGCGGCAGCCACCATCGATGAGCATGACCATCGAGGTACGGTGCATTTCGTGCAAACGGATCTCGACGCCTCCTATGCGAGAGGCTCCGGTATGGTGCCCGTCGGCCTGGATGCAATAGGGGCTGGGACGGGCCTGACGATCATGGATGAACTGGTGCCCTTGGGCTATTATCCCATCAACTTCTGCGATACCTCCGGCAACCCTGTCGGCTCCAAATTCTACAGGATAACCAAGGTCATCTTGGCTCAACCCCAGATCGAGGGCTATCTGTTCGTGTCCTGCGTATCCAGCCAGCAACTGGACAACGCGGCCAGAGGCGTGATCAAGGCCTTCAAGGAGCTGTACCCTGGAACGGCCGGTCAACCCAACATCCCGTGCATTGTGCTGTTCCGCGGAGGATGGGATGACGTAGCCGTGGACCTGTTCAGAGAACATGGCATCAGTGAGGGGCGCTGGATCAAGGTCCTGGGCAGGGACACCATGGAGAGAGAACTTGCCGAGATATTCGACTCTCTGTACAGGGACTGGAAGAGAGAGACCGGAGGCCTGTGATGGAGGTTCTGGAGTTTGAGATCAGATCCGGAGGGACCATCAGGATAGACTTGGAGAAGTGCGAGACATGTGAGACCAAGGCCTGCGTCAAGCACTGCAATACTCAAGGGATGGGACAGATCCTGGAACTGAAGGACGGGGTGCCGGCCCTCAAATACACCCCAGAAGAGGTCAAGCGAGGTGCCTGCACAGAGGACCTGGGTTGTGAGCTGGAATGCGAACTGCGCGGCAACCATGCTATCGTCATCACCTTGCCGCTTCCGGAGCTGGACGAGTACCTGAGGGACCTGTCCGAGAAACCCACGTACCTGAGGGGGCAGTGATGGCGATCTTGATTGACGAGAGCACCGCAGTCATGGTGCAAGGGATAACCGGCAGAGAAGCACAGGTCCGCGTTCGGTTGATGAAAGAATACGGGACCTCCGTGGTAGCTGGGGTAACGCCCGGCCGGGGAGGCATGACCGTTGAGGGCGTGCCTGTGTACAACACGGTGAAGGAGGCCGTGGAGAATCACCCAGGGGTCACGGTTAGCGCGATCTTTGTGCCCGCTCGCGCCGCCAAGGTAGCTGCCTTCGAGGCCATAGACGCTGGCCTGGGACTCATCACTCTTCACCCCGAGAGAGTGCCTCAGCAGGATATGCTAGAGGTGATCTCCCATGCTCGCGGTGGAGACACACGAGTGATTGGTCCGAACACCATAGGATTGGTGAGCCCTGGCAAGTCGCTGGTGGGTATGATCGGGGCCAGGGCAGATCTCGCAAGGGAGTTTTTCAAGCCAGGTCCTGTCGGAGTCGTGTCGAGAAGCGGCGGCAATACAACGACTCTTTGCTACTACCTGAACAGAGTCGGCTTGGGACAGACGACGGCCATAGGCATAGGAGGCGATGCCTTTGTGGGAACGACTCTGATCGACGTTCTGACTCTCTTTGAAGAGGATAGCGAAACCGAGATGGTAGCCTTCTTTGGCGAAGTTGGCACCAGCGTAGAGGAGGATGCGTCCGAGTTCATCAAACAAGGAGGCTTCACCAAGCCTCTTGTGGGCTACGTCTCCGGTCGCTATGCCAGGCCAGGCGTGCGTTTCGGCCACGCTGGTGCCATGGTCTCCAGAGGTCTGGGCACGGCCCAGGGTAAGGCTGCCGCTCTGCGGGAAGCGGGGGCGAACATGGTGGATCACTTTGGGGACATCGGCGAGGTGGCCAAGAAGGTGCTGGCCGCGGAGCGTGCATCGCGTGGGCAATAGAGAGCTGAGAGGTAGGCGACGGTCCAGCGGGGGGCGCTGAAGTCAGCAGCCTCCTTTGCAGGACTTCCATTATGTTCTAGGGGCTGTGATCATCCAGCTCTGACTGACAAGTGGGCAACTCGTACAGTTCCAGCAACACGCCGTGGGCGCTCTTGGGATGAATGAAAGCGAACCTCTCCCCCTCGGGCCCGACGCGCGGTATCTCGTCAATCACCTGCAGGCCTCTTTCCCGGAGATCGGACAATGCTCTCTCTATGTCGTCAACCTCCAGGCAGATGTGGTGGATGCCCTCTCCCCGTTCCTCCAAGAACTTGGCCACGTCGCTGTCACTGGTGACGGGCTGCACCAACTCTATTTCGCTATCCCCGGTAGGTAGGAAGGCGATCGTCGCCGCCAAATCGGGCCTCTCCTGGATCTTGGCCAGGTGGAGGCCCAGGGCCCCCTGGTAGACGGTCAATGCTTTCTCGATGTCCCTGACAATGATGCCGATGTGGCCAATCCTCTTGATCAAGTCCTCCTCCTCGATACGAATTAGTACCTCTGTCGCAGTCCAGGCTGGCGCTCAGAGGGCCACAGTGGGCTTGTATTCACCAAAGACACTGCGCAGCATCCCACAGATCTCTCCCAGTGTCGCGTAAGATTCCACACATTCCAGGATCACGGGCAAGAGGTTCTGGTCCCTTCGACCCGACTCGGTGCAAGTTCCGGTTCCGCTGTCCTGAGATTGGGCAAGGGCAGCCTGCTCCAGTTCTTGAAGAAGGCTCTCCACCCTCCGGTTGTCGCGCCGCTGTCTGAGGGCAAGAAGCCGAGCCGTCTGCCGCTCCCGCACGGCTGGGTCGACTTTCAGCAGCCGTAGCGGGGCCGTCTCTGAGACGGTGAACTCGTTGACCCCCACCACGATTTGCTCTTTGTGATCCACAGCCCGCTGCCAACCATAGGCACTCTCCTGGATCTCTCTCTGGATGTAGCCGCTCTCTATGGCGGCCAGGGCTCCGCCCATGCCGTCGATCTTATCGATGTATTCTTGGGCTCGCGTTTCGATTTCGTCCGTCAGGTACTCGACGAAATAGCTCCCGGCCAGAGGATCGACTGTGTCAGCCACACCACTCTCGTGGGCGATGATCTGCTGGGTCCGCAGGGCGATGCGCACCGAGTCCTCGGTAGGGAGCGAAAGGGCTTCGTCGCGGGAATTGGTGTGCAAGGATTGGGTGCCGCCTAGCACAGCAGCCAGCGCCTGCAACGTCACCCGCACCACATTGCTCTCCGGCTGCTGAGCCGTCAGCGTACAGCCCGCCGTCTGGGTGTGGAACCGCATCATCCATGAGCGAGGGTCCTGTGCCCCAAAGCGTTCCTTCATGGTGCGTGCCCACATCCGGCGCGCTGCTCTGAACTTGGCTGCTTCCTCGAAGAGGTCGTTGTGCGCACCGAAGAAGAAGGAGACGCGAGGGGCGAGATCGTCTACATCCAATCCCACATCTGTGGCGGCCTGCACGTAGGCGATGGCGTGGGCCAGCGTGAAGGCCACCTCCTGGACCGCTGTGGAGCCAGCCTCCCGGATGTGGTAGCCGGAGATGCTGATCGTGTTCCAGAGAGGCAGGTTGTCCCTGCAATAGCGGAAGGTATCGGTGATCAAGCGCATGGAGGGCCCTGGCGGGTAGATGTAGGTACCACGAGCCACGTATTCCTTCAAGATATCGTTCTGGATGGTCCCCTTGAGCCTGCATAGCTCCACACCCTGCCTCTTGGCAACGGCGATGTACATCGCCAGCAGGATCGCCGCCGGTGCGTTGATGGTCATAGAGGTGGAGATCTCGTCCAGGGGAATGCCGTCGAACAGAGTCTCCATGTCCTCTAGCGACGATATGACCACGCCCGCCCTGCCCACCTCGCCCACGGCCAGTTCGTGGTCGGAGTCATACCCCAACTGGGTGGGTAGGTCGAAGGCCACCGAGATCCCAGTCTGACCCTGCTCGAGCAAGTACTTGTAGCGCTGATTGGATTCCTCGGCCGTGGCATACCCGGCGTATTGCCGCATGGTCCACGGCCGGCCACGGTACATCGTCGGTTGCACGCCCCGGGTGAATGGATACTGGCCGGGGAAACTCAGGTCGCGGATGTAGTCTGCTCTAACGGCATCGGGAGTGTAGACCCGCTCCACCGGGATGCCGGAGGTGGTCCCGTAACTCTGACGGCGTTCGGGGGAGCGGGCAAGGGCTTTCCGCAGGGTAGTCTGCTCCCATTTCCTCTTGAGTTTGCCTATGCCTGCCATTCCTCGGTCCTTCGACTATGGCCGACAGGTCCTGTCAGGGATCTCGTTCTCCGACCTCAGCATCTTGATCGCCAGAGGGAAAGTGAGAGGCCGCACATAGGTACTCAATGCCTGTTCGACTTCATTCAATGCTGGTAGGCTTGGTCCCCTCTCAGATACTGGTTGGTCCGTGGCTTCGCGATGAGCGAGAGAGCGCCCTCTCCCGATGCTCCTTGATCTTCTCAACAAGCACCGGAACAAACTTCCTGCAATCATCGACGACGCCATAGTCGACCTGCTCAAACACTGGTGATTTCGCGTCGCTGTTTATCGCTACCATGACCTTGGCACCGGTGATGCCTACCATGTGCTGCATCTCGCCCGACAGACCGACCCCGATGTACAGTTCCGGGCTCACCACCTTGCCGCTCTGCCCGATCATGGTCTCCAGCCCGATCCAGCCTTCATCAACGGCTGGCCGTGTGGAGCCCAGTGCGGCGTTGAGCACCTTTGCTAGATCGGCTATCTTGCACCACCCGTCGAGATCTCCTGCACCAGCACCGCCAGCAACAATGACAGAGGCAATTTCAAGAGGTACACCTTCCGGCTCCTCACGGATGACCTCCAATGTCTGGACCCGGCCAGGGACTTCATCCGGCACATCGAGCGGGACGACCTCTCCTGTGCTGTCCTCATCGAGCTGAGGCATAGGGAATACCCCTCTCGCCACCGTGGCCATCTGAGGACGTCTGTCCGGACAAGTGATCGAGACGAGTCCGCCATACGCAGGAACTCTCTGCTCCAGAATTCCGTTCTCGTCGAGTACCAGATCTATGCAATGAGCCGTCAGTCCGGTTTGCAGTCTCGCTGCTACCAGCGGCGCCAACTCCCTCCCCATGGACGTTGAGCCGACTAGCATGATTTCCGGCTCCTGCTCTGTGGCAAGCTTGACGACCATCTCGGTGTAGATCTCCGGTTGATAGAGGGCCAGGTCGGGGTCGTTCCCCAGATAGACCCTGTCGGCGCCAGCTGCAAACAATGGCTGGATCACTCCAACCAGATTGCCTCCTAAGAGAACGACCTCCAGGCAAGTTCCCAGTTGGTTGGCCAGTTTGCGCGCGTGGCCAACAAGCTGTAGTGATCCGGTCCGGATCCGACCGTCTGTTTGCTCAGCGATGACCCATACGGCGCCGCATCTCGCTCCCATGTTGTCGTGCATCGGCACTATAGCATCCCTGCAGCAGCCAGCTTTTCGACCAACCGTTCGGCGGCTTCTTCTCTTGTGCCAGTGATCATTTCCACGGCTCGTTTGCTGTCTTTGCCGTTCATGATCGTGAGGTTTGCAGTGATGGTTGGCGATCCTCTTAGACCCACAGCCTCTTCCTGTACACCCAGGTCATTGATCCCCCACTCGGTGATCTCCTTCTTTCTGGCGCTTACTATCCCTGAGAAGCTGAGTGCTCGTGGGGTGTTGAGCTCTCGGGTCACCGTCAGGAGCGCCGGGAGTCGCACTCGGACTAGGCGATATCCGTTCTCCAGACTGGCCTTCACCTTCCACGACCGTCCGTCACGTTCGACGATCTCCCTCACCGCTGTGACGACCGGTATCCCTAGGAGGGCTCCAATCTTCGGTCCTACCCACTCCGTGCCACTGTCGCTGCTGGCCATTCCGCAAAGCACGAGGTCGAATCCGCCCATCTTCTCAATGCCCTTGGCCAAGGAGTATGCAGTAGCAAAAGCATCAGCACCGCCGAAAGCCTGATCGCAGAGTAGAATCCCCTCGTCAGCACCAAGAGCTAAGCACTCTCTGACAATGGTCTCCGCCGGGGGAGGGCCCATGCTGATGACGGCGACGTGCGCGTCAAGCTCTTCTTTGAGTTGGACCGCTGCCTCGACTGCGTTCCTATCCAGGTGGTTGGTGACCAAGGGAACGTCGCGCCGCAGGAGGGTCCTGGTGACGGGATCTATCTTGATTCTGGTCGCCTCTTTGGGGTCGGGCACCGCTTTCACGCATACGGCAATCCTGAGCATTCTGACCATCCTACCTCAACGCCGGGACGTAATCTACTTCCCAGGCTGGGCCTCATCGTCACCAGTTGGTGTGATGGGCATGACAATGTGCCCCGGGCGCGAGATCCTTAGAGAGTTACCTCTTTCAAACTCATGGCGCTCTACTCAAGCGCCCAACGGGCAACAATGACCTTCATGATATCAGACGTACCTGCGGACGCCCCTACAAGGAAGGAATCGCGCAGATAGCGGCTGACCGGGTATTCCTCCATGCACCCGTAGGCACCATGTATGTCCACGGCCATCTTTGCAGCTTTCTGCGCTGCCTCCGTCGTGAAGTACTTGGCCGCCGCGAGCTCATTGCTGGCCCGCATGCCTTTGTCCTGCATAGATGTGGCTCGATAGCCCAGTAGTCGGCCTGCTTCCAGATCGATCTTCATTTCCGCCAGCTTGTTCTGAATCATCTGCAGATTGCTGATCGGTTCTCCGTAGAGAATCCGCTCCTTTGCGAACTTGACCGATGCTTCCAGACACGCTGTGTGCAGTCCCAAGGCGCAGCCGACCATGCCGGCTCTGCCAACCTCACCAATGGCCGACATGGCAATCCTCAGACCCCTGCCTTCCTCCCCCAGCAGGTTCTCACCGGGAATGCGGCAGTCCTCCAACACCAGCCAGCCGGTATTGCAGCCGCGCATCCCCATCTTGTGCTCTTCATGCGCGGGCTTGAATCCCTCCACCCCGCTCTCCACAATGAAACATGTGAAGAGGTCGGGATTCTCCTCGCCTCTGGCCAGGATGGTAATCGTATCGGCGATATGGGAATTGGTGATGAAACACTTGCGGCCCGTGAGAACATAATCGCCACCGACCTTCCTGTAGGATGTACGAATGCTCTTGGGATCAGAGCCTCCCGTCGCTTCGGTTACGCCCACAGTGGCCAGACGTTCGCCCTTTGCCAGTCCGGGCAGGTACTTCTTCTTCTGCTCCTCGTCGCCAAACATTGTGATCGGCGCGACGCCGAGGGCAAAAACCTGGAGGGTCAGGGCCGTGGCAGCAGAGACTCTGCCGATTTCTTCCAAAGCGATGAGGCGTGCGGTGTAGCCTAAGCCAAGACCATCATACTCTTCTGGAATGGTCAATGCCATCATCTCAGCCTCACCCAGAGCTCTAATGAGTTCGTCGCTCATCCTCCCTGTCTCTTCCATCTTCGCAACGTGGGGAGCGACGCTGGTCTCCGCGAACTCGCGAGCCGCTTTCCTGAACATCTCCTGCTCTTCGGTGAACATCAAGTCTATCACTTCTTGCCTCCTTGGATTCCAATCATCTGCTGCTCCAAATGCGCATCCACGCCTCCGACTAGACGCGAAAGGGAGTGGTCACAAGCTCGGGCATGAGTCGCTTGTTGCGGCCCTCACGGCCCCATCTGACGCCGGTCGCCCGCCAGACCCGCAGAATCCCTACTGCTGTGCCGACTGTGAGATCGCCATCTTTGGGTCGAGCTTGTTTCACTCCTGCCACATTGCTGAGGATGCCGTTCTGGTCGTCGGTGTGGTGCATCCACCGGATCGCCGCCGCTCATTTCATGTCAACACTGGGTTCAGGAACTCGATACGGTTCGCGGCGCAAGTGGAGACCCGGTCAGTGTTGTTGACCCTCCAATCCATTCCGGAACAAGTTGGCGCTCTGATTGGCTTGGCGGTTGCACCTCCTGTAGGGGATGGGCTGGCTCTTGCTGACGGTATCAGTATATGCGATTCTGTTCAGCAGCAGCATTCCCCGCCGCGCCGTCAGCCTCCTGGAAACCTCGTTGCCTCCCGGAATCCGCAGCACTCCGTGGGCAGTCTGGGCGTGGCCCAGTCCGAATCCAGTCCATCGTGCTTTTCCCCACTTCCCACTCGTGGAAGTCAGCCCAGCCTCACATGGCGTGCTCGAGCTGCACCGCATGCCCCGATTCGACGGCTGTGAATCGGCCCGACCCAACCTGAGAGTGGCCCTCAGCGTGTGCCGTTCCCACGTCGGACAGCCTATCCGAATCTATCGCTTCAGCGCCTGGAGGAATTCGATCAAACTGTCAATCGACTTATCCAGACTACTGGTCGATTTGTTGACTCCATAGATCACAGAGGCACCAAGCATGCCGGCAAGCAGCATCTCTGTGATGGCGCTGGTGTTCGCACTGGCACTCAACTCACCCGATTCCTTGGCCCCATCCAAGAGCCTCCGAATCATTCTCTTGAGGCCCATGAACCCTGCGTTGACCTCCTTGCACAACTGCGGGCGCTGGTCGTCCAACTCGACGGAGAAGGTAACGAAGATGCAGCCCCCAGGTAGGTACTCGCTGTCCTTCAGATACCGATCTCTGTAGTTCTCCAAGAGCTTTACGACCTTTCCAACCGGGCTCTCAATCTCATCCAGACCCGACAGACACCTCTCTCGCCAAACCCGTCGGGCCTCATCGAGGACCTCGAAGAACAGGGCATCTTTGCTGGGGAAGTGATTGTAGAACCCGCCTTTTGAGGCATCCGTGGCCTGCAGAATATCGTCTATGGACGTGCTTAGGAACCCTTTCAAGGAAAACAGCCTCAAGGATTCGTGGATGATTCTCTCTCTCAGATTCATCGTACCCGCCCCCGATGTGGCTGACAGACAGACCGGTCGGTCTTAAATGCTAGCATACTCCGTGAAGGTTGTCAATTACAATTTGGCTGGACACGTTGTTTTGGCCGCGGATGGTGGTCTCCACCAGCAAGCCTGCTCCGTGCAGCTGGTTAGCGCTGTCACTTGAGATGCGCCATATCCCGCGTGAGTTGGCGCGGCCTAGAGGAGAATCAGCCCGCACTGACCGGATGAACCGAGCTTGACTCAAGGCTGCTGATGGCTATAATGACAACGAACCATCGACCGATTGTCCCAATTGCGAGTGATCCCCGAGTGCCTGTGAAGGGAGCCCGCGTGCGAGAGATTCCTTGTGACGAGATTACCCAGACTGTCGCTCGCCTCTGCATCGAGGCCAACTACTACCTGGGCGATGATGTGATCACGGCTCTGCGCAGGGCAAGGGACGCCGAGGTATCGCCCGTGGGTCGCGAAGTTCTGGATCAGCTCCTGCAGAATGCCAGCATGGCTCGCGATGAGAGAATGCCCCTCTGCCAGGATACGGGACTGACGGTGGTCTTCGTAGAATTGGGGCAGGATCTGAATATCATAGGTGGGGATCTCTATCAAGCCATCGAGGAGGGCGTACGACAGGGGTACGAGGAGGGCTATCTCCGCAAGTCCGTGGTTGACAAACCCTTCTCGGCGCGGACCAACACCACCGACAATACTCCTGCCGTGATACACTGCGAAGTCGTCGCAGGAGATAGGCTGACGCTCAAAGTGGTGCCCAAAGGTGGCGGTAGTGAGAACATGAGCTCTCTGGCTATGCTCACTCCGGCTGATGGGCGAGAGGGTGTCGCCGACTTCGTGGTGCAGACCGTCGAGAAGGCTGGAGCCAACCCGTGTCCCCCCACCGTCGTCGGCGTCGGGGTGGGGGGTACGGCGGAGAGAGCGATGTGGCTGGCCAAGCATTCCCTTCTTAGAGAACTAGGCGAGCGCAGCTCCGACCCGGAAGTGGCCGAGCTGGAGCGAGATATTCTGACGAGGGTGAACAGGCTAGGCATCGGCCCCGGAGGTCTGGGTGGTAGCGTAACCTCTCTGGCCGTGCATGTGGAAACCCATCCCTGTCATATGGCGAGCTTGCCTGTCGCGGTGAATATCCAGTGTCACAGTGCCCGGCACAAAGAGGCAGTCTTGTAGAGAATCTCGGTGACCCTGCGTAAGCGGGCTGGTCAGTCTTGCTGATCCCTTCGCTCATGTCAATGGCGAGAGTGCTATGGAAATCAGTACACCTCTCACAGATGATGTAATCGAACAACTTCACGCGGGCGACAGGGTGACCATCAGCGGGATCATCTACGTCGGTCGGGACGCTGCTCACAAGCGAATGATCGCGGCCCTGGAAGGGGGCGATCCGTTGCCCTTTGACCCTCAGGGCCAAGTCATCTACTACATGGGGCCCTCTCCGGCCAAGCCGGATGCACCCATCGGGTCAGCCGGGCCAACCACCAGCTACCGGATGGATCCCTACGCTCCGCGGCTGATGGAAGTCGGGCTCAAAGGTATGATCGGCAAAGGCGGCCGGTCGCCGTCGGTACGAGAGGCCATGCAGAAGTACAAGGCCGTCTACTTTGCTGCCATCGGCGGGGCAGCGGTCCTCATCGCCAGGAGCATCAAAGAGGCTAAAGTCATCGCCTATGATGATCTTGGAGCCGAGGCGCTTCGCCGGTTGAAAGTGCAGGGCTTCCCGGCCGTCGTAGTCAACGACATTCACGGTGGCGATGCGTATGAGGCGGGACAGAAAAGGTACAGGCGGGCATAGATGAGAGGTGTCGAGGTCCAACATGAGAGCTAGGATGTCAGCGGAGACGTTGACTAGTGAGCTTACCCGTAGAATCGAGGAAATCAGCGGCGAGAATCTGCTGAAGTGCTATCAATGTGGCATGTGTGCAGCTGGATGCCCGGCGGCCTTCGCCATGGACATGCTGCCCAGTCAGGCGATACGCTTCCTGCAGCTGGGCCTGGTAGAAGAGGTGCTGAACTCTGACACGCCCTGGTTATGTGCAGCCTGCCAGACCTGCTATGCCCGCTGTCCCAAGGGCTTGGACCTCTCGCGCATCATGGAAGCTATTCGGGAGATCGTTCTTCAGGAAAGGGGTGACTACATTGATCTTGGCGATTTGTCACCACGCGACCTCGCTGAGATCCCACAGCAGGCTTTCATAGCCTGCTTCCGCAAGTACACAGCCTAGCGCAGCATCCTCAGACCGCTAGAGATCGGTTCCCGTGGAAACATCCCAGCTAAGAATCCCTTACTTCCCTGGTTGCACTCTGAACACCACTGCCAAAGGTTTCGACACCTCGCTGCGGGCCTCTGCCCAGGCTCTGGGAGTCGAATTGGTCGAGCTGCCTGAGTGGAACTGCTGTGGAGCGACCTTCCCCCTTCTGGCCGATAACATCCTCGATCTGGCTGGCCCAGCAAGCGTCCTGGTCGCGGCGCGCGAGATGGGAGAGCGACTAGCCGTAGCGTGTACGACCTGCTACAACGTCCTCAGACGCACCAATCTCGCCATCCAGACCGACGAGGATAAGCGTCAGAAGCTCAACCTCTTCATCGAGGCTCAATACGAGGGTGACCTACAAGTCCTCGACTTCTTGCAGGTTCTGCGGGACGAAGTTGGATTCGAGAAGGTCGCGCGGACGGTGAAGAGGCCGTTGACCGGGTTGAAGGCGGCGGCATACTATGGTTGCATGGTGCTCAGGCCCGCATCCGAAGTCGCCTACGATGATCCAGAGAATCCGCGCGCTCTTGACGACCTGTTGATGGCCCTGGGGGCAGAACCGATAGAGTACGCTCACAAAGGCGAGTGCTGCGGATCCTACCTCGCGGTGGTATCTGCTCAGGCCGCGGCTGAGATGACCTATTCCATCCTATCCTCGGCACAGAAGAACGGTGCTCAATTGATAGCTACGAACTGCCCCCTTTGCCAGTTCAACCTCGACAGCCAGCAGGCAGAGATAGGTAGACGACACACTGGCTATCAGACCATACCCGTCTTGTACTTCAGCCAACTCCTGGGGATAGCTCTCGGCCTTGATGCAGACGACTTCGACTGGGAGAAGCATAGCGTAGATCCACGGCCTGTGTTGGAACTGGTCGAGCCCCGATAGCGCTCAGCTGCCATTCGTGAATTGAAGGCCTACCTGCCAATGCAAGACAAAGAACCGATCACCAGGGCTCTGATCATCGGCGCGGGCATCGCTGGGATGCAAGCGGCACTGGACATCGCCAACTCAGGCTATGAGGTCGTCTTGGTGGATAAGCTGCCTTCCATTGGAGGTCGTATGGCCCAGCTTTCGGAGACGTTTCCCACGCTGGACTGCGCCCAGTGCATCCTGACGCCTCGCACCGTGGAGGTAGGTCACCACGATAGAATCAAGCTCGTGACTTACTCCGAGGTCGAGGAGGTCGCCGGCCAGGTAGGGGATTTCCGGGTGCGTATCCGCCGTCATCCGGCCTATGTGAATTGGGATGCGTGCACCGGCTGCGGCCTCTGCCAGGAGAAATGCCCTAAGCGGGTGGTGTCGGACTTCGAGCGCGGATTGGGGAGGAGAAAGGCCATCTACACCCTCTCGCCCCAGGCCGTGCCCAACAGGCCCGTGCTCGACCGCGAGAGCTGCCTCCACTTTCAGGGAGATCGCTGCAGAGTCTGTGAGAAGGTCTGTCCGGTGGGAGCCATCGATCTGGAGCAGGAGGGGAACACCATCGAGGAGCGAGCGGGGTGCATAGTCATGGCCACGGGTTACGATCTCTACTCGATGGACAGGTTGGGCGAGTACGGGCACGGAGACCTCGCTAATGTGATAGATGGTCTGGCCTTCGAACGCATGCTGAGCGCCTCCGGGCCCACCGCCGGCAAGATACTGCGCCCCTCGGATGGTGCGGAGCCCAAAGAGGTGGTCTTCGTGCAATGCGCTGGCTCCCGTGACCCGGAACTGGGGGTGCCTTACTGCTCCAAGATATGCTGCATGTCTACCGCTAAGCACGCTATGCTGTACAAGCACCGGGTCCCCGATGGGCAGGCCTACGTCTTCTACATTGACGTCCGCTCGGCCGGCAAGCACTATGAGGAGTTCGTAGTACGAACGGTGGAGGAGAACCGGACGATCTACCTGCGGGGCAAGGTCTCCAGGGTGTTTGAGGAAGGCGACAAGGTGGCGGTCTGGGGGGTTGACACGCTGAGCGACAGACAGGTCGAGATATCAGCTGACTTGGTGGTCCTCGCCACCCCCATGATCCCTGGTGGCGGGACCGTGCAACTGGCGAAGATGCTGGGCCTGCATGCGGACGAAGCGGGTTTCTTGAGCGAGTTCGACGCTAGTATGCAACCTGTGGAGACATTGCGCGCCGGCGTCTTCATGGCCGGGGCATGCGTCGGCCCCAAGGATATACCGGAAACAGTGGCTCAGGCCTCCGGAGCTGCAGCAAAGGTGCTCTCCACCTTCGCACGGTGGGGCAAGGTAGCTGAGGGAGAAGCGGCTGCGAGGGCGGAGGACTTGTGAAGCGAATCGGGGTTTTCCTCTGCCACTGCGGCCTGAACATTGCGGACACCGTGGACATCGAGCGAGTCGCGGAGGAGATAGGGCAGTATCCGGGAGTGACCTGCGCTGTGGACTACAGGTACATGTGTTCGGACCCAGGTCAACAGATCATCAAAGACGCTATCCGCGAGCACGGTCTTGAAGGGGTGGTGGTGGCTGCCTGTTCGCCTTCCATGCACGAGGCGACCTTTCGCAAGACTGCGGCGTCGGCGCAGCTCAACCCTTATCAGTGTGAGATCGCCAATATCCGGGAGCAATGCTCATGGGTACACCAGGAAACGAAGGCCGAGGCCACCGCCAAGGCCGTGGGCATAGTACAAACCGTGGTGGAGAAGGTGCGTCACAACGAATCGCTGGCGCCGCTCGCTCTGCCTTTGACCAAGCGTGCCATGGTCATCGGCGGGGGTGTGGCCGGCTTGCAGGCGGCCCTGGATATTGCCGACGCAGGCCACCCGGTGATCCTTGTGGAGAAGGAGGCAAGTCTGGGTGGGCACGCAGCCCAGCTGTCCGGTACTTACCTGGGTCTTGACACCTTCCCTGAGATTCTGAATTCCATGATTCGACGCGTCCAGGAGCATCCCCACATTCAGGTCCAGACGCAAACTGAGGTTCAGCATGCAGCGGGGTTCGTGGGCAACTTCACGGTCGAGGTCCAGCAACACAACTCATCAGCCTCCGAAAACTGCCTCAGCAACCCGGTAACTTACACCCTCGATGTTGGGGCCATTGTTGTGGCCACCGGCTACGAACTGTATGCCAAGGAGAAGCTGGGCGAGTACGGAGGCGGCAGGTACCCCAACGTCGTTGACGGGCTCCAATTCGAGCAGATGCTTGCCCTGACGGGTCCAACAGGGGGCGCAGTCCGCCGCCCATCGGATGGAAGCGTTCCTGAGAACGTGGTTTTCGTCCAATGTGCAGGCTCCCGCGACCCACAGTTCCATAAGCCCTACTGCTCCAAGATCTGCTGTATGTACGTGGCCAAGCAGGCCATCTCGTACAAGAAGCGAGTCCCTCAGGGCCAAGCCTGTGTCTTCTACATCGACATCCGCTCCGCTGGGAAGAACCATGAAGAGTTCGTGCAAAGGGCCATAGATGAGTACAACGTCCTCTACCTGCGGGGAAAAGTATCCAAGGTCTTTGAAGAAAACGGCAAGGTCATGGTCTGGGGAGTGGATACCCTGACCGGCGTGACGGTCGAGGTTGTGGCCGACCTTGTGGTGCTGGCCACGGCGGCTATTCCCAGTGCCCAAGCAAGGGACCTGGCCCAGCGTCTGCGCATCGCCGTAGACGAACATGGCTTCTTCACCGAAGCTCATCCCAAGCTGCGACCGGTGGAGAGCCTCACACCAGGGATCTTCCTGGCTGGCGCTGGCCAGTTCCCAAAAGATATTCCTGAGACTGTCTCTCAGGCTAGTGCGGCAGCAGCCAAAGTGCTACAACTCTTCTCCCAGCGAGACATGATACAAGAGCCGGGCATCGCCTGGGTCGACGAGGAACTATGCTCTGGCTGTGGCCTCTGCATCGCGGCTTGCCCCTACGAGGCACGTGCCATGCACCAGCGTCTGCCTGTCGCTGTGGTGCACCAAGCTCTCTGCCAGGGTTGCAGCGCGTGCGTGGCCGTCTGTCCCGACAAGGCCTGCAGTGTGCACAATAGCGACACAGCGCAGATGCTGGCCATGCTGGAGGCGCTGCTGTAGAAACGCGAGAGATGTTCAGAGGAGGATGCTGGGGTGACTGAGGATTTGGTCTCCATCTTCATTATGGGCAAGAGACACGTGGTTCCCTCCGGTTTGACCATCATGAGCGCCATGGAACACGCCGGCTATCGCTTGATCCGCGGGGCTGGCTGCCGCGGCGGCTTCTGTGGCGCTTGCGCCACCGTATACCGCGTGCCGGGGGATTATCGCCTGCAAATCGGACTGGCCTGCCAGACGGTGATCCAACCGGAGATGCATCTGGCACAGATTCCCTTCTATCCCGGGCACCGTGCTGACTACTCCCTCGACGACCTGCAACCGACTTTCGAGGCTGTGGTCACAACTTACCCTGAGTTGCTGCGCTGTCTCAGCTGCGGCACCTGTACGAAGGCATGTCCACAAGACATTGATGTGAAGCAGTACATGGCCGAGGCCATGCGGGGGGACATCGCAGCGGTGGCAGATCGTTCCTTCGACTGCATCATGTGTGGACTATGTGTCTCCCGCTGCCCCGCCGAAGAGGTACAGTCCAATATCGCCATTCTCTGCCGCCGTTTGTACGGTAAGTATCTCGCACCTGGGGCCGAACACCTGGCGAAACGGGTACTTGAGATCGAGGAAGGGATGTTCGACGACGATTTGGCGAGCATGAAAAGCCTCGGGGAAGAGGAGTTACGCAGGATGTACGACGAGCGGGACATCGAGCCCGAGTAGGACCCAGGGAGGGATCATGAGCTACACCCCACAGATGCACCAATCCCTGAGGAAAGTAGAGAGCACCCGGCAAGCTCGCCTGCACGAGGCCTTCCCGATGATGGAGCCATGGGACAAGCGGACCATCTTGGAGAAGTACCATCCCGACTACAAGGCGGAAAGTATGCGCGAAATCCGAGTGGGGGTCAGCAGGGGGCAGCGTATGCCTCTGGAGTTGGCCGACGTCATCGAGGGGGCGAGCCACCTGACTTCCGACACGCTCGACCTGGCGCAAGTCGACTACGATACCGACGTGTTGGTCATCGGGGGAGGGGGAGCGGGTTCCTCTGCCGCGCTGCTAGCCCGCGAGAATGGGGCCGAAGCCATTATCGCCAACAAGCTCCGTCATGGCGATGCCAACACGATCATGGCCCAAGGCGGGATCCAGGCCGCTGACAAGCCCGGCGATTCGCCGGCTATTCACTATCTCGACGTCATGGGAGGTGGCCACTTCGCCAACCACCCAGACCTGGTGGAAGTCCTGGTCAAAGATGCGCCGCTGGTTATCACTTGGCTGGAAGACCTAGGTTGCATGTTTGACAAAGAGCCGGACGGAACGCTGAAGACAATCCATGGCGGAGGCACGTCGCGAAAGCGGATGCATTCTGCAAGAGACTATACAGGGGCGGAAATCATGCGCACTTTGCGAGATGAGGTGCGCAGCTACCCGCACGAGATCACGGTCCTGGAATTCGCGCCAGCTATCGAGCTGATCATGGACAACAAGGGGCAGGTCGCTGGCGCGGTCTTGCTGAACATCGAAACGGGCGAGCACCTGGTCGTTCGCGCCAATTGCACTGTCCTAGCCACGGGAGGCGGTGGACGGTTGCACTATCAAGGTTTCGCCACCACCAACCATTACGGAGCCACTGGCGACGGGCTTGTGCTGGCCTACCGGGTGGGAGCTGATCTGGCCTTCACGGATACGATGCAGTATCACCCGACCGGCGCCGCCTATCCCGAGCAGATTGTGGGGCTGCTGGTAACAGAGAAGGCGCGAGGGCTGGGGGCGCAGGTGTGCAACATCGATGGGGACCAGTTCGTCTACCCTCGCGAGACCCGGGACGTGGAGGCCTCGGCGATCATTCGCGAGTGCGTGGAGCGAGGCAAAGGTGTAGCCACCCCATCAGGCAGAGTCGGCGTCTGGCTTGACTCGCCCATGATCGACATCATCCATGGCTCCGGCACCATCGCCAAGGCGCTGCCGGCGATGGTACGCCAATTCGGCCGCTTCGACATAGACATCGCCAAAGATCCCATGCTGGTCTATCCCACACTCCATTACCAGAACGGCGGGATTTCGCTGAGGCCAGATGGGAGCACCGGCGTCCCTGGCCTCTTTGCCGCGGGCGAGATCTCAGGGGGGGTGCATGGCCGCAATCGCCTGATGGGCAATTCTCTGCTAGAGATCACTGTCTTTGGGCGACGGGCGGGGGAGGCAGCCGCGCTACAATCTCAAGAGGTACAATTGGGAAAGTTGACGTTGACACACGTGGACAGGTGGCGGCAGGAATTGGACGAGGTGGGGATCGAAAACCCGGTGAATTCACCGATTCTACTGCCCGACTACAGGCGGGAGTTGCGTTGAGTTTGAGTATCAGCGATGCGGGACCGGGATGGAAGTGCCGCGGCTGACATGGCGATAAGGCTCTGCAGCTCCTTTACATCATCTTCCATAGGGTATCCTGTTTGAATGCGCGCTCTTCGGTCCGCGCGCCGCGGCAATGAACTACAGGGTCTACCACTCCACTCACCCACTTGACATCACACCACCCGGTTACTATAATCAGGTTACAAACCCGCTCGACTATGCTAGTCTGCTAGATTCGCGGCAAGCAAGATGGAATTTGGACGTGTCCTGGACGATATCGGTAATGAGCAGAGGGCGCTATCGCACTCCAGGCTCTACGCGTTGTCCAACCTCAACCGAGAGGAGCTGAAACTCTTTGCTGAACGCTGGTCTGCTATCAGCACGTCGCGGAGGCACCACATCATGGGCTCCCTGGTCGAGATCGCCGAGGCCGATTTCAGTGTGGACTTCAACAACGTGTTCCACCTCTGCCTCTGCGACGAGCATGCGGAAGTCCGTGCCCACGCCGTCGACGGTCTGTGGGAGAATGAGGCCCCTGACCTGGCGAGAGTCCTGCTGGAGATGCTCTCTTCAGATCCCTCCATCATGGTGCGCGCCGCAGCTGCCACTGGACTGGGCCGGTTCGTGCTCATGGTTGAACTTGAGGAACTAGACGAGGAACTGGGGCGTAGCATCGTGGATGCCCTTTGGAAGCTGATTGAGGATCCCGACGAGGCGCTGGAACCACAACGACGTGCCGTCGAAGCGATAAGCTATTCAGGTGAGGAGGGAGTGAGGGACCTGATCGAAGACGCCTACTCCCACCCCACGGAGAAGATGCAAATCAGCGCCGTCTTCTCTATGGGGCGCACAGCCGACCCCACCTGGGGATCCAGTGTCACCAAGGAACTACGCAGCAGCAACCCCGAGATGCGTTTCGAGGCCGCCAGAGCATGCGGCGAACTGGAAGTGAGGGAGGCGGTGCCCACCCTAATCAGACTCATCGCCGATGCCGACAGAGAGGTACAGCAAGCTGCCGTCTTCGCTCTGGGGAAGATAGGAGGGCAGGAGGCCCGGCGGGCGCTGCGAATCTGCTGCGAAAGCGAAGATGAAGTCATCGCGGCGGCTGGGGATGAGGCCCTCGCCGAGCTCGAACTCGCCGCCGGTCTGTTTGAGACGTTCCTCGATGTAGATGAGCGTTAGCGGGGTACAAGGTTGATCCTGCTCAGTGTCCTCACCAACATCGTCCTTCCCGTGTTCATCATCATCGGTGCAGGGTTCGTCGCTGCCCGTAGGCTGACTATCGACGCTCAGACCTTGTCCCGCGTATCTCTCTACGTTCTCGGCCCTGCCCTGGTCTTCTCCAAACTCGTGGAAACCACGGTCACCGGCACCGACCTTGTGCAAATCGTGGTCTTCACAGTCGTGGGAACGCTCCTCGTACTGGCGCTGTCCTGGGTGGTGGCCAGATTGCTGCGTCTCAATCGCTCAACAGAGAGCGCCTTCGTACTCAGTTGCTCCTTCGTCAACTCCGGCAACTACGGGCTGCCCCTGGTGCTTTTCGCTTTTGGTCAAGCCGGACTAGAGCGGGCGCTGATCTACTTTGTCACCGGCGCCTTCATGATGAATACTGTGGCCGTGTTCATCGCTTCAAGAGGCCAAGCCAAAGCTACGACTTCGCTGCTCAACATATTCAGGGTACCCATGATCTACGCCATCGTGATCGCTTTCGCCATCAGAGCTGCGCACCTGGAGATACCGGAGTTCATCTCACAACCGCTGGAGATGACCGGGAATGCAGCCATACCCGTCATGCTACTCCTGGTGGGCATTCAATTGGCAGGCGTTTCGTTTGGCAAGCAGGCTCGTCTGATATGCATGGCCACGCTGGTCAGGCTCGTGGGCGGTGCGGTTGTAGGCATTGCTCTGGCCACCGTGATGGGTCTGGCGGGAGTCACCAGACAGGCCTGCATCATCGAACACAGCACCCCCACCGGCGTCATGACCGGCATCCTGGCCCTGGAGTTCGGCACCGAGCCCGAGCTGGTGACAGGAGTGATTTTCGCCTCTACCCTGGCCAGCATCGTCACCATGACTCTGTTGGTGGCGTGGATCAGCTAGGTGGACGCCCTCATGCAAGAGCACAAGAAGATCGTTTTCTTCGATCTGGAGACCCAGAGGACTTTCGATGAGGTTGGCGGCCGACAGAACCTCAGCAAGCTGGGGTTGGCTGTGGCAGTCACTTACGACTCGTCGAGCGAAGAGTACCACGCCTACACCGAAGATCAGGCGAGCGAACTAGTGAAGGAACTCTCAGGGGCTGGTCTGGTCGTAGGCTTCAATCTGCTGAGCTTTGACTACGAGGTCCTTCAGCCCTACACAGACTACCCGCTGCAAACCTTACCAACCGTGGACATGCTGCGGGACATTCATCAGGCCCTGGGATTCCGCCTTCC
Organism: Chloroflexota bacterium; assembly: GCA_030603665.1. GTDB lineage: Bacteria > Chloroflexota > Anaerolineae > UBA7937 > B3-Chlor > JAUVXJ01. The sequence goes on along the minus strand of JAUVXJ010000004.1, from coordinate 9,915 downwards.
TTTGCAGGCGCTGGCAGAGGGGACCTTGGGGGTCGGCAAATCCGCCGACGGCCTGCAGTCGGTCCGCTGGTTCCGTGCGGGAGAGCTGGAGAAGGTGATCGAGTATTGCCAGCGAGACGTAGAGATCACCATGAAGCTCTACGAATACGGACGCGAACGCGGGCATGTCCTCTACTGGGATCGTCAAGGCAGTATGAGGAAGATTTTCGTCGACTGGCAGTGAAGCGCCGTAGATACACGCTTGATGGTATCCAAGAACACATCTTGGCCACACCCTGAACACACCCCAGAGGAGCACTGATCGTTTCGGCGGGGTTCTCTGACGGAAACCAGGACTGCCACTCCTTTCGCTCGGCGCCGGGAGTCCCCACTGAAGGCCGCTAGAGCCCACCATCGCCAACATCCAGGGAGTTTGGTATAATCCTGCGAATAGGTATGAAGAGATGGCCGAATCCGAAGCAGCCTACGTCAAACTACTGCGCACAGGTGAACTCCAGCAACGAGTCGAAGAAGCGCGAAGCATCCTGGAGGAATGCCGGCTCTGCGGACGGGAGTGCGGCGTCAACCGCCTGGAGACCACCAAAGGAGCGGTCTGTCGCACCGGCGACAAGGCAGTGGTCTCCAGCTTCAGCGCCCACTTCGGTGAAGAAGACCCGCTCGTTGGCCAGCACGGCTCAGGCACCATCTTCTTCACCCACTGTAATCTCAAGTGCCAGTTCTGCCAGAACTACGAGATCAGCCAACTGGGGGAAGGCAGAGAGGTAGCACCTGAGGAACTGGCCACCATGATGCTGCACTTGCAGGACCGCAACTGTCACAACGTCAACTTCGTCAGCCCTACTCACGTCATACCCCAGATTCTGGACGCACTGCTCATCGCGGCCGAGAAGGGGCTGCGGGTGCCGCTGGTTCACAACTCCGGCGGCTACGACAGTCTAGAAGCCCTGGAACTCTTGGACGGCATCGTTGACATCTACATGCCCGACATGAAATACGCCGACGCTGAGGTGGGGCGAACGTACTCCAAGGTCGAGGACTATCCCAGTGTCAATCAGGCGGGGGTCAAGGAGATCCACCGTCAGGTGGGAGACCTGACCATGGACGACCGGGGGATCGCCCAGAGGGGGCTACTGGTCCGCCACCTGGTGCTGCCCAATAATCTAGCCGGCACTGGCGAGATCGTCCAGTTCCTAGCCAAAGAGATCTCACCTGAGACCTATCTCAACGTCATGGCTCAATATCGACCCGCGTACAAGGCCCAGCAGTATCCGGAGATCAACCGTCGCCCCAGCGCCCAGGAGATGGAAGAGGCGGTAGATCTCGCTCTCAAGGCAGGCTTGACCCGCCTAGATGAGAGGAAAGCCCGCCTGGTCTGGCTGCCCAGATAGGAACGAGAGATGCCCACGCTGATGCGCTTGTCTGCCATAGTTCACGGAAGGGTCCACGGGGTCTTCTTCCGTGATTTCACCTACACGCAAGCCACCGCCTTGGGCCTAACGGGCCACGTGCGCAACCTTGCCAACGGCACCGTCGAGGCCGTTGCCGAGGGGCCGAGCGATGCACTGGAGAGACTCCTAGAACAGATACGGGTGGGACCCCCAGCAGCCCATGTTCAGGAAGTGGACTTCCACTGGCAGGATCCCAGTGGCGAATTCGACCGCTTCGAGGTGCGCTATAGATGAATAGAGCACCACAAAGGCTGGCTTGGCTCGTCCTGCTGTCGGCCTTCACCGTTAATTGCCTCCTGGTGGTAGGCGTTCCCCTCACCATACGCTGGTATCTCATCAACGCCACGGTCAGCCACGAAGCGATACTGGAGGTAATCACGGGCACGGTGCTCATCTGGGAGCCTGGGGGAACCACCCCTATCGGAGTGACCAGTAGCACCACAGTGCCCGAGGGAAGCAGAATACGCACCGATTCCTCTGCCAGAACCTTTCTCACGTTTTTCGACAACAGCACAGCCACCCTCTCTTTCGACACAGAGGCCCGGTTGGTGACCATGCGCTCCCCGCGCTTCGGCTTGAGCTCCATGTCCCAGGCCCTGCATCTGGACGTTACGCACGGTCAAGCGAACATCGGTGTAGCATTGCCTGTCGATGGACCCTTGGAGTTCCGGGCTACTTCGGCTCACATGAACGCGCTGCTCAAGGAAGGGAGCTACTCCCTCAAGGTCACCACCGACAGTAGCCGGATCATCGTCCATCTCGGCACGGCACAGGTTACCGCCCAGGGGGAGACCGTAGAACTCAAACAGCGCGAGCGGACAACGGTGAGAGAGGGGCAGCGACCCGAGCAGCCGATTCCGGCGGCGCAGAACCTCCTCGTGAACGGGAGCTTCATAGAGGATTTATCGGTAGGATGGCAGGCGTACAACGAACAAGGGGGCGATGGCGGCGACGTTGACGGTGAGATCACCGTCGAGCAGCTCTCCAACACCGAGTCACGGACTGTGAGGTTCTTCCGCGAGGGAAGCGGCGGCAACCACTGTGAGACAGTCATCAGGCAGGACCTGAACGAAGAAATCTCCGATCTCGCCACCTCCATCAGCCTCTACCTCAAGGTCAGACTGCTCAATCAAAGCCTCTCGGGTGGAGGATACCTCAGTTCTGAGTACCCCCTTATGATCCGGCTGGAGTATGAGGACATCTACGGCAGCCAGGGTCACTGGACCCATGGTTTCTACTACCACAATCAGCAAAACAACCCCACGATGTACGGGGAACGAATCCCCTACAACACCTGGTTCGACTACGCCAGCGGCAACACCCTGGAGGCCATCTACCCGCGACCTGCGCGACTGAAGTCCCTTCTGATCTACGCATCCGGCTGGGACTACGAGAGCATGATCACGGATGTCAGTCTAGTAGTAGAGTAGCGGAGCCGTGCTCGAAACCATCTCCAAGGAATGGATTGAAGAGCAGCGCGCACACATCTACCACCGGACTCCAGACCGGCGAATCGAGACTCCCGATGCAGCACTTGCCTTCGTGGACGAGGTGGGTTTCTGCCACTTCTGGCCGATCAAGGGAGCCGACCTGCCCAATCTGTTCCACGCCATCGCTGGCGGCGTGCGCCCCGTACCCCACCAGCATGATGATCCCGATCTCAGCAGATGTTGGCGCTGGAAGGACGATGCCCTGGGAAAACGCCAGTGGTTCTATGGCAAGCTCTTGCGGAAACGTGCCACCCTTATCTCCCTGGAGATGCTTTCCCTGTTCTACGCCTGTAGCGAGAATCTGGGCGGCTTAGATGATTATCTGGACGAATACCGGGCAGGACTGATGACAGCAGAGGCCAAGTGGGTGTATGAGGCTCTCCTTGAGCATGGACCCTTGGATACCATCCAGCTGCGCCAGGAGGCGCACCTCGCCAGCGGGAATGCGAAGTCCCGATTCAATCGCGCCCTGGTGGAACTGCAAACCGGCCTCAAGGTCCTCCCCATTGGTGTGGCCAAAACCGGGGGCTGGGGATATGCCTTCATCTACGAGATTCTCGAGAGACACTTCCCAGAGCTGCCAGAGCAAGCCAGCGGGATCAGACGATCCGACGCCCAGATCACGCTGGTCTCACGTTATCTCGACCTCGTCGTGGCAGCAGACCGGACGATGGTCAAGCGAATCTTCCACGTCCTGAGATGGACACCAGCCGAGCTGGAGCGTACGTTTTCGGCCCTACTAGATGAGGGTGCCACCCAGGAGACACAAATCAGCGGATTCTCGCAGCCGCAACTCGTTTCCACTGGCGCACTCGGGTAAAGCGCCCTGGCGATAGCCAGAGCTATCAGAAGGAGGCAAAGCATGGACTTCTCTTCGTTGATCGAGACGAGATACAGTGTGCGGTCCTACAAGCCGGACCCGATAGAGGATCAGAAACTGCAACAGGTGCTGGAGGCCGCGCGCCTGGCACCCACGGCCGCGAACCGCCAGGCCATCCAGTTCGTGATAGTGCACACAGAGGGCCGAGAAGAAGAACTGAAACGCATCTACAACCGGGACTGGTTCGTCCAGGCCCCTGTGGCGGTTTGTGCCTGCGGTATCCCTGCCGAGAACTGGGTGCGCAAAGACGGGAAGAACTACAACGATGTGGACGTGGCCATCGCCATGGATCACCTGATTCTCGCCGCAGCCAACGCCGGTCTGGGCACCTGCTGGATCGGCGCTTTCGACGCCGAAGCCACGCGAGAACTGCTGGCCCTGCCCGACGGGGTGGAGCCCATCGTCTTCACGCCGCTGGGCTACCCTGCCGATGAGCCCAAGCCCAAGAAGCGCAAGGAGTTGTCGGAGTTGGTGCGCTATGAACGCTGGTGAGGTGAAGTCAGGCTTCGTCGACGCCGCGGCGTACGGCGGAGAGGGATGGTCGCCGCGCTCGCAGCCGTTGCGGGACGAGATCGGAGGGGTGTGGGGACCTTGCGGCGTGGAGACAGAGTGGTCGACGCTGAAAGCAGTTCTGCTCCACCAGCCTGGGGAGGAGCTGGAAGCGCTTGGCGACCCGGACGCGGTGCAGATGCTGTCCCCGGTGGACGCTGGCCAGGTTCGAGAGGAGCACGACTCACTGGCCCAGGCCTATCGGGACGCCGGCGTCGCCGTCCACTACCTTGAGCCCAACGTGACTCCCACGCCCAACCAGATGTTCGTGGCCGACCTGATGTTCATGACTCCAGAAGGGGCCATCGTGGGGCGCCCAGCATCGACCGTGCGGGCTGGTGAAGAACGATGGGTGGCTCGGAGACTGTCTGCCCTGGGGATACCCATCCTGCGCTCCGTTCGGGGCAAGGGCACCTTCGAGGGCGCGGATGCCGCCTGGATCGACCCACAGACGGTCCTGCTCACCACCGGGCTACGCACCAACGCTGAGGGTGCGGACCAGGTGTCCAACCTGTTGGAGGAGATGGGCGTCGAGATCATCCGCGTGGGGCTGCCATACGGGGCCATGCACCTCATGGGGCAGGTGCGGTTTGCCGACCGCGACCTGGCCATCGCCTGGCCCGGGCGTGTGCCCTACGCCGCGGTGGAAGCTCTTCGGAAACGCGGATACAGAGTGCTGTTCTGCCCTGATGTCCAGGAGTCCGTGAAGGGTTTCGCCCTCAACTTCGTGACGCTGGGCCCCAGGCGGATTCTCATGTCTGCCGGCAACCCGGTGACCCAAGCCTTCTACGAGGATGCGGGCCTCAGCTGCCACCTGGTCGACATAGACGAGCTTATGAAGGCGGCAGGCGGCATCGGCTGTCTGACCGGCATCCTGGAAAGGGAATCGATCGGCTGACGAATCCAGTGTGAAGATCCCCGTCTCTCAGCGTCCGCAGGAGGACATCCATGAACGCGGAGAAACCGTACGCGGTATGCCTGACCTTCGACTTCGATGCCATGAGCGTATGGCTGGGAGGATATCCTGTAGTGACGCCAGCGATGCTCTCCAGGGGCGAGTACGGAGCCAGGGTAGCGGTACCGCGCATCCTGGGCCTTCTGGAAGAGTACGACGTCCCCGCGACGTTCTTCGTGCCCGGCCATACCGCCGAATCCTTCCCGCACGCCGTCGACGCCATCCTCTCAGCAGGCCACGAAGTGGCCCATCACAGCTATGGGCACGAAGACCCCAGCACGCAGACCCCGGACGAGGAGCGAAGGAGCCTGGAGCGGGCCCTGGCGGTGTTGGAGCGGTTCCTGGGGCACCCGCCCGCTGGTTACCGCTCACCCTCCTGGGACTACAGCGACGCCACCTTGTCCCTGCTGCTGGAGCATGGTTTTCTGTATGACTCCAGTCTTTTCGCCGGCGATTTCCACCCCTACCGTCCTCGGCTGGGCGACCAGGTAGGCATCGAGGACCCTCTGCAAATGGGGGAAGAGGTAGACATCTGGGAATTCCCGGTTGACTTCACCCTGGACGACTGGGCGCACTTCACGTTCAACTTCGACCCGCTGAGGGTGGGTCTCTCGGCTCCATCCAAGGTGATGGAGATCTGGGCAGGTGACTTCGACTACATGACGGAGCGCGAGGAGCGCGGTGTCTTGACCGTCACCATGCACCCCCAGGTCATTGCGCGAGGCCACCGCATGGCGATGTTGGAGCGCTTTGTCCAGCACATTCTCTGGAACGAATCGGCGCGCTTCGCCCGGATGGGAGACCTGGCCCAGGAACTGGCCGCGGGCGCAGTGTACTAGCCCAGACCTCGGAGGTCTCAAACGGCGTAATCGCCATGCCTGTACTATCCCCACGGGACATAGGAATCATCCTCAGCTATCGCTGCCACAGCGGCTGCAAGCACTGCCTCTACAACTGCGGGCCACGCTGGGAGAAAGAGCCCATGCCCACAGAGGCGCTGCGAGAGGTACTGGAGGCGGTGACTCTCTTTCCGCGCGCACCCCAAGTGCATTTCACTGGCGGGGAACCGTTCCTCCATTTCCCCCTGCTCCTCGAAGGCGTGCGCCTGGCATCGGAGCTGGGTATCCCACGGTACGTCGAGACCAGCGGCAGCTGGTGCATTGACCCGAGTGAGGCCGTAGAGCGCTTCCGCGCCCTCGACGACGCGGGGTTGCAGGGGGTCCTGATCAGCTGTTCGCCCTTCCACGCAGAGAGCATCCCCCCGGCACGCACCACTCGAACCTTGCGCGCCGCGGTGGAGGTCTTCGGCTCTGATAGAGTGACGCTGTACCTGCCGGAGTTCATGGAAGTCATCCAGCTCTTCGACACCGAGCGGGGCACCCCTCTCTCGCACTACGTCAAGAGGTTTGGGCTCGAAGAAGCACGCCGGATTCTGTGGCAGGGGTACGGCATCATCTCCGGAGGACGGTCGGGATATGAGTTGCGCCACCTGGCGCCCAGGTATCCCGTGGAGACCTTTGCCGAGACCGACTGTGCCATGGACATCCTCCATGCCCACCACTCCCACCTGGACCTCTGCGGCAACTTCATCTCGGGGTTCTGCGGGGGACTGGCCGTAGGGGACTGGCACGGACTGCCCCAACTATTGGACGACTTCAGGGCAGGCCGCTACCCCCCGCTCATCGAGATCCTGGTGCAAAGAGGCCCGTATGGGCTCTGCGAAATGGCCCAAAGCCAGCACGCGTACCAGCCGCTCCCGGACGGCTACACCGGCAAGTGTCACCTGTGCGTGGATGTACGGCGGCATCTTGTTGAGGTAGCAGACTTCGCCGAACTGTGCCCCCCAGGGTTCTACGCCAACTTCTGAGCAGCGTCTCCGCTACGCCTGTCCCAGCGCCGCCCCGTGCTCGAACAACACCCGACGTATCCACAGCGCCACGTACACGAGGCCGATAAGCACCGGCACCTCGATCAAGGGACCGATGACCGTGGCCAACGCCTCCTGGGAAGCGATGCCGAAAGTGCGTACCGCCACGGCGATGGCCAGCTCGAAGTTGTTGCTGGCCGCGGTGAAGGACTGCGTGGCCGCCACCATCACCCAGGCGGCGGTAGCGGAGCCGGCAAGAAATGCCTACCCACGAGCCCGCTCCTCCTGAATACTGCACGCGCCGGCCGTATTGGTACGGAACAGCCTCCACTCTAGCTTCTTGGCCAGATAGACGATGGTCAGCATCAGGGGCACCTCGATCAGCGGCCCAATCACCGTCGATACGGCAACCATCGGCTGCGACGCGAAGGCGGTCAAGGCGATGGCGATGGCCAGTTCGAAGTTCCGGCCCGTGCAGTGGAAAGAGGTCGTGGCCGAGTCAGCGTAGCAGAACCCCACCTTCCGGCTGACCAGCAGCACGCCGAAGAACAGCACAAAGAAAAAGAGCACCAGGGGCGTCGCCATCAGCCAGATCAGCTCAGGACGCTGCAGGATCACGTCGCCCTGGAGCGCAAACATGACGACCAGAGTCAACATCAGGGCTATGAGCTGGATATCATCCAGCACGGGGAGAGCCTTCTTCTCAAACCACGCCTGGCCCTTGGCGCGCAACATCCACCTACGGGACAGCACTCCGGCCAACAGGGGTAGCCCCAGGTACAACACTACACTCTGGGCCACGAGTCCGATGTTGACGGAGACCCGTGTGCCAAGGATCAACCAGATGAAGAACGGGGTGGTAACCATCTGGATCAGGGAGTTCCAGGCCATCAGGACGATACCCAGAGGACCATTGCCCTTCGCCAGGTCGGTCCAGACCAGCACCATAGCGATGCAGGGCGCCACGCCAAGCAGAACAAGCCCCGTCCACAGGTCCGGATGGTCCCGCAGAAAGACCCAGCCCAAGAGATAGAGCAGGAAGGGGTTGAAGGCATAGTTGAAGAAGATTACGATGGCCGCTGCCTTCCAGTCGCGGACAGCGCTGCGCACCTGTCCAAGCTCCAACTTGGTCATCGCTGGATAGATCATCACAAAGAGGCCGATCGGGATCCCCGGTTCCAAGGCTCTTCCCACCTGTGGCAGGAACCTGCCCAGCAGCAACCCGACCGCCATAGCCAGGATGATCCACACAGGCAGTAGTCTGCCCACCAGGCTGAGATTCGCCCGCTCCTGGGTAGATGTGGTCGAACTATCCGTTGTTGTTGCCTCTGTCATCTGCATTGACCTCCTCTTTGAAATATCTGTCCAGGTGACCTCGTTTGTCACCTCGTCCCAGGCGCTGGTCTATTTCGATTTCTCTTTTCCCTCCCCCTGGGCCAGGGCCTCCTCGGCCCAAGAGATGACCTCCTTGATGGAAGGTATGCGGCCCGCGCACACCAACTGCTCGTCGATCACCAGGCCTGGCGTGCGCATGATCGCGTATTTCTGTATCTCAACGTGGTCGGTGAGGTGCTGTATGGTGGCTTCTACATCCAACATCTCCAAGGCATCCACGGCAACTTGGTGCATGACATAGCAGTTGACGCAGCCAGGCCCCAGGACCTTGATACTGAGCATTGTTCCTCCTCAGGAAGTTTTGTGACAAATTCACATATAGGCATTAAACGATCGTGATTTCCGGCTCCACGATCACTTCACCTTTGATGGAATTGGCGACCAGACTGTATTTGGTGGCCGCTTGAAGTGCTCGTTTCACACGTCTCTCATCGGCGTTGCTAACCCTTATCCAGGGCCACAGGGTGACCTTGGTGAAGATCTCCGTGCGGTCCAACTCTATCTTCTTCTCCCCCTCGGCCCTGCATTCATAGGACAGCAGATCGAGCTTGAATCTCTCCGCCGCCCAAAGAAACATCATCATAACGCAAGTGTTGGCCTCAGCCACGAAGGCATCCTCGGGGGTCATAACCCCGGCCTGCGCATGCAGGTCCGGAGGAGCTGAGAAGTCCATCTCCGGCCCATTACCGCACTTGAGATGGCCCCAGCGCTCCCCCTTCCAGGTGACTGTTGTCTCATACCTGTGCCTGGCCATCTACCCCTCCCTGCCACGGCAGAACTTCTGATATTCTTTCAGGAGGGTGGCTTTGTACGACCCCTCTGCACCGGCTGCGACGTGGTTGTAGATCTTGACCGCTTTCAAGATCTCTTCATCGAGCCCACTCCCTTCCCGATGGCCTTCCTGGTACAACTGTCCGAAGATGGGCTCCAGAGCCACCAGGCCCACAGATACGCCCTCGATCTTGACCTGAGTTATGGGGATTTCTGACACGCAGGCACAACTGGCCCCCTCGCCCGGTGATGCAGGAGTTGCCACGCTCCGCAGCCCTGCAACAGCCCTCTTCTCCCCCACTACGCCCTCTACCTGGTTCACGATTTCCTGGGCCACGACCTCCGCGGCTCGCTGGCCAGCTTCATCCAGTTCGCGCCTGTTCTGGCCGGCGGACAGGCCTCGCATGTGGAGCAACTTATCCACTACTATATGACTGGAAACACGCCCACTGTACTTCTCCGTAGCCCTTTTGGCGCAGAGTTTCTCGCAACCATCAATGGCAATCGTAGGATAGAACCGTGCAAAGGCTCTCTCCCGCTCGTCCCCAGCCAGGAAAAGG
>JAUVXJ010000029.1 GCA_030603665.1 Chloroflexota bacterium | reverse complement strand
GCAGCATTCACAGTTGACTTGGCAAGCCATGCACCGAAGGCAAGAGGCCTTCCTGAGATGCTGCCGTGAGCGCAACCAGCATCGGTTCATCCCGATTGGGACTGGGTGCCATTATAGTCTTGCGTGAGTCTCCGGGCAAGTCAGGGGGCAGCGTTTCTTCTCCGGAATCCGAACCGGTCGTCGCTGATGACCTCGAGTTCGCAGGCGCACCGCTCGTTGGGGGGCTCAATCTTGCCGTTGGTGGTGAGTCCCAGGCCGCACCGATCGCTGCGCAAGAGGCCGGAACTGCCGGCGGCCAATGATGGAGGCGACCTGAATGGAATCGGTGAGCGCGCCTCGTACGTGTGGTGAGAGGTCTCCCGTATGTTGGGAGAGAAGCGTGTATAATGTCCACATCTCAGTGCAACTCTCTGGAAAGCTGCCGCTGGTTGGGCATCGTGGTGGCAGCATTTGACATCCGCTCAGAGGTCGGGGATAATCATGGCGGCGGGGAGACGGCTCATCCGGGCAGGTGCTCGGTGGTAATGAGGCCGCTGAGGGGTGCATAGCTCGAATCACAGGTCGTGCCCAAGCGTGGGTCTCCATAGTTCCGGAGCTGGAGAGACAGGTGTCTGCGGTTCCCCGCAGTGTGGCTCCCCAGGCGATCCATCGAGAGGCCGATTAGCCGGAGTGCTCAGCGGCCTCTAGTCTGGGCGGTATTATCATTCCGAGAGGAAGGAAGGTCCGACGACAGTGCCCTCACGAACAGTAGCCAAGGCGATATCGATCCTCCAGCAGTTCAGCGTAGAGGAGCCTCAGCTTGGGGTGAGCGAGCTGTCGCGAAGGCTCGGCCTCACCAGGAGCACCGTGCACCGCCTCCTAGCCTCCCTGCGAGAGGGTGGTCTTATCGAGCAGAACCCGTCTACCCATAAGTATCGCCTGGGACGCACCGCGGTTGATCTGGGATACAATGCCATCTACTCAGACCCGTTGCTGGTGACTGCTCTCCCCTACCTGTACTTCCTTTCAGACCAGGTAGGGGAAACGGCATACCTCGGAGAGCGGCGCGGCGATGAGGTGGCCACTGTGCTGCACGTCCTGTCTCACAGCGCGAGGGAGCAGATGCACTGGTATGATCGGCTTCCGCTCCATGCTTCCTCATCTGGGAAGATCCTCCTGGCCCATGCTGAGGAGAGCGATTTGTCTGCTGTGCTGGAGCAGGGACTTAGTGGTCACACTGAGCATACGGTCACCGATCCCGCGGTGTTGCACGAGGATATGGCGCGGATCCGCGAGCAGGGGTTCGCTGCCTGCTTCGAGGAGTACAAGCTCGGCGTCAACGCTATTGCCGTACCCATTGCGGACCAAGAAGGCAAGGTGGTGGCGGCGCTGACGGTCCTTGGCCCAGCCTACACCTTCACTCGCGATAAGGCCATGGCGTCGCTGGAGAGGCTGAAGGCTGTATCTAGAGAGATCACCTTGAAGCTCGCCTCGCCGAGCGATTGATTCTCCCCCCCTGCGCCCTCGATGCGGCGTCAGTGTTTGGCGTTGACGCGGCGAAGGCTGCAGCTATGCATGTACGATCGGTCAGCGCGGTTTTGCGCGCCCAGTTTCATCGTCTGGTGAACCGACCATTCCTCTGGCGGCTCAAGATCATCTCCCCATGCCGAAGGGTTGGGATCCCATCCATCGCGGCTAGCCAACTCGCTCGGCATGAGGGATACCGCTGCCGTATACAATTGGCGCGGCTCGGCGCAAAGCAATCCACCCCCAAACTAGATAAGGGGCCTCCTCAGGGGCACGTGCCTCGAATACGGGTAAGGAACTGCGCCGTGTCCTGAATAGCCGATGGTGGGTAGCCTGGCTTGACAACCGGGCGCACGTTCGGTATACTCCCGCAAACATGACCGACTATTCGGACACCTGCGTGCTGTTCTTGCCAATAAGTGTTCACCTCGCTCGCCCTCTGGTTTAATTCGGCATCATCCAGGACAGCGTCCTAGATGGCGTGCGGTACACGATCGGCGGTGGCCAACAGACGCCCAGCGCTGATCGCAGCCGGGGGAGTTGGCCAACGCCTATGGGATTGGCAGGACGCCGCGATCCCTGGAGCAGTGCGCGAGCTACAGGCAGTGGGCTTCCCCGTCTCCTGGTCTCCTGGGCGCCGTAAGGTGGCGGGAGATCTCGAGCCCAGACCTGTTGAGGCTTGGAGCCGCGCTCCGGGAGGGATTGAGTCAGTGGATGTATTCGCTAGACGTACGCAGTGCGGTATGATGCACCTCCATTTGTCCTACACTGTGCATACACTGGGGAGATCCGGCAGGCTTCGCCAGATGGAGCAAGATAGCTCTTTGAGAGTGGAATACTCTGAGAACGCCATCAACTACAGGGATGATGGCGCGGTCCTAGTTGACGCGTAGGCGTGCGTAGAGGGGGTTGAGTGAGCATGGGTATCGATAGTGAAGAACGAGTTGTACGGAGCAATTGCCGGGGCTGTCACGGCGGTTGTGGGGTGCTCGTTCATGTTAGAGATGGTGTCATTACCAAGCTCGAGGGTGACCCTGACTTCCCCACCAACCGTGGCTCAATGTGCAGCAAGGGCCTCGCTTTCAAGCAGCTTGTCTATCATCCCGACCGGCTCAAGCATCCCGTGAAGCGAGCAGGGAAGAGGGGAGAAGGCAAGTGGGAGAGGATCACGTGGGACGAAGCCCTGGACACTATCGCCAGCAAACTGCAGCAGGTGATACGGGACCATGGTGCTGAGTCCATTGCGTTGGGGCAGGGCACTTCCAGGGAAGGCGAATCCTTCCTTGCCCGGTTTGCCAACCTGACAGGCACGCCCAATATCTTTGCTGCCGGTCACTTCTGCTATCTTTCCCGGGTCGGCGCCAGCCTGATCACATGCGGCAATCTACCGCTCGCTGACTACGATGGTAACCCGAAGTGTGTCATGGTATGGGCAAGCAACATCATGTGGACAAACCCGGACGAGTATACTGGCGAGAACCTGGCCCGGGTACTGGCGCAAGGCGCCAAGCTCATTGTAGTTGACCCCAGATTGACCTATCAAGCTAGCAGAGCGGATATCTGGCTTAAGCTGAGGCCCGGGACAGATGCTGCCTTGGCCCTGGGTATGGCGAATGTCATAATCAGCGAGAAGCTCTACGACAAGGAATTCGTCCACAAGCATGTCCATGGCTGGGACGAATTCGTGGAGCGTGTCCGTCAATACTCTCTGGAGAAGGTAGAGGAAATCACCTGGGTGCCAGCGGAGCAGATCAGAGAGGCAGCAAGGCTTTTCGCTCAAACCAAACCCGCCACGATACAGTGGGGAGTGCCCATTGAGCAGGGCATCAATTGTATTGACGCCGACCGTCTTCTCATAGATTTGGTGGCTATCACCGGCAACCTGGATGTACCCGGAGGGGCCGCCTTGTTCCGACCCCCAAAGGGTCAGACGATCAGCCAGTTCACCCACCACCGCGATCTTGCCCCTGAACAGAAGGCGAAGTATCTGGGCGGGGAGAAATACAAGCTTGCTGCCATGATCGGACTTGTACCGGAGAAGATGGTCTGGGATGCCATCTTTACCGGCAAGCCTTACCCCGTCAAGGCCATAATGATCCACGGTTCTAACCCGGTGGTCACAAGAGCCAATGCAAGGGAGGCATATAGGGCACTAAGTCAGGTTGATTTCCTGGAGGTGGGTGACTTCTTCTTGACGCCCACCGCAGAACTGGCCGACATTGTCCTGCCGGTATCTACCTGGCTGGAGGCGGACTACACTGGAGGGTTTTTCTTCCGCCACGGATACTTGTTCCCCAGACGGAAGATCGTACAGATTGGTGAATGCAAGTCTGACTTTGAGATATTCAATGAGTTGGGAAGACGGATGGGGCAGGAGCAGTGGGGCGCTACCTATTTGGAGGACCTTGACTCCATAGTGGAGCCGAGTGGTCGAAAGTGGGCCGATGTCCGGGATTTGCCATATCTACGAGGTGAGGTGGAGTACCGCAAGTATGAGCGAAACGGTTTCTCCACCCCCACAAGGAAGTTCGAGCTCTACTGCACCACCTTTGAGAAATGGGGCTACGACCCGCTGCCGCAATACAGGGAAGTGCCCGAGAGCCCGGTCAGCAAACCCGAAGTGGCAAAGGAGTATCCCTACATTCTGATGGCTGGACAAAGGACTCCCGTGTTCTTCCATTCCGAACACCGCATGATACCCTGGCTACGAGAGCTTCACCCGGACCCTATCGCGGAGATACATCCCCAGGTGGCTAAAGAACATGGGATCGAAGACGGCGATTGGATCTATATCGAAAGTCCAAGAGGAAGGATCAAGCACCGGGCATGGGTCACACCAACCATTGACCCCAGACTGGTGGCCATTCAGCATGGCTGGTGGTTCCCCGAGCAGAAAGACCCAGGGCACGGCTGGGACCAGTCTAGCAGCAACATCCTCACCGACAACGATCCCGAGACCTACGATGTTTCCATGGGCGCAAGCAACCTGAGAGTCATGTTGTGCAAGGTCTATCCTGTGGCAGAAGAGGAGGTGTCCTAGAGTGGCAGAACAGCGCAAACGCATGACCATTGCTGAGAATTGCATGGGCTGTCTGGCATGTGAAGCTGCGTGCAAACAGGAGCACAACCTGCCAGTTGGACCCAGATGGATAAGGGTCTTTCCCGATATCAGGCAAACAGGCGGCACGTGGAGGTTCAACTATCACGTAACTGAGTGCGTCCATGCGGCGCCTGGTCCGTGCCAGGTGGCTTGCCCGGCTGAGATGAATGCCTGGAAGTATGTGAATCTGGCCTTACTGGGCAAGTTCAAGGAAGCGCTTGAGGTGATAAGGGAAACCACACCTCTTGCCGGAGTTCTGGGCAGTGTTTGCACTCGTCCATGCGAATCACAGTGCGAACGTGGGCACGATGACGCACCAGTAGGCATTCGCGCCTTGAAGTACTTCCTAGCTGATCATGAGATGCAGGTAGGAAGAAAGAAGGAGACTCCGGTCCAGACGACGAAGGACGCCAAAGTGGCTATCATCGGTTCCGGGCCAGCCGGCTTGTCCTGTGCCTATGACCTGATCAAGCAGGGCTACTCGATCACTGTCTTCGAGGCCCGCTCACAGCCCGGAGGTCTCATGCGCACTGGTATTCCCGACTTCAGGCTATCCCGGGATATGGTGGACAACGAGATAAGCTACATCGAAGAGTTAGGGGTAGATATCAGGACCAATACTCCAGTGGAGAACGTGACGGACATCTTCGATCAAGGGTATGCAGCGGTGTTCCTGGCCACTGGTTGCCCAACAAGCCTGAAGCTGGATATCCCGAACGAAGACGCCAAGGGCGTGGTCTATGCCCTCGACTTCCTGGACCGAGTGAGTTCTGGTGGGAGCGTCAGTCTAGGCAAGCAGGTGGCGGTTATCGGCGGTGGTGCCGCCGCTATCGATGCGGCCAGGGTTTGCCTACGTCTTGGAGCCAAGGAAGTCCATCTTGTCTGTCTGGAGAGCAGGGATCTAACCTGCAAGGACAGGATGATTGCCCAGGCCTGCGAGATTGAGGAGGCGGAGGAAGAAGGGCTGATTATCCACCCCGGCCTGGGGCCGAAGAGGATCTTGACCAAGAACGGAAGAGTTGCTGGCCTAGACACCGTTCTCTGCACCTCTGTTCGGGAGATCGATGGCACTTTTGCGCCGGAGTATGCTGACGGACCAAGTGCTACAGTAGAAGTGGATACGATAGTGGTCGCAATTGGGCAGGCGCCGGAGGCGCCGGCCTTCACAGAGCTAGACAAGGATCAGGCAGGGACCATCGGGGTGGATGGGTTCACGCTGAAGACGAGTGTTGAAGGTGTCTTCGCAGGTGGGGATGTCGTATCTGGTCCGAGTGATATCATCGGGGCCATCGCCGCGGGTAAGGAAGCGGCCGTTTCCATAGAGCGGTCCTTGAGCGGGAAGGATCTGAAGGCAGGAAGGTCGGTGAACTTCAGACTGTTGAATGGGGCACCACTAGAGGCAGCATCGATCAACAGGGTCATGGACATCGCCGATAAAGAGGTCGCTATTGCCGAGGCCGCGCGCTGCTTCAACTGCGGTACGTGCGGAGAGGCGCTTGACACAGGATTCCAGACGGCCTGTGTTGGTGCCTGCCCCGCTCACTGCATCTATTTCCCTGATACGTGGGGGATTACTGCCAAGACCGGTACGTATACGCTGACCTAGGAGTCACCCGCGTGTTGCGGCGGCCACGCCTCAAGGGTGCCTTCAGATCTTGTGTGGGTTTCAGGCAGCGCTGCCTTCGCCAAAGAGGTCACGCACGTCATGGCCCTGGCCTCTGTCCGTGGAGATGTAGTGGGAGGGCCTTATGAAGATCATCGGCGAGCGGATAAACGGCAGCCGGACACGAGTCGGAACGGCAGTGTCGGAGCGCGACTCTGGCTTCATCCAGAGATTGGCTGAGCGCCAAGTAGAGGCTGGGGCCGACTGGCTGGATGTTGCCGCCGGGACCCCTGCTGCGAGGGAGCCGGAGGATCTTGTGTGGTTGGTGCAGACCGTGCAAGAAGTCGCTGACGTGCCGCTCTGCTTGGACAGCGCCAACCCCGTGGCGTTGGCAGCGGCCATCGAGCAAGTACAGCAGACGCCCCTCATCAACTCCATTAGCGGCGAACGAGCGCGCCTGGAAGGGATTCTGCCTCTCCTATCCGCTACTCAGTGCGCGGTCATCGCGCTGGCAATCGACGACAGCGGCGTACCGTCAGGCGTGGAAGATAGACTGGTTGCCATTCGACGTCTCGTAGACGAGTTGCGCCGCGCCGGAGTGCCTGACGAACGAGTGTACGTAGATCCCCTGGTGATGGCCATCGCCGCCAATACCGAGAGCGGTCGCATTGCGTTGGAAACAATGCGAGCCGTCCGAACTGATTTCCCAGAGATGCACATTGTCTCCGGGCTAAGCAACGTCTCCTTCGGGCTACCTGTCCGCACGCTGATCAATCGTGCGTTCTTGACCCTAGCTCTGGAGGCTGGCCTGGACACGGCTATCCTAGACCCGCTGGACCGCAAACTTCGCAAGGCGTTACTGGCAGCCGAGGTCGTGTTGGGACGTGATCGGTACTGCCTCAATTACACGCGAGCCTATCGAGCCCGTCTGCTCAATGGACCGGTCGCAAAGGAGAGTCCCAAATGAGCGCTCGACCGGACTGACCTGTTCTGTTCAAGCGGACCGGGGGCCATGGACGGCTCCGGGAAGGAGGAGATGATGGACTGATGTACCATACTGGCCAAGACACGAGTCGGACAGCCTATGCATGAGAGGAGGACAGAATGTCCAAAGAACTGGTCAATGCCATTGCCGAGATGAAGGAACAAGAGGCCCTCGAACTAGCCAAGGAGATGGTGGACGGTGGGTCAGACCCCATGGAGATCATGGGAGCAGCCAGGGACGCCATGGGCATCGTCGGGGAGCGGTATGAGGAAGGCACCTACTTCTTGCCCGAACTCATACTGTCTGGGGTGATGCTCAACCAGATTGCTGAGATGGTGAAACCGAAGCTCGCTGAGGCCGTGGAGGTCGAGCGTCACGGCAAGGTCGTGGTCGGTACCGTCGAGGGCGATATCCATGATATCGGCAAGGATATTGTGGTCTTCATGCTCGATGTCAACGGTTTCGACGTCCTCGACCTGGGCATCGACGTCCCGCCCCAGAAGTTTGTGGAGGCGATCAAGGACTTTGAGCCTCAGGTAGTCGGCCTGAGCGGATTCCTTACGCTAGCCTTCGACTCGATGAAGGACACCGTGGATGCGATCAAGAAGGCCGGCCTGCGCGACAAAGTGAGAATCATGATCGGTGGTGGTCAGATCAGCGACGAGATCCGGAAACACGCCGGCGCGGATGCCTACGGGGCCGATGCGATGGCCGGAGTATCCCTCGCCAAGGAATGGATCGGCGTCAAGTAGGAATCTCCAGGTAAGAATCAAGAGGAGGCAACCGAAATGGGGAAGGAATGGGGAGAGTTGTCGGCAGACGAGAAGCAGGAGGCGCTTTTCCAGAGGTGGCTCGCGCCGAAGGATCCTGAGGGGAATGACCTCAAGTTCCAGAGCCCGGAAGCCGAGAAGGGCTACAAGGAGCGAATCACCAGGATCAAGGACGCCATCCAACTGAAGAAACGGCCGGACAGGGTGCCGGTAATGCCGCTACCCAGTATGTTTCCTGCCTACTATTCTGGAATGACCGTTGAAGAGGTCATGTATGACTACGACAAGTGCTACGCGGCGTGGAAGAAGTTCGTCCTGGACTTTGACCCAGATGGGCACATGGGCTGTGCAGCGCCAGGCCCGGGAAAGTTCTATGAGATCCTAGACTACAAGCTCTATGCATGGCCGGGACACGGAGTCGCGCCCGAACACCCCTATCAGTGCCTTGAGGGAGAGTATATGAAGGCCGACGAATACGATGCGTTGATCCAAGATCCGTCGGCTTTCTTCAGTAATGTCTACCTGCCGCGCGTGTTTGGCGCTCTGGAACCCTTCCAGATGCTGCCAATGCTGCCCGGCATTCTGGAGATGTACGGAGTTGCCTTCAACTTCATACCGTACGGCCTACCTCCCGTGCAAGGTGCTCTCAACTCTCTCATGGAAGCAGGAGGCGAAGCCCTGAAATGGGTGGGAGCTGTGGGTGGCTTCGATGGTGAGATGGCAACCTTGGGATATCCCAATATTCTCGCTGGGTTCACCAAGGCGCCCTTTGACGCGATCGCCGACACGCTTAGAGGCACCAAGGGGGCTATGCTGGATCTGTATCGGCAACCCGATAAGCTACTCGAAGCCATGGAAGCGATCACACCCCTGATGATCAAGTTGGGGGTGGGCGCGGCCATGATGAACGGGAAGCCCATCATATTCATACCCCTACACAAAGGTGCTGATGGCTTCCTGTCCGATGAGCAGTTCAAGACCTTCTACTGGCCTACCCTCAGAAAGGTGATGATGGGCCTGATCGAAGCGGGATGCATACCATTTCCTGCGGCTGAAGGGGGCTACAACGACCGTCTGGAAGTCATCAAGGACCTGCCTAAGGGTAAGACCTTGTGGATGTTCGACCAGACGGACATGGCCAATGCCAAGAAGATCCTGGGTGACACCGTGTGCATGCTCGGCAACGTGCCCCTTGACCTGTTGAGCGTTGGCACACCCGCGCAAGTGAAGGACTACGTCAAGGAACTCACAGGAACCGCCGGCAAGGGTGGTGGGTTCATACTGTCCAATGGGGCGTTCTTCGACGACATCAAAGCGGAGAACCTCAAGGCGATGATGGAGGCTGGCCGAGAATACGGAGCGTACAGCTAGACTCGGTGGGCTGGACCTGCCAGGCTTCGACGCAACCCTGGCAGGTTTGGTGGCTGGATCGATTTGCTATGCGCGCCGGTTGCCATCAGCCTTGCCAACCACGTCGCCCAACGCTAGACCCGGCAAGGGGCCTAGATCATCGGTGCCATGCGCCCATTCTTGCGGGCGACTCCGCTTGCACGGAATTGGGCAGCGTCCACGTGAGTGGGGCGTGCTGAGTAGAGGAGGGACGAAATGGAGATCAAGGCAGCGGTCGTCTTCGAGACCGGGGGAGATTTCAGCATTGAACAGTTGGAGCTGGCCGATCCCCGCGACGATGAAGTGGTGGTGCGGATAGTCGGCGCTGGCATCTGCGGAACCGACTTGGGCGCTCTGCACGGTCATCTGCCTATTCCTCCTCCGCCAAGTGTCTTCGGACACGAAGGGTCCGGAATCGTGGAGAAGGTGGGGGCGCGGGTGACCAAGGTGAAGCCAGGCGATCATGTCGTATTGGCCTGGGACTACTGCGGGGCGTGCGCTGCGTGCAAGGCGGGCGCGGAACTCTATTGCCTGAATTTCTTTCTGCACAATTTCCACGGAGCGCGTCCGGACGATAGCCCGACCATGCGAAAGGGCGATGAAATCATCCATGGCTGCTTCTTCTGCCAATCCTCGTTTGCCGATTTCGCCCTCGCCAGCGAACGGAACGTAGTCAAGGTGCGGGATGATGTTCCTCTCGAGGTACTCGCGCCCATGGGATGTGGCATCATGACGGGTGCCGGTGCGGTCATGAATTCGCTTCAGGCGAGGCCAGGATCTTCTATCGCCGTCTTCGGCACTGGCACTGTGGGAATGAGCGCGATTCTGGCTGCGGTCGTGTGCGGCTGCACTACCATTATCGCCGTAGACATCAATCCGGACCGCCTGAACATGGCGAAGGAGTTGGGCGCCACTCATACCGTCAACGCGGGTGAGGTGGACTCGGTTGAGATGGTACTGGATATCACCGGTGTTGGCCCTGAATACAGTCTGGAGTGTGTCGGCAATCCCGAGGTGTTTCGGCAGGCTGTGGATGTTCTGCCCCGCTTGGGGGTTTGCGGACTCCTGGGGGTTGTGCCGCCGGGCACCGAGGTGAGCCTGGACATGGACCTGATCATGAACGGCCGGACGATTAGGGGAATCCTCGGGGGCGATGCCATTGCGGATCTGTTCATCCCCAAGCTTGTTGAGCTGTACAAGCAGGGGCGGTTCCCGTTCGACCAGATGATCACCTTCTATCCGTTTGACGAGATAGGCCAGGCGGTAGAGGATATGGCAGCTGGGCGGGTTCTCAAGCCGGTTCTACGACCGTAGCTAGAAGTGGATTCACCACTGAAGGGAGAGATCATGAAGACCTATCAGATGTTCATCGGCGGAGAGTGGGTTGATGCTGTGTCGGGGGCGACCTTCGACGATGTGAACCCCTACACGGGGGAGGTGTTCGCCCGCGTGCAGAAAGGCGACGACAAGGATGCAGACCGTGCCATGGCGGACGCCTATGCTGCCCGGAAGCCATGGTCCTCCACACGCTCATTGGAGCGTTCACTGGTGATTTCCAAGGCCGCCCAAGTCCTGGAAGAAAGCCGAATGGAGTTTGCCGAGGTACTGACTGCCGAGGGAGGCAGCACCTTCGGCAAGGCCATGTTCGAGATCTCACAGACGGTGGATCTGCTACTGACCGCCGGCGCGGACGCCAAGCGTATTCTTGGCGAAACCTTCCATACCGACCCGAGGAAGCTCTCTATGACTCTTCGGAGACCGAAGGGCACCGTGCTCGCCATTTCTCCGTGGAACTTCCCCCTAATTCTGTCCATGTACAAGGTCGCCTACGGTCTGGCTACTGGCAATACGGTGGTCTTCAAGCCTTCGAGCGAGACACCGGTGATCGGCCTCAAGATTGGGGAGCTCTTCGAACGGTGCGAGCTTCTCCCTGGCGCGCTAAACGTCGTAACGGGCCCCGGAAGCGTGCTGGGGAATGCGCTAATCGATGACGACCGCTGTTCCTATGTGACCATCACCGGAGAGACCAGCACAGGCCGCATCGTTGCCCAGAGGGCTGCTGCGGGATTGAAGGAGTGCACCCTCGAGCTGGGGGGGAAGAACCCCCTCATCATCCTGGCAGACGCTGACATCGACTACGCTGTCAATGCCGCTTCCTTTGGTGCCTTCATGCATCAGGGACAGATCTGCATGTCCGTGGGTCGCGTCGTCGTGGAGGAGCCTATAGTCGAGGAGTTCGCCGCGAAATTGGCGGAAAAGGCTGCCTCTCTGCCAGCAGGAGATCCCACCATTCCCGAGACTGTGATCGGCCCCCTCATCAACGAGGACCAGGTCAAGAAGGTCGATGGCTATGTCCAAGATGCTGTTGCGGCGGGGGCGAAGCTGCTAGCTGGCGGGAAGTACGAAGGCCGGGTCTACCAGGCTACGGTGCTTTCGAACGTTACCCGCGACATGCGGGCTTGGCAGGAAGAGATCTTTGGACCTGTCGCGCCTGTTCTGGCCGTCGCGGACGAGAAGGAGGCGTTGGAGGTCGCCAACGACACCATTTACGGTCTCTCGGCAGGGGTTATCACTCCAGACCTGGAGAAGGCCATCTATCTTGCCGAAGGTCTCGAAGTCGGCATGGTGCATGTGAACGACGCCTCAATTGACGCCGAGGCAAGTGTCCCCTTTGGGGGCTCCAAGTGGAGCGGCCAGGGTCGGGAAGGGGGCCGCTATTCCCTTGATGCGCTTACCGAGTTGAAGTGGGTGACCATCCAGAAGGAAAAGCGGTCGTATCCGTTCTAGCAGACCGGCAACGGCGAGTGGGCCATGGACTACGTTGATGGCCCTCATTCATTGCCACCTTTGAGCGCAAGAGACCGTTTGGCGCCAAGGAAGCTGGTGAAGGATTGAGCAATCCCGCGGCCGGCGCCATAGGGAATGCGTACACAGAGCCGCGGGTGTGAGCGCAAAGGCTTTGCCCACGACCCCAAGGAAGGAGACTAGGGTCAGAGACTAGCTTGACACGTAGGCTATCTGCGGCCGGATCACCGAACCCGGTCGGTATCTGTGCCAATTCCAGCCGCACTCAGCTTCGGCGGGCTCAATCGGAGGTGGAAATGAGACTAGACGGCAAAGTAGCACTCATTACTGGAGCGGGTACCGGCATAGGCGCCGCAATTGCAGAGCGGTTCGTTGCTGATGGTGCGAGGATATGCATAACAGGCCGCCGCCAGGAGAGGCTCGACGAAGTGGCTCAATCGTTGCCGATGGGGACAGTAGTGACATGCGCCGGAGATGTAACCAAGCTCGATGACACCAAGCGAATGGTTGAGACGGTGCTCGAATTCGCCGGTGCACTCGACGTGCTGGTGAACAACGCGGCAATAGACCCGGGGGGTACGACCGTCGTTGACATAGATCCGGAGCTCTGGCACAGAGTCCTCGAAACGAACCTCACCGGTCCCTTGTATCTCATGAAGGCATCAATACCGCACATGATTGGGGGCGGTGGCGGTTCTATCATAAACATCGCTTCCTTGGGCGGGCTACGCTGCCTGCCTGGTATGCCAGCCTATTGCGCATCAAAGGCAGGTCTCATCATGCTCACCCAACAAGTTGCGCTGGACTTTGGTCCATCGAAGATTCGGTGTAATGCGGTCTGTCCGGGCGGTACTAGGACGGCGATGCTGGAGGAATCACTCGGTCCCCTCGGCGATGTACTCGGGACAGATCTGGAGGGCGTCTTCACGTGTGCATCTTCGATGGTTCCCTTGAGGCGCACGGCCCATCCCAGTGAGATCACCGGCATTTGCAGTTACCTCGCCAGTGACGATTCCACGTTCATGACGGGGGCCGTTCTGCTACTTGATGGTGGGGCGGCGATTGTTGATGTAGCAGGAGCTGCGTTGACCAATGCCGGTGTGAAGTGGGGCGTCTGATTGAGAATCCATTCGTCAAGGGGGACGTGTACAATGCCACAGCAGGAAGGCAAGACGGACTACAAGTACGAGGACTATGCCTCGGAACTGGCGACCCATCGTCTTCCCCAAACGGCGGCGCTGGTGAATCAGACGATGAAGATCTCGCTCGACTCGGGGACATCCTTTGATCTCGAGTTCATAGATCGCAACAAGGTCACCTGGCAAAGCGACGACGAGCGCGGCACGGACTGGTGCGAGGTGGTGGAAGTGGCGCCGCAAACCTACTACATTGACATCACCTTTGCCCGAGAGCCTCGTCAGTCGCAGACCTTCGTCGCCAGCGTTCAAACACGGCAAGTGCTCGCGGTCTGCACTACGATGCGCGATGACGATGTCGGCAAAGAACCCCGGGCAGCCCATGAGTTTTCGCCCGGAGTACTCGGCGATCCGGCCGTGCCGCCCACCGGGCGCAAGTCAGCGCCGACGCGTGATCTTATTGGCTTGCGTGGTCTCTACGTTTACAGTCCTGGGCAATGTTTCGAGCACATCTACCTGAATTCAAAGCGCTACGCCTGGCAATGCATCGTAGGACCGCTGCGGGGTGAAGGCGATGTTGACCTCGCTACCGTCTACAAGTTCGACGATGATCAATACATCTTCGCCTTTCGCGAATTCGGTCTGCCCGTCTCCACCGTGTTCTTCTACAACTGGGATCAGATGAGAACGACCGGCAAGTTCTTTGCCATTGGCGAAGATGGGGCCATCGCCAATACACCTGCAGGTGCTCGGATCAAGAAGTTGTCGATGGCCTTCTATCCCCTCGACATGCAGCCGTTGTAGGGCTTGGCGAATGACTTATCCGGTCATTGGGGTTCGCATCGATATGCTCGATTATCATGGCATCACGATAGCAGAATAGCGAAGGAGGCAGCTAGACAATGGCAGACTATGAGGCTCTAAAGGAAAGGGTAGACGAACTGGCGTCAAGAGACTGGGATGTGCCGGGACTTGAGGCCAAGGTGAAGAAGCTGTCCGCAGAAGGGATCCCCAGGAAGA
This sequence comes from Chloroflexota bacterium, assembly GCA_030603665.1. GTDB lineage: Bacteria > Chloroflexota > Anaerolineae > UBA7937 > B3-Chlor > JAUVXJ01. The sequence continues at coordinate 8,354 of JAUVXJ010000029.1, read as the reverse complement.
CACTCGATCGGGATGAGATCCTGGCCAACAAGGAACAGATCCTCGATCGCGTTCAGAGGCGAGCAGAGGAGTACAACTTCATCCTCAAGAATTGCGCCAAGGGCACAGCACTGGCGGTTATGGAGGAGTTCGGTCTGGGCAATATGGAGATCATCAAGGCGTTGTCTCCTTTTCCTGGCTTTGGTGGGACCGGTTGGATGTGCGGGGGTGTGACTGGCGGGCTGGTTGCGCTCGCACTCCATTTTGGCAGTGACGACGTACTGGATCATGAAGCCACGGGCGCAACCATCGGTGTCGCTAGAGAGTTCATGCCTCGGTTCGAAGACGAACTGGGTTCCGTTCGCTGCCCTGCGATCCAGGAGGATGCAGTATTCGGCCGCTACATGGATCCGGCGGCCAGCGAAGAGAACATGAAGGCCTTTGCGATAGCGAAGGGCTTTGAGAAGTGCGGTGTTGCTACGGGCAGAGGCGCCAGACTTGCCGCGAGCCTGATCATCGGCAGCATGGAGTGACTCGACCTAGGGAATCTCAGCTCCGCGCCCTCGCAGTGGAATGATGAGAGTAGAATGGAGGCTGGCGGGGGACGCCAGCCTCCATGGGTTGCTACGTCATTTGCCGGGCACCGTTTCTAGGCCCCGGTTCGCGCCGGGACTCTCCCGCGATTGCCGCCAAGACCACGGTCAGGCGACGGGTTGATTGGGCTACAGCCCCAAATAAGCCTTCTTGACAAGCTCCTCTTCAAGAAGCGCCTCACACTCTCCTGCCAGGGCGATCCGCCCGTTTTCCAGCACGCAAGCTCGGTCAGCTATCTCAAGACTCTGTCGGACGTTCTGCTCAACGAGTAGGACGGTCATCCCCTGGTTGCGTAGATCCTGTATGACACGGAAGATCTCCGTGACCAACATTGGGGCCAGGCCGTAGGAAGGCTCGTCAAAGAGGCATAGTCTTGGCCTGGACATCAAACCCCGACCCATAGCCACCATCTGCTGCTCACCGCCGCTCAACGTGCTGGCCAATTGCCCCTGTCTTTCCTTCAGTACAGGAAAGATCTCATGAACCTGGTCTAATGTCTCCTCTCTCCGTTTCCAGGCTGCGTGAACATACGCCCCCATCTCCAGGTTCTCACCCACCGACATCTGTGTGAACAGCCTTCTTCCTTCAGGTATGTGAGAAATGCCCATTTCAACTATGGAGTGAGGTGCCAGCCCGTCTATCCTCTGGCCAAGGAATGTCACAGTACCTGAAGCCGGCCGCAGCACGCCCGATAGAGTCTTGAGCAGTGTGGTCTTTCCGGCCCCGTTGGAGCCAACCAAGGCGACGATTTCTCCCTCATCGACGCTCAGGGAAACGTCCCATAAGGCCTGAGCCTTGCCATAGTAGGTATCTATGTTGCTTATCTCTAGCATCAGCCTACTCTCCCAGGTACACCTCAATGACTTTCTTGCTGGCAGCAATCTCCTGTGGCGTTCCCTCGGCGATCTTCTCGCCGTGATGGAGCACCATGATCCGGTCACATGCGCTCATGATGGCCTTCATGATGTGCTCGATCATGAGGATGGAAATCCCTCTTTCCCGGATTCTGGCTACCAGCTCGAGGGCCTCAGCTATCTCAGTGTGGTTCAAGCCCGCCATAAGCTCATCAAGTAGCAATAGTTCCGGTTTGGTGGCCAAGGCCCTGGCCACTTCAACTCGCTTCTGGTTGGCCAGGGTCAAGTCTTTGGCCGGGGTGGCTCCCACTGCCGTCAACCCGACAAACTCCAATAGCTCTGCAGTCTCGCCTGCCGCATCTGCTGATGACACCCTGTTGGGGGTGCCGAACAACGAACCCAACATCACGTTTGCCGGGACCGGTATATTGGGGAAAACTTTGACCGATTGAAAGGTTCTCGCCAGCCCCATCCTACAGATCTTGTGCGGACTTGAGCCAGTGATGTCTTGGCCGTTGAGCCTTATTGTTCCTTCCTGGGGAGCAAGAGCCCCCGATATCAGATTGAACAACGTCGTCTTGCCAGCTCCGTTGGGACCGATCAAGCCGACAACTTCACCTTCGTCCACTTTGAAGTCCACGCTTGAGACCGCCGCCAACCCACCAAAGTGCTTAGTAACCCCTTCACCTTCAAGTATTGGCACGTTGCCCTCCGAAAGCTCTTCTCCTCGCCCTTTCTACTAGCCCCACAAGCCCATTGGGCAGGAATAGGATGGCGACCAATAGTATGATGCCAAGAAGGAGCATATACTGGTAGGGAAACTCGGTGATCAGGATCTCCCTCAAGTAGGCAACGACGGCGGCGCCTAGGATTGGTCCATAGGGTTGTCCTATGCCCCCAAAGATGGCCATCAAGACCGGCATGAAAGAATAGTTCAGATTGAAGGCGATGTATGGGTCGATGTATGTCAATTGCGTAGCCCAGATTGCGCCGGCGGCTCCCATGAAGACCGCGCTGATGGCGAAGGTGACGATCTTCAGGGCGGTCACATTTATGCCTGCGTGTACCGCGGCCTCCTCATCCTCACCGATGCTTTGCAGAGCCAAGCCGTATCTGGAGCGCCTGATGAAGTAGGCGGTGAGCACCGTCATCACCAGAATAGCGAGCATGACGTAGTAGATGGTGTTGTTGTCTACGAGGACAACGAATCGGCCCCGTGTTCCTGTCCTCTCTATCTCCCACCACAGGAGAAGGTTCTTGATGAACTCAACGAGTCCGAAGGTGAATATGGCGAAATAGATGCCCCGCAGTCTCAGAGTCACAGCACCAACGAGAAAGGCAAGACAGGAGCTCGCCAGACCACCAAGCACTACAACGACAGGCAAGGGCAACGCCATGCCCAGTACGGCTGCGGTGTACATACCAACCCCAAAGAATGCCGCCGGTGCCAGCGAGAGGTAGCCTGTGGTGCCAGAGAAGATGACCCAACTCACCGTGAGGATAACGTACATCAGGATGCTGGACACAAGTATGACCTTGTAGCCTGGGCGATAGACGGGTAGAGCAGCCAGCAGAAGGAGGACTATGAGGAACAGGCCCGGCACCCACGCCTTTCTCAGATCGACTGTCCCAGTATTGATTTCTCTACCTCCCCATAATACCTGTCGGCCTCACCAGCAGCAGCAGGATGAAGATGCCATAGTAGGCCACCAGCGATAGGCCGGGGTCCATGTAAGCTACTATGCTGCCAACAAGACCCAGTACGAAACCCCCGATGAAACTGCCCGGGATACTGCCCAATCCGCCCAGCGCAACCACGATCATGGCGATTACGGTATACGGCATCCCCATCACCACATGGACAGGATAGATCATGCTTATCAGTACGCCCGCGGCACCTGCCATGGCCGCGCCAAGGCCGAAGCACAGAGCGAGCACACTGTTGATGTTCACCCCCATGAGCCCTGCGGTGGCCGGATCTTGAGCCGCCGCCCTGATGGCTTTGCCCATGCGAGTTCGGGCGACAAAGATGTAGAAAGCGACACCTATGGCTACGGCGCACCCGAGGGCCACCAGGCGGTTGGCCTGGAAGACGGCTCCCGCCAGATGGACCGGAATGGCCAGATACGTGTATGCCCTTATCTCAGTTCCCCAGGCTATTGAAGCCAGGTTTTGGATGATGAACAGGAGACCGAACGAAGCCAGCATGGAACTGCTCTCGAATGCACCCTGCGATGGTGCCGAGGCTTGGAGCCGTCTGAACAAAACCCTATGAATGCCAAACCCCAGGACAAAGGCGATAGGGCCGCAAATAGCTAGGCATACCAGCGGGTTAATGCCAAACACTGTGTATAGTGTCCAGGTGGTCATACCCCCCAGCATGATGAACTCGCCATGAGAGATATTCAGCACTCGGGCCACACCATACTGCAGCGTGAGCCCCATGGCGATCAGGGCATAGAGGCCGCCCAGCAGTAAGCCACCGATTACCATGTTCAATAGTGTAACCATCGTATTGACAGCTCCTTGACCTTGGCAATCAACGCGGGGCAGGCTGCCCAAAAGGTGCAGCCACGCTCCTCGAGAGAGAATACGCACTCTCAAGAGTTGCTATTCTGCACCCTTCAGACAGCCTGCTCAACCACTCATCGTTGTTGCTGAACTCAATGTCTACGCTGACTATCAGCCTGCTGGCCACGGCGGCTTGGGATATACCAAATCTCCGGTAGCCTTGTCCGTCGGTCCTACGACTTCATATACCCCGTTTATCCACTGGCCGATCTCTCCGGCATGGGCTTCTTTGGCCAGGAGTCCGTTATCAAACCAGGTTGGTCCCAGAACGGTTTCCACCGGGTCGGCGGCCGATGCTGAGGCAAGTACCTCCCTTACCGCGTCCTGTTCTAGGGTTCCAGCCTTCTCGATGGCGCCCTTCCACATGTCCAGCGCAGCCCAATAGAATGGATGCCCCCACCAGTCCTGGATTTCTTCGGGCTTGCCTTCGTAGAGTATGTCGGCCATTTCATCGAGCGCGGGGGAAGAGCCCCGGGCAAAGCAGGTGAAGCCCATTACTCCCTCCACCGCAGGTCCAAACGCCGCGTGGTAGAACCCGAAGTTGGCGCCCGGTCCGCCCACCCACGCCTTGGGGTTGTACGCAAGGCCTATTGACGTCCCGGTGGCAGGCAGGACCTGGTCCGGATAGGCAAAGCAGCAAAAGATGTCGGCCTCGGATGCCTTTGCCTGGTTGATTACCGGCGATAGGTCCGCAATATCGGGAGGAAGGCTCTTGGCACCAAGGACCTCAATTCCGTGCTTCGCGAATTCGATGCCCGCCACGCCAGAGTACTCTACACCGTGGAGGTCAGCGATGTAGCTGATGTAGGCCGTCGTCGCGCCCTGCTCGGCGAGAATCTCCGCCAGGACCGGCAGCTGGTACCAGTCGGAAAAACTCAAGCTGACGAACGTGTAGGGCAGGCTGGGAAGCATGTCCTTGATTTGCGTAGCGCCGCCCTCGGCCGTCAGGAGAACATACCCGTACTTATTGGCTATAGGTGCCTGGGCAAAAACAAAAGCTGTGCCGCAGGCAGGCCACAGAAAGTCAACCTTGTCCTCCAAGATCAACTTCTCCGTGAGCCTCGTCATCGTGCCCGGGTCGCTCGTGTCGTCATAGACGATCAACTCTATGGGCAGGCTCTTGCCGTATTCCTCCACGTATATCCCCCCGGCGTCATTGATCATGGGAACCCAGGTCTCATAGATTGGTCTGAATGCCGAGTCTCCAATGATGGCCAATGGGCCCGAGAGAGGTCTTGACATCCCGACGACGATTGACTCTTTGGTTGGCGCTGCGGTGGGCGCCACGGTGGGTACTGCGGTAGGCGCTTTGGTGGGCGCCGCGGTGGGCTCTGGGGGTGGTGTGGCTGCTGGGGCACACGATGCTGCAACCACTCCGGCGCCGGCGACGGCCGCACCGCGAAGGAAGCCAGCACGAGTCACACGATTCTTGTTGTCCATCTCTTCCTCCTCTGTGTTCTTGGGCTCTGGAAAGCGGGTCAGATCTTCAGTATCCACGTTCTCCTCCCTCTAGTGTTTTGAAGGGCCGCTCAATGGGTCGGAGTCTTGGCACTCACATTTCTCCCTCCTCGTTCCCTGATTGGGGCCATTCTCCCCCTCTCCGTGCAGGTTTTGGCTCAGCTGTCTCACGGTCTTCCTCAGGTAACCCACTCGCCGCCCCGGGCTCGTAGACTGCCAGGGCACCGGCCCTCGAAACAGGAGTCTGGACACATCTCTCCGCAACGTAGACGCGAGTGATGTCGCCTGGAATACCAGCGCAGTCGATCTGACGCGAGAGAGCGTGACAATTGGCAGGCTGACGTGATTGGTCCAGACACACGGAGTTGGGAGGTGTGGGTGGGAGGATACGGCAGCCTTCCTTTGCGTCTATCGGTTGCACAAGCCATCCAATCAACGAGGCCCATCCCGCTGGTGAAGGACCAGGTCCAAGGCCGCTGTTCGGAGATTTGGTCCCGAGGACCGAATCGTACTCGCCGAGCGCCAGACACGGTTCCGTTCGTCCTTGGCGGAAAGCCCATCGGGCTCTCCTTCGCGTTGTTAAGGCCGTGTGTGGCCAGCCATAGTGTCAAGGGGCCAATGTGGCTGCCAGAATCCCAGCTTCCGCTGGAACCTTGGTGACAATAATAGCACATTTCTCAGAGGTTGTCAAGTTAGTGGTGCATCCAGGCGCTGGATGGTTGACAAAACAGCACAAGCATGCTATAGTGTATTATATTGCGGACTGAGGGCGGAGGTCTGGCTTCGCGCCATGGGTGCTGCAATGCAGCGGTTACTCATCACTGTCTGCTATCGAGCCGGGACAGCATCCCGAAGGGCACGGGAAGAGGGTCCGGCAGGAAGCCCGGTGGGCCATCCCTCGACACAGCAGTTGGGGAGTGTGCCATCGTGGAGGAGCGAGATTGGCTTGTAGCTCTGGAGGAGAAATGCGCACCCTTCGCGATATGATCAACGACAATGCGCTGAGACATCCTGACAAGATCGCCTTCAAGTCCGGAGCCGAGAGCTACACATTTGGGCAGGTGAATCGGCGGATCAACAGCCTCACCAACGCCCTGGCCGATCTAGGGATCGGGAAGGGAGACCGGGTAGGTATACTGGCCTACAACTGCCCCCGGCACTTCGAGCTGTTCGGTCTGGCCAAGGCGGGTCTGGTCTGTGTGCCCTTGAACTGTCGGTCGGTAGGGAGGGAGCTCTCCTACCTGATCAACCACTCCGAGCTCAGCGCTCTAGTGCTCGAGAGCGACTTCATTGATGTCGTTGACTCGATCAGAGACGAACTCAAAGGGGTCAGGGAGTTCGTTTGCCTTGACGGTGCGGTACAGAGTATGAGGAGCTACGAACAACTCATCGAGGACTACCCTCCCGACGAACCCACCGATGACGTGGAACCGGATGACCCTTGTGTGCTGTTCTACACCAGCGGGACGACCGGGTGGCCAAAGGGAGCCATTCACACTCACAGGAGTCTGGTAGCGGAGGCAAGCTTCCCTCACCGCGGACTGAGCCCCGATGACGTCGTTCTGTGCGTGATGCCGTTCTTCCATGTCGGCGGTTCCGCTGCCCATATGATACCTGCGTTTGCTGCTGGGGCTACGATGGTGGTACATCGGAGGTTTGACGAGGCTCTGGTTCTGGAAACTATAGAGAGGGAAAAGGTATCATACGTCTTTCTGGTTCCCACCATGATTCTCCGGCTGCTTGAGCACCCTGCCTTCGATGATTACGACCTCAGTAGCTTGCGCGCGGTGGGTTACACCGGGGCACCTATGCCAGTGGACGCGCTGAGAAGAGGCATTGCGCGGTTCGGCGAGGTGTTCTTCCAGGAGTTGGGGCAGACAGAAACACTCGGCATGACCGTTCTCAGGAGAGAAGAGCACAAGCTGGATGGCTCACCCAAGATCCTCCGGAGACTGGAATCGGTGGGAAAGCCCCTGACAGAAGGGGAACTGCGGATCGTCGATGACGATGGTAGGGATGTCCCAATAGGAGAGCCTGGGGAGATCGTAGCCCGCAGCGACCGGATAATGCAGGGTTATTGGAGAATGCCGGAAGAGACCGCGAGCACGTTGAGAGACGGCTGGCTTCACACCGGTGACGTTGGCAGGATGGATGCGGATGGCTATGTCTATCTTGTAGATAGAAAGAAGGACATGATCATCAGCGGTGGAGAGAACATCTACTCTCGAGAGGTGGAAGAGGTGCTATACATGCATCCGGCAGTCTTGGAGGCAGCCGTCGTGGGAGTGCCGGATGAGAAATGGGGCGAGTCTGTGAAGGCAATCGTGGTCCTGAGAAGGGGGGCGGGTGCCTCAGAGGCAGAGATTATCGATTTCTGCAGGGAACACCTGGCCAGTTACAAGAAGCCGGGTTCGGTGGAGTTCTGGAGCGAGTTGCCCAAGACGGGCAGTGGCAAGATCAAGAAGGATGAGATCAGAGAGCCCTACTGGATGGGGCACGAGAAAAGGATCCACTAGATAGGCACAGGTGCTGGATGCCCTTGTCCTGGGTGAGGCACCGCTGGCCACCTCTGCCGAAGCGATAACCCCCGTAGACCTCAGTCCGCGCTATCCTCCCGACCTTGTCGGCTTGCTCCAGCACAAGAGGTTGGCCACTCTCTCTCGCGAGCTCGTACGCGGTGGAAAGACCGACTGGTCCGGCCTCGACAATGACTGCGGCATACGTCATTGATGGAAATAGGTCCCCTACTCGTGTCTACGTCCGAGGTACGCTGCGGCTCGGATGCAAAGCCCTGCAACGATGATGACTGCTGGGGCCGTCACGTGCCCCTCGTGGGTTGAACGCCATCGCGGGGCCGCAGCATTCACAGTTGACTTGGCAAGCCATGCACCGAAGGCA
>JAUVXJ010000020.1 GCA_030603665.1 Chloroflexota bacterium | reverse complement strand
GCGCTGTCCCAGGGAAGACGGAGGACGTCTACGAGACCCTATCTACACCTACCACGAGCCAGAAAGGAGAGGGCATCCCAGTAACATTATCATTTGAAAGAGCAGCTCCCTTCGGTAACATTCTCATTTGACTGGACACGCCACCCTGCTGAATGGCGGCACCAGTGAATCGGTTCGTAGTGAGGTCTTCAGCCCTTCGTTCCATGCGGTGTGCACGCAGCACAGCGTACCGCTTGACGATTGCCCGGCGCTCCCCACCAGTGATACAATACGCCGTGGACTGCGATGCACGAACTCCCCGTCACACAAGGAATGCTCTCCATCGCACTGGAGCACGCAGAGAGGGCTGGTGCCAAGAAGATCACGGCCATCAACATCACCGTAGGCGAGATGTCGGGCATCGTAGATGACTCCATCCAGTTCTACTTCGATTTCGTCAGCAAAGACACCCCTGCGCAGGGCGCCCTGCTCACCTTTGAGCGAGTCCCCGCCCGGTTCCACTGCAAAGCCTGTGACGAGGACTTCTCCGTGGGCGACAACGGGCAGTGGGCCTGTCCCCACTGCGGAGCATGGAGTGTGGAGATACTGGCCGGACGGGAGTTCTACGTAGATAGCATCGAGGTCGAGTAGTCCCCATCGGCTTCCAAGGAGAATCATCTGTGAAGATACCCATCGTGGAGGACATCCTCAGCGCCAACGATCGCCTGGCCGCGGAGAACGCACGGCTCCTGGCTGACCAGGGCCTCCTGGCGGTGAACGTCATGGCCTCGCCGGGAGCCGGCAAGACCAGCCTCATCGTCCAGACCATAGATGCCCTTCGCGATCACACGCGCCTCGGTGTCATCGAGGGAGACATCGCCTCCAGGCTGGATGCCGACACCATCCAAGCCCTGCAAATCCCGGTGGTGCAGATCAACACCGGCGGCACCTGCCACCTGGACGCCAACATGGTCCACGGCGCCCTGGAGCAGCTGCCGCTGGACGTTCTGGACCTGCTCTTCATCGAAAACGTGGGCAACCTCATCTGCCCCACCGACTTTGCCCTCGGGGAAGCGCTCAAGGTGATGATCGCCAGCGTCCCTGAGGGCGACGACAAGCCGTACAAGTACCCCGGCATGTTCGCAGCAGTGGACGCCATCGTCGTCAACAAGATAGACCTGCTTCCCTACGTGGAATTTGACCTGGCTGGCTTTCGCCAGCTCGTGACCGGCCTCAACTCCGGCGTGCAGGTCTTCCAGGTCTCCTGCACGACTGGCGAGGGCATAGCAGCGTGGGCCGACTGGCTGCTCGGCAAGACCACGGACCGGATGGCAGCAAACCAGACCTAGCAGAGCATCCAGCTCTCGGCGAGCACACTATGTCGTCGAGGCGGATGTATCTGTTCAAGGAGGAATGGAATGGCACAGAAGAAACGGGAGATCGTGCGCACCACCACCTGGTCCGCAGGACCGGGCTGCCACGGAGGGTGCGGAGTACTGGCCCACATCGAGGACGGCAAGCTGGTCAAGATCGAGGGCGACCCGGATCATCCGTGGAGTCAGGGCCGCCTCTGCGCCAGGTGTCTGGCCATGACGCAGTACACCTACCACCCCGATCGCTTGACCAAACCTCTCAAGCGGGTGGGAGAGCGCGGCGAGGGCAAGTGGGAGGAGATCTCCTGGGACGAGGCCTTCGATCTCATCGAGGAGAAGATGGGCAAGATCCGCGAGGAGTACGGCCCCGAGAGCGTGATCTTCGGCATGGGCACAGGCAGGGACATCCCACCCTGGATATGCATGCTGGCCTACGCCTACGGCAGCCCTAACGTGATGTTCGCCCTCAGTGGAATCGCCTGCTATAGCCCCCGGATCGCCGCCGTGGAGACGGTCCAGGGTGACTACTGCGTCCTCGACGCCTCCCAGTGGTTCGAGAAGCGGTACGACGATCCCAGGTATGAGGTTCCAGAGTGTATCGTCATCTGGGGGTACAACATCCCCGCCACATGCCCCGATAACGTCTTCGGGCACTGGATCATCGACCTCATGAAGCGGGGCACCAAGATCATCGCCATCGACCCCCGCCTCTCCTGGTTCGCCTCAAGGGCTGAGAAGTGGCTCCAGCTGAGGCCGGGCACCGACGGCGCCCTCGCCGTGGGCTTCATGAAGGTCATCCTGGACGAGGGACTATACGACCACGAGTGGGTGGAGAGGTGGACCAACGCCCCCTTCCTCATCAGGAAGGACACAGGCAAGCTGCTCCGCGCCAGCGACCTGGTTCAGGGCGAATCTGAGGGCAACTTCGTGGCCTGGGACGCGGCGAGACAGGAACCCGTGGTCTGGGATTCGGCCAACGTGGAGTACAAGCCACCCGAGGCCATACCCGCTCTCAAGGGCACGCACGAGGTTACTCTTGCGGACGGCAAAGAGGTTTCATGCTGGACGGTGTGGGACCGATTCCGCGACGAGGTGGACCAGTACCCCCTCGATCGCGTCTCGGAGATCACCTGGGTGCCCCAAGAAGACATAGCAGCAGCAGCGCGGCTGTACGCCAAGAGCAAACCCGCCGCCATCCACTGGGGCGTGCCCATCGACATGACGCCGGCCATCACCCCTACGACCCAGGCCATCGCCAACCTGTGGTGCCTGACCGGGAATCTGGACGTGCCTGGCGGCAACGTCATCTCCCGCCACGCCTTCGACGTGGTGGCTTATGCCCTGCCCGGAGGCGAGGCCATCATCAAGCTAGACGATGCAGAAGCGGCCAGCAGGAGGATCGGGGCAGACCGGTACGGCCCTCTCCGGGAGTTCATCTGGAGGGCTCAGCCGGACCTGGTCCTCGATCAGATCTTCACCGAGGATCCTTACCCCATCAAGGGCATGTGGATCCAGAGCATCAACCCTCTGGCCGGCATCGGGCTTGACCCCAAGAGATGGCTGGAGGCCCTGGAGAAGCTGGACTTCATCGCCGCCGTGGACCTGTTCATGACCCCCACCACTCAGATCGCTGACGTGGTACTCCCGGCAGCCACCTTCCTGGAGAAGGACAGCGTCAGAAGCTGGTGGGTGCCTCTGCAGACGGTGAACAAGGCCATCAAAGTGGGCGAATGCAGGCCCGACATCGAGATCAACTTCGAGCTCGCCAAGAGGTTCGACCCAGATTTCCAGTGGGAGACGATCCACGACCTGTTCGACGAGATCCTCTCCCCCTCCGGCTTCACCTTCAAGGAGTTGCAGGAGAAGGGTTGGGCCTTCCCAGAGGAAGGCAGCTCCAGCGCTCCTTATCACAGATATGAGAGAGGGCTGCTCCGCCGCGACAAGAAGCCCGGCTTCAGTACCCCGTCGGGCAAGATGGAGCTCTACTCCTCGCTGCGGGAGGAGTGGGGGCTGGAGCCGGTGGCCCACTACGAGGAACCGCCCTTCACCCCGGTGACGCAGCCGGACAAATTGGAGAAGTACCCGCTGATCCTGTCCACCGGGAGGAGGTCCGCTGTCTTGTTCCACTCGGAGCACCGCAACATCCCGTGGCTTCGCGCTCTGGACCCCGACCCCGTGGTGGAGATCCACCCCGACACAGCGAAGGAACGGGGCATCGGCGACGGAGAGTGGGTATGGATCGAGAACTGGCTGGGCAAGTGCCAGTACAAGGCCGCGGTCACCCGGGTGGTGCCGCGGTGGATGGTCATGGCCACCCACGGCTGGTGGTTCCCTGAGGAAAAAGGGGAGAAGCCACACCTCTTCGGCACGTGGAGGTCCAACGTGAACCTGCTGTTCCCCATGGGTTACCAGGGCAAAGACGGTCTGGGTACCCCCTTGAAGCACATGCTGTGCGAGGTCTACAAAGTCGGTGGAGGGGAGAAGGAGAATGAGTGACAGAAAGCCGGAGTACGGCCTGTTGATAGACTACGAATACTGTACCGGCTGCCACGCCTGCGAGATCGCCTGTGCCCAGGAGTATGGCTGGGAACCCGGGATGGCGGGGATGAAGATTATCGAGGTCGTGGAGCCCCTGCCCAAGGACAAGGCCTACCTCGCGTACATCCCCTTCCCCACTGAGCTTTGTGTGCTGTGCGCGCGCAGGACCAAACAGGGGCTCAAGCCCGCCTGTGCCCAGCACTGCATGGCCGCGGTGATCAAGCACGGCCGCATCGAGGAGTTAGCGAAGGAGATACACAAGCCTAGGATGGTCCTCTGGGCACCGAGACCATAGACCAGGGACTCAGCAAGACGGGGCGGCCATGGCCCGTTCGTCGTTCAGGAGTCGCCAGGGCGCCCTGACGCGAGGGCCTCCAGCGCCGGACGGTACTCCTCGATGAATTGAGCCACCTGACGGCCAAACTCGGCGTCCACGCCCGCAAGCGCCTTGGTCGCGGGCGCTACGACGATCACACCTCGTTCCTTATCAAGCGAAATGGAGACTTCGGACCCTTCCTGCAAGTTGAGCACCCGCAGGAACGCTCCCGGCAGGGAGACCACGATGCTGTTGCCCCACCTGAAGATCCTCCGACGCATGTCCCCCCTTCTCCTTCGCTCCACCGCCCTGGGAAGCCCTCCCACGGTGGCCGACCGGATTGGCAATCTCTTGCCCATGTGCGCTATACTGGGACGGGAGAAACAAGCCAACAATCTCCGTCCATGGGCACAACTGTACTCATCTCAAGCGAGGTCCACTGATGGCGGCAAAGCGAGGCAAGGTCTACACCATCATCCTCCAGCCGGAGACCGACCCCGAGTTCGAGGGCCACTACAACGCCTCAGTCCCTGCTCTTCCAGGTTGCTTCAGCTACGGGACCACCCGAGAGGACGCTCTCGGAAACATCAAAGAGGCCATCGAACTCTACCTTGAAGACCTGGAAGCAGCTGGAGAACCCATCCCCGATGAGCGCATTGAGAGTCTCGAAGTGGGCGTCTGATGTCCCGCCTTCCACGCGTCTCAGCTCGCCAACTCGTGCGCGCCTTGGAGAAGCAGGGATTCGTCCTCGCCCGCAGCAAGGGCAGCCACAGGATCTATCGGCACCCCGGCACAAGCAAGCGCGTCACGGTACCCTATCACGAGGGACGCACTGTCCCACCTGGCACGCTGGCCAACATCCTCCGCGAAGCCGGAATGGACCGAGACGAGTTGCGCGATTTGCTGGACCAGTGATCACGCCGATGAGATTCTACTGCCGGCCATCTCCTCTAGGTTGAAGAAGCCCTGGAGTTGATCGCTAGTACTGTATATCGACCGGCGTCCCCACTCCTGCCCAGTTGTACAGAGTCTGCGCGTTCTGCGTGCTGAGGATGATGCAGCCGTAGGACACGGGCTGGCCCAGGTAGCCCTCCCAGAGCAGTTGGCCGTTGGCCATGATGGGCAGGGCATGTATGCCGTTCTGGAGGCTACCGGCCCAGTAGATGCCCAGCCAGTAGGGCATCTGAAGACCCCAGGTGTATGCGTAGGCGTTGGGGACCTTGCTCAAGACCTTGAAGTTCCCAGGGATGGTGGCGGCTCCAGGCATGCCGGTGGAGACCACCCACGAATAGAGAAGCCCTCCATCCTGGTAGACGTACATGTGCTGTTCTGAGAGGTCGATGAGGATGCGCTTGTTGCCGCCGCTAGGCTGGGGCGCTGGGGCTGGAGCGGGGGCAGGGCTACTGCCGCCGGGAATGACCAGCCTTTGCCCCACGTAGATGAAGTTGGGGTTGGCTATCTGGTTGGCCTGGATGATGGCCCACGCCGTAACCCCGTGGCGGACGGCGATGGCGGTCAGCGTGTCGCCCCTTTGCACGGTGTAGTACCCCGTCGTGCTCAAGGGAGGAGGCGGTGCGCTGCTGCCCCCGGGGATCACCAGGCGCTGCCCTACGTAGATGAGGTTGGCGCTGGCGAGACCGTTGGCCTGCACCAGGGACTGAGTGGTGGTGCCATAACGTGCGGCGATGGCCGACAGCGTGTCACCCCGGTTGACTACGTAGTAAGTGTTGCTCTGGCTTGTAGACGAACCGGCTCCGGGAATGGTCAACCTCTGGCCCACGTAGAGCAGGTTCATGTTCACCAGGTTGTTGGCGCTGGCGATGGCCTGGGGCGTGGTGCCGTACCGGTTGGCGATGGCCGTGAGGTGCTCGCCCGCCTGCACCACGTGGATCGTCTCCTGCCCATGTGGAGAGGCACCCACCGGCAGGACTCTCACCAACAGAGCCACGAGCACGACTATGGACGAGACGACGATCCGGCACCTTCTCACTGTGAATCTGGCTCCTCTACTCTCTCCATCACCCTGACCATACCCGGATTCCCAGCTGTTGTCAAGGGTAGCGGCGCCTCGGCAGCGCTCACAATACGAAGATCTCCTCGTCCGCCGTCGTAAGGACCTCGTAGCCATCCTCCGTGACCACCACCGTGTTCTCCACACCAATCGCTCCCTCTCCGGGGAAGACCACTTTGGGTTCCGCGGCGAAGACCATCCCCACCTCCAATGGGTAGTCGTGCCCCTCGGCCAGGTATGGGAACTCTCCCAGCTCGAGGCCGATGCCGTGGGCCACGAAGCTAGTCTGAAGCCCTGGCGGACCCAAGTACGATTCTTCATAGCCCAGTTCGTGGGCCAGACGGACGCTCTTCCGAAAGAGCTCCTCACAGTTGGCTCCTGGCCTGGTATCCTCCAGGACGGCATCATGAACCCGACGCATGGCATCGTAGGCGGCGATCCACTTGTTTTCCATCTTGCCGATGGAGAAGATGCGTGTGGTATCCACCATGTAGCCGTGATAGACACAGAGGAAGTCCACCAGGATGGGTTCGCGGGTCTTCAGGGTCTTCAGGCTCCCGCCCACGGGAAAGGCCGGCGAGACCCCCAATCCTCCCATGGGTGAGTCCGACTGGCTGACGATGCCGCCGGTGGGGCCGCTGAGCACGTGCCAGGTGTAAGACTCGTAGTTCATGGACCTCACCCTGGTCAACCCTTCGTGGCCGTACCTCTTGGCCGTGAGGTCCATCAAACCACCCACCTCTATCTCGGTTATCCCCTCCCTGACGAAGCCCCTGGCCTCCTGGAAGACCCGTTTGCTGATCTCGCCCCCTTCCCTCATCAACTCCAGCTCGAAGGGGGTCTTGATCTTGCGGGCGTGCCTGATGACCGAGGAGGAATCCACCAAGCTGGTCTGGGGGAACAGTTCCTCGTAGGCGCGGTACTCTCTCACGGGCAGGACGTCCAGCTCCAGGCCCAGAGTTTCCGGCAGGCGACCCCAGTGTTCGCCGATCAGGGCGGGCATCTCATCTCGAGATTGGAGCCCCACCACGCGGTCCAAGGGGGAGTCCACCTTAGCCCTCTCCAGCTCCCTCTTGACCATCAACAACGGCTCGCCTTCCAGAGGCACGAAGAGCACAGCGTCCTGAGTCGTGCCCGAGAGGTAGAAGTAGTCCATCTTCTGCACGACGAGCAAAGCCTCTATCCGTCTGCGCGCCATGCCCTCTCTGACCGTACCCAGACGCAACTCAATCTCTTCTCTTGGGGTGTAGCGAAAGCCCAAGGACTTGCTCCACTCACGAAGTTCGGTTCTCACCCACTCGTCGTGCTTCAATGCTCCCTCCCAACATGTACTTCCCGTGCGCCACGGAGGCCCGTGCCGCAACGTTGCACATTCTACCAGAGCTTCAGACGTGCGGCAATCGCCTCCAGTGGAGGGTAGAAAGACCCCCCGGCCGCCGGCCCGGCTCTCCAGTGACGTGGCTCAGGACCGCGCTCAGTATGCGTCCCGAGGCGGAGCGAACCTGAGTGCAGCCGCATACGTTCTCCAGATCCTTGCTGCCTGGCCTCTCCCGACAGGTCATGCGACGATGTGAGCACCACTCTTGTCGCTGAACCTCTATACGAGACTCGGCCCCGAAGCCTTGACAACGTCGCTCAAATGGTATATACTTGAGCTAACCTACCTATGTCCCCAACTTCGCCCCTTGCTTTGCCGTCCCTCGCGACATTTTGGAGGAAGAGATGAGTCCCATCCGTACTCCCAGGAAACGTGCCTACTACCCTACATCGCCCAACGAAAAGGACCGCCTGCTGCTCTGGATTCCCAAGGACGAGCTGGAGGGTATGGTCCAAGAAGACCTCTTGCCTCCATCAGTGCTGGAAGACTTCCCTCGCGGAATGGAGGTTGAGGTCAGCCCAGCAGGCTTCGAGGAGTTGGGGATCGACGTGGGGATCAGCCCCGAGGCCATCAGCGCCACCTACGGACTGCTGGCGGAGACGGGCAAAGTGTCAAAGTCGGGACTGGCGGATGGAGCTGCCCTCGAGGGCGTCGCGCGCGGTATCGCGGACACGGATGACACTCCCGGACCACCACGGTTCACCCTCGAGGCCCTGGACCGGGTATCTCCACCTACAGACCGCGGGGTGCCAGAGCCCGAGATGGCCGACGGTGAGGAAGCCCAGACCTTCCTGCGACGGTTGTAGTAGACAGGAGGCGACCGATGTGTGCTCTCGAAATCTACGTCCTCAACGTAGGCCAGGGCGACACGGCCATCATCAAGACGCCGCAGGACAATATCGTCGTCATCGATGCCTACCGGCCTCCCAAGGTGAAAGACGCCCTGGATACCATCAGTGCCCACCGAACGATAACTCACCTGGTGGTCACCCATCCCCATCTGGATCACTACAGCGCCGTCACAGGACTGCTGGAGGACTATGACGTCGAAGAAGTCAGTCTGGCCCCCTTCTGGCAGTACGCTGGCACACCGATGTACCACGAGATCATCAACGCCAGCGAAGAGGAGGACATTCCAGTGCACTTCCTGGCAGGCTACCAGCGCAGCTATCCCGACGGCGGCACCTACCCTGCGCTCGAGGGTGAACTGTGCCTGGAACTGCTCGGCCCACCCAACTACATTCTCGAGGAGTTAGACAGACGCCATCTGCTCAAACCAAACCACCTCTCCATCCTGGCCAGGCTGAACTGCGAGGGGTTCACCATGGTCTTCGCCGCTGATGCCCAGATGGAAAACTGGGCACACTACGACCGGGAAGGCATGCTGGCAGAGCCATGCGATGTACTTAGGGCCGCCCACCACGGCAGCAAGAGAGGGACTCAGTTTGAGAGGCTAGAGCGGCTGGCGCCGGAACTGGTGATTGTGTCGTCCGATCCCGCGTCGGGTCATGAGCTTCCCGACCTCATCGGCAGTGCCACCTTCCTCGAATACGCCAAGGACAACACCGTGGCTCTCACTGCCATAACGGGAAGCATCAAGATCACCGTGGACGCAGCAGGTCAGTACGATGTGGTCTCATACCGCGACCCGACCGCTGAGCTACTGTCAGCCCATCAGCCTGGACCCCTGCCTCTTACCGATTGGGGGGCGATCCTCAGCACCAGGGTGCCCGCATGAGCGACGCATCTCCTGCGATAGAGATGCAACGCGACCCGACACAGAAGGAGTCGGTGGTCTTCGCGATGCGCACGCACCCGGCGCACACCAGGAGAGCTTGACAACGCATAATGTGTCGCACACAATCTTGTTGCATCGAGGTCGACCTGCAAGCACCCGCCAGCGGCAGGCTGCTCTGCCATCCTTGCATCGCAGTCGTCGCATTGGCTCTGCAACGCCCTTGTCTCAAATCGACCCTCACCACCAAAGTGCCGGCGCTCACAAATTGACTGCGCCTTCACCAGTGCTCACGACAACGCTGGCGTCGAGCGGCGCCCGCCGCGAAGGAGGAGAACATGTCAACCACAGGCGAAAAGCCAGGCAAGGGCATATACACTTGCCTGAACTGCCTGCAGAAGGTGGTACTCGACGATGACACCGACACCCTGCCGCCCTGCCCTAGGTGCAAAGGGACGGAATACACACCCTAGAAGGACAGGGAGGACAGGACAGCAACGCCTTGACAGAACTCCCTCAGGGCCACCCGCACACGTTGCCCGTTTCCTGCGCGGCTTGGACTGAGCCGCGATCCTCAGGACCAGGGTGCCCTGACCACCAGCGTCCTGCGAAGGCTTGGCGGGAGACGCCAATACGTCGAGCCTTGCCTATCGATCATCGCTGCCCACCCGAGACAGCAGGTCTTCCACCGGCAGGTCTGCCAGTGAGCCCAGCCTCAGGTCCGCGTGATCGGTGGGCATCTGAGACGTCAGGGGGTTGGGCACCACCACACAGAACAGGCTCGCTGCCTGAGCTGCCGTGATGCCATTGGGGGAGTCCTCCAGCGCGATGGCCTCTTCGGGATCAACACTCAGCTCATCCAGCACCGCCAGGTACAGATCCGGGCTCGGCTTGACGTTCTTCACGTCTTCAGCACACTTGATGGAGTCGAAGTGCCCCTTCAACCCCAGGCGCTCCAGGTGGCGGTACACCCACGGGCAATCCGAACTGGAGGCCACCCCTAGCTTGAGGCCCAACCCCCTGGCATCGGCGATGTACTCCTCCACGCCGGGCAGTGCGCTCTCTAGCAGGATCAACTCCTCCTCGCGATCGCTTGCCCTCTCGGTGAGCGTTTCACGATCCACCGCCCAACCCAGCTGAGACTCCAGGTAGCCGCAGGGGTCGAACCCTTGAGGGGAACCGCCAACCCAGGCCTCCCAGGCCGAGAGAGGCAAGTCAGCCCCCAGCTCCTGGTAGATTTCCACCCACGCCCGGTAGATGGGGCCCTCTGTGTCCAAGATCAACCCGTCGAAATCGAAGATCAACGCTCGAATCATTCTGATGGAGAAGACTCCTTCCTTTCACCGCGCGCCTCGGATTGACGCGCGGCAGGTCTTCTGAACTGCCCTAGCCTCTCACCATGCGCACCATGACCACGGTCACCAGCAGGGCCGTGAGTACCCACAGGGTCACGATGGCCGCGGCCGCCTTCCAATTGGTGGGCTTGCCTTCGCGCATGGCTGCGTCCGCCATTTCCCGGCACTCCGCCATGACGTTCTCAGGAATCATCCTCAGCCCCAGGGCGATGCCCAGCGGAACTAGTACCAGATCGTCCAGGTACCCCAGGATGGGGATGGGGTCTGGAATCAGGTCTATGGGGCTGAAGGCGTAACCCACCACGCAGGCGGCGAAGACCCTGGCGTACCAGGAAACCCTGGGGTCTTTGTAGGCCAGGTAGACGGCGTAGGTCTCCACCTTCAGCTGTCTGGCCCGTTGCTGCCAGTTCTCCAGCATCTTCAAGTCTTGAGCATGCCCCCTATCGTGTCGCCACCATGGCGGCCACTGAGCCGCAACCGGCGGATTATAGCTGAACGCGATGAGCTAGCCAAGGTCGCTCGATGCAGGCGCGGAATAGGTAGAAGTCGGCGTGACGCGGAGAGAGGAGGTTGTTATGCTTCATCCGCAGGCGTTCTAGAGATACTACCCCTGGACGGCTGAGGCGATTCAGGCTCGGGCAGGGGTCGCTTGCGGTTTGTTGACCAGGAAGATGCCCGCTCCCACCAGCACGAGGCCCAACCACAGCAAGAGTGGAATGGGCTCCTTCAGGATTAGCCCGCTCAGGATGACGCCAAACAGTGGCGTGAGGAAGGTGAAAGCCGCCAGGCGGCTGACGGAGTAGCGGTGGATCATCCAGAACCATGCCATGTAGCTGAAAAACGCGATGATCACAGCTTGATAGAAGAAGGCACCCAGAACCGGGACTGTGAGATTGACGGCATCCGTGCGCTGGAAGATCAACCAAGCTACACCCAGCACCGGAATGGAGAAAAAGAGCTGAGAGAAGAGCGTCTGATAGTGCGTGTAGTCACGCCCCGCCACAATCCTCTTCACGTAGATGGTTGTCGCCGCCCAGCAGAGGCCGCCGGCCACCAGCATCAGATCGCCCAACCAGTAGAGTGGTCCCAGGTCAGCGGACCTCGACCAGAAGACCGAGACCAGACCGAGAAAAGCCAGGACCAGACCGGACACCTTCACCGAATTCAGCCTGTCGCCGGTGAGCAGGAAGTGGGCACCGATAGCGGTCCAGAAGGGCTGAGTGTAGACGAAGATGATGCCCCGCGAGGCGTGGGTGAAGGCCAACCCCCAGTATAGGAAGACGAACTCGACGCCGAAGATCGCGCCGAGGACGACCGCGTGCCTCAGGTCCTTCCGCAAGAAGAAGACGCCCTCGCGCCTGCTGCGCGCATAGATCCAGACAAGGAGAGCGGCCACACAGGACCGAGCCACAGCGCCCAACAAGGGCGGTATGCCCTGGTTGCTGATCTTGATGCTCACCAGGTTGCCGCCCCAGAGCAGGCAAAGCCCGGCCAGTATCAGGCTGGCCCTGAGAGGGACGGCCCCAGCGCCTCGTGCGCTACTTTCGCTTTCACTCATTCCGGCACCATCGCAGTTCGAAATCCAATAGGACCTCCCCCATCGCTCCATCGCCTGCGGCCTAACCAACAGCCCCGCTGGCAGCACGCCTCATTGGCCGTTTCCCGCAGCGATGATTGTATACGACCTTGACCACTCCATCAAGACCGTCTTGGATGTTCGGCATGTACCCTGTGGTAGAGCTGTGGCCAGGTACCCAGGATAGAAGAGCACCGCTGCGGCGCTCAGAGCACGACCCTCTCCGGCCAGGGCTCTTGCTGTGAAGTCCCCCACAGCTTGCCCACATGGTCGATGGAAAACAGGTCCTCCAGCACATGCAGCCAGTACGTTCCTTCGTCGGAAAGGACCACTTCCGCTCCGTCGTCTTGCAGCAAACCCGCCCAGGACAGTGGTCTCAGGAACTTCCCGAAAACGCGGTCGAGATCGCACCCAAACCTCGCCATGAAGTCGCTCTTCTGGAATCTGGTTTCGTAGATCCTCCAGTAGAGCCAGCCCGCCATCTGCATCCGCTCCGACAACCCCAGCGAGAGCGCGACGGGCAGCCTTCCATTCTGTACAGCGCGGATGTACTCGCTCACGTTGAATGTGTTCAGGTAGAAGACGTCTTTCAGATAGGAGCCTGCACTAGCGCCGAGTCCGAGGTAAAGAGGCACCGTCACAGAGCAGTACCTGGGCACTTCTGGCCTGGTGAAGGCCCAGACAGAGGTCCTCTCATACCCCTCGGCGTAGAAGATCTCCTCCAGGATACCCAGCATTCTGCGACGCCTCAGGACTCCGGAGTTGCCGTGACTCTCCCCATCGGCCTGGCGACCCATCTGAGTGTAGGGGAAGGTGAAAAGGGGGTAAGCCGCCACCTGATCCACACCCAGCTCGACGAGTTCACGACCTGTCTGCTCCACCTCGCGTGCCGTCTGGCCTGGCAAGGCGAAGATCATGTCTGCGTTCACACACTTGAAGCCTGCTTCTGTCGCCCGTCCCACCGCCTCCTTGGCCTGCCGGGCGGTGTACGGTCTACCGAGCATCCGCAAGTGCCTATCCTGCAAAGCCTCCACCCCTATGCTCAGATGCTCCACCCCCAGGGAAGCGATGCTGTCGAGGTTCTCTGCACTCAAGTCGTTGGGGTGACTCTCCAGGTGGATCTCGCACTGCATGTTGAAGGCGCTGAAGACTTGGTCCAGAATCTCCGGGAGTCCGCTGTGGAGCATAGCGGTAGGAGTCCCGCCGCCAATGTAGAAGGAGGTCACAGGCTTCCGCCCCACCAGAGAGGAATAGAGGTCGATCTCCCCCCTTAGGGCGTCCACATACTCCGCCGCCACCTCTGAATGGTAGAGCTCTTTGTTGTAGGGGCAGTAGGGACAGATCTGGCGGCAGAAGGGGATATGTAGATAGAGGCCCAGCTCCTCTATCTCCTGGAACCTCTCTTGGAGTGAGGGGACGCGTCTCTCCAGAACGATCTGGCCCTCCCCAGTGAGCAGGTTTCTGAGTATCCCTCTGACGAAACCACTTAGGGATTCCACTGGCTTCTCGGCCCACCCTCCAATAATATGCGCCTTTTGCCACGGGATCGCCGATTGGCCACAGGCCCGTAGGCCGGGCGCAGGCGACGGAACCGCTGATTCAGCCGGTGTCCATCAGCGAGACGCGGAAGGGATGTAGCTCTGCGTTCATCAGGCCGTGTCTGATGGCAGGATCGCTCAGCATGAACTCCTGTGCCTCCTCCTCCGTGGCAGATCGAAAGACGACAACTCCGAACTCACCATCGACGCACGGGCCCGCAAGAATCAGCTTGCCCTCCACCAAAGCACTCTGAAGGTACTCGAAGTGTTCACCGAGCCTGGACTCCTCTTCAGGACTCGCATCGTCAATGAGGCTCGGACGCTTGGGCCTCAACAGGTAGATGAAGCTGGACAACACCAATCCCCTCCGCCTGGTTCGCTCTTGGCGGCCAGCTGGGATTCCGGCCGCGCATCTACGGACGTCAGCCCCATCCGCAGCTCACGTGAGCCCCGGGTTACACGGCCACGGGCACAAGCCTACTCCACGAGGGCGCTGTCCTTCCTCCTGGCGCCAACCTTCTTTGGCACCTCGAACACGCCTTCGATCTCCTCCAGATCGTACCACCACTTGTCCTCGATGTTCTGCTCCCCATACCCCAGGCGATCGTCCATCCACACCGAGAAGCGATGCGTCAGCACGGACCGCTCTAGCAACCACTCGACTGCTTTGTGTATCCCCTGGTACGGTTTGTTCCACGGGCAGACCTTGATACACCGGCCACAGGATGCACCAGCCGGATTGCCAACCCGCATCCGCGTACACGCCTCTACGTCTAGCTCGTACGTCTCGTAGTCGTTGTAGACGATCATCTCGTCGCTGTGGGAGATGGCCTGAGATGGACACTCCTTTGCGCACTTCTTGCATACCTGGCAGTAGTGTTGAAGATTGAAGTCTATGGGCTTGTCGGGCTCCAGAGGCAGGTTGGTGGTCACCGCTGAGGCCTTGAACCTCGGCCCCAAGAAGGGGTTGAGCACCGTGTTTCCGAACCGGGACATCTCGCCCAACCCCGACAGCAGGACCAGAGGCGGCATCACCACTTTGTAGTGGGTGGGAAAGTGTGGTTCCGCCTCGTATCCCAGACGCCTGATGTAGTTGGCCATCACTGTGGCAATGAAGCCGCTGGTGGCATAACTCTTGAAGCTCTGAGCGCCGCTGATCCAGTCGCTGCCCAGAGCACCGTTGAAGGTGCGCCAGCCCTGATCGATGAGGATCACGATAGCATACTTGTGGTCGAGCTCGACGGGCTGCTCCTTCCTGTCGGAGGCGTACACTGCATACTGAGGTAGCTCGCACACTCCCATGCAGTCCGCCCGCAGGAAGTAGCCCAGGGCCTTGACGTGTCTCGATTGAGCCACCCGGTCCTGGGGGATAGGGGCCTGTTTGGGGTACACCTCTACCGGTTCCATGAGGCCAAGGCCCCGGCACATCTGATACAGTGATCCCGATACCGGTTCCTTCGCGATGAAGCGCCTCATCTCAGCCTGAAGGTGCGCCCCGTAGTCGCCCCAGGCTGCCTTCATGAAACCCGCCTGACGATCGCTTACCCTTTGCACGTCTGGCCCGACGTACGTCGTGGGCTTGTCGACCCTCTTCAACGTCTCAAGCGGATAGTGCCCCAGTTGCTGCCTAGGTGCTTTCCCTTCCAGCATCAATATCTCTCCAGAGTCAGTCCTTCCCCGCGACTGATCAAGACCCAAGGTCAGTCGCCCAATCGCTCCTTCGATACGACTATCGGTCTACTCAGGATGCGCATGTGAGTTGCCGCCCTACGTCCCTACTCCGAGTCGTCCTCCTCCACGGCTAGCACTTCCTTCTTCTGGGCCAACGGGCTGCTCTTGACCACCGCGCCGACCTTCTCGGGTACCTGAAAGATGCCCTCAATCTCTTCCAGGTCGTACCACCACTTGTCTTCAATGTTCTGGCGGCCATATCCCAGCAGATCGTCCATCCACACTGAGAAACGATGCGAAAGAGACGCGCGCTCCAGCGTCCATTCCACCAACTTATGGATACCCTCGTACGGCTTGTTCCACGGGCACACCTTGATGCAGCGGCCACACGACGACCCGGCCGGGTTCCCGACCCTCATCCGCGTACACGCCTCCACGTCTAGCTCGTACGTCTCGTGGTCGTTGTGGACGATCATCTCGTCGCTGTGGGAGATGGCTTGTGATGGGCACTCCCTCGCACACTTCTTGCACACCTTGCAGTAGTGCTGCAGACCGAAATCTATGGGCTTGTCTGGCTCCAGGGGCAGGTTTGTGGTCACCGCTGACGCCTTGAACCTCGGGCCAAGGAAGGGGTTAAGCACCGTGTTTCCAAACCGTGACATCTCCCCTAACCCTGACATGAGCACCAGGGGCGGCATGAGCACCTTGTAGTGGTCCGAGAAATGGGGCTTCGCCTCGTATCCCAGCCGCCTGATATAGTTGGCCATCACCGTGGCCATGAACCCACCGGTGGAGTAGCTCTTCATACTCTGTGCGCCACTGATCCAATCGCTTCCCAAACCACCATTGAACGTGCGCCACCCCTGGTCGATGAGGAATACGATGGCGTACTTGTGATCCAGCTCTACCGGTCGACCTTCTCTATCCTCTGTATATACGGCATACTGTGGTAGCTCGCAGATACCTATACAGTCTGCCCTGAGGAAGTACCCCAACGCTTTGATGTGTCGCGACTGGGCGGCCAGATCCTGAGGTATCGGGGCTGCTTTGGGATAGACATCTACCGGGGACAGGCTCCCCAGGTCCTGTATCATCTTCGTCAATGACGCTCCCACGGGCTCTTTCGAGATGAAGCGAGCAGCTTCAGCTTGTAGGCGGGGTCCGTACTCTCCCAACGAAGCTTTGATGAATCCCGCTTGGCGCTCGCTGACCCTCTGCGCGTTGGGACCAACGTATGTGGTGGGTTTGTCAACCCTCTTCAGTCGCTCCAAGGGATAGTGTCCCAACTGTCCCTTGGGTGCTCTTCCCTCTAGCACGTATGCCTCCTTCGGTATCGAGTCTCGCTACTCCGAACACCAATCCTTCTGTGGGACCGACATCACCTGTCCGCCGCGCCCAACAACCTCTTCCGTCCCGCCGTTTGGAATCCCACCCGGCAGGGATTGCCGGTCTCGTCCTTCGTTCTCGGGTCAAAACCGTTCGTGGCATCCTTCAGCACACCGCGACCAGGGAAAGAACGCGACGCCACCGGCCAGACCACGTCCCTACTCCGAGTCGTCCTCCTCCACGGCTAGCACTTCCTTCTTCTGGGCCAACGGACTGCTCTTGACCACCGCGCCGACCTTCTCGGGAACCTGGAAGATGCCCTCCACCTCCTCCAGGTCGTACCACCACTTGTCTTCAATGTTCTGGCGGCCATATCCCAGCAGATCGTCCATCCACACCGAGAAACGATGCGAAAGAGACACGCGCTCCAGCGTCCATTCCACCAGCTTGTGGATACCCTCGTACGGCTTGTTCCACGGGCACACCTTGATGCAGCGACCACACATCGCTCCGGCAGGGTTTCCAACTCTCATCCGTGTACATGCCTCCACGTCTAGCTCGTACGTCTCGTAGTCGTTGTAGATGATCATCTCGTCGCTGTACGGGATGGCTTGTGATGGGCATTCCCTTGCACACTTCTTGCACACCTGGCAGTAGTGCTGAAGACCGAAGTCTATCGGTTTGTCAGGCTCAAGAGGCAGGTTGGTGGTCACCGCCGACGTCTTGAAGCGTGGCCCCAGGAAGGGGTTGAGAATGGTACCCCCAAACCTCGACATCTCTCCTAGGCCTGACAACATGACCAAGGGAGGCATCAACACTTTGTAGTGGCCCGAGAAGTGGGGCTCTGCCTCGTACCCCAGCCGCCTGATGTAGTTGGCCACCACCGTGGCGATGAATCCACTGGTGGAGTAGCTCTTCATACTCTGCGCGCCACTGATCCAATCGCTTCCCAGAGCACCATTGAATGTACGCCAACCCTGGTCGATTAAGAACACGATGGCGTACTTGTGATCCAGCTCTATCGGACGCTCGTCTCCATCCGAGGCGTACACGGCATACTGGGGCAACTCGCAGATACCTATGCAGTCTGCTCTCAGGAAGTACCCCAAGCCCTTGATATGCCGCGACTGGGCAGCCGGGTCCTTCGGTATGGGAGCCAGGTTCGGATAGACATCCACGGGGGTCATCTCACGCAAGCCCCGTATCATCTGCGCTATGGCCGCTCCGACAGGTTCCTTCGATACGGACCGTGAACCCCCCGCCTTCAGCCGAGGGCCGTACTCGCCCCTCCTGAGCTTCAAGAACCCTGAATCGTGCTCGCTCACCCTCTGCACGTTGGGACCAACGTAGGTGGTGGGCTTGTCAACCCTCTTCAGTCGCTCCAAGGGATAGTGTCCCAGCTGTCCCTCAGGTGCTCTTCCCTCGAGCATGCATGCCTCCTTCGGTATTGAGTCTCGCTACTCCGATCACCAATTCTCCCGTTGAGCGGGCAAGACCCTCTTGCCTCCCGCCGCTTGGCCTTCCACCTGCAAAAGATCCCCGGTTTCGTCCCTAGAGCGAGTCGTCCTCCTCCACCGCCAGCACTTCCTTCCTCTCGGCCAACGGGCTGCTCTTGACCACCGCGCCCACCTTCTCGGGGACTTGGAAGATGCCCTCAACCTCCTCCAGATCATACCACCACTTGTCTTCGATGTTCTGGCGGCCATATCCCAGCAAATCGTCCATCCACACCGAAAAACGATGCGAGAGTGACGCGCGCTCCAGCGTCCACTCCACCAGCTTATGGATACCCTCGTACGGCTTGTTCCACGGACACACCCTGATGCACCGGCCACACGACGCTCCGGCAGGGTTCCCGACCCTCATCCGAGTGCAACCTTTGACGTCTAACTCATACGTCTCATGGTCGTTGTAGATGATCATCTCGTCACTATAGGAGATGGACTGGGAGGGACACTCCCTCGCACACTTCTTGCACACCTGGCAGTAGTGGCGAAGCCCGAAGTCTATCGGCTTGTCAGGCTCGAGAGGCAGGTTGGTGGTCACTGCGGACGCCTTGAACCGCGGCCCAAGGAAGGGATTGAGAATGGTACCCCCAAACCTCGATATCTCTCCTAGGCCAGACAACATGACCAAGGGAGGCATCAGTACCTTGTAATGGCCCGAGAAGTGGGGCTCTGCCTCGTACCCCAGCCGCCTGATGTAGTTGGCCACCACTGTGGCGATGAACCCACTGGTGGAGTAACTCTTCATGCTCTGCGCGCCGCTGATCCAGTCACTGCCCAGAGCGCCGTTGAAGGTGCGCCAACCCTGGTCGATGAGGAATACGATGGCGTACTTGTGATCCAGCTCCACCGGTCGATCTTCTCTGTCAGCAGCATACACGGAGTACTGGGGTAGCTCGCAGATGCCTATACAATCAGACCTCAGGAAGTACCCCAAGGCCTTGATGTGTCGCGACTGGGCGCTCGCATCCTCTGGTATTGGAGCCAGGGTTGGATAGACCGGAACGAGCTCCAACTCACGCAAGCCCTGTAGCATCTGAGACATGGCAGCTGCCACGGGCTCCTTCGACACGAACCGAGACGCTTCGGCCTTCAAGCGCGGTCCGTACTCGCCTCTCCCGGCCTTCAAGAACCCGGCGTCATACTCGCTCACCCTCTGTACGTTGGGGCCGATGTAGGTGGTGGGCTTGTCAACCCTCTTCAGTCGCTCCAGTGGATACGGACCCAACTGTCCCCGGGGTGCCTTTCCTTCCAGCATACATACCTCCTTCAGTACAAACCGCCGCCACGCCGGTTCGCGGTATCTTCAAGCGGCTGGCAATGCATGAGATTATACCAAGAATCGGGTTTGATTCCCCGCAGTCTTCGGCGCTGGCATCGCCACCCGCGGCGCTGGCGCAGCGCACGCCTCAGGCTCTCTTGAACTCCCCTACGGACCATGCCTCTGGACCTCTCTCGACATCGCATGGGGCCGGAACTGCGCCGTCTCCGACTCTACTCTCTAAGGCCGCTAGATCGCAGGCCATTCTGTCAGCGTCGGCCCCTCTTGGCCTGGTTCCCTCCCTGCCGCTGCAGATACCTGCCGAATCTACAGTACTCCTCGAATCCCAATCCGCGATACAGTCCGACAGCTACCCGCGCCGCTCGAAGCACCGCTGTGCGCAGCCCCAGAGCGTGCGCTTCACACAGCGCGGCGAGAGTCATTGCCGTGCCCACTCCGCGTCCGCGCGCCTCAGGTATGGTGGCCAGATGGTAGATCCCTGCCACTTCAGGCTCCATATGCAGCTGCGAAGCGCCCACCGGCTCGGCGTGCAGGGAACCCAGGAACAGTCGCCAGGGGACCTCGCGCCCGAAACCAGCTCTGCCGTAGACGTTGAAGAGCACGGATCCCACCTCGTTGGGGAGGTCAAAGCTGTGGGCTACGATATCCACCCAGGTTCGAAGCTTCTCACCATCGGAGACGCGATCAATGGCCAATCCCTCTGCCGCATCGAGGTCCTGTCGCAAGAGATGCAGGTCCAACGCCATACCGGTCTCCTCTTCGAGACGTACGAGGCCAGCATCTTGCAGATGGTTCCCCAGATCTGGAGGGGTGGAAGATGGACCCACAAGCCAGCTCACTGGCATCTCAGGTGTCCCAAACTCGTCCAGGATCGCCTCAATCCCTTGATGCACCGCTCCTGCGGGGAATCGAGCCCGGAACACGCGATTGAGGTAGGGATGGGCGATGTGGGAGGAGATCCAGAGGGTGTCAGGCCTGTCGTGGAGTTCCATGTGAGGCGAGCGCGATGCGATGTCGCGCGCCCGCTGTATGATGTTGGCCTCGATTGCTGCTGCCAGCGCCTCTGCTGATAGATCCATCGAAAGGTAGACTAATCGCCCTCAGCCCATTCGGGCGGGACCCGCACGGCGACGACCTCTCCCCGTGCGCACTCCTCCCCTTCGGCGGACACTGAGCAGGTGACGACTATCTTCCTCTCTCCCATATCCTTGACGATTCCTCGCAAGGAGATCGGCTGACCCAATGGTGTGGGACGCAGATAGGTAACCTGTAGAGACGCGGTGGCGCACCAGATGTTCGGCTCGCTGCCTATCTCCCGGCCTTCGGCCTGGTAGGCCGCGGCCATGGCCGTGCAAGCTCCGTGGCAATCGATCAAAGTCGCTATGATCCCACCGTTGACCACGTTCTGTGGGCCGGCAGCGTGATACTCTTCAGGCTGCCAGGTACCCACAGCTTCGTTGCCCAGCCAGTAGCTCTTGATCTTGAGACCGTGGTCGTTGGACTGCCCACAGCCCCAACAGTGATTGTTCCTCCGGAACTGATCCTGGATCGCCCGTTCCTTCATCACTTCCTCTCGCCAACGAGGCGCTCCGTTCTGCAAAGGTCCTAACGCGGCCCGCCGGCCACATGTCCGCTGAGGTGCCCTCCGGCCTTACACGGGAGCCGGCACTCCCTGTACCTCCGCTACTCCACCTGCTCAGCCTCCACCTCCGACTCGAACTGGCTCATATATAGATCATGGTACAGGCCCTGCATCGCCAGCAACTCCTCGTGGGTGCCTCGCTCCGCAATCCGACCGTTCTCAATGAAGATAACCTGGTCGGCATCTCGAATCGTGCTCAGCCGGTGGGCGATGACGAAGCTAGTCCGTCCATGCAGCAGCTCGCGCAACGCGCTCTGGATGAGAAGTTCGGTGCGCGTGTCTACGCTTGAGGTCGCTTCATCCAAAATCAGGATGCGCGGTCTGGCGAGCACTGCTCGTGCGATGGAGACCAGCTGCCTTTGACCTTGGCTTAGGTTGCTGCCCTGCTCGGTAAGCTCTGCCTCATACCCCTCTGGCATGCGCATGATGAAATCGTGGGCGTTGGCCAGCTTGGCCGCCTCCATCACTTCCTCGTCGCTGGCGTCCAATCGGCCGTAGCGGATGTTCTCCATCACAGTACCCGCGAAAAGGAATGTGTCCTGTAGCACGATGCCCATTTGGGCTCGCAGGTTAGCACGAGATACCTGGCGCACGTCATGCCCGTCTACCGTCACCCGGCCGCCACAAACGTCGTAGAATCGGCCGATGAGGTTCACCATCGTCGTCTTGCCAGTCCCGGTGGGCCCCACCAACGCCACAGTCTGGCCCGGCTCCGCGACCAGGTTTACATCCTCCAATACCGGCTCACCGGGCTTGTACTCGAAGCAGACCTCCTCGAAGGTGATGCGACCTTCGATAGCAGGCAGTCCAAGGGCGTCTGGCGCGTCAACGATGGAAGGCGGCGTATCCAGCAGCTCGAAGATACGCTCGGCGCCAGCGATGGCCGACTGGAGGCCGGCCCAGATCATGGAGATGGCTCGCACCGGTTCAAAGAATCGGCGGACATACTGCACAAAGGCCACGATGACCCCAACGGTGGCCTGGCCATTCAGTACCAGATATCCCCCGTAACCCACCACTATCGCCACCCCTACCGTTGCCAGTACGTCCAGAGTAGGTGCGAAAGCAGCGGTAATCGATTCCGCCGTTACGTTGGCATCCCGGTTCGCCGCGCTGACCTCTCGGAAGGCCTCGACGTTCGCCTGCTCCCTGCTGAAGGCCTGGGCTACCTTGACTCCGGCGATGTTCTCCTCCAGTTCCGCACTGACGCCACCGATGGTCTTGCGAGTCACGCGAAAGGCACGGCGCGCTCGACCAGAGAAGAAGACAGTGCTGAGAACCATGATGGGAAGCACACTGAAACTGACCAGAGCTAATCGCCAGTTCAAGACCAGCATGGCCAGCAGGATGCCCACCAGTGTCATAGCGCTGCTGAACATCCGGGTGAGCCCCATAGTCAGAACCTGGTTGATGACGTCCGTGTCGTTGGTCAACCGCGACATCAAATCACCCGCCTCGTGCTGGTCGAAGAAGCCCAAGGACAGTTCCTGAATCTTGGCAAAGATCTGACCCCGAAGCTGATACAGTACGTTCTGACCAACCTTGACCATCACCCACATACTGCCCATAAGGGCCACCCAGCCGCCTGCGTAAGCGCCGAGCAGCAAGAGCATGGTGCGATTCAGACCGCTGATCGCTACAGCGCTCTCCATCTCTCCGTTGAAGAACTGCCAGAGAAGGTCCACCGCCCTGCCGATGAGCCCCGGAGCTGCCACGGTCAGCGTCGTGTTGATCAGGACAAGTACTGCCGCGATAGAAATCTGTCCGGCGTAGGGCCGAAGATAACCCAAAAGTCGGCGCAGTGTACTTCGAAAGTCGCTGGCCTTTTCTACCTCTCGGCTGAGGCCACGCCCTGGACCATGGAACATCAGGACACCTCCTCCCCTGCTTCAGCTCCCGCGACAGCAACCACCTCCGGTAGCAGTTCGCGGTCATCTTGTAGCTGAGAGCGGTAGATCTCGGTGTAGATCGCACTGTCGCGGATCAGCTCATCGTGCGTGCCCTGCGCTACCACGCGACCGCCCTCCAGCACCACAACCTTGTCCGCGTGCTGAACCGTGCTGATTCGTTGCGCGATGATGAAGCTGGTCCGACCACGGCGCAGTCGTTCCAGGGCCTGCCGCATCCTCAACTCGGTCTCGATATCCACGCTGCTGGTGCTATCGTCCAGGATAAGAATACGTGGATCGATGAGCAGCGCCCGGGCAATGGCGATGCGCTGCTTCTGGCCACCGGAGAGGGTCACTCCCCGCTCGCCCACCGACGTGTCGTACCCCTCCGGAAAACCGAGGATGAAGTCGTGCGCCTCCGCTGCTTTGGCTGCTGCGACGGTCTCCTCTTCGGAGGCATCTGGCCTGCCATAGGCGATATTCTCCCGGATAGTACCTCCGAAAAGAGTTGTTTCCTGCAACACGATGCCGATCTGGCGACGCAGCGAATGGAGCGTCACATCGCGTACATCGTGACCATCCACTGTTACTCTGCCCTCAGACACATCGTAGAACCGGGGAATGAGATTGATGATCGTACTCTTGCCCGAGCCAGTGGCCCCGAATAGCGCCACGGTCTCCCCAGGCTCGGCTACGAGGCTGACGCCGTTCAGCACCGGATCGTGCTCCTTGAAGTAACGAAAGGTGACCTCCTCAAACTCCACTCGCCCCTCAATGGCCGGCAGATCTCCGGCCCCCGGCCTGTCGGTGACCTCTATCTGCGTATCCAGGATCTCGAATATGCGCTGCGCACCGGCGCCCGCCTGGGCTACCGCCATGATGATCATACCCAGCATGATGATCGGGAACATGGTCATCATCAGGTAGCTCTGGAAAGCCACCAGCTCGCCGATGGTCAGATGACCAGCGATGAACTGGTAGCCACCTCCCCAGACAACGGTGAGGGTACCGAGGTTGGCAAGAGTGAAAATGAGGGGCATGACCACGGCGAACATACGCATCACGCGAAGATTGGCGTCGCGCAACTCCAGGTTGCTCTCGCCGAAGCGTTCTCTCTCCCAGGGTTCGCGAGCAAACGCCTTCACGACCCTGATGCCTGCCAGATTCTCTTGGAGAATGGTATTGAGTCGCCCCAGTTTCTGCTGAACTATGGTGAACAGCGGGCGCCCCTTGCCCGCGAAGAAGCCGAACACTCCCAACACCAGTAGTATCACTGGGAGGGTCAACAGCGTCAACTGCCAGTTGGTGCTCAAGAGCAAGACCAGGCTGCCTAACATCATCAGCAAGGCGCTGAACAGTTGCACCAGGCCCGTGCTGATGAAGGTCCGCACTAGCTCCACATCGCTCGTCGCCCGTGTAAGTAGTTGTCCAGTCTGCGCCCGATCGTGATAGCCAAAGGAGAGCGTCTGGATGTGGGCGTACAATACGTTCCGCAGATCGTAGGCCACGCCCTGCGATGCCCTAGCAGCCAGATACCCCCTCAGATACGTGAACGCCGCAGCCAGGACGGCCGCTATCACAATGCCCACGGCTCCCCAAACGATGACCCTCATCGCTCCTAGAGTGATGCCCTGGTCGATGACGATCTGGGTCAACCGAGGCACGACGAGGGTACCGGCCGTGCTCAGCACAAGACCGATGAATGCACCGATAGTCTCCCATTTGTATCCAGAGAGGAACCGCAGCGCACGCACAAGGGGTGTGCCCCGTGGGCTAGCGGCGGGTCCCTGTCTACCTTCACTCTGTCTGTCAGATCCCGGTTCTCTCAAAATCCTAGCTCCAGTTTCCTCTTCGGCTATGGCCGAGTCACTCAAGTGCACCCCGGCAGCGCTCGGGCCGTTTCCTCAAGTCCGCCCTCCAGCTGCCTGGGCACCTACTCTCCGCTTGGCATCCGCGCAAAGCATCCACGAAGTATCTCCAGTCCAGCCAGCACATGCTCACATTCGGCAGGAGAGAGGCACGAAAGCTTCCGCGCCATGCGCTCCTCGATCGCCCGCCTCATCTCCTTCAGCACTTCACGACCAGCGGGCGTCAATTCCACCTGCACCTTGCGACGGTCGTTGGGAGACCGCGACCGCGTCACCCATCCCCGTTCGACGAGGGTGCTGATGGAATTGGACATCGTTGGCAGGCTCACCGCATGCTTCTCCGCCAGCTCACTCAGGCAATCAGGGCCGTCAGCCAAAATGACCAGCAACCTGCCATGCGCCGGGACTTCACAGTGCCCCACTCTCCGCATCTCCAGCGCCAGAGTGCGCATCACCATGGGGACCACTTCCATGATCTGCTGCGCCGTGAGATCCATCTTGTCAGTCACGGTGATTAGCCCCCCTAATACTTTGCTCTACTAATTATACACTCCTGCGCTGGTTGTGTCAAGGTTCCGCATTGAGGCTGGGAAATCCGCAGCCCTCCGCTAAGACCAAAAGCCCTCTCAGAGAAAGGTTATCATCTTTGCCGCCACTATGGTGCCACCATCCGCAGGGCGCGGTGATGCGTCCGGCTTGCCTGATCCCTATAGGATCTCCCGGAACTCTTGTACCCACCCCATGTCCATCCGCTCTAGCCGCTTCTTGCGCAGATTCTCTTTCATGATCCAGAGCACGTCCCTGTCCTCGCTCGCAAGCCACTTCTCCATCAACTTCTTGCCTTCCTGGGGGAGGGCAATGGTCGCCACACTCCAACAGTAGCCAAGCCCCTTCCGGAGGGCTTTGAACTGGTCGCTGGTCCGATCCTCCACCCCCTCGATAGAGGCGGTGATTCCATCCAAGACCTGAAGGACGCGCTTTGCTTCGTCTCTATTCTCGAGCAAGCTGGGCTCACACAGGGCGGCCGCGGCGGCTCTCTGCTCCAGCAAGCTGCCCTTGCCCCACCCTTCCATCTGTTGCAGCAGCAGGTCCATGTCTGTCTGACCCCACCTCTGCAAAGCCATGGCGACAGCCTCCCTGATCCTCCAGCGCCCATCCGACGCACAACCGCGCAAGGTGGCCAACCACTCCATCCGCCCCTCAGCCAGGAGCCTGCCCAGCCCCAGAACACCGCAAAAGGCCAGGAACTCCTCCGGCGAGTTCGTCGGTGCCCTCTGCTCATCATAGGCCAGGTATCTGCGGAATAGCTCTTCGTCACCGTCTTCCGCCACCGCACGCGCTAGTTCGATGTTGCCCCGCGGACCGGGCAGCCCGGATTCCTGAAGGAGGAACGAATCCCAATTTCCAAGCGCTCGCAGCGCCTCCCTGTGCTCCTCCACTTTGGACATCGTACCCCCTGATCAAGGATTGCCCCAGTACCCGCCAAGCGCCACGCCGCGAGGAATCAGTCGCAGGTCCTTCCGGTTTCCATGGTAGCTGAGGTTCGGGCGAACTCCAAATCATCGCCCATCGGTAGCACGCCGCCTGTGCTGAGCGCCCATCCGCTGGCAACATGGCGGTCACGAAGGAGGCGCAGGAAGATTCGTGATTCCACCGGCCAGGAATTGGCAACCTGCTGCCGACTCCATTACAGTATCTGGCGGAGGAGAAACTCCGCGAGATGATCAGGGAGCGGAGTGTGGCTGCGTCAGGGGCGTCTAACCAAGGGAGACACGCAGGCCATGGATGAGCGCGTCGATGGGAGCGGGTCAACGCCAGGACCAAAGAGAGACTTGGTCGTTAGAGAGATACAGTGTAAGTCGATCCTCACCAAGAGCGGCATCGAAGGCGTGGACTATGCGATCAACCCCTACGTCGGGTGCGCACACGGCTGCGCCTACTGCTACGCCGTGTTCATGAAGCGATTCACAGGCCACAGCGAGGAATGGGGCACCTTCGTCGACGTGAAGGTCAACGCAGCGCAGGTGCTGAGCAGGCAGCTCAGACGAGCCAAGCCTGGGAATATCACCTTCGGGACCGTGACAGACGCCTATCACCCCCTGGAAGCTGAGTATGGCGTCACGCGAGAGTGCCTCGAGGTGCTTCTCGACCACCATTTCCCGGTCTCCATTCTGACCAAGTCCGACCTGGTTCTGCGGGACCTGGATCTGATCAAGAAGCTCAAGGACTCGGAAGTGGCCTTCACCATCAACACCTTGGACGAAGAAGTCAGGAGGCGCTTCGAGCCTGGCGCGTCGCCCATCGCCGCCCGACTCCAGGCACTCCGCTCCCTTTCCGATGCTGGCATCCCAACCTGGGCCTTCTGTGGGCCAGTCCTGCCCTCCATTACCGACGACGAGAGCTCATTGGATGCCCTTTTCGCGGAACTGAAGGTGGCAGGTGCGGGTCATGTGCTTGTGGACAGCCTGAACCTGCGCGGTGCAGTCAGAGGACGCCTGAACAAAGTGCTCAAGGAGCACTACCCTGACTTGGTGGAGGTCTACCGCGATCTTTCGGCCAACCGCCTCCCCTATCACCAGGCGTTGATGGACCGGACGAGGCGCATCGCAGAGAGGCACCACCTGCCGTGGAGAGGGGTAGACTTGGGCCCAGGCTAGCACGGAAAACCCGTCAACTGTGCGTCACCAGGAGGGGACCATGGCCAGTGACCCGATTCAATGGCTAGTACAGTGCGACGAGCCCTGGACTCGCTATCGCACCATGAGCGATCTACTCGACCGGCCGGAGGACGATCCAGAGGTGCGTGCCGCTCGTGCGCAGATGCTGGCCCATCCTCAGGTTCAGGAGATTATCGCCCAGACGGGTACCTGGCCCGGGCACGCCCTCAAGAGACACAACGACGCCAGCCATCCCATCTACGCTTTCAGCACATTGGCCGACTTCGGGCTGCGTGTCGACGACTCTGGCATGGGCGCCGGCATGAAGGCGCTCCTAGATCACCAGGCACCTGAGGGCGCGTTCCAGACGCAGGTCAACGTAGCCAAGTCCTTCGGGGGTACCGGCGAGGACACGTGGAGTTGGATGGCGTGCGATGCCCCGACCATACTCTATTCTGTTCTTGCCATGGGCCTCCGCGACGACCCTCGAGCCCGGCGAGCGGTGGACCATCTTGTTGGGTTGGTGGATGAGAACGGATGGCGCTGCGCCGTGGCACCGGAGCTGAACAAGTTCCGAGGCCCTGGCCGCAAGGCGGATCCCTGCCCCATCGCCAACGTCTATGCTCTGAAGGCACTGGCTCAGGTGCCCGAGATGCTGGACAGTCCAGCTGCTCGGACCGGCGCCGAGATGCTCCTCTGGCACTGGGAGCACCAGAAAGAGCGCAAGATCTACATGTTCGGCATCGGCACCGACTTCCGGAAGCTGAAGTACCCCTTCGTGTGGTACGACATCCTGCAAGTGGTGGACACCCTGAGCCGCTTCCCCTTCGTCCAGGAGGACTCGCGATTTCAAGAGATGGTGGAGACGATCATCGCTCAGGCCGACGAGCAAGGGCTATACACCGCCGCATCCATGTATCGCGCCTGGAAAGGCTGGTCCTTCGCCGACAAGAAGAGCCCATCGCCCTGGCTCACCTTTCTGGTACTGCGCATCCTGAAGCGGATCCAGCCCACCAACTAGCGTAGCCGTGCAATGGCGTCTCTGTGCGAGTCATGTGCTGCGGTAGAGGCAAAGTCGCGCCTGGAACTGTTGGGCAGTCCCTATTCCAACCATCAGTTGATCGGCACTAGGAGAGGTCGCACGGCCAACTCTGGATCCTGCCAGCGGGGTCGGTGCTTGGTCCCGCCGTATCGACGTTCCAGCTCCGTCGTTCAACACCCTCCTCTCAGCTCGACTCTCATGGCCAAGAAAGGCGTAACTAAACGCGACCGAAGAGGTTGACTCCAGTAGAGCTATGCAGGAGGCAATGATGCAAGGTCGGACCCATCTCACTCTGCTGGATACCGTGTCGCCGAGGAGTAGCGTGCTGAGGGACGCAATCCTCGTGTTGGGGGGTAGTCTGCTGATCGCTCTCAGCGCCCAGATCGCCGTCCGGCTGCCTTTCAGCCCCGTTCCCATCACTGGGCAAACGTGTGCCGTACTACTGGTGGGAGCCTTCTTGGGCAGCAGAAGGGGGATGCTGAGCATCCTTGCGTACCTGGCCGAGGGAGCGATGGGGCTGCCCGTGTTCGCAGGTGGAGGCAGCGGGCCCGCCTGGCTCGTGGGACCGACAGGTGGCTATCTCCTTGGCTTCGTCGTGGCAGCCTGCGCGGTAGGGTGGCTGTACGAACACCTCGGGGATCGATCTGTCACTGGAATGGTGGTGGTCCTGCTGCCAGGCAGCGCAATGATCTACCTGCTCGGGCTGCCATGGCTGGCACATTTCGTCGGGATCGACAATGCACTGGCGCTGGGTCTGATTCCCTTCCTGCCAGGTGACGTGATCAAGATCGCACTTGCGGCATCGGTTCTGTCGATGGGATGGAGACTCGGGCCGCTGCCGGGCGTATGGAGGCAATAGGACAAAGAGAGACTCCTCTGGCCCTGGAAAAACCAGAGTGAGAGGTGGCTCTCTGCGTTCGCCGTTGGCCCCACCTCCCGTAGAGCGAGGAATTCAAGACAGAAGCGGGACGCCAGCGTCGCGGACAGCCGTCCCATGTGTTCCAGGCACTGCCTTCGAGACCGCGGCTCACAAAGCTGTCTCAGTCCCCCCGACTCTCCAAAGCCTGCGGCTCGAGCATCAGGATGTAGGAAACTCCCTCACTCCGAGGACAGTGTTCCAGACCCTTGGGGACCACGGCCATCTCTCCCTCCGTGAGGGAGATGTCTGGCTGATCCTTGAGTTGAAGGGTCATCTCTCCCTTGAGGACATAGAATAGCTCGTCCTCGTTGGTGTGTTTGTGCCAGTGATACTCCCCCTGGAACATCGCCAAACGCACAGCCTGATCGTTAACCAGGGCCACTTCAACGGTTGACCAGGGTTTGTCGATCTCCTCGATCTTCTCTGCCAGACTGAGCTTCACCACTGACATCGTTCCTCTCCCTACGGTTGAATCGTCACCACACGTGGCGTGATCTCTAGCGTCGCAGGATTCCCACGCGAGCCCCCACTGTGAGCGCAGGTTGTTCGATCTCGCACACCTCCAGCTGGGTGGAGGTCCCCACCTGGATGGTGGATTCGATGATCCCATACTTGCTGGTACTCGAATAGATGCTCAGAGAACGCGCTATCGTGCGTGTGATTCCCCCTGTTGCCTACTTCTCGTCACTGGGCTTCTCGTCGCGTCCGTTGAGTCCGGCCGCTGAGCTGTCCTCCTCGGACGTTTGGGGTCTCCGCATGAGCCTGACGAGCAACGTCATATGCGAGGAGAATAGCGTGATCAGCAGTTGCAGGAACGGCGAGATGAAGATCATCAAGACCAGCCAACCGACGAAGCTGATCTTGGGCTCGTAGAGAATCATCGGTATGCCGAAGTTGGCGAAATCGGCGGCGGGGTCCCCCAGCAAGCGGGCTGTGTTTCCCCAGATCAGGGCCATCATGGCGAAGGTCACGGCCGAGGTGAGGGTGGCCTGCACCACTGTCCTCTTCAAGACCGTGCCTACATTGGAGGTCGATCGAAGAGCCCTGGCCGCGATGTACCAGCCCACCGGGAAGCCCAACGCGATGCAGAAGATGGGGACTCCCATCCCCAGCGCCAGGCAGATCACGTCGAGAAACACGAAGACGGCGAAGGCAACCCACTTGTTTAGAGAGAGGAGCCGGTTCATACTGGTCCTTCCATCACGCGTGGTAGGAGAGGCGGGATAATGCGCAAATCAATCAGGCAGCTGGGCTTCGTCTACAGAATCTGGATCGTCGCTGCGCGCCGTGGTAAGACAAGTCACCTCACCAAAGCGCGTCGACGCTCCAACGCTCATTATACCAAAGGTGCACCAGCAGGAGAAGGTTACCATCGCGGGACAGGTACGGATGGGGAGGACAAGAGGATAGGCCCAGCCTCTGCCAGGCGGCCCTTCTCACACGAGGGTGGACGGCACGTAGACCCGAATCGCCGCCTCGCCATTCACGGGGCACTTGTACTCGCAGATGCCACACCCGATGCACCGCTCCCGCACCACACGCGGCTGCTGCACGGTCACCGTTTCTCCGTCGGGGGTCACGGCGTCAACCGTCTCCAGCTTGATGGCCTTGTCAGGCACGGGACACATCTCCTCGCAGACGATACAAGGCTCGAGATCGGCCCAGGGCAGGCAACGATGCTCGTCGATGTAGGCCACGCCGATGACCTGCTGTCGCTTCTCCTCCAGGGACAACGGCGGGATGGCCTGCACGGAGCATACCTGGCCGCAGGCGTTGCAGGAATAGTCGCAGTATCCCAACCTGCATACCAGGACGGGAGTCCACAGTCCTTCGAGCCCTGCCTCGGCCACAGAGGGCTGGATGGCACTCGTTGGACAGGCGCGGATGCACTCACCACAGCGGATGCACTTGGACAGCAGGTTGTTCTCCCGCGCGCCCGGAGGCCGGACTAGCCAGGAGTGGTCTCTGAGGGCCAAGAGGCCGCTCCGCGCCAGGGCGATCCCAGCGATGACCGCGCCGAAGGCAGTCAGCGCCTGCCGACGACTGGGATCGTAAGTCTGCCACTCGGCGGGTGTGAGCTCCCACGAGAACCGGATGGCTCCGTAGGGGCACGTCTCCTGGCAGTTGAGGCACACCGTGCACTCCCCAGGGTC
This sequence comes from Chloroflexota bacterium, assembly GCA_030603665.1. Taxonomy (GTDB): domain Bacteria; phylum Chloroflexota; class Anaerolineae; order UBA7937; family B3-Chlor; genus JAUVXJ01. The sequence continues at coordinate 24,023 of JAUVXJ010000020.1, read as the reverse complement.
GCTGGCGTATCCTCTCTCAGGGTCGATGGTCCCGGTGGGACAGACCCCTACGCAGGCGTCGCACTCGCGGCACTGATCGTTGACCACCCTGCGTTTCAAAGAGACCTTGCTCACCAGGCCGAGCATCGCCCCCAACGGACACAAGTACCGGCACCAGAAGCGGGAGGCCACCAGATTCAGAGCCAGCACACCCAGGAAGACACCGGCGTACAGAGCTGTGTACCGGTAAAAAGCAGGCTGCGCCGGGAGCACCTTGGGTCTCACCAGGCCATAGAAAGAGGAGACCATCGACCGCAGCACGGGCACCCGGTAGAGGGTGATCTCGGAAGCTGTGACCACCTGATCGACCGCGGGCCACACACTCACCGAAAGGGTGCGGAAGAGGATGGTCAAGGGGTCAAAGATCATCAGGGTGAGGTTGGTGAACAGAGCCGCCAGGAGGATGGTAAGCAGGAGACCGTACTTCAGCTTCCGCCAGGACTCAGGGGGCGCCTCTCTCTTGCCGCGCCACCAATCAAGAGAGAATAGGTCCAACAGCGTGCCCAAGGGGCACAGCCACCCACACCACATGCGCCCGCGAATGAACGTGAGCAGGAGCACCAAGAGGGCCAGCGTCGATCCAACGAGCAAGGTGCGGCTGGACAAGGCGTGGGTCAGCATCGCCAGGGGGTCCAGGCGCATGGGGACGTTGACCAGGGAAGGGGGCCAACCTCCCCTTCGTGACCACACGAATAGCACCAGGAAGGCAGCCAGCGCGAGGCCCTGCACCGTCCTCCTGATAGGAATCCAGGGGACCGCGCGCTTCGTACTACGCGCCAACGGACAACTCCTCGATCCTGAGGTTGCCCAGGTCGCTGCGACCCAGGCCCATCTCCGTGCCCGCCCGGACGTAGTCCAGATCCAGGGGTTGTCTGCCAAAAAGGGTAGCCGCGTAGGAGTCAGCGGCCACAATGTCCGCAGTGGCGATCACTGTGTCCATCTTCCTCACGTCCTCCAGGTTGCCACCGGTCGGCCCGTTATCCGTGAGGACACGCACCGCATCCACCACCACTAGCCCAGGACGCACCAGGCTGGAGAGATCCGCGAGCCGCTGTCCCAGGTTGCGGTGCATGGCGGAGCGCCTAGTTATCACCCCCATCAGATTCTTCATGGCCAGGGTGAGCTTGGCCAGGCTGTGATGTTTGGCGATGGGCACGTCGATCACCAGATCGGCGTTGAGCACCTCGTCGTAGAAATCCCACTGGCGGAGGTCCCTGCCTTCGGGAATCTCCGTGGTGACGTACTTGAAGGGCGCCATGATCTCCATCCCGCCCCCCGCAGCCTGGACCTGCTCCTGGATACCGCTCCGCAGATACGCTTCCTCGGGCGTGCCGCCGAAGGGAGAGTCCATCACCCGGACCCGTGCGGCGCCGGCCTCACGGCAGAGCTGCACCAGCGAGCCCACGACCCAGGGGTTGGTGGTGGCTGCATACTCGTAGGTGTGGTAGGCTACGCAGATGTTGGGCTTGATGATCACGCTGTAGCCGGGCTGCACGAAGCGCCCCATGCCGCCCAGGGCCAACATGGCCTGCCGCACCAACGCCTCGGGCTCTCCGCCCCGAGCCACCACCAGATGGGGAGGGCCCGCGGAAGGGGTTGCCGTGGCTGTTGGGGCTTGGGTCTCCGTGGGAGATGGCGCTTGGGGTTCGCCGGCCGTCGGCGAGGGCTGGCCTTCGGTTGGGATGGGCGACTCGGTCTCACTCGCTGCGGCTGTGGCAGAGGCCGCTACAGTCGGGCTCGCCGGCATCTGCGTGGCGGTGGGAGGTTGGGCGGTCGCGGCCGGCACCGCCTCTTCACCCCCACACGCGCTGACTAGCCAGCCGCCGAAGAGAGCACCCATTCCAGCCGACAGGCGACTCAAGAACTGCTTTCTTGTCAATCGGGACATCCGATCACAAGCCTCCTGATGTGCGATTAGCACTGTTGAGCAACTCTGCCCCCAGCGAATGATTCAAAGAGAAAACGAAACGCCTGGAAAAGGCCCAGGCGTGTTCTTGACGCCCAAAGGTAGGGCACCCAGCCTAACGTCATCGTCCGCCGCACTGCACGGCCAGCAGGCCCTTGAGCGAGCTCTCAGGCCGTCTACTCCAACGCCAGGCTGAGCTCGGACCGCTCGCCTGTCGCCTCGTTGACGACGACCAGTCCTCCAGCGTTCTCCCGCCGCAGCTGCTCGTTGGCGTTGAGAAGCTCTATCCCGTACACCGTCCCGTCGGGCGCCATATCCACAACGATCTCGTCGCCCAGCCGGATGGCCTCCGCCTCGCTCCCTTTCGCCCCGAAGCGAATGTAGGCCACGTTGTGTCGCGGATCATAGGTGAACCTCATGAACCACCTTCCCGTTCAGCGAGTCAGAAGTAGCGTGTGAGAACTGTGATCACCAACCAGTCGTCCCCCTCAGGCACGGCATACGCTTCGACCTGCTTGGTCGCATAGCTACTACCACGCCATTCACCACCGAAAGGGAAGTTCCGCCGAAACCCAGTGCGCCCGAACCTTGCCGGGATCCGCTCTCCGGTCTGTACAGCGGCTTCCACCTCAGCCTCGCTAGCGCCGCGCTCCTCCATTCGCTCCCTGGCATGGGGGTGGAACTGAACTGCCACGCCGCTATCTCCTGAGTCACGATTTCGGTTGGGGCGCATAGCCACAGTGCGCCATCTCGCTGCTCTCTCGACTGACTGAGAACATGCCTTCGAACAATGGGTCGATCCGTCGTCTCTGCACTAATTCTACTCTGGGGGAGCGTTATCGTCAACTGATACCGCAAGCCAGACAGTGTCAGCCAGGATAGCAGTCAACCTACCGCAGCAGCCACAGGCTGGCTGCCATAACCGCCATTCCCAGCCCCACCCCCGCTATAGAGAGGTGCTCCTGGCCGAAGGAACGCGCTACCGGCACCAGTTCGTCCAGGGAGATGAAGACCATAATGCCAGCCACGGCCGCGAGCATCAACCCCAGGACCGCATCGTTGAGGAAAGGCAGGAGGAAGAACGCCGCCACAATCGCACCCACCGGCTCTGCCACGCCCGACAGGAACGACCAGAAGAAGGCTTGGCGACGACTGCCGGTAGCAGCGTAGATAGGCGCTGAGACCGCCAGACCCTCGGGGATATTGTGCAGGGCGATTGCTGCGGCGATAGCCACACCGAGGCTCAGGTCCTGCAAGGCACCCGCGAAGGTGGCCATGCCCTCCGGGAAGTTGTGGATGGCCAGGCCCAGAGCCACCAGCAGGCCCGTCCTCATCAGAGCACCCTTTTCGCCACCGTCACCGTGATGGTGCTCGGCCAGATACTCGTGGGGGATCAGAAAGTCAATGAGGAACATGCCCAGCATGCCCACGAAGAAAGCCACGTGGGCCAGTCCAAAGCCCACCGCCTCTATGCCCCCCTGGAGCAGCTCCACGAAGGCCACCAGGATCATCACGCCGCCCGCGAAGCCCAGGGTGAGAGCCATGAAACGGGGACCCGGTTTCTTGACGAAGATGCCCAATAGGCTGCCGATGGTCGTGGCCAGCCCGGCTACTGCAGTCAGCGCAAGCGCAGCGGCTACATTACCCTCCATCACCTACCTCCAGCGCTATCCATCCTCAGGCGTCACCTTGGCGCATGCTCACCCAGAGTCTACGTCAGCTGACCTTAGTAGGTCAATCCTGAGGCTTTCCCCGGGGATCTCAGTCACTCGCACTTGACAGACGTGCAGAGTTGTGGTATGCTTGATAATAATTCTCTGATAGTAATATTTCGTGTTCAAAGCCACATGCTATGAGCTGTTGTCCGCCCCAACCACGGGGAGCAGCGCACAGCAAGCGCAAGTGGCCAGCGGATTGCCGGCACCAGGCCATGGCAGGCCAGCCTCCCCAAGCAACGTCGCCTACGCACCCAGACAGACCTTCCACCCACCCTGACACTCAAGAGATAACGAGATAGACCCCAGGGCCACGCGTTCACCGAACTCGAGACAGGCTGAGGATGTAACTGAACGTACGGTACTCACAGTTTGGAAAGACCACAGTGCTTCTTAGAAAGGAGAAGACGACATGGCAAGAGTAGCACGTGAAATGGTGGAACAGGCGGGAATCGACGTTGACCAGCTGCTGGAGCTGCTGGTCAGCAACGCGGCGGCCGAGCTCACGACGTACTACTACTACACCATCCTGCGGGTCAATCTCATCGGTCTGGATGGAGAGGGGATCAAGGAGATCGCAGAGGTGGCCCGCATCGAAGACCGGAACCACTTCGAGGCGCTGGTTCCCCGCATCTACGAGCTGGGCGGCAAGTTGCCGGAGGACATGAAGGACTTCCACGACATCTCGGCCTGCCCGCCGGCTTCACTGCCCAAGGACCCCACCGACGCCATAGCCATGCTCAAGGTGCTGGTGGAGGCGGAGAGATGCGCGGTGCGCGGATACACCCAGGTCTGCAACATGACGGCCGGCAAGGACCATCGGACCTACGATCTCGCTCTGGCCATCCTCAATGAGGAAATCGAGCACGAATCGTGGTTCTCCGAGTTCCTGGGCGAAGGTCCCTCGGGGCACTTCATGCGCCGGGGTCAAAGCTCCCCCTTCGTCTCCAAGTTCCTGAAATAGACTCAGAGTGGGCGAGGAGGAGGTTGGGCCTCGGTTGAGCCGCCCCCTTCGCTCAACTCACCACCACTATTGGAGACGGGCCAACGATGAAAGAGTACACACGAGAGGAACTTGCCCAGTGCACCGGCCATGATGGCAAACCCCCCCTCATCGCCGCCCACGGCAAGGTGTACGACGTGTCCAACAGCTACCACTGGCGTAACGGCAGACACCATGCCCTGCACCGGGCGGGCGCGGACCTATCTGCTGATCTCTCCAGAGCGCCCCACGGTGCGCATCTGTTGGCCAGGGTACCGGTTGTGGGAAGACTCAGGGAGAGTTGAGGGCTCGAGCCAAGGCTGGATCACTGACCCCAGGAGCAGAAGCGCCAAGCGCCTCAGTCCCCCTGCGCTGGGTGCACGACGCTGGTGTTCAACCAGACCTCGCCATGGGGTCCAGAGGCGATGGCGCGGAGAGCGTCGCGCGTTGCGGGCGCTGTCCAGGTCACGTCGAAGCCGGTTGCCCCCGGTGCGGCGTTGTGAGACCAGACTGGGCACCGATGGTGTGGACCGACCGTGCTGGATCATCCAAACACAAGTCTGCTTGGCGCCACAGCAACCTCGCACTATCGGCGGCCTCTTAGGAGCCCGCACGAGGTAGTGTGTGTCAGGAGACCCGAGTGAGTCCGCGACTGATACACCTTGCCTTTTGGCTTGGAGATGAGGCGTAGATTCTTGAAGTCAACGTGAAGGCTGTGGTCGTGCGAGCACAGCGTTCGTGCCCCGCTAGCGCGAGCGAGGGCGATGATGTGGGGATCGTCAGACCTGCAGAGGCCTGTCCCCAGGACGCACCTTTCCTCAGAGCCCACTTCTGCATCAGGGATTCGACGCGCTCTGCCGGCCCGATTGAGCTGCAAGAGATAACCACGCCCGCCCCGTACGCGGCGCAATTCCTCTGCTAGCTGCCCCCCAAATACCAGGCAGCCATCTCTGCGTGGATCCTGAAGCCACTGGAAGACGGGGAGAAAATCGCAGTCAGGCTCACGCCGGAAGAGCAGGCTCGCTACGTTTGCGTCGACGATAACGCACATGCGCGACTAGTCCTCCAGCAAACGCATCTCCTCCTCCAGAAAGAACTGTCTGTACCCCGGAGGCGGAGCGATGATGTTGCCGAACTCGTCTATCTGGATAGGGTGAATCGTAACGGATCCATCACGGCGCTCAAAGAAGAGGATTGAGACGTCGTCTGGCCCCAGCTGCGCCCGGTCGCGGACATCCATGCGAATCCGATCGACGATGTAGTCACTGTGAGTCTCGATCACGAAGCGCTTGTTGTCACGCTTTGCTAGAATGGCCAGGAACGAGGCAAGTTCGGCTTGCGCCTTCGGGTGCAGGTGGACTTCTGGCTGCTGAAGCAGAAACGTTGTACCCGACGGCTCGCGCAGTGAGTCCACAACTAGCGGCAACGCCTGGCTTACGCCGTACCCCACATCCACAAGGTTGAACGCGTGTGTTGAAACCTTGACGCTGATTTGAAACGGATCGCTTGGCTTTCGGCCTAGCCTCTTGACTACGACGTCCCTGAACAGGCCCGACGCTTTCCCAAAGGTGTCGAGGGCTTCGCGGAGCTCCCGCCACGCCTCGGGGTCCGAGGACCGCACCTTGGCCAGCACCATAGGCACATGCGTGCCCTCCGGTCTCACTTCATCCTTCAGCGGTTCGTACGTTCTTTGCGGGCGGGTGCGGATTGGGGCAAAAGCGTATGGGCGCGGCCCCAGCGCCACACGAAGCTGATAGGCGAGTCTGGTGAAGAACTCGAGATCTTCGTCCGAGATAGTGGCCATCAGTCTTGGACCGTCTTCATCCCGACTGCTCCTGGAACTCATGAAAAGGAGGTAGCCCAAGGATTGAGGAATCGGCAGGTACGGCGGGAGAGTCCCCGTGTCGCGAAAGTGTGCGGAGCCAGAGGGTGCTGCGACGGTCACTTGCGGCAGGTCCCGGCCGGCCTCGTACGTGACCCCCACTCGAAAGGCACCGGCATCCAGGCACCACTCGGTTAGATGCGGGTGCATCTCTGGGGTGAAGCGCGCCGTCACGGTCATCGGAGCTCGTTCCTCGCTGCGCGAACGCGTGGCACTCTGCATCTGTGGAATGAGTTCGGCCCCAATCTCGAACTGCCTGACGCGTCCTCTCCTTCCGCCGATGAAGGAGGCCACCTGGTCGTACGCGCCCAGAGGAAACGGATCCTCGTTGAAGTCAATCGGTGTTTGGCCCTGGCAAATGTCCCAGGCAATGCGAGCCAGCGCGAGAAACGTCGATTTTCCAGAGCTGTTCTCGCCCACCAGTAGCGTTATGGGGCGCAAGCGCACCGACTGTCGGTCATGAAAACAACGGACTCCCTCGATAGTGATTCGGTCCATCGCTCAGCGTCCCCCCCCCAGCAGCCTGCGCATTTCCGCGCTAATAGTCGGGCCATGCTAGTCATGGGCCAATCGTGCTATCGCGGGAGCACCGATGGTGCAGGCCGGAGCATGTCAGATCCCGACAACTGGTCACAGTGCTCGGTCAGTCTCCCAAGTTGAATTTACGTCTTAGTCTCCGTGTGTCCAGGATCCTCCAGAGAAAATTCGCGATGCCACAGCAGGGCGCGATGACGACTATCGCCGCCCACACGTACGCCAGCGCTCCACTAACAGCTGCAGCGAGCAACAGTATGACTGCGAGCGAGGAAATCGCCAGTATGACAAGATCCCTCCTGTGAACCCTCTCAGTGGCAATGACGCGAATCTCGGGAAGGTACTTGCTAGACTCGAGCAGTCTCTCTCGGAACCGGTCGTCATCACGCGACGACTTCCAGCGATTCGACAACTCGCCATTGATCTTCCTGTTGGTTGCCGCTGTCGGATGTCGGTCCAAGAGCCCGCGGATCGCTTGGGCACAGACTGCACGTCTTTCCCCATCATCCGACGTCAGACCCTCCAGGAATGCTGGTAGACTCTCCAGCTTCTCATCAAGCTCAATTAGCGCCGACGCCATCGCTTGCATCGCCTCTGGATGGGCTTCCGCCTCGAAACTGGCGACAAGCTGGCTCTTGGTGCGCACTGCCTGGATGTCCCTCAACCCCCTGGCTCCTGCCGCCCGCAACTTGGGACTCGGGGAGTGCAGGAATCGGACCATATAATCGACCACCGGTTGATAATCATTGCGCGCAAGAATCCGCGCAATCTCTGTCTTCTCTTCCAGGTCCGCGCTGCTCTTCATGATTTCAAGTAAGCTAGCGTGAGTCTGCTGATCGTCGTGATCCTCAAGAGCAACAAGGATATCACGCCGCAGGGACCCTCTTGCCCGGTTCAAGAGCGTCAAGAGGTAAGAACTGCCTTCCCTACCCAGCAAGTCCTGGAATCTCGCGATCCTCGATTGCGAATCCCAGGCAGACACTTCCCGCAACAATGCATCCATGGCTTCCAAAGCAGCATCTTCATTCAACAGTCTAGACTCCTCATGCCCTCTCAAGAACCCTGCGTACTGCTCCGGCAGCTGCCGTGCGGACTCTCTGATCATCGTCACTCAGGAGACGAGTCAGCTCGGGAAGATGCCCTGCTCTGCGCAACCCGATGACACGTACCGCTTCCCCTCTGACCTCGGGACTTGGATCGCTGAGTGCCTCAAGAATGTGCTCCAAGCTGTCGGCAGACGTGCTGCCTCGCAGCGAGCTTACAGCGTTAGCCCTTGTGCCCCAGTCGGGATCGCGAAGAAGCTCCCCCAACAGCTGTTCTGCCTTCCTCAGCCGCACCGCCCCTAGAACACTGGCTGCGCGACGTCTCAAGTAGTGGCTCCTCGTCGCCCGCACAGCCTCCACCACGCGATCAGTTAGCTCCTCCAACCCCAGCTTGTCCATATCCACAAGAAGATCAGACCAAGTCTCGACCTCGCTTCGACTCGCGTGCACAACCAGTTGCTGCACTATTGATTGCAGTGCCTTCTTTGACTCCTGTTTGCCCGTCGAACTCTCTCGCTGCCTCATGATTCGCCTATGATGGCACGACGAACCAACGCCGTCGTTGATGCTGTGATGAGTCGCCGGCTCCTTGTCGCAATAGCCTAGTCGAATGTCCGATCATCTATTACGCGCAACTTGCCCAGCTGGCTTCTCACCCGCTCACGCTCACCTTCTATGCTCGTCGACGCCAACTCATCTTCAAGTTCTTTCCTCCACTCACACAGCTTGCACGTCCCAGTCAATGTGTTGTACACCTCGTGGACCTTTATCTCCACTTTCAGCAACGCCTCAAAGCGTGGGGCCAATTCCATCCCGGTCACGTTGCGGTCTAGGATAACGCCGACGCCGATGCACTCAGAATAGCTGGAGCGAATGATGTCCTGCAAGTCCGCGATCGTTGAGCCCGTATAGACGCCATCGTCCACAATGAGAACATGGTCTCCTCGGCGGATCTCGAATCCGGGATGTAGCATCTGGTAACGTCCGTCCGAACCGGTTGTCGCATATATCGCTCTAGCTCCGAATAGGTCAGCGACGGCAAACCCAAGCGCCTGCCCCGACGGGGAAGGAGAAAGCACATGACTGACCTTGAGATCCGATATGCGCTCATACAGAGCATAAGCTACGCGGCGAGCGTGTGTAGAGGCGTATTGCATCACCAGGTGAGGCCATATCACCTGTCGGGTGTGGATGGTGGGCGCGACCTTGTAGTGACCATCCTGACTGATGGCGCCGACTCCCGCAAGGATTGCCCAGAGTTCGTCTTCACTCAGCGACTCCACAAATGGCGTTGCATTCCGACTGGATGTTGAGTGCACAGCGTCTATGTCCACACCGGCGTCTCCAACGGAATGCCCTCTTCACACATAGGGCATTCGTACGGACTGTAGATATCAAAATCGTAATGGATCAAGCTCACAGGTCTGATGGAGTCGAAGACCGCCTTCCCGCCGCTGGCATCCACCGGGCTCGCTACGCCTACGCACCTAGCTCCTTCTTCTACCACGAGGCCTAGCATCTCTCTGATAAGAGTCCCGGTACCAATCACATCGCTGACGATGATGGCCCTCTCTCGCGGCACTAGCTCGAAACCTGGATAGAGCGATGCCCGTCCGGTCACCCCCACATAGATCGCTCTACAATCGAGATATTCGGCCATCTTCTGCGTGACCGCTATGCCGGTGAGTGTGGCCCCGATGACGACGTCCGGGTTACCCCCTTGTAGCCGACGCGCCAACGCGACAGCCATTCGGGACACGAAGCGCGCATCATCCGCTAGGAGTGTAAAAGAGAGAAACTGCCTACTGTGATTGCCAGTCGGTATCTTGAAGTGACCGTCTAGACGAAGAGCTCTCTTTTCTTCAATCCGCCTCGCCAGTCCCTGCGCAACGTTCCTGCTCTTGATCTCCTCGTACTCAGCCTCTGGCAAGAGCCGCTCATAGATAGCACGTCGCATGCCCTCTGTGCTGGCCCTTATGGCACCTACTGAAAGGAGTTCATCGAGACTTGCTTGGGCTCTCAACGGATCGATGGACAATCGCTTGACGGTGTCTGTCACTGAAGCTCGCTGTTCTTTCCAAAGCAACTCGAGAATCCTCTGCTGCTCGTCGTCTGTGACTCCCAGCCATTGCGGCCTCGCAGTCGGATCAAATGCCAGAAAACAGAGGCCCGCCCGTGAAAAGACTTCGTTTGGGTCACCCCCCAAATAGCTGTCTGAGCGGAAATTGACACCGATGATATGCCGCTCGCCGAGTCGATGCTCGCCCAGCTCGCGAAGCAGAGGAACTAGGACTTCTTCGAGAAAGGATCTGCTCATCTCAGCGACCACGTCGAAATCGAGCGCCAGGATGCCCCCCTCTTCAAGGCTCTGCAGCTCTGCTCGCAGGCTGTTCCGGATTCTCTGTGCGTCTTCCCGACTGATCAGCGTCGTATATGTACCTTTGAGATCCTGAGAGATATCGTACACTCCTAGCACTGCTATACTCCTTGACGAAAGGGGAGTCTGACGTAGACCTGAGTCCCCGGTAAGACCTCGCACGCGGCATCTTGCACGCACTTCCTGCTCTCACCTGAAGAGCAGAGAAAGACTGCGCCTCCAGACCTTGCCACCAGGCTGCCCCCCAAGTATCGCACAGCATCTAGAACCTCTGGTAGTCCATTCCCACGACCGTCGAACCTCGATGTCCCTGGCTGGAATGCGAGACCCAACGCAGCGACACCATTCCATCCATCGCCGACCGCGGAAGCATACTTGTTCCTCAGCGTCGCCTCAACTCCTACCCCTGGATCTGCAATTCCAATGTCCACGAAAGATCCAGTCCCTTCTCCTTGTCCCACAATCGCTGCTACCCCTCGAGACTCACTATGGTCGGGAACGTTCTGGCACAATTCGCCAATAATCGAGGCGAGGCGGGCTGTCTCCCCACTCGAGTAGTTCAGTTGACTGTGCAGCGTGTTCCTGATCTGCCGTCGCCGGATCTCGCCGACAGCGAACTGCACCGCCGATGACCCATCGATGTTCGTCATTCCCATGATTCTCTTCAGTTGAACCGGCGCCCTGCCAGCTCCCCTGTTCGGCGCGGGCAGATGGATTTCGCAAATATCCTCCAAGGCCTGGATGAAGCCAGTGTTACTGAGGAAGTCCATGACCGCCTTCCGCTCCGGGGGCTGGACCTGAATCCGGCATGGCAGATGACGTCGAATGAGTTGCAGGATAACGATGAGATCAAGCATCGCACCCAAGCCCACGTAGCCAGTGACAGACATATCCAGTATGAGCAAGCGGATATTGCTGCCATGCCTCAGAGCGTGGGCCACCTGAGGCGCCAACCGCTTGGAAATCACTGACGGTGTCAACGTCGGGACGCAGTATACCCTGTACACTCTATCCGACTGAACTTCAGCCGTAGCAAAGACAGCTGCAACCTCCATTTGGCCCTTGCTGACGGCCCAAAACGCAAGGCTCTTTTGCAGACTCAACCGTGCTCGCGTCAACATCCCGACTCTCCATCCAACAAGAAGGAGCAAACTGGAGACGTTGAGATGAGTTCGTCTCACACTATACCATCACTTGTGCCGTCTTGTCAATCAACAGCGACGAGTGCTCCAGGACATGCCTACCAGGTGGTTGCAAAGGCAGCCATCGCAGAAGGACGGTTCGCACGGGGTACAATTGGGTACTGCGCCGAGCGGCACCGTTGGACCTCCTCACATACGGATACAGTGTTTGGTTCAAAGGTTCCTCGCCTGATACCGGTGTCGATCTCCACCTCCAGACGGGTCACCTCTCGGTAGGCAGCGGCGCACTACCCTTCCCGCCTGAACTCTCCCTCCCTGCGATGGCGAGGACCACGAAGAGCACCGTCAGCGCGATCCACCCCGGCCGTCGGGATGATTGTATCACAAAATGGGGCGATAGCAACCCCAGGTGAGCCACCCCGATGAAGATGGCGTACGTGGCCGGCATTCGTCTGCCCAACACCTGCCTCCTGAATGACGGTTAGACGCGGCCCCTACTCGCGGGCGACCAAAAGGAGAGGCATCACGGTCACGACGTCCTCCGTGTCCCCATGCCACCTGTCGAGGATGGAAACCCACTCCTCGCTCTCGAAGTGCTGCGTGGAGCAGGTCAACCATCGAGAGCGCCCTAGAACGGGTATTGTCTCGGCGTCCTCTGCATGGTGACCCACCGCAGCTCGGTGAACTCCTCCAGCGCAGCAAGACCCCCGTGCCGGCCCCAGCCGCTGTCCTTGACGCCTCCGAAGGGCACCTGCGGCTCGTCGTGCACGGAACAATCGTTGATGTGCACCATCCCCGTCTCCAACCGCTCGGCGATGGTTAGACCCTTCTCGAAGTCGTTGGTGATGATACCTGACGAGAGCCCGAACGGGGAGTCGTTGGCCACACGCAGGGCCTCTTCCTCATCCTCGACCACTATCACCGGGACCACAGGCCCAAAGACCTCCTCCCGGCAGACCCTCATCTCTTCCTTCACGTCCGTGAGGACCGTCGGCCAATAGCTCGGCCCCTCGAACTTGCCCCCGCAGAGCACCTTGGCTCCACCCTCGATGGCCTCATCCACCTGTTCACGCAGTATGTTTAGCTGCGTCTGGTTGATCAGTGGCCCGATGATGGTGTCGTGCTCTTTCGGATCGCCCACCTTCAGGCCTGAGACCTTGGCCACGAACTTCTCTGTGAACTCGTCGGCGACCGGCCTCTCGACGATGATCCTCTTCACACTCATGCAGATCTGGCCTTGATGCAGGAACCTGCCGAAGGTTGCCGCATTCACCGCGTACTCCATGTCGCAGTCCTTGAGAATGAGCAGGGGATCCGATCCGCCCAGTTCCAGGGTCACGCGCTTGAGGGCTTCTCCCGCCTTCGCCGCAACCTCCCTGCCAACCTCAGTGGATCCCGTGAAGCTGATCCTGCGCACCCTGGGATCGCCAATCAGTACGTCCCCAACCTCGCCGGCAAAGCCTGGGGCGCTGATCAACACGTTCAACACTCCCGCGGGAAGCCCCGCTTCCTCAAAGATCTCCCCGTACACCAGGCCGCCGCTGATGGGCGACTCTGACGAGGGCTTGAGAACAGTGGTATTGCCATAGGCCATGGCGAAGACCACCGACCGCAGCGAAAGAATCAGTGGCGCGTTCCAGGGGGCGATACCTGCCACCACTCCCACCGGCTGACGGAGGGCCATGAAGAAAGCGCCGGGCAGGTTGGCGGGTATGATCTGGCCCATGACCATGTGCACCTGCGCAGCCGCCTCCCGCAGCATACCGGGCGTCAAGGAACACTGGAACATCGCCCAGCCGAAGGTGGCGCCGGTCTCTTCCGTCAAAATGCCCGCTATCTCCTCCCGTCTCCTTTCCAGGATGTCAGCGGCTTTCAGGAAGTACGCCCGCCTGGCCTCTGGCGGCGTGGCCGACCAGCCGGGAAAGGCTGCGGCCGCGGCATCCACCGCACGCTTGGCGTCCACCTCTCTGCCGCCAGCAACCCTGGCGTAGACCTCGCCCGTGTATGGATTGAAGTCATCGAAGGTCTTCCCATCCGCTGCCTCAACCCATTCCCCATTGAGGTACATTCGATACTCTCTGGCCATCTCCTTCTCCTTTCTTGTCTAGAGGATGAGAGGGGGGCTGGCAGGAGGCCTGCCCATCACCTGATACCGGTGTCGATCTCCACGTCCAGGCGAGTCACCTCTTGGGACTCGATCTTCGCCGTCGCTGGCAAGTCGATACCCCGGTCAATGCCCACGTGGTTGATGTCTACCACGTACGTGCCCACCGGCAAGCTGACCCGGTAGTTCCCCTGGGCATCGATCTGAACCTTGGTGACTTCGGTCCATCCATCTTCAGCGTAGATCACCATCTGCCGGATGGCGTAGACCTCGGGCGCCGGAGTGGGTTCAGGCTCCCCCTCTCTTACCACCGGCACCAGAGGCCCAATGGTCACGTGCCCTTGCAGGACCCCTGTTTCTCGAGGTGCAGGGGCGCAGGAAGCGAGAAGGAACATCAAACTCAAGACCAGGAGCCGTCTCACTCCAACTACCTCACTGTGGCGAAAGGCAATGCACAACCATCGTCCCAAGCAGTCCCACTACCGAGCGAACCTGGCACGAGGCGATGCCGGCGACCTCTACTCGTCGACCACCGATATGAGCGTGAGGATCACGATGTCCCCTGTATCCCGACCCTGCTCATCTAGAATGGGCAGCCACTCCTCGCTGTCGAAGGGGTGCATGGAGAGAGTCAGCCGGTACGGGTGCTTTGCGGCATCGACGGGAATCCTGAGCCGGTGTACCGAGGGTATCACGTCCCCCTGCCGCCAGTGGTCAGTGGTGTACTTCCCACCAGAGGGGCAGCCGTCCTTGAAGGTGAGGTCGTATCCCCTGCGATGCACCAACCGCATGAGGAGCCAGAGGTCCTCGTCCAGGTCCTCCAACGCCTCCCAGTACATGGTGACCAGGAGATCTTCACCGGGACGCCACTCCTCCCCGTTCAGCTCATACCCCACCAGCTTGATCTTGTCCCCGAAGTTGATGGCCACGGGGTTCTGCACGTCGGCCAGATCCTCCTTGGCCAGGACGGGCGGCGGGGCGTAGGTGGGCATGGTGTAGCGCAGGGGCGCCACTATGGCGAAGAGGAGCATAGCCCCGCCCACGCCATAGGCCAGGTGGTTGCCCCACCTCCTGGGCACCAGTTGCGCCCAGCCCAGGACCATGAAGAGCACGATCACGGGCAGGGCCGGGTAGAGGAGCCGCGCCTGGTCGGTGCCCTGCACCGTGGCTGTCCAGGGGATGAGGGAGCCAGAGACCATGAGGAAGTAGATCCCCAAAACGGAAAGGATCAAGGGTGACCCTGGCGAGAGCCTCTCCCTTCGCCAGAAGAGGGTCAGCAGCCCAACCGCGACCAGCAGGCAAGGGATGACCAACAGGGCGTAGAAGGCTAGCTCCAGCTCGATGCCGATCCACCTATACCAGAACGAACGGTACAGTCCCCAGATCAGCCACTGGATGTCGGCCATGGTGAGGGGAGCCTCCCGCAAAGCGTTGGCCGCCAACACTAGCCCCCAGCCAAGAGGGTCGCCGTAGAGGATTTGGTTGCGCACGAACCACCAGCCGGCCAAGACCACGAAGGGAAGGCCGCTCAGCAGGAGCAAGATGGCCCCTCGACGCAGCGAGGACCTCAGACTTGACCCCTCCTGCCAGAGCACGATAAGGATGACCAGCAAGACGATGGCGTAGAAGTTGATCACGCTGGCTTTGGCCATCACCCCCAGGGCAGTCAGCGTCCCCAGGAGCAGGAAGTGTCGGTACCCTCGCGCGCCCCTCAGGATCTTCACCGTCACCAGCAGCATCAGGGCCGAGAGACACGCCGCCAGGTTGTCGTTGTTGATCACCCCACTGATGAACAGGAACTGAGGAAGAAAGGCGTTGAAGGCCGCTGCTCCCACGGCGATGTACTTGTCTTTGGGAAAGACCTCTCGGGCGATCCAATAGGTGGCCCAGACCGTGGTGGCCCCCATAGCCACGGAGAGCAACCGGATGATATGCCAGGCCAACGCCCAGCCCCGGTAGGGGAACGCCTCCTCCGTAGTGTGCAGCAAGAGGTTGAAGGGGGGCAGGTCATCGGTGAAGGAGTAGTCGCCGTTGGCCTTGATGACATAGTCGCTGGTGTCAATGTAGAAGGTCGAGGCTGCGCCGATGAGGTAGTACAGGGGAGGTTGGAATCCTTCATGCTCCTCGGCGCCCACAGGGAGCCTGCCGTTCCGTGCGATGTACCGGATGTAGGTGAAGTGGGGGACCTCGTCCGGGGCCTCACCCAGAGGAACAATGACGCTGTAGGACGTGGCCAGGAAGACGAAGAGCGCCAGGATGATCACCAAGGCGACGTTGCTGCGCACCGCTCCCCCCACTCGGCCCCTCAGGCTGCCTCCTGTGCTCATGGAGCCACGACCTCCACCTCCGCCAGAAGGATCCTGTTGTTGGGCGACGCCGCCTCCGGAGTCAAGATGGTCAGATTGCGCACCGTCTCCCACTCGTACATCCCGGCGAACAGCTTGTAGGTGCCCGGGGGCGCCTCAGGAGGGATGTACAAGGCGTGGTCATCGGCCACTATCTCTCCTGAGAGCCACCTCGTGGTGGGGGTGAAACCCTCCACGGGGTCGCCATCGTCCTGCGCCCACATGGTGGTCAACCCCTGATCCATGAAATGGACGAAGACCTTGTAGTTCTGGCTCATCTCCTGCAACCCCAGCCAGTACAGCGTCAGGTGCGCGGTTTCGCCAGATCGATAGGCCTCTTTGTCCAGGCTGTATCCCAGCAACTGCACCTGATTCTCCAGGTTCACCACCACTTGCTGGGGCTGCGAGCTGAACCTGAAGGGCCGGATGTGCCAGCCGACGAGGCCCAGCAATAGAACACCCAGAATGGCTGCCGTTGCCACCGCCTTCCACCGCCACCTGAAGATGGCGAAGGCGACAAGCCCCAGCGCCGTCAGCAGCGATATCAGATTGCCCACCAGACGTGGGGTGGTGTCCTCGAAGCGCACCAGGACTTGGTGCTCTCCCGCGGGGATGTCCACGGTGAGCAGGGCCAGCTCTCCCGAAGGATAGGCGGGCGCCTCCAGGCCATCCAGGTACGCCTTCCAGCCGGGGAAGTAGAAGGTGTGGAAACGCAGCGTGTGCTCCCTGGGGGAGGTCACCACCATCTCCGAGGAGAGGAACCCCTGCCTGCCCAGCTCCACCTGCGGTATCTCCTCAGGCGCGAGGTCCCTGGGTTCAAAGGGCACCAGGTCCGGTGGCGGCAGAGCCACCACCGAGCGGTCGGCCTCCACCCATATGGGGACGTACTCCGCGGTCCAGGTGGCCCCTATCTGCCGCGCGGCGAAGTCCTCCTCCCACATCCTCTGCACCGTGACCTGCCCATCCTCCAGAGGCAGCATCTCCGTAGGCAGGTCGGCCAGGCCATGGACCATCAGAATGACCAGCAAGCCCGCTCCCAACCCATACCGCAGCCAGGTCCGCCATCGTCCGGCATCCTCCGCCTGGCCCTCTCCCAGGGTGAACAGGAACCCCGTCACCATGGCCACACCCAGCGAGGTCACGGCCATGAACCGCCAGGGGTACTGGAGAGAGGCCAGCAACGGCTGGGCCAGCCTCCACAAGGGCAGAGACCAGGTGAGCATCATGAAGATGGAACCGGCGGTCACCGCGAGGAAGAAGGCCAAGAGCCACCGTCTTGTCCGTGAGTCGGGCCGCTCTGAAGCGGGTCGCACGACCAGCCACACCAGCAAAGCCACCCCCGCCAGCATCAGAAGCGCATAGATCAGACCCAAAGGGTAGAAGGGGTTGTCGAAGCCTCCCCCCAGATCGGGGAGATATCGGAATAACGGCGAGGTGGAGATGAAGTCAGGCAAGGACGCCAGGTGTCTCTGATATCCTGGCGAGCCGATGTTGGCCGCCAGACCCACGTAGCGCGTCTCCGTGAGAACAGGCAGCCAGTAGAAGGTGTCCAGCAGAACGCCGACGGCCAAAGACACCAACGCCAGCAGCAATGCCCTGCTGCGCCGCGTGAGGATCCAGAGCAGGACCATGTACCCCAGCAACACCGGCGTGAAGATGAGGGCCGTCAGGTTATGGGTGACGATCAGTCCGGCGAAGCTCAGGCTCAACAGAATGATGTATCGAGCCCTGCCCCCGGTCATCAGCTTGTGCATGGCCCACAGACACAGGGGCAAGAAGACGAATGCGAAGGCCTCAGCCAGGGCGCCGCGGAGGTGAGTGTCGGCCAGGTGGTAGGGGAAGTAGGTGTAGACCGCCGCCGCCACCAACCCAGGGAAGCGTCCCACAACCTCCCTGGCGTACAGGTACATGAACAGTGCACTGAGCAAGATGCCGGCGGCGAAGGTGAGCTTGATGGAGAGGATGTACCCTGCCCCCAGCATGTGGAAGGCCTGCGCCACGAAGTAGGTCAGGGGGCTGTAGTAGTTGAGTACCGCGTGGCCATAGCCAAAGGCGAAATCGGGGAACAAGCGGGTATAGAAGACCCCCGCCTTAAAGGCATCGTCCAGCGCCGCCAGACGGTAGAGGTGGAACAGTCCGTCGTGGGAGTCCAGATACCCGCTCTGAAAGAGGGGTATTACTGCCGGCACGGCCAGCAGAACCACCCATAGGTAGTTGAGATCGAATCTCCTGCTTCCAAGCATGCTCAATGACACTCGTAATCCACGACCTGGTCGAGCCCCAAAGGCCTTCGACCTTGCGCGCCCACATCCTTCGATACGGCCTCCGGCCTACTCAGCATGCTTGACTCGCTCGCCTCTGCTTCGATGCCAACGCGCTCTCCAGAAAGCATCCTCAGTAGCTGCGAAACTTCGCGAAGCAGCGTATCAAAGCCTGTCCTGAGCCCAGTGGAAGGAGGTGCGGCACGCATGCGCGCCCGCCCCATCATTGAGAGGCTCCAAGGTTCAGAGCTACCGTCCCCAGGTCTTCGAAACCATCTTCCGTGATCTGGTAGACCACTATTGCGGCTCCATCATACTCCAGCCCAGGCGGAACTGAGGCCAGGTAATCATCCCGTACCACCTCCTCTGGCATCCAGCGGGACATGGGATAGTAGCCCCACACGGGGTGAGCGTGGTCCTCCTGGACCAGCTGCCCTTCGTGGAATAGCAGCTCTCCGTTCGCAGTGGGGCGCACGGAAACTGCATAGTCCACCCCCGGCACCTCTGCCGCCTGCCAGTAGAGAGCTAGATGCAACCCCTCCAGGGAAGGGAAGTGGTCGTACCCCAGCAGAACCAACCCATCCCCTAGGGCGGCGTTCACCCTTTCGTCCATCTCGGGAGCTTCGCTGCCTGGCCTTTGCCTGACCTCCACCAACCTTAGCCCCCCCGACGACAGAGAGAGCGTCCCACCTAGTTGTGACAACACGAATCCCGCCGAGTCCCTCGTCAGGAACAGGTTCTCCTCTCCCCCAGCCCACAACTCCAGGAGATCATCGGTGATCACCACTCGCAGGTCCTGCCGTTCGCCCCACACTTTGGTCACGTAGTCCAGAGAGAGGTTCTCCTCATAGCTGCCGCTGATGATGGCTCCCTCCGGAGGGTGATCCGCCAGGATCGCCCGGCCCGCTTCCAGCGCGGTGTCCTCCGGCTTGTCCCTCTGGTCAGCATCGGGAAAGTTAACCCACAGACGGTTGATTGTCAAAGCCATGAGACCAAGGACCACGAGCGCCCGGGGCCAACCAGAGAACCTGCGCCAGGCTCGATCGGCCAGCACCCCGATTCCCAGCGCCCCGATGAGGTACAACGGCATCACCACTTGGAACCAGTTGCCGAAGCGATCGAGATAGATGAAGGGTAAGTACCCTAGAATGATGCCATACAATAGCCCGCCCCGGCGCCGCCCCAGGAAAGCTATGCCCACCAGAGCGGCCACCAGACCCACCACGGTCAACTCCAGGAACACGTGCGTCAGCGGCTCGGGTCCCCATCCGCCAACGGAGAACGATAGCTCGCCGCGCCCCTGCCTAATGGTCAAGAAATCGACGAACCAGGCCACGCTAGAGCTCCATTCCCCCTCGCCCCACCATTCGGGATGCCGAGCGCCGCGCAAGTATACGTACCCGTAGCTCAGGAGCGGCAGCAAGGCCAGAACCGCCGACTTCCCCACCAGACGCCCACGCCTCACGATGCCAGGTTCGCCCTTGACGATGAAGAACAGCAAAGCCGGCGCAGCGAGAACTACAGTGATCAGATTCGCCAGGGCCAGCCCCACCATCAGGGCCAGCAAGAGGATGTACTTGTCCTCCTTGCTCTTGTCCCATCGAAAGGCGAAGAGGATGATCAACGCCGTGTGAAGGACGGCGGCCGTGTACTCCTCTGAGGCGATGCTGTAATACCAGAAGAAGAACGTGGTGGCGTAGAAGAACGTAACCAGACCGGAGACAAGCCAGTTCCGCTCCGTTGCGTCTAGAAGCAGGACGTAGAGCACAGCCAGGGTGGTCAGGCCCCAGATCGTGGAGAAGAGGGAGAGGATCTCTGTGGGATTGAAGAACGGCCAGAGGACCGCCCTACCCGCCTGGAACCAGATCCACCCCAGGATCGTATACAGGGGGTATCCCGGCGCGTTGGCGAACCGCAATTGAGCCTGGGCGTATTGATGGGTGATCAGGTCCCCACCGCCCAGCTGCCAGGGCTCCAGCCCGTCGTCGAGGGTCAGTAGGTAGAGGAGCAGTGAGATGAGAATGACGGCCGCGCCCATCCATAGAGTCGGCCTTGCCTTCGCGAGAGCAACAAAGCGGCGCGAGATAGCGAACCTCCATCCCGCCTGGTCAGGTGAGGTAGAACTCGACGGCGGCAAAACCTCCCTCGTCGACGGTGACGGTCACACTCACACCTAGACCCTGAGGGGTGACCACGTAGGTACCTGGCGCCAGGCCACCAAACTCCAGGCAGTAGCCACCGCATGCAGGCTTGGTCCCGGTCAGCTCTGAGGCACTCCAACCGCCAGCTCTGATCTCTACCGGCAGCCACTTCTTGCCCTCCACAGTGACCTGGATAGCCGCGAAGTACCCTCTCGTTCCGCTCCCGCTCAGCTGCTCCGCGATTCGACCCGCCCAAACCTCGGGCCTCGGCTGTGCAGGCCTCTGGTAGAACTCGACCACGGCGAAGCCCTCGCCGTCTACCGACACCACGTGCTCGATGCCCAATCCCTGAGGAATGATGGTGTAGGCGCTGCCTGACAGCCCTCCGAACTCCAGGCAGAACTCCCCGCAGCTAGGCTTGGTCCCAGTCAGTTCTGAGGCGCTCCAGCCGCCAGACTTGATCTCCACCGGCAGCCCTTTGAGGCCCTGCACGGATACCTGTATGCCGGAGAAGAACGCTCCCGTGGGTGCCCCGCTGCTGGTGTTCCAGAGCGTCCGGGCCGCCCAGACCATCTGCGGCGCAGCTGTTGCGGTAGGCGACGGACTCGCAGTCGGCGAAGTTGTAGCTTGGGCAGGGGAAGAAACGGCCACCGCGCGGCCCGGCGTCGGCGTGGGCGTCTGCGCGGGAGCGGCTGGCACCACCATCCTTGAAGTGAATTTCACAAGAGCCAGTCCTCCACCCTCCACGACGACGTCCACGCTGGCTCCCAGGCCCCTGGGGATGATGTTGTACAGGCTGGGCGATAGGCCTCCAAACTCCAGGCAGAAATCGCCGCACTCAGCTTTGGTACCGGTTACCGCTGTGGCCACCCACCCGCCAGCCCTCACTTCCACGGGGAGACCCTTCATACCTTCCACACTGACCTGAATCGTGGACAGGTATCCAGCATACTGCTGCAGACTGGTGTTGGTGACGACCTCTCCCGTCCAGACTGTGACTGGCGTGGGCGCCGGCGAGGGAGCAGCCGAGGGCGTGCCGGTCGCTACCGGCGGCGTTGCGGTCACCGTCGTCGCCACAGGAACTGGCGGAGCGGGTGTCGAAGGTGCTGCGGGCGGCTGTGCCGGCGCCGTCGTCGGGGTAGGCGTAGCAGGCGGCGTATAGCCCTCTCGGCGCCGGAATTCCACGAACACGAAGCTCTTGCCATCCAGGAAGAGCGTAAGTTCGGTGTCCAATCCCTCAGGTCTGATGACGTAGTCGGCGTGTTGCAGGGCAGCAAACTCCGCCACGTAATCGCCGTACTCAGGCTTGGTGCCCGTATAGCCTATGGTGCTCCAGCCCCCCGCTGCGGCGGCCACCTCCACCGGTAGCCCTACCTTACCGACCACCGAGACCCGCAACACAGATCCCGCGAGATCTCTGTTGGGCGTGTACGCGAGGATCTCCGCCTCCCACTGAGAGGGAGCCGGCGGCGGTGGCGTCGGTGCGACCTGCTTGGAGACCTGCGCGAACTCCACCACGATGATGTCGGTTCCATCCGCGTCCACGGTCACAGTGGCGCCCAGACCCTGAGGAGCGATGATATACCGTCCTGGCATCAAGCCGGAGAACTCCGCTGCGTAGGGGCCCAACTCAAGCTTGGAGCCGCTGAGCAGGGTCGTGCTCCACCCTCCGTGCGCTGAAGACACCTCGATAGGTAGACCCGCGACCCCCTGCACAGACACACGTATGATGGTGCCTCCGAGGCTCAGCTCGCTGATGTCGCTGATCAGCCTCCCCTCCCAGACCAGAGTGGCAGTGCCCTGAGCGTCCACCGGGGTGGCTGGCATCTGCAGCACGGCCAGCACAGCCAGTGCACCGACGAACAGAATGAGGGTCAGTTTGGCCTTCCCGTGTCTCATCAGTTGCATGGCCGGCCTCCTCCTGCTACTGGGTCTTGATGCGCATGAACTGTAGAAGAGCGCTAAACCATTCCTTGAGAGTCATCGTCACAGGATAGATCCGCCTGCTGATAGCGTAGCCCTTCCAGCCCTTGTAGGTGAGCCAGAATAGCGCATTGGGGGGTAGTTTGATCAACCGCACCACGAGAGCTTTGAGGAAGGGGAACTCCGCGGTGACGCTCAGCAGCTTCTGCAGATTCTCTATCTGCCGCGTCTCCATCTTGCTGCTGAACTTGATGACGGTATCGTCGGTTACCGAGCCGCTCAGGTCGTCGAAGGTACCGGTCATCAGCCCTTCCCGCAGAGCCATCTCGCCCAGCTTCGTCTTGGGATATGGTTGATAGAGGAAGACGTTCACGTAGTCGGCCCGGCACTCGATGTTGAGGTCCAGCGTCTCCAAATCCGTCGCCAGACCGCCCGTCGGCAGTCCCAGCATGTTGTTGGTGGAGTACTTGATGCCATGCTCTCGCAGCACGCGACAGGCCTTCAGGATCTGCTCTCGCGTCACGTGGCGGTTGAGGACCTCGTAGCGCAACTCATCATTGGCCGTCTCCAGTCCAAAGCTGACGCTGACGCAGCCCATGTCCTTGAACAGAGCCGCCCTCTCGTCAGTGACCAGGTTGGGGCGCACCTGGCACCAGAAGGGCAACCCCACCTCGTCCTTGTACCGCCCGGCCAGTTCCTGGAGCCACTTCTTGTTGATGATGAAGGTGTCATCCAGGAATAGTACGAAGGCCAGAGGGTACCTCTCCCTCACCTCTTTCAATTCCCGAATCACGTTGTCCACACTGCGGCGCCGAGTCCTCCGTCCCTTCCCTCCATACAGCTGAGAATAGGCCTCGTTGAAGCAGAAGGAGCAGTTGTAGGGGCACCCCCGCCCGGTGATGAAAGGTTTCAGCTTCCTCTGGCCGCTCAGGGGATGGGCTTTGTAGAGTAGTTCCCTGTCCGGAAAAGGCAGTTCATCCAGATCTGTGACCAGCGGCCTCAGCGGGTTGCGATGAATGCGCCCATTGGCTTTGATGTGCCAGTTGGGTATGCCTTCGAACGAATCGCCCTTCTCCAGGGCGTGCATCAAGTCCACGGTGGCGTATTCGCCCTCGCCGATGCAGATTCCGTCCACGCCTTCCTCCTCGATGATCTCGGAGAAGAAAGTGGGGTGGGGTCCCCCCATGATGGAGAACACGTCCAACTGATCTCTGATACGCTGGTTGACCTCAAGATAGTATCGCTGCGTGCCTGTATAGACGCTGTAGGCCACCACGTCAGGCTTCACTCGCAGGGCAGCCTCGACGGGGTCCTCTTCGGTGGCCACCACCATGTCCGTCTCGTGACCCGCCTCCTTCAGAGCCGCCGAGATGCGCAGAATGCCGTGCGGCTCGTTGTCTATCTCCTTGGTGATGAACAGGACGTGCACTGAATCACCTCTCCGCTGTCTGTCCAAGTCTATCACAGCTATCCCCTCCTCGCAAACGTTGCGTATTCACTCACGTATAATGTTACCGAAGTGGTATGGTTCACTCAAATGATAATGTTACTGAGGGGACTATGCCCAACAAAGAGAAGATGACGATAGACGAACGTAGGAAGTATCTGCGACTGATCAAGAGGCGGTAT
>JAUVXJ010000030.1 GCA_030603665.1 Chloroflexota bacterium | reverse complement strand
CTGCCGTCCCAGGGGAGACGGAGGACGTCTACGAGACCCTATCTACACCTACCACGAGCCAGAAAGGAGAGGGCATCCCGGTAACATTATCATTTGAAAGAGCAGCTCCCTTCGGTAACATTCTCATTTGACTGGACACGGCCCGCGGGTTGATCACCAAGCTCGACACTCACCATGAGCCAGATGGCATTCCAGCTCGTACGTGTTCTCCGGCTCCTGCGCCCATCATCGCCGGCTCCCTCACCGACGCCTATGTGCCTTCCTCCCACGAGGACAGATATTTCTCCTGTTCCGGAGTGAGAGCGTCTATCTCCAGCCCGATAGCGGTCAGCTTGAGGCGAGCTATCTCGCGGTCTATGTCCTCTGGCACCGGATAGACCTTTCTCTCCATCGAACTCGCGTTCACGATCAGGTACTCGATCCCTAACGCCTGGTTGGCAAACGACATATC
Organism: Chloroflexota bacterium; assembly: GCA_030603665.1. GTDB lineage: Bacteria > Chloroflexota > Anaerolineae > UBA7937 > B3-Chlor > JAUVXJ01. Next base: position 16,142 of record JAUVXJ010000030.1, on the reverse strand, counting down.
CATCACAGACGCAGGATGTCCTTCGGCCATGGCGAGGTTCACCAACCGCCCCTCTCCAAGAACCGACAACCGACGCCCGTCGGCCATGATGTACTGGTCTACACCCGGTCGTGGCTCCCGCGCCTCCACTGCCATCTCTCGCAGAGCAGGGATATTCAGCTCCACGTTGAAGTGACCGGAGTTAGCCAGGATGGCACCGTCTTTCATCACCTCAAAGTGGTGCTTGTCGATAACATTGATGTCCCCCGTGGCAGTGACCAAAATATCCCCGATGCTGGCAGCCTCCAACATGGGCATAACACGGAATCCGTCCATCACCGCCTCGAGAGCTTTCAGGGGATCGACTTCGGTGACGATGACACTTGAGCCGAGCCCCCTGGCGCGCATAGCGATTCCTCGCCCGCACCAACCGTACCCAGCCACCACGAAGTTCTTTCCCGCCAGTAGTATGTTGGTGGCTCGCAGTATGCCGTCGATCGTGGATTGGCCAGTACCATACCTGTTGTCGAAGAAATGCTTGGTCAGAGCATCGTTCACGGCGATGATGGGGTACTGCAGCACTCCGTCCTTGGCCATGGCCCTGAGGCGGACCACCCCTGTGGTCGTCTCCTCTGTACCTCCAATGACATCACCGATGAGGTCTGTTCTCTCCTTGTGAACGGTGGAAACAAGGTCCGCACCATCGTCCATGGTCACTTGGGGGCCATGCTCCAGCGCGGCTCGGATGTGCGCGTAGTATGTCTCGTTGTCTTCGCCTTTGACGGCAAAGACCGGAATCTCATCGTAGACGACCAGAGAGGCAGCTGCATCATCCTGCGTAGAGAGCGGATTACTGGCACATAGAACCAGGTCCGCACCTCCAGCAGCCAAGGTCTGCGCCAAGTTGGCAGTCTCGGTAGTGATGTGCAGGCATCCCGAGAGCTTCATCCCTTTCAGCGGCTTCTCTTTCTCGAATCTCTCCCGGATCAGACTCAGCACGGGCATTTCCTGCGCCGCCCATTGGATGCGCAGCCTGCCCCGATCAGCCAAGGACGTATCCTTAACGTCAAAACTATCAGCCATGAAGTTGCTCCTTTCCCTCAGTCGCGGTGTTCGGGCACCGGACGACCGTACCCGATCTCCCGCTTGTCGCCGCGCGTGCAGCTCCTCGCTCGCGCGTCACCGGCGGCTCTCGCTGCTGTATCTGCGGCGTTACAGTCCATTTCTACGGTACACGCAACGCCCTCTCACTCTGCCTCTCGCCGAATCCCCAGAGCCTCGATGAAAGGGCAGTAGACCTGGAATCCAAGACGCTGGTATACCCTGCTGGCAGCCTCGTTAGTCTGCCCCACGTTCAGTACCACGTCCAGAGACTGCGAGATCAACTCTTCAACAACCGCACTCGTGCAGACGGTGGCGAAGCCCCTCCCTCTGTAATCGGGATGGGTGAAGACATTGCCCACGATGCCCAAACGGTAGGTGCGAGAGACAAGGTGGGTGCCTGCCGTGGCCACGAGTCTGCCAGCCTCGTGTACACCGTAGAACACGCCCTGGTCAAGCTGGTAGGGCGCGAAGGCAACATCCCCATACCACCGGTAGAGGTCTTGCAGCAGGTGCACGTGCCTGGGTCCCAGTCTCTCCACCATTCCCTGAGCAGGATTGAATTCCTCAGGTCTCAGGAACATCCTCTGCATGACCTCGACTGTGCGGAGAGAGTAGAACCTCCTCAGAGTCCGCAGATGTTGCGGCCTGCACGCGAAATGCGCTTTCGCGGCCTTGAGGGCTCCTCCGAGGATCGGCACCAACTCCTCGGTCGGTCCCATCAAGAACACGCGATCCGGAGGCAGACCCCTGAAGCACAGACCCAGGGCTGTCAGGCGTCCGTTTCTCGAAGAAGCGTGCCATTCGCATTGTCTGAACGGAATCGGTTCTAGATCGCAGATGGCGTATGCTGCGTAGAGCCGATCCTCGCTCAAGAAACCGTAGATCTCTGCCTTCGCGTCGAGCCGCTTGATGGACAAAGCCATACTATGTCGACAGGTAGCGCCGCCTCATCTCCTCAGACACGGCGACGGTCAGATCCAGCGCGCGCTCCGCGTCTTGTACCGACAAGGTGCCCAGGCCACAACAAGGGCTGATCAGAGAAGCTGCGAGCAGGTCATCCAACACCAAACCCTTCCTCACCAGAAGGTTCATGGCGTCCAGCAGCCTGTCGATCAACGTTTCAGTCGTCTCGCGCGTCAGAGCTTCACTGTCGCGCGGCACTATGCCCCAGGCTAGGATACCGCCCCGCTCTACGAAGTCCTTCACCTCCTGGGGATAGAGCGACAGCGACTCAGCGTAGTCATAAGTATCGAAGCTCACAATGTCCACGTCGGTGGACAGAATGACCGACCAGTCGGTGTTTCCGCAGCAGTGGACACCCTTCAACCCCTCTAGACCGCTCAGCACCTCATCTATGAGCGCGATCGCTTGCTCCCCAGAAACTGACACATATGCTGAGCCGAATGAAGACATGTACGGCTCGTCCAGGAAGACCATCACTCTGGAGTGCAGCTGGCGCAGCTCCCTTTCTTGCCAGGCCGCCTTCAGCCTCAGGTGCTTGGCCAGGGCGTCTGCGAGTACTTCATCGTAGAGGATGGGGCGCAGGTCCTGGTCCACCACAGCCAGGCCCCAGCTAATGGGGCCAGTCACCTGTCCTTTGACCGCCCTACAGTTCTCGAATCCCCCCTTCAACCACTCGGTCAGGCCTGCCGCGTAGGAGGGAGTCAAGGCATAGCTACTCAGATCGTTCTCCAAGGTAGCCAGATAGAGCCGCTCCAAGTCTGCGGAGAGATCCTGATTGCGGTCGACATAGACGCGGTTCTCGTCGAGGACAAGACCGGGGAACCCCTCACTGAATTGGACGTACATGCTTTCAAGGAAGCTCCGCCTCGGCAGCTGTGGCCAACCGGGAATGTCCCCGAATCGAGCTCGGATGGCTGTACAGGCCTCTCGTGCGTCGCCATGGGGCAAGCTACCGATGTTCACTGGCAGCAACTCAGGCCTGAAGCGATCGCTCATCTCCCCTCGCAAGACCCCCCGTCACCCCTTCTTCGTAGCACATAGAGCACGCAGACTCTTCGCCAAGGGTGGATATGCGATGCCATGTTCGGTGATGATGCCCGTCACGTAGCGGTGGGGTGTGACATCAAAAGCCGGATTGGCCACGCGTACCCCCTCCGGACCAATCAATTGGCCCCGAACGTGGGTCACTTCCTCAGCGTCCCTCTCCTCTATCGGCACCTGATCTCCTGATTCCACGCTCAGGTCTATAGTGGACGTCGGGACCACAGCGTAGAAAGGGATACCGTTCTCGCCGGCCACCACGGCCACCTTGTACGTACCGATCTTGTTGACCACGTCACCGTTGGCCACCACCCTATCCGCCCCAACGAAGACGAGGTCCACTTTGCCGCTCTGAATGAAGTACCCTGCAGCGTTGTCAGCAATCAGGGTCATGGGAATGCCGTCTCGCATGAGTTCCCAGGCTGTCAGCCGGGCACCCTGAAGGCGTGGGCGAGTCTCATCCACGTAGACATGTACCCGCTTCCCCTGTTTCCATGCCGTCCTGATAGGGGCCAGCGCAGTGCCATAGTCGACCGTCGCCAGCCCGCCCGCGTTGCAGTGCGTGAGGATATTGTAGCCGTCCTCTATGAGTTCCGCCCCGTACTGGCCCATTTGCTTGTTGACTTCCACGTCCTCTTCAGCGAGATCCTCTGCCTCAGCGATGAGAGCCTGACGCATTTGATCCACACCTCGCAAAGACTCGTCCTCGAGCCTGGCCAGCATCCTACCCAAAGCCCAGAAAAGGTTGGAGGCGGTGGGGCGCGTCTCGCGAAGGACATCAGCTGCTATCCGCACATCGGCCACCAACTGAGATTTGCTGCCCGCCTCGCTGTGCACTGCCGCCAGAGCCAGCCCGTAGGCGGCCGCGGCACCGATGGCAGGTGCACCTCGAATGTACATCTCCTTGATGGCCCTGGCTACGTCTCGATAGTCCGTGAACTCTACCTCCACGTATTCGTGAGGTAGCTTGCGCTGGTCTATCATCCGCACTACGCCGGAGTCCCACTCGATGGTGCGCATCGCTACACCTCAACCGTGTACAAGACTGGTACCGTCCCCAAGAAAAATCTCTCCGCGTTGGAGAGAAAGCAACCGCGACTCTCTCTCATCTTTCAGATTCCATCCCGACAAGCCAGTTCCCTCCCAGCCCAACCAACACGGAATAAGCTGACCACGCACTCGGACAGAACCCGCCGGAATTGGCACCGAAACCACGGATCAGGGGCGCGCCTGGAATCGAGATCTGAATGGTCCATCACCAGGCTTGGTGCCCTCCATCGTGCGCGGAAGGTTGCCAGGGCTTCCCAGGGCGGGTCCCTCCACCCCTCAGGATAAGAGCTCACATCGCGTTCCGATGGCTGAAGAGCCCGCAGGCAAAAAAACAAACGCGTTCGCGCCAGACACCAACACCCATCGACTGTGCGAACGCCCTTCGTCGACGGCACATACTAGCAGTCCCGAGAATGCTTGTCAAGTGAAATCAGCGGCTACCACGTACTGAGTCGCCGACACCTGCTGTTCCGCATGAGCGCGCGGCAGTGAATGCAGAGACCGTGTCCTCGGCTGGGCTCGTTGGGAGCACCACGCGGGTGCACCACAGGGATTCTCAACGTCGCCCCTTCAGGTCCAAGACTTCCGGGTTCACTGGATTGCGAGGCATACGCCCTTGCAGCGCAGCCACCAGGTTCTCGGCAGCCATGGTGGCCATCAACGTACGGGCCGCTATGCTGGCGCTAGCGATGTGGGGCACCACCACACAGTTGTCCAGTTCCAGGAGGGGATCATCGTGGTCCATAGGCTCAGGGTCCGTCACGTCGATCCCCGCGCCTGAGATCTCGCCAGACACCAAGGCATCGTACAAGGCCTTCTGATCCACCACCTGACCGCGAGAGGTGTTGACAAGCATGGCTGTATTCTTCATCGTCTTGAACTGCTCCGCGCCGATCATGTGGAAGGTCTCTGGCGTAAGGGGCGTGTGGAGGCTGATGAAATCCGATTCCCTTAACACGGTGTCGAGGTCAGCGTACACCAGCCCAAGTTCCTGCTCCTGGATCGGCTGACGCTGCAAGTCGTGGTAGAGAACCCGCATCTCGAATCCTGTGGCCCGTTTCGCCATGGCGCCACCTATTCGACCCAGGCCGATCAGCCCGAGCGTCGCCCTGTGGAGGTCGTATCCCAGGCAGAGCATGGGCCCCCAGGTCTTCCATCTGCCTTCTCGGACGTACTGCGCCGCCTCCACGACTCTGCGAGCAACACAGGCCAGGAGCGTGAAAGTGAAATCCGCCGTGGTGTCAGTCAAGACTCCGGGGGTGTGGCACACCATGATCCCTCGTTCGGTTGCCGCCTGCACATCTATGTTGTCGTAGCCGATGGCGTAGTTACTGACCGCTCTCAGGCGAGGCGCCGCATCCATCAGTTCGGCGTCGATCGTGTCCGTCAGCAGACTCAGGACACCCTCAGCCTCCTCTAGCTCCTGCAAGAGTACCTCCCGCGACGGTGGCAGTTCACCTTCCCACACCTTGACTTGCGCGCAGCCACGCAGGAGATCCAGTCCCGCCTTAGGTATCAGGCGGGTCACGTAAACACTCGGTACTGCTTCCACCGTCAGTCCTCCCTCTTGACAGTCAACAAACGCCGATATATCATGGCTCTGCTGCAGGCGATTATAGCTTCGGCAAGAGGGCAAGGCCAAACCGTTGCACAGCAAGGTCTGGGATTGCCTGATACGGCCGCAACTGGATCTGTCTTTGACTGCCCGCAGAGATTGCCTCGTAACTCGTGCCAAGTGGAGTCGCAAGAGCGTCCGGCCACGGCCTCCGCGGCCACTCGGCGTCGTAGGCTGCTGAGTCCCTCGCCACCGGATGGCGGCCGCCACGGAGTGTACTGATGGAAGAACTATCGCCTGAGACCATAACCAGAGACCTCGACACCCGGTTCATGGGCCAGCAGGTGGTCTGCTTTGACTCCGTCAGTTCCACCAATGACGTAGCGAAGCAGCTGGCCGAACAGGGAGCTCCAGAGGGCACTCTGGTTTTCACTGAAGAGCAGACCGCTGGTCGCGGACGGCAGAAGAGAAGGTGGATCGCGCCTGCGGGCAGCAGCCTGTTGGTGTCGTTTCTTCTGAGGCCTTCTCTGGCGCCCGAGCAGCTGCCCCTCTTGCTCATGGCGTCAGCGCTGGCGGTCGCCTCTGCGATCGAGGAGTCGACCGGTCTCAAGGTCCTTTTCAAGTGGCCCAACGACATCCTCGTGGGAGGCAAGAAGGCCGGGGGAATACTGATTGAAACAGGCCTCAGAGGGGAGGAGGTGGACTTCGCGGTGATCGGCGTGGGCCTCAACGTGAACTTCGACGTCGCCAGCATCCCCGAAATACCCTCCACCGCCACCAGCATATCCAGGGAGCTGGGCGAGGAAGTCCCTCGCCTGAAGGTCCTGCATTCGCTGCTCAGGTCAATGGAGAGGGAGTACTCGCTGCTGGGAGAGGGACAATCCCCACACGAGAGATGGGCCTCCCGACTCGCGCAGCTTGGGCAGCAGGTCGCGGTCGACACCCCTTGGGGAGAGGAGAGGGGCCGGCTGGACGGCGTCGATCCCCACGGGAACCTAGTGCTGGCCAAGGCCGATGGGACGAAGGTCAGCATCACGGTGGGGGACGTCAGCTAGGATTCAGGGCGCGAGGACCATCTTCCGTAGGAGTTCAGGGACCAGCACCTTAACTCTTCTCTTGGGGTTCCCGGGGCCTCCCCGGCACTTCGTGACAGCGCCTGCAGCGGGCCTCGTACACCTCGCTTGCCCCAACCCTGATGATAGAATCATCGTACGAAGCCGGATGCCCATCGAGGAGTCGTTGCGTTCGCGTGGCCGGAGCGCCGCAGACTACGCAGATCGCATGGAGCTTGTCCACAATATCCGCCTGAGCCATCAGAGAAGGTACAGGTCCAAAGGGCTCTCCTCGGAAGTCATTGTCCAGTCCAGCAACGATGACCCGTTTTCCAGCGTCGGCCAGAACGTTGCAGATGTCGGTGATCCCATCGTCGAAGAACTGCACCTCGTCCACAATCACCACGTCAGTGTCTGGTTCCACAGTCTCGAGGATTGCGCTGGCGTCAGTCACGCTGACGGCAGCGAAGGATACGCCATTGTGAGAGGCCAGGTTCTCCAATTCGTAACGATCATCCAACGCCGGTTTGAAGACCATAACCTTCTGCTTGGCTATCTGGGCCCGCCTCGCCCTGCGGATCAACTCCTCTGTTTTCCCGCAGAACATGCTGCCGCAGATCAGCTCTATGGAACCTTCCTCGTACCGGTAACGGATCTCCACCCTCCCCTGGCGCTCACGCTGCGCCTGTGTACAAAGTAAAAAGGGCAGGGATTCCCTGCCCTCTTCTAGCTACTGCTTGCTCCCCTTCTTGCGGCTGCGTCCCTTTGCCTTCGGCGCCGCGCCTTCTTCCTCCTCATCCGGCTCGGCAGCGGACGCTACAGTTTTTCCCATCTCCTCTCGCTTCTCCAGCCGCTTCATGTACCGCTCCACCTGACCAGCGGTGTCAACAATGCGCTGCTCTCCGGTGAAAAACGGATGGCACGCGGAGCAGATGTCGGTCTTGATCATTTGCTGGGTGGCCCCAGTGACGAAGCTGTTGCCACAGCCGCATACTACCCGAGCCTCTGGAAAGTACTCGGGGTGGATGTCCTTCTTCATCTAACCTGCCACCTCCGGATAGACGCTGACCCGCTTCCTGGCCCTGGAAACCTGCTCGAACTTGACCAAGCCATCGACAAGCGAGAACAAGGTGAAGTCCTTGGCCATCTTGACGTTCTCCCCAGGATAGAGGGTGCTGCCGCGTTGACGCACGATGATCGTGCCAGGAGTGACCTTCTGCCCAGCGTACCGCTTCACACCCAGGCGTTTTCCGGCGCTGTCGCGGCCGTTTCGGCTACTACCGCCGCCCTTCTTGTGAGCCATGATGATACCCCCAACTACTCCTTGATGAATCCTTTGTCTTTCAGAGAGGCACGGACCTGTTCCAGCGACTTGGCGCCAAAGCCACGAACGGCCAGCAGCTCTGTGTCCTCTTTTTCCAGCAAATCTGCCACGGTCTCCAGACCGGCGCCTTTCAGTGCGCCAGCCACACGCGATGGAAGGCCCAAATCTTCGATGGCGACGTCCGGAGCCGCAGAGATGTCCTCCGGCGCGGCCACTTCCTGCTTCTCCACCGGCTTCGCAGGAGCGGGTCGCTTCTTCGCGCCGCCACGTACGATGTCCACGATCTGCAACGTGGTGTAGCCCTGACGGTGACCGCGCTTGCGGTGATACCGGTTGCCACTGCTGAACTTGAAGATCGTGATTTTGCGCCCCCGCCCTTGCTCCACCACCGTAGCATGCACGGTGACCCCCGGTACCGTGGGGGTGCCCACGACCACGTTGCCGTCGTCGGCCAGCAGCAGCACATTGCCGATCTCCAGCGTCTCTCCAACGCTCTCCACCATGCCATCCACCTGGATAGTCTGGCCTGGTGATACCTTGTATTGCTTCCCACCCGTCTTTATGATGGCGTACATATTGCCCTCCATCGTACCATTATAACAAGTCCTCACTGACTTGTCAAAGATGCGGTGTAGATGGGCCTAGACATCGTGACCACTCTTTCGGGGTTCTGAAGGCTGTCTTGATTCCCTACCGGACCACCTCCAGAACCTCCGTGGCTGTGGCCGTGGAGGGAGTCCAGCGAAGCAGCAAAGGGCGGCTGGGCCAGCGGAGCGAGAGGACCGCGGGTTGTCACGAATAGAAGGGCCGTCCCTTGTGGGAGGGCCCTCCATTTCATTCAGGGTGACATTAAGCTGGTGTGTAACCACTCTAGGACTGAGCAGTTACACTCCGTATGTTTCTATTCTGCAGACCCGGAAGCGATTGCAGATGAACTAAACCCCTTAACTATCAACCAAATCCCTAGGAATATCTCATTCAAGATTATTGGAAGAGCAAAAATCAGTCCTATACTAATTCCGACCTCTAAGCCTAATGCTGATAACAAGTTCAATGTCAATATCAATGCGACTCCAATGAGGCCCCAGACTGATATGAACCGTGGAAGGAGTTTTGATTGATACAATAGGTAATAGAACAACAGAGCACCTAAGCTAAAAAAGACCGGAATCAACAGACCTACCACACTCGCGCGTTGTGCAATAGATAAAGCGCCTACAGTTTGAAAATAGGAAGCATCCGAAGCTCCTGCTTTTGAATACTCCTGACTTAATGTTATTAATGATAGTGGGCTGATTACAATGACACTAGAGAATACGGACTCAATAATCCTGAAACCAAGGTATCCAAGAGCTATGCTTTCATTGTGTTGTCTTAAGATTGCAAACATCAACACTGCAATTCCAACAACTGCAATGCCGTTAATTAACTCAAGGAGCACTCCTATTATCAGTTGGGTTTCATTTTCAGAAACAGCAATAAGATAATCCGGAGCAGATAAAATCGATTCTACTAAACCACCACCTAGAAGACTCGCAACCATCGCGGTTAGAAACAACACGCCCACAATTCTTGAGGTCTTTCTGCTTGTATTCATTTTTCTTCTCCTTTCTCTTTGCGAAGTTGTGAAGTGTTAGACAATGGATTCATACCATGACTACGCTCTCTATGCAAATACGCCTCAAGCCCCGCGAGCTCATCGTCGGGCGACCCGATGAGCCTTGGGGTGCGGAGTGAGGTGTCGAAGGGCTGTGTGGGTTGGCCGGCGGGTGCCCCGGAGGGAGCCGGAAAAGGAACGCCCGCGGGCGCGGGGTATGCAGATTCGCCGTTGTCGATGCGGAGCGTGGGGTGTCTCCGGGGGGTTGATACAGATGCGGAAGTGCGCTATACTGTGGACGAGATCCGATGGCGTAGGTTACACCGCAAGGAGGTAGCGAGGATGAAACGGAGATGGTTGTTGCTCTCGGTGAGCGTGATCTGTTTGATGGCGTTGGCTCCGGCGACGGTTCTATCGCAGAAACCGACTCTGAATCTGGGCTGCGGCACCCCCACGGTGGACGGCCGCGTGGGTTCTGCGGAGTGGGCCAATGCCGCCACACTGAGCCTCTGGGGAGGAGTGTTGGAGACTGACGGAGCCCAGGAGGGTGTGAGCTTCTCGCAGAACAATCATCTGGTCATGGAGATGGGGACCGCGTACTTCCTGCACGACGGGAACAACCTGTACGTGGGCGCAGTGTTGGAGGACCCGGAAGACATGGAGACGGACAACCCCAGCTACTATGACCTGTGGATGAACTTCACCTTCGAGGACGAGCCTGCGGGAAGACCCGGTCGCTGGACCGATTGCATGTATGAAGCAGACTCGTGTGCAGAGTCGGGAGAGGGGCAGATTGCGGGCGCAGTGCGAAAGTCTCCCGGAGCCGTCCCTGCGGATATGAAGGGTGTAGAGTTCATTCCTTGGGTTGCCGAGCATAGCTCGTGCGAGTTGTTTTCCGAACTGAACCCACCCGGCGTGGACTTTGATGCGGCTCCCAGAGGCACTGCGGCCCACTACGAGATGAGGATCAACCTCCAGAATTCCCCGCTGGACAACGTTCGCGTTGGCGACTGCTTCGACATGAGGTGGATCTGGGTCTACAACTCCACCAGCCTCCAGCCCAACAGCATTTATGGGTCGTGGCCCATCGATGGGGTTGACGAGGAACCATACACCGGCGAGTGCACCGTTCTCTGCCTTGATCCATGTGGTGCAGAAGAGGCGGTAGAGGAGTTCGTCCCCGAACCTGGCACAATGCTGCTGCTGGGGAGCGGTCTTGCTGGCCTGGCAGGATATGCAACGCTGCGATGGAGGGCGAGAGAGTAACCGACTGATTGCAGTCTGGCTATTGAAGGGGCCGCCCCTTGGAGGGATGGCCCCTTTTTCGCGTGGCGGGCATGGCGAAGGAGCGAAGGGCGGCCGGGGCAGGCGAGCGAGAGGACCGCTGTTAGGCGCGGTGCGCCGGAGAGAGCCGGAAAAGGAACGCCCGCGGGCGCGGGAACGGGGAACGGCCATTGCCGGTGCGGAGCATGGACGTGCCAGTGCGCGCTGGCTCTGAAGGCGATTCTCTGGCAGCTTGACACGCGTTCGTGAGTGGCGTACACTCACCGTCAATGCGTCTACTTCACTGATGAAAGAAGGAGGGTGAGGCGATGAAGAAGCACTGGCTGAGAGGCTTAATGCTGGGTGTGAGTCTGGCGTTGCTGCTTAGTGGCAGCGTAGCCCTGGCGCAGGGTCTATTCATTCGGGCGAACAAACCATGCGTGGAGTGTTCGGAGGACAGTAGGTATCCCACGAACGATCGATACCTGCTCGAATTCACGTTCGGAGGTTGGGACACCAACTACGACTTATGCGTGCGCACAACCATCGACGGCGTATTGCTGGGAGCGGGGTGCGACGACGGTTATCCTCCTAGGGACCCTTCCACCGTCAAAGACTTCTTCCCCTGCGAGTGGCCGGAGTACGAGCCTGTGGTACTGTCCCTGCCTGTCGGCGATGTGAGCGCTGCCCATGAGGAGCCGGGTCCGTTGGGCCTGTGGGTCTACCGCCTGTGGCAGGAGATCCCCGGCAGGCCAAACCCCTCTGCCCAGGTCAGCTTCCTGGTCGCCGAGGTCTGCGAGGAGGAGTTTGTCCCTGAGGCGGGCTCAGTTCTGCTTCTGGGGAGCGGCCTGGCTGGCCTTGCCGGATACGCCACGCTGAGATGGAGGACGAGAGAGTAAGCCACTGATTGCAGTCTAGCTACTGAAGGGGCTGTCCCTTGGGGGGATGGCCCCTTTTTCATGTGGCGGGCCAGGCGAAGGAGCGAAGGGCGGCCGGGGCAGGCGAGCGAGAGGACCGCGGTTAGGCGTGGTCCGCCGCAGGGAGGAGAAACTCGCCGGATGTGGGGGAGACGGGCGGGACCGTCCGGACCGAAGCGCGCAGGGTGGAGCCTGCTCAACATCAAGCAATTATGTTGAGCCGAGCGGAGGGAAGCCGATAGGCCGCTTCGCACTAAACGCGTTAGTGAGAAGAGCCGGAGCGAGGCGTAGCAGGTGACGGGGGGCTGGTTGCGGGGGTTGTGTGGATTGCTTGTGGTATGGATACCGGGCGGGTGGCGAGGTGAGCGGAGAGCTGCGGTCAGGCCCCGCGGCGCCGGGCGGTCGTTCGCCAGTGGTGATGGATCTTGGCGTCAGTAGCGTTTGAGTGCGAGCGGCACCGACACACTCGGGCGCACTGCAACCGCGGTTTCTCCTGAAGCTTCACTCCCTTGATAGTCGGCAGTCGCCAGAATAGCCCAGTTGCCCGCTGGGACCTGTCCACCGAGATCTGCGCGCAGGTCGAAGGGGAGAAAGGAGAGCGTGTAGGTATCTCCAGTGCCTACTGTCAACGGCGCGGTGATCACGCCTCGCGGAGTGGTGATCTCGGCCCAGACGCTGGCCTCCGTAACAGCGGCTCCGCGGTCCCAGATCCCAACAGTCATAGTCAGGGTGTCGTGAACCGGCAGTGCGTCCACATTGGTCCCGAGCGTCATGGTCAGGGGCGCTCGGACAGAGAAGAATGCAACGGCGCTGTCCCCATCGTAGCCGGGATGGGTGGCGACATAGTCGACCTCGTAGGTTCCGATAGGGGCAGCGTCCGGCAGGCTGACCACCTCCTCGTACATCCCAGAGATCTCGGAGTAGGTCAGGTTCACCGTGGCTGTGAACTCCACCGTTGGAGTCGCACACACCGTCGCAGTGACGACTGTGCCAATGTCAGATATGGTTTCAAGGTTCTCGTCCAGGACATAGGCCGCTAGAGCCACGTCCTCGCCTGGCGAAGCCGTGTCGAGGTCGCACATTGCATCTAGAGTGAGGTTGGGCAGCGTCCCTGGCTCATTCACCACAAGGGGCCTTTCGTCGAATGCAAAGAGATCTCCGCTCACCGCAGCTGCTCTCAAGGGCATGCCGCTGCCTGCGACCAAGGGTGTAATGGTCCAAGTGACTGTGACCGTCTCGCCGGAGTCAATGTCCGTGGCCACCTGGTAAGCGGGGGACACATCGAAAAGCGGGATCCCGGAATCGAGGGTGTCACTGAGGGATACCGTACCCGTTATCTGACTCAGCAAGCCGGTCGTGCCGTTCGTCAAGCCTGTGTCAGCGAGGAAGGACACAGCAACGGTGACGAAGGTAGGTGCCTGAATCTCGACTCCCAGCCCTGCGGCAGCCTGCAACTCCACTTCTCCCAAGGCACCAGCGTGATAGCGTGAGGTCACATCGTCTACGCACGACAGGTCCGGTGACGGCCAAGGTAGACGGAGGCCATTGCTCTCACGCAGGCAACTGTCACAATTCACGGATGCAGAATAGCACGGTTCAATACACTGGTATTGTCGGCCTACAAGGCGGGCGGCCGAGCACAGAGGATGGGTATCAGCCCACACCTCCCGCACCCTGTATCCCGAGGTCTCATAGACGCTCTCGTCAAGAGCTCTGTTCCACGTGGAATCCGCTTGCCTCCACCCTGCGGCACCAATGTAGGCTTCCACCCATGCGTGGCCGACAGTCTCGTCGGGCAGGAATGCGCGGTGTGTGCTGAAGACGGCATCCGTGTATCTGCTCGGAATGCCCAGGGACCGAAGAAGCCCAGTGGTCAAGTCGGCATAGTCACGACATACGCCAATGTCTCCGTGGCGCCTGCCCAGCAGTGTGGTATCTGCAACACGGGTGCTCCAAATGTCCCGGTAGCTGAACTCTTTGCTGACCCGAGCGACCAGGTTGCGGATGGCCTGCTCTGGCGTATCGGGGTCACCGCCATTCGTAGGAGTAGGGGCCATCGTCCACGCAGCCGCTGCAAACTGAGCGTACTTCTGGATTTCAAAGCTGTCAGGGTTGTGCAGACACGAGCCACCCTTCAATTCCTCGTTGCCGGGAATGCCGAAGGAGATCGGAGACAGCGCAATCCGGATCGTCCACTGCCCAGTGGCGGTCCGCAGCTGGAGCCATGTTTGCCCGGAGAGCGACTGTCGGTCTATCGGGTCATTGTCGGTTACGAAGATCCAAAAGTCGGCGAAACCTGTGCCGCCGGGGCCGATCGTTGCAGGAGTGAGCTGGACGGTTTGCTGATTAGACCAGCTGGACCCATTGTGGATGCTGACACCCGCGGAACTACCCGTGTACTGCCCGCCGGTCATGGCAACTGTAGCGTTGGACAAGGTCTGTGACCCGTTGTTCTTGAATGGGAGCCTCAAGTGGACGTGGTCGCCCATGGTTATGCGGCTGTCTGACTCGTCCAGGATCACACCACCCGCGGGCAAGAACGAGGGACCGATGTACGACAGGGCAGCTGGGCTCGGCCCGCCCGCTGGGCGGAAGCTCGACAACAGGTCGTATTCCGTGCTATGCCAGATAGCGAATGCGTTGCCCGCCGCGTCGACATCGATGTCGGGGTACCACCCTCCGGTTGTGGTGGACCCATCATTGACCCTTAGGTTCTGGCTCCATGAACCGGCAGCGGTTCGGTTCGCATAGTATATGTCTGCGTGGTCTGCGCTGCGGTCATCATCCCAGATGGCGTGAGCCGTGCCGTGAGAATCCACAACGACCGTCGCGTTGCGCTGTCCTGCGACACCGGCGTCGTCGTTCACCCTCACATCCGGGCCCCAGGAGCCTCCAGCTGGCCGATAGGAGGAGTAGACGTCGAAGTTCCAGAAGTCCAGATCCTGGTTGCGGCCGTCTGTCCACACAGCATGCGCGTTGCCGGCCGCGTCCGCGCCAACCGACATGCGGTAGCCAAGCACAACGGCGGCCCCGTCCGTCACCCTGAGGTTGGATCCCCAGTGGCCACCTGAGGGGCGATGCGAGAAGTACACCGCGGTCTCCCCGTCCCGGCCGTCAGCCCAGACAGCATAAGCGTTGCCGCTGGCGTCCACTGCGATGGAGGCATTGGCCTGCCCCGCCGTCCCTACATCGTCGTTGACCTTTGTGTTCGTGCCCCAGGATCCTCCTGAAGGCCTATACGAGAAGTAGATGTCGCTCTCGTCATTGCGGTCGTCTGCCCACACCGCATAGGCATTGCCGCTGGAATCTACGCCGATCGATGCTCCGCCCACGAATGTGCCTACGTCCTCGTTGACCTGCACACTGGAGCTCCAAGACCCCCCAGCAGCACGGTAAGCGAAGTACACGTCAGTGTTGCCCGATCCGCTGTGATTGTCAGTCCAAACCACGTACGCGTTGCCGTACGGGTCCACTGCGATGGAGGCCGAGTACTGCCATGATGTGCCAAGGTCATCATTGACTCGCTCGGTAGCCCCCCAGGAGCCCACAGACGGCCTGTATGAGAAATAGATGTCTGAGTCGTCGTCGCGACAGTCCTCCCAGACGGCATAGGCGTTGCTCGCTGGGTCCATGGCTATGCGCGGCATGGTTGCCGTCCCAAAGTGGTCGCTAACTTGCATTGCTGCACTCCAGGGCGCATCCGCCAATCGGCGAGACACCGGTGCAGCGAGAGCCAACCCGGCGCCGGCAGAGCCGTCGGCACCAGGCCCGCTGCCTGATGGGAGGCAGAAGAGCAGAGCCCCAGCAAGCAAGAAGACTGCCACGATGCCCGGTTTCATCGCCTTCCTCCTTGGAGCGCGGACCCGCGTGGGGGCAGGAGCGCGCAACCTACCCATTAGTCCCAGCCCGTCGGCACATCACGAGACCGAAGTGCAGATAGACGCATCTAGAGACCGAAGTTGCCGCACAGAGCGAAACTGAACCGGGATCATTGTAGCAGATCCATGCGGGAGGCGCAAGGGGAAGTGACGGTTGAGAAAGGAGGCCCCGCTGTTCAGGAGGAGTCTTTATCAGATACCTACCCGATTGGGTTGTAACTTCCGAAGCGGCGGGGCCTGAGGGGGATTGTAGCACGGTCCGCGGGAGTTGGCAAGGGTGCGTATTCACTCACGTATAATGTTACCGAAGTGGTATGGTTCACTCAAATGATAATGTTACTGAGGGGACTATGCCCAACAAAGAGAAGATGACGATAGACGAACGTAGGAAGTATCTGCGACTGATCAAGAGGCGGTAT
>JAUVXJ010000018.1 GCA_030603665.1 Chloroflexota bacterium | reverse complement strand
ATACCGCCTCTTGATCAGTCGCAGATACTTCCTACGTTCGTCTATCGTCATCTTCTCTTTGTTGGGCATAGTCCCCTCAGTAACATTATCATTTGAGTGAACCATACCACTTCGGTAACATTATACGTGAGTGAATGCGCGAGGTTGTCCACCTATGGTAGAATCCCTTAGACTGTGCTAATTCGCCAGGAGGAGAGAGGCTATGGCAGGAAGAACCATCGGTTATGGAGTCGCGGCTGTGGTCGTGTTCGTGGCGGTGCTCTTCATTCTCGTCGGGGGCATCTATCTGTGTTCGGCTTCTGCCCCAGGGGTCGATGTTGGCTCCAGAGCGACGTTCGCCATTGGCTTGTTAGTTGTGGGGATCATCTTGATGGTCGTGGGAGTAGTGATCATCTGGGTCATCAGGACCAGAGGACCTGCTCCGATTCAACAGATCACACAACAGGTTGATATTGACCTGGACATGCCGGGGGACGTCAGCGTGGATAAGCTCAAGTGCCAGAGTTGTGGCGGGGAGCTCAGCAAGGATCACGTCTCCCTGGTTCAAGGTGCGGTGATGATCAATTGCCCCTATTGCGGCTCCACGTACCAACTGACGGAGGAACCAAAATGGTAGGTAACAGACGGTCGCGACGTCTCAGTTTGGCAGTCGGGCTGTTGCTGACTGCCGTCGTCCTGGTTCTGCCGCTGCAGACTGCCCTGGCCCAGGACTACAGCTTCACCGTGGACAGCAACATATCGTCGGTGTACGTGCAGGAGGATGGGTCCGTTAGCATCGTCTACGATATCACGTACACGAACGATCCCGGTGCGCACGTCATCGACATCGCAGACATCGGTCTACCGAACGACTACTATGACCTCTCCAGCGCCACGGCGACCATCGATGGCAAGCCCGTGGTCGGCATCTACAAGTCGGAGTGGCTGGACACCGGTGTGGAGATCCATCTGGGGAGCAATCAGATCGCGCCGGGCGATACCGGTACAGTGCATCTGGAGATCAATAACCCGCACATGGTCTATCAGGACGAACAAGATGAAGCGTACGGCAGCGTGCGTTTCTACCCTCACTACTACGAGGAGACCGGCCATGGGACCACCTACTTGCGAGTGAGCTTCTACTTCCCACCGGGCGTTCAGCCCGAAGAGTCTCGCTACCATGACCAGGAGTTCACCGAGGCCGCCGTGGAAGGCGACCGCATCGTGATGACCTGGATCAACGCAGAGGCGCGGGCCGATCAGCAGTACCAGTTCGGCGTGTCCTTCCCCAAGAACTACGTCAGCGAGGTCTACGCGCCTCCCTCCTTCGACCTGGGAGGTACAATACTTGGCCTGATCGGTGCGCTATTCGGAAGCCTCCTGCCCCTGACCATCTGCGGCGGCTTCGCCCTGTGGATCATCCTGGGCGCAGTGCTGGGTTCCAGGAGGCGAAGCAAGCGGCTCATGGACTACATGCCACCCATGGTGTCGGTGGAGGGTCTTGGAATCAAGCGGGGTCTCACAGCGGTGGAGGCTGCGATGCTGCTAGAGGCTCCTCTGAACAGAGTCTTGACCATGATTCTGTTCGGCGTGGTGAAGAAGGGGGCCGTGCGTGTGGAGTCGGACAAGCCTCTCCGCCTGGAGAAGGCAGATCCGCTGCCCGAGGGGCTCCACCCTTATGAGACTGATTTCCTCGAAGCCATCAAGAAGAACGGCGAACTGCGAGATAAGGATCTAGCTGACGTCACTACCAAGCTGATCAAGGACGTCAACCAGAAGATGAAAGGGTTCCACGCCAAGGATACCATCGCCTACTATAAGGATATCGTGGCCCGGGCCTGGAAGCAGGTCGAGGGCGCCGAGACTCCTGACGTTGTGGACGAGAATCTGGAGTGGATGATGGCTGATGAGCAGTTCGAGCAGAAGATGCCGGAGACTTTCGGCCCGCGGCCGCTGCCGATGCCTGCGTGGTGGTGGCTTCATTCCGCACCGAGTCGGCCCACGGCACCAACCTCAGGTGTTGGCAGGGCTGCTCCAGTTCCATCCACAGGTGCCCCGCGAACCGTACCCGGGGCTCAACTGGCCGACAGCGTGGTCACGAGCATAGGGAACGTCTCCAATAACATCGTGACCAGTCTCTCGGCCTTCACGGCCAGGGTCACCAGGGTCACCCATCCAGTGCCGGTGGCCAAATCCAGCGGTGGTGGCTGGAGCAGCGGCGGGGGCAGTAGCTGCGCCTGCGCCTGTGCGTGCGCAGGGTGCGCATGTGCCTGTGCGGGAGGAGGGCGCTAGCAGATTCGGGGAAGCATCTCCCCGGCTAGCATGTCCACAATACGTGTGCCGCCGATCCCGGTCCTGAGCAGCACCTTTCCCACGGGCTGGGCCATCACCTCGCCGATGATGGTTGCCTCCTTGCCATAAGGGTCCCCGTGCATTGCCTGGAGGACCGCTTCTGCCGCGTGGGGGGCCACCATGGCCACCAGCTTGCCCTCGTTGGCCACGTAGAGGGGATCATAGCCCAGCATCTCGCAGGCGGCGCGGACATCCTCATGGACGGGAATCCTGCTCTCCTCAATGGCTATGGCTGCCTGAGATTGACGCGCTATCTCGTTGAGCGTTGTGGCCAGACCACCTCGCGTAGGGTCGCGCAACACGTGGATCTCAGGGCTGACCTCCAGCATGGCCGACACCAGATGATTGAGAGGCGCCGCGTCGCTGGCTAGCTGGCTCTTGAAGGCGAGTCCTTCGCGCTCGCTGAGCACGGCCAGACCGTGATCGCCAATGGCTCCAGAGAGGATGACCAGGTCGCCTGGCTGAGCGTTGGATGCGGAGATCTCGATACCCGGTGGAACCGCGCCCAGCCCGGCGGTGTTGATGAACAGTCTGTCAGCCCCACCCCTCTCCACTACCTTGGTGTCCCCGGCAACTACCTCAACCCCGGCTTCTTCAGCGGAAGCTTTCATGGACGCCACAACTCTGCGCAGAGTCTCCATCTCCAGCCCTTCCTCGATCACGAAACCGGCGGATAGATAGAGAGGGGTTGCACCCACCATGGCCAGGTCGTTCACCGTCCCGCAGACGGCCAGCCGGCCGATGTCGCCCCCGTTGAAGAATAGTGGCTTGACCACATAGCTGTCGGTGGTGAACGCCAGTCGGCTGGCCCTGGAGATGTTGGGTTGTGCTCCCGTCGCCGCGGAGGCAAGGGGCTGCACGACAGCTGCATCGTCCAGCTTGGCCAGCGTTGGGGCAGGGAAATGGGGCAGGAAGAGATCGCGAATCAGGTCGTGACTGAGTTGTCCGCCGCTGCCGTGGGCCAGTAGGATTCTGTCCATCACCTAAGTCCTCTGACGATGTAGCTAGAGCCCTTCTCCAGCGTACATGTAGTAGGCGGCACAGGTGCCTTCGCTGGAGACCATGCACGGTCCGACAGGGTTGTGAGGAGTGCAGGCCTCGCGGTAGAGCGGGCAGTCCGGCGGGGTTGCCGCACCTCTGATGACGTCGCCGCAAAGGCATCCTGGAGGCTCCTCGGTGGGTCCTGGGTCAACTTTGTAGTTCTCCCGCGCATCGAAGCGCCGGAACTCGGCCCTCAACCTCAGGCCGCTGGCCGGGATTGTCCCCATTCCACGCCAGTCGGCGGCGTTTGGCTCGAACACCATGTTCACATAATCCAGGGCGGTCTGGTTGCCCTCGCGGCGTACGCTTCGGGCGTAGAGGTTGTCTACACGAGGTTCACTGTTTTCGACCCGCTCCACGAGTGTGTAGATGCCTTGCAGAACATCCAGCGGCTCGAAGCCGGCAATGACGCACGAGATGCCGTACTCCTGCGGCAGGAATTCCCAGGCCCGCGAGCCGATGACCGTGGTCACATGGCCCGGCCCGATGATACCGTCCAGGAGCGATTCCCCTGAGTCGAGGACGGCCTTCGTCGCGGGAGGAGTCAGCTTATGGAGGGACAGGACGTTGTAGTTCTCGATTCTCTCTTCCCTGGCCTGGAGGATGGAGACGGCGACTGTAGGAGCCGTGGTCTCGAAGCCGATGCCGAGAAAGACCACAGGACGCTCTGGGTTGTCCCTGGCGATCTGAAGCGCATCCAGCGTGGAGTACACGATGCGGATGTCTGCGCCTTCGGCCTTGGCCCTCTCCAAACTGCTTCGACTGCCCGGCACGCGCAACATATCGCCAAAGGTGGTGATGATGAGGTTCGGCTGGCTGGCCAATGCTATGGCCCAGTCGAGATCGGTGTTGGCGGTCACGCAGATGGGACAACCGGGACCAGAGAGCATCTCGATGGTGGGAGGCAGTAGCTGACGGATGCCGTGCTTGAAGATGGAGACGGTGTGAGTGCCGCAGAACTCCATGATGCGGATCTGGCGCGTGGAGCGACGATGGATACTCTCTACCAGGCTCGCTGCCAGCTCGGGGTCCCTGAATTCATCCAAGTACTTCATGGTCCGTTTCCAGAATGCTGTTGGACTTGCGCTGGAGCTCTGCGCGGACTCATCTTACACTCCATCTGCGACCGTTGCCTGGCAGTTGGCAATCACTGCCTGGCCGAGGGAGACACCTCCATCGTTGCAGGGCACCTGGTGGTGGGTCAAGGTCTCGAAACCAGCCTCCCTCAGCATGCTCGTCACCTTGGTGAGTAGCAGACGGTTCTGGAAACAGCCCCCACTCAAGGCCACCTGCTGGAGACCGGTCTCTTCCGATATTCTATCACACATCTGCACGATCATCTGGGCGATGGTATTGTGGAACCTGGCAGCGATGGCATCGGCTGGGACCTCAGCCCGAAGGTCGTGCAGAATGGCGCCCCACAACTCTGACAGGCGAATGATCTTGGCGTCGCCTCGCTCGACGATGGCGAAGGGGTAGCATGCATCGTCATGCTTGTCGTTGGCCATCATCTCCAGTTGAATGGCGGCCTGCCCTTCGTAGGTCGCCTCGGCATCAAAGCCAAGCAGTGCCGACACCGCGTCGAACAGCCGGCCCCCGCTCGAGGTCAGCGGGGTGTTGATACCCTGCTCGACCTGGCGCTTGATGATCTGTATCTCCTGAGAGTCCAAGCCTCCCAGGAAGGGAAGCGCCGTTTCCAGGCCCTCGTCACCCAACAGCGAGTAGAGATGGCCGATAGCCATGCGGTAGGGCCTGCGGATGGCGGCCTCCCCGCCAGGCAAGGGAACGTACTCAAGATGGCCCATCCTCTGGAAGCCTTGATAGTCAGCCACCAGGAACTCGCCGCCCCAGACCTGCCCGTCACTGCCGTAGCCTGTCCCGTCCAGAGCTACTCCGATCGCAGGCTCCCGCACCCCGTTTTCCACCAAACAACTCACAATGTGGGCGTGATGGTGTTGCACGGCCACGAGCTGGACAGACTCACCGAGGCCCTGTGCATACCTGGTGGCCAGGTAGTCGGGATGCAGATCGTGAGCCACGATCGCCGGTTCCAGACGGAAGAGGCGCTTGTACAGCTCGACAGAGGCCTCGAAGTGCTCCAGTGTTTCCAGGTTCTCCATGTCCCCGATATGCTGGCTGACGAAGGCGTAGTCGTCTTTGGTGGCGCAGAAGGTGTTCTTCAATTCCGTGCCGCAGGCCAACACCTGCCTGGCCTTGAAAGGCAGGCGAACGGGGAAGGGCGCGTAGCCCCTGGAACGGCGCAGCGGCTGCGGTCTCCCCTCTGTCACCATCCACACGCTATCGTCGTATCGGGCACAAATCTCGCGGTTGTGGAGGAGGAAATGGTCGGCGATACCCTGTAGCCGGGCCAGTGCCTCGTGATTCGTGGTCACGATAGGTTCCTCACTGAGGTTGCCGCTGGTCATGATGAGAGGTCTTCCGCTCTCCCTCACCAGCACGTGATGGAGAGGCGTGTAAGGCAACATCACCCCCAGGTATCTGTTGCCAGGAGCGACTAGGGGGGAGATGGTGGAGCTTGCTTTCCATCGCAAGAGGACGATGGGGCATTGAGGAGAGTTGAGCAGCCGTGACTCCTCTGGAGAGACAGCACAGTGTTCCTCTATCTCCTCCATGGTCGCCATCATCACCGCCATGGGCTTGGAGGGTCTCCGTTTTCTGTCCCGCAACCGCTGGACGGCATCCCCGTTGGTAGCGTCACACGCCAGGTGGAACCCTCCCAGTCCCTTGATGGCCAGAATTTCGCCGTCTTTCAGCAATTGCACGGCGGCTGATATCTTGTCCTCTATGGCAATCCCCGCGCCCTCTGCAGTCACGAGGCTCAGTTGAGGACCACAGGCCGGGCAGGCGTTAGGCTGGGCATGGAAGCGACGGTCGAGGGGGTCGTCATACTCGGCCTGGCACTGGGCACACATCGCGAATTCCCGCATGGTGGTCAAGGGACGGTCGTAGGGGATGTCCTCGATGATGGTGAAGCGAGGACCGCAGTTGGTGCAATTGGTGAAGGGGTAGCGATAGCGTCTGTCATCCGGGTCGAGCAACTCTCTCAGACAGTCCTGGCAGGTGGCAATATCCGGGGAGATAAGCTGGTACTCTCCCTCCTGGGCGAGGCTACGTCGTATCTCGAATTCTTGGGACCCATTTGCGGGCCCTTCCGTGGCGGTGATGCTCTCGATGCGGGCCAGAGGAGGTGCTTCGGAGTCAAGATCGCTGAGGAAAGCCAGAATGGCCTCTTGGGGGCCTTCCACTTCGATGTCGACGCCCGCCGAAGTGTTGAGGACCCAGCCGTTCAAGCCGTGGGTTTGAGCCAACTGATATACGAAAGGACGGAACCCGACGCCTTGCACCACGCCGGTGACGTGTATCTTCTTCAGGAGAATGGGGTCGTTATGACTCAACTACATGTCCAGCTCTTGGCCTGTCTATCAAGGAGCCGTGCTCTGCTGGATGGGCGGCTTGGCGATGATGAGCTTGAAGATGCCCTGTACGGACAGGTCTTCCACCCTCTCAATCTCCAGTCCCGCTTTTGTCACGTTCTCCACGGTCCGCCGGTTGATGTTGGGCCCCATGGTTCTGACTACGAGGGGATTGGCCGCGTCCATCAGCACTCCCAGCGCTTCGCTCCTGGCCCGCATGTGCTCTATCAGCCTGATCTCCCCATGGGGCTTGCAGACTCGGCCCAGTTCCCTCAGCCCGATGACAGGATCGGGCACCGAGCAGAATACGAAGGTCGCCACCACCGTATCGAAGCTGTCGGCCGGAAAGTCCAACTTCTGAGCGTCCATCTGACGGAGGTCGACGTCCAAAACTAGCGTCTTCGCCAGCCTCCGCGCCCTTGACAGCATCCCTTCACTGAGATCAACGGCCGTCATATGGACGCCATCAGGGTAGTACGGCATGTTTTTGCCCGTGCCGACGCCAACCTCCAATACCTCTGGCCCCTTCACTCCTGCCCACAGGCGCTTGCGCCAGGGTGCATAGAGGAGGCGCTCGATGGGCGCTTCGGAGACGTCATATAAGCCTGCGATACGGTCGTACCGTTGCCTGGTCTTGGTGGTGAGCCCAACGTCTATGCTCACTCAGTCATCACCGTCGAGCGTTTTGAGGAACTCGATCAAATCATCGAGGTCCTGATCTGACATTCGCCAGCGCGGCATGGTCAGGTCCAGTGGTTCGCCTGCCGGATCCAGCCCCAGCGTGATCGCCCTCTTTATCGTCTCATCGGTGAACGGTGGGTGCTCCTCTCCTTCCTCGTGTTCCTCATCGATCAGATGGTGATAGCGGATGTCTCCCGGTATCTCCGTACCCATCATCACCGGAGCGCCGCCACGACCATCGGCACCGTGACAGCTAGCACAGCTCCCACCGTGCATGTAGAGCCACATCGGCGCACCGTCGAATGGGATGCGCTGGCCCTGCTGGTTCCTGCCCGTGAAGTAGATGGTCTGGCCGTTGGATACGTAGTCCTGAGACTGGAGGCCCCCCACGCTTGGTCTCGTCCATAGGAGCAGCCCGGAGCCCAGGGCGACGCAGCACACCAGGGCTAGTCCTACAAGCACCGCAGCAACGATCACGACGATCCAGGTATTTCGCGAGTCCATCATCCGCCTCCCTGTACGCAACTAGCCAAGTCGCTCCAAATCCTCTTGGCAGAATGGGCAGGCCCGCCAATCTACTTCTACCGCCTTCCCACACTTGGGGCATGTCTGGCCTGATGACGGTGTCTGGTTCGTGGGCCGGCTGACAGCTCGCACAACCCAGGCGATGCCCAGGATGAGCAGCACCAGCAGCCCCACAGGGAAGAGGATTGCCATGAGCATGAAGAACCAGCCGAATACCCCTCCGGAGCCCCACCCTGAACTCGTTCCCGTGCCCCCGCAGAAGGGACACCAGCCTCCCTGTGTCTGGCCACCCATCATGCCTGGGCCCATGGTCCACGAGCCTCCGTACCATCCAAAGAGGAGGGGTAGTAGGGTGACGCCAATCAGGAAGATCACCACTACTATCGCGGCGAACACACCCACTTGCGTCCAGTTGATCCTATCCATCTGCCCAATCCTCCTTGTTGGCCGGCGGTGTACTGCGCCAGGCTACGCCCCTAGCAAGTGCTCCAGTCTTTCGCGATCGAATCCTATCACCACTTCCCCGTCGATGACCATGACAGGCGTGGTCATGTACCCCAGTTCTTCCAGCTCTGCGAGAGCCAGGTCATCCACCGTGATGTCCCGCTCGGTGAACTCTACACCCTTCTGTGAAAGGAACTCCTTCACCCGGTTGCAGAACATTCAACCTGACTGACTATATACAGTTATCACTTTGTCGGCCATGCTCGTTCCTTTCTTTTTGTGGTTCACAGCTCGGTCCTTCGCAGCAGCAGGGCGTTGATGGCCACGATGATGGTGCTGGCAGACATAAACAGCGCCCCCCATTCAGGTCGCAGGGTGATCCCCCACGGCTGAAGTACCCCGGCCGCGGCTGGGATAGCGACCACGTTGTAAGCCGTAGCCCAAACCAGATTCTGGCGCATCTTGCTCATGGTGGCACGGCTCAGGCGAATGAGGTGCACTACGTCTCGGGGGTCATTCTTCACCAGTACCACGTCCGCCGACTCGATGGCGACGTCGGTGCCCGCGCCAATGGCGATACCCACGTCCGCCTGGATCAGCGCCGGGGCGTCGTTGATACCGTCGCCCACCATCGCCACCACCTTGCCCTGCCCCTGCAACTCCTTCATCTTGTCAGCCTTCTCCTCTGGTCGCACCTCAGCAAAGACGATGTCCAGTCCTAGTTCCGCTGCGACCCAGTCGGCGACCGCCTGGCTGTCGCCGGTGAGCATGGCCACCTGAAGGCCCATCCCTTTAAGTGCTTGTAGCGTCTCCCGGGATTCCTCACGTATCAGGTCGGCCAGGGCGATGGCTCCAACCAGCTGTCCGTCGGCGGCAGCGTATACGACCGTTTTTCCCTGCTGCGCCAGCTCTGCCAGATGATGGTTCTCGGGCAACGACAGGCCCAGATCGGCCATCAGCGCCCGGTTGCCAATGGTCAACTCCACGTCCTCCACAACCGCCTGCGCCCCCTTTCCGGGGATGGCGCGAAAACCTGTTGCTTGAGGTAGAGGTGCTGTGTGCTCCGGCCCCTCCGCAGAGCGTACGATGCCCTGGGCAATGACGTGCTCGGAGTTGACCTCCGCTGCCGCCACGCGCCGCAGAATGGTATCCTCATTCCAGTCGGCCAGGCTCACCACGTCGGTGACGCCAAACTCGCCCCTGGTGAGGGTACCCGTCTTGTCGAAGACCACGACGTCCAGGCGCCGGGCGGTCTCGGTCGCCTCCGCGTTTCGGATGAGCATACCGTTACGGGCACCCAGAGTTGTCGAAATGGTGGTCACAACCGGTATAGCCAGTCCCAGCGCGTGGGGACAGGCGATGACCAGGACCGTCACTGCCAGCGTGAGGGCGAAGACCATCGATTGGTTGGCGACCAGGAGCCAGAACAGAAACGCGCCGACAGCCACGGTGACGGCGATGATGGTCAGCCAGTGGGCTGCCCGGTCAGCCAGCCGCTGCACGGGAGGCTTGGAGGCCTGAGCCTCCTTCACCAGGGAGATGATCTGCGCCAGAGCGGTCTCCTCCCCGGTGCGCGTCACGCGAACCCGCAGCGCGCCCTCCCCGTTCAAGCTGCCGCCGATGACTTCGTCTTCGGGCCCTTTGGCCACAGGCTTGCTCTCGCCGGTGATCATGGCCTCGTTTACGCCGCTCTGCCCTTCCACCACCTCACCGTCAATGGGAATCTTCTCCCCGGGCCGGACAAGCAGCAGGTCGCCCGCCTGAACTTCAGCCGTCGGTACTTCCTCCACCTGGTTGCCAACGATCCGGTTGGCGGTGGGTGGGATCAGCTTGACAAGTTCTCGTAGTGCCCCAGCTGTGCCCCGCACCGCCCGCATCTCCAGCCAGTGGCCGAGGAGGAGCACTGCGACCAGGGTGGCGACCTCCCAATAGAAGTCCACAGCGGTGAAGATGAAGGTAGCGCCGACGCTGAAGAGGTAGCCAGCAGACACCGCCAGGCTGACCAACACGTTCATGTCGAACAACCCGGAACGCACCGCCTTGAGTGCGTTCTTGTAGAAGGGCCAGGCGCCGTAGAAGGTGATGACAGTGGCCATCACAAAGAGCAGGTAACGGGCACCGGGAAAGGTGAGGGTGAAGCCAAACCAGTTCTGAATGGTCGGCGAAAGGAGCAACACAGGCACGGTTAGGGACAGAACCACCCAGAAACGGCGCCGATAGTCCGCTTCCATCATCGCGTGGTGGTCTTGCCCTTCGGCCCTTTGTCGCTCGTGCTCCATATGTGCGTGGCTGGGCATGTCCATCTCGCCTTCGCACGAGCAGCCCAGTTGGGACAGCATGTGCTTGAGGTGCTCCAGGCTCACCACGTCCTCGTCATAGGACAGGTGGACTGTGTCGGCCACCGGGTTGATGTTCACCTGGTGCACGCCGTGGAGCCCACGGATGCGGTCTTCGAGGGGGCAGGGGCAGTCTGGGGCCACGTACTCTTTGAGCGCAAGGGTTACAGTCTCGTGTGCCATGCCGACGTATCCTTTGCATTTGTGCCTGACAGGTCTTCAGAGCTCTGCAACACAGCGGCGACGGGTGTTTCTGAAGCGAGGGAGCGTACCCAATCCCCATCATGCGCCAGATCGCCACGCGGCTTCTGCATGTAGCCGTCTCGGGCATGGCGCGTCATCGCTGGCGGGTTCTCGGCCGGCCGTATCGAGCCTGAGAAGGACTCAGCCTTCGTACATGGGCATCTCCAGCTCCTGGAAGTACCATTCTCCCTCGTTGGCGAGGTAGTCGTGGCTGTTGTCCAGGATCCGGTAGTGTGTGCCTTCCCACTCAGCTAACTCGCGAAAGAAGGCCTGTGACGTGGGGTTGCTGCTGTCGGCAGCTGCCTTCTCGTACATGCGCACGGCTCGTTGCTCGAACTCCATGGCCAACTTCAGGGCCTGCAGGTCGCTGGTGCCCTCGGGAACCAGCTCCTGGACCTCTCCCTCCTCTTGAGGGAAGAGGATGAGTTCTGGATCCCTCGTAGCCTTTCGGGCTGCCTCCAGGTCAATCCACTCGCCAGAATCACTTACTCCGGCGTACTGCACCTGGAGGATGTGTATGTGTTGCTCCTCCTCCTTGGCGAAGGAACGGAACATGGATCTGCCTAGGTCATCCTGGGTCCTCTGAGCAGCCTGCAGGTACATGGCCTTGCCGTCCAACTCGTTGCGAACCGCTTCTCGCAGCACCGAAAGCGCAACCGATGCGTTATCTGTCATGAGCACCTCCGTTGTTCCAGTGGCTCTTGTATACTCAGAAGGGCTCGAAGCCCATCGTGCCCCAGAACTCTCTCCCTAGGGCGTTGTACTCCTCCTCCAGTATCCGCTGATGTTCCTTCTCCATCTCGACAAGGCGCTCGTAGACCTCCTTGCCGGCAGGGTCCTCTGTCTTTGCGGCGGCCTTGGTGTAGAAGGCCACCGCATCCTTCTCGATCAGGAACGCCATACGCAATGCGGACAGATCGGATGTGTACGCGTTCACATTCTCCGCCAATGCTGCTCGGGCGAAGAGAGGAGCTCCTTCGACTAGAGCAGGCCGGTCTCGTCGGTCTGTGGCCAAACCCGGTTGCCAACGCCCGTCTCTAGCGAGGGCCTCCCGTTGTGACTCCAACAGGCCAAGATGCTCCAGCTCGTCGTCTGCAAGGGAGGTGAACAGGACCTTGCCCCCCGGATCGGTGGTGTTCTTCGCCGCCCGCTTGTAGAACTCACGACCATCCTTCTCTGTTTGGATGGCGACGTCCAGCGCCAACAGGGCGCTCTCCAAATCAGCATCGCCCATGTACAGTCTCCTACCGGCCACCGAGAGCAGCTACGGCGTCACCCTGGCGGTCGTTCTCTGGCCGTCGCGCAAGAACACAAGGTTGACCTGCTCGCCGGGAACCAACTCGGAGAGAACGGCTTCGAGATCATCGGCGTTGCGTATGGGCTCGCCTGCCAGGGCCACCACCACATCGCCCTCAGCCAACCCTGCCCTGTCTCCTGGGGAGAGCGGGCTCACCCGGCCGACGTAGGCTCCATCCGTGGGCCCGCTGCCGTGTTTCTGGGCCATGCTCGCCGCATCTGCCACCGACAGGCCCAGCCGAGGTTGTCTGGCGGAGCGAGCAGCCAGCAGTTCGTCTATGCGAGGCCGATCGAAGCCCACCACCACCTGGCCGTCGATGACCACCACCGGGACCCCGCGCTGCCCAGTGACGTTGACCATCTCTGCAGCGGCCTGCGCGTCGGCTGCCACGTCGATTTCTCTGTAAGGTATCTCCCGCTGCCCAAGATACTGCTTGACCTGATGGCAGTAGCCGCAGGTAGGCGTCGTATAGACCACTACTTCGCTCATAGCTTCAGTTCGCTCCAGGTGCCGTAGTGGACTCTCGCTTTGTCATACCGCTCATCCTTGGTATGAGGAACAGCCATCTTCGCGGGGTGACCTAGGCACACGAGCGAAAGTGCGCGGAAACCCTTGGGGACCTTGAGGGAATCTCGCAGGAGTTCCTCGGCCTGGCCCCAGGCCACATTCCCTGGGCTGCCCGCCCATGCGCCCCCTAGGTCGAGGGCGGTGGCAGCGATGAGCATGTTCTCTATGGCCGCGCATCCATCCAGATCCCAGGTGTTGGATACCTCGGGGTCACCATACACGGCGATGACCGCTGACGCCTGCTGAATGTACGGTCGAACGCCCAGGGTCTCCCCCAGCTGCGTCTGGAGGTCCTTGTCCCTGATGACCACGAAGTGCCACGGCTTCCGACCCATGTAGGTGGGAGCGTACATCCCCATCTCCAGTACGGTCTCGACCTGTTCGTCCGTCACATCCTCGTCTGTGAATGCGCGAACGGTCCTGCGCTTCTTGATGATATCCAATACGTCCTTCTCCATCTTACCTCCTTGTGCGATAATACGTACTTACAACGATCCTATGGCCATGCTCTGACTAGACCAGCGACATGGTCATGCCTTCGCTTCTCGACGGAGCAAGTCACCTCAAGACTACTACAGTTCGTCGGCCATGAACTTCTTGACCTGGTAGTCCCATTCGCGGGTCTCCACGTCGATGGAGGTCTTGTCGCCTTCCGTCACTGTAACCGTGACGTGACCTCCTCCGCCAGCCAGAGAGATGCAGCACTCATCGCGCGAGGTGACCTCCAATCCCAGTCCGCCTTCGCCGAAGTACCCCGCTGCCCTGTTCAGGACCTCTGTGGTACTCAGTTTCGTCTCAAGCCCATACCGCATTTGTCGTCTCCTTAACTACAGCGTATGGTGCACCCAATGGGTGCCTCGCCGCATGACGCTAGATGAACTCCGACCTCAAGGCTTCGAAGTCGTTTTCCGTCCATTCCCTGAAGGTCTGCTTGACCAGCGGCCCTTCCTGGAGCACCGGAACCTGATCTTCGTAGGTGGGCTCTCCCTCGACCTGGTATAGGATTCCCATGGGAATGCGATCGCCCCACTCGTGGGCCCTCTCCCAGGCCATGGCTCGATCAGAGGGGTCGTAGCCGGATTCCTCCTCAAGCTTGTAGACGCGGGGTTGGTAGTAGTCGTACGCGTAGGCCCGGTTGAAGCTCACACAGGGCTGCAGCACGTCCACCAGGGCGTATCCGCGATGTTGAATCGCCTTCTTGATGACTTCGACGAGGTGCCTCAAGTCAGCTGGAAAGCCCCGCCCTATGAAGGTGGCGCCGGCAGCCAGCGCCAGAGCCCACGGATTCACAGGACGATCGATGGCCCCCTGCGGAGAAGTCTTGGAAACGAAACCCTCGGGGCTGGTGGGAGAGTACTGTCCCTTGGTTAGACCGTAAACGCGGTTGTTCTGCACTACGTCGGTGATGTCCAGGTTGCGGCGTGCTGCGTGCATCATGTGGCCCAAGCCCATCCCGTATCCGTCGCCATCCCCGTGCACGCAAATGACCTCTGCGCCGTGGTTCGCCAATCTGGCACCGGTGGCGGCGGGAAGCGACCGGCCGTGGAGCGTGTGCAGCCCGTTGACGTGCGTGTAGTCGGGGGTCTTGCTGCCACATCCGATCCCACTGACCATCAGCACCTCGTGGGGAGCCAGGTCCAGCTCGGACAGGGCGAACTTGAGGGCGTTCCAGATTCCGTAGTCTCCGCAGCCCTTGCACCAGGTGGGGCGCACCGGGCTCCGATAATCCTGGAACTCAACCATTCTACACCTCCTCCAGCCTTGCCATGATGTACTGGGGCGAGAAGGGGCGCCCGTCGTACCTGCGGATGTGGTGGTCGATGTTCACCCCGGTGTGAGCCTCAACGAGAGAGGCCATCTGTCCCGTGGCATTACCCTCGACCATGACTGTGCGCTGCGCGTCGCTCAGAGCCTCCCTCACTGCGTCCGCCGGGAAGGGCCAAACGTCCCGGATGTGTAGCATGTTTGCGCTCTCGCCCTGCTCCGTGAGCAGGTCTACGGTCTCTCGCAAAGGCCCATAGGTCGAGCCCCACCCGACAAGGGTAGTCTCGGCCTTCTTCGGTCCGTAGGGAACCGGGCCGCGCATCTCTGTGAGGGCGCACTCCAGTTTGGCTAGCCTTTTCTCCATCTGAAGGCGACGGGGCTCCCGCTCCTCGGTGAGCTGGCCGTCTGGTGAGTGCTCGTTACCGGTAGCCTGGTATACCGCTTTGGGATGGCCGGGCAGAGCCCTGGGGGAGATACCCGACTTGGTGTATGCGTATCTGAGGTACTCGCCCTCCAGCGCGTCGAGATCCTTTTCCGTGAGCAGTTGACCGCGGTCAATGTGCACGCCTGAGAAATCGAGGGCGTCCTTCTCGATGGTGCGTACGGAGTTGGCCAGGAAGTTGTCGCTGAGTATGATCACGGGGCACTGGTAAGTCTCGGCCAGGTTGAAGGCCCGCCAACCGGCGTCGAAGCACTCCTCGATCGTGCCCGGTGAGAGGATGATCCGCGGGAACTCTCCCTGAGATGCGTGCAGCACGAAGAGCAGATCTCCCTGTTCGGTGCGCGTGGCGAGCCCAGTCGCCGGTCCAGGCCGTTGTGCCTCCACGACGACGACGGGTGTCTCCGTCATACCGGCCAGACCCAAACCCTCTGTCATCAGGGAAAAGCCACCACCCGATGTGGGAGCCAAGGCTCGAACCCCCATGTGGGCAGCCCCGATGATCATCATCATCGCTGCGATCTCGTCTTCGGTGTGTTTGACCACCACCCCGTACCGGTCTCCGTGAGTTGCCATCCACTGGAGGACCGAAGTGGCTGGAGTCATGGGGTATCCGGCCACAAACTTGCATCCGCCCAGGAGCGCCCCAAGGGCTATCGCCTGGTTGCCGTCCATGACCATTCTGCGTGGTGCGTCCTCTATGCGTGGGAGTTCGTAGTCGAAGCCCTCTCCAAACTTATCCTGGGTCCAGTGATAGGCGGCCTCGGCGACCCGGAGATTGACCTGCACAGCTTCGGTGCCCTTCTTCCTGAAGTTGTCCTCGATCACACTGGCCATGACCTCGAGCGGAAAGCCTGTGAGGCCGGCAGCCGCTCCCAGGGCCGCGGTATTGCGCATCACCTCAGCGCCGCCCTGTTCCTTCGCGATGTCCGTGAGAGGGATGGGGAAGTAGCTTACGTCTCGCTTGTCCAGAGTGGCGCAGTCCACCTCCAGGCACTCTTCACAGATGACCCCTCCTCCCGGCACAACCTCGTCGCAGTGGCGATCAACGGCCTCCTGCGTGAGGGCAAGCAGCAAGTCTATGGAATCCACGTGTGAATAGAGGGGCGTTTCGGCGACGCGGATTTGGTAGAAGTTGTGCCCTCCACGGATGCGCGAGTAGTAATCTTGCGTGCCGAAGACGTGCCACCCAGCACGGGCGAACGCCTTAGCGAACCCAGCGCCGCTGGATTCGACTCCTTGTCCCGCTTCGCCGCCTATCTTGAACGTCATCTCTCTTGTGGCCATGTTTTCTACCTCGGTCGCGCAGTGGCGTGGTATTGGCTCTCCCGATCCTTGTCTGCTTCTTCGGCAAACGCAGCTAGCCCGATGTGGGCCTTGGCTTCCCCGCAAAGGCATGGTGCAGATTGCGGCTCGTCTTCTCTCCCAGCCTTCCCTTTGCTAATGCCACTATGAGTAGCGCTCCTCCTTCCACGGGTCAGCGTTGTTGTGGTAGCCTCGTACCTCCCAGAAACCTAGGCGGTCCTGGGCCATCAGTTCCAGGCCTCGTACCCACTTGGCGCTCTTCCAGAAGTACTTCTTGGGAACCACCAGCCTGAGAGGATATCCGTGCTCTGGGGTGAGGGGCTGGTCGTCGTACCGATGGGCCAGCAGTACGTCGTCATCCATGAGGACTTCCAGTGGAACGTTGGTGGTGAAGTCTTGCTCGCAGTGGACCATGACGAATCGCGCTTCTGGGTCCACCTGGACGGAGTTGATCAGTTCTCGGAAGAGCACGCCTTCCCATATGGTGTCGAGCTTGCTCCAAGTGGTGACGCAGTGTATGTCGGCCACGATCCTGGTAGCCGGTAGCTCCAGGAACTGGTCGTAGGAAAAAGCGAGAGGCTCTTCAACCAGGCCGAAAACCTTGAGATCCCACGTCGCACGGTCGAACTGGGGGACGCTGCCGTAGTGGAGGACCGGGAACTTGTCCGTCAGGCGTTGGCCCGGCGGGATGCGGTCCGAGTTCACGTTCTCTTCGCGGCCTGAGCGGCCAAACAGCATCTTCTCACCTCACGTCTCTGCTGTGCACCTTCAGGCGACCTTGCTGCCACGCAACCGTTCTGCGGCAGCGCCCACGAGCGGCGGAACCCAACACAGGTTGGCTGCGATGGTTTCCAGCGCGGTGTACGTCTGTGTGGTGGGACTGAAGCCTCCCACTCTCGCCAGAAGGAGTCCCATGGGTACCAAGAGCACCACCGCCAAGCTAGCCAACAGGACAGGGTGGCGTAAGTATCGGCCGAAGGCGCCTGTCCACGATCCTGTCTCTCTCCGCAAGAAGAGGAGCCCCGAAACGTTTGCTCCGACCTGATCGCTCATGGAATAGAAGAACGGAATGTAGAACCCCTGCACTCCGTATACGTCTATACCCAAAACACGGCTGCCCCAGTCCACTATCCACGGTGCCGTCATCCCGAGCAGCTTTCCCCAACCGTAGGCCTCCGCCATCGAGCGTTTTGCACCACGAAGCCTTTGGCGTAGGGCATAGATACCCTCGAAGATGCTCTCCCCCTCCCCCGAGAGGGTGCGCACCAGCCACTGGCCTACGGCACTGAGTTGAAAGCCCAAGGAGTCCAGCAGGACCCCCAAGGCAAGGCCACTGGCGAAACCCGCAACGGTGAACTTGGCCAGTTCACCAAACTCTTCGTGGGTCTCAGCTTCATCAACTCCTTGGGTGTCCGGGCCTGTTGCCAGAGGAGATGAAGCATCACTCTCTACGGCTCGGTTGGACATCCCGCCATCCTCGTCGGCGTGCCGGCTCGATGGTTGCCACATGCCGGCAGATACCGCAATGCATGCTCGAAGGGAAGCGGTCTGACCTTCAACTCGCTTCTTTGACCAGGCGCTGGGCCACGGATCTACCCAGGTCCTCGCACTGCTTCAGGGCCTGGGCGTCTGGCGTTCTCTTGGCGCGGACCCCCACGCCCGGTACTCGGACGCCTTGAGCAACCAAGGCTGACCGCAGGAGGCCCACCGCCTCGCCGCTCCATCCATAGGAGCCGAATACCGCCCCCAGCTTTCCGCGGACTGGTACCTGCTTCATGCGGTCTAAGAACTGACTCATCGCAGGTGGGATCTTGGTGTTTCTGGTAGGGGCGCCAAGGATGATACCGTCCATCTCAGAGAGTTGCGCCTCGCTGGCCTGTCCGACGTCGGCCAGCACGACCTCCACCTCGGAGACCTCGCGGGCGCCCTGGGCCACCGCCTTCGCCATCTTCCGCGTGTTTCCCGTGTTCGACTCGTAGACGACGATCAAGCGAGTCAATATCACTTCCCTCCTGGACTGGCGATGGCCTTGCCCAAAGCCAGGGCCTCCTCAAGGGCCGAGGGGTGGTTCAGGATGGCTGCCTTCTCATCCACTCCACGGAACGTCAACTCGCCTCCATACGTGCCATCGAGGGCGTCAAGGAAGGCCTTCAAGCTCCTGGCCGCGCACTGGAAGCTGGTCTCGGGACCGCCTGCTGTGGAGACGAGATAGCCCTGGCGCTGCTCCCCGGTGTCGGTTGCAGGTAGGGGATCCTGCAGCACGTACTTCCGCGCCCAGAAACACTGGCAGCGGTCGATGAAGGCCTTCGCCTGTGCGGGCAGACCCATGAAGAAGATGGGAGCGGCAAGTACGACCCTCTCGGCCTTGATCAACTTGGGGTAGAGCAACTGGTAGTCATCCTGTATGACGCATCTGCCCGTCTCGTAGCAGGCTTCACATTCATCGCACGGATCCATCGTCATGGTGCAAAGCACGACCTTCTCGGTCTGTGCACCTTTGCTGGCCGCACCCGCAAGCACCTGATCCAGCAGCAACTCGGTGTTGCCGTGGCGGCGCGGGCTGCTCGCCAGCCCCAGCACTTTCAGTCGCATCGCTCTCTACTCGCTTATCTCGTCCAGCAGATCGCTGAACAGTTCGTCGTGGTAGATCTCGTTGTCGCGGATACGGGCGATGAGTCTCTTCAGGTCGGGATCGTCCACCTCATCTATCTGACGGGTGTACTCCTTGGTCACCTTGCGCTCCACCGCGATATCGGCGCGTAGCATATCTGCGGTATCCTTGGAGCGATCCACGCCTGTGTCCTCGATATCCGGCACGCCGCCAGACTCCGTCAATTCCTCGGCCAGCCATCCAAGATGCTGCATCTCGTTGATGGCCTGGTCATCCATCTGCTCGCTGACCTCCTCGTCAGGCGTCATGAAGGAGTGGTATAGGTACTGCAGGATAACCGTGTATTCGTGGCGGATGCCCCAGTTGAGCATATCTCCAAGCTTGCTGGGTTTCCCCACGGGAGCTTCCAGTGGGGCGATGGGCTCCATGGCTTTCTTCTTCGACTTCTCCACGAAGTGCTCGAAGTCGTGACGGTGGGCCACCTCATCGGAGACGATGCGTCGCAGGAGCCGCGTGATCTTTCGGTCTTCGATGGCCTCAATGTGCCGCTCATAGAGGGCTATGGCGTCTTTCTCCAGGCCCACGTCGCGCTGCATCCATTCGGAGATGCTGTCCCCGCCGATGGTCATCTGGCCTCTCTCCAGATCGGGCTCGCCCCCTAGCTCCGCTACGGTTTCCGCCAGCCAGTCCAGGTGGCGCATTTCATCCCTGGCGATGGCCTCGATCTCGCAGGCCAGCTCGCCTTCCTCCATGGCGTACGCATGCCGGAGATACTGGACGATGGCTGCGTGCTCCCCTGTGATGTCCTCATTGAGCATGGCGATGACCTTCGTAGGCTCTTGCGCGCTCATTTCATCTCCTTTGCTTGATCGATCGCCCCCGGTTCGGGGCAAAGCTCAGTGTGGTGCTGCGTCACGGATTCAGCGCCTGACGCTTCTGCTCTTCCCTCTTCTATCTCAGCATTGGGGCCGGGCAACCCAGACTTGGGCGGGGCACGACACCAAGAGTCCCTCACCCATCACTGGGAACGGCCTTCCCGTTCCTATCAGACGCCTATCCTTTTGGTGGCCTGCCACACTCCATGCATGTTGCAGAAGGACTCCGCACGCAGGGTCGTGGACTCCTCGAGCGCGATACTCAGGGTAGTCTGAGGCTGCGAGACCGCCGGCTCGAACTCGACGCGGGCCAGCAGCCGATCTCCCGCATACAGAGCCACCCAGTTGATCCAGTGGCCCAGGACGTTGGGATGACCAACCCCGTCAATGCCGCCCACCTTGACCTTGACCGCGAATGGCTCACCGGAATTGACGTTGCCAGGGGCCTCGATGACCGGCGTGTGCTTGCGCATCATATCGGTCATGTTTGCCGGATCGGCGCGGTTCATATCGCTCAACGAGAATTCGTCTGCCATGTTCTACTCCCTTCCGTTCTTTCGCTTGCGTTCTCAGCTATCCTTATCCCAACAGTGGATTGAACGCTATATGACGGATCTACCGGCCCCTTACGCCTCGGGGCCCTCCCTGAGAGATTGTTGCCTGTCCCGCAGCGCTCTCTCGTGACCCATCTCGTCCTCCACGAGTTGCAGGAACATCTCCTTAACCGCCGGGTCGGTGGTCAGACTGGCTCCTAGAGCGTACCGCTGCTGCGCGAGTTGCTCATGCTCTATCGCTTCATCCAGGACGTCCAGGAGTTTCTGCTTGATGTCTGTAGATTCATCTCCCATAGCATTTCCTCAAGGTTTCTCTTCCAGGGCTGCGATGATCTCCCGACAGAATGCGGGCAGGTCGTCCGGTTCGCGCGAGGTGATCAGATTGCCGTCCCGAACCACCTCCTGGTCGACATAGTTGGCTCCAGCGTTGATCACGTCGTCCTTGATGCCGCTGAAGCAAGTGGCGGTCCGGCCGCGCAAGACGTCGGCGGAGACCAGCACCCATGCTCCGTGGCAAATGGAAGCGACGACCTTGCCTCCAAGACACAGCTCGCGCGCCAAGCTGTTGACTGCCGGGTAGCGGCGCAACCTATCGGGTGCATATCCCCCAGGGATGACGAGCGCGTCGAAGTCAGAGGGCTGTACCTCGTCGATCGCCGCATCCACGGTCACCGGATAGCCGTGCTTGCTGGTGTAGCTATCGGAGCTGCCGGTGCCCACGATGACGACCTCGGCCCCTGCCTCTCGCAGGCGCAGCGCCGGATACCAGAGCTCCAATTCCTGGTAATAGTCTTCAGCCAGAACTGCTACGCGCTTTCCCTCGAGGCTCATGTGTATCATCCTCCTGCATACTCCTGAGGTGGACGGCGATCGGTTTTCAGAAGGTCCGGATCCTGGCGGCCTTCGCTCCGCAGATGGGGCATCTGTCTGGCTTCTCCCCGATTCCTGTCCAGCCGCAAAGCTCGCAGATGTGGATCTCGCCGATCTCAACATCGGCGCCACCCTCCACAGCGGCCTTGGCCTCGCCGTACAGTTTGGCGTGGACCTTCTCCGCCTCCAAGGCCCAGGTGGTGGAGCGTACGGCCCCCTTTTCACCCTGCAACTCGGCCACAGCTCTGAAGGCGGGATACATCTCCTCCACCTCGTACGTCTCGCCGTCGATGGCTGTCTGCAAGTTGGCGGCCGTGGTATCTATGCCGTCCAGAGTCTTGAAATGGTTGGTGGCGTGCATCTGCTCGGCGTAAGCGACGGCCCTGAAGAGCCTGGCCACGTTGGCATGCCCGTCCTTTTCTGCCTTGTCGGCGAAGACGAGGTACTTCATGTGGGCCTGGCTCTCGCCCGAGAATGCTGCCTGTAGATTGGCTTCAGTCATCTTCCTCATGTGTTGAACTGGGCCTCCTTCCTATTGCAGTGCTTCCGCTAGGTCAAACTGGTCATCCAGCAGGCGATCAGCGTAGCGCGAGACGTCGGGGCCTTCTTTGATCAGTCTGGATACCATTGGCACCCGCTCCTTGGCCCCCATGAGAATGGCGCCCACGATGCGGCCATCGTGTAGAACGAGCTTCTGATACATACCTTTCGTCGGGTCCGCTTTCCTCAACTCCTGGAAGCCGTCCTCTTCAGCACTGATCATGCCCATCGAAGTCAGGTCGATACCAGCCACCTTCAAGGTGGTTGAGGGCACGGTGCCATAATAGGCTTCGGAGCCAGGGCTCACCATATTGGCTGCGGCGACCCTGGCCTGCTCAATCGCGACGGGGATGATGCACAGTGTCTCCCCATTGTACTCAGTCACGTCACCGGCGGCATACACGTGGTCTTCGCTGGTCCGCATCTCGCTGTCCACCAAGACGCCGCGCCCGACGGCCAATCCCGCAGCCCTCGCCAGGTCCGCGTTGGGCCTCACGCCCGCGCTGCACAAGACCAGGTGACCGCTCACCAGGCGTCCGTCCTCTAGCTCCACAGC
Organism: Chloroflexota bacterium; assembly: GCA_030603665.1. Classification (GTDB taxonomy): domain Bacteria; phylum Chloroflexota; class Anaerolineae; order UBA7937; family B3-Chlor; genus JAUVXJ01. The sequence goes on along the minus strand of JAUVXJ010000018.1, from coordinate 40,050 downwards.
GGAGACGCCGTCGCTGTCGGCCAGAATGCCCTTAGACGCCGCTTTGGATAGACACCGAATGCCCCGCTGCTCCAGTAGTTTCTCGAGCACCGCAGCGCCCTGTTCGTCCACCTGCTTGGGCAGCAGCCACGGGTCGTGCTCGAGGACGGTCAATTTCAAGCCGAGGGTGGCCAGGGCGTTGGCGCATTCCAGGCCCAGAAGACCGCCACCGATGACCACCGCTTCTCTCTGTCCCACCGCAAGGCATCTATCTGCGCGTCTTCTGATGGCCAGCGCATCGTCAATGGTCCGCAAGGTGAAGAACCCTTCCTGGTCCATGCCTTCCAGGGATGGCTGGAAAGGCCTGCTTCCCACCGCCAAAAGAAGACGGTCGTAGGATACTTCCTTGCCATTCTCCACCACGACACGCCGGGCTGCGGCGTCGAGCTCCGTCACCGCCGTCTCCAGATGGACAGTTATGCCCCTCTGGGCGTACCAGTCAGGCGAGTGGAGATAGAGATCTTTCTGTTCCAAGGCTCCCGCCAGGAACTGGATGAGCCTGGGCCGCAGATATGAAGGGTATGGCTCATCCGTGTAGATCTCTGCTTCCGCAGTAGGATTCGCAGCGACTATCGTACGGGCTGCCGTGATCGCCGCGATCCCGTTGCCGGCGATGACGAACTTCACCTGCTATAGGCTCTCAGCTATTCTAACGCCGAACTCTTGACAACTCTTGAGTTCCTCAGCCGTTGGCACCAATGTGAATCGCACGCCAGGCTCGGGCACCTTGAACTTGAGACTCTTCAGCCTGTCCTCTATCATGCCCACCGCCTCCCCGCTCCAGCCGTAGGAGCCAAAGGCGGCGCCCACCTTGCCCCGCAACTTGATGGTAGGCAAACTCGACAGCAGGTCCCAGACGGGCTTGACCGCGTCGCCGTTCACGGTGGGCGAGCCGATGATCACCGCCCGCGCCGTCTCGATGCGGTCCAAGACATCGGCTGGGCTTGTCTCAGTCAAGTCGAATGACTGGACCTCGACTCCCTCGATGGCGGCGCCCTTCGCTATCTCCTCTGCCATCATTTTGGTGTTGCCATGGGCGCTGGCGTAGAAGATGAGAGCCGTCTTGGCGGCGGTGGCCGGCAGAGTGCTCCACTCGGCGTACTGCTTTACGACCTTCCAGGGATCGCTGCGCAGAAGGGGGCCGTGGGATGGGGCGATGACCTCTATCTCCAGGTCCCTGATCTTGTCTATCGCCTGCAACACCTTGTCCTTGAACGGTCCCATGATGCCCCGGAAGTAGTACTCGAACTGGTCGCTGAAGTCGCCCAGCAGGTCATCGAACATCCGCTCATCGCAGAAGTGGCTGCCAAAGACGTCACAGGGGAAGAGCACCTTGTCCTCTACAGCGTAGGTGAACATCGTGTCGGGCCAGTGGAGAAAGGGTGCGGAGATGAAGCGCAACGTCTTTCCTCCCAGATCGAGGACGTCGCCGTCGCCCATCTTCAGGGGCGCCACGTCCGTGTTGAGGATATTGCGGACGTAGTGCTCGCCGGTTCTGGAGACCACCACCTGGGCGTTCTTCGCCTCTTTGAGGAACGCAGCGAGGGCGCCCGAATGGTCAGGCTCCATGTGATTGCAGATGATGTAGTCAACATCCTCTGGCGCGACGAGAGAGGTGACGTTGGCGAAAAACTGGTCGTAACACCGTCCCTTGGACGTGTCCACGACGGCGGTCTTCTCGCCTCTTACGAGGTAGGAGTTGTAGGTGGTGCCCTTCTCGGTGACGAACAGGATATCGAATAGCCGCAGATCAGGATCCAGCGCCCCGATCCAGTGGATGCCCTCCTTGATCTGTATGGGCTTCATGCCTATTCGTCCAGCTTCTCGAACATGGCCTTGTCAGCGCCGCACTCGGGGCACACCCAGTCGTAGGGCAGGTCCTCGAAGCGCGTACCGGCGGGGACACCATTGTCGGGATCTCCCACAGCGGGATCATAGATGTATCCGCATGCCAAGCATTCCCATTTGTCCATTGTGATCTCCTTTCTCTTCCAGTTTCTGCAGGGGGCTATCCCCTTCTCATCTTCAGACACTACGCCTGACAGTCAGGGCAGTGTCCGTAAAACACTACTTCGCAACGGTCGATCTGATACCCGCTAGTTTCTGTGGGCATTAGATCAGCACAGTCGGGGTCGCCCGCGATGTCCAGCACTTCCCGACAGCCCTGACACACGAGATGGAAGTGTCCGTTGGTGTAAGTATCGTATCGGCTCTTGCCCTCTCCCAGGTCGAGTTGAACCAGCTCACCCATGGTCACCAGATGGTCGAGGGTATGGTACACTGTGGCCAGCGACATGTCGGGCATCACGTCTCTCACAAGGTGATAGACATCCTCAGCCGATGGATGGTTAGGGCTATCGCGCAGAGCCTCGAAGATCAGACGCCGCTGGGGCGTCACCTTCAATCCCTGCTCCCGTAAGGCCTCGCAAAGCTCGTCGACGGGTCTCATCTCAATGAACTCTCTGATAATATCCCCTCGTACTTTGTAGCAATTATACAGGGTGTCTTGCTAGTTGTCAAGCGGGAGAGTTCACAGATATGGCTGAGTCGACGATGATGAGGCGGGGCTTAGTGGGTGGATACCCGATCTGGCCTGCTGTAGACGTTCATCTTGCCGCCGCGGACATAGCCGACGACGGTCATCTGCCAGTCGCGAGCGAGCTTGACCGCCAGGTGCGTGGGGGTACTGCGCGAAGCGACGATGGGCACCTCCATCTTGACGGCCTTGCTCACCATTTCCGAGGAGATACGTCCTGTGGTGAGAAGGATGCGGTCCTTGGTAGGGATACCATGGAACAGGCACTCGCCTCTGATCTTGTCCAGGGTGTTGTGCCTTCCCACATCCTCGGCCACCACCAGCACCTGGTCGCCGTCGGCGAGGGCCGAGGCGTGGGTCCCGCCGGCGGCCAGGTGGGTCGGCGACGAAAGGCGAAGCTGGCGCATCAGTTGGGATATCTGCTTCACCGAGACTTGTAGGGAGCATTCTATGGGCGAGTAGTTTGCGGAGAGGTCGTCGAAGGTGATGCCGCGCCCACAACCTGAGAGGAGAATAGGACGGCCGGTAGTAGGCAGCTCGCGTCCGTTGAGCTTGACGTCGATGACGCCCTCTTGATCCTCGCACGTTTCCAAGAGCAGTACATCGTCAAGGCTCTCGATCACTCCCTCAGCGGCGAGGAAGCCCAGCACCAGGAAGTTCAGCTTGCTGGGCGTGCAGAAGAGGGTTACCAGTTCCTGGCCATCGACGTGGATAGTCCAGGGGACTTCCCGCACCACAGGCCGCTCCATGGGCCTGCTGCCGTCTCCCTCATACCGGATGTAGTCTACGGTGTCGGTGGTCTTGCCGTCCACGGACCGGTCGATCCTATTGGTACCCCTCTTGACGCGCTGAGAGATCCATTCCTATGGTGATGATGCGTTGCAGGGACAGCACGGGTTTGAGGGACGTCTCTCTGCCGTCCATCACTTTGAGGTAGCGTTGGCAGTTGTCACACACGTAGAGGCGATATACGTTGTCGTCGCTGAGGTAGTAGGCGAAGGTCTCGTTGTTGGCGTTGGCGCAGAAGGTGCACTCCCCGCGCTTGAATGTCCATAAGGTGTCGCAGCGGGAGCACAGCACACGAAGGCCTCCCACCTTTTCTTCGAGATAGGCGAAGTCGGGTTCGTCGCCGCATATGGGGCACAGGCGCTGATACCATTTCTGGTCCTCTATGAGGGGGGTGAGGACGGAGGCGTAGGCTCGGAAGAAGGGGTGCAGGGAGTGGATGAGCACAAAGGAGAGGACTTCGCGGGTCTCGTCAGCCAGGTCAGGAAGGCCCACTTTGCCTTCTTTCAGATAGGCGGATACGATGTCGAGGCTTTTTCGGGAATCGCCTGTGAGGAGAGAGCGCACCTCGTCGAAGCTCGGCGCCAGTTCCGATCTGTGGCGGGCTCCGATATCGCAGATCTGGGTAGCGAGAGCAGCGAAGGCATCTGGATCCCACTCCAGTTGCCATCGCTCGATCAGAGGCGCCCGCTCGTCCACAAGGTTGGCGACCTCTTGTTTGTCTGCCTTGAGATCCGGAGGGTTGGCCTCGACCTTGGATCGTGCGCCGATCACCTCCGCATGCAGGTCCAGGGTTTGCGCCAGTTCTGGGTTCTTCTCCCGCGCCACCTGTAGCGCTGCCAGTAATTCGTGATCTGTCGTTGGGGCATCCACAAGCTGCCTGTCCTTTCCTTGATGGGGGGTCCCTGATTCGTAAGTATACTGTATCTGGGCATGAGTGTCTAGAATCATGCGCTCAGGGAGCTGCGGTAGTCGTGCAGGGAGAGGTGCGCCAGAGTCTGCACCGCTCTTCTTGTTCAGTCACCTGGGCTGGTAACCCAGGGCATGAGAGCGGCGGCTGGGTCCGCGGCCGCCTTCTGTCTAGCGCGGGGTGAGCCGCGCTATGAGGTCTTCCTGCTCGGGGTACTCCTTGAGCAGGTCGCCTCTGGAACCGGCCTCGTAGTCGGAGTACTCGAAGCCCGGCGCCACGGTGCAACCCAGGAGGGCGAATTCCCCGCCTTCGTTGAGAAGGGAGCCCTGCCACGTTCCCCTGGGGACCACGACCTGTAGCTGTTGGCCGCTCCTGATGTCCTGGCCCAGCGTCACCACGTTGGTCGATCCGTCGGGGTGCAGATGGAGCATGGTCACGGGATCTCCCAGGTAGAAATGGAAGATCTCATCAGACTCCAGCCTATGGAGAGCGGAGACCGTGTCAGGCGTGAGCAGGTAGAAGATGGCCGTGCCGTAGGACCTCGCGGAGCCGTACCTGCGGGGCAGAGCCTTCTTGGGGATCAGCTCCTGGCACTTGTAGGTCTCGGCGAAGTACCCTCCCTCCACGCGGAGGGGCTGCATTCCCAACAACTCGATGATTTCCTGTGCAGAGATCATGATACCCTCAGCCTTTTCAAGCGCGACTGCAAGGACGCGCTACATACTCAGAACACGTCGTCTGTGGGCACTGTTCGCGGACTGGAGATACGAAGACGCCAAGACGAAGGCCTAGAGCCACAGTTCGGCAACCTCGGGGAGCCTCTCCCTGGGCAGAAGCTCGATGGCGTCTTGCGGGCAGGCGGCCCTGCACAATCCGCATCCGAAGCACCGTTGGGGATCGATGTACACCCTCTCTAGCGCTGAGGAGTAGAACTGAGCCCCGAACTGGCACTGGGTCAAACAGGACTTGCATCCGGTGCAGAGATCATGATCCACCTGGGCGACGTACTCCCCGCGGAAGAAACTGGCCGGGCCTCCCTTCTCGATGAACCCCTTGTAGGCCATACAATCGCGATCGCAGTTGCAGAGGCCGACGGTGTAGGGTGCCATTCCGGTCCAGATGGTGTGCACCAGCCCCTCCTCGTCGTACTCCTGGATGATGCTCTTGGCTTCCTCCCTATCCAGCACCTCCAGCGATGACGCTGCATCGGGGTACTTGCCCAGGATGCCCCATTTGTCCATGCCCAGCCCGATGCAGTACCGCTTGTCGGTCTTGCCGATGGAGAGGAACCGGCAGCCGCAGGGCAACCTGGTGATGGAGTCCACTAGATCCAGCACCTGTTCCGCGTCCTCCAGGGGCAAGACCTGGCCGAAATGAACTACCTTCCGCTGGGCAACGATTTCGTCTTCGGTCATCTGGGGTGCTCGTGGAGGAGCGTCCGCCGAGGCGCCGGTCATGTAGTTCTGTGCGGCCGGCAGCCCGCCGATGGCAGGCGAAACGAAGTTCTGGAAGAAGCGTTGGTTCCACTCCAGGCGCGTCTCGGTGTTGGCCTGCCCCTTCTGAGATGGGGAAAGCTCCTCGTGCAGCAAATCCTCAGCGTAGTTCTTCATCTGGAGGTACCATTTCTGGCCCTCGCCGTGCTCGATACAGTACTCGCACATGGCACAACCCTCCTTCTGGCACTCTGGGCCGGAGAGGTGACGGTCAAGCCTGCCTGCCGACAGCCAAAACAGAGACGACGGAGCAGCAGAGGTCGAAAGGATGTGCCCGCCATCATGCCGACGGAGGGCACATCCAGAGCAGCTTGTCAAGCGCCGGGGCGGCCGTTCTAGTCGGGCCGGACGTTGACCATCAGGATCAGTTCGTTGTTGTCTTCGTCAATCTCGTCCACGGCACCGTCCACGTCCACGATACAGGTGGTGGTGTAGTTGGGGTTCCAGCCGCTGTAGGTGAAATTGCATTGCTCCCAACGGGCGGCACCCGCGGCAAGAGTAAGACCGTCCCACGTGCAGCCGATGGTCGGCCCCGCCGCATACCAGATCAGCTTGAATCCGCTGGCGTCGACGGTGCCTCCGTTGTGAATGCGGCACCCGACTATGGCCGCTGTCCCCTGCTGGGGCGAGGTCGGCTGGACTCTGATTTCGCTGATGTACAGCTCGGCCAGAGGTTCCGTAACGACGTCGACGTGGAGGGTCATGCGGTTGTTGTCCTCGTCGCTCTCATCTATGTTGCCTTCCCAATCGACCTCAGCGACGGTGGTGAAGGATTCAAACATCTCCACCGTGCAGTGCAGGGTTCCCCCGTTCGCAGGGGGCAGCGGCCCCTGATTCCACTCGCAGTAGTCGGGCCCCGCGCTACCGTACCTCCAGACCACGGTGTATGCTGGCGAAGGTGCGTCGCCGTGGTTGGCCACGACAATGCTGACCTCGACGGAAGCGCCCGCCGGGGGGTTTGGAGGGTTCACGTACAACTGCTCGAGGACCAGGTCGGGCAGAGGCTCCACCTCCTCGATTTGCACGGTGACGTGGGCCTCGATGGTGCCCAGGGAGTTGACCGCCCTGAGGGTGTAGGTGGTTGTGGTGTCCGGTGCGACATCGTAGGTGCAGGGCATGGCGGGGCAGGCCATGGCCATATTGCCCGGATCCAGGAAGCCCTCCTCCACCCGCTCCCATTCCCAGCTCAATGTCACGGTGGTGCCGGCATCCACGGTGATGCTGCCGTCGGAGCCGTTGGCCCGGAAGTAGGTGATGGCCGGAGCATCAGACGGGCCAGTGGCCTCAGTCGGCGTCGGGGGCGGTGGAGGCGGTGGGGTGTTAGTCGCCGCTGGCGGCGGAGCGGTCGACGTGGTCGGCGTGGGCGGGGTCACAACTCCACCCTCTTCCACGACCTCGATAGTCACGGCCCATGGGTCGCTCGCCTCTCCGTCCACGTTGTAGGCGGTCACGGAGAGGGTGTGCATGCCGGGATCGGTGGCCGTCCAGGTCTGGACCATGGCCAGGGACTTCTCTCCCTCAGGGTCAGGGCTGGAATCCGTGCGATAGAGAGCGGTGTCTACGTACAGCTCCACTCTCACAATGCCCTTGGCGTCGTTGGCCGAGGAGAGGACGTTGACCTCTTCACCTTCCTCGAACTGGGCGTCGCTGGTGGGGGCGGTGATGGTGATGGTGGGCTTGGCTGGCTCTCCTCCAATACTACAGGCCAGCATGCTGCTCACCACGAGCGTCACGATCAGCAGAAGAGCCAACTTGCGCAATCTTGGGGTGCTCATTCTTCCTACCCTCCTTCCGTCATCCGTGGGGAAGTGCTTCGATCTGAGTGATTGTATCTTACGGCGTCGATGCTCGCCACTTCGCCCACAGTCCCCCAATACGAGGATGTGCCCACCGTGACAGAGGGCATGGGGGCACATTGCAGCTTTGCTGCCTGGGCGGCTGGCGCCGGTGCCTAGGGATGCACCACGTCGATGGCCAGCCGCTCCTCGTTGTTGTCTTCGTCGGCCTCGGCGACGTCGCCATCCACATCAACTATGGCCGAAGTGTTGAAGTGGCCGCGTCCAGTATAGGTATACTCGCACTGCTGCCAACTGGAGGCCCCAGGGGCAAGGGAAGCCACGTGCCAGTCACACCCGCCGCTGGGCTCGGCCGATCTCCATCTCACATTGAAGTCCGTGGCCTCAGCATCTCCTCCGTTATGGATGCGCACCCCCACCATGGCTGACGACCCCTGCACGGGCTCGGCGGGTTCTATTCTAATCTCGCTGATGTAAAGATCAGGTGGATCGCCCATCGGGTAGTAGACGCGAATGGTGAGTTCCTTGCTGTTGTTGTCCTCGTTGCTCTCGTCCACCTGGCCGCGCGAGTCCACGGTGGCTACCGTGGGCTGGGCGACCCCTACCACCTCGTCCACCGTGCAGCGGAGAGTCCCGCCGTTCCTGGCAGGGAGGGATGGCTGCTCCCACTCGCAGACCTCGCCGGCCTCGCGCCCCCATTGCCAAAGCACGGCGTAAGGGCCGGAAGGCATGTCACCGACGTTCATCACGCCGACAGATACCTCCATGGAGGTGCCGTACTCGACTTCAGAGGGCGTGACCACCAGGTTGTCGACGACAAGGTCTGGCCCGCTACCACCTGACCCTGCCCTGACCTCGACCGTTACCGAGGCCTCGGCGGTGCCCGACGAGTTGATGGCTCTGAGGGTGTAGGTGGTGGTGGAACCCGGGGAGACGTTGCGCGTGCAGGGCATGGTGGGGCAGGCCAGGCCCACGTTGCCTGGATCCAGATGCCCTTCGGACACTCGTTCCCATTCCCAGCTCAGGGTCACCGTAGTGCCGGCATCCACGGTGATGCTCCCCTCGGCGCCATTGGCCCGGAAGTAGGTGATCAGGGGGGCGTCGGAGGAGCCTGGAGGCTGCGTGGGCGTGGGAGGTGGCGTTGTAGCTGTGCCGGGCGGTGGGGGGACCGCCGTGGTCGCCGTGGGTGGCGGCGCTTCGTCCGTGGTGGGAGAGGGCGAAGGGCTGAGACCATCGTCCACCACGCGTACTGTCACCGCCCAGGGCTTACTCCCCACCCCGTCCTCATTGATGGCGACGACCGAGAGGGTGTGAATGCCAGGGCCCTCGGCCAGCCAGGTCTGGAACATGGCCAGGCCGCTCCCGCCACCGGGGTCCGTGCGATAGAGAACTCCATCCACGTACAGCTCCACCCTGATCACGCCCTTGGCGTCGTTGGCTGAGGAGAGGACACTCACTTCATCCCCCACCTGGAATTCTGCGCCGTTGGTGGGGGCGGTGATGACGATGGTGGGCTTGGAGGGGCCGCCGATGGCGTCGCAGCCGAGTAATCCGCCCATCAACGGGAGCACGACGAACAGCAGACGCAGATAACGCAGTGGCGAGGATCTCATTCTTCCGTCCCCCTTCGCGCTTCGGTATGCTGCCAACGAGCCTGGAAGCATTCTAGCCCACGGCGCTTGCAGGCGCAACCGTGCCCCACGCCAGCGGCTCATCCTGAGCGGCGTCCTGAGCCAAGTCGAAGGATGCCCGGAGGGTGTATCGAAGGGTGAGCCGTGTACTGAGTCTATCGAAGGATGCTCGGAGGGTGTATCGAAGCAAGAGCCCATTGAAGGAGGCGCGCATTGCAGGGCCGAGGAGAGGGCGAGAGAGAATGGAGCGCTTGTCTCCACCCTCCCCTGAACCCCTCCCATCCAGGGAGGGGAATGACAAGGGGGAGGAAAAAGGAGGGGGTGAAACCCAGAGTTACTCGATCTTGACCGTCACCGACTCCTTGGTCGTGGCCGAGGAGTTGATGGCCTTGAGAGTGTAGGTGGTGGTGCCATCCGGGACCACGACGAAGCTGCAGGGCATGGTGGGGCAGGCCAGGGCCACGTTGCCTGGGTCCAGGTACCCCGCGTCCACCCGTTCCCAGTCCCAGGTCAGGATCACACTCTCGCCGGGAGCGGCGATGTAAGTCTCGTCCTCGCCATTGGCCTGGAAGAACTTGATGACTGGAGCGTTAGGGTCGACAGTGGGAGTGGGAGGAGGCGGAGGGACCGTGGCGGTTGGTGGAGGCGCCTCGACGGTCGGGGTTACCGTGGGGGGTTCGCCCGGGTCCGGCGTGGGAGGGGGGCCTACCTCAACCGTGGGAGAGGAGGCAGGAACGGCAGCGTCCCCGGCCACCCTTATGGTCACCGCCCAGGGGTCGCTTTCCAGGCCGTCCACGTTTACCGCGATCACAGAGAGGGTGTGGGTGCCCGGGTCCTCGGCGATCCATTCCTGGTACATGGTCAGTTCTTTGCCGCCGCCGGGGGTGGGGCTGGGGTCGGTGCGATAGATGACGCCGTCCACGTATAGCTCCACCCTGGTCACACCCTTGGCATCGCTGGCCGAGGAGAGAATGCTGATCTTGTCCCCCACCTGGAACTCAGAGCCGCTGGAGGGAGCGGTGATCATGATAGTGGGCTCGGAGGGAGCACCACCGCCGCCGATATCGCAAGCGAGCATACCGCCCGCCAGGAGGAGCACCACGAACATCAGGCCCAGATAGCGCAATGGCGAGGATCTCATTCTTCCTTCCCCCTTCCCGCTTCGACGTGGAAACAGTGAGGCTTGAGGGATTGTAGCCTACGGCGTCTGCCTGCGCAACCGAGGAGGAATGGGGGCTCATGCTGAGTGCCCGAAGGGTGTATCGAAGCATGAGGCTGTCGAAGGAGACGCGCGTTGCCGGGCCCAGGAGGGGGCGAGAGAGAATGCAGCGCTTGTCTCTACCCTCCCCTGAACCCCTCCCATCCAGGGAGAGGAATGACAGAGGGGCGGACGGAGGAGGGGGTGAAGCCCAGATGGTGAAGTGTCAAGTTGCCACTGGTAGCACAATGTACACAGTTGACATATTGCCAACTTTATGTTAGACTTGGGTGAAGGAGATGGATGATGGTTGTACGTATGGGGGCCAAAGAGGCACGTAACAAGTTCGCTGACCTCCTGGGCAGCGTGCACTACGGCGGGGAGGTGGTCATCGTGGAACGATCAGGCCGTCCTATGGTGGCCGTGATCTCCCTGGAGATGTACGAACGTATGATCGCCGACCGGGAGGAACGCTTCCAGGTGCTGGACCGCATCCGCGGCCGCGTGCCAGAACTCTCCGCAGAAGAGGTCGAAGAGGACGTAGCCGAGGCCATCGCTGCCGCTAGGGGTACCAATGCTGAAGGCGGTCCTTGACACCAACGTGCTGGTGAGCAGCCTGCTGGTCAAGGTTGGCTTGCCGGCAGGGGTTGTGGATGCATGGCGCCGACGGCAGTACCTGCTGGTCACCTCGGCGGACCTGATTACTGAGGTCCGAGCCACACTGAACTACCCCCGCCTTCGGCGCAAGTACCTCTTCACCGACGAGGACGTCGAGCAGCTGATCAGCCTCTTGGAGCAGGATTCCCTCCTCGTGCCCGGCGAGGCCGAGGTCACAGGCGTCATCCCGGCCGATCCAGCAGACGAGAAGGTGCTGGCCTGCGCGGCGGATGCTGAGGCGGACGTGATCGTCAGTGGCGATGCGCACCTTCTGGCTCTGGGCGAGTACCAAGGGATCCCTATCCTCACGGTCCGTGTCTTCCTGGAGCAGCTGGCTGAGGAGGGCTAGCCTAGCCGCAGTCCCGCGCTGACCTCCTCCCCTTGATGGGGGAGGACGGAGGAGGGGGTGAAACGGGCACGTCGCTCTGTCGGGATCGCCAGATCCTCCGCGAGCAAGCTGATCGCGAAGCTCGACTTTGCCACAGCCCTGGGTTGATTGGAGATCTGCCTTGACAAACCTCTGGCGATATGATAGAATGAGCAATACCTTAGATACTTATGCTTGTGGCGCCCACAAACCACGGAGTGACCGAGCCGATAATCAGCGTTGCTGCGCCCACAGATTTCGGGGCGCGACACACCATAGATTGAGAATCGGAGGCAATCGCCATGTCATACCATGACACAGTCAGCGCTCTTGCCGGAGACGCGGAGCAAATGGAGCAGGTTTATCACGGGGCGCTCAAGGCTGGCGAAACGGACGCCTTCAGACAAGCTATTGACGACAGCCACACGAACGCACCCGAAAATCTGCTCTACGCTGCCTGGTTCCACCGGCTGAAATACACCGCTGCTCAGGCGAAAGGCTATGTCGTCGCCTGGGCCTGGGTCATTCCCTTGGCAGTCACCAACGCCTTGTTGTTCTGGTGGCTCTCGGCCGATCGGTTTGTGATCACCATACAGGGCTTTCGGGGGGCTGAAAGATACTTTGTTCCCCTGGTATTCATATTGGCCACATCGATCTCCGCCGTGCTCGTGCTGATCTATCTCACGGCCGCCGGCCGCAAGCGCTGGGGTCTGAGCGCATTCATCGGGATTTTCCTGCTCTCCGCCGGCGCGTATGTGCTTTTCACCTACCCGCAAACGGGCACAATGCCATTCCAGGAGCAATACCTCACGCTGATGGCTGCGCATCTGCCGCTCCTGGCCTGGGCGGGTGTGGGTGCGTTCCTGGTCGCTAGACATCGTGATCCAGCCAATCGCTTCAGCTTTCTTATCAAATCGCTGGAGGTATTCATTCTGCCTGGATTGTATGTAGTTGCCCTAGGCTTGTTCACCGCCATCACCATTGGCCTTTTTGCTGCGCTCGATGTTGAGCTTCCAGAGGTGCTGCAGCGATTGTTCATCGCCGGGGGACTCGGACTGATCCCGGTGCTGGCCACGGCCGTGGTCTACAATCCAACCGCGCCGCCTGCCGAGCAGTCATTTGATCAAGGCTTGCCGAGGCTGGTGGCCTTGCTGATGCGCATCATACTGCCCTTTACCTTGCTGGTATTGCTCGCCTATCTGGCCTTTATCCCATTCAATTTCCGGGCGCCTTTCGACAAGCGCGACGTGCTGATCATCTACAACGGTATGCTCTTTGCCGTGGTTGTGCTATTGGTGGGTGCGACCCCGGTGAGCCAGGCCGAACTCTCTCCGCGCCTGGCGCGTTGGTTGCGACTGGGGATCATTGCCGTCGCGGCCCTGGCCTTGATTGTCAGCCTCTATGCGCTGGCCGCCATCCTTCACCGTACCGCCCTCGACCGACTCACGCCCAACCGTCTGACCTTCATCGGCTGGAACGTGGTGAACATCGGTCTTCTCTTCCTCGTGCTCCTCTTTCAGGTGCGGCCCAAGGAGGGGCGGTGGCTCCACGCGTTCCATCGAGCCTACAGTGCCGGAACCATCGCCTATGCCGTCTGGACGCTGGTGGTGATCCTCGCCATTCCTTGGCTATTTGGTATCGATCAGGGGAAGGTCGAGGCCTTACCTGTCCCAGTGCAAAAGCTAGTGTTCGAACAGCCCGCTCCAATCTTGCTCAAATGCACAGACAGTCCACATATCTACCTGCTTGATCAGGGCAAGAAACGCTGGATCGAGGATATCGAGACGTTCAACGACCGTGGCTATGTCTGGCGGGATGTCCAGTGGATCTCCTGCGACGATTTACGTAGCGTTCCTGATGGCGTGCCCATCCCTGCGGATGCCGGCCCGCCGCCACAGCCGTGATGTCGTGAATAGCAAGCGACTGTGAGATGTACTTGGGTGTCCTGGCGGAGAGATTGTTTCCTGAGCCCAATCGAGAAGGCGCATCCCGAGTAGTCCTGAGTAGGGCGAAGCCCATATCGAAGGGCGTATCGAAGGAGCGGCGGGCCAGAATCGTGTGCTAACCTACTCCCCCTTGAGGGGAAGGAAAAGAGGAGGGGGTGACACGGGCACGCGCCTCCCAGATCATCCTGAGTGCCCGGAGGGTGTATCGAAGGGTGAGCTGGGTCAGCGGCAAGTAGCGCCGGACTAGTCCTTCGGTACGACCTTCGGTCTACTCAGGATGCATCCCGCGCTACAAAGGAGAAACCGGCTGAAGCCGGTTCGTTGAGCTGCCCGAGGCGTGGCCGCGAACCGATGGAAGGACGTTGCGCACCACGACGACTCGGGCTACACTTGCCACTGGAGCATACTGGCAGCGTATCAGACAGCGCCCCAGGCGGGCGCGGCGGCGTTGCTGCTGGGGGGCATCGCGGTGGGGTGGAAGGAAGCGGCCTTAGCAGCGACAAGCATCGACGAGGGAGGTAGTGGACAATGGTCAAGACAGGTGCCCACAAGGACAGGCTACTGGAAGAGGTGGAGTCCCTTTCCGAGGAGAGGATCAAAGCCCTTGCTGATTTTGCTGCCTACCTGCGCGAAAGAGAGGAATGGGAAGCGACGGCAGAGATCCTTGGCGACATGGAAATGGCTCAGGACATAGGCCGCTCCCGCAAGGCCTGGGCCGAGGGCCGGAAGGAGGAATTCGTCTCCCTGGACGAACTCAAGGCGAAGCTGCATGTATGAGGTCGTTTTGGGCCGGGCCGCGGCCAGAACCCTGGAGAGGCTTGCGCCAGCGATGCGAGCCCGCGTCTTCGAGGCGCTGGAGAGGGCCAGAGTCGATCCTCTGAGAGGCAAGAGGCTGCGGGGTGAGCTGGATGGGCTGTTCAGCCTTCGCATCGGCGTGATGCGCGCTGTCTACGAGGTGGACCCCGACCAGATGATAATGGTGGTGCATGCTATCGGTCCTCGCGGCGACGTCTACAAGAAGTAGTAGCTGGCAGCTTATGATTCACTGTCTCTTTCATGATTCCCTCCTCCTCAGGAACTCTCCCCTCCAACCGCTCCCGGATTGACCAACTCTTTCAACTCCTCATCTTCGCTCAAAAGGAAGTGGGTCCGCTGTCGCGGCAGCCTTGCCAGGACCCGCGCCGGACTCAGCCCCTGCACCAGCCTCCTTTCCCGCGGGAGTAGGATTAAGGCGGGGGGGACTGTGGCACGCTGCGCGGTAGCGCCGGACTCAAGTCCCGCGCTAAGAAAGGGAAACCGGCTGAAGCCGGTTGGCCGAGGTGGCCTGGCCGCGGAGCGAGCCAGAGCGGCGGTCGGACTCCACGCAGCCGCGGGTGTAAGCCGATCATGGCGACCAGGCCGGATCGCCCGGCGTCTACTCGCCGGCGAGGAAAACAACCTCAGGCGTCTCTCCCGAGGTGAGGGCAAAAGTGGCCATTATCTGATCGGCTTCGTCCTGGAGCTCGATTGGGGTGTCAACCTCAGCATAATCGCTGCCCTGTGGCGTCTCCGCGTCGAGCCAGGCCTGGATCTGGAGGTCGCCGACCTGGAAGGGGCTGTAGGTCACATTCTTGACCTTGCCCTCGTAGATCAGAACCTGCCTGGGTAGCTCCACGCCCAGCACCGTCACAGTGCCAGCGTCCTGGAATTCTCCGGCAGGCATCCCGGTGCGGAATGGCTCGAGCTCTTCATCTGCCCACTTGTAGGCCACGACCAGAGAGTAACCCGGCTTCTTGAAGAGGACCTGGTTTTCCCAGCCTTCGACGGCGTAGTCACGAGAGGGGTCCAGCGAGAACCCATACTGGTCATTGACGTACCAGGGCACGTGCACTGGCGCTGGTGCAAGGTCATAGTCGCCTGGCTTGCATTCTCCCCGAAAGAAGGCCCACTCATCGCACTCGGAGCCATCGTCAAAGACGCAGACGCCGTACTGACCGTCCACGCTCTCGCGAATCTCGATGGTGCCACCTTGCTCCTCGCAGAAAGCCGAGGCCGGGTTGGGGAGACCGGGCCCTGGCGTCTCGGTCGGCTGGTCGACGACTGGAGTCTGGCAGGCAACCAGTGCCAGGGCGAAAATCACCAGGACGGTACCGATACAGTGTTTTCGAGACATGGTTTTTCCTCCTATGTCCGTTGCACAGTGTCTTCCACATTATAGACGCCGGAGGAGTGATAAGGGTTCCGGGGCTTGTGCGCTGGCCCAGGCGGGTTGGCCAGCTCCTCCAGTTCCCCGTCATCGCTCAAGAGGAAGAACGTGGCTCCGCTGGACGCGCTATTGACAAGTGTTCACAAACGTGCTATACTATTAGAGGTTGAAGGTCACTCCTCTGTATGTGAAAGTCGGCTTTGCATGCCGTGCGCCCGGTAACCGGGTCTAGCTACAGAGGGGTGATTTTCGTTGGATCGAACGGGTTCTGGCGACTGTACCAGTTGCGAGGATACTTCTCCACATCATAGAGGTCCACCAAGAGGCTCACCTTTTCCTCCACCGCGCGGTAGTAGCGCATTTCGCCTCTCGTGAAGGCTCGATAGACTGCCCAATTCACGTAGTCAACGACGCTCAGGATTGGCTCACCCTTGGGGGTCTGGGCCCGCACTTCGAAAGTCGTCGTTACTTCCCTGCCCCACTTCTCCTCGAACCGTTCAAGGCCCCGCTGGATCGCCGTGGACAGCGGTGCCTGGCGGTCTCGCGAGCCGCGCTTCGCGAAGTAGATGAAGTTGTGCTGGTAACGATGCAGTAAGTTCTGGAACAAGTGAGCGACCAAGTGATCATAGAGGGCGTTCTCTTGGGCATTGAAAGTGTTGCGGAACACGCGCTCGATCTTGCGGGCAACGACGAATTGAGCCTGGAAGTCGAGGGTGGACAGTAGTTTGAAGAACCGGTAGCGGATTTCGGGCACGTCGTCCTTGGCGTGAAAAGCGACGGCTGTCCTCGTGATGGACGGAAAGTCCTGGAAATAAGGATCCCGGACGACTTCCTGTTGGAGGGCCAAGATAGCTTGGCGGAGCGCGTTGGGTTCCTGGGTCTCCACCAAGCCCAGAATGAGGATCGGCGAACATCCTGGCTGGCCTACGATCAGGTTCCCTCTCCGATCATAGAACGTGGCATCGCCGGATTCGTCAACGAAGAACCAAGTGCCCCCCGGCTTCGGTTTCTTCATCTTGCTTCCCCTATTGGTTCAGCTATCCTGATTTCCTCCCTGCGCGAGCCGCGCGGCGCACGGGACTTCAGTCCCGCGCTACAAAGGGGAAACTGGCTGAAGCCGGTTGGGCGGGCCGCGCCATTCGCCTCATGCTGAGCGGCGTCCTGAGCCAAGTCGAAGGATGCCCGGAGGGTGTATCGAAGCATGAGGCCGTCGAAAGAGGCAACGCCAGACGGAAGCACAGTCCAAGTGCTTACATCTCAGCCAGCTTCGTCTCCACCTGATCCCAGGTCACGTAGGGTTCCTTGATCTTCGCGAAGGCTGGGTCACGGTCGTCTTCGCAGACCATGCCGAAGTGAAACACCCTGCCCAGTCGGCTAGCCAAGGTCTTCCCCGTCATCTGCTGCCGCCTGTACTGCTCCATGGAAAACTGGCTGCGGTACTTGCACTCGACGATCACGAAGTGGCTGGCGGTCTGAATGAACACGTCGGCCTCGGTCCCGAGCATGCGGCGTGCGTCGCGGGCCTTTTGATGATGTTGTTTGTTGGAAACGCGTTCCTTCAGAAAGTCCTCGTACCAGCCGGCGCGTCCACCAGCCGCGGGATGGCGGATCTGACCACCTGGAGCTGTGCGCCAGACCTCTTCCACGCCGAAACCCTCGGGCAAGTCGAAGAGCTTGTTGTAGTAGGCGATGAACTGATCTTCGAGATCGGACGTACCCCGACACTGGTAGTAATCCTTGGTGAAGAGGTCCCTCAAAGGAAAGCAAAGGTGGAATACCTCTGCCGCCAGGGCTTCTTCACGGGTACAAGGGCACTTCAGCCGCTCCAGGAGCCAGGCGCGGCCCTCAGACCGATCAAGAAGGGGCACCAGCAGGTGCGCCTGCTGGGTTCGCTCCGCGCGGTTGACCTCCCATGAGAACGTATCGACAGGCTGGAAAGTCTTGTTCTTGTCCATTTTCCTCCTCCTCAGGAACTCTCCTCTTCAACTGCTACCGGGTTGACCAGCTCCTCCAGCTCACCATCATCGCTCAGGAAGAAGAAGGTGACCCCAGAGACCAGGTTGCCGTACCGCTCCAGCCACATCACAGGTACCTGCGGGTCGTTGCCGAAGACGAGGAAGGTTTCGGGAGCGCCAGACTTCTCCAAGAGCCAGACGCGCTCTGCGATGGCGGCAGCCTTGGCGGGAGCCCAGCGAGTGCCGCTCACCTTCCTGAGGTGCATGGCGTCGCCCACGATGAGCCCATACGGCGCCACGAGGTCGAATCGCTTGTGAACCTGCCCCACCCAGCCGGGCTCCAGCGTCTCATCGTAGTGCTCGCTCATCCGCCGCCGGGCCAACTGTTCGAACTTGCGCGGGCTGAGCCCGGGACGTGGCTTGGGGCTCGGAATCGCCTCCGGGAGGCCCTCCGGTTCACCAACCCAGAAGGACCATTGGCGATCGTGCTTCACACCGCGGATGCGGCCCTTGCCCATCAACTCCTTGGTCAGCTGGTACACCTGGTAGCGACCTTCGATGCCCGTGCCCTCCAGGATCTCGCCGTTGGTAGCTGCCCGGGGCGAGACGGAACGGAGATAGGCAAGGATACGTTCTGTATCTGTCATGGCCATGTGGGCCTCCTAGCGGTCAGCCCGCCTCAGTTCTCTCCAGATGATGCAGATGGCAACGATGAGATCGTCGATGCTGCTCGGAGTGATTTCCCGCCGCACACTCCACTTCGCACCGCCTTTGTCAAGGGGTGGCACTGTTGCCAGCAACTGTTGCCTCAAGTCCTCAAGAATCCGATTCTCGGGGACGGGCCAGCTGTGAAAGGGAAAAGTGATCCCGGCTCGCCCCGTCTGCTCGTAGTCAGGCCCGATGCGAAAGACGGTCTTGTACGCGCCCCCGACTCTGAGTCGGAAGCCCACGGTGACCGTATGCTTCTCTTCTAACTTCAGCTGCAGAACACGCTCCGCAAGGAGTAGTACGCGATCAACCTCCTCCGCAAGCCCAAGGTCTTCGGCTGCTTTGCGGAGCTTCTCTCGCGTCATGATTTCCTTCATTTGTCTGCTCCTCTCGTCTGTGCGATCACGCTGCCCACGCCCATTGAGGCACGTTGATGCATCGCACGCGTCGTTAGTCTTCCGGCAGCAGATATCCGCGGGCCAGGATCCGTTCTCCATCTGTCATGGCCTTGCGGGTGCTCTGCCCTGCCTCATGCGACGCCGATTTGCACCCTCTCGTACTCCGGGTCCATCTTGTGCAGCTCGTCGCGGATCCGCTGCCGCAAGGCAACCGCCGGCCTCACGCAGTAGTTCTTGAATTCCTCCGGCGAGGGTTTCAAATCAGGAAAGAGCAGCTTGAGGAACCCGGAGGCGAGGCGGGTGATGGCCTTGAGATCCCGAAGATCCTTGCAGTCCACCAACTGCATTTCCTGCTGAACGTATTCCCCGTAGTGTGCGTCGCCTCGCAAGGCATGCAAGATCTCAGAGAAGAAGTCGCCCTTGAAGCCCAGCGACGTGGATGGCGTGTCCTTGGTGACCCGGGCCATCTCCCACCCGGCGATCATCCCGTGGATACGATCTATGAACGCAGTCTCTTGGAGGAAGTTGGGGATCTCGCGGAACAGCCCGACCTCCTCGTAGACAGGGCGTTTGTCCTCCCCCATGGTGGTGTTGCCCAACATGACGAAACTAGCTTCGCCTGTGCCCATGGTCTTTCCGCGGCTGTAGCGTCCCGATTCCAGGTAGACCTTGAGGCCTGCTACAAGCTCGCCCGCGCTGTCGCCGTGCACGCTTTGGACCTCATCGAGCACGATTGCGTCGTATCGAGTGATGAGTCCGGGCGTGTGGGTAGCGAGATTGTGGAACAATGCAGGTGGGGTGATCTTGCCGCCCGCCAGGACTCGGGCGTAGCGGGAGAGATTGTCGTAGACAAAGGACTTGCCCGTGCCCTTGGGAGCCAACTCTACCAGGTTTGCGCGGGGCTCTGCCAGTGGGATGATACGGGTAATCAGAACCATCTTCTGGACCAGGGTCTGGGAGCGCGGATTGAAGCCTATCGTAGACACCATAAGGTCCAGCCACTCTTCAAGAGTAAAATGCTGTCGGCACGCCCTGAAGTATTCCAGATCAACGCTGCTGACCTGGAAGGGCCTGAGGGAGCGCATCCACACTGCACCCTTACCCCTTGTGCCTTCAGGTGGTACGTAGAAGAGGTCTCCGATGCCCCACACCCCACTGGTGACCAGTAATTCGTTGTCATCCACAATCTGACCAGTTACCTTGGCGTCGTTGATATCCAGCAGAGGGATACGGAGGGACCGCTCGCCGGTGTGTAGATTGATGGACACGCTGTAATCGTCCAGGAGACGGACCGTCTCCATCTTTAGCAAGCGGTTCTTGATCTCGTCTTTCTGCCCCTTGGTCGGTAGGAACCTGCCCAAGAAAGCGGCGATCTTCTGACGGCTTGCCCCAGTAAGCTCTCCTTCGTCGGCGAAGTTAGACAAGATCCACTCGCCTACGTACGTTGGGATCGCTCGGGCACCGAAGCCGGCCTCGTGAATCAAGTGCTTGTTGATGATAACCTCGCCATAGTAATCAAGGGCCTTCTGTTCAAAGGTTTCCATCTAGCACCTCTACTCCCCTAGTAGCTCATCCAGGTCGGTGATCTCCATCATGGACTTCATGGTGATCGGCAGAGCAAGCTGCTGGGCGCACGGTTGGTCGAGAAACCGGTAGGAGATCCTGATATCCAGGCTCTTCGGATCGGGCGTCGCCCGCGCGAACCGAGCTTCCATGCTCAGGGGCTCCGTATCTAGGGCAAACAACTCGTTGAGCCGGGCTGTCTCATAGCTTACCTTCGGGGTCAGGATTGCAGTCTCCAGGTCGGTACACGCATACTCGTTCGGGTTGGTTATCTCTAGTTCTATCGTGGCCTTGACGCCGTACCGGAACTCATCATGAAGCAGCCGAACGGTCAGTTCCCTGGGAGTTACCACTACATGGGTGAATGTCGCGAGTGGGACTATCGTCTCTTCCGGCGTCAAGCCGCCATGCACGTAGAAGGTCTCCTCCGTCTTGAGGAAGCGGTAGTATCCGCGAGCAGCGAGGTAGTTGCGAGGCAAGTTGAAGCGGCCTCGCTCGAAAAAATAGCACTGGAACCTGGCGTTGTCTGGCAAATCCGCCAACTCCTCGTCGGATATCGTAACATAGCGGTGGTGCTTGTCCTCCACGCGCGTGGAGTAGAAGGTCTTATCTATGATATTAGGCATCTCCGCGGGTATGCGCGTGGAACCATGATCCGAGCAGACGATGACTTTGAGCTTGCGCTCGATCTGCAAGCGTTGTGCGAAATGATGGATCTGCTTGGCAAGATTGCGCAAACGGTGCCGCACCTGCTCGGCGTGGGGGATACCCTCGTCTTTCTCGTCACTGTGAAGTACATGATCAATCGGCAGATAGTTGAGGAAATACACCTCGTCGTCCAGACTCTTGATTTCCTGTAGTGCCGCCGGGGTGCCTAGATAGCGGAAGCTATGCGGTGCGAAGAACGTGGACCATGTTCCTTCGACGACACTTCGGTAACTGCTGTCAATGAAGGGGGTTGGCTGACCGACAGACAGGCATTTCTTGCTCACCTCGGTAGCCGACGGCAGCATGGATAGATACGGCTCAGGCGTTTCGCAGAAGTAAGCTAGGTCTCGCATGAACTGTCTGAAGTCAGAGAAGAACTTGTAGTTGAAGTTGTCTATGACGACCAAAAGGACAGGGTCGTCGGCGGCAATTTGATCGGCGCAATTGGGGATGATACGATAGACGAGATTCTTGTAGCTCCCAGCTAGCTTACCGAAGTTGCCATATAGCCAGTCCGCGTACTGGGATGAGAACTCGGACACCTCCTCGTCTTGCCGCCCAACTTCCTCTAACCAGAAGCGGTAGGGCAGGTAATCATCTAGTGCCCAGTGAAGCCAGTTGTCGACATCCCATGACGAATCTGGCGCAGGAGGTCGTGGCGGCTCCACCAGCAAGGCCAGCTTGTCAAGACGCGATGCCAGGCGGTCTCGGATCGGAGCGAAAGCTCGCCTCACCCATTTCAGCAGATCAGTATCCACCGAGACGTCATCGTGACGAAGCAACTCCTCCACAGCTTCATACTCTGCAACGAGGCAACCACTCACTTGTTCGAGAAGGGCAGCCACAAGCTGCCTGGATGGAGCCTCCTTGATCGCCCTAGTGAGGTAGACCCTGATCTGGTCACTGGACGTCCTGACCTCTGATTCTTGTACGGGTAGAGCAGAGAGGTCGAGCTCTAGGGGGCGTAGTAGTTGAAACGTGTCTGGCAAAGCCCGGTGGCCGACCTCCGATGGATAACCCTGTAAGACCTTGAGGTGCGCCAGGGTACGCAGCAGTTGTGCTGGATCTCGGCCCAACTCCCGAACCAGGTAGCGCCCCCCATCAGTCCTTGCCGTCTCTTCCCAAGCGTCAAGCCGACGTCGCAGTACAGTGTTGACCAGAGGACGTTGTTCCTCACCCAACCAGCGGGATGGCTCGTAGTTCGTGAGGATATCCACAACATAGTTGAGCGGCAGACGCTCGTGGACCAAAAAGGGGCTGCAGAACCGTTCCAGCAGGATGTTCTCGAAGGTCTGTCCTGGCGCCGCTCGGATGTCGACCTCCAGAAGACGTGAGTCTTCAACCTCCACATCTGAAACCCATTCTGGGACTGTGACTGCCCAGCGCTCTGCCAGCTGCGAGGCATAGGTTATCTCTTCGATCTCGATGTGCTCGGCACCGTACTTGCCTTGAGCGACACAGAACCAGGCTGCACAGGTTCGGTTCCGTACTATTAACCCCAGATTCTTTTGCGTATGCAAGGCACGGGCCATACGATCGTACGCCGGAGCGTAGTGGGCTGTTTCTGTGACTAGTGTTTGTCCCTGGTCTGGCTCAATGATGCCAGCGTAATCGAACAACAGCCGAACAGTCATCTACTCGCGCTCCAGGTCGGCGAGAATCTCTCGCAAGACCTTCGCTATCGCCTTTGCATCTATTTCTCCGATGCTTTCTCTGATGAGACTGCCCAGGGAGACCTTGAGGGCGGCGGCGTCGCGCGGTACGGTGAAGCTCGCTCTGCTCTCATCCAGCCCTCGCTGAGCGATGTGGATTTCGTACTTGGTGTCCTCGTTGATGAACTGTACTTTGATGACTCTGCTCTGAGCCCCCTCCCGGGACTGGCTGGCCATCATGATTACTGGTGAGTCTTTCTCGATGCCGCACTCCCACTTGTCGGTTATCGCTTGACGCTGGGACTCGGGCTTGGTCGGGTCTTGTTGATTGTTGGTCAGGTATACGGTGATGCCTTTCTTGGGAGGTTTGACTGTCAGAGTGGCGCGACCGCGGTAGTGCACCTGGTAGTCCGTCTTGGCCTTGGAGGGGTCGAGCATGTCCAGGAGCTGATCTCCCTCGACAGCCCACTCTGGTGCTTCGAGCTTGATAATGTTGTCGTGAATCTGCTGGAGCCCGCTCTCGAACTTGGTCACGTACTCGTCGGAGCGGTCGGCGCGCCAATCATCGGCCCGGCCCAGTGCAAAACCGGCATCCCTGGGAATCTGGTCGAAGAAAACGGTCTCGATATTGGCGATGGACTTCAGGTGGAGGATCAGGGGTATCGCCTGGTGGGCTTCAGGAGGATAGAAGAATTGGTCGAGTTGCTGGTCATCGAGAGTCTTGTACCAGGCCTCGATGGCCCTTTGATAGTCCCCGTATGTGCTGCCCTCCGCCGGGAAGAACTCCATGAGCCTTCCGAGGAGGGCATCCTTCACCTGCTTCGGGGCACCCTCAATACCGGCTTTGTCCCTCTTCAGTCCCTGAAGAATGGCCTTCCTGGTATGCGATGTAATCATGTCTTCTCGGTCGAACCCGTAGACGGTCTGGATTTCCTCTCGGACAAGGCCGTAGGGGTTGAGATCCTCGATGCCGGCGAGCAGCTGTAGTAAGGCTCTAGCAGTCTCGTTCCTCTTGTCGTCGTAGATGGCGGGTACCCTCGCTAGGTTGGGCAACCCAGCCCACCAGGCGTTCAGCCCTCGGTAGGCCTCGTCTATCGTGTGTTGCTGGCCGGCAGCGGCTTCTTCGGTGGCGAAGAGGTTGTGGATGCCGTTGATCAACTCGCGCTCGTCGGCGGTTATCTCGCGGAACTCCAAAGCGGCGTTAGGGTGTTTGGACTCGACGAGCTCGTAGATGACATCGGCGGTTCGGGGGGTGACTGTTCCCCATGACGTTGGGTCCGGGCGCAGAAGTAGGCTATCACCGAAGGTGCGCACAAGGACTCCCATGAAGAGAGAGAGTGCAAGAGGGCCCTGTCCGTAAGGTGGATCGCCATATTCTGCGATAAGCTTGCGGACGCTGATCTTTTCCCCAGGATCGAGGTCGCCGATGGTGTGCAGCATGCCGGCCAGTGCAGGCAGTTTGTCACGGAACTTGCCCAGATCAGACTCCACCTGGTATTCAACAATGCTGCCTTTTGCGGGGCCAATCTGGCGCAGTGCTCCGGTCTGTGCTAGGCAGAGCTCCAGATAACGTCGCTCGCCTTTGTCCACGCCGTATTGCGTGTCGATCTCCACGGGCTTGTGGGTGCGGAGGAGCGTGTTGATGGCGTCCGTGAGGTCAGCGTTCTTCCCAGGGCCGAAGGCGGACACATGTACGTTATTCAACTTGGGGTGCGGTAGCTTGTTGCGGCCCTGTTGATATAGTTGGGTCATTAGCTCGTAGGCCGCATCATAGAGTCCCTTTGGCTGGGCCACTAACACGGTGCCGCCAGTGGTGTACCAACTGAGGTCCTTGCCGTCGAGGTATTGCTTGCGCCTGGCGATAAAATCACCCTCGTAGCCTTTGGTCTCATCACCAATAAGGTCCTCATACAGCCGTTCCCGATCCTGAAGGGTCAGCTTCTCCATCAAGTCTGTGTCATTCTTGATAGAATACGCGGCTCGAAGATGCATAATGAGATCGCGCACTGGCAGCGGCTGGCCAGGTATTCCCACGATGACACGCTGGCTGTCGTTTCTACCGACGAGCGACTTCGCGCGATTGATTTCTTCGTCGCTTTCGCAGATGACGTAGGCGGCAACTCCCTCGTATCGATCGGCCCACTTGCTGATTTCGGTTGCCGTTTGCTCAAGGGAACGAAAGATGGAAATGTCGCCTTCGGGCGTCGACCTCGTGGCCGCCAGGTCTCCTGGCCTAATGAACACTCGGAGCAGACGCTTGTCCTCATCGAAGGGGACATTGTATTCCTTGGCCTCCAGCCACTTCTCCCCCTTCTTGAGCGGCACCAGGTTCACCATCTCCTGCGCGAGGTCCTCGGGCTGATTATCAGGATCCCATAGATAGGTTTCAATCATCGATTCGAAGTCCTGAGCCTCGCTTGGCCTGAACTCATATAGGCCCGTGGAGGGGTGACGAAAGATGACCTTTTGCTGGCGAAGTGCTTCCAAGCGATTGTTGAGCGCGGTCTTCTGTTGATCCGTGAGGAGGTACAGGCCGAAAGCCAGATTGTCGGGGCTGATGCTCAAGCCCGCGATCTCGTAGACCAGCATCAGGTCAAGAGTGCGCTCGACCATCTCGTCGACTTCCTGGGTGATGGACTGGGCCGCGGTCCTGCGGAGCTCGCGGATGGAAGCCCTGTGGTTTCGGATGTGCTGCCGCACTTCGTCGCGGGCATCGGGGTTCTCGGGCCTGAGTTCGTTCTGAAAGTAGGTTGTGAGCAGATCGGCGGTGTAGAGGTTGAGGATGTCGCCGGCCAGGATGTCGTGAGTGTCCACGTACCAAGGGTATGATCCGTCACCGGGATGAAACTCGCCGGAGAAGAAAGTGAAGACCGATCGGGCATTGGAGCCGATCTCCGTGGAGAGCTTTATGACACAGTGGGTTGCAGTGGGGTGCATCGGATAGATGTTCTCGATGATTCGTTCGCGGAATTCGGGGCCCTTTAGGTGGGGAAAAACACCTGCCTTGCTACATGCCAATGCGAATTGGTTGAACATGCCTGTGTGAGGCGCCACCTTTTCTAGCCAATCGGGGTGATCTTTGTTGGGTATGACTACTGCAGCGATGATGTCCTCAAGGCCCTTTGACTCAAGGGGCACTTCAGTCACCCGGTCGCTCACCACGCTGAAATCGGCCTTGGAGAGCACACCTCCAGCGTACGCCCGAAATGGCTTGTGGCCTGTGGAGACGAAGATCAGCGAACTGCGCTCAACGCCGTGCACGCACATTTCAGCGAAGCGCTGAAAGGTGTCAATGCTAATCTGCCCCTTGTCCAAGACGTATCCGAACTCGTCGGCGATGATGGCGAGACCCCGATATCGTTCCTTGAACTGCGGATTGGTCAGGAAATCTTGCAGGATAAGTACGAGGTTATCTTTGCTGTAGGTGAACTCGCGGTCCACGACGGCGCGGTAGATTTCGCGGAAGACTTTCAGTGCCCCTTCGCTGAACGCGGCTAGGTCTTCTTTGAGAGCGTCCAGGGTCAGCTCAGGGTAGCGCCTAGCAAGCTCCTCGCGAAAGTCGTTGAAGACGGCTGTCCCAGGGCCGCCGACAGCTGCCTTCTCAGCCCAACTATCAATCTGCCGCGCGGCTTCACTGTAGTGCGTGTCTAGCATGCCAGCGTAGCCCTCACGGTCGCAGGCGCTAGAGATAGCCTTTAGAACCATCGCCTCGAAGTCGTCACCGACGCCGTATTCGCACAAGGCTACCAGGAAACGCCCATCGCCGCGCGCGTTCCAGAGCCGCTCCTTCTGGTCTCGGTCTCGGTGGGCCCAGTTCTCAAAGAACTGTACCATCTCTGGCGCATCAACCTTCTTGGACAGGTAGTTGGCCAGCATCAATGACAGATGAGACTTCCCCGTCCCATAGCTTCCCGTGAGAAGATAGACTCTTCCATCCACGGGTCTCAGGGCCCGGGTTAGTTTCTCGAAGGCTTCCCGGTGAGAATCGATGGGCATGTACTGGGTCATCCGTGCCCGGTTATCGTCGGGGTGGTTGAACTCCTGAACCAAGTTGACGTATTTGGCGTAGCCAGTTTTGATGTCGACTAGGTCTTTGATCTTGGTCATTGCACTCACTCCCTGTCTCAGGTAAGGGATCAGACAACCCCTAGTGCTTTGATTTGCGCGATCTCCAAGATACGGCTCTCGTGACGTGTGTTTGTGATCGGCCTTTGAACGACATGCCGGTCCGTCTGCAAGAAGAAGACGAAGGTCTTGTCAGTGATGGCTGGTGATTCCAGGATCTTTTCCACCAGCATGGCGAACTGTTCTTTGCGCGGTGACGACCACGCATTGACCAGGAAGTCCATATTGTCGACCGCGACAACCAGCGTCCGGACGTCAAGGCCCAACAAGAGCTGTTTGAGATCCTCGACGCCGAAGCGGTCGATCCGGCCCGCCAGAGTCTCGTCGTTGGCAAACCTGGCCTGCAGGTCCAGGTAATGCGCGTCGGTAACCTTCACCAGTGCCGTTGCCAGCTTTGTCTTGCCCGACATAGGTGGTCCGTGGATGATGAATGCCCTGTATCGCTCGGTGCGCTGATGGGCCAGGAACTCCAGCAAGTCCGTCCGTTTTGCCACTGTCACCTAGCGCTCTCGGTAGTATCTGGACAAGACCTCGGTGACCGTCAAGTCTTGTCGAAACCTAACCTGATCCAAGTCTGCTTTGGACTCGATGGTCAGCAAGTCGGTACGATGAAGCTGATCCAACAACTCTCGCACTTGCCCTTCGCGCAGATTCAGCAGGCGGCCTGGGCTGTTGTCGGCGCTGCTCAGGGTACCGATGTCCAGTCCTGAGGCGCCAGGTGCATACTGATCTCGATAGCTAAGCAGGGTGCACATGAGGATCAGCGGCGGAACGAGCGCCGAGGAGTCGCGCAACTGGTACCTCCCGTTGGTCTCTTTCAGGTAGTGAAGCCTACTGAAGTACTGCTCTGCATAGGCATTGAAAAAGGCCAGGATCTCCTTGGGCACGTGTTTGTTGACGCTCTTCTCCGAGAACTGGGCCCTGAGGTCCGCAAACTCGTTGCTTGCCTCGCTGCCAATGGGCCGCTGGGCACCGGGCAGAATGGTGTTGGTCATTCGGTTCCAGACCACGTAGCGCGGATTCGATGAGATGTGGTAATGACATAGCCAGAGGGTGCCGACGTCATCAAAGAATAAGTCGTGATCGTGAATGAGCAGGCCCAACTTTGTGGCACGGTAGACGATGGGGAGCACAAGTCCCAGGCCCGACGCCAAACTAACCAGACTCTGTACGTGATGCTTTGACAACCCTGTAGCTGCCATCACCGACTCGTGGGAGTTGCGGCTCTGCTCACGGTGTTCGGCAAGGAAATGGAGCAGGCGGCTTATCTCGTCGAAGCGCAAGAAGTATCCCTTCGAAGCCTGAAGCTTCGCGTCGGCGGGCAATTCATACTCACGATGTGTACTATACAACGGTAGATCCTATCGCTCTGCGCACTTGATGTTCAGTGACACCGGGGCTAGTCCGCACTGATAGCGGCCTCACGACCAGCCTCACATCTTCCGCAAAGCTCACTTACTGCCCTCCACTATTGCCACCTCCTCTTCAGTAAGCCCGTATAGTCGATATACTATCAGGTCAATCAGGCGGTCGGTGCTGGCGATGCGGTGAAGGAGAGGCTGCAATCGGGCCATCGACTGGCCGAATTCGTCTTGGATAGTCCTAAGAGTGCTTTCCGACTCGACGTCCCGGCCGCTGGCCTTCTCGATGGCATTGCGATTACGGCGCAATGCCCGCTGAAGCTCATCCCAACCGTGCTCCCAGTAACCTGTAACGCGAGTCTTCAGCGTCCACTCATCGACATCCAGGCCTGTGTACCGCACCACCCAGTTCGAGAATTCCTTTGCTGCATTCTGCTTCTCATTGTTCATGTCGGTCATCTGCTCGGCGAGATGGGCCAAGAGGTCATGAACGGCAACGGTTTCGTCCAGATCCGTCTCAAGTCGCGACCCAAGCCACCGCCCGAGATTTGAACTGAGAAAAGGCCCGTAGCTCTGATCGGTTGACAATCTTTCGTAGCTGTGCAGCAATTCGCTCCACTCGTGTGCTAGACGAGCCCGCTCGTCATGCGAGCCCAGGAACGAGATACGACGCAGTGGCATCCTCCTGGCGTATGGTTCGATGAAATGCATCGTACGAACCGCGTAATTGAAGACGAATCGATAGCAGTAGAAGGACAGCAGCCTAGAGTTGAGGATAGCAGCCAGGTAGCCGTTCTCGTAACGGTGTTGGACTAGATATGAAACCGTGTCGTGGACGAGTAGACCAAGATGATCAATAGCTGCCGTGATTATGATGTGCGGGTCGGGTTTCGGAACGTGCGCAACTATTGTCTGCATGATGACCTTTGGCTGAGACATCAGCTCCAGCTCACTTTGGGCAATTGGAGTATTAGCTGGGAGGTGTGAATCTAGCGATGACAGCTTGTACCTCCCGATCTGGCGACCGCGGACACATGGCCGGTGGGCGGGGTCAGTTGTGAATTTGGACGTTACGCTGCCGAGCCCCATGTACACATGACAGTGTTCATGTGCCAGGGGATCACTAACCTCCCATAGCTTGCGATGCAAAGCCGCGGAGTAGTCTTCTCTCCACAAGGGGAACAGGCTATCCGTATACAGCTCTGCCGGGACGCGACAGGTTTGGTGAAGCCTTGTTCCATCAGATGTGAGAATCGGTATACTCTTCTGACTAGTGGCTTGCTTCTGAACTGCGAGAATGGCTTGTTCAAGCAGCACTTTCTCAAATGCCTGGCTGACATCTGCCGCACTTAGGATTCTATTCCCGCTGAGCAAGGAATGGCGGAGCGAAGTCCATGAGAACCCGAAGGTGACCTTCTTGGGGAGAATGAAACTGAAGTACCCCTTAGAGCGAGTAAGATCCAGTCCGCGTTCGGTGAATAGCTCCGCGATGTTGCCGGACGACGTACTTTCGAAGTTCTTCCTTGCCCATTTCCTTTCATCAGGTGTCAGCGTGCCCTTCTGGCCATACGGTGGATTCCCAGCCAGCGCATCAAATCCAGGGTTGCTTCCCCTGTTTGAGTCCTGATAGAAGACTTCGGGGAACTCCAACTCCCAGTGGAAGAATCGACGCATCTTGGCGATCTGCAGCGCCCGCTCTGCGGCAGGGAGATAGGGAAGCTGCTTGGAGTCGGTGATTCCTTCCAGGGCCTGATCATACTCTTCCTGCATCAGGCTATTGCCAAAGTAGGCGCTTGTCCACAGGTCAGCCACGGTCTTGAAGGGCGCGGTTAGATCCTCCACTGCCTGCTCCGCGGCCTGCTTCCCTCTGATGTCCTCCATGCTGTCGCTCGGGCGTTCGCTAATCTCTAGCGCCTTCCCAAGCAGGGTGGGCAGGATCTGACCGAGACTCTGGTCAAAGTAGCTCAGCTGCTCCGCTTTGAGTTCTTTCTTCCTACGCGGCTTGCCCGTCACTGGGGGGCTGCCCAAGTCTTCGACCCATGCCCCAATTAGGCTGTTACCAACCTTCAGATGGTGGTCCAAGAAGTTCAGTGGCTTGGCTTCTGCGACGCTAGCCAACCACAGACTCAACTTGCCCAGTTCCACAGCCAGCGGATTCAAGTCTACACCATAGATGCAACTCTCGATCAAGCGGCGTCGCCAGTGGACAGGATCGCTGTCGAGCTCTGCGTTCTCCCACGGTGCTAAGTTGAGGGTCTCGACGATGAAGTTGGCTATCGTATGAGCAGCATTGACCAGGAAGTGCCCGCTACCCATCGCTGGGTCGCACACCCGGAAGGTGAGCACTCTGCCCTCCACGAACGCCATGAGTTCGCGATCAACCGCGTTCTGGAGTCGCTTTCGCTCCGCGTCGTCCAACGCTCCGTGAACCTCATCCGACCAGCTCGTGAGCTTGGACTCTAGGGGCTCACGCCGTTCCCGCAGTCCTCGCTCCACGGTTTGCTTGACAATGTAGTCCACGATGTACTCAGGAGTGTAGTAGCTGCCGGTAGCCTTCCGTTGAGTAGGACTCTGTGCGAAATAGACATCGCCTGCATCTATCATCCGGTAGGTGCGCTTGGGCCTCTTCACTTCACTGGCAGGCTTATAGTGATAGCCCCCTTTGCCATCAGGGATGCCGTACGTCTTCTGTTCCGCCAGAAATAGCCTGTATTCCAGCATCCCTTCGTACAGCCCGCCCAAGGCCCGCACAGAAAGGTCACGATAGTCTATGGCCTGATATGCATCGGGAGTCTTGGTGCTGGGTATCTGAGTCAGATCGACGAGTGCGCTGGCGAGATGGGGATCGCTGATGAAACAGTCTCGTAGATAGCCCTTGCTGAAGTCCTCGGTGTCCTCGTCGCTGAATAAGCCCCCATTATAGGCCGGTACCCCTCGGGCTTCATCGCTTTCGTAGATGGCTTTAGAGAGTCGCCGTAGGCCATTCCACAGGGTCGTGGCAATCTGCTCCGGGACGCCCTCCTCGTGATAGCGCACGGCTTGCTTGACCAACCTCTCCATGCCAATGTCGTCGTAGGCCGGGTTGCCGGCCGGTAGCAGGCTTCGCGCTTCGGCATACAGGATAAACAGGATGCGGTATAGCAGGTAGGTGGCGTTGTCAAAGATCTCAGCTCGCTGCTCCTCGGTGTAGCTCTCTCGCCCGTCGGCCATCACAAAGCCCCGACACAGCGCTCCAAGCACAGACTCCATCTTCTCCCTGAGGTGATCCTGAATGGACTCGGCTACCTCTTCCGAGCGCGCGAGGTGCTCATCCAGCGGCGTCTTGCCTTCCTCGCCAGCGACGAAGACATCCCGTCGGAAGAAGGCATGGAAGACTCGCACAGTCTCAGCAGATGGACGAGCCTTCACCTGGCCCAGGTTCACCTCAAGATAGGATTCATACGGACGGATCACGTCTGCCTTCACCAGGCGCCAGCGACTGCCATCAGTGAGTACCCCCCACGTGCAGCTCTCTTGCCGCAAGGCATCTACGATCTCGAAGGCGTGATGGGCGCCTTTGACTGTGTTGTCTATATCAGCCCCAGGAGGCAGGACTAAGCACAATGCAAGGAGTTGCTGACCCGTGAGATCAGAATACAGCTTTTGCAGTCCCGGCTCGCGTTCCACGGGCTGGTGGTGAAAGGCCAGGATATCCAGTACGGGCCCCACCCAAGAGTCAATGAGCGTGGACAGGCTGTCGTCGTCGCGGAAGGGAGCCCAGTCGGCCAAGCCCTGGCCTAGGGTTGCCGCTGCCTCATCGTGGCCGGGATCGGCCATTACTTGATCGAGATACGCCTGCGCAAAGAGATACTGGTTACGAACGACCATACGAGGCCAACTCCTTCATCAACCGTATGCCATTCTGGCGTCCGGGCCGCCGGGTCGGTGTGGAGCAACGCGGAACTCGCAACACTCGTCCCCCCTGCCGATGGCCTGCACCAACCCCACGTCCACTTCCTCCCCCAGGGCCTCGGTGAACACCGCCTTCACCCAAGCGCTGGAGAAACGTCTCCAGGGTTGCGGATGTTATCGCTTCCATCGCCTTTCCATGTCCCAGCGGCGCATTAACCGCTGAGCTACCTGCTCGTAGCTTCCCGCCCAGTTGACCATCGTCCCTGACCAGCGCTGGTGTTCGCGTCCGAGCCAGGCCAATCTTTCGGTAGGCGATCCTTCGTCCGGCAGGTTCAGTTGGGGGGTGGCTTCCCGTGGATCGGGCAAGGGGCGCCACCGCGCACCCAGAAACGCCCGCAAGCGATCGGCGTGCTCTTCTTGCAGGAGCATCGCTGCCGCATAAAACGACTGGAGGGTCAATTGCTCGTCCGGCCGCAACTGTTTCAGAGCTTCGGGCACGGCGACGGCGTACTCGGGGTGAGCAAGCAGGACGGCGATCACAGCGGCCCGCACACGGGCGCTGGGCTGTCGAACGAGGTCGGCCAACAGAGTCTCGGGTGGGCGCACGCCGCTGGCCTGGTAGGATGACTGGCGCGACAGATAGCGGACCCCCAGCGGTTCTAGCTCGGCGACCAGTTCCTCCTCCATCTGCATGTTGTGCGTTAGGCTTTCGCTCACTGGACTGGCCTAACCTTCAACCGGGCCGAGGTGTGTTGCCTTCTCAGTCTTCCTTCGGCCCGCAAGCGATTCGAGATCTTCGGCATTTCCCACCAGAAAGGTCTTTGGCTCGTCCAATAGCGAGAGGACAAAATGGTTACCTGAGGCTGCCTTGTCGGCGAACTCAGCCGGCGTCATCATCACCGGGTTGATCTCCCGCGCCAGCTCCGACTTTGCTGCGGCGAGGGCCGTGGAGAGTTCCATGGCACCGATGGTCCCCACCACGAAGAGATCGATGTCGCTGGTGACGCTTTCCTCACCGCTGGCGTAGGAGCCGTAGATGAAGGCCACCTCGATGCTCCCCGCATCCTTGCTCAGGTACTCCCGCAAGGCGTCGCCCAAGCCCACGGTCTTCAAGAAGATAGCCTTCAGCTCCGGGAAGATGGGACAGTCCCTGTTCACCTGATAGTATTTGCGGTTCCCATCGACCGTGTGCTCAAGCAGGCCGATACGCTCCAGTTTGGGTAGCTCGCGCTGGACCGCCCGCACCGGTTGCTCGGTCAGCGAGGCGATCTGGCGCAGGTAGAAGCGGTCGGCTCCATTGAGGAGGAGAAGCTTCAGAATGGCGACCCTCGCTTGGGAGGAGAAGAGCTCCTGCAACACCCAAATCTCCTGAGTGTATACGTTTCGTATACGATTGCATACAGATTGTATACGCTCGCGAGGAGTTTGTCAAGGTGCAACCGCTGAGACCTCGGAGGTCTTCAAGACCTCCGAGGTCTGGGATGGACCAGGAACTCACAACACTCGTCCCCTCTGCCGATGGCCTGGAGCAGCTCCACGTCCACTTCCTCCCCCAGGGCCTCGGTGAAGACCGCCTTCACCCAGCCCCGGGAGCAGAGACAGAGGGTGGGGCTGTTGTCCACGTAGCCCGCAACCACCAGGGGGCATCCGCACTCGGTGCATACGGTGTGGATCTTGCCATCCTCCCACACCCACTCGCCGCACCATTTGATGCGCTCGTTGATCAGCTGGAGCAGGTGCTCCCGGTCCTTAGCTTCCTCGCGGATCCTGCGCACATCGTCCATGTCGGGCTTGCCGCAGGCGCGGCCGCAATGTTCCAGGATCTTGATACGCTGCTCCTCGGTGGTGTACTGGTCGAGGGCCTCGAAAAGGGCCGGCATCCATATCCGGGCGATGCCCTCTGCCAGTTCCGACGTGGCGGGCTTCATTGCTCCTCCTTAGAAGGCTGGAACTCAAGGACTACGTGATAGGGGAAGACGTGTGCTCAGGCACGGAGAGTGAAGACTGTGCTTCCCTCGTCGATCTGCCACTGACAACCCTTTCATTGGAGAAGAAGGCTGCTCGTGGGTGCAAGGCGAGGGTGTGCGAAGAGGAGGCGAAGTCGTGGCGGTCGCCCTGCGCCGCGAAGGGGGATTATAGCATGAATGGGAAGCGCTGTCAACAACGGGTGCAGAGTGTGAGGGGTTCACCCCTCCTCTTTCCTCCCCATCGAGGGGGAGGAGATCTGGATGCGTCCTTCGATACGGGCTTCGCCCTACTCAGGGCTACTCAGGATGCATCCTGAGCTGTGTCCTGAGCCGAGTCGAAGGAGATGCTCGGAGGTTGTATCGAGGCTTGAGCCCCTCGGCGTGACATACTCAACTACTTTCAGGCCGGCGCTGTGGTTCGGACTCTTGCAGCGTCCGCTCCAGCAGGTCGGTCAGGCCGAGTTCTTTGGCCCATTGGCGCAGATACGCGCGGTCCAGCGCGGTACCTTGCACCCTCAACACGCCCAGCACGTCCCCCCACTGCCGGTCCGATGACTCTCCTCCAAGGCGGAACCATTCCAGTTTGGATAGAACGAGATCCTCCGCTGTAGCGAAGTAGGCGGCACGACGAGACGTCGGGGAGACCCTAAACGACGGTTATACTGTCCTCCAGCGCAGACCGAAGAGGACGGGGTAGATCCCACGCTGGCGGGAGACGGACCCGCCGATGTTCGCAATACGGGGGGCGGTGATCATCCCGCCGCAGGTGGGCATGTGGGTGATTGCTGTCTTCGTGCGTCAAATGGATACCCGCCTAGAAGAGCCTGGCTTGCTCAGGTGATGGTGCGAGGGCGGGCACCTGGGCTTGCAGCCATTCTCGCAGGTCCAAGGAGGGCGCAAACAAGGAATCGGGGAAAGAGATTGCCCCTTTCTGCAGTAGTTGACAATTGCCTTCCGGCACATTGGGGCCGTCAAGAACAAAGAGCGGCAACCATTTGGCATTGATCGCCTCGATCGCCCCTGCCCATGTGCCTCCTCTGCCCGCGTCACTAGCGATAACTAGTGCGTAATCAGCCAAGGCGTAAATCAACTTGTTGCGTCCCATGGCTGCCCCTACACTGAACCCAGCATTGGGCGAGTAAGGTGTAACGAAAACCAAATCCCCACTTTCAAGCTTGGATCTCGCATCTGGAGCGCGAATCGCCTTTTCCAGGCTGTGCGCCAAAACTCCGACCGCCGTGCCACGTGCGTCCAACGCGGCTTGCGTCGAGACCGCATCTACACCACGCGCCCCGCCGGAGTACAAGACGAGTCCCTCGCGACCACAAGCGTTGCCGACCAAGTCTGCATAGGTCTTTCCGTGGTCGTCCACATTACGAGACCCCACAACAGCCAGTCCCGGCTGGCCTAGCAGCGCTCGCTCTCCTGCGCCAAACAGGAGAGCAGGAGCAGCTCGTTTCAGGCGCTGCTTCAGACGCTGTGGGTACTGTTCATCGGCCCGCGTCACTATCCATATTCCCAGGGACTCCAGCCGCCCCAACTCAACGGCGAGCGCGCCGCCGCGATTCAGAAGTTGGACTAATCGACCTGCCTCGTTGTCTGACAGAGCCAGCTTGGCCGTCAAATCGTCCGCTGACGACCCTAGCAAACCGCTAGGAGCCCCCAAAGATGACTCTAGCAGCTTCCGCGTCAAGGAATTCCACTCGCCCAGAGTGAAGGGCTTGGGGCCTGTTTCATCGGACAAACCCAGATGCGAGCAGAGGAGTAGCGTGACTTGAGAGTCAGCGGTCAAATCCATGTTCATGCCTTCCGAGCAGTGGCTCGTGCGAGAGCAAACGGGTATACCATACCGCTGCCGTGCGTTCTGAGAAGCCAGCCAGCCAGCGTGACGGTCCAGCCAGAGTCAACAATATCGTCAACCAGCAGTGCGGGTCCCGGTAGGGCGTCGACAGACATGGTCAGAGTGCCGTGGACATTCCGTACCTGCATAATGCTGTTCGCCATCGTCTTCTGTGGAGGCGCATCCTCGGCACGTGCAAGGGCAGGAACAAAACGCAGTCCCAGGGCATTGGCTAGTCGCTCGGCAAAACCGGGTACCAATTGAGGATGGCGACGAGATGGAATTGCCGTTACCCAGGCAGGCGGCGGATCTGGCTGCCAGCGGCTCAGGATGAGATCTGCAGAAGCGCGCACGAGATCGTTGGAGAAATGTCTGTCAACATATTTGCCGTGGCGGACGAGCTCGCCCCATCCTGCGTCCCCATAGTAGCATAACGCTCGCCCAGGCGCGTTTCGCTCCTCCGCGGGAATCGTCAGCGTTTGATTGGGGAAAAGCCCCCTAGGCCAACGTTTGCGTGGCTCTATGACGACACTGTCTCGCCTCAGAAACTCAATCGCCTCAAGAAGCAGCATAGGCGAGACCCTTGCCGACAGATGAGTTCCGCTACAGTTCGCGCACTTGCCACACGGCTTGGCCGATGGATCATCGAGCGCACGTGCCAGGAATTCCATCAAGCACCCAGTGTGGCCAACGTAGGTCTGCATCTGTGCCAGTTCCTCGCGTCGCAGCCTGGTTACCTGTTCAATGCGCTCAGCATTAGGCTCCCAAGGGTTCAACGTGCGAAAGTATCGCTTGGTCCTCGATTCGGTGTCGGCTGCCACGGCTCCATCAATCTCCAACAACTTCAGGGCTTTCGCTGTCATAGCATTCGAGACGTTCACTCGGCTCAGAATCTCATAGAACGACAATTGGTCAGACTCCTCTATGACACCGAGAATCTCGGACATTGTCCGTGCAGGCGGGAAAGCGCTGCCGATGAAGTAGTCTTGGATCTCGTCATCCTCCCGGCCACTCATGAGAACACCGTAGGCTTCACTCACAGCACGTCCTGCACGTCCTACCTGCTGGTAGTATGCGACAACAGAGCCAGGACGCTGGAAATGAATCACAAAACCGAGATCAGGCTTGTCGAAGCCCATGCCGAGGGCTACAGTGGCTACCAGCGCTTTGATTTCGTTATTGATCAAAGCCTCCTCAAGTTCCTCGCGATCCATACTCGCATCGTTCCCGGCATGGTAAGCTTCGACTCGAAAATCATTGAGCCGCAACCACCTGGCTACTCTCTCCGTGTCTGCTCTGGTCAGGCAGTAGATGATGCCAGTCCCCGGTAGCCTTGACAAGTTCTCGACCAGCCACGCGAGGCGTTCACTCTGATCGGAGAGTTGGATATTCTGCAATCGAAGCGAGGCGCGCGCCAAAGGGCCGCGTAGTACCGTGAGCCCAGGGCCCAGCTGAGCTTGCACGTCGGCAATTACGCGATCATTGGCTGTTGCCGTTGTGCCGAGGACCGGCACGCCTCTTGGTAGGTTGCGTAGGATGCGCACGATCCTGCGATAGTCTGGGCGAAAATCATGACCCCAATCTGAGATACAGTGCGCCTCGTCCACCACGAAGAGTCCGACGCCCCCAGCGATCTTGGATAGCAGAGACTGGAAGCGCGGGTTGTTGAGTCTCTCAGGGGAAACGAGCAGCAAATCACAGGAACCCGAAGCAAGTGATTCCTCAACGGTATCCCACACTTCACGATTGGAGCTGTTGATTGTCGCTGCCCGCACACCGATACGATTTGCCATTTCAATCTGGTTGCGCATCAGGGCGAGCAATGGACTTATCAGCAGGGCAGGACCAGCACCCTGTTCGCGCAGTAGCTTGGTAGCCAAGAAATAGACTAGACTCTTGCCCCAGCCCGTACGTTGGATAACGAGCACACGCTGGCGCTCGATGACTACTTTCTCGATGGCTTCCCACTGTCCGGCTCGGAAGTCAGCATCAGGGCCAAGCATCTGCCGCAGGAGGGTGAGCGTCCTTTGTCTCAATGAGTAGACCTCGTCGTGGATTCGCATCAGTCCATGTCAGTTGGCTACCGAGAGTCGCATCAGTGCGCTGCGCGGGATTGTGCATGGAAGAGATGGCGTGCTGGCAGGAGGCCGGTTGCAATTGGCCATTAGAGCACCACCGACACGTACTGTCAATGGGAGGTGCGATCCGATTTGGGACAGAGAGAATGGACGGGTGTCAGCGTAGCTCCTGGCTTATGATTGGGACTCTCTTAGTGCTCGCTCCAGTAGGTCGGTCAGGTCCAGTTCTTTGGCCCAGTGGCGCAGATATGTGCGGTCCAGTGCGCTAGCTTGCACCCTCAACACACCCAGCACGTCGCCCCACTGCCGGTCCGATGACTCTCCGCCAAGGCGGAACCATTCTAGTTTGGAGAGGACGAGGTCCTCCGCCGTAGCGAAGTAGGCGGCGCGACCCGCCGTCGGGGAGACCTGGTGGAGGACGCGACGCTCCAGTTGAGCCCGATCAAAGAGGCGATCCCCACAGACGAAGACGTCTACCTTGAAGGCGGAGCCCAGATGGATGGCGTTGAAGCTGCCCCTGCGTCGAATCGCCTCACGTACCGCGTCGAGATCAGCGTAGAACCCTTCGCCCAACTTCTGGACGAAGGATTCGGCGTGCTCCGCCCGCAGTTCGGCGACTATGTCGGCGTCCATGGTGGACCTGCTGACGCCATGCAGGGCGCTGGCCAAAGAGCCGCTGATTAGATACGGTACCTCAAGGGAGTCCAGGGCGTCGATCACCATCAAGGTCACTGCGAGGGGATCCTGGGACACCAAAAAGCTCCTATTCTGGCGGGGGGCCGTAGACACGGGCGGCCAGTTCGTTGCCCAGCAGCTGGGTCGCCAGAAGTCGGTGCAGCTCACCGGGGCTAGCCTCAGGGTGACGGTGCCGGAGGCCGGCTAGAGCTAGAGTGCGGCACGCCTGGGTCATCTGGTTGGCGAGCTCCAGTTTGCGCCACGAAGGCATCTGGCGCAGCAACTCGATCTGCATTCGCTCTACATCGGGGTGCGTGTCCTGGGATAGAGTCTTCATGTTTCGTCAGGTGTGCATTGCACAGGTTGGGATCGGGCACCAAGTGCCTGGTCAGACAGAGAAGGGGTAACCGCGAACCGGCTGCCGCTGGCGACCTGGCAAGTCTGACAGCATCATATCACGTCGCTAGCGCGAGAGCAAGGAATCCCAGTGGGGTTCACCCCCTCCTCTTTCCTCCCCCGTCGAGGGGGAGGAGATCTGGATGCGTCCTTCGATACGGGCTGCGCCCTACTCAGGGCTACTCAGGATGCATCCTCCTACACGCGCAGGGTGCATCCCCAATGGGCTCATCCTGAGCCGCGTCCTGAGCGGAGTCGAAGGATGCCCGGAGCGTGTATCGAAGGAGATGCCCGAAGTGTGTGTCGAAGGATGAATCCTTGCGGCAAAGAAAAGAGCCTCGGGGTCATGCCCCAAGGCTCTCTTGTGATCGCGTTAGCTCACGCCTTCGCTCGGCTTAGTAGCGGTCGCTGCCGCCGCCGTAGCTCTGGGGTGGAGCGGCCTCGGTCACCACCACGTCGGTGGCTCTCGGCCCACGCTGGTCCTGCTCGATCGCGAACTCGACCTTGTCGCCTTCGTTCAGCGAGCGGGGTCCACCAGCGCGAATGCCTGAGAAGTGGACGAACAAGTCTTTGCCCTCATCACGGGTGATGAAGCCGAAGCCCTTGCCGCCGTTGAACCACTTGACGGTGCCTTCGCCTCTTGACTCTTCCATAGTAAAAGCTGTTCTCCTTTCCTGGACTTGAAGGTGCGGCTGTGCCTCAGGAAGCCTTGGCTTCCTTCTGGATTCCCCACTTACACATCGCCGCGCAGTCGAGAATGAGAAAACAGCTACGGATGAGCTACTTCCATCTGCGAAAGCAAGGTCAGTGTGTACCTTCTTGTCCTAAGTGTACCAGAGATTGACGTGTTTGTCAAGTCAAAACAGAATGTGGCAGCTCGGAAGTGCAGCACCGAGCGTTGCGGCGCGATGGACCACGCCGCCGTTGCCTACAGCCTCCCGAAGGTTGAGAACCTTCGGGAGGGTCGAGGCTGAGGATTGATCCTGAGCTGTGTCCTGAGCGGAGTCGAAGGATGCGTCCGTCAAGCGGGCACAAGATCGGTCCTTGTGGCAAAGAAAAGAGCCTCGGGGCGATGGCCCTGAGGCTCCTTCGTTGTCAAGCGCTTGCTAGCGCCCTAGACTCGGTCTAGTACCGGTCGTAGCTGCTGCTGGTGCGCTCCGCGGCTTCCGTGACAATCAGGTCCACGGCC
>JAUVXJ010000012.1 GCA_030603665.1 Chloroflexota bacterium | reverse complement strand
ATCTCCACGTCAGACGCTAGGATTCCGTACACTGTGACACAAAGCCAGAACGGCCTGTCGCAGCTCACCGAGATTGCGCCACCACTCGGGCCGCTTGGCCGAGGAATACCCGGCGCTTCAACTGTCACTCCCATCATCCTGTCGTGAACGCACTGGAGACTCACTGTCGAAGACAGCGCGGGCTCCTGTCAGGGTGCACGATGCGGCACGTTCCAAGCCTGGAGATCCCACGATCCGAGCACTATGCGCACCGCCGCCCGCAAACATCGAGTGGACCATCTCAAAAGGGTAGAGGGCTGCTTGCGCAGCCCTCTACGTTGACTACCAGCGGGGACGACGGGATTTGAACCCGCGATCTCCTGCTTGACAGGCAGGTGTGTTAAACCAAGCTACACTACGCCCCCAGAGTTCACTCCCCATATGCTACCAGAAACCGTGGCTTTGGTCAAATCGCTACCCCCAGCGAAACATCCACGTCTCGCTGGCAGGGCTGATGGCCTTCGACTCACCGGTCCCAGGAGTGCCAGACTTCACCGTCACATTCCAGTACACCTCTCGTTCTCCGAGCATGATGTAGTCATGCCAGCCCTGCGGCACCTCGAAGGAAGTCTCCTTCTTCCAGTTGTCCTCCGTGCGCGTCATGCCATCCCGACCCGTGTAGCTCACGCTCACTTCATACCACTGCTTCTCACCCAGGGAGCCCACCGCTTCCCAGGTCAGCACAATCATGTCTGCAGATGTGAAGTTGAACTGACTCTCAGGCAGGTCGGTCTCGTCCGCAGGGCTTCGCAACTGCGGCGCCGGGTAGAGATAGCCGCCGGCTTCCATCGGAGTAGAGGTGGGGGTCTCCTCCAGGCCCGGGGAGGCACCCGGTGTCACGGTCACCTGTGGCATCAAAGTCGCAGTCACAGTGCGGGTAGGGGTCACCTCCACCGTGGCAGTAGCGGTGATAACTGCAGTAAAAGTGGCCGTGCGAGTCGGTGTAGACGTAGGTGGTCGCAGCGTGGCCGTTGATGTGGGCGTAGGTGGCAGGATGACTTCGGTCGGCGTCGCAGTCGGGGCTGCGGCTATGAAGGGCAGCTCGAACGGCAACGGCACCATAGTCAAGACCACGTACACGACGACAGCGGCCAGAGCAACGCCAACCAGGCTACCGATGAGCTTCCACGGTATTCTCCTGCGCAATAGCTCGTCGCCGCAGTGAGGACAAACCGCCAGACCAGACCTGATCTCCTCTCTGCAACTTCGACAGGTCGTGCTCTCTCTGCGCAGTCGCGCACCGCAACGTGAGCAGACGACGTCCTTCGGCGAAACGGACGCGCCGCACCACCGGCAGCTCTCCATTTCGCTAGGACCCTCTCGGAATCAGCATGAATATCCCGATGACAACGAACAGCGCCCCCGCCGCCATCCTGATGTACCGGGCCGGAACTACCCTCGTCAGAGTGCCACCGATGGCGACACCGATCAGAGTGACCAAGGCCAGGGCCAGCACTGCTCCCGCGAAGACGGCGATGGGAGACTTCGACTCGGCAGACATGGCGATTGCGGCCAATTGCGTCTTGTCGCCCAGTTCTGCCAGGAATATCAGTCCAAATGTGCTCACAAGCACTTTCCAATCCACTATGCGCAAACCCCCATCAGTACAGTGTAGAGCCTCCACTGGCGAGACGCATGATGTCGAAATACGAGACGATGAGCACGAAACCCAGGAGAATGGCGATTCCTATGATGTGCACCAGGCCTTCCCGCTGAGGAGAGATGCGCTTGCCTCTTCTGATGGCCTCCAGTATCACAAAGACCAGCCGTCCGCCGTCGAGCCCAGGGAAAGGCAGCATATTGATGATAGCCAGCTGAGTGCTAAGAAAGGCAGCGAACCTCATCGTGTCCGTCAAGCCATACTGCACTGCCTCGCTCGTCGCCTGGACGATACCGATTGGTCCCGCCACCTCCGGGGCCACCAGGCCCCTTATCACCGCTACCGCCCACCCGAAAATGGCGAATAGCCACAGCCCGGTCTCGTAGATTCCTCGAGGGATCGCCTCCCAGATTGGATAGGACTTGACGACGAGTGGCGGCCCTATCCTTGTCCCCATCGGTCCCTCGCCATCGGGATACTCGGCCCTGAGCGTCATCTGCACAGGAGAGAGAACGGCTCTACCTCTGCGAATGGTGAGCTCAACCTCCTGACCCGCATGCTCGTGGCTGTAGGCAGCGATGGCCTCATAATCCTCCACCTCCTGCCCATCCACAGCCAAGACCGTGTCGCCGACCCGAAGGCCTGCCTCCTCCGCCGGCGAGCCGGGGACAACCTCGTAGATCCCAGCCCCTGACTGACTCTCATCTGGGGTCAGGGAGCCGATCATGTAAACACCGGTCAAGAGGACGATGGCCAGAAGTATATTCATCATGGAGCCTGCGGAGAGGACGATAGCTCTGGCCAACCTGCTTTTGCTGGCTAAGCTACCTGGGGCCTCGGGATCCTCCTCGCCCAGCATGCGCACAAAACCGCCTACAGGGATGGCATTGATGGTGAACTCCGTGTCACCCCGCTTGGCGACGGTCAGAAGCCTCGGTGGAAACCCCAGACCGAACTCTTCAACCGTGACTCCGGCTTTCTTGGCTGCCACAAAATGGCCCACCTCGTGGGCCAATACCATGAGACTGAATACGATTATGACGGCTACTATAGTCAGCATTGTGGTCAATCCTTGGTCCAAGCGTTGTAGTGCCCTCATGAGCACCATATCAATTATAGCGTTTCCGTCGCGGTTTTCGCAAGTCTCTCGGCAAGGGGTCTAGCTCAGCGGGCTCGGCGACCCGTTGCCGACCGGCGCTAGAAGCGATACAATCCCCTCAAATGATCGAATGGGACATCGACACGCTTCTGCTTTGCTTCCTCAGAGCCCGCTATCACGGCGACGAGCTGGAGGAGACCAGGCGCATGGTGCGCGATGGCGATGTTAACTGGGACCAGTTACTGCACCAGGCGCGCCAGCACAACATCGCTCCGTTGGTTTACGCGACTCTGCGGGATGAGAGCGCGACCCTGCCACCCTGGGTGAGCAAGGCGCTGCGGAGTTCCTACTACCAGGCCGCAAGGCGCAACGCCCTGCTCTACGACGAACTGACCGCAATTGTCCGCGCCTTCGACGAAGCAGAGATACCCGTCATCCTCCTCAAGGGGGCTGCCCTGGCCCAAGGAACCTACGGAAACGTGGCTCTCCGTCCCATGGGTGACCTGGACCTGCTCGTCCGGAGCGACATGATGGCCCAGGCGGAAGCGCTACTCTCGCTAAGAGGATACCTGGTGCTCGATGGCTCCGATTCGCACCTGCGTCACATGACCCTGAGACATCCTCAGTCCAGCTCTGGCACCCACGTCGAGGTGCACAGGCACGTGGTATCCTCACCATACTACAGGACAGCCATCCCGGAGGATTGGCTGTGGCGGGATCCCGGCGCACTGGTCGTCGATGGTCTGCCGGCTTTGAGCCTGTCGCCCGAGGCCACCATCATCCACAGCTGCCTGCACTTCCTGGACCACACAGGGACCAAGGGAACGCTTCTCTGGCTCTGCGATGTCGCTGAGGTGGCACGGAAGAAAGATGTCGACTGGGACGCGCTCGCCCGTGCGGTCAGAGAGTACAGGATCACCTTGCCTGTGCGTTCGCTACTGCTGACATGCCGAGAGACCCTGGGCGTCTCTCCACCTGACCGTATCATGGACGGACTTCTTGCCGCGCGCCCCGGCTTTGTGGAGAAGAAAGCGTACCAGTTCTGCCTGTCAGGCTCACGCAGTACAGCCAGCAAGACCCTGTTCGACTTCCTCGCCACACCAGGTTTGCGCGCCAGAGCTCGTCTCTTGTCCGCTCGCCTCTTTCCCCCGCGAGCGTACATCATGGCACGCTACCGTGTCCGCAGCCCCGCGCTCCTGCCCTACTACTACATGCGCATGATCGTCGACGCTGCCCTGGACGGATTGGGAGCACTCCGCCCGGCCGACCGGGAGTGACGCAGCAACGTGGCCAAGCCGACCAGCGGCCCCATTGCGCCTGTCCCGGGAGC
Organism: Chloroflexota bacterium; assembly: GCA_030603665.1. Lineage (GTDB taxonomy): Bacteria > Chloroflexota > Anaerolineae > UBA7937 > B3-Chlor > JAUVXJ01. The sequence goes on along the minus strand of JAUVXJ010000012.1, from coordinate 135,095 downwards.
GAGATGGCTCTGCCCAGGTGAGGGGGCTTGCGCCAAACACAGACATATGCTATGATGGTCACACGCCCCGACGCAGTATTCGGATAGACGAATGCTCATGTCGCTGAATGGGATACGCAGACCTCGTAGAGTTGCCAAGGGAGGCCTCCCGCATGACAAGGTTCGCTGCCGCGGTTGCCAGCCGCGAGTTGCTCCTGCTAGGTCTTGCTACGCCTCTATTGCTCTTCCCCGGCATATGGAGTCCCCTCGGGGTCGCCCTCATCGCGCTCACTTGGGCTTGCCGCTGGATAGCATTTGGGCATCTGTCGGCGCGAACTGCGATGGATGCTCCCATTCTTATCATGATGATCATGACCGTCGTGGCCCTCATGCCCTCGGTGGCCATGGACCTGAGCCTGAACCGCATGTGCATCTATCTGCTGGGCGTGGCTCTCTTCTACGGGATGGTCAACGGGCTGCACACTGAGCGGCACATACACTACACGGGAATCGCCCTGGTACTGCTGGGCCTCGCTGTAGCCGTGGTGGGTTTCCTGGGGACTGACTGGGAGATCGGCAAGCTGATCGAAATACCCGCCATCTACGGACGACTTCCGGGCCCCATCATCCGCGGTCTGCCGGGCAGCGGGGTCATCGAGGAGTACGACCTCTTCAACCCGCGAGTCGTTGCCGGGGCACTGGCTATCCTGGCTGCAGTACCCCTGGCCTACCTCGTCTTCGGGGAAGGGTGGAAGTTGCGGCTGCTCTCGGGACTGACGGCCCTGGTGATGGCAGCGGTCTTGTTCCTGACACAAGCCCCCCAGGGCCTGCTGGGTCTGGCCGCCGCCTTGATCCTGATAGCCGTGTGGCGGAGCAGATGGTTTCTGGTCAGCCTGGTTCTTGGCCTGGGTGGCCTCCTTGTAGCCTGGACCTTCCTCGGCGTTGGACAGAGGGTAGGCGATCGACTCACACCGGAGACGATAGACGCGCTGAGCTTTGGCTTTCAGAGTCGCATCGTGAACGGGCTACGCGGGATCGGCATGATCCGGGACATGCCCTACACGGGCGCTGGCCTCAACACCTTTCCTGTGATCGACGGGCTGTACTCGTTCGGGCGCGCCAATGCGGACCATGCTCACAATCTCCTCATACAGACAGGGGCAGATCTGGGCATCACTGGCGCTGTGGCCTTGCTGGCGCTGCTGGCCGGGTTCGGCTACACAGTCTGGCGTATCCATCGGACGCGTCCCGAGCACAACCAGCGTGCTCTACTGGTAGGGATCTGCGGAGGTGTGGCCGCATGGCTGGCATACGGGCTGCTCGATTCCATCACCCTTGGCCACAAGCCTGCCATGGCTCTGTGGGTCATGCTGGGAATCTCAGCAAGCATGCGCTTTCGCTCGGTTCCATCCGACGTGGAGCCGGTTCCTTTCCTCGCGAGGTTCAACCGCCGGTGGCTGCTCGTCGTCTTGGTGCCCATGCTGCTGCTGTTGGCGTTCATCGGGTTGACCAGACACAAGCTCATCGGCGCCTTCTACCTGAACCTGGGGGTGATGGAGGCGCACCGGGCTCTTGCCGCCGTGGATACGCCCGACCTGGCCGCACAACATCTGTTTCTGGCCGAGGAGTACATGCGTCGGTCCTTGGAGTGGGACCCCAACAGGCAGCGGACCCAGCGACTGCTCAAGTGGGTCACGCAAGCCGACAGTTCTAGGAAGCGCTTTCCGAGAGAAACGGCAAGTTCCCAGCAGCCAGGTCTACCGCTTCTGTGGTATGATTCAGGGCCCCAGGTAAGGGGTTGCCTGGCATAAGGCTGGACGACAACCATCACTGATGAGAGAGCCATCATGAGCAATGAGGCAACAGCGAGCGACCCCAAGATAGTCGCCGCGATCCCGTGTCACGACGAGGAGCCCTTCATCTCCGACATCGTGCGGATGGCGCACGAGCATGTCCATCATGTGGTAGTCATTGACGATGGATCATCGGACGGCACCAGTGCGGCTGCCGAGGCCGCGGGCGCAACAGTGGTGCGGCATCAGGTCAACAAAGGGCCGGGCATGGCGTACAAGTCGTGCTTCGAGGCTGCCCGGTCACTTGAGGCCGATGTGCTGATCACCCTGGATGGGGACGGCCAGCACCTGCCTGACGAATTGCCCCTGATCCTGGCGCCACTCTTGAGCGGAGAGGCTGACCTCGTCATCGGCTCGCGGTTTCTGGAAGACTACGAGGTTCCGCGCTACCGCAAGTTCGGCATCGACGTCATAACCTGGCTGTACAACGTGGGTTCCCCGGTCAAGGTGGTGGACGCCCAGAGCTGCTATCGCGGCTACAGCCATCGAGCGTTGGACAACCTGCAAATAACGGAGAGCGGTTTTGGCTTCAGCGTCGAACTGCTGGTGCAAGCTCGGGAGCAAGGACTGGCCATCCGAGAGGTACCCATCTCCTGCATCTACCACTCGGCCAGCCACAGCATCAACCCCGTGGTTCACGGTGTGGGGGTGGCTTTGATGGTGGTGAAACACCGCATCAAGGGCCTCTGGCAAAGGGCAACCGAAACGCCCGAGGTGAGCGCGTGACTATCGTCGTGGTAGCGCTCTGCGTCGTCTCCCTGCTGCTCATCTGGCAGTTCGTGGGCTATCCTGTCCTCATGGGCATTTTCGCCCTGGCTGCCAAACCCAAACGCAAGGACCCTGCCTACACGCCTTTTGTCTCCATCATTGTGCCGGCGTTCAACGAGCGGGAGGTCATCCTGAGGAGGCTGGAGAATCTCCTCCAGCTGGACTATCCCCAGGAGGAGTACGAGATTCTCGTGGTCGAATCTGGGTCGACTGACGGCACCTATGAAGCCGTACAAGACTTCATCGCTGAGCGGGCGAACCGAGCGCCTGGACTGGAGCTCCTCAGGGAGCGTGAGAGGCGGGGAAAGGCGTCCGCCATCAACCTGGGGAAAGAGCACGCTAGGGGAGAGATTGTGCTGGTCACAGACGCCAACTCCGTCTTCGACCAGAACGTCCTCAGAGAGATGATGCCCCACTTCCAGGATCCGAAGATCGGCGCTGTGGGTGGCAGATACCTGGTGTCCAACCCGGAGAACGTGTACACAACTTCTGAATCCTTCTACTGGGACCTGGAGTACATCATGAGGCGCGGTGAAGCGGCACTGGACTCGGCTTGCCTGTTCCACGGGGAGATCAATGCCTGGAGGAAAGACCTTATCCCTGAGGCAGACACAGGAATCATCTCGGAAGACCTCGACATGGCGATCCGCATCAGAAGGCAAGGCTACAAGATCGAGTATGAGCCGGAGGCCAAAGTCTACGAGCCGACGGCGGAAACCGCCAGGGGTCAGATCGTCCGTAGGAAGAAGGTCTCCACCGGCACGATACTATGCATTTTCAAGCATCTGGGTTACTTCATACTGCCGCGAGATCTGTACAGCTTCCTCATCTTCCCGTCCCACAAGGGCTTGACCATGCTCTCTCCGTTTCTTCTCCTGGCCATCCCTGTGCTGTACCTGGTTGTCGGGGACGTGCGCATTGTCCTCCTGCATCTGATCTTGACCGCGGTGGCGTTTGGGCTCCTGCTGGGAGTGCTGTTGCTGCTCCGGGCCAGGCTTCTGCCTCATGAAGGCCCCAGCAGGGGGGCGGGTTTCGGCTCACTGCCTAGAATCGCCTACTACACCTTGCTCAACGAGTACCTGGTCTTTCTGGCCTGGATTGACTTGATTCGCGGCAGCTATACGGTCCTCTGGGATAGGGCAGAGTCAACTCGGACCTGACAGAATAGCGGGGGTGGCGGGGGCTTCCGTCATGACCGGACCGCGGGAATCAGTATGGCGCGTCACCAAGTCTGTGGGAAATTATGAGAATCCTGATCACCTCCATTGTAGACATCAAGAGGGTGACACACAACCGGATCCACGTTTTTGCCGAGCACTTGTCTCGCAGGCACAAGGTGACGATGCTGTGTTTGAACGCCTGGTGGTTGGAGCAGGATTCTGCTCGCCAGGGTGGAGATGAATACCACGAAGATGGCCTCTTCAGCGAGCTTCTCGATAGGGCCGAAGTCCACTACCTCACCAAGCGCACCGACCCACCGCTGCTACAGCAGTTCACTCCTCTCCCCGGGCTGAGCTCTCTCCTGGCCCGGATCGAGCTTTCCAGCTTCGATGTGCACCTGAACTACTGCGACCTGATAGCGGGGCATTCAGTGGCCAGAGCGGCGGCACACGTCGGCATCCCCACCGTGTTCGACATCGCTGACGATCTGCCTCACAGTTTCGCCCTCTCACCTCGCGTGCCCAGACTGCTGAAACCCCTCGCACGACGCGTCGCAGAGAGCAGGCTCCAGGCAAACGTCGCCGTGGCGAAGAAAGTGACCTTCGTCACCGGCGCCCTCCAGGATGCCTACCGACTCCCCGCAGGGAAATCCACCCTCATTCCCAACGGCGTCCACGAGAGCTTCTTCGCCAACAAGGTGGATCCATCCATACGCCAGGAACTGGGCCTCGAAAACTCCTTCGTCCTGGGCTTCGTGGGCACCCAGCTTGAGTGGGTCGACCTCGAGCCGGCCTTCACCGCACTCAAGACACTCGAGGCGGATGGCACGGACGTGAGGATGCTCGTCGTTGGAGGCGGAGAGAAGCTGCAGGCAAACAAGCGCCTGGCCGCCGAGCACGGCGTCTCAGACAAGGTGGTGTTCACCAACCAGGTGCCCCTGAGCAGAGTCCCACTATACATCTCCTCCATGGACGTCTGCCTCATCTGTCGCAAGGAGACCACTGACTCCGACCGCTCTCTCCCTCTGAAGCTGTTCGAGTACATGGCCTGCCAGAAGCCCGTGGTCTCCGTCCCTCTGGCGGGGGTCATCGAGGCAGCGGGAGACAGAGTGCTCTACGCCCGGGACAGCAGCGAGCTAACTCACAGGATCAGGCAACTCCACCAGGACCAGGACCTTCGAGAGAGAATGGGCCTTCAGGGCAGCGAATTCGTGCGCGAGGGATACAGTTGGGCGAGCATCTGCCGCCGGTTCGAAGACATCCTGCTGGAGGCCTCCGCCAAGGGCAGCGGCGCATGAAGATCTGCCTGGTGGGTCACCACGACCCGCGACCCGACGAAGGCGTGAGGAAGATCACCTATCATCTGGGCCAAGAGCTGGAAAAGCGACACCCCTTGATGCGGGCCGGCATCACGGAGTTGGGCTCCTGGCACGCCATCAGGAGCTTCCAGCCAGATATTTTTCATTTCGTGCTCTCGCCCACCATCCAGGGCCTGGTCGCAGCAAAGCTGCTCTCCCTCGCCCACAGGCCGGCTGCCGCGGTGGTGTCGGCGCCTCATCCCCATCTGCGATCCATGGGCTGGCTGGCATCGTGGTTCAGACCGGACCTCTTGCTCGTTCAAGCAGAGGACAGCGAAAGACGGTTCCGTTCCCTCGGCTTCAAGACGCAGTTCCTGCCCAATGGAGTGGACACCAGCAGATTCGTGCCCGTTGATGCATCGACCAAAGAGCGACTGAGGAACAAGTACGACGTAGACACCGGCAAGTTCGTGATCTTGCACGTAGGCGCGCCCAATCGAGGCCGGAATCTCAGATCCATGCACAGCTTGCAGGACGACGACGTTCAAGTGCTGGTTGTTGGCAGGGCCTCCGAAAGAGGCGACCCAAGCCTCGCTAGCGAACTGAGGCGGATAGGGTGTTTGGTGTGGACCGAGTACCTCAGCAACCTGGAGGAGGTCTACGCCCTGTCCGACTGCTACGTCTTCCCCACCACCAGCAGAAGACACTGCGTGGAGATGCCTCTCTCGGTCCTGGAGGCCATGTCCTGTAACCTCCCGGTGGTCACGACTAGATTCGGGGCTCTACCGAGGGCGTTCGAGGAAGGGGATGGCCTGATCTTCGCTGACGGGGAAGAAGACTTCGCCGCCGGTGTGGAGAGGGTCAAAGCAGGGTTGCGCCCGGATACCAGGGCCAAGGTGCTGCCTCTGGATTGGGCGAGTATCGTGGATCAACTCGAGCAGGCATACAGCGATCTGCTGACCCAGAGCGCAGCTAGCTGAGAGCACGGGGAACCAACGGTCCCATGACTGCCAGCAAGGATGACACAAACAGAGACCAGCCCCTCGACGGCAAGGGGGTCCTCGTCTGCCTGGTGGGCATCGATGGCTCTGGCAAGAGCACGCTCGCCAAGTCCCTGGTCTCTGCCGCCAAAGACAGCAACCTCAGATGCCGGTACGTGTATGCCGGCTTCACCTCCTCCTTCACCATCTTCCGGCCGGTGGTGGCCCTCGCCAAGGCCACCCTGTTCAGGGGCAACAACCACATGGAGACCTCCGCCACGAAAGGCACGGTCTTGCGGCACTCACGGCTGTCCGCTATCTATCAATACCTGGCCCTCACCGACTACATTGTTCAGACTTGGTTCAGAGTCGGGCTTCCGCTGGCCCGGGGTGGGCACGTGGTGTGCGACCGGTACATCTACGATCTGGTGGCCAGCATCGGGGTGCTCCTGGATTACCCTCTGGATAGAACCCTGGCCCTCCTGCGGCGATGTCTCGGCTTCCTGCCCAAGCCACAGCTCGTTTTCCTTCTGGATCTGCCCGAGGCCTTGGCTTACGAGCGTAAGGATGATATAGTCTCGCTTACCTTCCTCGCGGCGAGAAGAGAGATCTACCTGGAGATGGCCCGCCTCCACCAGTTCACTATCCTTGATGCAAGTGCCAGCCAGGAGAGTCTTCAACAGCTGGCCGCCGCGAGAGTGCTCGGTGTTTTCGGGGGAGAGTCCTGACGTGTCAAAGGTGATGGTTATCGGCATAGACTCCCTGGAGCCTGCCCTTCTTCGCAGGTTCGAGCCTGACCTGCCGAACTTCACCCGGCTGCGGCAGGAGAGCCCCCAGATAGAGTTGCAGTGTATCTTCCCGCCCGATTCCATCCCTGCCTGGGTGAGCATCCACACCGGACTGAACCCGGCACAACACGGCCTGATCCACGTGTTTGACGTATTCGAAACGCAGTGGCAGGACATCCTCGCCATCGACCCGGCGGCCTTCCAGGACCGGACCTTCTGGGACTACGCCAGCCAGGCGGGCAAGAGGGTGCTGGTCCTCTTTCCCTTCGTGGCCTTTCCGCCGTGGGAGGTGAACGGCCTGATGGTGGGCCGGGCCATGGACGATCGCAGACTGGCCGGGGGCGCCGCCTGGCAGACAGAGAGGGAGCTAAGGACCTGCCCTCCTGAGGCACAGGAAGAGTATCAACTCCCGCCCTTCTTGAAGGAGGTCTCGGGGAAGCACCCAGGATACGATAACCTGGCCGCCCGCACCAGAGAAGCTATCGAGGTGATCCGGGAGAAGGCAAGCCTGGGGCTGGAGTTGTCAGCCAGCAACGAGTGGGACCTGTTCTTCATCTTCTTCGGCTCGCTGGACGTGGTCCAGCACTCCCTGTGGCGATACATGGACGAGAAGGACCCCACCTATCCCGGCCCCAACTCCTTGCAGGACCTGATCCGGGACACCTACAAGGTCCTCGACGATATGGTGGGGCAGCTCATCGACCAGCACCCCGACGCTACGGTGATAGTGATGAGCGACCACGGGCACGGCATGCGCCCCACCAGGACGGTCAACATCAACGAACTGCTGAGGCAGATGGGACTGCTTAGGTCAAAGGGTCATCGATGGAATCCGGCACCCAGAGTGATGGAAGGTCTCAAGCGCACTGTGCTCGACTTCGTCCACGAGAGAGAGCTGGACTACTGGCTGTTGGCCCTGGGCAAGGCGCCCCTGGTTTCCTCTGCCAGCAAGGGACTCTACATGTCCACGGCCAGCATAGACATGGAGCGTACCACAGCCTACCTGTCCTCTTTCGCGGGAGCCAAGTCCTACTCCCACGGCGGAATCGAGATCAGAAGAGACCGGTTGGACGGCGAGGAGTACGAGGACCTGCGCGAGAGACTGATCGAGGAGCTGTCCCAGATACGCAACCCCGAAAAGGACGCTCCCTTGATGAGCTGGATCTGCAAGCGGGAGGACCTGTACTCCGGCCCCCACATCTCCCAGTTCCCCGACGTCGTCTTCGAGCTGGAGAACGGCTACGGGGTCTACTGGGGCATCCATACGCCCCTCGTGGGCACGGCTTACGAGCACAACCTGGCCTCGGGAGGACACAAGAAAGACGCGGTGCTCTTACTGTCAGGCGCTGACCGGAAGCCTCTGAGGAATGGAATGACCTTGATGGACGTGGCTCCTACGATACTGGATCTATTAGGCACAAAGAATGGCTTCGGATTCGACGGTAGCAGCATCTTTGCCTAGAGAAGCCTCGTTGAGTGCCCGACCAGCAGCCAACCGGTGGCTGAAGCTGGTCGTCTGCCTCTGCTTTCTGCTGATCGCGGTGGCGTTGCTGCTCATAGAACGCCACTCACCAGCCACGGGCTATGAACTGTCCATCTACTCCAGCCTTCCTCCCGCAGCGTGGGTGTGCTTGATCGGTGCCCTCGCTGGCGGTACAGTCATCATCGTCCACCAGGCATTTGCTCGGCGCGAAGGCCGGTACTGGCTCCTGGGCTTCTCTCTACTCATTCTCACCACATCCATCATCCTCCTCCTCCCCGTATTCAGGGACTACTACCTCTACAGCGCAGAGGACACCAGAACTCATATCAACCTCACTGAACAGATGCTCAACACAGGTCATTTCCGGCCGGACAATAAGTACCCGATCACTCACATCCTGATCGGACAACTTGCTCTGGCTGCCGGTGTCGCCCCGCTGGAAGTGGTCAAGCACGTCCCCGTGCTGTTCACGGTGCTATTCATGCTCTTCAGCTACCTGCTGGCCACGAGCGTTTTGCCCCAGAGAAGGCAGGCGGTGCTGGCTGCCGCCACCACCCCCCTCTTCTTCAACTACTATCACGTCTGCACGTATCCTCAGGCCCTGGCTATGATGATCATGCCCCTCATATTCTACCTCTATTTCAAGGGCTTCATTGGCGCGTCTCTACTCTTCAGAGTGGCGTTTGTCACGTTGCTGCTGCTGTTCCCCTACTTCCACCCTGCCCCAGCTGCGGCACTGATCGTCTGCCTCTTGGCGGCGGAGGGGGCCAAGGCAGCCTGGAGAGCGAAAGAGGCAAGGACGGCAGTTCCAACTGATACACCCACTTATGCCTTCACGTTCGGCCCCGCCCTCATCTGTGGCGTGGCGTTTCTCACTTGGATTTCTTCCTTCTACCTCTTCACGAAGACGGTATACAACATTCTGAGATGGCTCGTGGGGGAAATCGAGAGCGTCCCCCGGGTCACGGAGGTCGAGCAGGCGTTCAGCTCCCAGGGCATAGACCTCGGCGGCCAGCTTGCGCTTGGAGTGAAGCTATATGGCGACAACATCATCTATCTGGCCCTGTCTGGCATCGCACTGCTGCTCGTGCTCTTGGGCTTCCTGCGCAACGATGCCCGAGTTCGAAATCTATCCATCCTGGCCATGCCCTTCCTGGTGAGCGGTCCTGTGTGGGTGCTCATCTTCGCCGCCACTCTACTTGTGACCCTGGGAAGGCTGCTTGGCGCCAACATCATGATGTGGGCCACGCCTGTTCTGGCCGCCTTTGCCCTGGTGGAGATCCTCGGCAGGTGGAGGCGAGTGCGCGTCGCACTCATCACCGCGGTCCTGCTTCTTGCCTCAGTCTCCAGCGTAGCCGCCGTCTATCACTCGCCCTTCGTCCTGCAACCCAGCTGGCAGGTGACGTGGCACGACGTCCACGGCACGCGGTGGTTCCGCGACCGGGCAGCGCTCGCGGAGCGGGGCATCTTCGCCAACCTGGGCATACCTCGCGCCTGGGCCAATGGTCGCGTCGAGGTCCCAGACCACTTTGGCTATGCCACCAACGACCGGCTTGGACAGTGGCTGCCCATAGACCTATTCGTGCTCACGGGCGAGCGTTTCCATCTGGGCACGTCCGATCCTGTACTATCGAGGACGGTGGTATCGAATCCGTCCCTGGCAAGGCCGGGATTCACCACAACTGATTTTCAGCAGTTGACCCTGGACGGCAGTGTCCAGAGATTGTACTCCAATGGCGAGCTGGACGTGTTCTTCGTGCGGACAGAAGGCTAGGAGTATGAGAATCGCCCTGGTCGCCGACACCTTCTCGGTGACAGAAGGCACTGGAGTAGCGAGATACGCTCAGGAATTGCGGGCAGGCCTGACCAGCAGGGGTCTCACAGTGGAGCCCATAGCGCCCAGTCCCCCTCGACTTCCATTCGGGTTGGTGCTGAACCACGCCCTGAGGATGCCGTATCTGGTGGCGAGCGAAGCCGGCCATTTCGATGTAGTCCATGCCGCCAGTCCCATCACCGCCCTAGCTTTCCCGCTGGTGCGCAAGCCAACGGTCGTGACCTACCATGACCTTGTGTCACTTCAGCTGGGAAGACAGAGTGGCACCGCCTTTCACGCCAGGCTGTTGGCCCCGCTCTTCCTTAGAGTTGGACACTTCGCAGACAGGGTCATCGCCGACTCCTCTCAGACGAAGAGGGACATCATCGCTCATCTGGGCATCCCGGCGGATAAGATCGTCATAGTGCGCCCAGGAATCAGTGACGAGTTTGAGGTACGACCGAAGCCTGCTTCGCAGGCACGGATTGTCGGCTACCTCGGTGCCCTGAATCCGAGAAAGGGGCTGCCGTTCCTAATCAGGTCGTTTCACGCACTCCGACTAGGGCACCCTGGGCTACCAGTCAAGCTTGCGTTGTGCGGCAGGAAGAACCACGAATACCCCAGGCTGGCCCGCCTCGTGGCGGACCTTGACCTTGGTGAGTATGTAGAGTTCAAGGGCTCCCTCACCGACGAGCAACTTGTGGAGGCGTATAACTCGTTCGACGTCTTCGTCTTGGCGAGCGAGAGGGAGGGGTTCGGGTTTCCAATCCTGGAAGCGCAAAAGTGCGGCGTGCCGGTGATCATCAGAGAGGATGCACATATCCCGCCCGAGGTATCGAAATGCTGCTTGAAGGCCAGCTCAGAGCAGGATATGGCCGACAAGATCTATCAGCTTCTCATCGATAAGACCCTCAGGCAAGCGATTGTTGAGCAGGGATTGGAGTACAGTCGACAGTTCACCTGGGAAAGAACTGTGCAGGAAACTCTGAGAATCTACGAGGAGGCTGTGTCTTAGGCAAAAGCAACAGTGATGAGCAGCGAGAAGGAAGAAACCGGGTGGTTGCTTGAGCTGATACATACAAGGTCTTCATGAACTGGCACACCTGACGCCAATCGGATTCCGGTGCGAAGGAGCTCATATGCAACGAGTCAATGACAGAGTCTCCTATGCAGTGCTCTTGGCAATAGGTGCGCTGCACATACTGACGTTCCTTGTAGTCCGCGTGCCCCGCGCCCAGCGAAACTATCTGCTCAACATCGACGGGAAGGGCTATTTCTCATACTTGCGGTCCGTCGTCTTCGACGGTGACCTGGACTTCCACAACGAATATGCGTACCTTGACCTGGTGCGACCCGAAAGCCCGGCGACGGGATTGCCAGAGAATTCCTACTCGGTCGGACCTGCAATCTTGTGGGCGCCTTTCTACCTATTGGGTCATCGGTGCTCACTCATGGCGGCTGCGGTGGGTATCCAAGTTGATGTAAACGGGTATGGGTTGATCTACCAATCCGCCGTAGGCATCGCAACTATCGTGTATGTCACCCTAGGCTGCCTTCTCACCTACCGAGTATGCCGCAGATACTTCTCCTCCCTGGGCAGTCTAGTAGCGGCGGTAGGTGTCTGGTTAGCGTCGTCCCTTTTCCACTACACCGTGGCCGCGCCAGACATGTCGCACGGCGTCTCATTTTTCGCCGTTTCCTTGTTTCTGTTTCTGTGGCATCCGCCCCGATCGCGAACTTACAAAGAATGGGTTCTTCTTGGTCTCAGTGCGGGCCTCGTGACTCTAGTCCGCTGGCAGAACCTGCTCTATTTAAGCATGCCGGCGATTGAAGCCTTCTACATCACTGCCACCAGCTCCGACGCCGCCACACGAGTTTCTGTCCTCCGACGGTATCTTAGCGGCGGAGCAGTCGTCGGAGTCATTGTACTGCTCCTTTTTGCGCCCCAGATGCTGGTCTGGAATACGCTATATGGATCGCCCACAACCCTGCCCTCTTGGTTCACACAGCCGGGCCGGCTCGACTGGCTACATCCCCACCTGCTTGAGTACCTCTTCTCTACCAGGCACGGGTTGTATACGTGGACGCCTATAATGCTGTTGGCCACATGCGGCCTTATTCCTCTGGGACGAAGGGATCTGAAGGTAGCTGTTGCTTTTTTCATCGCGCTACTCTTCCAATTGTACGTCAACAGTGCCAACAGCGACTGGCACGGATCGGGCTCCTTCGGAGCGCGTCGCTTTGTATCGGCCACTTCCCTTCTGACGGTGGCAATGGCCGCTCTTACGGACTCGGTCGTCTACCGCTTCCGCCGTGGATCCGTCGCCGCGCTGGCGGCAGTAAGCGCTTTGGTGGGTTGGAACCTGCTATTCGATCTTCAGTATTCCTGGGGGTTCATACCCAGGGATCAGGCCATCTCGCTCCATGAGCTGACTGTTGGCAAGTTGGAAATGATTCTGGAGTTGATCGATCGAGTGATCAACCTACTGATTCGTCAAGGATGATTTGACAGCCTGTCATTCTGAGCTACGCACGGCGCATTCGCGCCACTCATTCCAAAAGGACAACCGATGTCCTTCGTAGGAGCGAAGCGACGAAGAATCTGAGCTTTGGTGAACGAGCGCTTTTCTATGCAAGAAGGGAGATTCTTGGCCTTCGTTGCGCTTCGGCTCAGAATGACAAGACGTCAATGTAGGGTCAAGAGAACACTACTCTAATGCAGGAAGACATGGCCCACAAGATCTATCAGCTTCTCATGGATGAGCGCCTCAGGCAAGCCGTCATTGAGCACGGATTGGAGTACAGCCAACAGTTTACCTGGGAAAGAACTGTGCAGGAAACTGTCAGGGTCTATGAGGAGGCTCTAAGCACGTGAAGTTCGGGGGCTTTCGATGACTGAAAGGCGTTGCTCTTGGCTTCCCTCCCTCAATGGCAGGCCTGTCCTGGGGGGCAACAGCGGCGAGTTGCGATCCCCCGCTTTGGGGTGATATCGTCTGCCCGGATTTCAGGACCTGAGAGGGTGTGGAAGAAAGCAGCAGCCTTGTGCTGCGGCGGGATTTACAATCCCGCCGTCCGCTGGATTACACCCTTCGATACGCTGGTTCACCACGTTCCGCAGCGACTCAGGATGCGTCCAGCGGCAGCCTCGAGAAGCGTTTTCGATACCCTCGACCTAAGGCATTTGAATTTGGCTGGCTTTGCATGTATGATTGACCCGTCAACGAACACCGCGACCATTTGTCGCTACATACTGAGCGACATCGCCGGGCAGGGAGCTATGGGAGACTTGAGAGGTCAGGATGACGACGAGCATTGATAGCAAGTCGGAACTCTCAACCATTCCCACGGCTGAGGAAATACCCACCATACTGATCCGCCCCTCACGGGGTTGGGTGGCGCTCAATTTGCGAGATCTGTGGCTGTATCGCGAGTTGCTGTATTTCCTCACCTGGCGCGACATCAAGGTGCGGTACAAGCAGACGGTCCTGGGAGCGGCCTGGGCGGTACTTCAACCCTTCTTCACCATGGTAGTGTTCAGCATATTCTTCGGAAGACTGGCCCAGGTCCCCTCAGACGGGATTCCCTATCCCATCTTCGCCTACTGCGCGCTGGTCCCCTGGAGCTATTTTGCCGGGGGGTTAGAGCGGGCTGGCAACAGCCTCGTGGGCAGCGCCAACTTGATCACCAAGGTGTACTTCCCACGCTTGGCCATTCCCATCTCGGCAGTGTTGGCAGGGTTGCTGGATTTTGCCATCGCTTTTGTGGTATTGCTGGGTATGATGCTCTACTACGGCATCGTCCCCACGGCAGCCATCTTGACACTGCCCCTGTTCTTGCTGTTGGCCATTGCGACGGCCCTGGCCGTGGGCCTGTGGCTGTCGGCGCTCAACGTGCAGTATCGAGACGTGCGGTATACGATCCCTTTCCTGACCCAGTTCTGGCTCTTTGCGACGCCCATCGCCTACTCCAGCAGCCTGGTGCCGGAGCAGTGGCGGGCGCTATACGGGCTGAACCCCATGGCCGGGGTGGTGGAGGGCTTCCGTTGGGCATTGTTAGGCAAGTCGCCGCCCGGACCACTGCTGGCCGTTTCCGTAACGGTTGTGGTGGTACTACTGATCGGCGGACTGTACTATTTCCGCCGTACGGAGAAAACCTTTGCGGATGTGGTGTGACAAATGAACGATGTTGCCATCCGTGTTCAAAACCTGAGCAAGCGGTACCGCATTGGCGCACGCCAAGCAGGATACAGCACCATTCGTGAGACCGTCACCGACCTGGCCGTGGCGCCAGTGCGCCGGCTGCGGCGCCTGGGCCAACCCACGCCACCAGAAGAGACCATCTGGGCGCTGAAGGATGTCTCCTTCGAGGTCAAGCACGGCGAGGTGTTGGGCATTATCGGTCGCAACGGCTCAGGGAAGACCACCTTACTGAAGGTCCTCTGCCGCATCACCGAGCCCACCGAGGGCCAGGCGGAGATCCACGGACGCGTGGGATCGCTGCTGGAGGTAGGCACCGGCTTTCATCCAGAGTTGACTGGCAGGGAGAATATCTATCTCAACGGCGCCATCCTGGGCATGAAGCGGACAGAGATCCACACGAAGTTCGACGAGATTATAGAGTTCGCCGAGATCGAGAGATTCCTTGATACCCCTGTGAAGCGCTATTCGAGCGGCATGTACGTGCGCCTGGCCTTTGCCGTGGCCGCCCATCTGGAGCCGGAAATTCTCCTGGTGGACGAAGTGCTCGCGGTCGGTGATGCGACCTTCCAGAAGAAGTGCCTGGGAAAGATGGGCGATGTGGCAAGAGAAGGCCGGACGGTGCTGTTTGTGAGCCACAACCTGGGTGCAGTGCAGCAACTCTGTGGAAGCGTCATTCTGCTTCAATCCGGAACCGTGGTTGAGAGGAATTCTCCAGAGAGGGTGACATCGATGTACTTGAGCGACGCATCCGAGTCGGCAGACGGAGTCTTCGACTTGGCGGCACACCCCGCTCGTCCTCAGAAGTACGCGTCCATCATCAAGAGGATAGTGCTGCGCTCCTCGGGCTCTTCATCAAGAAGCTTCTTCTTTCCTGATGATAGCCTAGTAGTAGAGCTCCTGCTAGATGCAAGCCCTCCGATCGTGAAGCCGAGGCTCGCGGTTGCAATCGAAGACGCTAGTGGTCGGAGAATCACCACATTGGCTTCATACCTTCAGCAGAGCCAGCTCCCGGCCCTGACGGGGCGGTCCACTGTCACCTGCTCGTTGCCGAGGCTCGATCTCGGGCCGGGACGATACCTGCTTAGCGCTAGCGTTGGAACGAAGAACGACGGCCTGCTTGACTCAGTTGACAATGCAGCATGGTTCGAAGTCGGATGGCGCAACAATTACGGCAATGGTGAGCCCTATTATGGTGTGTACGGACCAGTGATTCGGGGCTCGGAGTGGCAGCGGATTGACGAGCGGTCAGGATACGCTGGAATCGTAGATGACTCATGTATCGACCTCTTGTCGTGAGAAGGCTGATGTGATGCTTGAGTTCACAGGGGAGCGAATGGTTCCAGAAGCATCGGGTCTTCATAGCTTCTGGGAACATATCTACCGGTACCGGTTTGCGGCGCAGTTTGTTCGTGGAAAGCGGGTCTTGGATATTGCCTGTGGAGAAGGATACGGCACTGCAGCGCTGATGAAAGCTGGCGCGCCTCAAGTAATAGGAATCGACATCTCGGCAGAAGCCTGTCGGCATGCGAAGGTCAAATACGGCGTAGATGCGCGACTAGGCGATGCCGACAATATCCCTTTGGCGGATGGGGCGGTGGACTGCGTTGTATCGTTCGAAACCATTGAGCACGTGTCTGACCCGCAGGCTTTCCTGCAAGAGTGCGCCCGTGTTCTTACTCCCAACGGGAGATTGATCCTCTCAACGCCAGCGAGGGAGGTGTACAGAAGAACGGGCAGGGACAGTTCGTTTCATGTCAGTGAGCTAGGGTTAGAAGAGCTGGTTTCGCTGCTGCTACCGCTCTACTCCAGAATAAGACTCTACACCCAGCAACCGACTTCGATCTCGTGGTGGAGTACGCGCCCGTTGGCGCTGCTGTCTGCGGCATGGCTTAAGGTACCGGGGTGTTCGCTTCTAAGGCAGATAATCGTTCGCGCTGCGTGTCCACACGTCCTGGCCGATCCGGGCAATGAGGGCCGCAATTCTGCAGTGCGACTGATCTTGGCAAAGGACGGTGCCTTGTCATGTCTTGTTAATCCCTACAGCGTAAGGAGGCAGATCCCCTGGACCCACGAGGAGCCCGTGTATGTTGTCGTTGTGGCGCGGACTAGGTGCGGTTCTTGAGCAGTCGACTTGAACCAGTGCCTGCAGATATGCCTGCATGCGCAGTCGTTGTACTGGCGTGGAACAATCTGGCAGACACGCTGGAGTGTCTCGAGTCCGTTAAGCGCTTGGACTACCCCAATCGCGAAACGATTCTTGTCGACAATGGGTCGACTGACGGTACGGCAACCGCTGTACGGGAGCAGTTCCCGCAAGTGCACGTCATCGAAAATGCGCGAAACCTGGGTTATGCTGCAGGTAACAACGTGGGTATGGAACACGCACTGGAGCATGGGGCTGACTACGTGATGCTGCTGAACAACGACACAGTCGTTGGCCAAGACCTCATATCCAATCTAGTTGAGGTTGCAGGACAGCACCCTGATGCTGGCATCCTAGGTCCAAAGATCTACTATTACGACGATCCAAACAGGATCTGGTATGCCGGAGGCAAATGGAGAAGGGAACATGCGCGGGTTCATCATGTTGGCGTCGGCCGGTTGGATACGGGGGAGTCATCTGAAGTCGTTGAAACAGACTATGTGACGGGCTGCGCTCTACTTACTAGACGACCAGTAGTTGAAAGGATCGGTCTCCTTGATCCCCGCTTCTTCTATTCCTGGGAGGATGTGGATTGGTGTTACCGTGCTCGGCGAGAAGGATATCGGTGCCTATTCGTGCCCCAAGCCAAGGTCTGGCACAAGGTGAATACCGGACTGGGAGGAAAGACGCCGACCTACTGGTACTACATCACGCGCAACAACCTCCTCTGGCTTGAGAAACATCACGATCTGGTGCTCGATGATAGACCCTACCGGCACTTCGCCAAGCGGATCTTGGGGTCCTTGCGCCACGTGGACTTGCCGAGTCGTGAGGAGCGATGGCGAATGCGGCGTGCGATATTACTTGGCCTGAGAGACTATGCCTTTCGGAGGTTTGGTGATGCCTCGTGTTAGGCAGGTTGCGTTTTTCCCCAACAGCTGGCGGCGAAACCCCTACCTGGATCTGCTTGAGGCGGGGTTGCGTGAGGTCGGTGTGGGCGTGCATCCCACGGAGGTAGATCGTCCATTTCTCCGGTGGGCAAGCCTACACCGGGCGGAGATCGAGGTGCTGCATTTCCACTGGCTCGACTACCTGTACCGATGCGCAAGTTACCGCGAAGCGTTCATCTGTGTCCTCAAGTTCGGAATACAACTTGCCAATGCCAAGCGCCTCGGCTATCGCATCGTCTGGACCATGCACAACCTGTACCCGCATGAGCGACGCTATCCCCACCTGGATCACTGGGTCCGCCGGCTCATGCTACACTACGCCGACACGGTACTGGTCCATTGCAGAGCGGGCAAGGCGATCTTGAGTGAGCGCTTTGGCCGGGAGCACGGAGTCTTTGTGGCTCCGCTTGGAAACTACATCGGTGTCTATCCGGATACAGTCGCCGCCACCGATGCGCGAGAGCGTCTCGGGTTACCGCAGGACAAGGTCGTGTTGCTGTTCCTGGGCTATCTTCGTGCGTACAAGGGTCTGGAGCAATTGGTCCAGTCTCTGCAGGGCATCCGCGATCCGGACCTAGTGTTGGTTGTTGCTGGCAAAGCACTTGACGACGGTTTTGCGGACCACCTGAATCGTATGACCAAATCTGATCTGAGGATCAGCCTGCGCATAGGATGGATTCCCGATGAGGAGGTGCCGCTCTACTACCACGCGGCGGACGTGGCCGTTTGTCCCTTTGAGCAGGTGCTCACCTCCTCTTCCGTGATGCTGGCGCTCTCGTTGGGCTGTCCTGTTGTTGTACCTGCTCTGGGGTGCATTCCAGAATTGGTCAACAGCGATGTAGGCGTCCTGTACAATCCGGATGATGCCCATGGTTTGAAGGATGCGCTGGCTCAGTGCTCGACTCTCGATCTTGCCCGCATGGGCCAGAACGCGCTGTCGACTGCTGCCTCATACGGGTGGCGTGAGACCGCCCGAACGGTGCTCAAGGCGTACACGCGCGACCAATGAGAATCTTCCTTGCCGTGAACGGTAGGGTGTGCGGAATGCCGGCTTGCCGAGAGCCGCAATCCAAACGATGCGTTCAGGGAGCAGGAACTTGCCAAAAGTAAGCGTTGTTATCCCCGCCTACAACCGCAGAGACTATGTGCAGGAGGCGATCAACAGCGTCCTGGCCCAGACCTACACGGAGTATGAGATCGTTGTCGTGGACGATGGGTCGACAGATGGGGCGGGGGAGGCTCTGGCAGCGCGCTACGGACACCGGCTCCGCTTCGTGTGGCAGGAGAACCAGGGCGAGTCGGTGGCCTGGAACAGCGCCCTTGAAGCTTCAGATCGCTGATCTCCTGCGTCTGCAATGGCGGCAACGTTGGTCAATCGGGCTAAGGGAGGCGAGCATTAACGGAACATGCTGATCTCTGTCATCACTATTCCGCACACGCGTGGGGGCGAACCAGCGTGATAGATGTTCATCACGTCCGCATAGACGGTATTCCCCACACGCGTGGGGGTGAACCGTGAAGGCTTGAGGCGGACTGTCGAGTGGTACCTCGCCACTAAGGAGCCCGAAGAGGTACGTCGAATCTTGACAGAGGGTGCGCTACCTGAGCGCAGCGTATAGACTGGAGATGTATGAAGTTCCTCATTCTCAATACCGACTACCCTGAGTTCGTGAGCTGGCTGTACGCTCAGTACCCAGGGCTGGGCAAGGAGCCTTATGAGCGGCAGTTGCTGGCCCGTAATGAGAGCTTCTCTGGCTTGGCCGACTTCTATCCTCGCAATCTGCGCAGCCTCGGGCATGAGGCAGGGCGGATCCGCCGGGCGGGTCTGGCCCGGGCCAGGCGAGATCACGCTTGGGAAAACCGGTTCCGCCAACTATTCGAAGTGATTGGACTAGCCCAGAAGGCGTGAGTACTCCGGTCGC
The DNA here is from genome assembly GCA_030603665.1 of Chloroflexota bacterium. Classification (GTDB taxonomy): domain Bacteria; phylum Chloroflexota; class Anaerolineae; order UBA7937; family B3-Chlor; genus JAUVXJ01. The sequence goes on along the minus strand of JAUVXJ010000012.1, from coordinate 115,759 downwards.
GTGTGGCGGCAGCAGTTGGGCAGAGGTTGTGCCGGATGACTCCTAGAGTCAGTGTAGTGATGAGCGTCTACAACGGTGAGCAGTACCTGGGCGAGGCGATCGAGAGTATCCTGCATCAGACCTTCTCCGATTTCGAGCTCATAATAGTTGACGACGGATCTGTGGATGGGACATGGGGGCTTCTGACTACGTGTGCGGCGCAAGATCGTCGCATTGTCCTGATCCGCAGTGCCGAGAACATGGGCATTCCACGCTCCACGAACAAGGGCTTGACGCGCGCCCGGGGCAAGTACATTGCCCGCACGGATGCCGATGATGTTAGCTTGCCTGAACGCCTAGCCCGGCAGGTCAGCTTTTTGGAGGAGCACCTTGACGTTGGCGTTCTCGGAGGTGCAGTGCAGATCATTGATGGCGACGGAAACGCATCTGACATATGGCGATTTCCCTCAGAACACGGGGTCCTCAAATGGCGCCTGTGTTTTGGCAGTCCCATTATGCATTCAACCGCGATGATGAGGCGGGAAGTGCTGAACCGCGTGAATGGGTATGACGTCGAGATGGAGGTCGCGCTGGACTATGACCTCTGGAGGCGGTTAAGCTTGGTCACGCGTTTGGCCAACCTCCAAGATGTGTTGGTTTGGCTTCGAACGCACGAGGATAGCGTTACGAGTAAGCATCTCGTGCAGCAGCGCAACAACAGTATCAAGATAAGCCAGCTCGCAATTGCAGGAATTCTCAGCGAAGACGTCCCTCTCGACGTGGTCCAACGTCTCTGGGCCCAGGACTTTGAGAGCGCGAGCGAGGTTCTTCAGGTTGCCAGGCTTATCTACAGGCTTTGTCAAGCTACCATTGCTGCCAGCGCACTGTCACCGGCTGAGAGGCGAATGATTCGGAGCGACGCAGCCAACCGACTGTTCCGCCTGGCCAGCCCACGAATGCGGCAGGCACGCGTGTGGGAAGTTGTCGGTCTAGCGTGCCGAGTAGATCCTTCGCTTGTAGTGAGGGTAGCGACACGGATATTCCATCGAATGATTCGCGGGCCGGTGCCCTCCTGACCGCCTTGAGGGGTCGTCTCATGCCCATCTTGCTTGGTCCAATGGCAAGGAGCTAGTATGCCGACCACTACCATAGACTCCGACCGCGAAAGGCAATCTTCACTCAGGAGCGCAGCCAGTTTCTGGTGGCAGAAGCCCGTTCTGGTCACCGGCGGAGCTGGCTTTCTGGGCTCCCACGTCGTGGAGACACTCCAAGACAGAGGTTGCCAAGAGGTTCTCGTCCGCCGCAGCCGGCAGTACGAATTGCGAGACAGTATGGCCGTCGCCCGCCTCTTTCATGATACCAGCCCGGACATCGTCATCCACCTGGCCGCGATCGTGGGCGGCACCGGAGCCAACCGCGAACGGCCCGGTGAGTTCTTCTACGACAACTTGATCATGGGCGCCCAGGTGATGGAGCAGGCCTGGCTCTTCGGCGTGCAGAAGTTCGTGGCCGTCGGCACCGTCTGCGCCTATCCCAAGTTCACCGCTGTGCCTTTCAGAGAAGACAATCTCTGGGACGGCTATCCTGAGGAGACCAACGCCCCTTATGGCTTAGCCAAGAAGATGCTGCTGGTGCAGGCCCAAGCCTACCGGCAGCAGTGCTGCTTCAACGCCATCTACCTCCTGCCGGTGAACCTGTATGGGCCGCGGGACAACTTCGATCCCACCAGGTCCCATGTCATCCCGGCGCTGCTCAAGAAGTGGTTCGATGCCCTTGACAACGATGAGGATGAGATCGTTGTCTGGGGAGACGGCAGCCCCACGCGCGAGTTTCTGTACGTGGAGGATTGTGCGAAGGCCGTCGTGCTGGCCACAGAGCGGTACGATAAACCTGACCGGGTGAATATCGGCACCGGCTTCGAGGAGGCCCTGCGGCGGACTATCGAATGGTATCGGGGCTATCGGCGGGAACAAGAAGGCAATGATGAGCCAGAAAAAAGAATGGTGAAAAGAGACTCAGAAGATATGTTGGCACGAGGCCGGCCATCATGACCAGGCCTGCCGTATCGGCAATCATCAGCACACGCAATAGAAGCCAGCACCTGAAGGACGCCCTGCTGGGGTTGGTGCGACAAGAGTATCCATGCGATCAATATGAGATCATCGTTGTGGACAATGGCTCCACTGACGACACGCGAGAGGTTGTGGAGGACATGAACTCCCAGGGCGCGGCGCGGATCAGCTACCTCTACGAGCCAGTGGTGGGTCTGTCGCAGGCCAGAAACACGGGTGCCGGAGCCGCCAAGGGCGATATCATTGCCTATACTGATGATGATGCCATCCCTGATTCAAAATGGCTTATGAGCCTCGCTGCCATATTCCAGCAGGAGGAGAATGTTGCCTGCGTGGGCGGCAAGATAGAGCCGTTATGGATCTCCGCTCGGCCACCCTGGTTTCCGGATGAAGCGGAATATCTACTGGGAAAGCTCGACTACGGCGAAGAGGTCAAAGAGTTGGACTTCCCTCGCCTGCCCCACGGGGGGAACATCGCTATAGACAGGCGCGTCTTCAACTCCCTCGGCGGTTTCCGCACGGAACTGGGCCTGGCCGACTCCCGTCTTATCCCTCACGAAGAAATCGAACTGTGCTATCGGGCACAGAAGAGCGGCTATCGAATCCTCTATACCCCGAAGGCCGTCGTCCATCACAAGATGCGTCCCGAGATATTGACCAAGGAGTTCCTGCTGTCTCGGTCACGCGGGATTGGCCAGGGGACCATCTTGCTTGAGCATCACATGCGTGCCTCAAGCCGTATGCGCCTTATTCGACGGGCTATTATGGCACTGGGGCGCGGGGCTCTCTGTTGGCTGCGGGCGAAGCGATTCCAGTTGCGTGGTGTACGGCGAGGTTGCTGGGCGGAATGTCAAGCTCAAAGGCATCTCGGAGAAAGCTACGGGGCCATCTCCATGCTGCTAAGTAGAGACAAAGAAGAAGTCAGTTAGGCTCGACGAAATCTTCTACATCATCGGACTGCAATAGAGGTTCTTCCAGATGAAGGGTTGCGAGCATCCCTTTGTGACCGTCATAGTGCCAACCTACAACAGAAGGGCCCTGTTGCGCGAGTGCCTGGCCTCGCTCTTGTCCCAAACATACGCTGAGGACTGTTATGAGATCATCATCGTGGACGACGGCTCGACGGATGGAACGGACGACCTTGTTGACTGCATGGCACACGGCTCGAGCCCAGAGCTGCGATATTTCAGGCAGAGCAACAGAGGGCCCGCGGCTGCTAGGAACCTGGGCATGAAGACCGCCAGGGGGGAGATCATCGCTTTCACCGATGACGACTGCATCGCCTCTCCCACCTGGCTAGAGAATGGCACTCGTCCCTTTGGTGCTGGTGATATCGCCGCGGTGCAGGGACAGACCCTGCCTACCGAGCCCATGCGTGTGCGGTTCTTTCCTCCGCGGTTCGCTTACGTTGTTCAGGTCACCGAGGAAACATGGCCCTACCCTACCTGCAACATGTTCTACCGCACACAGGCAATTCTGGACGTGGGAGGATTTAACGAGCAGTATAGAGCCGCAGCCGAGGACGCGGACCTGGCTTGGCGCATCAAGGATAGAGGGATGAAGATAGTGTTTTCGGACGACGTTCTCGTCCATCACGCAGTGTCTTACTATACGCTGGCTGCCCGGCTGGCCTTTGTGAAGAGGTCGCAATTCGAACCTCTCTTGTTTAGAGAGCATCCACATCTAAGGAAGCATCTCTTGTTTGGGTTTGTTCACGGCAAGGAGATTCTGCACGTACCCTTTTTCATACTGGCGATCATTGCGGGTGTTCTTAGCCTGCTGCGCGGTGCCGGCCTTGTCGCGACCGCAATACTTGCGGTCATATGGTTCGCTCTCTACCTATGGTCGAACGTGTTTGTCGACAGCAACCTCAGGGACTTCCCCCTGCGGATCGCCCTTTGTCCCGCGAAGCTCCTGCTTCACATACCGAAGTTCTTCTATCGGTTGTTGGGTAGCATTAGGTATCGGTCCCTGGTCATCTAAGTCACGTCGCGCCGCAGCCCCCAAAACAACGGAGGGCAGCAGTCGGGCTTCGGCGGCATTGGCGTCCGCTGAGACTTGATTTGAGGCACATGCATGCCAACTGACTCGCCGCGCGCTAGCCACCTCGAAAGCGCGGAGCAGGACATCCAGAGCGTAGTTGACCTGACGCGCAACCCTCAGCCCACGGTGTCCGTGGTAGTTGTGAGCTATTGCGGCAATGAGGAGCTCATAAGCTGCTTGATGGCTCTGGACCATCAGACATATGGCGACTTCGAGATCATCCTAGTGGACAATGGCGGAAACGAGGCGGTGCAGGCCCGAGTCCACGAACACCCTGTGAGACACGTGCGCCTTACGGGGAATCTCGGACCGTCTGCGGCGAGAAACGTGGGCATCCAATCAGCGAAGGGACAGGTTGTGGTGTTCCTCGACGATGACCTGATCGCGGCGCCCGATCTTGTCGAGGCCCACGTTCGCGCTCACGACGAACTGGACATTGTCGCCTTGAGGGGCAAGTGCCTTCCCAAGACACGAACCATCTGCAATTATCTGCAGTTTCACTACGACCTCGGGACGCAGGTCAGGCCCGCAGTGATGAACTTGGAAGGCAACTCTTCCTACAGTCGGGATGTGCTCCTCAGAGCCGGCGGGTTCGACCCACACTTCTTCGGGCATGAAGAATTGGAGCTGACCTACAGGTTGGTCACGCACCACGGCATCGATCGAAGCAGCATAGTCTACTATCCTGGTGCGGTGGGCTATCACGACTACTGCCACAGCATTAGGCAGTATGCCCAGAAACGCTCAAGGCATGATCAGATGTGGGGGGATCTGGTTCAGATGCACCCCGGGCTCGAGGACTTTGTCGCGGGCTACAGGCCAGGTAGCAGCCTGAGACCCTGGCGCTCGTTACCCCGCCGCATGTGTGGGCTGGCAATGAGAACGGCTGTGAACAGCGTGATTGACTTGGCAAGCAGCTCAGGCCGCCGCAGGCCGCCGTCTGACGGCGACAATTCAGGCCACTGACAGGTACGTCGGTCGATGCTGGAGAACCAGGTGGCGGACGCAGGAAGAGGCCTAGACATGACCATTCTCCATGAGTATGGCGCACCGCGCCATTTTGAGGCGCTATACTACCTACAGCGTCACGGAACAGTCCGTCAGATCCAGGCGGTCCAGTTCGGTCTTCACAGGCGCCTGGTCATGGCGCTGCTCGGTCGACATCCAGGCTGGCTGCGCGACGTGCTGCAGACCGTCAGGATCGGGCCCGGACTCCTTGCGAAATCCAATCAGATCCTCGTCCTATTCGCGGCACCCTACGACGCAGTAATCCCGCTGTTCCAGTGGCTGAGGGGAAGGAATCGGGTGATCTACTGGGTCTCATGGCCGTACTGGGACGGAAGCAGCTATCCAAGGAAACCGCTCTACCGAGCCCAAATCCAACAATGGCATCAATTCCTCGAGGGCACACGCACCGTCACTGTAACGAGAGCGGCGCAGCAAGCCCTCATCCGCGTGGGAGCTAAGGCTGTCCATATACCACATTCTGTGGACACAAGCCTGTTCACTCCCCCACGGCTCCCTCGCGACTCATCAAAGACCAGGATCCTGTATGTCGGCCGGCTGCACTGGGAAAAAGGCGTAGATCTGTTGATTGACCTCGCCAGAGAAGGACCCTGGCACGACGCGGAGTACTGGTTCGTCGGCGACGGGAACCTGAAGAAGGCTATTCAGACACTCGCTAAGCAGTCCAACGTCAGATACTTCGGATACGTGACCGACCAGAAGAGGCTGGCCGAGATATTCAGGCACGCGGATCTGCTGGTCTTGCCTTCCAGAAGGACCGAGGGCTGGGAGGAGCTCTTCGGCATCACGCTGATCGAAGCTATGGCATCAGGCTTGCCTGTGGTCGCCACAGATTGTATTGGCCCTAGGGAGATAGTAGAAGATGAAGTGGTCGGGTTCATAGTGCAAGAGGGGAACAAGCGGGAACTCGTCGACAGAATAGACTACCTTGTTCAGCATCCCGAGGCGCGAGCGGCGATGGGGCAAGCTGGTCGAAGGCAGGCAGTGGCGAAATACGATGTGGCAGTAGTGGCCGACGCGTGGCGCCATATCCTGACCTCCCTCGACAAAGGTACATAGGCCCTCCCTGCGAGGATCGGGCAACATGCTGCTCGACCGCCCGTGCGCGACCCCGCCATTCGCAAACCCATTGGGGACGAGTCCTCCTCGCACCTCATGCTTCCTATCCAGCAACGCCGTGACAATGAACACCATGGGCGCCGCAGGGGCGGAGCGGGTCAGCCAGCACTTCACCTGGGACAAAGTCGCCCAAAGGGTGATGGACGGGTACCATAGGGTACTGTGAATCGATCTCGACCCTTCTCCATGACTTCCCACCATGACGTGGCGGCCACCCTCGGGCTCTCCTTTCTGCTGATCCTGGCTATCTACCTCCTGCCTCTCCCGGCCTTGCGCCTGGTCCTGGGCGGGCTCTTTATGCTCTTCTTCCCAGGCGGGTGGGGCTGCTGGGTGGTCACCACCGGCTGATCATAGAGTAGAGCGACTGGATTGCGCTGCGCTCGTGTCCCAGGGGTGCGAGCGTTTGACCAGCTTGGATGACCGACTGACATTGCGGCCGCCGTATCAGACGTTCAATGGGGTCATGACTATACCTGCTATGAACGTGATACAGGTAGGACCGTCAGCTGGGGGGGAAGGCTCAAACGCCAGCGGCCAGCCTGCTGCAAGCCAGCCTTGCGCGAAGCGCTTAGTGCAATGATTAAGCTCACCTGCCGCTATAAAGCGCAGAACAATAGCGGTCAGTTGCAGCGCTTTGTTCTGCTAAGCGACTCAAGGCGATTCCATCCGTGAATTCAGCACACTTCTTACAGCATGGACTACCGGCGATGGAATGTGCGGGCGAATGCGCCGCTTCAGAACACCAGCGATGTGTCCCTTTCCCTCTGGCTGGGGATTGATGGGAAACGATAGTGCTTCAGGCCACATCCGCCGAATCATCTCCTGACAGAGCTCGTAATCAGGCTCTGCACGCAACCGCCGAGGAGACGACAGCAGAGTCTCTATTAGCAGGCGACAATTGAAGGGGCTAATCTGTTCGACGGCAATATCCCGCTCGGCAGGATACTGCGCTCCCCAGTTTCCAAGCCCTTGCTCCCAATAAAGAAGATCAAGCATGTTCAAGTTTCCGATGAACCGGCGATCGAATCCCTTTTTCCACTCATCGAGCTCCGAAATGACAAAGGGCGGGAACCTCCCTCTACCAAACATCCGAGCTGCAAGGTCGGTAGAGGAGACATCTCCTATGTCCTGGTCACAATACCTGTCAATGTAATTGCGCCAAATCTCGCTACCGTTACCGTTTACACTGATCCGGCTATCGCCCACAACGAGTTCGGCGTATATCGCGTGAGTCTTCGGCAGAACTCGTGCACAGGTGACATTCATAGACAGCATGGAAACAAACCATCCTGGCAGCACATCAGCCGGGCGCCTAACAACAAAGTTTATGCCGAGTTCCTTTGCCATTCTGTTAGCCACCGATATGTCAGGATGACTCTCTGCAAGATTGCTGAGGCGATATACGAAGTACTCTATGTGCTCGCTCACATGCCTTGAGGCCGCAAGTAGGACGCGACTATCCCATCCCGCGGTCAGTGCCTGGGCGACATCGTGCCTCGCAGTGAGTGCAGTCATAGTCCCTTGGAGGATCGCACAAGATGTATCAACTATCTCAGCTGTATCCTTATCAGGTATGGGGTTGGTGGGATAGAAGCGTGTTTGCTGAAGACTGTCCAAATCCAGATAGTGGTTTGCCATCAGATGAAAACAGCTCTCATACAGTGTCCCGCGACCGAGCCATGGCGACTCCAGCAGGGCATGTTTTGGATCTATCAGGAAACGCACCAGAGCATCGTCAGTGTTCAAGTTCATATGGCAGTTGGCCCGAATCAGTTCAGGCTGGGACGCACACCAGACTCCCTCACCGTCCGAGTAATAAAACACTTGGCGGCAACCACATGGATCTGTGAATAAATATGTTCCCTGCTGATTCTGAAGAATGATAACCCACCTTCCTACAAGGGGCTTGGTGGAATCGATAAGCGAGTTCAGCTGCGAGGCGTTGCGGATCAATGAGCGAAGTACCTCGGGTTCGGTACGCTGCGGATGATCGGGATCTATGGCATGTCCTATCAACGTCACGGTGGCGCCATCTTGAGAGGTTGATGTAAATGGCAGATCGCTGTGAACAGACAGACGTACTCCACCAAGGAGTTGAATGCTGGACCAATACTGATTCGGCGCAAAGCGCTTAGGACCAAGCAAGAATTGGCGTCGAAACAGCAAACGTTTGAGGTCAACAGTCGCTTCAGGTTCGATCTGGCCGATCATTGACAGGTTTCTCCTCATGTTCAGCACAGTGGCCGACGCGAGCCGCGCGGTCTATTTGCTCGTTCGCGTTCCCCCTTCTGTCAGTCCAATTATACAGCACAGTTCGCAAACTGCCTAATCACGAATACGGCCCACGTTCGGGGGGTGCGGCCTCGTGATCTGCCTGGGCCATGTGAGAGCGCTGGCGCAAGAGCCTCGCGGTCTGTCGTCAGCGCCCTGTTCGACGGGTGGCTCGCACACGGTTGCCCAAAGTGCGCTGGGCGGCTATCATAGCGTACTGTGAACCGATCTCGACCCTTCTCCATCACCTTCCACCACGACCTGGCGGCGATAGTCGGTTTGTCCCTGCTGCTCGTTGCCACCGTGTACGTCCTGCCCTTTCCGACCTTGCGCATTCTGCTGGGCGGGCCCTTCGTCCTCTTCTTCCCCGGCTACACCATGGTGGCCGCCCTATTTCCAGGTAGGGACGATCTGGAGGGCCTGGAGCGTCTGGGGCTCACCCTGGGCCTCAGCATTGCCGTCCTGCCCCTCATGGGCTTGTTCCTCAACTACACTCCTATAGGCATCACGCTGCTCTCGACTCTGTTCTGCGCCACCGCTTTCATCGTGGGCTGCACCATCATCGCCTACTACCGGCGAGGCAAGCTTCCTCTGGAGGAGCGGTACGCACTGCGACTGGAGCTTGACGTCGCAGGATGGCGGTCTGGCGGCTTGCTGGACAGATCCCTGACGGTAGCTCTGGCCGTATCCATCTTCGCCGCCCTGGGCACGTTCCTCTTTGTCCTGGCCAAACCCGATGTGGGGGAAAGGTTCACCGAGTTCTACGTTCTCGGTCCTTATGCACAGGCGGAGGACTATCCCACCCGTGTGCTGGCAGGACAACCCATCACCCTCATCGTGGGTGTGATCAACCGCGAGCACGAAGATGTCCAGTATCGGATCGTGAGAGAGGTGGGTGGGCAGGCGGAGCAACAGGTCACGGGGATTCAGCTCGCTCACGACGAGAAGTGGGAGCACTGGCTTAGCTTCGCCCTGGACAGCCCGGGTGAGGGTCAGCGGATTCAGTTCCTGCTCTACAGGGAAGACCAGGAGGAACCCTATCGCTCGCTGCATCTGTGGATCGACGTGGTGGCCATCGCGACGGTGCAACCTGGCGAGACGCCCATTGCGCCGGCGGCTCCCACACCAGCGCCATCCCCCACCGCCGAGGCTTCCCCGACTGCGGAGCCAGCCGTGACCGCCACCCCAAGCCCTTCTGCCACGCCAATGCCCACCGAGGCGCCAATCGCCACCGCGCCGGCACGGGTGATCCACGTGGTGCAGCCTGGCGAGACCCTCTCCTCTATCGGCAGGCTGTACGGCGTGAGTAACCAGGCCATCATGGACGCCAACGGGCTGGAAGATCCCAACCTCCTGGAATCAGGTCAGGAGTTGGTTATCCCCCCAGCGGAATAACCCTCACCACTCCCCACCCTCGAAACCATATCCTACGGCCTCGACCCCGCCACGCTTGCTGCAATGGCAGCGATGCGGTATAATACTAAGATGCGCAACCAGAGATGCGACAGCAGGCCAGCGACCACCCGCTGCTCCTGTTCGCGAAACCAAGCAATCCGAAAGGAGTGCGCAGAGTCGACCGTGAAGGACCACAGTCAATACGACGTCGTTGTCATCGGCGCGGGCCCCAGTGGTTCCGCGGTGGCGCGTGACATCGCTGCCCACGGATTCAATGTGCTCCTCGTCGAAGAGCACCAGCAAGTCGGCCTTCCAACTCACTGTGCCGGGCTGATCACGCCCCGCACCTTGGAGCTGGCGGATCTCCGTGCGGACGGCTTCGTGCAGAATGAGCTCACAGGCGCCATCATCCATTCCCACTCAGGACTGGAAGCCTCAATTGAAGGCGACAGAGTGCACGCTCTGGCTATAGACCGTGGTCGCTTCGACGCGGCGCTGGCCGAGAGGGCCATCGAATCTGGAGCTCGGCTGCTCCTGCACACCCGGGCGTCGGGCTTCGAGCGGAGAGATGGTCTGATACGCGTACATCTGAAAAACGAGCGTCGACACGAGACTGTGGAGACCAGGCTGCTCGTCGGAGCCGACGGAGCAAGGTCTGGCGTAGCTCAATGGGCAGGCCTCCCCGGTCCCGACGAGGTCGTCTACGGAGTGAATGCCAGGGTACACCTTGATCAGCGTGCATCGCATCTCGTGGAGGTCTTCTTGTGCAGGGATCTGGCACCCGCCTGGTTTGGCTGGATCATACCTCTGGGAGATGGACAGGCCCGCCTGGGCATTGGCACAACACAGGGCTCGGCGGCCCGGTGCTTGAAGAAACTGGTGGCCGCCTTCCCCAGTCGCTTTCAGAACCTAAAGATCCTGGAGGTGTCTGGCGGGGTCATTCCCCTTGGCTTGCCAGAGCGGATCCACACTGACAACCTCATGCTGGTGGGTGATGCCGCCTGCCAGGTGAAACCCACGTCCGGAGGAGGTGTGTACACCGGTCTACTGGGAGCCCGGAGCTGCGCACAGACGGCCGTGCGTGCGCTGGAGGAGGACGATCTATCGGCGGAGTCCCTGGGGCGCTACCACGCGTCCTGGATTGAGGATATGGGCGAGGAGTTGCAGACTGGTGCCTTGCTGAGGAAGATCTTCATGAGGCTTGGAGATGGTGATTTTGACACGTTGCTGTCCCTGCTCAGGAAGCAGCCGCTGGCGCGCATCCTCTCGAGGTACGGCGACATTGACCATCCGTCGCACCTGGTTACACCACTGGCCCGGATGCTCCCGAACTTGAGGGTTCTCCTATCTATGGCGGCCCTGGTCACAGACCGCGAGGAACTTGTAGACGATGTCTTTGCCCCTGTCAGCTCGTCGAGGTAGCGAGGGCGCTCTGCCCACGCGTTGGCTTCCTGAGGCCTTGACGAGCCGACCGACCATGGTGATCGCAGTGGCCTATCTCGCTCTGATCACTGTGGCCGAGCTGGTGACCACCTTCAGTGACCCCCGGGTGGGGCTGACTCTCCACGGTGGACTGCTGGTGATCCTCTTGGCCCACGCCGCGCTCGCTTCGGACAAGCCGTATCACCGTCTCTTACTGGGTCTTGTATTGGCTCCCTTGACTCGGATCTTGAGCCTGGCCCTTCCCCTGGCGGACTTCGAGCGGATCTACTGGTACTTGATCATCAGCCTACCCCTCCTCGTCGCCACAGCACTGATGGCCCGGCTGTTGGGCTTCTCCCGCCAGCAAATCGGCCTCACGATGAGGAAAGTACCGGTGCAACTCCTGGTAGCGCTGACAGGCATCGCCTTCGGCATAGTAGAGTACTTCATCTTGAAACCTGGGCTACCCATGGATGACCCTACCTGGAAGGGCATGTTGTTCGCTGGCGCGGTACTGATAATCTCCACAGGTTTCGCCGAGGAACTGATCTTCCGCGGTCTGCTACAGCGAACGTCGGTGCAGGTGTTGGGACGGTTCGGTTTGCTGTATGTGGCCATTCTCTTTGCAGTGCTGCACATAGGATACCGGTCGATAGTGGACGTGGCCTTCGTCTTCGTCGTTGCGCTTTTCTTCGGATGGGTGGCAGAGGCCACATGGTCCATTCTCGGGGTCACCCTCGCGCACGGAATAACCAACATCGTGCTTTTTCTCGTCATGCCCGTCCTGATGGGAAACTGAGGAGATAGTCCACAGCGCATCCCTGCATCTCTGAGTCACTCTGGACTTTTTCGCCTGGTCCCCGCAGCCATGGCGGTCCCCTGAAGGCGGTACGAAAGCAAGCGAGGTCAATTCAGTGGCACGTTGCCCTCATCTGGGTTTGGAGGAAATGGGGTCCAGTCCTTTCTCGTTTCCCAGTGTCTCCCATCACTGCTATGTATCGGTGCCGGGGCGGCCTGCCGGCCAGCGGGAGCAGGAGACGTACTGCCTGACGAACAGACATGTGACCTGTCCTCTGTTCCCCAGTCCACCCGAGGAGGAAGTCCTCGTTGTTGCCGTCCCTGAACCCATGCCGGAGATTGTAGAGCCAGAAACAGTGGAGCGGACGAGGGCAACGGAGGCCATCGAAACTCGGGAGGTTCAGGAGCCTCCGCCGGATCTATCTGTGGAGATCATCCCGCGTGAAGCGGTCCCGGAGCCGGTAGTGGGGCAGCCATCCGTTGACGAAATCAAGGCACCCGTCGCTGAGGAGATCCTGGTTGAGCCGGGACCGGCCGTACCGGCTGCAACGGAAGAGTCCGTCGCCATGGAGGAGCCCGCTCGCGATGTTCCGTCGGAACCGACGGAAGGGATCACGCCTGTTCGATCCAGGAGCCTCCCCTGGGCCGTGGCTGGCGTCGCTGCCCTGGCGCTCCTCTGTTTTGGTGCGGTGGTAATGGGCGTCGTGGTAGGCCTCGCCTCTGGAATCGACGTCACGACGGTTCAGCTGCCTACCCTAGGTTCCAGTCTGCTGCTCGTGGTGTCGGCAGCCAGTTTCGTGGGGGCCATTCTGATGCTGGCCCTACTCCTCTGGGCACGTGGTCGAGGTCCAGCTTGAGCGCTCCTCAGGCGGAGGGGGCTGGCATCGGGAGCAGGTGGCTCGCCTCCCGTACCTAGGGCGGGCAACAAAAAAGCCGCGCGGCACACCGCGCGGCTCAATGTTCCTCGGACAGTATCTATGATCGGGCGAGCGGCCTAGCCCAGTATTCGCAACACCTGCAACACCTTGACGGCCATGCTGATACCGAAGGCCATCAATAGCGGGGCAATGGCGATGTTCAGCGCGCGTACCAAGACCCTGGCCCTGGGTCCCTCGTTGACCGCTATTAGCTCCTTCTGGACCAGTAGGATCAGAAGGACTACTACAGCCACCAAGAAAAGGGAACCCGCCATCACTACGGTGGTGACGGTGCTAACGGTCGTGGTTGTCACGGTGGATACCATACTCACCCCCTACTTCGGGTGACTCCCCCCTCTGGGAGTCCCACTCAGCCCGTTTGATGTAATAATAGCATAGATTCCAAAACTTGTCAAGCCAGGCCACCTCCACTAGAATCGCAGGCAGTCTCCGAGCCAAGAGACAGCTAGCTGCGGGCCGCTGCGATCGACGGCCGCCCTGTCGAGCGGTTCGGACTCCCGCAACGAATGAGATGATCGACAACCTACGTACAGGTATCAACCAGCGCGTTTCGCCGGCGCTTGGCAGACGAAGGGCCGTCGGGATCGCGTGGGCTGCCTGTCTTGCTGCGGCGGCACTCCTCATCATGCAGGTAGCGGATCTTCCCGCTGCTCCCCGCGAGAAGACGAACTCAGCCCCCTTCGCCGAGCCGACGCCCCCTCCGCAACAGTATCTGCCGCTGGTGTTGAAGGATCAGTATCGACTTCCACCCTGGTCAGGAACCGCTCGCTTCGGCTTCGGTGTGGTCAAGAACCCCATCGAGCAGTACAACGTATCCCCCTTGGGAGCAGAGTGGTACGTCGACTTTGGGTTCCGCGGCGATCCTCCTCCGCTGTTCGATCTGGAGTATGTGCAGACTATCCGCCTCTCCGAGGGTGGCTACTCACCAGCTCAGGCGACAATCGAGGCCTATGCTCGCGCTCGGCCCGGCACCCTCTGGCTCATCGGCAACGAGCCCGATGCCCCGGTACAGGATTGCGTCACGCCTCCGCAGTATGCCCAACACTATCACGACCTGCACGGCATCATCAAGGGGGCTGATCCCACGGCCAAAGTCGCCATCGGCGGTGTGGTGCAGGCCACTCCGCTGCGCCTCCAGTACCTGGACATGATCCTCGACGAGTACGACGATCTATACGGCGGCATGATCCCCGTTGACGTGTGGAACGTTCATGGGTTCATCCTTCAGGAGAAGAAGGGCGATTGGGGCTGCCAGATACCCTGCGGGATTGAGGGTGTGACACAAGGTGAGTTGTACACCGTCGACGATCACGACAACATGACCATCTTCCACCAGCAAATCCGGGCCTTCCGGATCTGGATGAAAGATCACGGGGAGAGGAACAAACCTCTCATCGTCAGTGAGTATGGCATCCTGATGCCTACGGACCTCGGCTTCGATCAACCTCGCGTGGAGTCCTTCATGCTGGCGACGTTTGACTACTTCCTCAACACCAAGCTATCCTGGCTGGGGTACCCGGCAGATGACAACCGGCTGGTGCAGGCCTGGTCCTGGTACAGCCTCGATGACGACCACTTCGAGGGGTACGACAGCTACAGCCACCTCTTCAACCCTACCACCAAGCAACTGACAGCCCTGGGCAGGGCGTATCGGGACTACACATCCGCACTGCCCTAGCCCCCAGCCAGAGTCCGCCGACTCTGTAGTGTCCTGCCCGTCACCTCACTCTGTCTAGTATTGTGTGAGGCTGCCCTCGATCTTGGCCCTCTTCACCGCATAGCGGAAGGCGACGAAGCTCAGCGGAAGCAGGATGACGGCAAACAGAACCAACGGCAACAGGTCTGCTGCCAGTGCAGAGAGGGGATCCCCGAGGAGGATCGCCCGGCGCATGGCGTTGAGCGAGTAGGTCAAGGGGATGAGATAGGAGATCGGTTGAAGCCAAGAAGGCAAGACAGTGATGGGGTAGAACACGCCGCCCAGCAAAGTGGAGATGCTGCCAAACAGGAAACTGATGGGATCACCCTGCTTGAAGACCATGATGAAGCTGGCGGACAGAATGCCGAGCCCACTGAACGCCAGGATGGTCAGGATCTGAACCACCAATGCCGCAGCAAGGTTGGCTCGACTCAGATCTACTCCAAAGACGAGGACGCCAAGGAGAAGGTAGAGCAGCACTTGGATAGACGCAAAGACGAAGCTCCACACACTCGATGCCACAAGAATGGTGGAGAGACGTGTTGGTGTAACCAGCATCGCCTCCAGTGTACCCATCATCTGCCCTCTACGGATGGTGGTCGCGAAGGTGCCCATGGCCACACCCTGATAACGCATGAATGCGATCCCCACCAGGACGAAGGAGAAGTAGTCGCCCCCGTAGGCTTGCAGGTGGGGCACAGCAGCCTCGCCAAACAGCAGCGCCACGAAGTAGAAGCTGGCCACCGAGAAGAGGATACCGAAAGACTGGAAGAAGAAGGCCAGGCGGTAACTGGCCTGCAGCTTGAGATCCCTGACTACAAACGCCCAGACTTTCTGAAGACCGTCACGTACCGTATCAAGGACACCCATTTCCGGAACAGCTCTTGGTTCCGACGAGCGCAGCCACTCGCTCACCTGTGGAGCAATGACAGCAGGCCGCAACGCAGCCTCCCCAGAGTTGGATCCGCACCCCGTGAACTCCTCGAAGATCTCCTCCAGAGTGACATCCTCTGTCCTGACGCTCTCTATCTCTGCTCCATTCTCGACGATGACCCGCAATACATCGGTGAGGCTCGACCTGCCTTCGAGTACGCGGAGATCGAGCACGACTCTCTCCTCATCGTATGTCTCCTCCTCCAGGTCAACTACGCCCTCCATTTGTTTCAGTCTGCTGACTGCATCGCTACCAAGGCCCGTGACATCCATCCGGTATTTGGTCTCAGGTGTCACGAGGTCCCTCAGTCGACTCACCTCATCTGCCACGGTCAACCGACCACGGTGCATGATGCCGATGCGGTCACAGATCTGTGCCGCTTCGCCCAGTTGGTGCGTCACAAGAATAACGGTATGCCCATGCTCGCCGCTCAGATCGCGGATCGTCTCCCTCAGTCGCATGGCAGCACCAGGGTCGAGACTCTTGGTCGGCTCATCAAGGAGAATGATCTCGGCATCGTTGAGCAGCCCCCGCGCCAGGCCCAGCCTCTGTTTCATCCCCGCCGAGTACGTGCCGAATCGCTGATCCAGGAACTCACCCAGACCGAGCAGCCCGGAGAGCTCTGCCACCCTCTTGTCGGCCTCACTGACGGAGAGACCGTAGAGAGAACCGTAGAATCTGAGGTTGTCTCGCCCACTCAAGCGCCAGTAGAAGCTGCGTTCCTCACCGGTGACCAACCCGATTTGCCTTCTGACGTTCTCTCCGTCGCTGAGGGGAAAACCATTGACCAGAGCCTCCCCCGACGTGGGGACCACCAGGGTACAGAGCAGCTTGATCAGAGTGGTCTTCCCTGCCCCATTGGGTCCCAGGAGCCCGAAGAGTTCCCCTTCCGCAATCGACATCGTGACCCCGTCTACGGCCACCACGTGCTCGTGGTTCCATGGACGCAGCAGGCTACGCAGGCCCTTCTGTTGAGGGAAATGTTTGGTCAATCCCGAGGTCTGGATGGAGTAGGACAATTCGCTGCTCCGCTACTGAGACTTTCCCTGCATATGCATATGTGAAGCTACCGCTCCGCCATGCACGGTGACAACCACTTTGGTATCCATCACGCGTTTCTCATTTGTATGCGAGGCCGACGGCATCCGTAGGCCGCTGCACGGCGAGGCCATTATAGCACAGCCAAAGGCGCGTCTCAAGAGGATGACCGGCCATCTGGGTACTCGGGGACGCTGTGCAGGGCTGGTTCCATGGTGCGCCTCGCACTTTCGGGCGGTCATGGGCGCTATGCACATCATCCACCTGCTATCCGCAGCAGGTGCTGTGACAGGCCATTCGGTACCGGCGGGTTGCCGCGGTCAATAGGCTGTGATAGAATCGCCTCGGTCCTGGATCCGTACCCGAGGTCTCATCGAGCACGGAGCGGGGAGATCTGCACTATCCCGACCTGAGCTCCTGGTTCCGTGACGGTGCCTGGAATCCGGCAAAGGCAAGAGGTAGCCTGAGATGTCTGGACGTCAATCGCTGCTCGCCAGAGCGGCCCTGGCCACGATCGTATTCGTCTACTGCATGCTGGGCTTCGCGTACGCGGCGGAGACCCCCAAGTGGCAGACGCCCGACGAACCGGCCCACTACAACTACGTCGTGTACCTGGCTGAGAACCGGCGCTTCCCCGTGCTCCAGATGGGCGACTACCCCCATCAGTACCTGGAGGAGATCAAGGCTGCTGGATTCCCGTCTGACATGTCCATCGATCCTATCCGCTACGAATTCCACCAGCCGCCGCTCTACTACGCACTGGCCGCCGCGGTCTATGGCGTCACCAACCCCCTGGGCTTCGACACACAGTTCCTGGCCATGCGCTTGTTGTCGGTTGTCCTGGGAGCAGCCCTGCTCGTCGTCGCCTACGCCGTCGTGAGGGATGTCTTCCCCAATGATCGGCTCCTGGCCTTGACCTCCACAGCTATGATCGCCACTCTGCCCATGCACATCGCCATGAGCGCAGCCATCAACAACGATACCCTGGCCGAACTCATTCTGGCGCTTGTCATCTGGCTATGCGTCAAGGAGATCAAGGTTGGCCTATCTCAGCGACAGACGGCAGCTCTGGGAGTGCTTATCGCTCTTGCCCTACTCACCAAAACCACCATCTATGCGCCGGTGATCCTATCCTCTCTGCTGGCCTTGGCGGTCAGAGGGCGAGAACAGGGGCGGCATGCCTTGCTTTGCAGACTCGGGACCGTGTTCGGCCTGGGTCTGCTGCTATCCGGTTGGTGGTTCATACGCAACGCCCTCACCTACGGGGGCCTGGATCTCTTCGCCTGGCATCGCCACGACTCCGTCGTGGTTGGGCAGCCTACAACCGCCTGGTGGATCGCGGAGCATGGATTGGCGAAGACCGTACAGGATTTCATCACCGTGTCTTTCCGCAGCTTCTGGGCCCAGTTCGGTTGGATGGGCGTGCTCATAGATTCCCGCCTCTACCTGCTTCTGGCCGTCGTCTCGCTTGCAGTCACAATTGGCTTCGTCTTCTGGCTGGTACGCGTCGCCCGCAAACCAGCGCTGCTGAACAGGTACCAGCGCTGGGCACTGCTGCTCCTACTCCTGGTGTTCATAGCTGTCGCAGCTGAGCACGTGCTCTACAACCTCAAGTTTGTACAACATCAAGGACGCTACCTCTTTCCCGCACTGGTGCCCATCGCTCTGGCCTTCGCGCTGGGCCTGCTGGAATGGCCCACACTCCTCGGAGAGGCGTTGTCGCGCTGGTTACCTCGCGACAAGCCTGCGTCGGCCCTGCCTTTGGCGCTCAAGGCGGTGGCCTTCCTTCTCTTCTACGCCGGATTCGTGGTCCTGGACGTTGTCTGTCTGTTCCTCTTCATCGTACCTCAGCTCCATGGATGGTCCTAGCTGGAGCTTTGGCCTGCCACAACCAGCTATGCTATAATCACCGCCTGGGAGGTGAGACAGATGAGCAATCCCGGTGGATGCCGAGGCACATTCTCCATCGTGGGCTATGACCCTGACAAAGAGGAGTGGGGCATTGCTGTACAGTCCAAGTTCCTGGCCGTGGGCTCCGCCGTGCCCTGGGCCAGGGCTGGAGTGGGCGCTGTGGCCACTCAATCCTGGGCCAACACATCCTACGGACCTCGGGGCCTGGCCATGATGGAGGAAGGTGTTCCCGTCGAGGAAGTGGTCGTCAGGCTTACCGAGGAGGACACGGGCCGGGCAGTGAGGCAAGTGGGTGTTGTTGACGCCAAGGGAAGCTCGGCGGCCTTCACGGGGGAAGAGTGCTTCGACTGGGCGGGACATGTTGTCGGCCGGCACTTCACGTGCCAGGGCAACATCCTGGTCAGCGAGGATACGGTTCAAGCCATGGCTCACACCTTCGAGAAGACGAGCGGAGAGTTGGTCCATCGATTGCTGGCGGCGCTCCAGGCTGCTCAAGCAGCTGGCGGTGACCGACGGGGCCAGCAGTCGGCCGCCATCCTGGTGGTGAGAGAAGGCGGAGGCTACGGAGGCTTCAACGACCGCTATGTGGACCTGCGCGTGGATGATCACCCCACTCCCATCGAGCAACTGGCCAGTTTGCTCAAGTTGCACGAATTGTACCTGGGGGAAACGGACCCCGATAATCTGGTGCAGGTACAGGGAGAGGTAGCCGCAGAGATACAGGAGATACTGGTGAGAACCGGCTACTACCAGGGTCCATCAACCGGTGTCTACGATGAGGCTACCAAGAAAGCGTTGAGAGACTTCGTGAGCACCGAGAACCTGGAGGAGCGGTCGCGTGACGACGACCTACTGGACGGCGTCATCTTGGACTTCATGAGGGAGCGCTTCTGACGTGAGAGAGGGTCTGAGCTGTGTCCAGCACTGAACTCAATGCGGCCAGGTCGCGAAGAATCGTACGGCTTCAGCGGGTGGGAGCGCTGCTACTCGTGATCCTCGTCTCGGCCGCCGCCTTGCTCCTTCGCGATCGCCTGCTAGAATACGAGAGGTATGGCTACCTTGGCATCTTCATCACCACCCTGGTCGGCAGCGCCACTGTCGTCCTGCCGGTGCCTGCGTTGGCCATCGTCTATGTGGCGGGTAGTATCTGGAACCCACTCTTGGTGGGCCTGGTCGCTGGTCTCGGCGATGCCATGGGCGAATCCACAGGGTATCTAGCGGGCTACGCAGGCCAGGGTCTCTTGGAGAACGCCCCCCTCTACCGGCGTTTCGAGAAGTGGATGCTGCGCAACGGTTTCCTCACCGTCTTCTTCCTCTCTGTTATTCCAAACCCCTTCTTCGATCTTGCAGGCGTTGCCGCTGGCGCCTCCCAATTCCCCGCCAAATGGTTCTTCCTGGCGGCATGGATGGGAAAGACGATCAAGGATACAGCCATCGCCCTGGCGGGCTTCTATTCCGTCCCCGTGTTCACCAACTCCATTCTGCCCGGGCTGACCACACTCCTGCAGTGACTCTGGCGGAAGAGAGCGAGCTTGATGACCATCCACATATCCCTCACGGGAAAAGCTAGGTTGAGTGCGGATATCCAATGAAACAGCGGCGTTTCTGGCTGGGAGTACTCATCAGTGTCGTTTGTCTGATCCTCGTCCTCTGGAGAATAGACTATCGCGAAGTGCTGAACGCCCTCGCACAGGCAAACTACGCCTGGCTCATACCAGCCGCGGTGCCCTTTGCGGCCACCATCGCCTGCAAGGTTCTGCGCTGGCAACTCCTGTTTCCTGGCGATCACTCGAGGATCAGTCGTAGGAACCTACTATCCGCTCTGATGATCAGCTACGCCCTCAACACCATTCTGCCTGCCAGGCTGGGAGAGGTGGCCAGAGCGTACGTCATCGGAGAATCCGAGAACGTGAGTAAGGGGCTGGCCTTCTCTACCATTGTGGTGGAGAAGGTCCTTGACGTTCTCACCCTGCTCCTGTTTCTGGTGCTGCTCCTGCCCGTTGTCCCGCTGCCCTCTTGGATCCGGCAGTCAGCGTTGGTCATGGCTCCACTCTTCTTGTGCCTCTTCGCCATCATCCTGGCCCTGGTCTATCAGCGAAAGAGAACGCTGGCGGTAGTGCGCTACTTCGTGGAGCGCGTGCCGCGCCTCGACGCAGAACGGCTCCTGGGATCCCTCGACGTGGCGCTGTCGGGGTTTGACGCACTGGGCTCCCTGCGCACGAATCTCCTGCTCTGGGGTTGGTCCATCGCAGTGTGGGCCACTAGTGGACTGTTCATGCTCTTCGTCATGTTCGCCTTCCACATCGACGCGCCTCCAGCCGCAGCCTTCCTACTGCTGTGCGTCACCAGCCTGGGAATGACCGTGCCATCCTCGCCAGGGTACATCGGGGTATACCACTGGCTTGTGGTGGGCACCTTGCAGATCTTTGGTGTCGAACGCGAACTGGCCCTCAGTTTCGCCTTCGCTGTGCACGCCCTGACCTTCGTTCCGTTGACTCTGATAGGGATCTTCTACATGATGCGAGAGAACTACTCACTGCAGAGAATCGAGCAAGAGGCCCTGGCCAAGCCCGGAGGATGAGAGTGCGTATGCAAGTCACGCGCGACCTTGGATTGGATACCGCAGCATGAGGCAAGGTCACCTTGGTCTCCGGGACCATGTGAGCGAGATTGGGCTAGGTATGGAAACTGCAAACTCCCCAGCGGATCACGGGATCGCCCACTCTCTGACCGTAGGATTGCAGTGGCCTGCCGATTGAGCTAGAATACAATAGTCAGCTATGACAGATACGAAGCTGTCCCCATCAGAGTTGCAGGGCAAAGCGCGATGTCTGCGCTGCCACATCATTGGCATGACCGCCACCGCTGGTTCAGGTCATCCTGGCGGCTCGCTATCCGCGGCGGATGTCGTAGCTGCCCTCTACTTTCGCGTCTTGCGCCACGATCCCCGCAACCCACAATGGGAGGACAGAGACCGCTTCGTCCTGAGCAAGGGCCATGCGGCGCCAGTGCTGTACGCTGCCCTGGCTGAGAGCGGGTACTTTCCCCGAGAACTTCTCTACGGCCTGCGGAAGTGCGACAGCCCGTTGCAGGGCCATCCGGACATGCAGCAGTTGCCCGGTGTCGAAGCCTCAACCGGCTCATTGGGACAAGGACTGTCCATCGCCAATGGGATGGCTCTCGCTGGCAGATTAGATGGAAGAGACTACAGGGTCTACGTCCTCTTGGGGGATGGCGAAGTCGACGAAGGCCAGATTTGGGAGGCCGCAATGGCAGCCTCCCACTATGAGCTGGACAAAGTGACTGCGATCCTCGATCGTAACCGGCAACAAATAGACGGCTGGACCAAGGACGTGATGAGCCTGGAACCTTTGGCTGACAAGTGGCGCGCCTTCGGGTGGCACGTGTTGGAGACAGACGGCCACGATATGGAAGCCATCCTGGAGGCACTGATGGCAGCTCAAGAAGTCAACGGGCAGCCCAGTATAGTCATCGCGCACACCACCAAGGGCAAGGGCGCATCGTTCATGGAGAACAACCTGCGCTTCCACGGGAGCGCGCCGAGCCGGGACGAGATGGAGCGTGGCCTCGGCGAGATTAGAAGTGAGGAGAAGTGCAAAGCCTGTGGCGTACAGTATCCGGGACCATGCTAGACCGAGCAAGTCGAAGGACATATCTGGAACTCTCGAGGGCAGTGCGCCGTTGAAGCAACTGGTTTCTACTCGTGACGCCTATGGTCGGACGCTCCTTGACCTGGGGCGTGAGAACAAAGACATCGTAGTTCTCGATGCTGATCTCTCCACATCAACGAAGACCGGGCTCTTCGCCGCTGAATTCCCTGAGAGACACTTCGAGATGGGCATCGCGGAAGCCAACATGATCGGCACAGCTGCCGGATTGGCAAGCTGCGGCAAGATCCCCTTTGCTAGCACCTTCGCGGTCTTTGCCACCTGCCGCACCTTCGATCAGTTGAGGATGTCAGTGGCCTATCCCAATCTCAACGTGAAGGTGGTGGCCACCCACGGCGGCATCAGCGTAGGCGAAGACGGAACTTCTCACCACGCCATCGAAGATGTGTCTCTCACCTGCTCCCTGCCCAACTTCACCGTCATCGTAGTTGCCGACGCCAAGCAAGCTGAGGAGACGGTC
This sequence comes from Chloroflexota bacterium, assembly GCA_030603665.1. Taxonomy (GTDB): domain Bacteria; phylum Chloroflexota; class Anaerolineae; order UBA7937; family B3-Chlor; genus JAUVXJ01. Next base: position 92,968 of record JAUVXJ010000012.1, on the reverse strand, counting down.
CGCGCCGTGGCCGAGCACGTGGGCCCAGTATACGTTCGACTGACGCGGCCGTTGGTACCTGCGGTATACGAGGAAGTCTGTAACTTCGTCATCGGCAAGGCCATCAGGCTCCGCGAGGGTCACGATGCCACGATCATAGCCAACGGTCTTATGGTCTCACGTGCGCTGGAGGCAGCCAGCCTGCTGTCCGCAGAGGGCATATCAACGAGAGTCCTGGATATGCACACGGTGAAGCCCCTGGACACCCTAGCCGTGCGAGACGCTGCCGCTGGCACTGGCGCCATCGTGACCGCAGAGGAACATCTACTCCACGGGGGGCTGGGCAGTGTCGTCTCCCAGACAGTGTCAGAGCACCATCCCGTGCCCATGCGATTCGTGGGCATCCGGGACCGATATGCACGCTCGGGCAAGCCTGACGAACTGCTGGTGCTGTACGGTCTCACGCCCCAGGACATAGTCGATGCACTCAAGGAAGTGGTAGACGACAAATGACACCTCGCGGGGTCGAGGACCTCCCCGCGATGAAGATTTGCTGTGACAGACATGGAGAAACTACAAGAACACAGACAGGAGATGCTGCGCTGTAACCGCTGCGGATACTGCCAGGCAGCCTGTCCCATCTACGACGTCCTTCGGCGCGAGCCGATGACCGCCCGCGGCAGGATACAACTGCTACGAGCTGTAACCGAAGGCAAACTCCCCCTGTCTGAGACGCTCAGTCGGCTCATCTACAGCTGCACCGACTGCCAGTCCTGCCGCGTGAGTTGCCCTGGGGGTGTCCACACCGACGAGATCTTCGCCGTCGCCCGGCAACTGCTAGCGGAGAGTGACTACGCCCCCCCTCCTCTGACCGAGCTGGAGGAGCGAGTCAGATCCTCGCACAACATCTCCGGCGAACCTCCCGAGAGTCGTCTGTTGTGGGCGGAGAACCTGGAGGCGAGGCCACAAGGTCTGGTGGGCAAAGAGAGTGCTGAAGTGGTGCTCTTCACCGGCTGTGTGTCTGCCCTGTACCCCATGGTCTACGGGATTCTCCAAGACCTGGTGGAGATCCTTCAGGCAGCCGAGCTGGACTTCACCACTCTCGGTGGCGAGGAGTGGTGTTGCGGATACCCCCTGCTTTCGGCTGGACTGCCGGTCTCAGAGCTGGTAACTCACAACCTGGAGGCGATCAAGTCTCTGAGAGCGAAGACACTGGTCACCACGTGCCCTTCCTGCTACCACATGTGGGAGCACAACTACGCACCCGATTTCGTCCGCGTGATGCACTCGACCGAGTTCCTGGCAGAGCTGGTGGAGGCAGGCCGGATTCCTCTGCGACGGCTCGAGATGCGGGTTACCTACCACGACCCTTGCGACCTGGGAAGGAAGAGCGACGTCTACGACGCGCCTCGCCGCATCATACAGGCCATACCAGGCATAGAATTGGTGGAGATGGAAGACAACAGGGCGAACGCACTCTGTTGCGGCGGCGGGGGCAACCTGGAGTCCCTGGATCCCGAGCTGTCCCGGGCGGTGGCCAGTCGCCGTCTCGAGCAAGCGCGGTCTGTTGGAGCAGAAGCCGTCATCAGCGCCTGCCAGCAGTGCGAGCGAACCTTGTCCATGGCTGCACGCCGCGAGAAGATCAGGATCCGGGTCATGGATGTGGTCCAACTGCTCAGGATGGCGCTGCTCAAGGAACACTCACAGGAGTAGGAAGACGCGATGAGCACGTTCGATCCTCGTTTGCTGAGCAATGAAGAGACAAGGAAGCAACGCCAGAAGGTCTTGCCCATCCTGTCCGCCGCGCTGGAAGCGGTGAATCCCTATGCCGCGGTCAAGCGCCAGATGTCTCTGGAAGCCACCAAGCTTTTCATCGGCGAGCGTACCTACGATCTGGACAAGTACCGGCACATATATGTCATCGGTGGTGGCAAGGCCGGTGGCTCCATGGCCAAGGCTACGGAAGACATCCTGGGCGACCGACTCACAGCCGGAGTGATCAACACCAAGTACGGCTATCTGGCGGACACCAAGATCGTCCGCATTAATGAAGCGGGCCACCCCCTTCCAGACGTGGCTGGCATGGCGGGCGCCAAGCAGATGGTGGACCTGGCTAGCGAAGCATCAGAGGGCGACTTGGTGATCTGCCTCATCTCCGGCGGTGGGTCTGCCCTTATGACACTTCCTGTGGAAGGCATCACGCTGGAGGACATGGAGGCCCTCACTTCGGCCCTCCTGCGCTGCGGGGCCACCATCAACGAGATCAACACTATCCGCAAGCACATCTCGCAGATCAAGGGAGGCAACTTGTCCCGCGTGGCCTATCCTGCCGAGGTAGTTTCCCTCATCCTTTCCGACGTGGTGGGCAACCCCCTCGACGTCATCGCCTCGGGACCCACCGTACCCGACTCTAGCAGCTACGCCCAGGCCTGGGAGATCGTGGAGAGATACGACCTCGTGGACGAACTACCCAGATCCGTAGTCGAGCAGCTTCGGAAGGGCACCGAGGGCATAAGACCGGAAACACCGAAGAAGGGAGACCCCCTCTTCGCCAAGACCCACAACCTGATCATCGGCAGCAATGAGATCGCCGCTCAGGCCGCTCTCGCTGAGGCTCAGGATGCCGGCTTCCGCACCATGCTTCTTTCCACCTACGTGGAGGGTGAGGCGCGTGAGGTGGCCCACGTCTTCTGTGCCATCGCCAAGGAGATTCTACATTCGAGTCAGCCGATTCAGAGCCCAGCCTGTGTAGTGGCCGGAGGTGAAACCACTGTCACCATCCGGGGCGAGGGCAAGGGCGGGCGCAATCAGGAACTGGCCCTGGCTGCGGCCATGCAACTGGGCGATCTGGACGACGTCATGATCATTGCCCTGGCCACCGACGGCACTGATGGTCCCACAGATGCTGCCGGGGCCATCGCCGACGGCTCAACTCTGCGTCGAGCCCGCCAGAAGAAACTGTTGGCCAGGGATTACCTGGCCAACAACGATTCGTACAACTTCTTCGATCAGCTGGACGACCTGCTGATCACCGGTCCCACCAACACCAACGTAAACGATCTGACCTTCGTCTTCGTCTTCTGATCGCCTCGCGGCGTTGTCCTCCTCCCGCCATCTCGCCTGTTCCCTGCACCGCACATTGGAGGTGTGAGGTCATGCCCCGAAGGAACAGGGCGGCCAGCCTCTCTTCGGTCTACTGGACGAACGGGAATGTTGACCCACCAACGGGCAGCACGATCACCTCTGCTGAGGAATATCTCTGTGCTACCTGGGCAAGAGCTTCCTCGTTGGACGTGGCGTGTTCAATCTCCATGTCCGCCAGTTGCTCCTTGCTCAGCCCCTCCGTCACGATCAGCAGGCTCTTGGTGGACAACAACCTGCGCAGGCGTGACGCCATAGGTCCTCCAGTGGTCGAGGCCTTGCCCTCGGCGATCCAGTCCACCACCTCCTCGGGACCTGGCTTCTGAGAGAGTGTCTCGTACATCAGAGGGCCGGGTCCATCGGGGCACGCGGAGAGCAGAATCACCGTGCCTCCAGGCTTGGTAATATCATCCGCCAGAAGGATTGCCTTGCCTGATTGGATCATGTTGGTCTCCAGGGGAAAGGCCGAAGTGATGGTCACGTCAGCCTGTCTGGGAACCGGAGCACCATAAACCTCTTTCAGGCCCTTGATAGCTTCCCTTTGTGCCTCCTCGACATCACCCACGAAGATCGTGTGGATCTCTTTCCCTGCGTTGAGGAGACAGTCGATCTTCATGTCGAGGCCCACCAAGCGTGCCGCCTCGAGCATGTCCTCCCAGAGAGGGTTCCCGTCCGTAACCCCCTGCGTGGTATTGGGCTCCCTCATCAGTACATGGTTGTGCCGTACGGAATCTCTTCCTGATACGCCCGGCAGGATAATCTTCGGACCGCCGCCATAGCCAGCGAAGTAGTGGGGATTGATAGTACCGATTCCCACCTTCAGTCCGGCTTCGACAACCTTGCGGTTGGCCCAGCAGGGAGTCCCACGGGTGGTCGTCCCAACATTGACAAGATTGCCCTCGTCATCCGGGTCGTGGACACTGACCTTGACCCTGCTCAGAACCTCATCGCCCAGCTTCTGTCTGAGCTCGGACTGTGTGATCTCCCTGTGCGTGCCGCGGCCGATGACCACCTCTATGTGTTCATCATCGATACCAAGGGCGTTCAACTCGTTGATGAGTGGCAAGGCCACCTCACCAACGGGGGTGGGCCGAGTCTGATCTTCGCTGATGATCAGCGCCGTCTTGTTCTGGAGCGAGCTGACGATCTCAGCGAGCGGAGCCATCCCGATTGGATTCTTCAGACCCTCTCTCACCAGCCGCTCAACGCTCTCAGCGGGGGGCACATCCTTGGGCTCGCTCATCGTCAGAAGGGTCCAACCTTCCGGGAGTTCGAACGTCAATGCCTGATCGTTGTAGTATCCTTTTGCAATCTGAGCCATTCTCTATAGACCTCCACTCCGTGCATGATAATGCTCTACTCCAATTATCCCGCGTAGAGACGAGAAAGTCAACTGTCAACCGTGCCAATGGGACGGGTTCTGCAAACACGGTCCTGGCAAGTGCCCATCAGCGAACCCCCATCTCCTCGCCCTCCTCCACGGGGAACCGCGAAACCACCACGGCCTCCACAGCGATCAGGACCTTGTCACCAACTTCCAGTTCCCTCTTGTCCTTCTCCCGCGCTGCCCTGTCACCTGGAGGCAAGGGGAATATGCGCAACTCAGTGCCCTCGCCACCGCGATTCTTGTTCACGTTAGCCATGCCCAGCTGATACCCATCCACATCGAGGGCACAACTGGTAACCGCTCCTATGTACTCACCCCTCTGCGTCACAACCACATCCCCCTGCCTGATAGCTCTGACGCCCTTTTCTTTCATGCGGAAGCGAACAACCTCCATCATGCGCTGCGCCTCTCGAAGCAGGTGTGCCTCTCTGCCAATGAAGTATGGCTTGTGAAGTTTGACGTAGGGAGCGAAGCCCGCTCCCGTGGGCGAGATGTCGTAGTCCCCCGCAAGTTCATGACCGTAGAGCGGAAGGCCTGCTTCAGTCCTTGTGGAATCGCGCGCGCCGAGCCCAGCTGGCTTCACACCCAGATCTTCCCCTCGTTCCAGCACAAGATCCCAGAACCTGGGGGCGTCCTTGGGATGTATGTACAGCTCATAGCCGATGTCTTCACCGGTGTAGCCCGTCCTGGACACGATGGCCTTGATACCCGACAAATCGGTCTCGATGAACTCCGTCCTGCTGATTCGCGCCAGTTCATCCCTCAGCCTCTGATCATCCGTCAGCCTCTGGAGTATGGAAAGAGAGTTGGGGCCTTGGAGTGCGATATCCACCCGCTGCTCCTCGCCAGATGACAGATCCTTGAGATCTCTGATGCTTACCTCCCCCTCGATCTCCTTGTCCGGATGCTGACGATCTATCACACAGCGGCAGGAGTTCACCGCCCGCAGCCACGCCAGATCCTTGTCTGCATTGGCCGCATTCACCACCACCATGTAGCGATCCACCGCTCGGCGATAGACCATGATATCGTCGATTACTCTTCCATCCGGGTCGAGAAGATAGGAGTAGTGGGATTGCCCGTCCTCCAACCATCGCACATAGTTCGTGCTCACCAAGTCTAGGAAGCTGGCCGCGTGCTCACCTGCTACCTCTAGCACACCCATGTGTGCCACATCGAAGAGGCCAGCAGTCTCCCGAACGGCACGATGCTCCTCGAGCACTGTGCCATACCATACGGGCATCTCCCATCCGGCGAAGGGCACTATCTTCCGCGTGAGCTCCCGATGCCTCTCATACAGAGCAGTCCGCTTGAGCTCACCATTCGTCTCTTCCCAGACGAACTCCTCCTTCTGCACCTTGAGTCGCAGCTGCTGAAGTGACTTCTCGCCCACGAAATATGGCTTGGCCAGTTGGAAAAGGGGTGCATGGCGGCCCTTCAGGAGTGAAGCGCCATCAGGTCTCATCTCACCAGGCCGATAAGATGGCAACCCAGCACCAACGCGTAGTGCATCCCTGGCTGCCACCCCTGCAGGCGTAGCACCCGCCTTGAGCAGCAGGTTCCACACCGCTTCCATTCCATCTGGATGAACGACTATCTCGTACCACAGTTCGCCGTCAGCGATGTCGCTGCGGTTCACCAGGACCTCGATCCCACTGATGTCGCCCTCCCAGAAGCGACCATTGGCCAGCTCAGGCAACGAACACCCGGCCTTCTTCAGTATGCTCTGGCACTCCGGTCCGTGCAGGGCAAGAGCCGACCTGCGAGCCGAGCGATCTATCGTCTCAGCCAGATCCGTCACCACGGCCGGCCCCTGGACTTTGCGAAACAGGTCGTCGTCGTCAAAAAGCACGTAACCATCAGCAAGTCCGCGCAGCCAGGCCTTGACCCTCTCGCCATTGGCGGGATTCGTCAGCAGCAAGTAGCGCTCCCGGCCGCGCTCGTCCTTGTCCAGTTGAAGGATCGAAACATCGTCAAGCAGATCGCCAGACCTGCCCAGAAGAAACGATCGCTGGCTCGAGCCAGGAGCCAATTCCGCCACGTTGTTGGTGCTCGCCTCCTGAAGGAACGGCCTGGCCCGCACGCCGCTTATCTCCAGCATGCCCATGTCGCTCAGGTCGAAAATGGCACCAGAGCGCCTGGCGGCTTCCAACTCCGCCGCTTCGCCTTCATAGTGTAGCGACACCTGCCAGCCGTGAATCTCCGACATCTCGGCTCCCAGTCTATGGTGCTCATCCAGAAGCACGCTGGCCTTCACAGAAGACCCTCTCGGAAGCCAGAAGTAGTGGGGATATCCGTCGCGGCGCGTCTCCCCCTCAATACCAGCCCTGGCAGCCAGGTCGGCCACCTCGGCCTTCGTCTCCTCCAGTATATCGAGGTCGATCTTGCCGCGCGGCAGATCCCCTGTTAGGCCGGTATAGAGGAAAGGTTTGATGTTCACCAGGACCCGCCGCATGATCCCGGCCAGCTCGTCCATGTCTTTGGGCCCCAGCCCTCTCTGAGTCACCCACGGGGTGCCCAGGCGGATGCCGCTTGCGTCTGCTGCGGTCTCGTCGCCCGGGATGGTGTTCTTATTTGTCACTAGGCCGGACAATTCCAGGATACGGGCGGCAATCTCTCCCTTCAGGGGAAAGCCGGTCCCCGTCTCGATGTCGTTCAGATCTATCACGAGCAGGTGGGTGTTCGTGCCTCCATAGGCTACTCGCAGGTTCCGCTTCTGGAGCCCGTCTGCGAGAGCAACGGCGTTTTTGACGATTCTCTCCTGTAGACGCCTGAACTCCTCGGTCTGAGCCAGTTTGAACGCCACCGCCATGGCGGCGAACTTGTTCACGTGAGGGCCACCCTGCTCACCCGGGAAGACCGCGTTGTCGATCAACTTGGCCATCTCCTCGTCGGTGGTCAGAATCACGGCTCCGCGAGGCCCGCAAATGGTCTTATGGGTGGTGAAGGTGATGACGTCCGCGTAGCCCACGGGCGTGGGATACACACCTCCTATCACCATCCCCGCAGGGTGTGATATGTCCGCCAACAGCGTGCACCCGCCAGGCACGGCGTCCGTGATCTCCCTGAACTTCTGCCAGTCAGGGGCCCAAGGATAAGATGTGTAGCCAGCGATGATCATCTTCGGTCTGTGTTCGATGGCCAGCCTCATGATCTGATCATAGTCCAATAGCTCTGTACGGGCGTCAACCTCGTAGGAGACGATCCTGTAGTTCTTTCCAGACCGGTTGAATTCGCTACCGTGGGTAAGGTGTCCTCCATGGGACAGGTTCATGCCCATCACGGTGTCGCCGGGCTGCACTACAGCGTCGTACACCGAGTTGTTGGCCGCCGCACCGGACAGGGGCTGGATGTTCACGTAGATCTGATCGGGTCCAATCTCAGCGGTGGCGAAGCACTCGGCACAGCGCCGACGGGCCAGAGTCTCCACGAAGTGCACATAGTCACAGCCCTTGTAGAACCTCCGGTCGGCATACCGCCGGTAGTACACCAACTGGTGGTCGAAATCCAGCAGCAGTTCCTCATCATCCCTGGTCATGCGTGGTGGCGGGTATCCCTCGGCATAGACATTTGTGAACACCGAACTCAGGGCCTGTCGCACAGGCAATGAAGCGAAGCTCTCTGAGGGTATGAGTATCAGTCTTCTGGCCTGTCGTTCCTCCTCGAATCCAATGATGCGATCGACATCGGGATCCAGCTCAGAAATGTCTCCGCGAATCAGGAAATCCTTTCTCTTGTCCGTCATCTCGACTCCTCAACCAACAAAGGACCTCTCCCCACGCCGGGATGTGCCCCAGATCTAGAGGTCCGGACGGTAGCTAGTCCTCCACAACCCGCCAGTACTTCATCTCCTCATCCATCCGATCCTTCATTTGTTCAGCCAGACTCTGCGGCACTTTCACGTACATGGCCGTCGCCTCTACAGCCACCGTCCCATCGCTGAGCCGCAGCTCACCGTGGCCCTCGACCGCTCGACTGCGCACCCGTGTGAGTTCGCCCACAAGGGTCAGTTCCTCTCCGAGAGGAACAGGCTTCCGGTAGCGCATCTCTGCCCTGGCGGTCATCATCCATGGCGCGGACTCGTCAAGTTCCATCGCCGCGCGGCCAATCACCTCGTCCAGTAGTGCAAAGGTAATACCCCCGTGCAGAACGCCTGGATAGCCCTGATGTTCCTCCCGCGGGGTAAACGTGGCCCACGCGCGCTCGCCATCTCCCTCAAAGATGATCCTCAAACCGATCGGATTCTGCCTTCCGCAGACAAAGCACCTGCGGGAACTGGGTTGTCGCTGCCTCACAAAGCTATCCTACCTCCAAACCCGTGAGTCCCTTCCTGCTCGCTGTCGACAAGCACCGACTCAGCGGCACCGGCCCACTACTAGACATGCGTCTTGTCCTCCCAGACCGAATGCGTTGGAGAGCGCGACCTCGACCTCGGCTTTTCGGGCCACGTTGGGCACATAGTCGAGATCGCAGTCCGGGTCGGGGGTCTCGTAGTTGATGGTGGGGTGAATGATGCCATGCTCGATGGTCAGGGCGCAGACGATGGCAGCCACGGCACCAGCACCCCCAAAGAGGTGTCCGATCATGGACTTGGTGGAACTGATAGGCACCTGGTAGGCATGCTCCCCGAAGACCTTCTTGATAGCCAGGGTCTCCATCGTATCGTTCAGGGGGGTTGATGTCCCGTGGGCGTTTATGTAGTCTACCTCCTCCGGTCTGATTCCCGCGTCTTCAATCGCCCAGCGGATGGCCCTGGCAGCTCCCTCCGCCTCCGGATCCGGAGCCGCCAAGTTGTACGCGTCTGACGTGGCTGAATACCCAAGGACCTCTGCGTAGATGTGGGCACCTCTCCCAAGAGCGTGCTCCAGGTTCTCCAGGACCAGCATCCCACACCCCTCCGAGCACACAAAGCCGTCTCGCTCCTTGTCGAAGGGTCGACACGCCCCTTGTGGATCATCGTTGCGGGTGGATAGGCCGCGCATGGCGGTGAACCCAGCTAGCCCAAGCTCGGAACTGGAGCTCTCCGTGCCCCCGGTGACCATCACCTGAGCTGCTCCCCGGCGTATGACTTCAGCCGCCTCCCCCACAGCCTGCAATCCCGCTGCACATGCCGTAACCACCGTGTTGTTATAACCCTTGAGCCCATAGATGTGACAGACGTTAAAGGCAGCCATGTTGGCAACCGTCGTAACCAAGAAAAACGGCGAGAGCCGCTTCCCAGCCACCAGGTTCCGCATCGCCTCATCCATGGCGTCTAGACCGCCTATGGCTGACCCTATGAGCACGCCAACCTGCTCGGGATCGATCTCCTCCAGGCTCAGCTGAGCATCCTCCAAGGCCTCCTTGGCGGCCGCCACCGCGAACTGGCTGAACCGGTCCATGCGCCGTGCCTTCTTGAAGTCCATGTACTGGGCAGGGTCGAATTCCTTTGCCTCGCCGCCGAACCTCGCGGGATACTGACTGGCGTCTATTCGCGTAAAGTAGTCGATCCCTGAACGGCCCTCTATCAGACCTTGCCAGGTATCCTGCACGTTGAGAGCAAGCGGTGTAATCGCGCCTACGCCTGTGATCACGACCCGATGCCGGATCCTCAAATGCGCCAGCAGCTCTAGCAGTCTGTCTTCATCCAAAGCCTCGCCTGCGTGCGGTTCTCCCTCCAGCGCTTCGAGTTGCCTGCGCAATGCAACCCTCGTATCCGGAGGAAGGCGCCGCAGTTCCTGTATGACGTCTAGCATTGGGATTCCCTCCCTTGTCGAGCGTGCCATCTCACAGATCCATTCCGGCAAGGCGGTCCGTGATTGCGGCGAGCATGCCGCCCGCGGCCGCTCGCCGGGCGCCACCAAGCCCGTTCTTGATCGCTTTGGAATTCGAGCGACCGTGGCCTACCAGGACGACGCCGTTCACACCCAGCAGGGGCACGCCGCCAATCTCCGAGTAGTCGAGAGTCTTCTTCGCCCTTCGAAAGGCAGGCATTGCGAGGGCGCCGCCGATTGCGGTCACTGTGCCGCTCTTGATCTCCTTCTCGATCGCTCTGATCAGAAACCTGGTCAAGCCCTCCGACAGCTTGATGATCACGTTGCCTGTGAGGCCATCGGTTACCACCACGTCGGCGAGTCCGGCAGGAATATCCTTGCCTTCCACGTTTCCGACGAAGTTGAGCTGGCTCTCTTTGAACAGTGCGTAGGCCTCCTTAACCAGAGTGCTTCCCTTGCCCTCTTCCTCCCCGTTGGACACGATGCCTACCCTGGGCGTGGTGATGCCCAGCGCGGTCTCGGCATAGACACTGCCCATCATGCCGAACTGAAGCAGCCAGTCAGGTTTGCAGTCCGTGTTTGCCCCGACGTCCAGCAGGACGCTGTATCCCTCGGGCGAGGGATAATGGGCGGTCAGTGCTGGCCGCTTGATGCCTGGAACGCGTCCCAGACGGAACAAGGCGACCGCCATCACGCCTCCAGAATTGCCCGCAGAGAAGAAAGCATCGGCCTCACCGGCCTTCACTAGGTCCATAGCCACTATCATGGACGAGTCCCGCTTGGTCTTGGCAGCAATGGCAGGCTCGTCCTTCATGCCGAGCACCTCACTGGCATGGACGATAGAAAGCTCCAACCCTGACGTTTCGTGCTTCTTCAGCTCTGCCTCAAGGGCCTCCTCTTGCCCCACCAAAGCCACTTCCACGTCGTACTCGCGGGCAGCCCATACCGCCCCCTCCACGGTTACTTGCGGCGCGTGGTCGCCGCCCATGGCGTCCAAAGCGATTCTCATCATCGTCCCCTTTCCCATTCTGGCGCTGCCAGCTTTGCTCTATGCACAGCGTGGGAAGCTCTCGTCTACGGAAGACCAGTCCACCCGACATGCGTCCAATCGCGCAGCCCAGGGCACCACGTACTCAGGCGGGCCGGCCCCTGGCGACGCCCAGCGCCGCCCCAAGTCTGTACATCCGCTTCATCAGCGAACTGCTCTTGCTCAACTCGGAGAATGCCTCCCCGGTCATCACGTTCCTTCTGCTGCCGTCGGGGATGACCAACTCTCTCCTGAGAACCAGTACTCCGCTCCTAGCCCTTTGAGATTCCTCTGGCGGCTAACCGCCAGGCGGAACAACGTTTAGCGAGTACCCTTCCCTCGCGAGTGGAGAGTGGCCGGGTGGGGGAGTCATGCACGAGCGTCACACTAGCTAATTATAGAAGCGCGTCCACCTCACGTCAAGTCAATCTAGCTTCACCAACCGAGCTACACTCGGGTTGCCGTCGAATGTGTATGGGAGCCTCGCGATTTCGGGAGAGACCGTCGAACCATTCTGTGGCCCCGGCTACCCTCACCATTGAAACGAAACTCGTTGTGACTCATTCCTCCGGAGTGGCCATCCAGGTTGCGATGTTCAGCAGTTCGCAACCAACAGTCCACTCCTGCACTGCCGCTCTCGTGCTCCGCATCCTCGAGCAGTACCGTCCCGCTCCCCCAGATCAGCCCGTCCTTGAAGGGCTCACCTACCCCAAGCACTTGACAATTGCCAGTACTTGAGTTATTATAATGGGTGGCTACAGGTCACCCCGGTGCGAATAGCGAGATTGTCTCGGAGCGGGGGGGGGGTAGTCTGTGGTGCAGCTGGTCTCGGTTGCTGTCCCCACGGTGTTTGGCAGGATGACGGCCGAGATTCTTGCTTCTCGATGAAGCCGCAGCCCACGTAGGCGTGGATTCTCTCGACCTAGACCAGTGGGGAGACCCAACGAGAGACGTGGTGAGACGTGACAAATGGGCGTCCAACTCAAGCCACGAGAATCTCAGAATGAGTTGCTAAGGCGGTTCCGGAAACAGGTTGCGAACAGCGGGGTCCTGGGCGAACTCCGGAAGCGAAGATGGTTCGTTTCCAGAGGCGAGAAGCGCAGAATGCAGCACAAGAGGGCCATACGCAAGGCCAGACAACGCCGCAACAGGAGGAAATAGTACCCCAGACTCGCTGCAAGTCGTATGTACAGAGACTCGGTATGATCTTCACAGACAAAGTCCTGACGTGTGTCTCATGCGAAGGGGAGTTCGTCTTTGGGGTCGAGCAGCAGAGGGCGCTGGCAGCCCAGGGCGAAGTGGAGGAGCCGTCGCGATGCCCGAATTGCCAGACATCCGAGAAAGACCCCGAAGTACCGGCAACCGCACTGACGGGCCAAGTCAAGTGGTTTAGCATAAGAAGGGGATACGGCTTCATCACGCTGGATGACGGTGGTGGAGACGTGTTCGTGCATCACTCGGGCATCCAGGGGGAGGACTTCAAAGCCCTGTTCGAAGGGCAAAGAGTACACTTCGACATCATGAACGAATCTAGAGGACCCAAAGCCATCAACGTCGTTCCCCAAGAGGACACTTGAATCTATCGCAGCCTCCCATGTTCAAGGTGGTCCGCTAGAGCGGATTCTATCTTGTTGCCCCTCACAAGACTGTTGAGACTGATTCTCTGAGCATGCGTTTCGTCATTCCGGTACACACGGCACGTGTCCGGACCGGAGATCGTTGAGGAAATCCTGAGATGGATGACAGACAACGAGAGACCGTCACAGAAAGGCTGGAAGCAGAGCTCGCCGAGACGATGGCGGAACTCGAGCGCCTGGAGAAGAAACTGCAGGTCGAAGTCGAGTATGGACTTGGCGAGGGTGACCCCATCATCTACGAACGCGAGTTGAACATGGCCCTGCGACGGCGGGCAAGGAGAAAGGTCAAGTCTATGCAGGAGGCTCTGCGCAGATCCGAGGAGGGGACCTACGGCATCTGTGAGAGGTGCGGTACTGAGATCAGCGCCCAACGACTGGAGGCATTGCCCCAGGCACAGCTGTGTATTCAGTGCGCGCAGCAAGCAGGCCGATAGTACACAGTACTCGCTATCGCTAGTCGAATCTCAGGGGACGCCACGAGTAAGGTGGCGTCTCTTTTCATGTTCGTCCCGAACTGATCACATCACTGCGCCGGCGCTATCTGAATCAGCACGACATGCAGGTCGCAAAGCTTGACAGGGCTCTCAGCAAGTCGTATAATTGAGCTAGTGGACCTAGTATAATATTGGAGCTATATGCAGATCTATCTCGACCACGACAGTGGGGTGCCCATATACCTGCAGATCATGGACCGCATTCAGCACCTGGTGGCAACGGGGATTCTCAAGCCCGGGGATCAGCTACCGACAATCCGCCAGCTGTCCGTGGACTTGCACGTCGATCCCAACACTGTGGTGCACGGCTACAGGGAACTTGATCGCGATGGCATCATCTCCACCCAGCAAGGAAGAGGGACGTTCATCAGCGAGCACCCGGATGGCGAACAACTGAGCCAGATGCGCAGGGAAAGACTCAATATCATCATTGGAGATGCCCTCCTCGAAGCTCTAAGTCTCGGCTATTCTGAGCCGGACATCAGAACCACCGTCCAGACACGATTGGCCGAATGGCGCCGACACAGTGGACCACGGAGTGAGGAGTACTACTGATCCTCCCCTCAAGCGTCGTGGATGCCGCAAACTTGGAGGCTCGCGGGTCTTAACCGAATCAGTGGACATACCTCTCCCGAAGCACACCCGGCAGGGTAGATTGGGAGAGGAACCGGGAGATCCGGGGCTCGCTGCGCAACTGTTACCACAGGCACACACACCTATTCCGGTGGCAGCAACGCCGCCTCTGGATAGGCATTGCCTTGCCGGGATCGAGGGGACGCTCGGTTGTGCTCCCGCACGGAGTCAGCGTGAGCTTGTCCAGGCGGATTCAGCTATCGATGAATCAGCGAGACGTGGCACGGGAGGCGGAAATGAATAGGCAACCTAATCAGGACGAGCGCATCATGACAGCCATAGCTCACGGCAGCATCATCGCCGGGGGCTTCGGAATCGTTGCTGCAGCGATCATCTGGCTCACACAGAGGGAGAGATCCGACTATGTGCGCTTCCAGGCTCTCCAGGCTACCGCCTATCAGTTTGTGGGCATGCTTGCCACTATCTTGGCCTGGACCTGCTGGGGATGCCTCTACGCCCTCTCCTTGATTCCCCTCGTGAGAGACCCTCAGGCGTTTGAGGATGCCCCACCACCCATCTTCTGGATCTCGCTCATCTCAGTGATCTTGCCGATAGCTCTCATGGCTCTCTGGTGGCTCTACGGTTTGTACGCCGGACTACGTACTTTGCAGGGCCACGAGTTCCAGTACGTCCGACTAGGATCAATCGTGAGACGATACGTAGCGGACTCATAGAGCCATGCACTTCCCCACCGAGACCAGTCCAGTGCATCTTCTCAGTGCACCATCACTACCTACGGGATGCACAGTGGACGAAGCTACACGCGGTGGTATTCCGGGCGACTGCCTCCAGAGAAGGATGGTCGCATGAGACGTAGGGCTCTTCAGGCCGGTGTGGCAGCCTTGCTCTTCGCGGTGTGTCTCGCCGTCTACTCCGCCACCCTGGCACCCAGCATCACGTGGAAGCACGACGGAGTTGACAGCGGCGATCTGGTCACTGCCGCGTATACGCTGGGCGTCGCTCACCCGCCAGGATACCCCCTGTTCACAGTACTGGCCAAGCTGGCGACCCTCTTACCGTTCGGTGAGGTCGCTCACAGGGTCAACCTGATGTCCGCGCTCGTCGCCGCCTGCACAGTTGGTGTGGTCTATAGCATCATCCTGCTACTACAACCTGCCGACATCGACGGACCTAGTATGGTCATCATCGCGTGTTCCTCAGCGCTGCTCCTGGGAGTCTCTCAAACCTTCTGGTCACAGGCCATCATCGCCGAGGTTTACGCCCTCAATGCCCTCCTCCTTGCCTTCGTCATCCTACTGGTTACCCTGTACAGACGAAGAAGGGACCGCAGGTGGCTCTGGATGCTGGGGCTGGCTATGGGACTTGCTCTGACTAACCATCTCTCCGCCGTCCTGTTCGTGCCAGGCGCGCTGTTTCTGATTTTCAGGCAAGGGCGTCCGAGGCCTGCCACCTGGCTGGTTACCGCAGCCTTCTTCCTGATTGGCCTGGGCACCTACGTATACCTGCCTCTAGCCTCAGTCCAGAATCCGCCAGTGAATTGGGGTGCCCCACATACCTGGTCTGGCTTCTGGTGGACAGTGTCGGGCAGGATCTACAGAGAGTACGTCCTCGGTTTGCCGGTGGCCGATCTGCCTGCACGCATCGCCAGCTGGCTGAAGATGCTGGCTCAGCAGTTCACGTGGCTGGGATTCGCCCTAGGCATAGTTGGGATGTGGGACCTCTGGGAGAGGGACCGCGATTGGTTGAGGTTCTCCCTGATCTCGTTCGGCGCCGTGGTGGTCTATTCGCTCACCTACAATACCACGGATTCCTATCTCTACCTCATACCAACATACCTGCTCTTCACCGTGTGGATGGCACGCGGAGCTTCCTACCTGGTCCGGGAAGACCTCCAACCGTGGATAAGCGAAAGGCGAGATCTGCTCAAAGCACGATCCCGCCTGGTCGGGCTGATCAGTTCGGTGCTCCTAGTGCTGCCGATACTCTCCCTTGGTGCAAACCTCGCCGCGCTGGACTTGAGTGAAGACAGAGAAGCCTATGACTACGCGGTACAGGTCCTGAGTAGCACGCCATCCGATGCGGTCATTATAGCGGATACAGATGCCCACATCTTCTCTTTGTGGTATCTGCGCTACGTCGAAGCCACTGAGCCAGCGGGAGTAGTCGTGGCCAAGGGTCTCTTCCACTATCAATGGTACAGGGACGCCTTAAGCTGGCACCATCCTCAGATCATCTTGCCAGAGATCCAAGCTGAGCCCCAGGCGCAATTGTTCGTCTTCATAGACGCCAACCTGCCTCACCGGCCGATCTTCCTCACTGACCCTGACGATGAGATCTTGAATCGCTATACGCACACCCAGGTTGGCGCTCTCTACAAGCTGGGAGTGAAGGGATAGGTCACCTCCCATTCATCGCCTGCGGGCCTGAGCTCCACCAGCAGATGGGCTACCTTGCCCGTACCTCCCAGGTTGTAACGTAGTGACACCTTGAAATAGTGGTACTCACCTTGCTGGGCGATTCTCTGAACCTCGATCTCCTTCAACTCCATGTCCTCTCCGCCCAGCAGTTCCTCGACGCTCCTCGCAAACTCCTCCGTAGATATCTTGTGTCCCAGCACCATCAAGTCGGCGTCGGGCGTCATCATGTATAGCACTTCATAGTCGCCGCTGGCGAGGGCCGTGAAGTACGTCTCAAGCGCCCTCTCAGCCGTAGGCCCGTAGCGCTGCTGGTACCATCTGTAACCGAGGTACGCACCGATGCCGATGACGAAGATCAGCACCGCGCCACCTGCCACAGCACCCCAGAGTCTGAGACGCTCCCTCAACTCTCACCCCCCATCAGGCGACCTTGCTCACTTCTTCGTTCTACCAGAGACGACCGCCAGCGAGGCAACGGTATCGCCTTTCTTGAGGCGCATGATTCGTACGCCGCGAGATGGGCGACCCTGCTTGGAGATGTTCTCCACCGTTGTACGGAGCACCATCCCCTTGGCTGTGATCAGCGTCACTTCATCCCTGGGCTCTACAACCCGGGCGTCGGCGATTTTGCCTACTTCCTTCAGCCTCTTGGTGTCTGTGGTCACCACGCCTTTGCCATACCGGCTCTGGAGCGGGTAGTTGGCCAATTCTGTACGCTTGCCGAACCCATTCTCGGTCACCACCAGGAGCTGCCTCTTCGGCATGACCACGTCCACAGCCGCCACCCGGTCTTTGCGCTCCAACTTCACAGCCATCACGCCCGCGGCCGTGCGTCCCATGGCACGGATATCTCTCTCCGCGAAAAGGATCGCCTGGCCACGCTCGCTAACGATGATCACCTGTTGTTTGCCTGTGGTCGGCTTGACCCAGCGTAGCTCGTCTCCGTCATCCAGGGTGATGGCGATGAGTCCGCTGGGTCGAACAGAAGAGAATTGCTCCAGAGACGTGCGCTTGATCTTTCCCATTCTCGTCGCCATCAGCAGATAGCCCTTCCGCTCGAAATCGCGAACGGATATGACCGCGGTCACCGACTCCCCGCGCTCCAAGGCTATGAGATTGACGAGCGGTAATCCCCTGGCTCTACGGCCAGCATCCGGGACTTGATATGCCCGCTCACGATAGACCTTGCCCTTGTCAGTGAAGAACAAGAGATTATCGAGGGTGTTGGCCAGCAAGAGGTGCTCCACGACATCCTCTTCTCTGGTGCCGGCCCCTGCGACACCCTTTCCGCCCCGCTTCTGGCGTGAGTAAGTCCTGGACGGCACGCGCTTGATGTATCCTCTCTGCGTAAGACTGACGAGCACATCTTCATCAGGAATGAGGTCTTCATCAGCGAGGTCGCCTTCGGCATCGGGGCTGATCATCGTTCGGCGCTCATCGCCATACTCCTTCCGGAGTCCAGCCAGATCCTCCTTGACGAGGTGCAGGACCTTGCGAGGATTGGCCAGGAGATCCTCCAAGTAGGCGATTCGCTTGATCACTTCGGTGTACTCGTCCTCGATCTTCTTACGCTCCAGTGCAGCCAGGCGTCGCAACCGCATTTCCAGAATGGCGTCTGCCTGGGGTGTACTCAGCTTGAACTTGCGTATCAGGTTCTTTCGGGCCGTATCCACTGTACGCGAACCGCGGATGGTAGCTATGACTTCGTCCAGGCGCTCCAGAGCGATGCGCAGACCCTCTAGAATGTGGGCCCTCTCTCTGGCCTTGGCCAGGTCGTGAAGTGTCCGGCGTGTGATGATCTCCCTGCGATGCTCGATGTAGTGGGCCATCATACGCTTGAGCGTAAGCACGCGGGGCTCGCCATCGACCAAGGCTAGCATGTTGACGCCGAACGTGCCCTGCATCTGTGTGTACTTGAAGAGGCGATTAAGCACCGTGCGTGGCTGCGCGCCTCGTTTCAACTCGATCACAATGCTCATCCCGTGACGGTCTGATTCATCTCGCAGATCAGAAATGCTATCGATGCGCTTGCTCCGCACCAACGCAGCGATCCGCTCGATCAGTCGGGCCTTGTTGACCTGATATGGGAGTTCGGTGACCACAATGCGATGGCGGTTTCCGCGCATCTCTTCTATGTGCGCTTTGCCTCGCATCACCACCAGTCCCTTGCCGGTCGCGTACGCTGTGCGAATCCCCTCTTCGCCCAAGATCACCCCGCCGGTCGGGAAGTCAGGGCCCTTGATCAAACGTAGGAGATCGTCCGGGGCAATGTCGTCCAATCTATCGTAGTTGTCAATGAGGTAGATCAGGCCATCGCATACCTCGCCCAGATTGTGCGGAGGGATGTTAGTCGCCATTCCCACGGCGATGCCCGACGCACCATTCAACAGCAGGTTGGGCAGCTTCGCAGGAAGCACCGAAGGCTCTTGAAGCGTCCCGTCGAAGTTGTCCACGAAATCTACAGTATCCCTGTCGATATCCTCCAGCATGCCCTCGGCGATGGCGTGCAAACGGGCCTCGGTATATCGCATGGCCGCAGCGCCATCGCCATCAACGGAGCCGAAGTTCCCCTGGCCATCGACGAGAGGGTACCGCATTGAGAAATCCTGGGCCATCCGAACCATGGCGTCGTATACCGCAGTATCCCCATGTGGATGGTACTTGCCCAGAACCTCACCGACGATGCGGGCACTCTTCTTGTTGGGCCGATTGTGACGCAACCCCATGTCATACATCGCATACAGTATGCGGCGATGCACAGGCTTCAGACCATCACTCGCATCGGGCAGGGCACGCGCCACGATGACGCTCATAGCGTAGTCGAGATAGGAGCCCTTCATCTCCTCATCGATGTCTATGCGCCTGACCGTGCCTAGTTCCATATACTTCACTCCCTTCAAATGGCCAGTGTGTCACGTCAATTATACTTCAACCAGGGTGGAAGTTCCACGAAAAAGAGCCCCTCTTTTCAGAGGGGCTCTTCAACTGCTCAGTCTAGTACTGTGGTGGCATGGGCGGCATCGGAGGCTCGTCGGCTGGTATGTCGGTCAGCAGTGCCTCCGTGGTCAGGATCATGGCCGCGATGCTCGCCGCGTTCTCCATGGCGGAACGAGTCACCTTGGCCGGATCGATGATGCCCTTCTCGGTCATGTCGCCAAAGTCCTCAGCAAGCACGTCATAACCAAGGTTCAAGTCGCTCTTCTCCTTCTGCAGACGCCGAACCTCTGCCAGGGTCACAGCTCCATCCCTACCGGAGTTCTCGACTATCTGTCGCAAAGGTTCCTCCAGCGCGCGCCGCACGATGGCTACACCCGTGGCCTCGTCGCCCTTCAGTGCCTTCAGTTCCTTCGACTTGTCCAGGGACGCGATAGCGTTGATCAGCGCCACCCCGCCGCCAGGCACTATACCTTCCTCCACAGCGGCCCGGGTCGCAGAGAGAGCATCCTCGACGCGGTGCTTCTTCTCTTTCAACTCTACCTCGCTCCCGGCGCCCACCTTGACGATAGCCACGCCACCGGCGAGCTTCGCCAGGCGCTCTTGTAGCTTCTCCTTGTCGTAGTCGGAGGTGGTAGTCTCTATCTGACCCTTGATCTGGGCAATGCGACCCTTGATGTCGGCCTCTTTGCCCTTGCCTTCGATGATCGTTGTGACATCCTTGGTGGAGATGATCTTTCCGGCCCTGCCCAGGTCGTTGACGGTGGCCGTTTCCAGCTTGCGTCCCACCTCCTCGGTGATGAGCGTACCTCCAGAGAGGACGGCAATATCCTGTAACATGGCTTTGCGACGATCACCAAAGCCTGGCGCCTTGATTGCCAAAGCGTTGAAGACGCCCCGCAGCCTATTGAGCACCAGGGTTGCCAGCGCCTCGCCGTCGACGTCCTCGGCGATCAATACGATCTCTCGCTTGCCAACCTGTGCCAGCTTCTCCAATACAGGCACGATATCCGTGGCCGCGGAGATCTTCTTGTCGGTGATCAGCAAGTAGGGCTCCTCCAGTACCGCCTCCTGACGCTCCGGATCGGTGATGAAGTACGGAGAGATGTAGCCCCGATCCAGCTGCATGCCTTCGACGTACTCTTTCTCGAAGCCAAGGCCCTTGCCTTCCTCAACGGTGATCACCCCGTCTTTGCCAACCTTGTCCATCACCTCGGCGATCAACTCGCCGATCTCCGTGTCCGCAGCGGAGATGGCCGCTACGTGAGCGATTTCTTCCCTACCCTTGACGTCGAGGCTCATGTCCCTCAAGGCCTGCACCACGACCTTGGTCGCCTTCTCTATCCCGCGCTTGACGATCATGGGATTGGCGCCCGCAGCAACGTTCTTCAAGCCCTCAGTGACGATCATCTGGGCCAACACCGTCGCTGTGGTCGTACCGTCGCCGGCCACGTCATTCGTTCTGGTGGCTGCCTCTTTCAGGAGCTGTGCTCCCATGTTCTCAAAGGGCTCCTCCAGCTCGATATCCTTGGCCACGGTCACCCCGTCATGGGTGATGGTCGGGGCACCAAACTTCTTGTCCAGTGCGACGTTACGTCCCTTGGGTCCAAGTGTGGTCTTGACAGCCTCAGACAGGGTGTCAACGCCCTTCTTCAAACTTCGACGAGCATCCTCGGAAAAGACTAGTTGTTTGGCCATTCTATTCTACCTCCTATGTCCTGATCGATCTCGAACGTGGTTGGAATGAGACGAAGGCTTGGACAGCACTAAGTGCTGCCTCTATTTCTTCTTCTTCTTCGCCTTTGCTGCTCCTAGAACAGCGAGGATATCCTTCTCACCCAGTATCAGGTACTTGGTGTCATCCAGCTTCACCTCGCTACCCGAGTACTTGGCAAAGATGACCCTATCCCCCTCCTTGACCTCCATGGGAGCTCTCTCCCCGTTGTCCAGAAGACGTCCTGGGCCTACCGCCACCACTGTGGCCTCCTGAGGCTTCTCTTTGGCTGTCTCGGGCACGTAGATGCCAGAGGCAGTCATATCTTCCTGCTCTTTGGGCTCGACAACGACCCGATCAGCCAGCGGTTTGAGATTAATCGCCATTTCCAAATCCTCCTTCTAATGTTATTCTCCTGTACGGTGTTCCGCCAATTCACACAAATTAGCACTCTCAGTCATAGAGTGCTAATTCACCTCTTATCATACAGTATTCTCGCCCAAAGTGCAAACCGTGTGAGGCGAGCCCAGCGCGCGAATCCTGCGCTTATTCTACCACGTTCTCACTTTTCCGCGCAAAACCTCCCTTTTGGGGCAGAAGGCTGCAGTTTTCATCTTCGGCCCACCCCAACAGGGTGTGAGCCGTCCGCCAACCGCGTGTTCTCCTGCCCTTGCTACCAGAACCCTGCTACTCCTCGCAGTAGTCAAGCCCATCCCATGCTGGTTGCGCCCAGACATCGAGCTGCAGGGCCATCTCGAAATGCGGTATGGCTTGCTCGCAGTCCTCCGATAGGTTGATGTAGGACCACCCGAGGGCGTAGTAGTACTCAGGCGCTTTCGAGCCGCGTTCAATAGCCGTCAGGAAATTGGGAATGGCGTCCTCCCAACGCATGAGCCGGAAGTACGCTATGCCTAGATGCCCGTAGGCAGTCGCGTATTCTTCATCTTCCTCAACAGCCTTTCGAAACCTGTCAGCAGCTCTCTCGAACTCTCCCTGGTCCAGGTACACCTGGCCCAGTGTGTCGTACACTTCCGGGTTGTGCGGATCTACATTCTCGGCTAGTTCCAGCTGCGCGATGGCCAGCTCGTACCCGCCCAACACGCGATATGTACGCGCCAATCGGATGTACAGATAGCCCAGGTTGGGCTGTAGCAGCGACGCTTCCGCATACTCAGCTACCGCCTCGCTGTAATTGCCCATCTTCTCGTATACATACCCCAGATTGAGATGGGTGACCCAGCTAGAACCATCAAGACGGACAGCCGTCTTGGCGTGCTCTAAAGCCTCGTTCCAGCGATCCTTGTCCGCGTATGCTTCCGCCAGGTACGCATAACCCTCCGCATAGTCAGAGTCCAGCTCAATGGCTCTCAGGGCCTCGGCGACAGCGTCGTCGTACCGGCCGTTCCAGTCCAGCGCCATGGCATGGAGAGCATGTGCCTCTGCACTGTCGGGAGCCAGCTCAACAGCCCTGGTCGTCTGCTCTAGAGCTTCTGAGTAGCGCCGGCGCAAGGTCAAGAGTCGGCCCCAGCGGGCGTGGGCGATCGCGTTTTCGGGGTCCAGCTCAGCGGCCCTCGCGTACTCGGCCATAGCCTCATCTATGTTCCCCGCGTCAAGAAAGGCATCCCCTTGTTCAATGTGCCCCTGAGCGGTCTCCACCGGTTCCGGAGGTGGCTCGCGGCCTACCAGCTCGGGCCTCTCCACGATGGCGTAGACAGCAAGACCGGCCAGGATGATCAGTAAGAGCAGTATCCAAGCCAGGAAACGGCCTCTCTTCTTCTCCTCTTGAATGTACATCAGGTGTGACTAGCTCGCCTCCACGATGTCCAGGTCGGGAACCACCTGCACCCATACGTTGCCAGGCTGGAAAGGGATGTCATTGCCGGACTGATCCAGGATACGGATCAGCTCTGCCTGGCTCTGCCGCACCCACGTCCCCTCCGCATACATGCCGTCTCTGAAGACCATGGCTGGCCCCTGACCCAATAGGTCGATCCTCACAGAGAAAGAGCCGTATCCTTCGTCGATGTCCGTCTTAGCGTGCTTCGCCTGGAGCACTACCACGTTGATCGCGGTCAAGGCCTCGTCGGTAGTCTCCTCGATGTGAAGCTCATCGTCGGCGTACCTCCGATATAAGCCACCATCGGCGTCGAACTCCCAGAGGACCCAGTTCTGAGGGGCATACTCCACCTTGACCTCAGCAGCATGGTGGTCCCAATCCACGCTATCACTGAAAGGGAATGCAGGCCTATCAGCAGGTCTCTGCCACCCCTCCTCTTCGACGGTTTCCCACAGGGCGTTGGTATCACAGTACTTATTGAAAGGGCTCACTCTGCCCGAGGCGTTGAAGAAACCACCAGCTCCAAAGTAGCCATCCATGTCCGGAAAACTCGCAGCCCTGATCATAGGCAGCACCTGGTTCGCCGCCCCGTAGTGAACGAGCACGGCATCAAACATGTCCGCTAGATGCTCTACGTCTATGAGTCGAGCGCTCCGCACGGGCCCTACACGCTCCTGATCCTGGCACAGAAAGATGGCGCTGAAGCGTGTGATGGCGCCCTCTGCGAAATGCTCGAAGACCACATCGGCCTTGTGCAGCCCCGATGGCGGCCTGCTGCCTGGGTAATTGTCCACCTTGATGTCCAGCGGTCGCCTCATGGCCATGCTGGGATCGGCCATCTCGATGCCAGTCAAGGGACACCGATCATAGGATCTCTCTGGCGTCGGCGGGACGACGGTGGCGGTGGGAGTAGGCTCTGCGGCCGCGGCCACGACGGGTGTCTTGGTCGGTGTTGGCGTGGCCGCGGGCGACCGTCGCAGCACCGAACAGCCGTTGCTCGCCAGCACAAGCGACATGGCTGCCAAGAGGGCAAGCGCACACAAGATCGCTTTCCGCTGGCCGATCTCCGACCCGCATGCCTCCACGACGAGCCAGTGCCTGTTCCTTTTACTCATCAGGAAGAACCTCCACGCCAACAGCAATTGCTAGAAGGGGACGCCGGCTATTCCTGCCCCATCGCGTCCAGACTGTCCATGAGCAAACGGGCGACCATCTGAGGGTTGGCCTTGCCTCGTGTGTCCTTCATCACCTGACCTACCAGGAAACGGAGGGCCTCCGTCTTCCCCTCCAGATAGTCGGCAACCGCATCCGGGTTTGCTGACAGAACCCGATCAACCACATCCGACAACTCATCCGCGTCGCTTATCTGGATGAGATCGCTCTCGGCGATGATCTCCTCGGCCGACCTTCCGCTCTCGAACATCTCCTCGAAAACCGCCTTGGCTGTGCTGATGTTGATCTTCCCGGATTCGACCAACTTCAGAAGTTCAGCCAGTTGGCCCGGACTGACTCTGAGGGCACCCACCGCCCCACCGCTCACGTTGAGCAGCCGGAACAACTCACCGACAATCCAGTTGCTGACAGCCTTTGCCTCCGGGAACTGTCGAACGCACTCCTCAAAGAACTCCGCCACAGCCGGATCTTCGGTCAACAGCTCCGCATCGTAGGGAGGCAGCCCGTAATCGCTGACGAAACGATCCCTCTTGACGATGGGCAGTTCCGGAATCCGCGAGCGTAGCTCGTCAATCCAAGATCTGGTGATAACAAGTGGTGGTAGATCAGGTTCTGGGAAGTAACGATAGTCGTGAGCCTCCTCCTTGATCCTCTGTGGTTCCGTCCTCCCCAGTTCATCCCGCCATCCAACGGTCTGCTGCACCACCATCCCGCCCGCATCCAGAATCGCTGACTGCCTCACTATCTCAGTCATTATGGCATGTTCCACCGCCTGGAAGGTGTTCATATTCTTGATCTCGACTCGGTTGCCCAGCTCTTCTGACCCCTCCGGCCGGAGGGAGATGTTGGCCTCGCATCGGAACGACCCCGCTTCGAGGTCCCCCGTGCTCACATCAATATACCGCAGCAGCTTCCGAAGCTGACGTAGATACGCCTTGGCTTCCATAGGAGAACGCATGTCTGGCTTGCTGACTATCTCCATCAGGGGCACACCAGAGCGATTAAAATCGATGAGGGTGTATCGGTCTTCTCCCTCGTCTCGGTGATAGAGTCGGGCAGTATCCTCCTCGACGTGGACATCCGAGATGCCTATCTCCTTGCGCACGCCATCCACCTCCACCAGCAGATGGCCGTCTCGCCCGACTACCGAACTATGCTGCGAGATCTGGTAGCTCTTGGGCAGGTCCGGATAGAAGTAATTCTTGCGATCGAACCAGACCCTTCCCTCGGTGGCCTTGCAGTCGAGAGCCAAGGCCGTCATATAGGAGTACTCCACAGCGCGGCGGTTGACGGTGGGCAGCACACCGGGCATGCCCAGGCAGATGGGGCACACGACAGTATTCGCACCCTGATCTATTGTGCGGGAGCTGCACCCACAGAACATCTTGCTCTTGGTGGAGAGCTGGGCATGCACCTCCATGCCAATGATCGCCTCGTACCCCATGACGCCAACCCTTCCTCTATCCGCTCTGCGCCCAGCCAGCCCCGATGGACGCCAAGAGGCAATTATACAGACATCATCCAGGCATGACAACCTCTTGCCAACTCCACGCGGGATGTGTATGATGTGTATGATGTGTATGATGATAATCCCCTTCAAGCGAGGGGCGCTGTCATAATAGAGCGCATTGGCAGGCTGGACAAGAATCATGCTGGATAAGCTTTTGCGCCTGGAGGCGCGCTACGAGGAACTGAATACTCTGCTGGCCGATTCCGCCGTGGCCTCTGATTATGTAAAGGCGAGCGAGTATGGCCATGAGCGAGCCGAACTGGAACAGCTCGTGAGCACCTACCGGCGGTACGGGCAAGTGCAACAGGAGCTGGATGAGACTCGCGCCATGCTGGAGGAAGACCTGAGCCCGGAGATGAAGGAGCTGGCGCAGGAGGAAGTCGACTCGCTGCAAGAGGAGACCGACGAGCTCGAGAACAAGCTCAGATTACTCCTGGTGCCAAAGGACCCCAATGACGACAGGAACGTCATTGTCGAGATCAGAGGCGGAACGGGAGGGGACGAGGCGGCGCTGTTCGCGGGCGACCTCTACCGCATGTACACCCGGTTCGCCGAGAACAAGGGCTGGAAGCCGGAGATCCTATCAGCCAACCGCACCGGCATCGGGGGCTTCAAGGAAGTGATCTTCCGGGTGGAGGGTAAGGGCGCGTATTCCCACCTCAAGTATGAAAGCGGCGTCCATCGAGTGCAGCGAGTGCCTGTCACTGAGTCGTCAGGGCGCATCCACACTTCCGCAGCAACAGTCGCCATCTTGCCGGAGATGGACGAAGTCGAGGTGACCATAGCTCCCGAGGACCTGCGGATCGACGTCTACCGGGCGGCAGGCCATGGTGGCCAAAGCGTCAACACCACGGACTCGGCCGTGCGCATCACCCACGTGCCCACTGGCCTGGTCGCCACCTGCCAGGACGAACGCTCACAGCTCCAGAACAGGCTACGAGCCATGGCCATCCTGCGTGCTCGCATCTATGACATGGAGCAGAGCAAGCAAGTGGCCCAGGTGGATGCCCAGCGACGATCTCAGGTGCGGTCAGGGGACCGCAGCGAGAAGATACGCACCTACAACTTTCCCCAGAACAGGGTGACCGACCATCGCATTGGTCTGGCCAGCTACCGTCTCGAAGAGATGCTGGATGGCGACCTGGATGAATTCGTGTATGAGTTGGCCAGCGCGGAACAGGCAGCTGCGCTGCAAGATATGCACTGACTTGAGCGCGCAACGGACGCAGCCGTGATCGTGGAGACGGGCAGTTGTTTGCGGAAGCAGGCGCCTGCCCTTCTTGTTTGCCGTGGAACCGGACCCACTGCCAACTCTGAGAGGGCAAGCCCTTGAGCAACACGCGTGAACTCCTGCGATGGGCTACCGCAGCCTTGAAGGAGACGGAAATCGAGTCGCCGCAACTGGATGCCGAGGTGCTGCTGGCCCACTCGCGGGGGCTCTCCAGAAGCGAGCTGTACACCCAACCAGATGGGAGACCAAGTGTTGAAGCAGAGGAACACTTCAGGTCGCTGGTGGCTCGCCGGCTCCAGCACGAACCAGTAGCCTACATCACCGCCCAGAAGGAGTTCTACGGCCTGGAACTACAGGTGGATGGCCGCGTCCTCATCCCGCGCCCCGAGACAGAGACCCTGGTGGAGGTTGCCCTGATGATCGGTCGCCAGAGGGAAGTGGCCGTGCTAGCGGAGGTGGGAGTGGGCAGCGGCGCGGTAGCCATCGCCCTGGCCGTCAATCTCCCCTCGATTGAGATTTACGCAATAGACAGCTCTTCAGATGCTCTTGCAGTTGCCGAGGAGAACTGCCGTCGCCACGATGTGCTAGATAGAGTACACCTTCTCCTTGGCGATCTGTTGATGCCCATGCCTAAACCCGTGGGTCTGATCGTGGCCAATCTGCCGTATGTCTCCCAGGATGAGCTGCCAAATCTGGCGCCCGACATCACCGATTACGAGCCGCTCTATGCGCTGGATGGAGGCCCCGACGGGCTGGACCACATCCGCCGCCTCCTGGAGCAGGCCAGCTCACGCCTCAGGCCTCCAGGGATGATCTGCCTGGAGATCGGCGCCACCCAGGCGCTGGCGGTCAACGACTTGGCACGAGAGCAGTTTCCTGCGGCCATAGTGGGCCTGGTCAGAGATCTGGCTGGGCTTGACCGGGTGGCTATCATCGCCACTTGAGTGGGGTAGAATACATGCGCGAACACACGCGCACCGAGGTCATGCCTACAACATACGCAAGAGCCATCGACGAGGCCGTTTGGGTGCTTAAACAAGGTGGCCTGGTGGCCTTCCCCACGGACACGGTCTACGGAGTAGGCGCTCACGCTTTCCTGCCCCAGGCGGTGGAGCAGATCTACCACGTGAAGGGCAGGCCCCGAAGCAAGCCCATCGCTATCCTGATGGAAAGCGCCGCCCATCTGCCGGACCTCGCAGAGAACCTCACCCCTGAAGCGTGGCTGCTGGCGGAGAGATTCTGGCCAGGCCCGCTGACCATCGTCCTGCGGCGCGGCCCCAGCATACCGGATGTGATCACCGCGGGCGGACCCTCTGTAGCGGTTCGAGTACCGGAGCATGAGTTCGCGCTGCGACTCATCGGCGCCGCGGGAGGGGCGCTGGCTGCCACCAGCGCCAATCGCTCCGGCCATCCCGACCCCGTGACCGCCCAGGAAGTACTCGGGTACCTGGAAGGGCGGATAGACCTCATCCTTGATGGCGGCCCCTGCCCAGGAGGCCAAGCCTCCACGGTGATAGACCTCACCGGGGTGTCCCCCACCGTCGTCCGGCCTGGGCCCATCTCCTCCCGGGAGCTGGAGCAGGAACTCACCCAACTACCGTAGGTGCACGCTCCCCGCACCGCGCTCGATGATCAGCTCAGCCTCCAAGTCGGTGAACTGGCCAACCACGTACACCCGGACGGCGGGCGATCTGGCAACAGTCTACACCACGGTCTCTTCGTCGAACGGCCCGGCGGGTTTTCGCTTGCGGTGCTCGTCCAACCGCCCTGATGAGGCATGATTGAATCCTCAGGGCGTCAGCGAGGGGCTACGACTCCACCTCTTGCCGGAAGATGGTAGGCGAGTGGTACCTGCTAATGATCTCGGAGAGCCTCTTCTGAAACTGATCGCTCTCCAGAATGCCCAGGCTATTCAGCAGATACCTGCACACCACCGACAGCGTCTGGAGGCCATATACGATTCCATCCTTCAGGCCAACGGAGGACGCCTCGTCGAAGTAGCGGGTGGGCACGGCTATCTCGGTGATTTCAAAGTCGAAAGCCACGGCCTGCGCAAGAATCTCACTGTCGAAGACGAACCGGTCTGAGTTCAGCAGGAAGGGGACCGTCTCCAGGAATCGACGGCTGTAGGCACGAAAGCCGGTATGGTACTCGGAAAGGCGCTTCCGGAACGCCAGATTCTCCACCAGGGTCAAGAACCTGTTGGAGAGGTATTTGTAGACCGGCATCCCCCCTGCCAGAGTGCCTCCACCCAGCACTCGGGAGCCCAGCACCAGATCTGCCTCTCCCGCCAGGATGGGATGGATCAACTCGGGGACCAACGTGGAGTCGTACTGGTAGTCAGGGTGCAACATGACTACGACGTCCGCACCGTCCTTGAGCGCCTCGAGATAGCAGGTCTTCTGGTTTCCCCCGTAGCCGGTATTCTGGACGTGAATGACAACTTTCAAGCCCAAACGACGGGCTATCTCCACGGTCTCGTCCTGGCTCACGTCATCCACCAGGATGATCTCGTCCACGATATCCCGGGGTAGATCGTTGTACGTCTTCTCCAGCGTCTGCGCCGCGTTGTACGCCGGCATGACCACTATGACTCTCTGGCCCTCGGGCACCGATGCCTCCTTAGAAGCCATACGCCAACGCGGGTTGAGGTAGTCTCCACCATCTCCCTAGTCCGTCACCATCACTGTACCCAGCACCACCCGATTATCCAGCACCTGACCGGCATCGTCAAGGACAGGCAGTCTGGACCCCGACGAAGCCAGATAGAGCCCCACTTCGATGTCGTGTTCGCCCGCTGGAACCTCCAGCGGCACCTCCAGTGCATACTGGTCCTGGATAACCTCCCCCACCCCCCAGAAAGAGGTTGGATAATCTCCCCCAAGGGGATAATCGTCATCCTGGGCCCGGATCTGTCCCTCGGCGTCAATGAGGTGGGTGAATACTGTATAGTCTTCCTCCACCTCCCCCCTCGGCCGCCAGTAGAGCGTCAGGCGCATTGTGTCTCCGGCTCGTACCTCCTGCTTGTCCAGGTCATATCCCACAAGATCAACCTGATTCCCCAGATTTACACTCAGAGGTTGGGAGATGTCGTATTCACGGGACTCCCACGGTACGACCTTCACAGCCTGCAAGAACACCTGCTCGACGACCTGCCCCCCCTGCGTGGCGGCCAGATACTCCATTGTGGGCAGGTGATACACGCTCACGCCCACCCAGCCGATGGTAGGGACCTGCGCCCGCGGCCTTATGCGCACCCAGCACCGATCAGCCACAGCGTCCCCAGGCTTCCATTCGCTCGTGGGGTACGACCCTAATCCTGGATAGCTGTCCTCCTGGCCTATGAGATCTCCACTGGGAGTCAACAGGATCAGCGAGACACTGTAGTCGTCGTCCATCTGAGCCAAGCCCTGCCAGTAGAGAGTCACGTAGACGGGTTCGCCGGGCTTGAACACCTCGCGTTCGATCGCGTAGCCCAGAAGCCTCATCTGCCCGCCGTAGGTGACATCGGTCTGGTTCGGGATGGACGCGAGCCCATCACTAGACAAGACGGGGGGCCTCGCATAAACCGGTGAGATGTACATCAGGGGAACCACCAAAGCCACCAGCCACATCACCGTCGCTACCGCGTAGATGAAGCCCCTGGCGTGGCGTCGAGGCGGTAGCTGCACCATTCCCCAGGCCAGAAAAGCAGAGACACAGCATATGGCCGGGAATACCAATCTCCCCGTGGCGGCATCTATCAACTGATTGTATCTGACGTATCCCGCTGCCACCACGGCCATCCATACCAGCATCGACAGCAGGGAAGGTGTCGACACAGTTCGCGGCTTCTTCAGTCCCCGTACCAGCGCCAGCGGAATACCCAGGACCCCTAACATGACCAGCACATCGTAGAAGCGGTAGACCCAGCCATCGGCCAGCACGTTGAACCAGCCAAAGATGGCCCAGTATGAGAGACGAAAGCCCTCCAACTCCCCCAAGAGCTTGGCCGGTGTGAGGTTCCGGTCCGAATCCGCGCCCAGGGCGACGAAGAACTCGTTCATCCCTGTGAAGTCCTGGTACAGCACCCAGTTGCGCACGTACCACCATCCTGCCACAAGCAGCACCAATCCAACCACGATGAGCCCGCCCCTGACCGCTTCCCTGGGGGAGTGGCGCCGTGCCACCATCAGCAGCAAAACGAGGACCACTGCCATCAGTCCCACGCCAGTGAGCTTTGTCAGCGAAGCCAGACCGACCGCGACCCCCAGAGCTACGTATCTTCGAGCCGAAGGCCCTCTGGTCACTATGTGCACGCAGGACAGCAAGGTCAGCGAGCACAGAGCCGTTAGCAGTATGTCGTTATTGACGGCGGCGCTGGTGAAGATGAACTGCGGATTGAAGCCGATGAGGGCTGCCGCTCCCAGAGCCGCCGCTTTGGTGCCCCAGAACGCCTCGCGCACCATGAAGTAGGTCGCCCCTATCGTCAGCCCGCCAAAGAGCAGAGAGAACAGGCGCAGGACGTGGACAGCCAGTGCGGTTCCGGTGTAGGGGAAGCTCTCGCGGCTGGTGTGCAGAATCAAGTTCTTGTTGCCATGACGCCCGGGCACGCCCAGGTTGACGTACGGGTTGTAGTCCAGCAACTCCTCAGCGTCGTCGGTATTGACCCAGAACGTGGTAGCAGCGCCCAGGAGGTAGTACAGCGATGGCTGTCCCCCCTCCTGCCCGTACACAGCCTCTCCCTCCGGCTTGAGAAGGGGCAAACCCTTGCCGTCAGCGATATGCTTGACGTGGAAGTAGTGCTGGATCTCGTCAGGGGTCTCGAAGACAGGGGTCACCGTCGCGTAAACGACCCCCAGCATAAGAAATGCTGTGAGGACGAGCGTCAATCCCCGATGTTCGCTGAAGGCCT
The DNA here is from genome assembly GCA_030603665.1 of Chloroflexota bacterium. GTDB lineage: Bacteria > Chloroflexota > Anaerolineae > UBA7937 > B3-Chlor > JAUVXJ01. Next base: position 61,246 of record JAUVXJ010000012.1, on the reverse strand, counting down.
TGCCGATCATCACCACCTGGCTCGTGGAGCGCGGAGGACGATCACAGAAGCCGTCTTCGGAAGGGGCAGACAGGTCAGAAAGGGCCGCTCGTTCGCCACGCTAGAATAGGTCCACACATGGTACCACATCAGGGAAGCGCCCTGCTAGGTTCTCACCCTGGCGTCTGATCCAGGCTCTTGTAGCCTTGCAGCGCGTAGAGCAGACCCCCTATGAGACCGGTGGCCACCATCATGGCGTAGATGCAGAGGGACATGCCAAGAGCCAGCGAACTGGGAACCCCTGCCTGGCCGAACAACAGCACGTATCCCCCTTCGCGCACGCCAAGTCCACTGAACGAGACCGGCAGGGCCAACAGGAAGGAGATGATGGGTACGAAAATGAGGAAGTACCAGGGTGAGATCCTGACGCCAAACGCCAGAGCGACCAGGTAGTTGATAACCATCAGCATGCCGTTGAAGACTACAGAAGCAAGGAGCGCATTGGTGATGGCCCGAGTACGATATGCCACAATCGAAGCGCGGAACTGCTGAACTTTCGGCTTCCCGAGCAGGCTACGCAGCAACGGCAATCGGGCCAGCCACGCCCATACGCGGCTGTTGAGGGCCAACCACACGCCAAACAGCGAGAGCAAGGTGATGGACACAATGGCAGCACTCACGACCGGGGGAACCAGATGATAGCTGAAAGGAAGCGCCAGCGAGGCTATGATAAACAGCACCACAAAGCCACACAACCGATCCACCAGAACCGTGCTCACCGATTCGGCGCCTTGCCTGCTGTCCTTCGACAACTCATACATCCGCACCACATCTCCGCCGATACCTGTGGGAAGCACAGTGTTGAAGAAGGTGCCGATGAAGTACAGCGAAGTCAGTCTCGACAGAGGCGCCTCGAGCTTCTGGATTCGTAGGAGCACCTGCCATCGGTAGGCCCTCAATACCATGCTGAACAGGTATAGACCCCAGGCGACCAACAGGTAGCGGGCATCGGCCTGTCTCAGCGTTTCCCAGGTCTCCCGCCAGCCGATCTTCCACACGAGGAGTAGCAGTAGACCCAGACTGACGCTGACTTTCAGCAGGTTGACGATCTTGTCCCTCACCTACTCCTCCACCCGCACGGTGGTCAGCGCCACCCGCCTTTGCGGCAGTGGCTCTCCATGCTCATCGTAGGCCGGCAGTCGCTCTCCGCTTCCCGCATCGTACATACCCACGACGAGTGTGTACTCCCCAGGCGCGCAGTCGGTGTGGAGCACCAAGGCGTGCTCGTCCTCAACGATCTCCCCCGCCAGCCACTGCGAGGTCGGATACCGCCCGCGGTCAGGCTGGCCGTCATGTTGGGCCAAGATCCTCTCCTCTCCGTCAATCAGATGCGCAAACACCGTGAGATCCCCGTTCACATCATCCCTGGCCCGCCAGTAAAGAGTGATGTGCAAGGGCCCTCTCGAGGACGGAGTTTCGGGCATCACTTCGTACCCCAACAGCTCCAGCTGCTCCCCCAGGACGACTTTCAGAGGCTGCGCGACATCGGGCAAGGCAATGACCCTCTGGGGCGTGATGATCCTGCCCTCCCTGACCTCCGCCAGTTGCACCGCCGTGTCTTCATCGAAGAGAAGGACGCGGAGAGTGGAGCTAGTCACCTGAGCGCTTAACCGCTCCTCTAGCACGGACCAACTGTCACCATCCACCACACCCAATCCGATGTGCAAATCGCTTCCCACGTTCCAGGGCAGTGTCTGCATCTGCACGATCTCGCCGGGCTTCCAGAGGCTGGTGGGATACCAGATCGCCGTGGTCATGGGTCGCAGACTGGTGTCCTCGATGATCGCTCCCCCATCATCGAAGAAGAAAGGATAGATGCGGTAATCTCGGTCGAGGGGGACAAGGGCCTGCCAGTACAAGGACAGGCTTGTCATCTCCCCCTCGCGCTCCATATCGAAGCCGAGAAACCGTAGCCTGTCGCCGAACTCTATCAATGCCGGATACTCGATCTCGGGCGTCTCCCGGCGAGCAAACGAATAGAAACCATCTGGCAGCTGCTGGCCACCCGCCGCCCCCCGGCGCAGTAGTACGTATCCATCCTCTGCCGCCACCACCCCGAACCCTTCCTCGGTGATCAGCGATTGATAGAGCCGCCACTGGTCGTAGGGGTGGATGGGCCATGAATCCGCCGTCACGTCGAAGATCACATACTCGGCATCTTCCACGCGAGGGAACATGTAGATCTTCTCTCTCTGGCTCAGGTGGGGGTTGAGTCTCGACTGGGCCGACACAATGGCTTCCTGAGGCACCAGGGCGATCAATTCTCCCGCCAAACGCTCATGGTCGGTGATCACCGGCATCCTGAAGTTGCCGCCCAGTGGCGTGAAACCCCTGGCCCGATGATAGCAGAGGGTGCTCAAGAGCACCAGGGCTGCCACCAGGCAAACAGACCTCTCTCTGGGAATCCGCCATCTGCCAGCCAGTCTCCGGCTCAGGAAGGCCGTGCCATACACAGCAGCGAGCACGACCACTGGGACCAAGGGAGACGCATAGTGGAACTTCTCCAGCGTATACACCTGGGGATCGCTGCTCAACAAGATAATCCCCAAGGTGGGCAGAAACAGGAATAACACCTGCAAGCCCATCAGGGGCAGAAAGCCCACGGGTGCGAAGAGATCCCTGAGGTAGACCAGCTTCTCCTTGGTGAAGAGCGTCTGCGCAACCGCCATCGGGTCGGTTACGGCCGTCCTGATGATGCCTAGCGGTCCCTGGCCGAGGTGGCTGTAGGCCCCCAAGTACGGAGATCGACCCTCCGGGTTGTAGTGCGGAATGATGACGTAGACCGCGCCCACGAACCAGACCAAACCCAACGCTATGGCGGCGGTCCCGATTCGCCAGTTCCGTTGCAGGAAAAGGGCGTAAAGCCCCAGCATCACCACCAGCAGGGACATCTCCTCCTTGCAGGACATGACCAACACCGCGAATACGAAGAAGAGCGCATATCTTCTCTTCTCCATGAAGTAGAAGGCGTACGGAAAGAGTCCGGCCACCAACGTAGTGGGATGGAAATCGAACATGTTTGCCGCTTCCAGCGCCGGGAAGAGGAGGTAGGCCAGCGGGAACACAACAGCGCAGAGACTGGTTCCCAGTTTTTCGCGGGCCAGCAGGTAGATGGGCCATGCACCCAGAGCCACTACCACCGTCTGGAGCAGCAGCAGCGCGCGAGGATCGCTGTAGATGAGGTAGACGGGTGAGATCAGAATCAAGATGGGGTCCACGTGATACGCCAGACGCGTGCCTTCATCCCCCCAGTTGGTGAAGAGCTGGAACCTGCCACGGAGGCTGTTCCACACCGCCTGATCCATGTTGCCCAAGTCGAAGGCTGTGGTCTCAAATGCCTCGTGCTTGAGCACCGTGAGATAGCCGAAGACCACTACGTACAGGAAGATGGCCGCCCACACCAAAGAGGCCATCAACCTTGGATCACTGGCCTTCTTACGCCAATCCATCACTCATCGGTCTCTTCGTACTTCGCACGTTCTGTGGCGGCCTCTGTGGTCTCGCAATATCAAGGTGCGGCGATCTCGACGGTTCCGAGAGACACGCTATCCCGCACTCCCTGTCCTGGGTCCAATCGCACCGGCAAGCGGTCACCCTCCGAATCATACAGGCCCGCGATGAGGCCATACTCTCCCGCCAGCACATTTCCCGGAATCAGAAGTCCATGGTTGTCCTTAATCAACTCGCGGTCACTCCAGCTGGTCGTGGGCCTCCACCCTCCCACCGGGCCACTGTCCCTCTGAGCAACCACCACATCTTTGCCATCGAGCAAATGGATGAAGACCTTGTACTCCTTCTCTATCTGGGTCTCGGTCTGCCAGGTGAAGGTGAGCGGCAGAATCTCGCCTGCTACGATCTTCGGAGGAAGAGCGCTGTGACTCAGCAACCTGATCTGGCCATCGAAATCGGCATCTACCTCCACACTGGCTTCCTCGCCGCTCAGGCCGGTTTCACAGGCATACAGAGTCAGTTGCGCAGGGCCATACCAGCCATCGACGGTGGCGAAACAGTGCTCGCTCAACCACGGCCCGATGATGGACTGGACGTCTTCCCCCTGTCCTGCCTCGAACACCGTGGCGATGCGCTCGCTTTGAGTCGCTGCTTCCTCCAGCATCTGGATCAGCGCATCTTCATTCGAGCTCTGGGGCATGGGGAGCAAGAGGTCAGGCCGTCCTATGTAGTACCGGCCCAAGAGTGCAACCTGGTGGGCGGGATGCAGGAGAAGGGCGTCACCATCTCCCAGGTGGATCTCCAGTTCCCCTGCCAAAGCTTCATATTGCTCCGCCGCATACCCCTCCGGCAACACGTACTTCCTTTCGTATAGATAGATAGTGTTGCCATCAGGAAGAGGGTACTCCCCGGCCACCTCAAAGGCCTCCTGGAAGAGCACTGGTGGGCGCTCCAGGAGCATGCCCACCACCTCCAGGGAGGCAGGGTCGAGTTTATGCGGCGGATTGGCACTGGGGACGGCCACATAGTCCGCCTCCCAGAGCTGTGGATAGGCAGGCCTGCCCGTCCAGTTCTGAGCCAACTCCCGCAGCTTCACGTTCGGGAACTCCGTATAGATCAGATACAGGAAGTGCTCGTCGTGCACCTGTCGCGTATTGACCAGCAGGGCCAGCTCCACGGGCTGGCTACGTTCCTTGGCCTGATCAGACAGGTATTGCAGCATCCCCGGGACTACCCAATATCCGCTATCGGTCTCGCCCCAATTGGGTAGCTGGTTCTGGAACATGCGGGCGAAGACGTTCACTTGTCCCACCACGGCAGCGTCACGGAGCCACTGCAGACCATCGAAGGAAAGGGCCAGCCATTGCGATGTGCCCATGAGCACCACGAGGGCTATCGAGGCCAGGCGTACTTTGGCGAACCGAATCCTGGACAGTCCGTAGGCCATCAACACCCCTAGCGCTGGCAAGATGGGCATGATGAAGCGCGAATGTTTGGAACTGGGGCGAAAGGAAAAGACCAGGTACGGCACAATGATCCACAGCAACAACAAGAGGAAGTCGCTCCTCAGTATCTGCCTCCATCCTGCGCCGCGCCTCATGGCCCTCCAGGCCAGGACCACCAGGCCAATGCTCACCAGGATCAGCAGAACCATGTAGACCAGCGATAGGTGCTCGTTTATCAGGTGGTCCAGGTAGTAGCCCAAGGCCCAGCTCTGGCGTTCCGGCCTTCCCCAGGCGATGAGGAACGTGTGATTCACGAAGTCGATCCTGGGCAAATACCACGACCCGGCCACCACGATGCACAGCCACAGACTGCCCACAACATTCCACCCACTACTACTTGGCTGCCTCAAGATGTAGATCAAGCCGCCGAGCAGGAACCATGAGATGGGCACCAACAGATAGCTCAGCGGGAGCTCCGCTGCACGGGCCACGTTGGGCACGTACCAGATCAGAGTCAACGCGGCCGCCGATAAGGCGGAGACCACCATCCACTTCCGGTCAACACGCAGGGATCGCACACGGCCTCTCATTTCGGACAAGAGTCCCGACCTCAAGATCACGACCAGCAGCGCAGGAAACACGAACAACGAGAACGTCCACTTTGTGAGCAAGCCCAGTCCCGCACTCAGTCCAAAGAGCAGGCTATACAGCTTGTGGCTGAACCCCTGGGTCAGGAGCATCAGCCAGATGCTCAGCACCACCATTGAGGTCAGGGAGAACTCGATGTATGTGTAGCGAGACATACCGAAGATCATAGGAGACGTGGAGGTGATGAAGGCGCTCAGCAGGCCCACTCCCTTGCCGCCGATCCGGGACCCGATCCCATAGGTCGCAACCACAAGCACGACCAGGAACACCGAATTGACGGAGGCCGCCACGTCCATGGATATTCCGAACAGCCCGTAGAACGATACCATAGCCCAGTGAAATAAGGGCGGATAGTAGCCACTGTGAACCCAGGCCTCGAACAAAGAGCGAAGGGACACCTGCTGTAGGATATCGTTGTAGACCAGGCTCTCGATGAGATGGCGAGGTCGGTCCCAGCCCAGGAGGACGACGTTCGTCTTCAGCCAAGCCCAGTTGACAGCGAGCTGAGCAGTTATCAGCAGGCCGAGCAGCACCAGGTGCCACTGGCGCCTCGCCCAATCCTTCACCAACCCCATGACGGGCCCCTTAGCCTGGTTCTCAGGCACCATCTGCGCCTCAGTCGATGCGGGACTTTCAACCCTTCGCTGATCTGCCACCCTACAGACCTTCCCTCACGTATAGTACCCATAGGTCATCATACATGACAGGAGCGATCTTCAATTCCCTACCTCGCGTGGCGCTGGTGTCATCCACTTCGAAGACGATCTTGTCGACGGCCACCCCCACCTCCGCGAGTTCCTCATCTATGGCCCGCATCTTCTCCCGCGCTGGGCCAACAAACCACACTCCACCGCCTTGTCCCTCCTCCTGTGCAAGAAGCGCCTCACTGCCCCCGATCAGGAACACCGACTCCTCCAGACTCTCTTCATACCGCGGCATCACCACCTGGGGAAAGGGACCAGGCGAGACGATGACGTCCCCGGGGGAGATGCCAGATGCCACCAGGGCAGCGACGGCCCTCCAGTCAGCTCTGTCTTCTCGGTAGTAGACCTGCAGCGCAGGGATGCTCGCCAGCATGATGGTGCCTACCAGAACAGCGAGGACAACGGCACGAGCGCGCTGCCTGCGAACCGCCAAGCGCCGGCTGACGACTGTACTCACAGCCGCTAGACCCCTGGCGGCAACGATGAGGTACAGCGGCAGCATGAACAATACGTAGCGGGGGCGGAAGCCATGTCCAGCAGGCACGGCAATCAGAGCCACGAAGGGCACGACAATCCAGCAACACGCCAACCACAACTGCCGCCACTGACCTCTTGCCGAGGCCACCACACCGATGGTGAAGGGCACCACCAGTGCGAGGATCCTCCAACCCGCGCCAAGACCCCAGCTATCGAGTGCTTGAGCCAGAAAGGAGAAATCGAGTGTCGCTCCTCCAGCGCCGCCCAGACCTTTCGCTCCCGCTAATCCTCGCAACAGGTGTGGGGCCATGGGAATGTAGGCCACAGCGATGATTGCCAAGCAGAGACCGAAAGCCAACGCGACACGCGTGTCGACCGCAGGAGACGCATCCGCTCCCTCCTCATCGCATAACCCGCCCCTCCTCAACCCCGCAAGCGCCTGGGCCACCCAGAGTCCTGCAACAAAGACCACCTCCGCCGCCAGGACCAGGAAAGCGAAGAGATGGTTGTACAGGTTCAGCATGTTGCACAGCACGAAGCCTGCGAACCACTTCCGTTTCCCGGACGAAATGCCTCGATACAAGAAGTATACGGAGAGAAGTGAGAGAAACACAAGGAGTGTGTAGAACCTGGCATCCTGAGAGTACCTCACGTGGAAGGGAGCTACGGCCAGCAGCAGCGCTCCCACGAGACCCTCCAGTCGACCAAAAAGCCGGGCCCCCAAAGTGTAGGTCGCGGCCAACCCCAGGACTCCAAAGGCCAACGCTGGAAACCGGAGAAGAAAATCGTTGTCCCCCAGGAACAGAAAGAAGTGAGTAATTAGAAAGTACACTGGAGGCGCCGGCAGCGCTGTGTTGTACAGGGGAATGGACATCACCTCCAGCACCCCGTTCTCAGCGGAGGCGATGGCAGCCGTGAAGATCTCATCTTGCCACAGGCCCTTGGCGTCGAGCCCCCACAGGCGCAGTCCCATGCCCAGCAGCAGCACGCCGATCAGAAGAAAAGTGGTGATCCACTTCGTTGTCGAGAGCCGTTCACCCCCGCGCAGATCGTCAATCATTAGTCAAACACTCTGCTTTCGAGCGAATCAGCCGCACTCAGTCCGAGGACGGGGACGTATCGAAGAGCAGAACATGCACCTCTCCGTACTGCCAATCACCCAATTGATCACCATAGCCCTCCAGCCAACCCCTCGCGTCCCCCCCTGGGTCAAATTGCTCCTCGTTCCACAATATGAGGAATACCCTCTCGTTATCAGCGGCTATGGGGGAGAGCAGCTCCCCAACGGCTTCTCCGCTGACCACCGCCTCAGTCGAAAGCGGGTAAGGCGGAAGGCGTCCCTCGTAGTACCGGCCCAGCACCTCCACCTGATCTCCCGGCACCAGGACGATACCGTCTCCCTCCCGCGAGAGGGCGGTCACCTGCGCCGCCGCCAAGCGGAAGTCCTCCGCAACGTATGTCTGGTCCAGGTGGTACCGCTTCTTGTACAGATAGACGGTATCTCCGTCGGGCAGCGAGTGTTGCCACGCCACCTCGAAGGCCTCCTCGAAGAACGATGGAGAGCTCTCGATGATCCTCATCGCCTCCTGCCCATGTTCTCTCAACCCAGGATATGGATCGCTCTTGATCAAGAGGTAGTCAGCCTCGAAGAGGCGCTCGTAGAACGGCGGCTCCTGCCACCCGGAACGAGCCAGCTCCCTCAGCTCGATGCCCCCGTAGGCATCATACATCAGATACTGGAGGATGGCGTTATTGGAATAGGAGCGGTTCACGACATTCCCCAATTGCACCGTCTCCCGGCCATCCCTCTGCATGTCCTCCTCAATGAAGTCGAGGACCAGCGGACCCACAAAGTATCGCGCGTCGGTGCGGTCAGAGGAGGGTAGCTCAACGTAGCTGCCCTCGCCCAGCAGGTTCACCTGCCCACCCCAGGGCATCCTCACCACCGCCCTGACCCGTAGCCAACCCAGATCATCGTAAGAGAGGGCAAAGAACTGCACCAGTCCAATCACCACCACCAGCGAGACAACTGCCCGGCGAGCCAGGGTCGAATCGATCGCAAGCAATCCGTGCGCGGAGATCAGAGCCAGGGGCGGCAGCAAGGCCACGTCGAATCTGGAGTTCATGGTCAGAGAAAAGGTAAAGATCAGCATCGAGACACCAAACCACAGAAACAGAATCCACATGGAGTCGCTCAGATTGGCGAAGCACCCTCTACGCCCTCCCCGACGCCATCGCAAGAAGACCAGGAGCGCCACTGCGAGCAGTAGAACTACGAAATAGAACGGCGACAATTGCTCCTGAGGCAGGAACTTCAGATACCTGAAGTAAAACGAAGGGTTCAATGGACCCAGACCCGAGCCCTCCATGTTGAGACCGCTATACACCACCGTCAGGAAACGCTGGGAGAACCGAAGGTTGGGCAACGACCAGATGCTGCCAACCGTGGCACCCACCGTCAGGGCACTCAGCAGGTTCGACCCCTGGCCAGCTGGACGAGACAGGGCAAAGAGGCTCAAACTGACCAGGAGCCAAGAGATGGGAACCAGCCAGTACCCAAGCGCGAACGCCTCCAGGCGATCACGGTTTGGCCAGTACCAGAGAAGAGTCAGCCCCAGTCCCGCGAGCCCATGGAAAAGAGGTGAGGCCCATATACGGCCCAGCGCGGAAGAGACGTCGGTCCTTGCGGTGACGGCAGCCCTGATGTCCTTCAGTGCTCCCGATCGGATCGCGATGTAGGCAATTGGCCCGCCTGCGAAGGCGACAAAGGGCCACTTGGTGAGGATCCCTAGACCGATCACCAGTCCCAGGAGCAGCGAAGACCCGCGATGCCGGAACCCATCGCAGGCCACGAGTAGATACACCGAAAGGGCTACCATGGCCGCAAGCGTATAGTCGATGTAGGGCATCCTGGATATGGAGAAGAGGATGGGATAGGTGGATACGATGAGCGCTGCCAGCAATCCTACGCGCCTGTCGAAGAGTCTCTTCCCTATGCCATAGACCGAAAAGAGCAACATGGCCACGAAGACCGCGTTTCTCATCAGAGCCACATCGGTGGAGACCCCAAACAGCCGATAGATAGGAACGGCGACCAGATGGCTCAGAGGTGGCCGGTTCCAGGACCAGGTCAAGACTTCGAAGAGACTCCTGGTGTTGACCGCCTGGAGCATGTCGTTGTAGATGAGGGTTCTCACCAGGTGAGCAGGGCGATCCCAGCCAAGAATGGTCACCTGTGTGCTGACGAACACCCAGTTGTTGTACACATGAAAGGCCACGAGGCCGATTACTGCAGCCAGGCTGAGCAGCCGGCCTCGACGCGCACCTCCACCAGTCGATACCTCAGTCATTCTCATTGCCGTCCAAGACTGTCTCTTCGGCCACGATCCGTATCATGGCCAAGAAGACGCTGTCTTGCTCCGGGTCACTTCCCTGGCCAAGCACCTGTAGCCTGTCACCGGTAGCGGGGAAGTACATACCTGTCACCAATTGGTATTCTCCTGGAGGCGTCCCACGCGGAATGAGAAGACCGTGATTGTCAGCAACGGTCTCGTCGACCTGCCAGGACGTCGTCGGCGTAAAGCCGCCAACAGGCTGGCCGTCATGTTGAGATACCAACCGACCTTCTCTATCCAGGAGATGTACGAACACGACGTAGTCGTCTGTTACTGGAACCACAGCCCGCCACAGAAGCGTAAGTCGCAGAATCTGATCTGGCTCGACGGCGTTGCTGGCAAGTTCGTAGCTAGCCAGTGCTATCTCACCCCCCAGACTTGCATCCACCGGGTACGGCTGGGTAGCCGCAGGCTGGTCACCCGACGTCGCAAACGACGCCAACCTCACGTCCCCGTACCATTCGTCTCCCGTTCGATAGGCGTTTTCGCTCAGCCAACGTTCTACCAGTGATTGTGGATCGACGCCCTCCACACCCCGAAAGATAGCGTGCACGCGCTCGTGATTCCGGCCGATCTCCTCGAGGATCAGCACATCGTCTGCAGGGTCACCCGTGGGCAGAAGATACACGGGTGCAGATCCCTCGTAGAACTGAGCGAACGTGGCTACCTCTGTGGGGGGTTCCACAACAATGGCACTACCCTCCCTCAGCAACGGTTCAAGAGCCGCCGTCAAGTGCCTATAGTAGTCCTCAACCTGCTCGTGAGCGGGAAGTGGCCGCTTGGCGTACAGCGAAACCACCTCTCCATCCGGGAACTCGTATTCGACCCTCAATTCGAAGACCTGCTCAAACATCTCGTGCGACTCGGCGATCCTGCCCACAGCCTCTTTCGCTCCGTCACTCAGCTTGTATGGGTCGTGCGTGCTGAGCACCACGTAGTCCGATGCGAACAGCTGAACATACACGGGAGGCCCGTCCTCTTCTCTGCCCAGATCCCGGACTTCGATCTCTTCGAACTCCAGAAGAGTCAGATACCGCATGATGTCGGCGTTCAGATAAGTGTAATTCACCAGCAGCGCCAGAGCCTTCCGGCCCTCGCCTTCTTGACTCGCCTCGCCCAGAATCTGGGGCGCGATCCAATACCTGCTGTCGGTCCTGTCCGTACTCGGCGGCATGACGTACGCCCCCTGCCCTAGCAAGTTCAGTTCGCCCACCAGTGGTAGCCTGAGGATGGTTCTCTGAGAGATCCAATACAGGGAGTCGTACGACAGCACGAAGAACTGGGCCACCCCACACACCACGAGGAGAGAGATCAGAATGATCCTGGCCCGGTTGTTCCTTATTGAGAGCAGACCTCGCGCAGTGATGAGGGCCGCCGCAGGTAGCAGCGCGATGTTGAACCGCGAGTTCCAAGTCTGAGAGAGTGTGAAAATGAGGAAGGGAACGACCAGCCACAGTGTCAATATCCAGCCTCCCTCGCCCATTTGCCTCCACGCCAACCGCGGCGAGCCCCTCCTCAGACCCGCGAACAGCAGTACGCCGAGCGCCACCGCCAAGGCGGCGAAGAAAAGCGGGGATAGCTGCTCGGTGAGCATCATGCTTAGATAACGCGCATAGAAGGTGGGGTCAAGGAAGCTCAGCCCCTTGCCCTGGATGTTCACGCCGCCGTAGGCTACGAAGATGAATCTGCTGGAGAACCCGATATTGGGCAGAGTCCACGCCGAGGCCAGTGTGCCTCCCACCAGGACCGCACTCAGGAGATTCGTACCTTGAGTCGACCTCCTGGATAGGACGTAGAAGGTGCAGGCGAGGAGGGCCCATGAGAGCAGGGGCAGCACCGGACCGAGCATGAATCCTGAGAGGCGATCCCAATTGGGTACGTACCACACAGCGGTCACCATCAGGGCCACCACCACGTGCAACCAGGGGGATGTCACGACCCTCCGTAGCCTCGTGGATCCCCGGCTGCCGCCCCAAGTCGCGAAAAACAGGCTCCTGACGGCACGGGAGTGCCAGGCTACATAAGCAATGGGGGCGCCTGCGAAGGCGACAAAGGGCCACTTGGTGAGGAGACCGAGCCCCATGCCCAGCCCGAAGACCAAAGACCATTTACGGTTGCGGAACCCGTCGGTCTTCAACAGCAGATAGACCGCCAGGGCAACCATCGCTGTTAGGGCGTAGTCGACATATGACAGTCGCGAGATGCTGAACAAGATGGGATAGAAGGTGACCAGAAAGGCGGCCAGCAGGCCTACCTTGCGGTCGTACAGAGTACGCCCGATGCCGTACACGGTGCCCAGCAAGATAGCCAGGTAGACACAGTTGCTCATCAGAGCCACATCGGTGGAGATGCCGAAGAGACGATAGAACGGCACAACGGTGAGGAAGGGCAAGGGCGGACGGTTCCACGGCCACGTCAAAGCGCTGAACACAGTCCTGGGATTGATGTCGCGAAGGAAGTCGTTGTAGATCAGAGTCTTGGCCAGATGGGAGGACCTATCCCAACCCATCAGGGTCAAGTTGGTTGCCACCCAGTTCCAGTTATTGACAAGGTGGAACGCGAAGAGGCCAAACAGAACCGCGACAGTCAGATATCGCAGCCGTCGAGCTTCACGTCCGTTGTGACTGGAATCCACAACCGACCTCTCAACCCTATTCAATGGAAGCTTCACCCAGGGAGACCGTGTCGCCGATCACCTGGCCGGCCTCATCCACCACAGGCAGCCGCTCGCCCGTGCCCACGAGATACATGCCTGCCACCAATTCGTACTCGCCGGCGGGGACTGAGCTGCCCACCGTCAGATCGAGCTCGTCGCGCACGATCTCTCCAATGTCCCAGGAGGAAGTGGGATAGAAGCCCCGTAGGGGCTGACCATCATGCTGTGCAACCGCCCGGCCTTCATCATCTACCAGATGGACGAAGACGGTGTAGTCCTCTATCATCTCAGCGAGTGCCTGCCAGTAGAGCGAGAGATGAAGGGCCTGCCCCTCTGTTGTCGAAGCCGGAACGCCATCATCCCCCAGCAACTGCACCTTGCCGTCCAGATTGGCACCTATCTGATGAGCCGGCTTGATCGCTTTCTTCTCGCCCACCCAGACGTAGTCGAGAACGACGAAATCGCCGACCTCGGCACCATCGTCGTCCACAACAGGTAGCCGCTGTTCATCACTGCTGCCATACAGTCCGACCTCCAAGCGATACCACCCCGGCACCACCTCCCTGGGGACGGGCAGAACCCGAGGATCGGGCACGATCTCTCCCTCTGACCAGTAGTAGGTTGGATATAGGTTCTTCAAAGGTGGGTAATCATCTTGGGAGATCGTCGAGCCGTCCGAGCCTCGGAGGTGCACGAAGACCGTGTACTCTTTGTTCATAGGCTGCAGTGCCTTCCAGTACAGCGTGAGATGCAGGTCGGACCCGGGCAGCAACTCATCACCGGAGAGCTCGTAGCGTGCCAGTTCTACCTGGTCTCCGAAATTGGCCTCAACTGCTCGGCCAGTCTCGGGTTCAGCCACCAACCTGCGCCCTTCAGCCAGCAAGACCCGGACCCCTTGGCCCTCGTACACCACGTCCATTTGCTCAGCGACGGTGCGGATGAAATCGAGATCGAAGCGAGCGGCCAGCCGCCAGCCATCTATCACAAGCCAAGTGCGAGGGCTCTCCTTCAACACAGACTCCAGTTGGGAGGCCGAACTGAGCAGAGGCGCCCCGATCCAGCGATCGATGAGCACCCCGTTGTTGTCAAAGACGTACTCCTCGTACGCCTTGCCCGAGACATAGTAGTCGCATTGCGGCACATATAGCTGGCAGGCGTAAGGCACGATGGTCAACACGACATCGCCTTCCCGCCACTGCTCCCCCAGATACTCAAAGGCCAGGTCATAGCCCCACTCCTGCCGCGCCAGAGTTGCCTGAGCAGCAGGAAGAAAGAGCAGACACGCCGCCACCACCAGCAAGGTCGTTGCCAGCAAGGCTACACGCCGTTCGCTGAGCCGATCGCGCAGCCCACCAGACATAGTACTGCGCAACTTCCGCCAGGCCCAGGTCAGAACGAAAAGCGCTGTCCAGGAAGCCGTGAGGAAGAGAAGAGGTTCCACCATAAACAGATATCGCACGTCTCTCCACGTCGGCCCCACCAGGAAGACCACTTCCAGCACTGTGGCGCCGAGGATGGCATACAAGAAGAGGGGTGCACGTAGCCCACGCTGCTCCAGGCCAATGCCAGGCTTGCTGCGCCTTGAGACCACCAACCAGGCGACCAGCACCATACCCAGTGCCGCCAGAATAGTCAGGGGAATCCGCTCTGTCCCCAAGAAGAACGGGGCTATCGGCCGCAAGCCCTCTGAGACATTGAGGGAAGGCGCCAGATAGGGCCTCGATTCGGCTAGAGCCTCCAGTTGGCCAGGCTGACCAACCGCCTTCAGGAGCAGCGTTGCCAGTATCCCTCCCAACGGAACCAGGAGTTCGGGGATCATCGCAGGCTTGAGCATGCCGCGAACCCCCCGAAGCAGCGTCAAACCCAACAGCAACGGCGCGAAGAGCAGCACGCTCACGGGATGGGTGAAGAGGGCGCCCAGGTAGCAGAGGACAGCCACCCAACGGTAGCGGGCGCCATTGGACTCGTTCCCGCCTCGCCACACAAACCACACCACGAGCAGAACCAGCAACTGGAGCAGGGCGTACATCCTCACCCGTGCGCCCCAGGCGATAGATTCAGGCGAGAAAGCCATCAAAGCCGCTGCGATCAATCCCACGTTCCTGGAGAAGAGCTGTCTGCCAATGCAGTAGACTAAGGCGATAGTCCCCAGACTGAACGCCACGCTGAGGGCGCGCCCCACCGCCGCACTGAGACCGAAGACGCTCAGGGGCAGAGCCTCCAAATAGGAGAACAACAAGGCCTGCTCATACAGCGTGCCCGATGGCAAGAGAGGATAGCCGTGCTGGAGAACGCCGCGTATGGCCAGGAGAGAAATGAACTCATCCACGTGCAGGCTAATGGTCCGCGCATACATGACGCGGAAACACAGTCCTGCCACCAGCAAAAGACACAGGGCCAGAGGCGCGTGGTAACGGGAAGCGATTGCGGAGATTCTCTTGGCGCTCATTCAGGATCCGTG
Organism: Chloroflexota bacterium; assembly: GCA_030603665.1. Classification (GTDB taxonomy): domain Bacteria; phylum Chloroflexota; class Anaerolineae; order UBA7937; family B3-Chlor; genus JAUVXJ01. The sequence continues at coordinate 45,971 of JAUVXJ010000012.1, read as the reverse complement.
AGTACCGCTTTCTGGCAGAGCAGAAGAACCAGCCCCAGCGTCACCGGTAGTTCGCTGGTAGCGCCGAATGACGTCGGCGAATACGGCTTCGTACCGCTCGGCCACGGCAGCAATGTCAAAACGCTTCACGTACTGCGCGTTGTACTCGGATATCTGCTTGCGCAAGCGCCCGTCGTTGGCCAAACGCAGAATCCTATCTGCCAGAGCCTCCACCGCTCCTACAGGAACCAGGAAACCCGTCTCTCCATCTTGGAGGAAATCGGTTTGCCCGCCACTGGTGCTGGCGATCACCGGTAGACCGCAGTGCATCGCTTCCAAGAAGACTAACCCGAACCCTTCGTGCACCGAGGGCAGCACGAAAATGTCGGCAGCGGCCAGGTACTCGAACTTGCTCTCCCCCCAAACAGCTCCCATAAAATCCACGCGCGAGGCGAGTCCAAGCGTCTTTGCCAGGTCACGAAGACGCTGCTCCTCAGGGCCGTCTCCAATGATCAACAACCTAAGTGGAGACCCCTCCAGCCTGCTGAGAGCAAGAAGGACATCACGAAGGGCCTTGCGCTTGATCAGCCGCCCCATGGAGATCAAGACCACCTCATCTTCGGGAATGCCCAGCTCACTTCGGCTCTTCCGCTGGAACTCGGGGGGGGTGAGCCCGTAGTGAATGACCTCCACTTCCGTCTGACAGTGCAGATCCTCACGGGCCCTGGTCTTGATATCCTGCGAAATAGCGATGATGTGTGAGGATGAATCCAGCACACGCCGGACTACTTCTCGCAGAAGAGCGCTGTTGTTCGGGGACAACCTCTTGGTGGGATCGTAAATGTCGCCACCGATGATGGTCAGCACGTGGGGGGTCTTCAAAAGCCTGGACAGGGTGACCCCGGTCGGGCCAGAGGGAACGGCGAAGTGGGTATTCAGAATATCATACCGCTTATGCCGAAGTGCTCGAAAGCCCCCGATGACTCCAGAGGGAAGGAAAGACAGCATGGACAGGAGACTGGCAGTCGCTAGGTCCCCTCGCCCCAGCACTGGAACCCGATAGACCTTCAAGCCGTCCACCACGTCTTCGCCGGGAAGACCTCGCCATCCCGTGGTCAGAACGTCAACTTCGTGCTCCCGTGTCGCTAACGCCTTTGCGATCTGATAGCTGGCCACTCCCCCTCCACCTCCGAGAGGGGGAAACTCATAGTTAATCATCAAGATGCGCATCATTCATTCCAGCATCTCTCTGATCACGTATATCTTCTTGCCTTGGGCCTCGTAATAGGTGCGTGTGGTCAGCTCTCCCAGAAGCCCCATGGTCACCAACTGCACTCCGACGAAAATGAGGAGTATGGCCAGCAACAGCAGAGGTCTGTTGGCGATGGGGCTACCCAGAAACAGCCTGATGAAGGAAAGATATGCGGCTATCACCGTCCCTACGGCAAGAGATAGCATCCCCAAGAGCCCAAAGACCTGCATGGGCCGCGTGGCGTAGCTCAGCAGAAACTTCACCGTCAGCAGATCGAGGATCACGGTGAGCGTCCGAGACAGGTCATACTTGGATTTGCCGTGACGACGTGGATAATGGCTGACCGGCACCTCTGCTAGATGCACTCCGATCGAACTCGCCAGAGCGGGTATGAAACGGTGCAGCTCCCCATACAGGCGGACGTTACGGATAACCTCCGAGCGATAGGCCTTCAGTGAGCACCCGTAGTCGTGCAGTGCAACGCCTGTGATCCGCGAGATGAGCCAATTGGCCGCCATCGAGGGCAAGCGCCTCGTCATGAAAGTCTCCTGCCGATCGGCACGCCACCCGCTGACGATATCGTATCCTTCGGAGATCTTATCCAGCAACTTGCTGATGTCGGCAGGGTCGAACTGCAGATCAGCGTCCATACTGACGATGATCTCTCCAACAGCACTATCAAAGCCGGCGGCGAAGGCCGCCGCCTGGCCGAAATTTCGTCGCAGCCGCACCACCTTCAGCAAATCGTCGCCACGGTGCAGCTCCCTGAGCACCTCGAAGCTGCCATCGGTGCTGCCATCGTCCACAGCCACGATCTCGTAGCTCTTGCCAAGTCTCTCCAGGACCTGCTTGAGATCTCTGTACAGCCGCTCGATGTTCTCCTGCTCGTTGTAGATCGGAATGACGACTGAGAGTTCCAGTTGATCCTCCGTCATCACTTCTCCTTGCCCCTATCGGCTGTCCCCGCTCCAGCTAAGTCGCATTATACCATACACCCCCCCTCAGCAACAGTAAACGTCCCTTGCGCAGGCACATACGGGGGTCCGTTACTGAGCACTGGGGAACGTCGTAGGTCGTAAACCGTCTGCACTAACGGATAGACCGCGGCCCACCAGGATCCAGCACTATCGCTCTCCTCTGAGGGCCTACCGAGGAGGCAAAGTCTACCAGGGTAGGGCGGCGATGTCTATCACGCCCCGCAGCGAGGCTATGCGCTCAATTGGCAGTGAGGGTGAAGGGGTCCATCTCGGAGCCTGCGGCGTCGAGCCTGTAGGCTACACTGTTGAGCGTATTGCCATTGATCGCGATTCTCATCACGTGCTTTGTCCGCTCCATGAACACCGGGGGAAACTCACTTCCCCCAGTCAACTTGCCCGTGTACGCAGCTCCCCCTCCCGTCACGATATATGTCACACCATCAACCACAAATCTCTGGTAGTTGCGGTCGTTGGCGCTGAACACCATGTCTACCCCATACCTGGCAAACAGCGATTGCACATGCCTGGCCTCCGGCTTGGAGCCTACTGGTCCGTAGCTGAACGGAGGGTAGTGGAAGAACACGAACTTCCACGGTTTGTCGCTGCTCGCCAGATCGTTCTCGACCCACTGATACTGCTCGCTCCCGGGATTGGCATTTCCGTGCCCGTCTATCTGCAGGCAAACGAAATGAGCGTTCCCATAGTCGAAGGAGTACCATCGCTCATTGTCAGGGAGATGGAAGATCCGGAAATAGTTGTAGTGCGCACCTTCGCTTTCTCCCAAGGTAGGGAACAGGGTGACGTTGCTCATCAAGTTGCCTTCAAAGTGGAAGAAATCGTCCCAGGCCGCCAGATCTGAACCGTTGAATACCAGCCCCCCTGCGTGGAGATAGAAGTCGGGATTAATGGCCTGGATCTTGGCCGCTGAACGAGGATGATCCTTGTCTGCGCTGTCCCGATAGCGATCAAAGTGCCCAGGGGGGATTCCGCTCTGGGTCTCGCCCAGGACGGCAAAAGTAAAGGAAGTCTGCCCCGGGCCAGCGGCGGTCTTGAGCGTGTGATCCGCACTCCCCTCGGAAAAGACCTGGCCGCTGCTACGTATGCGGTAGTGGTATACGGTGTAGGGGTTGAGCCCCGTCAGAGTCACCTGGTGGTGTGTCGTCCAATCACAGTCAATCGCGGTGGACCCGTATGCCGCAGTGGGCCCGTACTCCACCACGCTATCTACCTCGTCGATGGTCTCCCAGGCAATAGTGATAGAGTTCGGGCGCACCCACTGCAGGTAGGGCCCGCGGATCAGACTAGTATTCCTTGGCGTCCTGCACGTCTCCGCTGGTTGCGGACGGGGAGTACTCGTGGGCGGAGGAGGCGGGGCAGGTGCCGCGGGCCCTGTGGTGGCCGTTGGCTCAGGTGCCAGCGTCGGCTCCAGGGTGGCCGTGGCTGTCGGATCCTCTGACACCAGCACAGGGGTATCCGTCGCGGTCGGCTCAGGAGCGGGGGATGGCGTACTCGTGTGCGTGGGTTGCCCAGCCGCTTCGAGGGCATCGGCGGTCGCCGTCGCGCGCACGCCCTCCACAAAGGACAGTGTGGGCGTGGGCAGAGGACGCAATTGCAGGTATCCGTAGCCCCCCAGCAGGCAAGAAGACACAGCCATGCAGAGAACCACGGCAACACCGGCGACAATGATAGCTGTCCGATCCACGCGCATTTGCATTGATGCTACTACCTCCGGAAGAAAGACACGCTACTATACCACGTAAGTTCACACGCGGCAAGATCAGACCCGCGGCATAGCCCACGTCGATGCCCAAGGAGTCGCCCCGGGCAGGTCGTAGCCGAGCCCTCCACTACGAAGCGGCATACTAAGCGATTTCGCTCCACAAACGCAACGCAGCGAGGGCCCCTTCGCCCAGTGATCGACCCATGGCACGCACCAGCAGTGACATCGCGCACAAGGAATGTCACGGAGCGTCTGAGCGAGGGGAACTCGCGAGATCGGGCTGCCGACGTGCGATCGCGTGGTCCAGAGGCACCAGCCGCAATGACGGCTCTCTTGTCATGAGCAGTCCCCGGGCCACGGGGGGCGACTCGAGGTGTTAGCGTCTACGGCCCGCTAGGCCGCGCACACGCATCCCCCTCGATATCGGGCCTGCTGGTCAACCGGATCACTCCACTGCCATCGGAGTTCATCACGTACACATCGCCGTGACCGGTGCGATACGAGCCAAACACGATCTGGTCTCCAGCCCGCTGCCACGAAGGATCAGAGTCGGTCACGTCATTGAGGGTGATTCTATGCTGACCGGTGCCGTTCGCGTTCATCACGCAGATCTCGAAATTGTGATCGCGGTAGCACTCGAAGGCGATGCGGGTGCCCTCCCATGACCAGGACGGATCCCCATCGCTATAGATGTTGTTGGTGAGCCGTCTCACGTCGGTGCCATCCGCCTTCATGGTATAGATCTCTGCGTTTTGGCCCGGATCGTGGCGATCCGAGGCAAAGGCGATGCGGCTGCCATCCGGCGACCAGGAAGGATCCGTATCGCTGATCCCCTTGTTGGCGGTCAGGTTCACCAATCCCGTGCCGTTGGGATTGATCAGGTAAATCTCCAAATCCCCATCAAGCTTGGAGACAAATGCGATTCGCGTACCATCAGGTGACCATGATGGGTCGTAGTCCTTGCCATCCCGGTGGGTGACGCGGCGCACGTTCGTGCCATCGGCCTTCATCACGTATATCTCCCGGTTGAGGATCTCGCCGACGCTGGCCCGCTCGGATGCGAAGACCACCTTGGAGTAGTCGGGCGACCATGTGGCGTCCGAGTCGCGCTTGCCATGCTTCGTCAGCCGCACCTCCCCGGTCCCATCAGCCCTCATCGCGTAGATTTCCCAGTTGTCGGCCCATTCGATATGCCGTTCATAGACGATCTTCCCTGGCGCAGGGATGGGTGTGGGTGTCGGCGTGGGCGTCGGGGCAACCATGACGAGAGGCGCATAGAATGGGGTCCCTGTCGCCTGAGCGGCCCCGGTGGGCCCGGGGTTTCCGGCCAGTGTGACCATTGCGCCAAGCCACACGAAGATAGTTAACGCTGGTACTCTCATCCACGAGTGAGAACTCCCCGGTTGATGCTCGCGATCTTCCATGACCACCCTCACGCAAGACGTCAAGATGTCAGTTGCTCGTATGCCCTGCGCGCGGGCACCGGCTTCGAACGGCCCCCACATCACGCGCATCGCTGCCGACCGTGGAAGAGGACAGTGCCTCAGCGTCCCGACGCGTCCTCATATTGACTGCTCAGGATGACCCAAACACCCCACCGAGGTCTTGCTAGGCCCGGTGAGGTGCTAAGCGATCCCTCGCTTGTACAAAGATTATACCACACATCTCCGCCAAGGCAAGGCCACTGGGCACTACTGGTCCCTATGCGCCGGCATGCCCCGCAAACAGAACGTGAAGCTCTGGGAGCATGAGTACCGTGCCCAAGAGGCAGGCCGGGCCTAGGCACGATTCCTTCTCCACAGCAGGAGAGCGGTGAAGGCCACCACCAAGAGGAGAGTGACCAGACTCACGACCGATCCAATCTTGAACGACAACGGATCGAACACGAACTCTATGCGATGCTCGCCAGCCTCCAGCTGCACAGCCCGCAGGATGTGGTCGGCCTTGTAGAGATTCTGCTCGTCGCCGTCCACGAAAGCCTTCCAGCCCTCGTAATACAAGTCGCTGAGGACTACGAAGCCTGCTGCCGACAGATTCGCCTGGACTACTACCCTGTTGGAGGTGTAATCGACCACCTCCACATGTGACTCCATCGGCGTCGTGTCTGAACTCGGGGTCAATCCAGCAGGTTCCTCCTCCAAGATCACAATCGCCGAGGGGTCGAAATCATCGGCGCTCAGCTCTCTGAGGACTTCCTCGCTGTTCCCGGCGACCCTGTAGCCCGGCACGAAGAAGACTCTGGGGAGTACGTCAAGGTTCTCGTAGACTTTGACCTCTCCATCGAACACCAGGTCCAGACTGGGATCGGATTGCTCCAGGGCCACCATCTCCTCGCCTGGATCGGCGATGGTGACTATGTACTTGCCGTTCAGCAGATCCAGCAGGGGCGAAGTGGTCGAGCGGGGATCTCTGAGGGAGTACACCCTGCGAGCGCTGACCATGTCTTCCTCGATCAGTTTGAGAAACTCCACGTAGTAGTCGACGAGTACAGGAGAATAGCCCTGCACGTCCGAGACACCGTAGACGGCCAGGCTGTTGGCGGGGAAGACCTTCCTGGATAAGGGGCCCCTGATGGTCCTGTAGATGCTCTCGTCGCCTTGCAGAAACGTCACACTCTCCATCTCCGGGTACAGGCCCTCGGGCGACCGTGAGGGATGCAGTCTCCATCCGAAATAGGCAAGATCGGCCATGGCGATCACCAACACCAGCAAGATCAGTACACTCGGCTTGACCCGACCCTGCGCCCGCAGCAGGAACACACCTGCGCAGCCGAAAAGCAGCAGGCCAAGTCGCAGGAAGTTGCCCGTGTTGTATCGATACCAGTCCTGGGCCAATCCAGTCGCACCCAACCCGCCGTCGCCCCTGGAGAAGATGGCCACTAGAGCGACTCCCATCACGACCATTACCGCCGCCGCGAGCAAGCCGCCACCTGCCCTGCGCAAGGCTTTCTTCTCCAGCTTCAGTGGGCGATCCAAAAGAGCGGCGAACCCCAGGGCCGCCAGTACCGAGGTCGCAAGGCCCCACATCGCCTTGGCCTCCAGCTGCCTCCCCACCCTGAAGACCGGGAGATGGTATAACACTCTGAACAACGGCGTATCGACGAATAAGACCAGGGACAACAGCGCCAGAAGGCAGTAGAAAGCGGTGAAGGCATCACGTCTGCGAACCACCGCCCACACCGCCAGCAATAGTGGCAGTATGCCGACGTACAGGCTCGTCTCGCCGTACGTGCCCGGGATGTTCTTGGCGAACTCGTTCCGCCCCCAGGGCCTGTCCACAGGGTTTCCGAAGACATCTGGCACAAGCGCCGTCGCCAGGGCCAAGGGAGAGCGCCCGCCCTCTATGCGCTCATCGTACTCAACGTGCACCCGACCGGCATACTTGGCCACCTCGAGCGTGGGGACCAGCTGCACCGCCGATAGGAGGACGCCCACGCACACGGCACCGCCAATCGCCAGAGCATACCTCGCCGCGAGGTTGCCGCCATCGCGCCTCCAAGCCCAGACAAGCCTGAACAGGGCGTAGAGGCCCGCAGCCAACAGGACGTAGACCATGGCCGCCATGTTGCCCGCCAGGATGCACATGGCAACGGCGAAGCCTCCCAGCACTGCATACAGCCACGCTTCCCTCCGCAAGCACTTCTCGAACGAGAAGAGTATCAGAGGCATCCAAATCACCGTGCTCACTCTGGGCAACCAGGTGAGGTTCGCCAACATGAAGCCCCCCAACCCGAAACTCGCTGCTCCAAGCAGAGCAGCGAGTCTTCGGACCCGGATGCTCCTGAGATAGAGATACATGAACAGCCCGCCCAAGCCCAGTTGCACGCAGGAGACGTACCCAATAGCCTTCAGTGGGTCCGCCAGATAGAATAGTGCGTAAGGAGGGTAGAACAGACCGAGCCATGGTGCCGCCGCCAGAAGAGGGATCCCGCTCAGGAAGTACGGGTTCCACAAGGGCAGCTGCCCGCTCTGCAAGCTCTCTCTGGCGACGATGATCTGGGGATAGTAAGCCAGTAGCGTGTCAAACTCGTAGTTGACGGGGGCCTGACTCTGGGGATCGAGGTAGCTGTCCCACGGTATGTACCTCGCCAGGGTGTCTCCCACCAGCACCTGGTCTGTCAGCAGTACGTTGGCGAAGAAAAGACAGGACAGAGCGAACAGAATCAGGATGGCACCCACGTCCTTCTCTGCGCCGGTCAGGCTACGAAGTCGGCTCATCATCTCTGAGCACCTCATAGACCGCGAAATCCTCGTTCCGGAAAACCATGACGACACTCAAGGCCTCCGCCCCCCGGGTCGAGAGTGCCGCGGAGGCAAAGGCCTCATCGGGAACAGCATCGCCCATTCTCCGGTCCACAACCACATAGTCCACCTTGTAGCGTTCCAAGATGTCCCTCCGCAACTCTCCGCCGTTCCACGCGTCCCAGAACGTTTCGCGGTCTGCGCGTCTCTGATTCAGCCCAGTCGGCGACACGAAGGAATGTGTATAGGCCCCGATGTTGAGCACGGGGACTCGACACCTGGTGACCGCCGCGGTAACCGCCGCCACATCCTGGCGAGACTGTAACACCTCCCCCTGAGAGCATCCCGCGTCCAGGAACTCCATCACTTCCAGCTGACTCTCCTCAACCACGCCTAGCTTGTAGTACATCTGCCTCTGAAAGAACTGAGCTGTGGAAGGAATGCTGAGCGCCAGCAGGCCAGCCACTGCCAGCCCCTGCAGGTACCTCCCTCGCCCACGACACACTGACAGGACAAACTTCACGGCGAGCACAGTAGCCACGTATTTGCCGACTACACCGAACCAGATGGCCTCGTTGTACTCAGACTCGGCGGGGTAGCCCCAGGGACTGATGGAAAGGGTAAGGGCGATCACAGGGCCCACGATAACCATCACGCCAAGGAAGAACTTGATAGCCGCGGAAGGAGAAGGAAAGAAGACACCCTTCACCACTTCTGGAAGAGCCAAAGCGCGGATTCCCAGGCTGCCCAGCAAATATGCAGGCAGAGCCACCAGGAAAAGAGCCAGGAGTCCTGCCAAACCCACTGGGCCGCTGTCATAGACGGAGTTCACTTGACTGCCCAGCACAGTGCTGTGCAGCCCCAACTGCTCCAGCGCCGCGGGGATGTAGGGCCAGGGGTCGACCCTCACCCAGACCCGTGTCCCCGCCTCCGTGCCCAGGAACCCATAGAGGGCCAGGGGCAGGGTCATCACGGCGCTGAGAACCAGGACAGTCAGGAGTCTCCTGTCGCGAAAGAGCAGGATGTAGACGAGTCCCGCAATACCCAAGGAGAGGAGCACGTGGGCGGTGACGAAGATCTTGTACTCCATGGCCATGGCGAACAGGAAGCCAGCGAGGACGGGCCAGAACTTCGACCCGTCCCGGTACAACATCACCAGACAGAATAGACCTGCGAAGAGAATCCCCAGCGCGGGCAACATGGGATTCATGAAATAGAGAGAATACGAGGTGGGTGCCCCAAAGAACTGAACTGACCAGACCTCCTCCGATCTCAACAGCAGGCCGGGAAGAAACGACAGATCCTCCGCCAAAATGACCAAGAAAGCACTTAGGACGGCCCCATACCCAGACCCCAGCCAGGCGCGGCTGAAGCAGAACACGGCCAGAGAGGTAATCACCAACAGTAGAGTGGGGGTGAAGCGGGCAGTCAAGTCCAGAGTGCTGAGCCCCCCTACCTCGCCCAGCATCGCCGTCAGCAGATCCATGCCGTAGTGGTAGCCAAGAGGTTGCCCTGCCAAATAGGGAACCTGAGGCGGAATCGAGTGCCTCAACTCATTGGCGATGGAGAGGTGAAAGATGGCATCTCTGGGCTTGTCCAGGAAGCTCATCCCCCCTTCTGGCAACCAAGCCACGTTCTGATAGTACATAGGGAGCATACACAGTGGGATCAACTGCAGAGCAAGGACACCCAGAAGTAGCAGATGTATCAGGTCAACCCGTGTCTGGGAGTGTAGGGCCGTGCGCCACCTCTTCCGCCTCCGAAAGAGCCAAACCACCAGAGCTGCCAGGGGCCAGAGCAGGAATAGCTTCGAGGGCTGGAAAAAGGCAGCAACCCAGTAGAGAAGGCTGCTTACCGTCATGCCCACGACCAGAGAGAGAGTCAGGTCTTCGAGCGGCCTGAGTTGAGTTTTGCTCAAGTCCAGGAGGAGTTTGCCGGGTAGGTAGATCACCAGCAGTACAGAGATGACAAAACGGGGGAAAGCCCAGACCGAGGTCGCATTCCAGATCCCGAAGATGAGGGTGAAGAGACTTAGTACAGCGACAACGAGCAACGCCAGATGGACTTGCGACAGGCTCAGTCCGAGGCGCGTCAGTCCCGGCCTAGGGCTCATCGGACTCCCGGCGTGCAGACCCCTTCGTGGCGACACACAGCAGCGACACTCCGAACGGCAGACTCCCCCGGGCGATCAAGCCGCTCTCCAAAGAGAAGATCCGTGCCAGAAGTCCATTGAGGCCCTTGCCCGTCATGTCCAGGTCTGACCCGGAGGAGCGCCGTGCGCCCATGAGATTCTTTGCCGTACGTACGCCCCAAACCACCGGAAACAGGAGTGTGTTGAAGTAGGATAGTTTGGCGACTTGGAGCCCAGCCGCCTGAACTCTGTGCTTGAGATCCTCTCTGGCGTATCTCCGATAGTGGCCCGCGAACCTATCGAAATCGCTCCACAGGAACATATAGGCTGGCACAACCGCGACCAATAGGCCATCTTCCTTGAGAACTCTCCGCATCTCCACCAAGCCAGTAGACTCATCCTCCAGATGCTCCAGGAGATCCAGGGCGGTGACTAAGTCGAAGGTATTCTCAGCGAAAGGCAATTGCGCACCATCGGCCAGACAGAGCCGCGGCCTTCCCTGTTCCCGACAGTACTTCATGGCTTTGGGAGAGATGTCGATGCCGGTGACGTCGCCGTACTGCTCCAGAAGGCCCATCGTGCCACCGGTCCCGCACCCCACGTCCAGAATCCTGGGACGATCCGAGCCACCGATCAGTTCGTCGAAGAGCCGCGAAAGGATCCTTCTCCTGGCGACAAAGTGCCAGTGGGATTCCTCCAACTCGTGCACGACTTCGTAGGCCGCCGGATCCATGACTATTCCGCTTCCAGGACGCGCAAAGTGCGTGCGGGCACGCCACCAACGACGTGGTGCGAGGGCACGTCCTTGGTGACAACTGCGCCCGCTGCCACGAAAGCGCACTCCCCAATGGTCACACCGGGGAGTATGGTGGCATTCGTGCCCACGAAACACCCTCTCTTTAGTAAGACCTCCTTCGAGTACGAAGGGAAGTACCTCTGGAGCGGGTGATCCTTCAAGCCGACGTTCAAGTGGGTCAAGATCGAGACCCTCTCCGCGAGTGTCACGTCGTCTTCCAGGGCTATCTCGTCCGCCAGGTCGATGAGGGTGTCGTCACCGATGAAGCAGTTGTCGCCGATTCTCAGGCCAGCGAAGCCCCTTCGGTACAAATTGAAGAATCTCACGGCGTGGATGGTGACGTTTGTTCCGATCTTGACGCCGACCAACCGCAGGAAAGCCGTTCGCAAAGGCGGGAAGATCATCAAGCGAAACAGGACGAGCAACACCGTGCCCGCGCCAAACCTGATGGCCTTTCTGATGCCGATCTCTCGAAGTGCCTTCAATGTGCCAGCTCGTTATTGACCGTCTTTCTGAATCGCCAGAGCTTTCGAAAATAGTCCACCGTATCAGCCAGGGGACTCACGGTGGAGGGCTTGTCGAAACGCCGGAGAAAGAGGCAAGGAATCTCCACAATCTGGTGCTGTTTGTAGTAGGAACGAACCATCACCTCTGTGTCCCAGAACCAGCGCAGATCTTCTATCTCATCTAGGACCGGCAGTATGCGTTCGCGCCTGAAGAACTTATACCCTGTCTCCGTGTCGTTCAGGTCCACCCCCAGCAGCCGACGTACCAGCCAGACGTACCCGGTGCTCAGCACGTACCTATCCAACGAGCGCAGGTTCAACTTGTAGACCCTGCGCCCCACGGCGATGTCCGCCCCGTCGATCACCGCCTGGACGCACGAAGGCATGTAGCGAGCGTGCACCTCCAGATCGATGTCTATGAAGCCAACCACTTCGCCTTCGGCAGCTCGAATCCCATCACTGACGGTGCCGCCTCTACCCTTGTTATGCTCGTGGAACATCCTGGACATTCTGTTGTCTGGATACCGATCGATGACCTCGTCGATCAGCTCCCGCGTTCGGTCTAGGCTGCAATCATCCACGAAGATAATCTCATAGGAATACCGCGTGTTGTCCAGTACCTCGATGATCCGGGCCACACTTTCCTCGATGACCAGTTCCTCATTGTAGCAGGCCAGCACCAGGCTTAGATCAACTAAGGGCGCAGTCATGCACTCGTCCCCACCAAAGCCGTCGTACGATGCCCCAAACCAGGGCACCGATCTATCAGTCAAGAGCCACACTCACCAACCTGGAGTGGACCCCACGCGCGCAGGAATATGCCGTCAGTGGTCCATGAACCAGCCAGGGCGCTGGGATGGGAGTCGCGCATCAGCGCCATCCCAGGTAAGCTCTCCAGCCAACTCCCCGGATTATAGACCAGGTGGCGCGTATAGAAAAAGATCAACAGCGGAGCGTTCATGAGATCGGTTGTGGCAGCGTTCAACAACAGCATGTTGGGCGTATCGCGAGTGGAGTCGAGGGACTCACCCAGCACACCGGATGACGGTCATCCCGAAGCACCCAGAGCAGTGCCGTCGCCAGAGGAGTTCCAGCGTGTCTTATGCTGCTGCGCGCGACTTGAGAGACACCGCTAGATGAGCTCCCAGAGCTAGCACCGCGTTGAACACCAAGCCGTACACCCTCAACGCGATCAAGAACGGGAGAATGGCCGAAGTCTCCACCCCACCCAGAGCGAGGACTCCGTACCATCCGACCTCCAGCACGCCCAGTCTGCCTGGGGCAACGGCGAAGAGAAGCGCGAATCTCACCAGTCCGACCGCCAAGAAGATCAGCCAGAAGGGAATGGAGAGGCCCAGAGCGAGGGAGAGGAAGTAAGCGCGAAGTGCCATCGCCAGGTATCTGCACAGAGTCAACAAGTTCGCCGAATTGATGCACCTCCGGCCGACCTGTTCGAACCCCATCTGGGCACCCTCCAGAGTGCTTGCCACCCTAGCTAGTACCCCTCCCAGCCGAGGCATCTTTGGACTCAGCCCGCCCACCGCACCGGCGACCATACCAAGCAACCGAGAAACGAGGTGATGGTTCTTCGCCATGACAGCCCAGTAGCCTCCCACCAACAAGATGATCAACAGAGCCAGCACCTCCGGTGAGATGAGTCCTCCAAGGTACAGCAGCCCAGGAACGAGAAACAGGAGGGAGAGCATCAGGTCAAAGAACCTGTCCACTAGAACCGAGTAGAAGGCCCGGCCCATGCTCGTATCGCTTGAGGCCTTGAGGGCCAGCGGCCTGACACCATAGTCACCCACGTACTGAGAGACGAGCGTGCTGGACATCTTTCCCATCATCACGTAGTAGAAGTATTGGAGCTTGCTGTGGGCTTTGCGGCCTTCAAGTGCATCGACTATCAGACCCCACCTCACGGAGGTCACAAAGGCTGCCAGAGCCGCCCCAAGAAACGCGCAGGCCAGGTACAGGGGATTCAGTCGAGCTACCTGACGAAGGGCCTCCACGCCTCCGTAGTAGAGAATGGCCCCGAAGGCCAGAATGCCCAGAACCGATAGCACCCTTCGATAGGTCTTTCCCCCGAATCTGGCCGGGGGGCGTTGGCCTTCTACTTCCTGCAATTCACCACGTCCTCGTACACCCTCATGACCTGCGGTGCCACGGCGCTCACGTCATAGGGTTCCACGCTGCGGCGAGCGTTGTCGCGGAGCTTCCGCAGAAGGTCTCTGTTCTCAATCAGCTCTACGATCTTCTCAGCGTAGGCCTGAGGATCATCGTACTTGTCAACCATTACGCCATTTTCGTGGTCGCGCACCACTTCAGGAATGCCGCCCCTAGGGGTGGTGACCAGGGCACACCCCGCCGCCAGGCACTCCAGCACCGTGGGAGGGATGTCAATCATCCCTTTCGTGGTCTGCACGGCGTAGACGAAGACATCGAGGGAGTTAAGGAACGTGGGAACATCAACTTCACCGACCACCTTGACACTATCGGACACTCCGCTGCGCTCGATCAGCTTGACGAGTTGCTCCAGCCTGCGCTGCAACTTGGGCCGATACTTGATCTGTGGGTGGTCAATGGCCAGCACGAAGCGGGTATTTGGGCATCTCTCCAAGACCAATGGCATGGCCCTGATCAGATGTTCGAAACCCCTTCTCGAAGCTGGGGAGCCCATGCTGCCAACGGTGAAGTACCCATCCTGTGCATAGTCGTAGCGAGCCGCAGTCTGGAAGCTCGCGACATCGACGTGGTGGGGTATGAACACCGCCTTCTCTCCCAGTTGCGCCGCGATGCTCCTGCTGGCACAAATCAGCCTGGTAAAACCCAACAGGTTCAGAGCACGACTCGCCGGTGATACCACTCCGTACACGATTGGGGTTCTTGCCACTGCACCCACCAGCCTGGCCAGGCCAGCGAAGAGGTGGTAGCTGGCCATGCTGTGGATGATGTCGTAATCTCGGTGTGTGGCGAAGTGGGCGAGAGACTGCAGGGGGAATTCCACGAAGTAGCTGCCGAAGGTCTCCCTGCTCTCCAGAGACACGGCCTCGTATCTCACACCCTCCAGCACGGATACTCTGCGGTCCCTGCCCTTGGTGACCACAGTGACCTCATGGCCTTCCGCCATGAACCTCTTGGCCAGACCCAGCACGTACTTGTGGCTTCCGCTAATGAACCCCAGTTGATTGCCGAAGTAGCATATCCTCATGCGAAGTCCCGGCCTAGGTCACGTACCCGAGGCTCCTCAGCCTGTCCTTCACTTCCTCAGCCTCTTCTTCAGACAGTCCGGTCCCGGAGATTCCAGGCACCCCTTCCTCATCGCTATAGCGCACCGGCCTAGCGGCGGCGAACTCTTCATCCAGTAACCCCGTCAGAACTCTGCCGTCCATGTCCCGAGGAACAGGCAGGCCAAGCAAATGAAGTATGGTGGGTGCCATGTCGATGATCGCGGCATCCTCGGCCGTCAGCCCCTCCTTCACTCCGTCGCCCCACAACATGAAGGTGCCATACATCCTGTGGGTACCACTGTATGCGAAACTTGGAGCTATCACAGCGTTCGACACGAACTCTGATAGGCCAGTCGCGATGTACTCAAGATTGCGTGGCAGCAGGAGTATGTCGGGCAGCTGGTCCACATAGGGTCCGCTGTACACTTCTTCGCGCCGATAGATGTGCTCCATCACCTGGTTACCTGTATCCGGATCCGTCAGGTCACCGAGCATGGAGATGATCTGCTCCCTCAATTCTTGATACTCGCGTCCCAGCTCTACCACACCCTGGGATTCCCTACCCTTCACATTAATGAACACCTGTCCTACATTGCCAGACGAGTAGGCCTTGGTCTTTCCCCAATCGATGTCTCTTCCAGACAGGAAAAAGGTACCTAGGAGATCGTAACGCTGCTTCTTGCTTGCTTTGAAGGCCACCTTGACCAGCATCAGTCTGGCAAGCGCCCGATACAGCGTCGATGGAGTGAGGCCCAAACGAAAGAGTAGGTACTTGAGGCGAGTGGAAGGCCCCTTCTTCAGAGAGAGCAGTCCGTTCTGCAACAGCCAGTTGTTCAGATAGACGTACTTGTGGAACGGGCCGAAGCCGTGATCGGACATCACCAGTAGAAGCGTGTTTCGATCCAGTCGCGACATCAATTCGCCCAGGGCAGCATCGATCCGCTGGTAGACCTTCAAGATGGCATCTCCGTGGAGTTCAGCCTCGGCCTCATCGAAGCGCGGATGTGTACGGTCCATACAGTGCCACAGGAAATGCTGAACCCAATCAGTGGCGATGTAGTGGACCATGAAGAAATCCCACTCGTATCTGTCCATCAAGTACTCAGCGGCTCGGGTTCGCTCGTCGATTAGCGAGCTCACGTCGGTCAGAAAGCGATCCGCATTTCCCTTGGCGTAGAAGTGATCGAGGTTGACCCTGTAGCGGCCCACGGCTTGTTCGATTTCTTGAGCCAGGCCCTCAGGGTAGGTGAATCTCACGCTGCTCCTGGGGGTCAGTAGGCCCGAGACCAGGATCCCATTCACTTCATATGGCGGGTAGGTGACAGGCACATTCAGCACGCCCACCTTCTTTCCCCAGCGACCGGCCGTGACCCAGAATGGTTCGGCCTTAATGCTGCTCGAATCCACCAAAGCGCGCCGATACCCACCAGACGTCCTCTGGAGGAAGTCGCCGACCCCATGCTTGCCCGGGTTCCTTCCCGTCATGAAAGACACCCACGCAGGGCCCGTGACTGGCGGGATGGTGGACATCAACCTGCCGTGGCTGCCCTCCTTCAAGATGCGGGCGAACGTGGGCAGCTTGCCCTCAGCAGCCCAGGGGCGAATCAGATCCAGCGTCGCCCCATCTAGACCAAGGGCGAAGACTCGCCGCTCCACTGCCGGCACGCCCTGACTCGTGCTAGCCGGCATCATCCTGGACCTCAGCCTGCGCGGAGCCTTCTTCGATGGTATTCTGAAGAAGGGCCATCTGTTGCGCCAGGTTCTTGACCTGTGTCCTCATGGAGGAGATTTCCACCGAGAACTGGACGTTGATCAGGATCAGGAACACGAGGGCAAAGAAAAACAACGTGGAGGTGGACAGCACCGCGCCTATCAAGTCCGTGATGAAGTCGAGCAACCCGGGCCATACGGCAAGCACAAACATGGCCAGGCTCAGCGACAACCACAACCACGAGTACTCCTCGCGCAGCCTGCGGCGTCGCACGAGCTCGACGATGAGAACCACCAACAAGACGCTGATGGCAAGGGCCAGAAACCGAGGCTTCATTTCCATGCGGGCTCCCTCCCTACCTCATACCTCCGCTGTCGCATCAAGGTCACCAGGATGGACAGGAACATCTTGAAGACGTAGTAGAGCGGCCTGAGGCCGCTATGCATGGACTTCTGGTCAGCCGTCCTCGCATACATCACCACGGGGATCTCCGTGATCCTGAACCCCGACAGGTGCGCCATGATCAGGACATCTGCGTCTGGATAGTCAGTCGGGTACGCCTCAGTGGCATAGAGCTCCAATGCACTTCTGTTGAGCGCCTGGAATCCCGAGGTCGGATCGGAGATGCTCTTCCCCACAACTCGCGAGACAATGGCTCGAAAGAGCAGGATCCCAACTCTCCTGGCGAACCTCGGTTTGAAAGTCGAGGCGCCCAGGAACCGGGAGCCCAAGACAACATCCGCCGTCCCTTTGCGTGCCTCGGCGATCAGATCTAGCACAGAGCACGCTTCATGCTGGCCGTCCGCATCCATCTGGACCACGTAGTCGTAGCCCCTCTCCAGGGCATACTTGAAGCCGGTCTGTAGTGCCACTCCGTAGCCCAGGTTGAAGGGCAGCGAGACGACCTTGGCTCCGGCATCCCTGGCCACGACCCCCGTGGCATCGGACGATCCATCGTCCACCACAAGGACGTCGGCTCCCGAGACCACCTCTTGCACACGGGCGATCACACCGGCGATATTCTGATCCTCGTTGTAGGCGGGGACCACAATCAGTACTCTGTCAGCATCTCCCATGCGCCGTTCCTGGTCATGGCTCGCCGTCCGCATCAGACGTAACCCAGACCCTTCAGCCTTCTGGCAAGTTCTTCCTCCTCCTCTTGGGAATAGACCCTCTCCTCAGGCAGTGGTACCTGATCCTCCGCCTCCCTGTATTCCGGAGGGTGTTCCCTCAAGAACTCCGGCGCGAAAACGCCCTTCAGCACCTGCCCGTCCATATCCGAAGGCACCGGTACTCCCAATGCATAGAGTATGGTGGGGGCCAAGTCTTGAATGCCTGCCCCACCTATCGTGGCGCCCTCCTTGATCACGCCCTTGCCCTGCACCGCCAGGATGCCTTCCATCCTGTGATTGCCGGTGCAGCCGTAAACGGGTTCCAGAACGTGCGGCGAGTTGAAATCGGAGAGACCCAGAGCCTTGTACTCCATGTCGCGGGTGACGAACATGAGGTCGGGCGCCTTCTCAACATACATCCCGCTGTACACCTCACAAGCGCGGAACACCCGCTCGACCACCCTCTCCCCACTTTCAGGATCGACCAGACTGTGCAGCCGGTCAGTCAACTCGTCGAGTACCTCCTCGTATTCGCTGCCCGGGCTCACGCATCCCTCCGGTTCGCGCCCCCTGAGGTTGACAAAGATCTGTCCGTAGTTGCCCATCGAGTAGGCCCTGGTTCTCGACCAGTCCACGTCTCTGAAGGAGAAGAACACTTGCTCCTGCAATTCCTGACGTCTTCCTCGACCCATCTGGACAGCCTGCTTGCCCCAACCGACTCGGAGCACAAATCTGCCCACCGCATAGTAGTTGAAGCCTGAGCGGAAGAGAGCGTATCTGAGCCTGGACCCGAGATCTCTCTTCAAACTCACAAAGCCCTCTCTCATCAGCCACGAGTTGACGTTGACGAACTTCGTGACCCGGCCCATGCCGTGATCCGACATCACAATCAAGATATCTCCCTCGCGAAGCTCCGCCATGAGTCGTCCCAGGTCAGCATCCAGCTTCTCAAAGAAGCTCAGCACCACATTTCCATACCTGCGGTATTCCTGGGGATCGTGCTGAGGATGGGTTGGGTCTAGCAGGTGCCAGAACTCGTGGGTCATGCGATCGGGGCCGTAGTAGTGCACCATGAACAAGTCCCATTCCTTGGCCTTCATCAGATACAGAGCAGCTTCAGTCCTGCTCTTGAGAATGCGATATTGCTCCTCCAGCAGGTTCTCTACGTTCGACTTGGCATATTTCTCATCGTGATGAATCAGGTATGGGCCGACTTTCGCTCCCAGTTCGTCGATGAGTTCCCGTGGATAGGCCCAGTCAGAACAGTCACGAGGTGTCAATAGCCCCGTGATGAAGAAGCCATTCACCTCCTCCGGAGGATAGGTCAGCGGCACATTCATCACGCCCACCTTCCTGCCAGCATCGCTCAGCAGCATCCATAGCGACCTGTCCTTCACGGAACCGGGCCCGCTCAGAACCTGGCTGTAGCTGCCTTCTCGACGATGGAAGAACTCGAAAACACCATGGTTACCCGGAGATTTCCCAGTCACGAATGAGGCCCAGGCCGGGCCGGTCAGAGGCGGATAGGTGGAAGCGAGCTTCCCATGCACACCCTTCTCCAGGACCCCTTGGAAAGCGGGCAGTTTGCCCTCGTCGCACCAGGGACCCAGAAGGTCCATAGTCGCCCCATCCCAAGCTACGACAAATACCCTTCGCCTGTTCCGCATAGGCAATCCTCAGTCCGCCGCCAACGTGAGCGGCAGGGTCGGAGCCACCTCCCTCTGCAAACCGACGGAGCCTATGTAGACGTACACTCTGTCGGGATCTCGAACTCCATCGATATAGAGATCAAACGTCACAGTGGACGCATCGTCGAGCACGAAGTCACATCCGTCCTCCGCACCTCGGGACATAGTGTCGAACTCTATCCGGTCGTTGGCGTCGTTTACTTCCAGCACGTCGGGGTACTTCTCAAGCTCAAACGGCTGAACTGAATCAAACTGGCCATCTGTTGTCATGGAACCGGTGAAGTGGTGATCAGTTCCGCCACCATTCCATCCCACATGCCAACCGTCATAGTAGTGATGTATGTAGTAGTATGGCTCTGAGCTCTCGATGAAGACGGGGTCTCGATAATCAGCGTTCTTGAGATAGGAGACGTTGTAGTAATGGGCCGCGCTCTGAGTGGAGAGCATGATCACTGAAAGGCCCAGCAACAGGCCGCTGTGTCTCACGTATTCGAAGCGCCTCTCATCCTTGAAGAGCAAGAATCCACATGCGCCAAGCATGGCGTAGGCTGGAAAGGCGATGTACGAGAACCGCGTGTTTCTCATCGACCAGAGGGACAGAAAAGCCAGCAGAGGCAGGACCCAGAGCGCCAGCGCCAACAGTCTCCGCCGCGCCCTCTCAAAAGAAGAGACCGCCTCCTTGTCCCTTGTCAATCGCCTTTCCACGAGGTGCACGAGATACAGAACGGCCCACAGTACAATGGGAAACCCAACGCCGTTCACTAGGTACCGAAAGTAGAACAGCGGGGTGACAGGCCCCATGTAGTAGTGTGTCTGACCCGTTCCCAGGATCATGTACTTCCAGTCCTCTGGCTCCCCCTCTCTTTCCTGAAACATCGGTCGCTTGGCCCATGTGGCAAGATGCTCCTGACCAGCCTCCAGCGCCTCCGCAGACAGCCCGTGCTGAAGGAAATACGGGGCAACATAGGCGATCGGCAGCAGAACCACGAAAGCCAGACTGACGAGCAGGATCTTCTTGCTGCGTGAGGCCGAGAGGGAGTACACCACGAGCATCAAAAAGGCGCCATACACAGCGGTCAGTTTGGTTATGGTAGCAACAAACAGGCAGATTCCAGACGCAATGGCGAGAGGTACGCTCTCCCTCTTGAGAGCTACTGCGAACACCCAGAGGGTCAACACTGTCATGGCTGCGCTGGGGACGTCACTCATGACGAAATAGCTGGCGTATGAGAACAATGGGCTCAGGGCGATGAACAGCCCAGCATAGAACGCCACTCTACGGCCAAGGATCTCCCTTGTAAGCAGGTAAGTGCCCACTATAACCAGCTCGAAGTACAACATAGGAAGCAGGGCAGAGGCGACGTAGCCGTTGCCAGTGACCCGGTAGAATAGTGCCCATACACCACCAATGAGCGGAGTTTCCATCCGCCTCAGCAGACCCCGCGACAAGAAGGGAATGACCCCCCTCTCCAGCATGGCTCGACCCCAGTCCATGTAAGTGTATCTGCCATCGGTCGGTTGGAGGTTGTATCCAAACACACCGTGACCAATCAGATGCTGGAGTATGGGAATCGCCACCAAGATGAGGAGACCGTACCGTTCGATGAACCTGTCCGCGGCCTCCAGCAGGTCAGGCCTCGTCCTGCCAACCGCTCGCCTCAGGGGAAACCAGACCACGATCAGTGCTGCGGAACAGATCATCTGCGTCACCAGCCAAGCCCTGACCAGAGGATCAGAGAGCGGGGTGTCCCAATACAGAGTCGGCGTCAGGTCGAGGAAGAAGAGCACCTGATAAGCCAGGAGGGCACCAACGATGAGCAGAGGAGCCAGCGCGCGCAATCTGGCCACAGATCGAACGCAGATGTACGCTATGGAGAAAACGGCAAGCAGAGCGATGACGAAGCGGTTATCGTACAGCGTTATGTACACTTCCTGGAGCAGACTCGGATCCCAATCCACCACCTTCCCACCCAGAATCTTCGCACTGATCTGGCCGCCGGTTATCTCCCACTCCCTCTCGGTGTACATGATGAGGTCGTGGATGGTGAATGTTATGAGATCCTGCCCTGAGGAGACTGTGACCACAGCACCCCTGGGGGCGACAATCTCCAGTACGGCTTCCTGCTGCGAAACCCAATCCAGGGAAACGCCGCGGTCCTCACTTGCATTGACAGAGACGTCCTGTGCTTGGTCCAGTCCTCGAAGTTCGATCTGAGCCTCAATGCACGGCTTCGGCGCAGGAACGACAAAAAGCACGGCGAGTGACGCGACCAGGGCCAGAACGGCAACTGCATGTCCGGCTTCCCTCCTTCTCCAGGGAACGGCCGAGAACCATCCTCTCATCGATGCCACCGATCAGGACAGCAGCCGGCGAATGGAGTACTCTTCCTCAGGGTCGTAGGCGAAGTTTCTGATCATCTCGCCCAGAAGTCCTATGGAGCCCATCTGCACGCCTACGATCATGGCCAGAATCCCGAAGAACAGAAGGGGGCGCCACCCAATGCCCTCACCGAGGAGCCACAAACCGGTGAGATAGAGCCCGATGGCGAAACCTATGAGAAAGAGGAGCGCCCCGAGGGTGCCGAAGAGATGCATGGGGCGCTTGAGAAAATAGGTGAGAAACAGAACCATTCCGAAATCGAGGAAGCTCCGCCCAAGGCGCTCCACGCCGTACTTGGACTGTCCATACTGTCTCGGACGGTGCGTGACCTTCTCCTCTGTGACCCTGTATCCCTGCCAGTGGGCCAGCACCGGAATGAACCGATGGAGCTCACCATAAAGCTTCAAGTCCTGAACCACCTCCCGCCTGTAGGCCTTGAAGCCGCAGTTGAGGTCGTGGAGCTTCACTCCAGTCAACAGGGACACAGCAGTGTTAGCGATCTTGGAGGGCAACCTCTTGGATAGGGAATCCTGGCGATTGTGCCTCCAGGCCACAACCAGATCGAAGTCACCGTCCAACCCTTTCAGGAGTTCGGGGATCTCAGCAGGATCATCCTGGAGGTCCGCGTCCATGGTGATCACTGAGTCGCCTCTAGCCTGCCTGAATCCGGCAGTGAGAGCAGCTGTCTTTCCGAAGTTGCGGCGGAACTGGATCACACGAACGTGCTTCCTATCGCCTGCGTGAAGGGATTCCAGAATGTCAAACGAGCCATCCTGACTTCCGTCGTCAACGAAGATGATTTCATAGTGCTGGCCAAGGGCACTGAGGGCCTTGTCGAGACCAGAGTAGAGTAGCCCGATGCTCTCCTCCTCGTCGAGCACGGGAACCACCACCGACAGGGCCACACGGCTTTCGGAGTCCATGTCTTGCTCTCGATCCGAGTTCATGTCTTCGGCCATACCTGCATCCTCATCCGCTCACGGCAACGGTGCCCAGCAAGACTGCATCGCCCGCAGTCTCTCCAGCTTCATTGACCACAGTCAACCGCTGACCGGTGGCGAGCACGTACATTCCGATTTCGATCCGATGCTCTCCTGGCATTGCATCGGCGTCGATGGTGAGTTCGTGTTCGTCCCGCACCACCTCCCCCACGTCCCAGAATGACGTGCGGTAGAATCCGCCCTCCGGCTCGTTATCTTGCTGACCCGAGATGCGTCCGTCGGCGTCAACGAGATGCACGAAGACCGTATAGTCCTCATCTATCTGCCGCTCGGCTCTCCAGTAGAGCACAAGGTGCACCGTACTGCCTGGCCGCGTGCCCGACACCTCAAGATCGTAACCCGACAACGTCACCTCGTTGCCCAAGTTGAAGGCCACAACCTCATCGGGCGCAAGGGCCTCTGGCGTATCACCAGCGACACGCACATAATCAAGAACGGCCGCTTCCCCTGCCAAGTCGCCGTCGTCCCGGAAGATGGGCAGATGCTCCATGGTTTGAGGTAGATACATCCCTGTCTGCAAGCGGTATCGGCCATGAGGCAAGTCTTGGGGAAGCAACAGCTCCCGAGGATCCGAGATAATCTCCCCCTCCACCCAGTGCGTTGTCGGATGCAACTCTCTCAGCGGCACGCCGTCGTGCTGCGCCCACATCCTGCCCTCGGCGTCCACCAGGTGCACGAACACGCTGTGATTCTGCAGAATGTGCGTCAATCCTTGCCAGCGCAGCGAGAGTTCCAGAACGTCGCCAGGGTGGAGGTCGGCAGCACTCAGACCGTACCCCAGAAGGGCGACCTTGTCACCAAGATTATAGTACAGAGAACGTTGAATAGCCAACGGGGGAGGAGGCGGGCTCTCGGACAGGAAGACGAAGACCCCACCCTCCTTGGCCACCAACTCCATCCGATCCCACACGTACTGGATGAAGTAGTCAGTATACCGCGTCCTGAATCGAGACTCGTCCACCACGAACCACGCTCGCGGACTGCTCTCAATCACCTCTACCAGTTCCTCATCGGTGATGAGGATGGGTATTCCCGCCCAGGCCTCGATCCACTGCCCGTCCCTCTGGATGGCATAGCTATGAAAATCTATCTGTATGGCTACGTAGTCGCACCCCTCCTCACCGAGGTAGATCACGCACGGGGACAGGGCGAAGGTCATCACCGTGTCACCGGGCTGACGGCGCTCCCGCACATACTGAAAGGCAAGGTCGTAGCCATACTCTCCCTTGGCCACAGCCGCTGTCGCCGCTGGCCAGGACACCACACCGATGGCCAGAACCGCCAGAGCCGTACCAATCAGCTTTGCTCGGTCCCGCCACGGGCTCCGATCCAGAAAGACCAACCACTCCCGCTCAGCCAACCAGCCTTGTGCCAACCTGATGATGCGGAACAGCACGCCGACGGCGATGAGGTAGAAGAGGGGGGCGTCCATGAACAGGTAGCGAGGACTCCAACGCCGGTCAGTGACGATGAAGACCATCTCGAACATGATCGCGCCGAAGAGAATGGCAAGGTAGGCCAATGCCGCACCCTCGTCACGAGAGGACAACATCGCCGTGAATCCACGCCGTTTCAAGGCCGTCCACAGAACGTAGCCGATGCCGAGAATGCACAAAACGGTCAGGATGGCGGCAAATGGGACGTCATCGAGACCCACGAAGAATGGCTTGTACCGCTCCAGCGCCCCGAGGGGGTCAAAAGAGGGAGCAATCTCACCCCGGCCTACTCCCACAACGCTCCATCCAGTAGGCCGCATACGACGATACAGATAGAAACTGCTGGCTACGCCCGTGAACACCAGAATATGGGCCACGATCACCTTCCTCTGGAAGAACCAGCGCCATCCCCGACCGAGAAACGCGCACACCAGAAAGGCAGGATAGACGAGCATGGCCACGTTGTGGGTGTACGCCGCCGCGATGAACGTAAGGACGAAGAGCCAGCCATACCTGTCACCATCCTCGGCAATGACCCACCTGTAGAAGAGGTATGTTGCCCAGAGGACGATGAGCTGTATCAGGGCGTAGTTCCTGGCGCGCCCTCCCCAGAGCACGGCCTGGGGGGCGAAGGTGACTATGGCGGCCGCGATCAGACCCTCGTAGGCGGAGAACATCTTCTTGCCCACCCAATACACGCAGGGTATGGTGAACACGCTGATGATCAGGCTGGGCATCCTGGCCACCAGCTCACTGAACTGGAAAAGCCGGAAGAACAGAGCATCCAAATAGGTGAACAGCATGCCCTGAGAGTAGATCGAACCTGTGGAGAAGACAGGGTATCCGTGCTCCACGGTTCGCTGCGCCACCCACATGGTGGTGTACTCGTCTATGTATGGGCTCGTCGAGCGTGCGTAGCTCCATCGCAGGTAGAAACCAGCCACCGTCAAGATCACCAGCACGATCAGCACGAAGAGCTTCTGAAAGAAGAGATGGTCTCCCCCCAGGCGCAGAAGTGATCTCTTCTTGATCGACCCGTTGGCACACGATGCTCTAGGCACGTGATTCACCTTCACCTATATCTCCGACTCGACTGGGAGAAGATCCAACTGCTGGAAGAGCATGCTCAAACACCTATCATCGTCTTGTCCGGATGTGACTTCACTGGGCACCTCACATCCCTCTGGCACATGAAACCTTATGGGGGTCCATTCCTCTCCCCCGAGCCAGAAGGGGGATGTGACGTAGCTCTGCATCCCTCCCACATGGTACTCTTCCAGAAGATCGTCACCGACGAAGATTCGCAAATGCCTTGGCCCCGCATAGGGATGAGCGGCCACGGCAAGCCGATATCGCTTCTCGGTCTCCACTCTGACATGGATTGTACCATCATTCACCATCCACCGAGAAGGCATGCCGTCTATTGACTCGACGGCATGCCACTGATCGCCAAGCATGAGAAGAGGAATCTCCCCTCCACCAGCGGCGTCAGTCTCCTGCACGGCAAAGGCCGCTATCTGCTCATCTTCAAACGCGGGAGCGCCCATCGATTGCGAAAGATGGGGCAACAATGCATCTGTGAAATCTCGCCCGAGCTTGTGAACCACAACATACCGCACGTTCAACTGGTTGAGGACCTGAACGACATTGTCACGGGGTATGATATCGGCTGCCGGTTGCACGAGCTGATCCGTGAAACGCAAATAGGGCTTGACCTCGGATGGAATACGGTAGCAGTGCCCCTTGACGATTGGATGCCGGTGAATGGTCTGATAGTACATGCCCCAGTGGTTCCACCGGTATCCTACGTCCAGGATGCCATAGTCCTCATCGTCGTCGGCCAGCATCCCGTACAGCTCAGGTACCGGCCTATCACTGATGGGAAACGGGAAATAGAAGGCGTACTCCAGAGTAAGCAACACCGTCAGCACACCAACCAGGGCATGCTGGACGACGCGACGCCCGCTTACCCGTAACAGTATCGAGCCTCCAAACGCGCCAAGAACCGCCATGGAGAACGCGACGAGTTCGCAGAATCTGCCCGGCGATCGGATCCAGTCATAGAATGGCAGCTCGCTGAGCAGAACACCCGGCAACACGACAAGACCAGTGCGGCCTGCAATGGACTGCTCAACTAGCTGTCCCCCGAAATGCAACAAGGGGCCGAGAGACAGGACCACACCAACGAGCGCCAGGACTATCCAGGGCCCAACCTTCCTCCCCATCTTCCATATCGCCAGCGCAGCAAGCAGAGAAGCCGTGATACCTAGATACACCGGATAATAGCCCGATTCCGGCGTGAGGCGCTCCACGACAGCCAAGAGCGGGGGTATCGCCCGGACCACCACCTGGGAGGGAGGAGGAACCACAAAGCCGAGCAAATCGGCAGATTGAGACAGGAACCCGTGCCTGGCCAGGTATCCCAGCTCTCCCGAGAGCTTGGCCTTCAACAAGGGGAGGTAGAAGGGGCCAACGAGGAGCGCGGCAAGCGCTATGGCCAACCCAAACGCCTTGCCAAGGCGGAGGCCAGTCAATAGCCTGCGTCTCGTGAGTGCCTGGTAGACCAGGAACGTCAGCGTCAGCGGGATCAGGAAATGGGCTGCGTGCAGTGGATTCGACAACACCGACAGAGCCAGGAAGACCCCACAGAACAGAGCGTTCCTGCGCGTGGGGTTCCTCATCAGCCTAAGCAAGAACAGCACGTACAAGGGCAGCCAGTACGTGATCATGAGGTTCAGTTCCCCATGCACGGCGTGGCGCAATCTGAATGGGGAGAAGGCAAATATCAATCCCCCAAGAAACGAAGGCCAGTGCCGTCGGGTGAGGTAGTAGCAGAGCATGTAGGTCGTAAGCCCAGTCAAGGCGTAGCTGGCGAGGAAATGCACATTGTACGCGAGCAGCGGCCCGAAGAGGAGCACCAACGGGAGGGGTGAAATCATAACGTATACGTCGGTCCATAGAAAAGGATAATAGGTTTCCATCGGATAGTACAGCGACGTGAGATGAGCCAGATCCGCGCGCAGATCGATCAGCGAGGTCTTGCCCCACCACATCGCCCACACGAAGTAGGGGCTGCCAGCGGGACTGGTCACGATGTTCAAGACCACAGGATAGGTGAAGGCGATGGCTATCAACAAGTAGACAAGCAGGACTAAGAGAGACTTGCGTTCTCCCAACTGCGCCAATGCGGCCGTCATTGTCTGCCGCACAAACAGTAACACGTCCCCGGCGCGATCTGTCATCCTCCTCACATTTCTCCTGTCCGCGGCCGACCCCTCCCGGTCAATTGGGGGCTCCGTCAGAGGGCGCTTTGGAGATCGTCACGCTCTGGAACAACATGCTCACGCATCTATCGTCGTCCTGGCCCTCCACCAGCTGGCTTGGCACCTGGCACCCTTCCGGGACGTGGAGTCTCACCGGCGTCCACTCCCCGCTCGCGAGCATGAAGGGAGGCGTCACGTACCGCTGCATCCCTCCCACGTGATACTCTTCCAGAAAGTCATCGCCGACAAAGACCTGAAGATGACGGGGGCCTTCAAAAGGATGCGCCGTCAACTCCAATTCGTACGGTCCCTTCGTCTGCACCCTGACGTATAGCACCCCGTCGTCCACCATCCAACGCGAAGGAACCTCACCCACCGTCTCAAGAGGATGCCACTGCGCACCCAGCATCAGGAGAGGGATCTCCTCAGCGGTGGTCGCGTTGACAGTCGGTACCGTGAAGGCCGCGATCTGCTCGTCTTGGTACACTGGCTCGCTCAGATTCTCGCTCAGGAAGGGCCTCAACTCCTCCACCGTTGCCTCGGACAGCTTGTGCAGAACCACCAGCTCGATGCCCAGTTCCTTCAGAATAGGGACAAGTTGACCCGCGTTGATGATGTCATCCCCAGGGCTCATTAGTTGTTCCAGGAACTCCTGGTAGTAGTGACTACCTGCGGGATATCGGTAGATGAACCCCCTGGCAATCGGATGCTGGTGTATGATCTGGAAGTACATTCCTTCGTGATTGAAGCTCTCAGTTCCTACATCCAGCACGCCGTAAGCGCCGCCGTCGGCCTGCACGGTCTCGTAGAAGGCGGGGGTTTGCACATCCTGCGTGGGGAAGGGGACGAAGACAGCATAGTCCAGGAGCAGCAACATCAGCAACCCGCCCAGTACCGCAAAGCGCACAATCCGCTTCCTCAGACGCCCGCAGAGCACAAGCACGCCATAGCTGGCCGCGATGGCCAGAGAGAAGATGGTCAGCTCGGCAAATCGCGCCGGACCGCGTGCCCACTCATAGAATGGCAAATTCATCAGCAGCGCTCCAGGCATCAAGACGAACCCCGTCTCCTTTCCGACTGCGACCTCCACCAGATCTCTGGTCACGTGGAGCAAAGGGCCCAGGGCGAGCACACCGCTGACCACCGCCAACACCGCCCAGAGTCTCGCTCGCCTGAGGACCAGCCCAACCAGGGCCAGTCCGAGGCCCACTACGCCCACGTATACGACGTAGTATCTGCCGGGCAGCAACCCCTGGACTACTCCCGCCAGCGGCTCAACCTGACCGAGGACAACATGAAAGGAGGGAGGCACGATGAAACTCAAGAGCGCCGCGGAATGGCTCAGAATGCCAAACCTGGAGAAATAGTCCAACTCCCCGGCCAACTTGGCACCAAGTAAAGGCAGGTATGCAGGAAGTACCATCACGCAGGCCAGACCCAAGGCCAGAGCCAGGCCCTTAAGGAAGGTGGGACTGTAGAGCCTCTTTCGATCTGCAAAGAGCTGGTAAGCAAGGAAGACCACCGTCAAAGGGACCACGAAGTGAGCCAGATGCAGGAAACTGGACAGGATCGAAAAACCCAAGGCGATCCCGCAGAAGATGGCGCTCCGCATACGTGGTCGCTCGAAGAGCCGGATCAAGAACAGGACGTAAAAGGGCAGCCAGTAGGTGAGGGCCATGCTGATCACCCCGTGGGCTGCTCGATCGGTTCTGAAGGGAGAGAAAGCGAACATGGCACCGCCGATGAAAGCAGGCCAGTGCCGACCGGTCAGATGATAGCACAGCAAGTAGGTAGCAAAGCCGGTCAGGATGAAGCTGGACAGAAGATGGAAGTTGATGGCCGCCACAGGACTGAACATCATGACCATGGGCAAAGAGGTAAGCATGAGGTAGGCGTCTAGCAAGAGAAGCGGGTGGTAGGCTCCATATGGATGATAGAGAGCAGTGACATCGGCGGGGTTCATCTGCAGATCCACCAGCGACCTCTTGGCCCACCAAAGCTCCCACATGTACTCGTACACATCCGTGCTTCCAGCCGGCTGTGAGAGGAAGTTGAGGGCTACTGGGTGCGTGAGCACCACCGTCAGCACAGTGTATGCGCACAGCACGGTGGCTAGGGTCCGCCAGTTCAAATCCCCCGCAGCAAACCCCGTCTGCTCCTCTACGATCGCGATCAGACTGTGCAGTCGTGACACCCGCAGAACATGCCTCCCGATACCACGCCTGTGACCTCAATGGCCCAGGGCGCCCGTGTGCACTCTATCAGATTCCAGGGAGGGAGGTCAAGGAAAGTCCCAGCCACCCGGGCTTGCACGGGGAAAGAGCATTGAGAAGCCATTGCCACGCCAGACGTGGCCTGCATTAGCGCCGTCAGTACAGCAAGTGGTGCCTACGTCTTCTGGGCACTCACCAGGAAATTGACGCTTCGCACTGACCTCCCGAAGAGGCGTTGGTCCAGCCGGATTAGCGAATCCCGTACCGCCTCGAGGAAGGCGGGCGGTTCCACCCTGCCCAGCTTTCTCCAAAGCCCCGTAGATTCGGCATCCACACCAAGCGGCCTGTTGGAGGCGCTCGACTTGGTGAGGGGCTGTACTAGATTGAGCAAATACGCGTTCTCGATCAATCCCACCAGCGAATACGACATCCGCGTGACCCCACGAGTCCTGAGTCCCACGTCTTGAAGGAGATGGCAAAGCGATTCGACCTCGTACAGCCTCCGGTGGCCAAACCCCCACATGCCGAAGGGCAAGTGCCTCCCCGTGGTCAGCTCCAGTAGGTAGTTGACGGGATCGAATGTCGGCGGGTAGTTCGCGTTGGGGACCGTCATGCTCAGAAGACCACCACGCTTCAAGACCCTGCTCATCTCTCCGACGAGTGCGACGTCATCCTCAGCATGCTCCAGTACGTCAACGCTCACTATGGCATCAAAAACCTCAGACTCAAAAGGCAGGCCCAAGCCATCTATCAACACATACTCGGCTGTCTCCACACCTCGGGCCATCGCTGCCGCCTGAAGCTCCACGAAGTTTATGTCAACCCCCACAACCCTTCTGAACCGTGTGCACAGATAGCGGTCGAGATATCCATCTCCACAGCCCACGTGCAGAACTGCGACACCCTTCTGGATCGACGCCTTGGCGTTGGCTATTCTTGATGAGTAGGTCATGGATAGCGCCTTAAGCGACATCCTGGCCTTTCCTCAAGCGGGCATAGATGCAGATGATATCCAGGGGATTGACGTAGAAGCTCAGCGGTGTGGGGAACAGCTTCTTGAGATTTCGGAGCAACGCGGCGTAAGTCTTGCCGTAGAGCGCCAGGCGATCAGCGAACAAGTCGAAGTTCACGTGCTTGCCGATCTGCATCCGCCTCACGACCTCCAGACCAGCTGATTCGAGCATCCGCTCCAGAGTGGAGTGCGAGAAATAGTACAAGTGCTCGTTTCGCAGCTGCCAGCCCAGCCATTTCTCCCCCATCAACCTGGCCGGAAGGCTCTCCACATCGGGCGTGGACAGCACAAGGATGCCATCCTCCTTCAATGCTCCGGCGAGCTTGACTAGGGTGCCCGCCGGGTCTTGCAGATGCTCAATCAGGTCCCACATGGTGATGACGTCGTAAGATCGTGTCTGGTATTCCCAGGAATCAGCGCTGTGGTTGACCACGTCCAGGCCCAGCTCTCCAATCGCGTATTCGGCGGCGAACTCCGATATCTCGACTCCGCGAACGGTCCAACCTCGCTCCCGCGCGACGTCCATGAAAAAGCCAAAGGCGCACCCAACATCCAGGAGCGACCCTGATGGTCTGAGTTTCTCGATGTCCTTCAGCCTTCTCCTGGCCGTTTTGACGATGTTGCCGCGGTCGGCAAGGTAGTTAGTGTAGCCATACTGGAGGGAATCCTTGCTCGTGAAGTACTCCTCCGTATAGATGCTAGCCAGTTCCTCCTCAAGCGGCATGACAGCATTGAATATCAAACCGCAGGAGTCGCACTGCACAATGCCAGGGTGGAAGCCAGCGAACAGAGGGGTGTGACTGCGCTCACCACACAGGTTGCAGATCTGTGGCTCTGCACCACGATCCATCACCCCCTGGCCTTCCTCACTGCTCATGCCCTTCCTGCCCTCGTCCCGGAAGCGTTGCTCATCACAGCCTCCAAGCAATGGCGGCGCACACCAGGTCGATCGCCGTTCTGGCCACCCTGGTCCATATGGCCACGATCGTCGCCACATGCGGTGGAAGCCAGAAGCTGAGTAGAAGAACCAATGTGATCTCCATCGTTCCCAGACCCGCAGGCGTCAAGACGTTCAGGAAGCCAGCCACCCATGCAATGGCGAATACGCCCGCCAAGACTGGCACCCCAGGAAGGAGCGACGAATAGATGGACCCGATCAGAAAACGGTAGGCCACGCCATTCAATAGCCAGAAGACGCACCAGAGACCTAGCTGGCCCAGCAAATAGCTGTAACTCCAGCTCACCGGTTCCATTTCCTGTTGCCCTGTGAGCCTCAAGGCCAACTTCAGGCCACGGCTCACCATTGCTGGGTGTAGCATGATCAAACCCACAGGCAGGAAGACAAGCAACGCATACAACTCTGTCGCCGAATCCACGCCGGGCCAAAAGGGCAAGGTAACAGCAAAGACGATGATGGCCGAGACTACTTGCAGCAACAACTGCATAGCTACGCTGGCCCCGGATATCACTCCGGAGACACCTTCTCTCTGGCTAAGGTACACCAGGCCCAAGACGCCCCATATCTGTCCTGGTATGTACCGGGCCAACTGTGACAGGAAGAATATGCGATAGCTCTTCCGAAAACTCAAGGCCGTGCCCAGTCGCTCCAGTATCGACTTCCACAGATAGACGTAGAAGGCCGCAACGGTCAGCATCAGGGAGAAGGCTATGATCAGGGCAGGATAGTCGAGATCCCACTCATAGGCAACGATATCGGCCCAGCCTGCATGAAGCGTGGTTGCAGCAAGGACAGCGGCGAAGAGCACAACGATGATTTGGCCGACCCTGCGCAGGGTCTTCACCCTGACTCTGGATGCTACAGGCATTGCGGTATCATACCTCTGCCTTCTTGACTGCGAAGAAGGCCAAACCATGACCCTTACTTGTCCCATCCTCGCCGAGGATCACCAGCGGGTATGTGAAGAGCGAAACCAACCAGTAGATCATCCTGCTGAGTCCGTCGTCTACATCCATGAACTTGAACATGTGGGCAGCCTCGTGAATGGCGGCTCCGAGGCCCACCAGATAGTAGGAGCTCTTGACCACCTCAAAGCCCGCCTCTTCCAGGGCACGGCGAAGTGCCTGCGCTGAATATCGGCGAACCACTTGGTATCGGTGATCGAGGTCGTCAAGCAACCTTTGCCTCAGGTCGTCGTCGGCGGAGGTGACCCAACCGTGAGCCAGCCAACGTTTGACCCACCCGGGGAGTCGCTCCACCCATTCCAGAGCAACCCTGCGCTCATCGCAGTCCACGCTCAAGAAGAGAAAGCCGCTGGGCTCCAGCACTCGGTGCATCTCCTCAAGTGCCAGCCTGTCCTCCACGACATGCTCCAGGACGCAGTTGCACACTACGCCTTCGAGAAAAGCATCTTGGAGTGGAATCGCGGTTGCACAGCCAGCCACATAGGCAAATGTTCCATCCAACTCCACGTATTCCGTAAGCCGCTCGGCTGCGCCAAGGGCCTCCACGGACATATCCACAGCCAGAACCGAATTCCACGGCAGCTTCATCGCATAGGGAATGCGCCCACAGCCAAGGTCAAGGACCTTACGCTCCCTGGAATCCCCTAACCATGCCTTCAACAACCTCAACTCCAACCGGCGGTGAAGGTTGAGAACCGGCGTATGCCGTACCAGCACTCTACCCATCCGCCGGGGCAATCCGTACAAATGATCGATGGTAGCCACCAGTTCCTCCAACGTATTGGGGAATAACACCCGTCGACAGTGAATCGGCACATAGCCCTTGCCGCCAGTTCGCGCCAAACCCCCTCCGACTGCGCGATTCCACTCATTCGCCAGCCCCGGCACGCGTGTCTCGTATGAGCGAAGGGACCATTGCCCGAGAGGATTCGCGGGCGATCAACGATCAGGCCAGGGATAGCTACCAGGGCTGGCGGCGATAGCACGGCTTCCACATCTCGGGGCGTCGAGATCCATCGACGGTACTGCGAAGACAGAACAGGGTGGCCGCCTGACCCACTTCTTCCATCACCCACCATGGCTTTGGAAGAACGAGATTCGATCAAGGACAGACCGGCCCCCTCTGAAGAGACGTTTGATGTCTTGCAGGCTGCGTACCCTGAGCACCGACTTGGCCACGAACCTGGGATTGAAGTAGTACCGGCTATACGCCCGGATCCTGGCCCTTTCCACGTCCTCCCGCGTTAGCTCCTCTGTCTCGATGAGGGAGTTTTCAGCGGCAAAGTCCTCCCAGCTATCGAAGACGAGCCACCCGTTGTCCATACACGTCTGATACAACTCAGTGCCCGGATGCGGGATGGCGATGGCGAACTGAGTGCTGTCTGCATCCAGCTCTTTGGCGAACTCGATGGTCTCCTCGATGGTCTCCTCAGTCTCGCCCGGAACACCAAACAAGAAGAAGGCCTGAGTCTTGATTCCCAACTCGCGGCAGTCCCTGAAAGCCTCCCTGACTCTGTCCAGGGTAATGCGCTTCTTCATGACCTCCAGCATCTTCGGCGAGCCGGATTCTACACCGAAGAGGATATAGTGACAGCCGGCTTCCTTCATCGCGGCCAGTACCTCTCGGTCCACCGTGTCCACCCGGGCCTGCACGATCCACTTCACATCTATCTCTCTCTCCGTCAAGAGCCTGCACATCTCCAACACGCGCTTCTTGTCCAGGGTCAGGCAGTCATCGTCGAAGTATATCTCGTCCACACCGTAGTCCCTGACGACATGCTCCACCTCGTCCACCACGTTGACTGCGCTCCTAGCCCTGAACCTGTGCCCATAGAGAGTGTCAGGCCAGAGGCAGTACACGCAGTGATAGGGACATCCCCTCGAACTCACCATGGCCGTGGGCCGGTCGCCAGAGTAGATTGCGGCTCGATAGCCATCCTGGCTTACAATATGCCGAGCTGGGAACGGCATGGAATCCAGATCCTCGATCAAAGGTCTGTCAGGACTGACGCGAATCTCGCCCCCCTGCCGGAACGATAAACCCGGCACCCCGCTGAGATCGTCCCCCTCACCAAGAGCCAGTGCCAAGTCCTTGATGGTCATCTCCGCTTCCCCGCGCACTATGCCGTCAACAGTTGGATTCGCCTCAAGTATCTCATGGTGAAAGAAGGTCGGATGCGACCCGATCAAGGCGACGAATATGCCTACAGTGCTCTCTTTGGCCGCCCTCGCCGATTCCAGGTCATAATAGATGGAGGGCGTTGAGCACTCGATCACGACCAGGTCCGGCCCAATCTTGGCTACGGCCTCGGAGAAGGCTTCGATAGACATCTCCTCCATCACCGCGTCTACGAAAGCGACCTCAAGCCCAGCCTCCTCAAGAACAGCCACAATGTACGCCAAGTAGATGGGATACTCCAGATACTTATCCGTCCTCTTGTGAGGCCAGCGCACATCGGACCGCGCACCGTAGCCCTCACCGGGCCAGGGTGGATTGGCGACCAGGACTTTCATGATACCTCCATCAGACTGCCACTCCCCTGCACATAGTCCTCGCACAACACCACAAACTGGTCGGCTAGCTTGCCCCACTCGAACATGTCTTTGACCACGCTCAAGCCGGCCTCCCCCAATCGCGTCCTCAGGTCACCATCCTCAAGGAGGCGGCTGATCTTGCTCGCGAGGTCCTTAGCATCGCCCGGTTGGTAGAACACCGCCGCCACTCCCTCCTGAGCTACCTCCTGCAAGGCCGGCAGACGCGGGAGGACAGCAGGCACACCGCATGCCCAGTACTCGAACTCCTTGAGGGTCACGCGGCCTCGAGCCGACAGCACATCCGGAAGCACCACCAGTCCGACGTCGCTGGCGCTGATGTAGTACGGGATCTCGTGCTGCTCCACCCAGCCCGAGAAGTAGAAGTTGCTGCCCAGAGAGTACTCACTCACCTTCCTCTTGAGCTCGGGTACGGCGCTACCATCTCCCACCAGCCAAAAGCAAGCGTCCTGGTGCTCGGCTACCACGAGGCGGGCCGCATCGATCAGCAGTCCGGGATCGTCTTGAGGGTCGATTGCGCCGTGAAAGACGAGCACGTGACTGGCACCACGAGCATGCTCGCTGCGCAAGTCGCTCCCGTCAACCCGGTGAAAGACGCTGGTGTCCACTCCATCGTGCACCACATCGATGTGCTCTTCGCGTGCACCATACTCCACGGCTATCCCTTTCATAGCCTCGCTGATGGTGACAATGCGGTCGGACTCGTTGATGGCCTTGTTCTCCAGCAGGCGCCCGCCACTCATCACAGCCCGAAGCCATCCCCCCTTTGAATAGTCCTCCAGGTACTCGAAGAGTAGATCTGTCAGGTCCAAGACCGTGAGGGACGCGGGACTCGATCTCCTTCCCAGCAAAGCGCCATATCCAGCAACGGAGTTATGGGAGACGACCAGGTCCGGCTTGAGCCTGCGGACGGCGGCCGCCACCCGCAGAATGTTGTACGGGTAGGCCAGCAGATACTTGGGCATCTTCCACCTGCCCAGGCGGTTGACGCCCTGAAGGGACACCCAGCTCTCGCACCCGAAGCGTACAATGGCTTCTTCCTTCGTCACAGCGATGGACGATGCCACATGCACTTCGTGGCCTCGCGCCACGAAAGCCTTGATCAGACTTGAAATGCGCGGTGTTCCTCCCCCACTGATGGGCACTAGTTTCTCGAAGATCGTAGTCAGCACTCGCACTTCTATGCCTCAGCCTCGGAAGCAGCCCACAAGGGCAGCGTCAATCACACATCGTTCCTGCGCTCCGAGTCCAGTCCCTGGTAAACCTCCTCGAATCTGCGTACTTCCCTCTCCCAACTGTACCTCGCCAGGAGCTTCTCCCTCGCTCTCCTGCCTAGTCGCTCCCTCAAGGCCTCATCCTTCACCAGCCCCAAGAGCAATTGGATGAACTCGTCGTCCACGTCTTCAGTCAGCAGAATCTCCTCTCTGTCGGTGAATTGTAGACCCTCGGCGCCAATCTCGGTGGACACTATGGGCCTGGAACACGCTGCGGCCTCAAGGATCTTCAGCCGCGTCCCGGATCCGCGATCCATGGGAACGATCACGATATCCGACGCCGAGAGGTAGTCTGCCAGATTGGGTGATTCATCCTTCCTGCTGGTGACGAAGCCGGTGAAGAACAAACGGTCCCGCTTGTACTCCAGCAGATGTTCGTAGTTCTGACCCACGATCACAAACCACGAGTTCGGATACTGCGCAGACACCACAGGATAGATTCGCTCCGCGATGTACTGAGTTGCCACCGTGTTGTGAGGAGCATCCATCTTGCCCACGTAGATCATAACCATGTCGTCTTGACCTACGCCCCAGGCTTCTCTAACCTCGGTCCGTCCGTCCGCCCTGTACCTGAAGACTTCCTCGTCAGCACAGTGGTTTATGACATGGATCTTGTCCTCAGGCACGTCATACAGATCCACCATGTGCCTCTTGTCCACCTCGGACACAGCCACAATCCTGTCCGCCACTCGGCAGGCAAACCCTTCCAGCCACTTCAGCACCAGAGTGACGTACCCTGGCGCCTCGAACTTGACCTGCTTCACATACTCAGCGTTCTCCTGCACCAGGACGAGGGGCCTTCCGTGCCGCCTCTTGAGATAGTATCCCACAAGGATCGTGTAAAGCACATGACACTGAATGATGTCAGCACCGACATCACGCATCAAAGCATCGGCTGCCCTGTAGTAGTAGGGGTTCACCAGGAAGGACTTGTACTGCAACCGGTCGAAGGCGCTGGCAGGGCAATAGCGAATGGTCAGTTCAGGATGGGAGATATCTACTGGGCCACCCTGCGAGAATATCCGACTGAGCAGAACTCCCAGGATGTTTCGAGAGGCCAGATACTTGACGACGTGGTAGGTATTCTCGCTGTTTCCATCAACCGGGGGGAAGATGTCACTCGGCGATAGGACAAGGATCTTCCTCACCTGCTATGAACACCCCTCAGCATGAAGCATCAAAGACCAGGTAGTTGGCGTACCTTCGCAATGGCGTCTTCACCAGGAACGTCTCCACGGCCGTTATGGCGGGAAGCAAGGGCCCCAATCGCCGATCCCCGATGATAGGTATGCGCATAGGGTACGGGTAGAAGCTGAACTCGTCAATCGTTATCTCTTTGAACCCGGCTGCCAGTGCGAGGTCCGAGAGCCACTGCCTGTTGCTGTCCAGCAACCCCCGCTCGTGCTTGGCCAACCTGCCGAACAGGCTCATGATCGGTGAGCGACCGTTCACCTCCGCTCCCACGACGCGTCCCTGGCTGCTGACCTCTCTCAGGTTTTCCAGCGCTCTCAACGGCTCAACAGTGTGATGCAAGAAATCCTTGAAATGGACGACATCAACGGAATCGCGAGCCAGGCCCAGGTTGTCAACGTCACCCACCAGCACCGTTGCGTTTTCCACATCCATGGCCTCCAAGAAGGCGGTGGCCGTTCGGATGGCTCCACGAGAGAAATCGACACCCACAACCCTGTTGAAGTGCTTGCTCAGCACGTAGGTAGTGATCCCTTGCCCACACCCTATGTCAAGGCAAGTCATCCGCTCCGAGCCCTCCAGCCCCTTCAAGGCCAGAGATACAATGTGGTGCTCGAAGTATTGTCGAAAGGGGTGCTGGACCTTGTACAGAGCGAAATCGAGATCATTGTACAGGCTATCGTAGGTCTCCCGCTGTAATTGCTTGAACTCGTCGCCCCTGTGCTGATTCATGAAGACCATCCGTCCCCATCGACCGCGCTAGACGATGAGGTCCTTTTCTTTGAGTTCACGGTCCACGAGATGGAAGCGGTCTGCCGCCTCCTGCTCCCTGACCCAGGAAATGAGATCAGATACGCCGTCCTCGAACTTCACTTGGGGTACGAATCCAAGCTTGTCCGTGATCTTCCCAATGTCGGCAAAGCAGTGGCGGATATCTCCCCGCCGGTACTTACCCACAATCTGCGGCTCGATCTGGCCCCCTGCCAGTTCGTCGATGAGAGCCTGTCCTATCGCCGCGATGGTCAGCGGCCTCCCCGTGCCCACATTGAAGACCTCGTGGTCGCCCTTCTCACTCTCCATAGCTAGCAAGCTGGCGCGGACAATGTCGCTGACGTGCACGAAATCCCGGCTCTGCAAGCCGTCCTCGAAAATGACCGGGGGCTGCCCATTGAGCAGCCTGGACGAGAATATGGCCGCGACACCCGTGTAGGGGTTGGAGAGAGCCTGCCGAGGGCCATAGACGTTGAAAAAGCGGAGAGCCACCGCGGGTATCCCGTACGCCCGTCCGAAGCAGAGGAACATCTCCTCATGGTCCCTCTTGGTCACCGCATAGATCGAAGTCGGGTGCAGAGGCTTGTCCTCATCGGTCGGAAGGGGCCGCATCTCCTCATCGCACGACGGACAGCGCATCTCCCATTGCCGTTGCCGTAGCTGCTCGTCCGATCTCAGCTGTGGATACGCCACGCCGCACGTATCACAGCCGTACTTGCCCTCGCCGTAGATAGACATCGACGAGGCCACAATCAGTTTTCTCACGTGGTGACTCTCTTCAGCCAGGATGTCCAAGAGCGTGGCGCCACCCAGGGTGTTCGCTTCCACATAACGGTGTATCTCATACATCGACTGGGCCACACCGACGGCCGCGGCGTAGTGAAAGACGATGTCGATTCCCGCCAAGGCAGCCTTCAGCGCGGAGCGGTCCCTGACATCTCCGATGACCAGCTCTGCACCGGGACTCAGATACTCCGGTACCTGACGCCCCTCTCCGTGAACCTGTGGCTCCAGGCTATCAAAGACACGGACGCCATAACCCCTCTCCACAAGGGCATCCACCAAGTATGAGCCTATGAAACCGGCGCCGCCGGTTACCAAGACCTTACCACGCTCGCTCATCACGACTCCCGTCCGCAACGTTCCTCTTGGAGTGGTATGGCTCGCCCCTCAGGGTTGGCCGACCATCCAGGAATGTTATCACAGCGAATACCTTCTAGCAACTTACGTCCTGGCATTGAGGATCTGCTCATAGAGCTCGTAGGTATCTTCAGCGATGGCCTCCCAGGAGAAGAGCCTCGACAACCCAGTTGCCCCGCGAGCCAGCCGCTGTCGCAGCTGGTCCGATGTCGTCACCTCACGAATCTTGTCCGCTAGGGCCTGAGGATCGTCGGGCGGAACCAGGGCCATGTTCTCCCCCTCAACAACCTCAGCAGTGTCCACCCGGGGGTAGGTGCTGATGATAGGCATGCCGTGCGCCAGAGCCGCCATGAGAGTCCCCCGTCGAAATGACACCCCGTCGCGGTACGGCAACACGCACACGTCAGCGGCCCAGAAGTTGGCCGAGACTTCAGGGCCATCAACGTAGCCTGTCCAGGCCACTGTGCCCTCTACATTCAGTTCCCCGATCAGGGCTTCCATCTTCTGAAGGAAGGCCACGTTGGCGGGGTCGCTGGAGCCCACTTTGCCTCCGATCATCAGCAGCCTGATCCTCTCCCCGGAATCCACAAGGTGAGCAAGGGCCCTGAATAGCGTCTCACCACCCTTGCTCTCGTTCAAGAAGCCGAAATAGCAGACCAAAACCTCATCTTCACCCACACCCCATCGCTCACGCCACTTCTGGCGATCATAGTTTGGTGGCGCCTGAGGGTGTATGTTGCTACCGATAGGTAACAGATGTGGATCGTGCGCGCCGAGCCGCTCCGCCTGCGATCGGTCTTCGACGTTGGTAACAATCGTGGCGTCGCACCCTCGTATGAGCGCGCTGGTCACCCATCTCCGCACAGGGCCCGCCTTGGGGAACAGATAGGGCAGTTTCAGGTCGTGGAAGGTCGCCACCACCCTGGGCCTATACCTGAGAAAACGCAGCCTCCACGGAAGGAAGTTGATGGCAGGATGCATCTGGTACGCAGCCGTCTGATATTGAATATTGAGGATTTGAGGCTCTGTGTGCTTCAGCAGCGCGGCAATGCTCTGCCACGAGGAGAAATCCCAATGGGCGATCACAGGGTACACGGTTATCTGCCGCCCATCCTGCTTGAGAGTGCCTCCCCCATGGGGCGATACGACCGTCTCCGCCGGCTGACTAGCCTGTACCGAGGTCACCACCTTGACGGTGACCCCCAGCCCGTTGAGGGCCAGCCCCAACTCTCTGGTGAAATCACCTACACCTCCCTGCATGGGAGGGAACTCGCCGCTAGCCAGACAAACTCGCATTCTACCTCAGACCCGACCGCAAGACCTGCGAGTAGGCAGCCACGCGCTGCCGGCGCAAGTGACGCTTGTGACCCACAAGCCACTTGAGGCCCTCCACCATCGTTTGCCACAGGTAGGTAGCCAGAAGGTAGAGCCGCAGAACCTCACCGCGCCCGCCTCCGTAGTGCTTCTTGAAGAACAGCACCTTGCTCCGCTGGAACTGGATATGGCGCACGGGCAAGACCTGTTCGCTGCTCTTGCCCTCGTGATGGACCACCCGCGCCGCTGGGAGGTAGACCACTCTCCAGCCTCGTTCCTTGGCCCGATAGCACCAGTCCATTTCCTCAGAGTACATGAAGAACCTCTCATCCAGAGGCCCTGCCTCCTTGAGCGTCGTCCGGCGCATCATGAGACACGCCCCGACCAGCCAATCCACGTCTTGCGTCTCGTCATCATCGCGGTCCAGCACGTAGTATCTCCCCAGGATCCCGCTCTCAGAGAACCGTGGCTGCAAGAACGTGCTCTCCACGAACGCCGTGCTGAGGCTGGGGAAGCGACGCCGGGAAGACTGTACCCGCCCGTCAGAACCCAGAAGCCGTGGGCCCAGTGCTCCGACTCGGGGATGGGCCTCCATATGCGACACCATCTCGCCCAGGGCGTCTCCCACCACTTCTGTGTCAGGGTTCAGTAGCA
This sequence comes from Chloroflexota bacterium, assembly GCA_030603665.1. Lineage (GTDB taxonomy): Bacteria > Chloroflexota > Anaerolineae > UBA7937 > B3-Chlor > JAUVXJ01. Next base: position 4,503 of record JAUVXJ010000012.1, on the reverse strand, counting down.
GTACGTATCGCCCATCGCCAGCGGCTATGCCCTGGTTGTTGCCCCTGGTGAACCCTAGATTCTGGTCATTGACAATCAGATGGACGTGTGGATACTCCTCTTGAAGCATATCCACGCTCCCATCGCTGGAGGCGTTGTCTACCACGATCAGCTGCGATGAGAGTCGCTCGCCCTTTCCTGTACTCAGACTCTCTATGACCGAGCCCACACACCGGCGCAGGAGATCCCTGACGTTCCAGCTAACGATGACGATCGACAAGTCGTGGCCCATGGAATATTACCGGGGTCGTAGCAACCCCCGATGATCTCGGGGGCTCAAGAGGTTCGTATTCGCCCGCAGCGGGCAACTCTTCACCGACACCCTCTCCGATGACTGGGGTACCGAGCCACCCACCTGACTCTGGCACACGTCGGCGCTACCGCCTGCGCTCCAGGAGGAAATCAGCCAAATCGAGCATTACTTGCCTGTACGGGTTTCGAGAGAGGTCTTCGATAGCCTGCTTGGACTCGATTGTGAAGCGCTGAGCTTCCTCGCGGGCCGCTGCGATGGCAGGAGAACTTCTGACCATATGCGCCAGGGCCCGGGTCTTCTCCTCCCTGTCATCCTGTTGCTCGAATATGGCCCGTAGGAGATCTGTCTGCGGGTGCTCCTCGAGGAAGAGCAACAATGGTAGGGTGACAGTACCCTGGCGCAAATCGCCGCCAATGGGCTTACCCACTACATCCTCGTCGCCAACGAAGTCAAGAATGTCGTCTACGATTTGAAAAGCCATCCCCAGCTTGCAGCCATACTCTCGCAGCGCCTGGACCGTGGCGTCCGGCGCGCCGCTGAGCAGGGCGCCGGATTGTGCGGAAGCAGCGAACAAAGAGGCTGTCTTGCTGTAGGTACTGTGGTAGTAGTCCTCCTTGGTGCGTCGCCAACCATCACGATCGAAGGCATGCGTGATCTCGCCTCTGCAGATGGTCATCAGGGTCTTCGCGAAGATATCGACCACAGGAACGCTCTCGGTGGCCGCGGCCAAGTCCGCTGCCCAGGCGAAGAGGTAATCCCCCACGAGGATGATGGCCCCTGCGCCGAGGTCCACGTTCAGTGTAGGACTGCCTCTCCTCAGGAGAGAACCATCTACAAGATCGTCATGCACCAGCGTAGCTGTGTGAAGCATCTCCACCGCTGCCGCCAAGGGCAATACTCTGGCTGCATCGTGATCGTGGAACTTGGAGGCCAGAATGACCAGAGCCGGACGAATACGCTTGCCACCGCTGTCTAGCAGATAGTTCAGTATCTCACCAAGGCGTTCATGCTCTCCATGCGCTGCCAGATGCAGCGTCTCTTCGACGACCTGCAACTCTTCACGTATAGGCTCGAACAAGGGTAGAGTCTTCAACACCCACCTGCCCAATTGCGACTATCCCGAGCCACGCCGACGCTACCTCCCGATCTGATGCGCTCTGAAGCGCCTGTGGTCAAGCGAAAACTGCATAGCATACTCAATTGACAGACCACATCAGAACCTGAACACCTGACGGGCATTCTCGGTGGTGACTCTTGCCACCTCTTCCAGCGACACGTTCTTGATCTCGGCAACCTTTGACCCCACCAACCGCACGTTTCCAGGCTCGTTGCGCTTCCCTCTGAAAGGATGCGGCGACAGGAACGGACAATCTGTTTCGATGAGCAACCTCTCCAGTGGCAGGCGACCTACCAGTTCCTGCAGCTGCCGGGCGTTTGCGTAGGTAACAGGCCCTGCCACCGAGATCAGAAACCCCAACTGGAAAAGCTCGCTGGCCATGGCTTGGTCGCCTGAGAAACAGTGGACCACCCCCAGTGGCGGACGCAGCCCTCCATTAGACGAGGTCACAGTCTCAGACCACTCACGAATCATTTGCATCACGTCGCCATGTGCGTCGCGATCGTGAATCACGACGGGCTTGCCCACCTCGGCTGCCAGTTCCAGTTGCTGCCTGAATGCGCGTCGCTGAGCAGCGCGTGGAGACCGATCCCGGTAGTAGTCTAGCCCGATCTCACCGATGGCTACCACCTGTTCGTGCCTGGCCAGTTCTCTCAAGTTTTCGACAACTGAGGGGGCGACCCGCGACGCCTCATGCGGGTGCACTCCCACACAAGCCTTCAGATTCGCATGCTCATCCGCGAGAGCCACAGCATGTCGGCTGGACTCGAGATCAAAACCCACCGTCACCACAAAGGCCACGCCCTCATCCGCAGCTCTATTAAGAACTCCATCCAGATCCCCATCGAACTGGGCGAAATCTAGATGCGCGTGGGTGTCGACCAGGCTGGTTTCCATGTCGGTGGCGCTGGCTGCCATAGGTCCCTCGGGCTATCCCGGCTTTCCTAGCAAAGCCAGGTCGTGATCCACCATCATCTTGATCAGTTCCTCGAAGGCGACTTCGGGCACCCAGCCCAGGCTATCTCGAGCTTTGGTGGCATCTCCCACCAACTGATCCACATCGGCCGGCCGGATGAAGCGCTCATCAACTTCCACATGATCCCGGTAGTTCAGGCCCAGGTGGCCAAAGGCCACCTCCAGCAACTCGCGAACGGAGTGGGGAATACCGGTGGCCACCACGAAGTCCTCGGGCTCATCTTGCTGGAGCATCAGCCACATAGCCCGCACATAGTCGCCGGCGAAGCCCCAGTCCCGCTGAGCCTCTAGATTCCCCATGGGCAGCTCCTGAGCCATGCCCAGTTTGATACGCGCCGCACCGTGGGTGACTTTGCGGGTCACGAATTCCAGACCCCGGCGGGGCGATTCGTGATTGAACAGAATACCGGAGCAAGCAAAGAGACCATAGCTCTCCCTGTAGTTCACGGTGATCCAATGCCCATACACCTTGGCTACCCCGTACGGGCTGCGTGGGTAGAACGGAGTCCGCTCGTTTTGAGGCACCTCACGAACCTTGCCAAACATCTCGCTGCTGGATGCCTGATAGAAACGCGCCTCGGGCACCACCATTCGCATGGCGTCCAGCATTCGCGTAACGCCCAGCGCGGTAAACTCACCGGTCAGAACCGGCTGTTTCCAGGATGCGGGCACGAAGGACTGGGCAGCCAGGTTATAGATCTCGTCTGGCTGGTATTCCTTCATGATGTCCACCAGGGATACCTGATCTAACAGATCGCCCTGTGTCAGGGTGACCTTATCCTGAATGTGCGTGATGCGATCGAAGTTGACGGTGCTGGTGCGGCGCACCATGCCCACGACCTGGTACCCCTTCTCCAGCAAGAAATCCGCCAGATGCGAACCGTCTTGACCTGTGATGCCAGTAATCAGGGCCGTCTTCATCACTGCCCCCCAGTATCCTCTCTGATTCTCTCCCGCCAATAGTTGAGGATGTCTTGCAGGCTGTCGCGCAAGTCAATCGTCGCTCGCCAGCCCGTTCGCTCGCGGAACTTGCTGCAATCGCTGATTACAACGGGTACATCGGTGGGCCTCAATCGCGCTGGCTCTTCCACGACCTCGATCTCGGCCTCACTCATTTCCAACAGCATGTTCAGCACATCTCGTATGGCCTGAGCTCTCTCCGCGCCCAGGTTGTAGACCTGTCCCTCCTCACCATGTTGGAGAGCCAGGTAGTATGCCCTCACCATGTCCCTCACATCTGTGAAGTCTCGTCTCGCCTCCAGATTGCCAACGTGCAACTCCGCCTCGCGCTGCCCTTGTTCGATCTCCGCAATCTGCTTGGCGAAATCCGAGGTCACGAAAGCAGGACTCTGCCGCGCTCCAATGTGATTGAAAGGACGCACTCGGACAATAGGCAGAGCGTGGCTGGCAAAGTACTGGTAGCCGAGCATGTCCTGCGCGATTTTGCTCACAGCATAGGGGCTGTACGGCCGCAGGGGAGTGGCCTCGGTGACAGGGAGCTCATCAGCGGCAATCAGGCCATACTCATCGGCCGAGCCCACGACTAGCACCCTGGGCCTGCTGCCCGTATCGACCAGGGTCTTGAGGATGTTCAACTGAAGGCGGATGTTGGTGGCGATGGTTTGCCACGGATCGCTCCACGAGAGGGGAACAAAAGCCTGCGCCGCCAGATGGAATATGTAGTCGGGTTGGGTCTGCGACAGTATGTCCGATGCCACATCCGGGTCCGACATGTCTCCCACAACGAGCTCGAGATCGTCTCTGATGTGAGCGATATTCCTGTCGTTGCTGCTGATGTCGGTTCCCCAAACCTCCAAGTCTGTATGGGCCAAGAGGTACTCGGCGAGATGACTGCCTGCAAACCCATTAGCCCCCGTGATCAACGCCCTCAAGTCACTCTCCCAGGTTGGTCATAAAGGAGCCCTAGGGTGTCGGACCCCTACGGTATTATAGTCCAAATTGACCCTCAGGGAAAGCCCGCGCATTCACTCACGTATAATGTTACCGAAGTGGTATGGTTCACTCAAATGATAATGTTACTGAGGGGACTATGCCCAACAAAGAGAAGATGACGATAGACGAACGTAGGAAGTATCTGCGACTGATCAAGAGGCGGTAT
>JAUVXJ010000017.1 GCA_030603665.1 Chloroflexota bacterium | reverse complement strand
GGCGAGTTTGTGGACTCATACTTGCCAAAAGATCGTGCTACTATCTGCGACCTGCTGTAGTGAGATTTGGGAGGTCTTCAAGACCTCCGAAGTCTCTGAGGGCGGGGAGACCCAAAGGCGTGACGCCACCTGAGCAACCGACGGACCGTGCTCATTCGGCATTGACAGGCCCCGCCGGATTGTGCTATAATCGGGTCGCAAACTGGAGGGGGAGCGCCCTGCCATCATCTCTACTTCGATGATCATCTCAGGCGGACGCTTCGTCCTGGTAGTCATCACGAGCTGTCCACCCCGATGAGCACGATGGGCTCAGCGCTCAACCGACCAGAGACTGTCCTGCGGAAGGAGAACGTCGATGACCACCGTTGCCGGGTGCATTGAGCAGCTTCAGCTCCAATTGGACACACACAAGAAGCGTGGCTTGAAGGAGTATCCAACACGAGTCATATTCATAGACCCGATGCTGGATGCCCTAGGATGGGATGTCAGAGATCCCCGCGAGGTGCAACTTGAGTATACAACCATAGATGGCAGGTCCGTCGACTACGCGCTCAAGATCAACAACGAGCCTGTTCTTTTTCTGGAGGCCAAGCCCATCAGCGACTCACTCGACGACGTCAAGTCAATTACCCAAGTGGTCAGCTATGCTGCCAATGCTGGGATAGACTGGTGTATCCTGACCAACGGCGTAACATACAAGGTCTATCGCAGCACGGAGAGGGCCGCGGCTCCAGAGAAGCTGTTATATGAGGTGTCTATCGACCCTAAGAAAACCCAGGGGATGTCAATCGAGCAAGTCGCTGCTCTCTTTTCCCGATTCTCCCAGGACGCGATCGCCGGAGGAATGCTTGACGAGATTGGGGAGCAGATCTTCGTCACCTCAAAGGTGCGTAAGGCTCTCGACAAGCTCTTCATGGAGCCCCCGACTACGCTCACTAGGCTGATACGCCGAACTATCGGAGATCAAACGGTCAAGCCAAGCCAGATCAGCGCCGCTCTCAAGAGGCTCTGGACTCAGCTACCTGAGGTCGCTGTCCCCACTACTCCCACACGCCACGTCAAGACCCCAAAGCGCAAGGGCAAGGAGCATACAGAAACCCACCATACGCAGGGTAAGCCGCAGGAGGTCTTGGAACTATTCAGGACGATAGACACGTATTGTTTGCAGTTCGACCCGAATCACGTCCAAAGGCAATACCTTGCCAAGTACGTCAAGTACAGTCATGGCAAGAGCATCTTCTGTTGTGTGCACCTTCAGCAAAGCGGACTTCGTGTTTGGCTCAAGCTGGACTACTCAGACCTCGCAACCCCGCCCGATTATGCTCGTGATGTTTCCAAGGTTGGGCACTGGGGTGTTGGCGATGTTGAGCTTGCCATTGATAGCCTAGACAAGCTCGGAGATGCGCAGGTCTTGATACACAAGTCGTTCACGAAAAACCGAACCAAGCCAACCACTGGCCTGGTCCAGTAGACCTACCTCCCAACATCGTCTTCAAGAGGAACTACTAGCATCATCAGACCTCGGAGGTCTTCAAGACCTCCCAGATCTCCAAGGATTGGTCGTTGCTCAGCCAGGGAATCCAGGAGGGTCTGATGCGTCCGTGTTGAGTCGAGCGGATAGTAGCTGCAGGATGTCGATTGCGTGAGGGAGACCACTATGGGTCCTTCGAAAGCCAAGAAGCGGAGGAAGCGAAAGCAGCGTGAATCCCGCCGAAAACCGGCTCCGAAAGCCACACAGGTGCCATCGGAAGGCGAGGTTGACAGCGAATCCCTTGCCGAGTTGCGTGAATCGCGGCAGCGTGAGATGGAGGAGCGCTATCGGCGCAAAGTTCTCAAGCGGCAACTCCGGGACGAGTTCCACGAACTACTCACGGGGGAGTGCGACCTTGCCACCATCGCGGCATTCATCGGTAGATTCGAAGACTCCGAACTCCTGGGGGAAGCGCTCGAGCATCACAAGGGTTCCGCGAGTTTCGCGGCGATGGTAGTCTGGGGATACCTCCTAGGTGAGGGCGATGAGGAACTCTGTCAACTCGTTGCGGATGGCAAGCTGCTCTCCGAGCGCGAGGCCTGGCTCGAGGCTAGGTTGCCAGATCCGATCACGATCCAGGTTGAGACAACGGAGGATGGCCCCGCGTTCGACGCTCTAGGTCGCGATGAGGTGAGAGACATCGTCGGGCAAATCGTGGAGGAAGCCATACCTAGTCTTCGAATCGCGGGTTCTTTTCCATTCTCAGGCGCAGGCGAGCATACGATCGAGCTCGAGTTCTCAGAAGGACTTGTGCTGTCTCGCACCGCCCGAGTTGAACTGCGGCTGGAACCACTTCCCCAGGATTGCGTTGTCGAGCTGCGTAGCGCACGGACTCTCGACATACCAGGAACCGTGAGTGTTCTGAGTGCGCTTGAACAAGCGTTGGCTGAAGCCGTGCCGAGCGACATCCTCACGTATTATCCGGGTATGAGCAACGTGCTGTGGACAGCCTACAGATCGGGATACTGGAGTTCCCCGTGGGTGCAGGGAGTCCTTCGAGAGTGGCGCTCCAGACGTGAGGAATACGTTCTGAATCTGCAACTGCACGAGGTCGGTGAACTGGTGGAGCGACTCAACCGGAGAGGCCCTTGGACGGTACCGGAGCAGCTTGATACCGACGCCCTTACGGAGCACCAAGTGCTGGACTTAGCTCGTAGCATTGTGTCGAGCGATGCCGACTTGTCCGGGTACTCTGTCGACCTTGCTCTGGACGACGATCTCGACAGGACGGTCCTTAAGGTAGACGTCTTGCTTGAGCAACTGCCTGTCGGGACGCTCAGGCTCATTAGGTCCGGTCCGTTCATGCCTCGTCGGGTTCGCCAGGAGATTCTGCAGGCGGAGATCGAGCACTTGACGCGGATGCTGGCGTGCCAGTCTGACGAGGAGCTGCTCAGGACTGCCGATGAGGAGAACCAAGATGCTCTCAGGATCGCGGATGAAGCAGGACGTGCGAACTATGCGGCGCGTTCGAGATACCTCGCTGGGATCTGTAGAGTCTTGCTGCAGCGAGGACACGTCGAAGAGGTGCAATTCAAGCGCACTCTTACTTGCTTCTATGCGGCTCGCGGTGGAGAGTTCTTCACCGAGGATCCGCTCGTGGCCCGGCGATACTACCTGCTGTTCTTCCGGATGCTATATGAGGAACGGATGCTGCAGCATCTGAAAGCCATTGCACCGTTCGACTACTGGGTGCTGGCTGGTTTCTTTGCCACGTATGCTAGCAGCGAGATCCGAAACACATGGGCTCCTCGAGATGTTCGGTCCCTCGAGACAAGCCAACCTATGGCACCGATGCTGTGGCGGGCGGCGCAGCTGCTCCACGATTCTCCGGAGCAGTTCTTCCACGCGCTTCTGGACCTGTATCTCATCGAGCCTGACTTCATTCGGGACTTCCTTCTTAATCTTCGTCGACTCAGGCGGAAGGGCTTCTTTGCATTGGGCAGAAGGATACGTGGGAAGTGGGAACACACCCTGGACGACATGAATGTAGAGTCCGGTAAGTTGCTCACGGACATTGTAGCGTATTCTCTTGGGCAGGTCTCCGACCAGGCGGGTACGAGCTTGCTTCTCGGATTCGTCCTGGCCGTTCTGGACATGGGAGACATTGTAGAGCCTGTTCTCAACGATTTCCGCCGCCTTCTTGGTTTTGTTAGACAATTCATGGAAGCTCGGGACGTTGTGCAGAAGTCGGCACTGTATACTGATGTAGATCGCGAGTTCCTTCAGGTATATGGCGTGGCTAGGAAGATCGCGGGCCGTCAGGCTCGAGGCACGGAGGAGACTCGAAGGAAAGCGGGGCGCCTCATCAGGTTGTTGGACCAGATCAAGGCGTACGTGGATCACCAGCACCGCGAGTTCTTCCGTAGCGCCCGGCTCAAGGTGGTGATCAATACGTTCACTCTGCCGCGCAATGAGCTTTCGCCCGTGGAGATTCGGATAGCCAATGCTGACTTCGGCCCGGCCAGCGGTGTGAGCCTTGAACTCGAGAAGGACTCAAGCTTCCATGCGAAAGATCATAGCGTCGCTCTTGACCCTATCTACGGCAAGGAGGAGCGGATTGAGGCCCTCTACATCTCGCCGCTCGCCGACAAAGCAGTGGAGATACGCGGTGGCGTGACCTACTCGGATCAGGAGGAGAAGAACAAGACCGCTGCGTTTCAACACACCATCAACGTCTCTGATCCGATGGCCTTTTCTCCGTTCCACAGCCCGTACATAACCGGTGACCCAGTCCGCAATTCCGAGATGTTCTTCGGGCGTCGTGACGAACTCGATGAGACAATCCGCTCCCTGATCGGGCATTTCCAGGACCGAATCACCGTCATTCACGGCAGGCGCAAAGTCGGCAAGACCTCTCTCCTTTTTCAACTCAAGGAAGGAGACCCGAGCGTCCTGGGAGTTGCGCAACTGGCAGCTGTGCAAGAGAACTACGTTCCTGTCCTGGTGGACTTCGAGCGGTTCACCGCAAAGAAACCAACATGGGAAGTGTACTACCACATCTATGGGAGTGTACGCCGGGAACTGGACGTCGCTGGGATATCCAGTCTCTCGACCCCGATGGCGGATTTCCGAGATCTGTCGCCGGATGCGCTGCTTGAGGAGTTCATTGTGCAACAGGCAAAACCGCTCAACGATCATGGGCGAAAGCTGCTTCTCATGTTCGATGAGTTCGACACTCTGATTCGCAGTAAGGGAGAGGAGACTGGGCTGTTTGGATTCATCCGAGAAATGATAGTGAAGCATGGCCAGTTCATGAGTTTCATATTTGTGGGAGCCGACCAACTGGTGGGGATGATGATGCAACGCGCAAATCGCTTGTATTCGATGGCTGGCACGCCAATAGAGATCGCGGACCTAGCGCCAGAGGAGGCTCGGCTTCTCGTGACCGAGCCCATTCGAAAGGCCAACCCCTCATTCGAATGGGCAGAGGATGCTGTCCGGCTCATTGTGCACGTGACAGCCCGAAACCCGTATTACATACAAACTCTGTGTGATCGTGTGGTAAACAACCTCATCGCCGGAAAGCGCCTCCGGGCCACGACCGTTGATGTACAGCAAGGTGTCACAGAGGCTGTCGATCACATCGGTGATCTTGCGGACATAGTTGATAGCCTCGAAAGCGCCGAAGAGAGAATCGTCTTGACCAGCGTCGCGGGGTTGACCTGGGATGATCGCATGGGACAGCGGTGGACGACAGCCGGTGAGACTGAACGGATGATCGCGGACAGCTCACGCAAGTTCCCGCGAGATGCCATCCCTGGCATTCTGCGCGGGCTGCAAGCAAGATACATTCTCGATCAGCGCGAGGGCGACGACATGGAGATGAAGTACAGCATCCAGGTTCCTCTGCTACAGATGTACGTGCGGAACAGATTTGGGTTGAAGGATGTGTTGCGGGAAGGGGGATATGCGTGAATAGCCCGGCTAACCCTTTCGAGGTGTCCGACCCGATCTCGGCGGCGAGCGCACCGTTTGGCCGCGAACAGGTAGTTCGCGAGATATTCGACAGTTTGGGTGGTGATCCAATCCAGGGACCAGAGTCCTTCTCCTTGATAGGGCCCAAGTACATCGGGAAGACAACGGTCTTGCGGAGCTTGCTGAGCCCTGACATCCAGCGGTGCCATCTCAAAGACACAGAGATGCTTGCACTCGCCTACCTTGACTGTGCCGACCTGCCATCTGAGCGTCGGGAGGTGCTCAGACTCCTGGGTGATATTTGCGTAGACGTAGCAAGAGAGAACTGGGGAATGCCATTTGAGGGCAGACTGGCGGCTGAGTATGTGTCGTACCTGCGAAACAGCTCTGAGATGAGTGAAATCGCCGAAGCATTAGAGGGGCTTCTGAAGCATGTATCGTCACTTCATGATAGGCACATCGTGTTCATTCTCGACAACTTCGAGAAGCTGTTGTCGTTGTTCACTGAATCAGATATTCAGTTCATGCGCGATGTCTTCTCCAACACCAAACACGCTTTGGTTGTGGCAACCCCAAGGTTCATCCGGGAACATAGTCCAAAGACCTTCCCATCAAGGTTCTACGAGATATTCAAGAATTACCGTCTTCGCACCTTCACTCGCGACCAGGCCTATGACTATCTCACAGAAACGCCATTAGGATCCCATCGACAACTGTCACATTCGGAGAAGGAGATTATTCTACGAAAAGCGGGGCAGCATCCTCATTTCCTACGAACCTACGCTGAGGAGGTCTGGCGGAGGAAACTCCAGCAGCCTGTGGACCAGTCCTTCGAGCGTTTCGACAGAGTGGATCGTCGGGTGGGGACCGACCTTAATGAGTGTTTCCTGTCACTCTGGGAATCTCTTGACCGAGATGTGCAAGCGGGTCTGTTTCAGTTTGCCGCGGAGCAGGTAGGTGAGGCAGAAATCATCAGGACTCTTCAGTGTCTCGAAGACGAACATGGTCTTGTCTATCGCAGCACCGATGGTCACTTCGAAGTGATGGGTGAACTGTTGAAAGAGTTTGTGGTGTCCCAGACGGAGCTCATCGATCACCTGCTTACCACGGATTTCTACCGAGCAGGACTTGGATCGCTCAAGCAACTTCACGAGGCGAGCTACTTCGACACTGATCCCCAATACTACTATCAGAAGGCCTTCCAGCAGTTCACCGCATCTACACCGGACTATGATTCGGCGAATGCCATGATTCGGGATGCCTTTGAACGGCTGCTCGACGTGATGGTCAAGCGGTCGGAACAGCACTTGGGCCGAGTATTCACCGGTGCAGGCTGTCGAGATAAGGTGAGATTCATCGAGGAGGCGCTTGACGTCGAGACAACCGTCGTTGGGCTGTGCTCCGCGTTCTGGGACCTCGCCAGCGAAGATGGCCCTCACGCGGGGAGGGAAGCAAACCGCTTCAACACTCAGCTTCGTTTCTACTTGCTGTCCGGGATCATCCAGTACCTGCTCAACGCAGAGCCGAGACCCTCCGGTACGGCGCCATAGCGTGCGTCTGATCCGATTGTGTCTTCCCGGGTGTGATCGTCTACTTCAGAGTGCTGAGTCGACGCCGCATTGCATGGGTGAAGCCGCCGTGCTCGGCTCTTGCTGACTGATCGCCAACCGTTCCGCCGGACAACGGCAAGGGCTTCCAGGCGATGATGAATGCACACATGCCCGATTGGAGGGAGCGGGAGGAAGGTTTGGCCGCGTGGATGTTGTCCAACGAACTGGTCGGCCAAGAGCGCCATGTATAGCGAGTCGCCATCGGGTGGCCCAACGCAAGCCATTCTGTGCAAGATCCTCGTGATCCACATCATGGACGAAAGGAGTCTCGATGGCAGGGGATCAGCAAGTGTCTGACCTCGTGTTGTCGCAGCTGGAGCAGAGTCTTACAGCCCTGGTGGGGCAGTTTGTGGCGGAGCCGTATCGGTTCTTCACGGAAGCGGATGCTGTTGCTTCATTCACCTCCCAGGTGTTGCAGCGTCCCGCCCTGGCTGGAATCCACCGCACAGCGGACGGACAGGCAACAGGACTGCTGCATCGTGAATATCCCACATTCTTCCGCTTCAAGAAGAGTGATCCAAGGCGAAGGTTGGAGCGCCCCGCAAGGCGGGGGCACTATGACTTAGCGCTGCTGGATCCAAACTACGTTCAGCGCCACGGCGCGACTGCTGTCACCAATCGTCGAATCGAGGATCGGGGAATCCTTTCCCCGCCCCCGCTGCTTGCCGTCGTCGAGTTCAAGCTATTCGCCGATGCGTGGGATCGCCGTCGCGTGAGTGACGTGAGACATGTGCTAGGCAAACTACAACTCACGGTCAATCCGCCTGCTCATGCAAGAGCAGTCTACCTGTGCCTGATGCAGCGGGATATCCAGTCCACGCCACGCCGCTGGGATGCCAATTGGGGCAGGGTGCGGGAGATGCTTGCCGAGGCCGGCGATGTCGCCAGCGTTGTCGCGGTCACCTGGCCCGAACAGCAGAGAGATCCCCTTTTGGAGTGTCGCGGCCCTTGGGTTGTGGACATGCCGTAGTGAAAGACACCGGGGGGTACGCCGTGGGCATGGTTGCTTGGATGGCCGCCCCGAGTTCCCGGCCAGAAGGGACAATGCCGATCCAATAGATTCGACATCTGCGAGGGCGATATGGCGAAATCAGTTGGCAACAAGGACACCGAAGTGTGCTTGAGGTCACTACTCCAGGCAGAGGGCTACCGGCTCAGTCCATCGAGGGCGTATGGCGAGACGGGCGTGGATGTGGTGGCGTCTGCAGCCACCGAGGATTGGCACATTGAGGTCATCGGGTACAAGAAGTCTGGGGCATCGCGGGCGAAGGATTTCTACGAGGCGTTCTTCCGAGTCGCGTCACGGCTGAATGACGGGGCCGATCACTGTGTGATAGCTATGCCGGTGCAGTTTGGCATCGGTCTCCCGGCGCGAGCAGCCCAGCACCGGGAGGCCTGGAAGCGGATTGCTAAGGCCTTCCCGGAGTTGCAGATCTGGCTGGTGGATGTTGAGCACGCCAAGTACCGTCGAACATCTTGGCTAGAATGGCTCTCATGATCGCCCCGCACATCCGAGGCGTATCAGCCACCGCTCTCCCCTATTGGCGAACACCGTTTGGCTCCGCTCGGCGGCCTGATTCGATGGCGCGCTTCTGTTCCTGACGAATGGTCGAGTTCACCACCAGTTTGCGCACTCCGCGGGTGAACCAGCCGAAGGACGTCACCCTATGAGGCGCTTTCAGTCCTAGCGCGTTCGTGTGAGCAAGTCGATTGCCCTATGATCCCATTAGTACGACAATGACGCAGGAGTCAGCATCGTGAGCAATACAAGAACAACACGCAAGATGAGCGCCTGGGAGAAGAACCTGCTGGGCGTCACCGTGGACCAGGTCCCCTCGCTGCTGCCGGGCCTGCTGGTGGCCGTCCTTCTCGCTGCGCTCAGTATCTGGCTGAGCCAGTTCTTCGGCGTGACGTTGCTGGGCTTCGATAAGACGCCTGTCTCGCCGGTGATGCTGGCCATTCTGTTGGGGCTGATCATAGGCGCCCTGGTGCCGCTGCCCCAGGTGCTCAAGCCCGGGTTCTCGTTCACCGTGAAGAAGGTGCTGCGGCTGGGAATCATTTTGCTGGGCATCCGCCTCACCATCTTCGACGTGTTCCAGCTGGGGGTCTTCGGCGTGCCCATCGTCGTCTTCTGTATCCTGGGCGCCCTGTTCTTCACCACGCGTATCAACAAATGGGTCAACCTCCCCGAGAGGCTGGGGACCCTCATCGCCGTGGGCACCTCCATCTGCGGGGTCTCGGCCATCGTGGCCACCGGCCCCGCCATCGACGCGGAGGAGGAAGAGGTGGCCTATGCGGTGGCGGTGATCACCATCTTCGGGCTGCTGGCGACCCTGGTGTACCCGTACGTGGCCAACGTGATCTTCGCCGGTGTTGCTATGAAGGTGGGGCTCTTCCTGGGCACGTCGGTCCATGATACTTCTCAGGTAGTGGCTTCCGCCAAGGTGTACGCGGACGTATTCGGGGCGCCCCTGGCCCTGGATGTGGCCACGGTGACCAAGCTGGTGCGGAACGTGTTCATGGCTGCCGTCATTCCCTTCATGGCCTTCTACTACGCCCGCAAGATGGCCGGTCCCGGTGAGAGCGCCGACAAGAAGATCAGTGTCCTCAAGCTGCTGCCCCTCTTCATTTTGGGATTCCTGGCGATGGCGGTGATTCGATCCCTTGGCGATGCTGGGATCAACGCCGGAAGGAACGCCTTCGGGCTGTGGGACGACGCGGCCTGGGCCAACATCGTGGGCTTCATCAAGACCTGGGCCGGCAACCTCCTGGTGGTGGCGCTGGCGGGGGTCGGGCTGAGCACCGACTTCCGGGCTTTCAGAGGACTGGGGATCAAGCCTTTCATCGTTGGCCTTGGCGCGGCGCTGGTGGTGGGGGTGATCAGTTTTGTGGCTATCACTCTGATGGGGAGTCTGGTGACGCTGTAGAGATACAGCCGTGATCAAACAAGCAAGCCACCCTGTAACGCCGTGCGTTGGAGTCGTGGACGAAGGAGCTGGGACAGTGGCCAGTCAACCGACACGCTGGCCCCACACCCGGGGGCTCGAGATACTGGGGATCAACTATGGCCTGGGGTCCAATACGGAGGACCTGATCTCCAACCCTGAGTACTTCGAGCCAGGCGAGATCCATTCCCAGATCACCAACTGGTGCGAGGTCCAGCACATCCCGTACGCCGCGGGAATGGACGCCTACTGCCACTTTCTAGACGATCCCCGTTTGCCCTTGGAGATAGAGATCAGCGGGCAGGAGTTGCTCGTTCTGGGCGACCTGAGTCGCCTGGAGCGCGAGGGCCGTGACCGGCGGTGGTCACTGCTGGGCAACCTGGGACTGTTCTTCCGCTATGCATTGACCGTACAGGAGAGGCGGGGTATCTTCAGCCTGCACGCCGCCGCTATCTACAAACCGCAGGAAGGCGAGCTGGTGGTTGTCGTGGGCAAGGCTGGGGCGGGGAAGACGGTCTATCTGCTCGAAGCGCTGGCGCGGGGATACCAGGTCTTCAGCACCGAGATGACCTACTTCCGGTTTGAGCCGCAGGGCGTGGTTTTCCAGCGCGGCGCGCTGGTGGACAACATACGGGTGGGCAGCTTCGTGTACGATTTCCCCGAGGCCGCCCAGCGTCTGGGGTTGGAGCTGCCGGAGGTGGAGAACCCCTGGGAGGCCAAGATCAGCGTCAGTCTCCACGATGTTACGACGGAGAAGGCGGAACTGGTCAACCCGACTCTGTCTTTCGTCTTTCCGCGGATCGAGGCCGGCCGCGAGAAGGCCATCGTGCACGATGTGGACGGCCCGCGCACGCTGACGCGACTGCTGTTCGAGAGCGCCTCGGAGAAGATCGGGGCCACTGCTCTGTTGTACGAGGAACTGCCGGTGACGGGGCTCGACAGCCCCGCACTGGCACAAACCCGTTGGGAGGCGGCCGCACAACTGGTCGCCGCCCCCAACTGGCAGATCAAGCAGGCCAAGACGGTTCTAGCCGGACCGAAATCGAGCATGGAGGGCATTGACAGATGACCAAGAAGGCGTGGGAAGGGGTGTTCCGTATGCCGGAGCCGGGGCGTAGCATGAAGCCGCGCTCCAGCGGGTTCACGATGCTATTGGACAAGGGGTTGGGCCCGCGCGCGACCGAGGATCTCATGGCCACGGCGGCGGACTACGTCGACTTCCTCAAGTTCTCCTTTGGCACCTCGGCCTTCTACGACGAGGAGGTGCTGCGGGAAAAGGTGGAGATCGTGACTGGCGCCGGGGTGGACATCTACCCGGGTGGGACGTTTCTGGAGGTGGCGGTATGGCAGGACCGGTATGCTGACTACCTGCAGCGGGCCAAGGAACTGGGCTTCACGGCGGTCGAGGTCTCCGATGGTACGATGGAAATGACGGACGAATCCCGAGGCGATTGCATCAAGCGCGCCCTGGACAGGGGCTTCAAAGTCCTTACCGAGGTAGGCAAGAAGAGCCCCGACGAGAAGGTGGCGGTCGCCGAGATGCGCCGCCTGATCGCCCACGATGTGGATTTGGGTGCCGTTCAAGTGATCATCGAAGCCCGAGAGGCTGGTAAGGGCGTGGGCGTGTTCGACAAGTCCGGCGCCGTGAACGAGCGGGAGGTGGATCAGATCGTGTCGGGCGTCGCCGATCTGGACAGGGTGATGTGGGAGGCACCAATCAAGAATCAGCAACAGTATTTGATTCTACGCTTTGGCAACAATATCAACCTGGGGAACATCCCCACCACCGACATCCTTGCTCTGGAGGCCCTGCGCCAGGGATTGCGGGGCGACACCCTCAAGCGTGCGCTGGAGCGTGGGATGTAGGTCCGGTATGTGGGGCCACTATCGGACCCCGATCAGGCAACCCATCCGATTCGCCGCGCTGATCCAAGGAAGTCCTCCCCCTCGAGGGGGGAGGGTTTGGGTGGGGGTGAAGAACAAGTAGGCATGGGGCTTTGCGGTACCGAGGCGCACTTGGAGAAGGTCTTCTCAAGAGTTCACCCTCCCCTTGCCCCCTCCCGTCAAGGGAGGGGAAGCACTATGGTTGCGACGATCCGTACCAAGAGCACCCTTCGATACGCTGCTCTACTTCGTATCGCAGCTACTCAGGATGCTTGCTCTTGACCCGGTCGCGCCGGAATGAATTCCCGCGCTACAAATGGGAAGTCCCTACGGGACTGGATCGAGGTGGCGCGGTGATCCAAGGCGGCCCTCCGCCTCGAGGGGGGAGGGCTTGGGTGGGGGTGAAGAAGAGGAGGCATGGTGCTTTGCGGTACCGAGGCGCTCCAGGAGAAAGCGGTTCCAAGAGTTCACCCTCCCCTTGCCCCTCCCGTCAAGGGAGGGGAACCACCATGGTTGCGAAGATCCCTACCAAGCGCACCCTTCGATACGCTGCTCTACTTCGTTTCGCAGCTACTCAGGATGCTTGGTGTGGGCACAGTTGTGGAGCATGCCGAGCTGCGCCCTGAGCCTGTCGAAGGATGGGCCGAAGGCTTGTATCGTAGCCTGCGGGCGCCGCGATCTCGGCCTAAGATGGTGGGCGACCCGTGGCTCGCGGCAACCGCTAGATGAGAAAGGAGGAACGACGTGTGTGAGTTCTGTACGACACATGGAGAGGGAAAGAAGTGGTACCTGCAGATGAAGAACTACTCCGAGGAGCTGCTCCATCACGAACTCTCCTCCAGTCAGAAGGAGATCGTGAAGGCATCCACCCGTTCCGAGTGGCTGGCCAAGTACTTCGAGCACGAGGTTGCGCCCGCGGCCACCGGTGTGCCCAAGGCGCCGGCGGAGCCCGCGAAGCCTGCTGACGCTCAACCCGGCGTAGATGAGTACGTGAGGGGTAGGAAAGTTGAGCAGTTCGGTCAGGTCGTCCCCATTGAAGACCTTCAACAAGTGGTTGACATCGCGGACTCAGTCACCAGAATGGCGTGCGCATGCCGGTTCGTCACGACCGGGAGGAAGGACCAGCGATACTGTTTTGGCCTAGGAGTGGACAAGTGGGGCGTGCTGGGCAGGTTTCCCGACGCCGCTTCGTCGCTGGAGGTGCTGGACAAAGACGAGGCCAAGGCTGCCCTTCGCGAATACGACGAAGAAGGGCTGATGCACACTGTGTGGACGGGCGTAACGCCCTACATCTGCATAGCGTGCAACTGCGATCGCGATTGCAGGCCATACAGGCGCTACCTTGATAAGAGCGGCACCCATTCCTTCTTCCGGGGTGAGTACATCAGCCAGGTTGATTGGGATCTCTGCACGGGATGTAAAGCTTGCATGCAGCAATGCCAGTTCGCCGCCCAGTTCTACTCGTCAGCGCTGGAGAAGGTTCACATCGATCCCGTGAGGTGCTTCGGCTGCGGTGTGTGCAGGGCGGTCTGCCCTCATGATGCCATAGCCCTCATCCCCAGGCAAGAGCATCCCGAAGCGGCGGAGCTCTGGCTGCGGTAGCAGTCGGTTGAGTGCCACGGAACCTAGCCACGGTTTCACCCCCCCTGAGCCTCCTTCGATGAACTCAGGACAGGCCTTCCATCAAGGGAGGGGAACCAAAGGAGCGACGGGGGTTCACGCCACGCGCGCCGCCTTCTACCTGGCTCAGGGCAGGGTTCGATACGCGGCTCAGGATGGTTGCTTGGGGCCGGGTAGCGCCGGAATGAATTCCAGCGCTGAAATGGGAAGTCCCTACGGGACTGGATAGCGGTCGCGCGGGGCAGACCGAGAGCGCGCCGTCGGGTCACACAAGCTCGGTGCCCCACACCGAGGGAGCATGCTGAGCTGCGTCCTGAGCCTGTCGAAGGATGGGCCGAAGGACTGTATCGAAGCATGCGGGCAACGCGAAGCGCTATCTATGGGGAACCATTATCGGATCGCAGGGAGCCGCTTCCTTCGATACGCTGCTCCACTTCGTTTCGCAGCTACTCAGGATGCTTGTCCTCTGAGACACTGACGTCTCGGCTCAAGACAGGCGGGTGAGATAGAGCGTAGACGCACGGCATGCCGTGCGTCTACTTGGTGAAGGCAAAGGGCTCTATTCCGCGGTGAGGCCGTTGATCTCGTCCTCTCGGCATTCGCAGGCGGTGCGGACCAGTTCCCACCCTCCCTTGAACCCCTCCCCTCAAGGGAGGGGAACTACCGTAGCTGCGGGGATCCATGCCATGCGCAAGCCCTGCGCGTCAAGGGCGGCGCGGCTGCCAGGTGCACCCCCTTCGACCTGGCTCAGGGCAGGCTTCGATACGCCGCTCCGCGTCGCTCCGCCGCTACTCAGGATGCTTGCTCTCTGTGACACTGACGTCTCGGTTCAAGACAGGTGGGTGAGATAGAGCGTAGACGCACGGCATGCCGAGCGTCTACTTGGTGAAGGCAAAGGGCTCTATTCCGCGGTGAGGCCGTTGATCTCGTCTTCGCGGCATTCGCAGGCGGTGCGGACCAAACCCTCCCTGGTCATGCTCCCTTCGTAGGATTCGCTGGTGGCGTGGGTTTCCCAGCCGGATAGGACCATGGGGAAAGCGCCATCTGCGGGGATCCATTCTCCATCGTACTTGCGCGAGAAGTGCAGGTGTGTGGCGGTGGAATAGCCGCCCTCGCACGAAGGGTGGCCCAGGCGCTGGCCCTGGTCAACGAAGGTCCCAGCGGGCACCCGGTCCTGGGCGGCCACGTGCATGTAGAACAGGTTCCACCCCGTCTCCTCGTGTCCGTCTCCATCCAGGTCTATGACTACTACTCCATCCTTGCTGCGGGTCACCAGACCGGAGGCTGCCGCCACCGTCCACTGGGCGGAGATCTGACATCCCAGCTGTTCCGGCGTGATGAAATCCACAGCGGACCAGGCGCTGCCGTCGTTCCACGCCCCGTGGGGGCCGCCGGTGAGGTACCACGTGTATCCGCTTTCCCAGGGCAAGCGTAGATCGGGCTGTTGCAGGTCCACAGGCACACTGGGATTAGGAGACCGGGCGACGGGATCGCCGAACAGTCCGCGGTAGGTGGTCAGGAAGGAGTCCGGTCCATCGCCGCAGATGGTCTCCCACTCGTCCCAGGAGGCGTTGTAGGCCAGGAAGTACTGTATTGCTGCCGTGCCGGCGTTGATCCCGGGATCGTACTTGGCGCGCTTCCCTCCGAGCAGGTGAATAATGCTTCTGCCGCGGCCCTTCCAGTCATAGTACCCCTCGTTCAGGCGGTCTGTGGCCCATGCCAGCTGATACAGCAACGTGGCCTGTCCTTCCTCCGTCGTGCCTAGGGGGTGTTCCAGCGCCCACCCCACAGGGTTGGGATTATCCACCCAGCCACTCTGATACTCGATCATGGCCAGCAGAAGTTGCGGGCTGATGCTGTACCGCCGGGCCATCAACTCCACGATCTGGGGCCCGGTTAGCACCTCGCCGTCCACCAGTTCCTCGTAGGTGTTGAGGTATCCGGGCCGCGTGTGGCAGAAGGCCTCCGTGTCGAAGCCCAGGCTGGAGGGCCCGTAGACGAACCCGCTGTCGGGCAGGAGTGGAGTGGCGGGGCCGGACGGCAGATCGAGGGGAGGAAGGATCAGCCGCTGCCCGACCTGGAGGCTGTGTGGGTTATCCAGACGGTTGGCCAGGATGATGTCGTCGGCGGAGCAGCCGAAGCTGGCGGCGATGTAGTCCAGCGTCTCGCCAGGCTCCACCAGGTGGACGTAGGGCGCCGGTGTGGGTGTGGCAGCCGGTGGGCCCTCTGTCGCGCTGAGTGTCTGCGGTGAGGCCGCGCTGGGGAGGGGGGTCGTCTCGATGTCCTCAGCGGGAGGCGTACGCGCGCAGGCCAGTGTGGTGGCGAAGAGCAGTACGAGCGCCATGAACCGAGACAGAAACGACAATGTCGTTGAGTGGCGTGGGACGTGGGCCTGGCTCTCCTTCCGGCCCCTGACAGGTGTCCAGTGTTCGCTGGCTGTGGTGTTGGTTCGTTCTCTGGTCATGTTGGCTGCGTTCGATGGACGGGCGCCACGTGCGTTGTGCTGCCGCCCCCTGCTGAGCGGTATGCTCTACAGCGATTATAATGCAGGCAGAGGGTTGGGCAAAGTGGCTGCGACTGGGGCGGCCAGTGCTCGACTTACCCCGTGCCATTGTGGTTTTGCCACGGCGCCAGCCTTGTGATACAATGCGCCCTTGGCGAAGGCGTGCCTGTACGATGGATGTGCAGTGTCAGGATGACCTTCGCTCTTTCTATGCTACGGCACTATCCGGAGGAAGGGATGAAGCAGAGGTTGGGAGGTTTCATTACGGGGGTCGGCAACGTGTACACTGCCGCGCTGCTGGGCTTCCTGCTCTGGCAAAGAACGCCTCTGGGGGACGCGTGGCCCGTGAGGCTGGTGGCCAACTTCCTCCCCTACCTCTTCCTTCCACTGCTGTTGCTGGTGCCGCTGATTCTGATCTCCAAGTCCAGGGCGAGCAAGATCGTCATCAGTCTGCCTTGCGTGATCTTCTTCCTCCTGTATGGGCACCTGTTCCTTCCTCATGCGACGAATGTGCCCGGGCTGAGTGAAGACACCTTGACCGTCATGACCTACAACGTGACCAGGGGCGACCCTGGAGTGGAGGAGATACTGTCGATCATCGAGACTGAGGACGCTGACGTCGTCGCGCTACAGGAGGTTTCTCCCGAGGTGGGGGAGGCGCTCTACTCCCTCGCTCATCGGTATCCGTACATGGCCGTGCACCCCACCCCAGACGGGTACGCGGGCTGCGCGGTCCTCAGCCGCTATCCTCTGGCCAACAATGAGGTCTATCCCCTGGTGGAGGGGACACATCTCTCTCAGCGTGTGGTGGTCGATCTGGGCGGGGAAGACATCCACTTGTTCAACGTGCATCTCCAGCCGCCTCATCTTGCGGTTCGTCGTGGTGGCTCGCGGCTCCTGGTTCCAGCGGGGTACGATACAACGATACAGGATCGGGAGATGGCACGCCTCTTAGAGGAGCTAGATGCTCTGGAGGGGAAGGTTGTTCTGGCGGGAGACTTCAACATGACGGACCAGGCGACCAGCTACCTGGCGTTGACAGGCGTTCTACGTGATGCCCACCGGGAGGCTGGCTGGGGCTTTGGGCACACCTTTCCCGATAGGGAAGCCTTGTTCGTGGCCACTCCTTTTCCATTGATGCGGATCGACTACGTCTTCCATTCGCCGGACTTGACCGCACGCCGGTCATACGTCGGCGAAAGGGGCGGCCCGAATCATCGCTTTCTGGTTGCAGAACTGTCATCTTGATGGAGCGGGTGATTCTCCTCAACTATCGCTCCGAGACCAACCAGTTGTCGCTGTTCGGGCCGTCACCCGATGCTGAGTCGAACATCAAGTAGATTATGCTGTGGCACCTTGCGCTTCCGCGCCACGTACGGCCAGCCCCCGGCTGTGAAGCTGTGTGCGGACCATGGCAGAGGTCACAAGCGTAAGCGGGGCACCCAGTACTCCGATTATCTCCAAGCTCAGCATTGCAGTCACCTCCTCGAACGATGGTGGCCGGGCTGAGCCCGGCGCACCATGCAGACCCGGTGTTACGCCGTCTTGACGCCTTTCTGAGGCTCGGCGTCCCTTTCCGCCGCTGTGACGGTCCTGAGCTCCAGGTACGTAGCGACCATGCCGTACACGATGAGGCCAAAGAGGAGGCTGATGATCCCAATGAGCTCCAGCGATAGCATTTCCTTCACCGCCTTTCCAGCATTCTCTGCCCTGACGGAAGCCCAGGCCGCCATCAGGGCCATCATCGTGCCCAGTTACCGGCCTTTCCCCGAGGGGGTCAAGGCGCTCTTCTCGAGCTGCGGTTCTGCCTGGACTTCACTCCTGGCCAGTTGAGTCCTGACCACGGCGTACACCAGGGCCGCGTAGGCAATCCCCAACACTCCAACCAGTTCTAAGGACAACATTTCGCTTGTCTCCTTTCTCCGTTCTTTCCGATTTCAGTGTACTAGGCGCGAGGCCCGTTTTGAAGAGGCGAACTACCTGCTCTGTACCCGGAACAAAGGCGTGCCTCAACCAGCGGTGCGTGCATGAATCCACCTGAAACCCGGCGTCTTGGAGTAGATATGTTTGCCGGTCGACAGTAGGCACATCGAACCGGGGCCGTACCAATGGGCCATTGTCACGCGGGGATACAACAGGTATACTTGAGTACTGGAGCAACGATGGCCCTCATTCGGACCGAGAGATTGACCAAGAAGTTCGGTGAGTTCGTCGCCGTGCGAGAACTCACCCTGTCGGTGGATGCTGGGGAGATTCTGGCCCTGCTGGGGCCCAACGGGGCGGGCAAGACGACGACGGTACGCATGCTGGGCTCCATCCTCAAACCTACCTCGGGACGGGCCGACGTCGCCGGGTACGACGTCGTAGGCGATGCCAGGAAGGTGCGCGGCGTCGTGGGCCTGCTTACAGAGTTTCCCGGGCTGTACCACCGTATGCAGGCCGACTCCTATCTTCACTTCTTCGGTGAATTGCAGGGCCTGCCCAGGCCCAAGCGCGAAGAGCGCATCGAAGAGCTGATGAGGCGCTTTGGGATGTGGCATGCCCGGCATCAGCGCCTCGGCGAGTACTCCAAGGGCATGCGCCAGAAGGTCGCCCTCATCAGGGCCCTGCTCCACGACCCTCAGGTGCTGTTCCTCGACGAGCCTACCTCGGCCATGGACCCACAGAGCGCCAAGATGGTGCGAGACGCTATTGCCGAACTGCGTTCTTCCCACCGGGCCGTCATTCTGTGCACGCATAACCTGGTGGAGGCGGAGACCCTGGCGGACCGTATCGCCATCATCAAGGAGGGCCGGATCATCGCGTTGGGGACTCCGCCAGAGTTGAAGAGAGAACTTCTGGGGAACCCCTTGTTGGAGCTGCGTCTCGGTCAGCCCCTGGACGGGCTTCTTCCCGCTATCGAGGACCTGGTGACTATCGAGGAGAAGGGCGACACCTGGGTCCGGTACCGGGCGCAGGAGCCTGGCGACACCAACCCGGTGCTGGTTCGTCGCCTGGCAGAGGAAGGCGCGAACATCGTCACCCTCAGCGAGGTCTCTCGTAGCCTCGAGGAGGTGTATCTACGCATCGTGGAGGAGTGAGCGTGCTCTCCCATGCCCTGATCATCACCCGTCGTGAGATGCGCGACAGCCTGAGGGACTGGCGCATCGTCACGCCCATCATCTTGTTGACCTTGATCTTTCCAGCGCTGATGACGGTCACGTCGGGACTGGCAGCGGAAGTCGCTGTTGCCTGGGGCGCCGGCCAGAACGCGAGGGTGATCATGGGCCGGCTGGTCCCCTTTTCCTTGATGATCGTCGGCTTCTTCCCCATCTCCTTCTCTCTGGTCATCGCCCTGGAGAGTTTCGTGGGCGAGCGGGAGCGGCGCAGCATAGAGCCTCTCCTCTCCACGCCCGTCTCCGATGGGGAGTTGTACCTCGGCAAGCTCCTCTCTTCCATGATACTGCCGGTCCTGGCCAGCTACCTGGGCATAGTCATGTACTACGTGGGACTGATGATGTACAGTGACTACGTGATCTCCAGCACCGTCCTGGTCCTGATCCTCGTATTGACCACCATGGAGGCCGTGGTCATGGTCGCTGGGGCGGTGGTGGTCTCCAGTCAGACCACGAGTGTGAGAGCCGCCAACCTGCTGGCCAGTTTCATCATCATCCCCATGGCACTTCTGCTCCAGGTCGAGGCGGTGCTCCTCTTCTGGGGCGACTATGAGGTCTTGTGGGCGATGGCGGTGGTCTTGCTGATGATCGACCTGATGCTCATCCGGACCGGGATGCGCATCTTCAATCGAGAGGAACTGCTCTCACGGGAGTTCGATGAGTTCAACGTGCCCGCGCTGTGGAGGACTTTCAAACATCTCTTTGCCTGCGTCCCGGCCTCGGTGCGATTGCCAAGAGATGGCCCGGCGGAGCGACTGACGGTCAAGCGCCTGTACACCAGAGACGTGCCGCAGCTATTGAGCTTGCAGAAAGTGCCCATTGTCATCGTCACGGTGGTGATGCTCGCTGCCATGGCTGGCGGTTGGCTGTTCGCCTTCCGGTATCCGCTTCCCGCAGGGTTGATCGATTTCCAGGGTATTACAGACGTCGATTTCGCAGCGAGCGTGCCCGACGCGGGCTTCCTACCTGGTTTCGACCCCCGCAGCATATTCGTGCACAATCTGCGGGTGCTGGGCATAGGGATCGCAGCCACTCCGCTTTCGTTCGGTGCGGCGCCCCTGCTGTTGATGCTTGCCCCCATGCTATTGGTTGGCTTCTTCGCTGGTGAGGTTGGCTTTCTGGGCCTCAGTCCGCTCCTTTTTCTGCTGGCGTTCATCTTGCCGCACGGCATCTTCGAGCTGCCAGCCGTCGTGCTGGCCACCGCTTTCAGTCTCCGCTTCGGGGCGTCCATCATGTCGCCGCCTTCAGGGTTCACCATCAGCGAGAGCGTGCTGCTATCCATCTCTGACCTGATCAAGATCTTCGTCCTCCTGGTGATGCCCTTGCTGTTCCTGGCTGCCGTGGCGGAGGTGCACATCACACCGTTGGTCATCATGCACTTCTTCGGCGGCTAGAGGTTCCGGCCGGGCCCCACCCAACTTCGCGAGACGCCTTCGTTGTCCCACGCGCTGGGACTCGTTACTCGCTCTTCCGGCTACATCAAGGTCCAAGCCTGATTCCCGCTGCTTCTCGTTGGTCCGTGCCACCGGGCCACGGAGTCAGCCAGCAGGCCAGGCCGGCGTGCATTGGCGGCCCCGGGGATGTGGCACTACCTGCCAGCGTGTATGCTATTGAGCAACTTGGTAGACTGTGGTATAATGCCGCCCAAGAACCTCCTCTGCCCTTCGCCTAGACACTGGGCACCTATCGGTTCAGCTTCTTGAGGTGGTCCATGATCCCCGACGATGTGATTCGGGAGCGCGTAGAGCGACTCCGCCAGGTGGTTCGCTATCACTCTTATCGCTACCATGTGCTCGACGATCCTGAGATCAGCGACGCCGAGTACGACGCACTGATGGTGGAGTTGAAGGAGCTTGAGGCCGCCCATCCAGAGCTGGTCACCCCGGATTCGCCTACGCAAAGGGTCGGCGCTGAACCGCTACCGGAGTTCGAGAAGGTGCAGCATCGACGGCCGCTATTGAGTCTGGACAACGCTTTCGATGGGGAAGAGGTGCGAGCCTGGGAGAAGCGCGTGTTGAGACTCCTGGGCAACGGTGCTGGTGTGAACTACACCGTCGAACCCAAGATCGACGGCCTGGCGGTCTCACTGCGATACGAGAACGGGCTCCTTGTCCAGGGGGCGACGCGAGGGAATGGGTTCGTGGGAGAGGACGTCACACAGAACCTGAGGACCATCATCGCCATCCCTCTGAGAATCCCCGTCGTGGGAGATGAATCTCCACCCCGCTATCTGGAGGCGCGAGGCGAGGTATACATGCCCAGAGACCGCTTCGATCAGATGAACCAACGCAGGGAAGCGGAGGAAAAGAGGCCCTTCGCCAATCCGCGCAATGCGGCCGCGGGCTCGGTGAGGCAGCTCGACCCTTCGATCACCGCCACCAGGCCATTGAGCGTCTTCATGTACGCCGTGGGGGAGGTGGAGGGCGCGAGTCTGGCGACGCAGTGCGATGCCTTGTCGTTCCTCAGACGCATGGGTTTTCCCACAGCCGCGAACATAGCGCGCTGCGACACTCTAGACGAGGTGTTGGACCTCTACGGCCAGTGGATGGCGCAGCGAGACGACTTGAACTACGACGCGGATGGGGTGGTGATCAAGGTTGATAGCCTAGAGCAACAGGATCTTCTGGGGGAGGTATCGCACGCACCTCGCTGGGCCATCGCCTTCAAGTTCCCGGCACACGAGGGGATCACCAGGCTCGTGCGCATCGGTGTCAACGTCGGGCGCACGGGGAGTCTCAACCCCTACGCCGAGCTGGAGCCGATGGTGGTGGGTGGAGTGACCATTCGGCACGCCACTTTACATAATGAAGCGGACATACATCGTAAGGACATTCGCGAGGGGGACACGGTCATCGTCAAGCGGGCCGGGGATGTCATACCCCAGGTGGTTGCGCCTCTTACGGAGCTGCGCTCGGGGCAGGAGGAAGTCTTCGAGATGATGAAGACCTGCCCGGCGTGCGGAGAGCAGGTGGTGAAGCCCGAGGATGAGGTGATGTACTACTGCATCAACGCTTCGTGCCCCGCGCAACTCGTGGGCCGCGTCGGGCATTTCGCGTCAAGAGGAGCGATGGATATCGAGGGGTTCGGCGAGCGCCTGGCGCAGGCCTTTGTGGAGAATGGGCTGTTGGTGGACGTTGTGGACTTCTACTACCTGAGGCGCGATGACCTTCTCTCGCTGGAGGGGTTCGCGGACCAAAGCGCCGACAACTTGCTCGCGGCCATTGAGGCCTCCAAGAACAGGCCATTGTGGCGCCTGATCACCGGGCTGGGCATCCGAGGGGTGGGAGGTGTGGTGGCGCAGCTCCTGACCAGGCACTTCGCTTCTATGGACGAGTTGATGGGTGCCAGCCAGGAGGGGCTGGAGGAGATAGAGGGGCTGGGCCCTCACACGGCGCAGAGCGTGGTGGACTTCTTCTCTCAGGGGCGCAACCGCCGGTTGATAGAGAAGCTGCGGCGAGCGGATGTACGCATGACGCGCCTAGCCGAGGAGGAGGCCAGGGAGGAAGGCCCTCTGACTGGCCAGACCTTCGTCATCACCGGGACGTTGCCCACCATGAGCCAGGAAGTCGCCGCCGAATACATCGAGGCCCAGGGGGGGCGCGTGACCTCAAGCGTCAGTCGAAACACCAGCTACCTGCTGTCGGGTGAACGACCAGGTGGCGCCAAGGTTGAGAGGGCGAAGGAATTGGGTGTACCCATCATAGGCGAGGATGATTTGCGCCGGTTGGTGGATGGCGCCTAGGGAGCGGAGGGAGAAGGTTCTCCTGCTTGCGATCTTGCTCCGCTGATTGATGGGGAGGGGGTAGGTACGATGGAAGAGAGGGATCGTCATCCATTGACCAAGGTGGAGATCCTTACCGAAGAGCATCACCTGGTGGGCTAGGTGGAGACGGGGGGCAGGCGCTTCTCAACTTGGCTCAATCTAGGAGACAAGCCTATCCGGTCGGTGGAGAACGTCACACTCAAGTCGCTGCACGCCCTAGAGAGTCCGGAAGTATACCTTGAGTACGCACTGGTCAACAGGGATGCTATCATCGCTGCCATACCTCATGAGGCGCCCAGCGTCTCTTTGGGAGGTGAAGGAGAGCGGAGGACGATGGAGCGCGTGGACAAGGAGCGACACGAGGTGGTGGCAAGTGTGCCTCCCTTTGCGGTGAGAGGCCAGTTACACGTCGCCAGGACCGGCAACGTGCTGCGCGCGATTGCATCTTTTCCCGGCACTCTCATACCAATCACCGAGGCGCGCCTGGTGTACACACCCAATCCTCAGGTGATTTGGCGTGGACAGGTGGTACTTATCAATAGGGACAAGGCCCAGCTGTACTGGCCTGCTCCGGAAGACAGAAGGAGCTAGGGGGCAACCTTTGCCGATCTCGCCACAGATCGATGGCTCATCGGCCAGGATTCATCGACTTCCACGGGCGAGAGGCGCAGTTCATGTTACCGGGCTGCGACAGGCGGCAACATGAGATGAGAATCCACCGACCTTTGTTGGAGGGCTCCTTCGTAGTCAGAGAGAACAGATTTCGAGCCAGGGTCCGCCTGGCAGACGAAGAGGTGCCGGTGCATGTGCCGAATTCGGGCCGCTTGAGCGAATTGCTGTCGCCCGGGCAGCAAGTGCTCGTGCGGGAGGCGAGGGCGCCGCATCGCGTGACAGACTACGATCTATTGATGGTGCGACTGCCACACACGTTGGTGTCCGTCGATGCTCGCTTGCCGAACCAGCTCTTCCAGGAAGCACTTGAGAGGAGAAGCTTGTCTGAGTTCGCTGGGATGAGCATGATCAGGAGAGAGGTTGGGTATGGAGAGAGTCGTCTGGATTTCCTCCTGGGGGCTGAGGATGGCGACGGTTCGTGTCTGGTGGAAGTCAAGTCGGTGACCCTGGTCAAGGACGGTATCGGGCGCTTTCCCGATGCGGTAACGGAGCGGGGCCGACGTCACCTCAGGGAGTTGAGACGCGCGCGTGAGGAGGGGATGCGCGCGGCCGTGGTCTTTGTCATACAGAGGGAGGATGCAGCGGCTTTCGCCCCACATGACGAGTCGGATCCACTCTTCGGGGAGGTGTTGAGAGAGGTGGCCGCTGACGGCGTGGAGGTGTACGCGCACACTTGCCGGATCACTTCGACAGAGATCACGTTGGATAGACAGGTTCCCGTGATGCTGTCGGGGACTTTGGAGAGGGAGCATGCGCCGGGCGCGGTGGTCTTGATGGGATGAGGGCAGGTAGGGAAGCAGCGGGCTGACAGCGAGGTATGGCGATGACCGACGAGCCTAGGACGGTAGAGTTCTTCACCCACCAGCATCGGATTGTGGGCGCCGCTGAGCTGGGCGGGCAGAGGCTGACTGACGTCTTGAACGATGACCTGACGTCGTCCGTGGAGTTGATGGACGTTCGAATCCTGAGACTTCTCACCCCCAGTAAGGTCGTGGCGGCCCACGACTCAGCCTTGATAGACAAACAGTGCATCCTATTCGCCGTCAGCGGTGTGCAGAGCGGTGATGCCGCCGAGCGCCGACTCTTCAAGCACGTTGACACTACGGAGTGGGGCGTCTTCATCACAGTGTCCTCCTTCGAGCTGACGGGGAAGTTCCACGTTCGGGGTACCAGTGATCTGAAGACCATGCTTCTCGCCTGGACGGGCCAGTTCATTCCCCTTACTGAGGCCAAGGCGGTGTTCACATTGTACCCTGACATCGCCTTCACCGGGGACGTGATCATCGTCAATCGTTCGCACATGGAGGTCGTTTGCACGGACCAACCGGCTGCCCGGTGATTTGACCGGTCGGTGGCTAACCGTAGGTGGCACGCTCGTCGCCCCAGTTCCATCTCCACGGGTCTGGGGCGGTGTTCTGCTGGCGTGCTCCTCGCCAAGAGACGCCGGCGGTGATATAGTTGCTTTTCGAATACTTGACAACGAGGGCAAAGATGAGCAAGTTTGCAGACGTGACACTCAGCTTCCTGGGCAGTGGTGTGATGGCAGAAGCCATGATCAGCGGGATCCTCAATGAAGACCTGATGGGGCCTGCCCAGATGATCGCCAGCGACCCTCGGGAGGAGAGAGGGCAGGAACTGGCGAAGAGATACGGGGTCAGAGCTACGACTGACAACCGAGAGGCGGCCAAAGCTGCCGAGATCGTCGTTTTCTCTGTGAAGCCGCAAGTTCTTCCCTCTGTGTTGGGCGAGGTACAGGGAGCGATCAAACCTGAGGGGCTCATCATCTCTATCGTCGCGGGTGCCAGGATCGGCGTTATCGCGGAGAGTCTGGGGCACGCAGCAATCGTGCGAGTCATGCCCAACACCCCGGCCCAGATAGGTGAGGGGATGTCAGTTTGGACGGCCACCAGCGCGGTCAGTGACGAGCAGCGGCTCCAAGCGCAGAGTATCCTCCGCGCTCTGGGCGAGGAGGTCTGTCTGGATGACGAGGACTACCTGGACATGGCAACGGCTCTAAGCGGCACGGGGCCCGCCTATGTGTTCCTGTTCATGGAAGCGATGATCGACGCTGGCGTGCATCTGGGCTTCTCTCGCCGCATTGCCCAGCAGCTTGTGCTCCAGACGATACGGGGTTCCGTGGACTTCGCCAGGCAATCGGTGGCGCATACGGCGGAGCTGCGGAACATGGTTACGTCGCCCGGCGGCACGTCGGCGGAGGCCCTATACCAGTTGGAGAAGGGTGGCTTTCGGACGGTGCTGTCACGGGCTATCTGGGCTGCCTACCAGAAATCGAAGTACCTAGGCGAACTGAGCGGCGAGTGAGGGGACCGGTTCCGACTGTCGGGAGGGTCCGGCCCCGTCTAGGTTGCGGCTTGCTCTCGGCACCTTGGTCGGCAGCGCTTGTGCCTTCTGCACAGAAATCCGGCATTGAGTGAGATTCTCACTCGCGCTTCTCCACTGTCTGGTATCTCCGCGCGGCGCCGCGGCGTCCTGGTGTTTGCCATCCCTCTGCGGTTGGGCTAGAATGTGCCTGGTTTGCTGATGAGCACCTGTGGTGCACGGGAGAAGGGCGTGACCGACGTGAGAAGGCTGAGCTTGACGGCAACTCGTGTCCGGAGGCTGGAAGGGCTGATCAGTTTGCTGCCTTTGGTGCTGGGATCTCTGCTCATCGCATCTCTGGCGATGGCGGCGGGGCCCGATCCGGTGAACTGGCTCTTCCAGTCACCCATCAGCCCCCTGGGGCCTGGTCCCACGGGGTCGCCGAGTGCCGCTGAGGGTACGGTGACCGGGCCAGCTCTCGTGGCGGTGCCGGCTTCGCCCAACTTCATCCCCTGGATTGTGGGCATCCTTGTGGTTGGGGCCGTTGTTGGGGCGGCCTTGATGTGGAGAAGAGGATCAGAAGAAGGCGGAGGTGGTGAGTGAGGATCTGGCGTAGCATCGGCGAGCTTTGGAGAAAGAGGCCCGCCTACACCTCTTCTCTGATACCGCTAATTGCCTTCTCTCTCCTAGTTGCCTCTCTCTTGGCTCAGAACAGCGTCAGCCTGGCGTACCCTTCTTTCCAGTCCCCGGTACAGTCCCCGGCTCCTACCGCCGCGCCTACTGAGGCTCAACCAGTGCCTCCGGTGGAATCCCCGGCGGCGCCACCCAGCGAGCCGCCTGGAGAGCAACCCCCACCCGTCGAGACCCCCGGAGAGCAACCCGCGCCTTCCCCCACTCCGGAGGCGACTCCCTCCGATGGCGTGCCTGTCGAGGCGGTCACACCTGATGTGCCTGCGGGTGAGGAGGATGCCTCTCCGGTCGAGGGGATGTCCTGGGCTGTACTCATCGACACCTGCGTGGTCGGGCTATCCTCGGTGTGGCTGTGCTGTGGCGGCCTCGCCCTCGTGGTTTTCGGTCTTCTGGTCATCGCTTCCTTCGTGCTGCGGGCGACGTAATGAAGCCCGGCTCGTCCGGGAATGCCCATGGCACCAGGTTTGTACTCCTGTCCCTGGTCCTGCTGGCGTTCGGTCTTCGATTGTACCGATTGGATTACCAGAGCCTGTGGCGCGATGAAATGGATGCCATTCTCTTCGCCCGCGGTGAGGTCAGCGCCCTGATCCCTCTTTTCACCACGCCCGGGCACAATGGTCCTCTCTACTATACCCTCCTGCATCTTTGGATCCGGGTAGCGGGAGACAGCGAATTCAGCGTCAGGTTCCTATCGCTCGTTTGCGTAGTCCTCGCCGTTCCTGTGGTGTACCTGCTTGGGCGGCGATGGCTGGGGAAGACGGGCGCTCTGGTGGCCGCTCTACTGTGCGCCACCTCCCCCTATCTCGTCTGGTATGGGCAGGAGGGTAAGATGTACGCCCTCCTGTTTCTAATGTCCGCGTTGTCAACCCACGTCTACGTCCTGGCTCTGAGGCGAAACCGCGCATTCCTGTGGGCTTCGTACGTGCTGATCGTGGCTGCTTCCATGTACGTTCACCTGCTGGCCGTGTTGGTGCTTCCTTTCCACTTTGTGCTCTTCTTGGTGAGCTGGCCGCGCTATCGCCCTGCCTGGAAAGGGTGGCTCGCGACATTCCTCATCCTGACATTGCCCTATCTCCCGCTCGCCCGGTGGGAGATCGCGCTTCTTATGCGGCCCTTCACCACGGGGCATCAGTTCTACCAATTGCACGAGATACTGACAATTCTGTTGTTTGCCTTTGGTCTCAATGCGGCTCCGCATCAGAACCTGCTGGCCATAGCGCTATTCGTCTTCCTTCTGCTGGCGGGTCTTCTGCTCTACGTGCGGGGCAGGGCACCTGTCGCTACTGCCCCGGTCAAGGGGTTGCTCCGACACCACCAGGAGAGCATCATCCTTGGACTGTATGCCCTCGTGCCTGTTGTCGCCCTCTTCCTCATCTCCCTGGGCATGCCGATCTTCACCGACCGGTACTTGATCACAGTGGTCCCGGCCTTTCTGCTCTTGCTTGCCGCCGGCGTGGTGGCTGTTGGGGAAAGGTCAACCGCTCTGGGAGCGGCGTGCCTGGGATTGGTGCTCGTAGCTAACGTGTACATCGTCGCTCTGCAGGGCAATACGAAGATCAAGTCCGATTTCCGGTCGGTGGCCCAGTACGTGCAGGCCGATGGCCGTGGTGACCTGGTGCTGTTCCTCATCCCCCACGGGAGACCTGTGTTCGACTACTACTATGATGTACAGTTTGCGTGGGCGGACGCGCCATACACCAATAGGGGTCTGGGGCCGCGGGGAGTGGCCCGGGCTCTGGAAGAAGCCACGGCGGGAATTGCTGAGGTGTGGTTGGTGGTCACCGAAGAGGAGCTGTGGGATGATCGGGGGCTGGTGAGGCAGTGGTTCGAGACCAATGGCACTCTCCTCGGGCAGCGCCATGTCGCGCGCATAGATGCCTATCTGTACTCACTTACGTCTAGTACCTTGAGCACGGCACTGGACATGCGGGAGGGTTGCTGAATGAGATGCGCGTTCTGCAATGAGCCGGCGTGGTATGGTTGCCCTCTCACAGGAGCGTTCGTGTGTCCGCGCCACGCCAGGGTACAGGTAGTCGCGTGGAATGCGAAGCGAGAGCCTGAGCCCAGCAGCGTGCGTGCAGCTGGCGAGCAGGACTACGTCCGGTTACAGGAGGTGCCCCTCCACTTCTGGGGCGAGACGGGGGTGGAATGCTTCGACCGGGAATACGACGTCTTGAAGTTGCCTGCGTTCGTCGGCCTGAAGAATGATGACGTAGTGGGGTTCGTCTCCTACGCCGTCGAGGGAGACACGATGAACCTGGTGATGCTAAACGTTCTGCCGCAGTATCAGGGGCGCGGATTGGGCTCGGCCATGCTCGCAAAGGCTGTGATCGAGGCTCACAAGCTGGGTCTATCTCGGGTGGTGGTCGCCACTTCTAACGATGACGTCTCGGCGTTGTACTTCTATCAGCGATCCGGATTTGTCATCGAGCAGGTGGTGCCGGGCCGAATCGCGGAGCATCACGGAGGACTTGAGCAGGGCTTCGCTGGCATCCCGGTTCGCGATGAGATCCGTATGCAGTTGTTTTTGGACGAGGCAGCACTCTGAGCCCTCTTCATACCTCGAAGAGCGAGAAGGGTGCGTGGGAGGGTGCCGTTAGTGGCCCGCGCTGCGATAGAGGAGCGAGGTTGCCGCACAGCCAGCTGTATGCTACAATTCCTGCGTATGTGCCCCCGTAGCTCAGGCGGATAGAGCAGCGGCCTCCGAAGCCGTGTGCGCGCGTTCGAGTCGCGCCGGGGGTACTTCCTACATATGCTGGAGTCGGCAGAGCCAGCGCCTCGAGAGGGAACGTGTAGTAGAGCGTCCCCGTTTTCCCCCGCACCTCGACTTTCTCAACGAAAGTCTTGAGCACCCGTCTGAGGGAGGTCACGCTCGCATCAGCAAGGTTGCCTTTTAGTTGCTCTACTGCGTCTTCAAGTACCTCTTTGGAAACCTCCAGCCGTCCACGTTCACGCCTCGCACGCAGGCGATGCAGTCTGCCGTCCAGTGTTGCCTTCGTTTGTTCGCGCGCCTTCAACCTGCTAGCGGCCGCGACAGACCCAAGGCCCTCTGCCAGGTCGAGCAGAGCCTCGATGGCCCGATTGACTTTTGCTAGTGCCCGCTCTGTCCTCGCGATCTCAAAGTCTAGGTCCTCTGAACCTTTGTCGAACGACCTGTTGACCTCCTCGAGCAGTCGGCCTAGGTAGGGCGGTTCACCCCCACGCGTGTGGGGAATACCTGTTGGTCGCCCACGGACTGAGTGAGCAACGCGGTTCACCCCCACGCGTGTGGGGAATACCCTGACCCCGCCAGAACCCCACGGAGTAGCTGCGGTTCACCCCCACGCGTGTGGGGAATACGGCTTTACTACGGTGTCCGAATGAAGGACAATCGGTTCACCCCCACGCGTGTGGGGAATACGCCTTTCGAGCAGCGGATACAGATTGTCAAGAGCGGTTCACCCCCACGCGTGTGGGGAATACGCCACGACCACGGGCTGTTGCTCGGACCAGTACGGTTCACCCCCACGCGTGTGGGGAATACTGTCCTTGTGGCCGTAGCAGAAGCCTATGAGGACGGTTCACCCCCACGCGTGTGGGGAATACCCTTCACACTATTCTTTGCGCAAGGGTTTGCGAATCAACTGAAGGCCTTCCAAGTCCACCACCTGCCTCTGTGTCTCGCCGATGCTCCGCATCGTGAATCTTTGCTCGTTGTTCGTCGACCAGATCTGTAGCACGCCTCCGGTGCGCTTAGCCTTGATGCACTTCCGCCACAGATGGTCACGAACGGTAGCGTTTACGTGCCCCACAAACACCCCTGTATGGGGCTCAAGCAGCCATCGAGTGAGTTCACCCCTCAGCGAGGTAGGAACCTTCTCCAAGACCAGTACGATCACCGGCCACCTCCTCCACCATCTGATCGAGGGTAGCATCCTCTGGCCCGGGCCATAGCGGTTCGGGCCTCGCTCCATCGCTGTCCGCTTCCTGTCCCGCAGACAGCACGGCGTCTGGGACGTCCAAGAGCCAGTCGATGTCGGGGAGAATGCGGCTGAGCAGTCGATATTCCCTGAATGCATCGCGGCAGGCCTGCCTGACCCGGGGTTCAACCCGTTCGCTGGACTCGCCCACGACCTGAAAGGCGACCGGAATGGTCACACCTACCTTGTAGAGATCCGCGATGTCGTACACGAAGGATAGCTGCTTTCCGGTGTGGATGAAGCCCAGAGCGGGCGAGTAACCTCCGGAGACGATTGCTGCGTGGCAGAGGCCGTTGAGTAACGCGTTGGCGGCCGACAAGGCGCGGTTGATCGGGTCCCCCCGCGCCCAACTCTTCCGATCATAACGCCTGCCCTTCCACTCCACTCCATACTGACGGCTGGCGTCCGCGTACGCCTCGCGGACCCGCACGCCCTCTAGACCTCTTATCTGGGGCAGAGTGAGGGTCTCGTCCAATTGCCCGCCGAACCGGAGACGGTACATGCGCAGCGCCACCTGGAGCCGCCGCTGAGGGTCGCTCGCCAGCTCAGCCTGCCTGAGCAGGTGGTAGGCCTTGCGCGTTTCCCCGCCACCCTGCGCATAGCAGCGGGTGCCATCCTCCCCACACCATACGATCAGGCAGCCGTTATCCGCTAAAGCCCTCACCGCCGCGTGGGTAATGCTGGTGCCTGGACCCAGCATGAGCACGGTGAGAGCAGCAGCGGGTATCATGGTACGCCCCTCCTCATCGACCAACTCTACAGCCTTGTACTTCTGCTCGATGCGACCATGCTCGAGATACAAGTAGCTCATGCTGTCCCGTAGCTTGGGCAACTCGTGCAAGTCACGCATCCCGACACCTCCTTTCAAGGGGAGGCGCTGCGACGACGTCGCCTCAGCAGCACCTCTCCACTGCATCGTCTGACTCGGTGCGCGTCATCTCAAGAGGGCCTAGCCAGGGACAGCAATCCAAAGCCAAAACCCTTGCCGCTGCCGATGCCCTTCTCCACAGCCTGGCGCAGTCGTGCGGGATCCCCAACCTCCAGCAGCCCATCGAACTGGACAGACAGTAAGCGAAGGTTCTCCTCCCGTGACCCTCTATGAGCCACCCAGTCCATCACCTTCTCCTTGCTGGTCCTGACCGACACCAGGCGCAAGCCACTCTGCTTGGCTTTGCGAGCAACCCACTCCAACTGCTCCTCTTCGCGATACAGCCCGAGGCGCTTCCCGTTGCGTTTCACGGTGGGGTTGGCCCGTAGCCGGAAGGCCAGAATCTGCGAAGGCTCCAAATCGAGACCAAAACTCTTGACGTGAGGGTTGGGGTCCTCTGCCACCATGAGATATCCGCGCGCTCCATCGTCAGAGGCCAGCCACGACCAGTCGGGCTCAGTATGGGATTGTACCAGGAGCACGGGTGGCCCACCTCGTGGGGTCTCCAACCTGAAGAGCACCCGCTCTTGATCAGAGCTCAGATCGTCGGGGAAGGCCCGCATGACGCTCCTGTGCATCTGATATGGATCGGCGATCTCCTTTCGAACTCGCCGGTTGCGAGGGTTGAGGATCAATCGAGTGAGGTACATGGCTCGTCCTCCATGGGCGGTGTCTGCAAGTACAGGGTTCGAACGCGCCGGGGGGCGAATAGCCGCTGGGCAAAGGAAATCGGCTGGTCGGCACGTATCTCCTGACCCCAGTCGTCCTCCATGACTAAGCGCACACGCTCTGGGTGCCTCCTCGGATCGGTGCCCAGCCAGGGATACCTCGCGATAGCGTCCGTAAGCTCCTGGTCGCCACATAGTCCGTTCTGAAGCCAGACTGGCTCCCCGGGTGGGAAGGCTTTGCGGCCCAGGTAAAGTGGCCAGTGAGGGTCCCGGAGAGCGGCGTGGGCCCTCGCCAGCAAGTCACAGTCTTCCCCGGCCACCCCCACCAGAAAACGGGCGTCGGCGAGATAGTAGCGGGTGGAGACCACCACGTTCCTGCGCTCCACCGTTCCGCTGGCCCTGAGAAAGCCGTCCTTGCCAGCGGTGTGATAGTCGCGCTGGACTAGGCCCTCCTGGTCCGCGCGCACGGCCATGGTCAGTTCGGCCAGATCGTCCACCGGCTCGTCGCGCCGGCGTCCGAGGGCAGCACAGAGCAGTCCGACCACGCCACTCTTGGACGGTTCCAGGCCGGTGTCCCTGACGGTGAAGCGGCTCTGGACGCCCCATGACTGCATCGGCCCCGCCAGCCGCAATAGGAGCGTGGTCATGGCGATGCCTCTTCGGTGGAGAGCGCGTTAGTCACCGCGGCCACCCACTCGCCCACGTTGCCCCCGGCGTCGTCGTCCAACCTATCCAGCGGGAGATCGGGTTCAAGGGGAAGAACTGCTCTGGACAAGAGGGTCTCGGCTTCGTAGAGGTCACACAGTCGGCCCCAGTACCGGTCCAGGGCAGCGACAGAGGGGGCCACCAGCCCGCCCTCCCGCTCGGCGCGAACAGGACGCTCGAAGGCGTTAGCCAGGGACCAGCCCATGCCATCCCGCCGCACCACGGCGAGGGCGAGGCTGGGCGGATTGTGCGCAGCAAAGCTGTTCTGCTTGCCCGAAGGCACGGCAGCCAGCGAGGCCCGCAAGAAGGCCTCCACCGTGCGCAGCGCCACGTCCTTGTCACCCCTCAGGGTCTCCACAAGGTGTCGCCAGTCGATGCGCGAGTACCGATAGAAGCAGGCGCTGTCGAACCCGACAAAACCCATCATGCCCGCTCCCGTCTCTTCGCTCTCCTGAAGGTCGTCGACTGCGGTAAAGAAGTCCATGTCCATGGTCACTCGGTGGGTGGAGATGGCGTGCGCCACCTGGCAGGCGGCCTCCAGGTTCAACTCGGGTTGTTCAGCGAGCATCCGCCCGAAAAGGGCTATGTCGGGGGCGCTGGTCACGCCCCGGGAGCCCTTGACGAGGCGCTTGACCAGGCGCTTGACCGTGGCGTCGCGGCTATCTTCCGCCGCGAGCTCAGCCCAGTTCTCGACCATGATCTCGGGGAGATCGCTGAGCTCTTGTTCGCTCAGATAGATGAGTACGGCAGTCCGACCGCCTTCCTTGTCCAGCTTGCCAGCGTACTCTCCCAAGAACGCTGGAAGGACCGCATCCACCTCAGTCCCCGGTTTCCCGCCGTCCACGAGGCGTTGACGCAGTAGGCGGTTGAGCCACCTCGTGCGGGTTCCGATGTCGACGCCGGTGGTTTCTGCGAACTCAGGCGAGGTGCGGATGGCCCTCTTGATGCACTGCGAGGAGATGCGGGCGCGACGCACGCCGCCGAACTCGCAGTCCTTCGGGTTGTTGGTGTCATCACGGTTGAGGTTACTGGGGCTGAAGTTCTGAATCATGTGCAGTTCCACAAACATCTCTACTCCTCCTCGTTCTTGTCTTCTTCGTGAGCCCGGCGCCCCCAGAAGGCCCTCGCCCAACGGCGCTGCACATAGCCGTCAGGGTGGCTCCAGGCATCGTAATCGACCAGCAGTTGGCGCCAGTCGACGGACACGCCCTTGGATTTCAGAACGCTGACCGCCTGGCGCAGATGGAACTCCAGCTCCTCTGGGTGCGCAGCCAGGAGGACTGTGAACCTGCGCTCGATGGCGGTATCGTCGGCCACGCCACGCCGTGCCCGCGCAAAGTGATCCCCCATATTGCCGCTTCCCCCGCCCTCTGGGTGATAAGCGAAGAGCGCGGCGATGGTGTAGAAGGCCGCCTCACGCCACAGCGGGGTATCCTCGGAGAGCCAGGGCACGATGTAGCGGTACATGTCAGCGACTGTGCCCGGCGGGCGACCAAGCCCCCGACGCAGGGCCGCCAGGGTGGCGCGGTCCTCGCGGCGGCGCTCCAGATAGCCTATGAACTCATCGGTTTGACTCATTCCAACCTCCTCTCGCTATGAATCTCCGTGCGGCAGGTGGGGCGGTGGCTACGCCGGGACAGCTGACTCCTCTGCCGGCAGTGCCTTGGCCAGCCCCGCCGCCAATTGACCGCTGGCCCGAACAACCGCTTTCAGAGCCCTCGGATCGTGAGCCAGGTTGTTCGCTGCCTGGTCGAACGCCTCCCTGGCACCTCGCAGGAGTATCTCGCGCCACTGCTCCAACGTGCGTTCCGGATCCCTGGGCAGGGCCTCTACTGTCTCCATGAAGGGTGTTTCCAGCCGTGACCAGTAGCGGCGCTCCACGGCCCATTGCCCGGTAAGGCCCGTCAGGTCCTCCGGGGCTGGTCGGCGCCCCCCCTCCAGGTCGCTCTCCGGGGAAAGGAGTAGAGTGGCCAGGGTGCGCGTGGCCCCCCAGAGCTGGCGGGCCGACCGCTCGGCCATTTCCAGCACGTCTTGGAGGTGGTTCACCAGCTCCTGGTCTCGCAGATAGGCCAGGGGCAGTGGCATGCGCTCCGACCGGTAGAAGTCAACGCGAGCCTGCCTTGTAGCCATGCCCAGGGCCAGGTAGCGCCTGGTCTGAGAAATATCCAGATGCCCCCTGTCTACCAGTTCCCCCAGCCAGTAGAAGGCGCGCGGAGGATGGAACCGGTCCGAGTCGAATCGGAAAAGGGCAACACTATCGCGCCACAAAGCCCGGTCCTCCCGAAAGCGAAGAGACCTGGGTCCCCCCTTCTGCCCCTGCCTGGGCTCGGAGTAATGCTTCATGGGGTCCCACACACCGGCGGCCAGCCGCAGACCCGGCGCCGCGGTCACCTGCTCCACGACGACCGCTTCCGCCGTGCTCCTGGGCAAGAGAAGAATGCGGCGATTCTGCCAGGTGAGGTAGTCCAGGTAGCCACGGGGGTATGACCGCGGGGGACAGAAGGGATCGTCCATCTCCCAGGATGGACAATCATCAGCGTTGTGGGGCAGGACACTCTCGCTGGTGGGGTAGCGCAGCAGGTTGAGAGCTAGCGTCTCGAACAGGGAATCCCCTTGGACCAGAAAACAGATGCCCCGCGCGCAGGGCCCGTCGGTGAACTTCTGGGGCAGGCCGCTCAGTCCAGCCAGGCCGAAGGCCTGCGCTGCAACCACCATCCGCGCTGCCTGGCCGGGGGTCAGCGTCAACCCTTGGTCCTCAGTGTGGTGGTCGAAGAGGGTAGGGTTGTTGCCTGAGGCCACCTCCTGGACCAACGTGGCCACCGATTTGGGCTTCACCCTATCGTCGGGGGCCTGGTAGAAGGGGCGCTCGGGTTGAAAGAGGTCGAACCGGTCGCGCCAGCGGTCCAGGTAGGCATCCAGCTTCTTCCCATCCCAGCGCCCGGTCTGCCAAAGGTCGGCCCATTCTTCATGCGACGCTGGCCCAAATGCGCGATGCAACACGGCCAGCAAGAGACGCTGAAGGGACGCCGTGACCGGTGGCGATTCGCCGTGCAGTTCCCGCAACTCGTGAGCAACGGACAGGACACCGCGCAAACTCAACTCGACAGGGCTACCGTCCCGACGAACACAGGGAATCCAGGGGGATTCAAGCAAATCAAACGTGCAGCTCATGTCACCTCCTCTCTTTCGATCTCTAGTCCGAACTCGCGCGTCAGGCGTAACGTATAGCCGCAGTCTCCCAGTACACAAAGCCCATCGGTGAACACCCCCACCCGGTGGTTCCGCAGCAGTGGGTGGTCCTTCCAGACATTCGGCACAGGCTGGGAGTGGAGATAATCGAATACCGAGCGGTGGGAGACGGAGATCGTGTGCATAGCCAGGTGCCTAGTGAGCTCGGAGTCCGGCCGCTTCCCGAGGGCGACAAGCGGCCCTGAACCGTCCGGCTCCACGTTCAAGCCATCCGGCCCGGTATGCAGACAGACCACGGAGATGCCGGGCCTGCCGAGCCGCGTAAGGGCCTGGAAGGCTTCGTGAAGCTCTGGGCTGTCCTCCTCCAAGCCCAGATTGCGCATTTCCAGCAGGTCATCGGCGTCCGGGGGCCGCACCAGCTTCTGCCGGGCCTTGTGGACGTGCTCTTCCTCATGGCGCTGCATTCTCTCCTGAGCGTCCGCGAGGGCAGCGGCCAAGGAGGGCGTGAGTTCCTGCCCGAACTCCTCGCCACCGTACACCGCCTC
This sequence comes from Chloroflexota bacterium, assembly GCA_030603665.1. GTDB lineage: Bacteria > Chloroflexota > Anaerolineae > UBA7937 > B3-Chlor > JAUVXJ01. Next base: position 45,294 of record JAUVXJ010000017.1, on the reverse strand, counting down.
GATAAGAGCCGTGGTGTCGCTGGGCAGGGCCAGTCGCGCCCGAGCAAGCAAAGAGAGATAGGAGCGCAAGAGGACGTACTCTTCGTACACGTAGATGTCGGGGCCGAAATCCGGGACACCCGCCTCGTCAGCCGGTTTGGCGATCAAGAGCTGCGGCAGTCTGAGAGGAGCGGGGCGAGTTCCTCGCTCATGACGGTGAAGCCGACCTGCGCGCTGAAGGATCAGGTCCGCGGGGGCCAGATCGGAGATCATCAGGTCGAAATCGAGATCCAGACTCTGCTCAATGACCTGGGTCGCCACCACCACCGCCCTGGCAGGTCGATGATCCCCCTTGCCGAAGGCAGAGAGCACTAGCTTCTCGGTCTCGTCGCGCCAGGCAAGAGGGAAGCGGGCGTGGAAAAGGTGCAAGTCCCCCGGGGGCACAATCTCACCATTGCGCAACGCCTTGTACAGCTCTTGCGCTCGGCCAACTGTGTTGCAGATTACAGCGGCACAGCCGCCTTCGCTCAACTCGGTGGTCAAGCGCTCCACGATGGCCTGGGGCTCACGGTCTATCCAACCCAGTCCTAGAACCCGCTCTTCTCCCTCCTCAAGGGGTACTACCCCGCTTCGGTCCCCCATGGCCCAGGTGATCGCCGGGTACGAAGCGATCTCTGCTGGCCGCGCGTCTCTTCCAGAGTAGGCCCTCAGCAGTTGGCCGCGCGTCTGCTTTGGAAGGGTAGCGGAGAGCATGACCACCGATGTGCCAAGCACGCGTAGCCACCCGAGCAGGCGCTGGAAGATTGTGGACATATAGGTGTCGTAAGCGTGAACCTCGTCAAAGACCACCGTCTTGTGGCTGAGTCCGAACAAGCGCAGGAAGAAGTGGCGGGTCTGTAGCACCGAGAGCAGGGCTTGGTCGACCGTCCCTACGCCAAAGGGGGCCAGCAGCGTGCGCTTGCGGGGCAGGAACCAGGTCATGGCGCCCACCGTGCCGTCCTCTTGATCATCCGCCGTCTCCAGTCGCAGGGCCGTGACATCATCTCTCCATCGAGCCTGGCTGTGCACCAGATGCAGGTTGACAAGGCTGTTGGGGTAGCGGCGCGCCAGAACATCGCGCACGCGACCGAACATCTGGTTGCTAGTGGCCATGGTGGGCATCGCTACGTACAGCCCACGCTGCTGGCAAGTCACCGCCCAGTGGTCGGCCAGGTAGAGGGCCGCCTCCGTCTTCCCCACCCCAGTGGGGGCTTCGATGATCACCAGCGCCGGCTCCTCCAATTCCTCGGCTAGTGCTATCACAGCTTCTTGCATGGGGCGAGGCTGGGCGACACTACACAGGTTCTCAAAGGACAACACTGTCCTCGGGGGCGACCACCCTACCCAGCCCAGTTCCTCCAGGGCGTGGATTGCCTGCTCCTCAGCCCGCCGAGCATAGTGCACGGGATCGATAGGCAAATCCGTGAATGGGAAGTAGGTCTCCATGGAACCGATCCAATCGGCGACCACGCACAGACCTGAAAGCAGCACCACCAGGCTGTTTTCGTCCAGTCGAGTCAGTGCTCTCTCCACCCGCGGAGGGCGAAAGAGCGTGATCATCTCCAGGAGAAGGCTACTCCGTACTGCGCCCCACTCCTCGCCACCGACGTCGGACGTCCTCAGGTCCCTCAGATCGGTCGCCAGCGGCCAGTTTCCGTGGTGGCCACCGAGCGTCCGCGCCACAAGTGTGGATAGCTCCGAGTCCAGGCCTGTCTCTTCTTGGAGCACTACCCTCACCGATTTGGCGGACACTGTACTATGACGGCACCGCGAGCGAACGAATACTCGCGGGAAGGGCAGGCCGGTGGCGCTGAGACGCTGCATTGCACGAGTGTCGCGCCGCTGGAAGGCAGGGCTGGCTTTGCCCAGGTCGTGGAGCCCTATCCAGAAGGAGAGGATCGCGCGGGCCTCCTGAGGCTGCAAATGAAGCAGACTGCAGTAGTGCTGCCTGATACTATCGGTCAGGACTTCGTCCCACAGGCCCTGTGCAACCCGGGCGACGTCGATGAGGTGGCAGAGCAGGGGGTGGTAGCGGCCATCTTTGTCCTTCTTGGCCCACAAAAGATGATGCAGAGGTTTGTCGATCATCTCAGGCTGCCTTCCGCTCGAGCGTGAGATGGGCTTGAGGTACAGCGACAGACGCCGCTCAAGGGCTCATCTTGGCGCGTCTGCCCCGAAATCGCATTCCCGTGTCTCCTTCAAAGCTGGCACCTCCGGACACGACTATACACGTCTTGGTTGCTAGGTCTCAGTTTGAATTCTCAGCAGCCCCGGGACAGTGCGCGTCGATCATCTCCAACATGAATTCCGGAACGCCGCCCACCTCCAGGCTCTTGAACGCGTCTTTCCACAGCAGGACTCGGTGGGTGTCAGAAGTCTGACCCGCCTTCTGAACCAGGAACACGAACCGCGTCCTAATCCCCAATAGCTCTTCCATCAGGTACTTCTGCAATTCTGTCTGTCTCACGTACTCCAATCCGCGAGATCGGAAGACCTTCTTCTCGACTCCTGATTGTGGATAGTGGCCCTCCGAAGACTCCAGCTTCGCCTCAATGCACACAGCGTCATCCCTCGATGTGTGAATGACAATGTCAGGCTTGGCATTGAAGGCCCACTTGAACATACAGGTCTTCAAGAATTCGTAATCATCTTGGACCGTCTTGTCTAGACTCCGTACGCTCCATAGTCCCGGACTCTGTATGTATCTGGCAGACGCTCGAGGAACAGCTCCAAAGTAGCGGTTGAACTTGAGCACGGATGTCTTCCGTAATGCGTCCGCGTATGCGGGCTTCAACAGCTCAAGAATCAACCCTCTCTTAATGTCGTTGTCATCGATCTGAGACCATAGGTCACGGACGTAGGCGTATTCCAGGAAGATGCCCATCTCTGATTCGACCACTTCGAAGGGACACTCAATGAGGTCAAGGAACTGACCGAGATTGTCGCTCAAGAGCAGAACGTGATAGAGGATCGCGGCCAGATTCCTTTCCTCTCTGTTGATTGGCGAGTAGCCACTATCCCAGTTCAGGTACGCTCTGATGTCCGTCATTTCCTAAGGCCATTCGAGGAGGTGTGTGCCAATCGCGATCTACGAATTCATTAGCCACCCAGACGTTGCAGGACTATCTGAGCGAGAGGGATCGCATCATCCATCGATACACCCCCTTCGAGTCCAAATACCCGCACACTTACGAATACGTTACGAAAGCGGAAGTTCAGGACATAGGAAGCGACTGTCCACGACTCACCAGTCAGCTTCGCCATGTAGCCCTGCGCTTCGTGACCGAGCCCCGGCACAGAGACTTGCCGGAATTCATCGAACCTGGAAGACAAGTCCACGGACCAGTTGGCCAGCGACAGGTGCGCACCGTCAGCAGTTCGGTAGATTGACACATAGTTCTCTATCAATTGAACCTGGAAGAGACTCTCCAGCTCCGGGCCACGGCTGAAACTGGACCGCCACCCGGAAGTTCTACCCCACTGGCCAAGCAGTTGCATGTACTCCTCGGGATTCGGATGTGTGTCGGCAATCTCCCGATTGGTTGTCGGGCCAGTATCGGTTTCAACGACGTAGAACCCCGGCGGAAGGTCACTCAACATCAACGCGACCGAGCTTGGATCGATGTCCAATGGGGGCGGAGTTGTGGGAGTTGGCGTGGGGGGAGCCGGAGTCGCAGTGTAGGTGGTAGTCGCTGTGGGACTCGGCGTCTGAGTAGAAGTGGCAGTGGGTGTATTGGTGGGCAATGATGTGGCGGTAGCTATGGGCGCCTCGGCGGTCAGGGTAGCGGCTGCCGCCTTATGTACAGAGACTTCCGTTGCCACGAGGTCAGGTGTAGGGGTAGGCTCAGTGGCACAGTTGGCCATGAGCAGGAGTGTTGCGACCACCAGGGTTACACTCAATCTGTTGGCGATGCGAAGCCTCCTTCTCGAAACGTCGGGCGTCTCGTCCGGTCACGCATGCCTCAGTTGTCCTCACCTGCTGTCTCTTGATGCGTGAGCGGTAGTTCCTCCGCGTTGCGCAGATTGTAGTCCACGTTCAGTCGTTTTGACATGGCCATATGTCTACCGTTTTCTCACCCTTTAATCGGACCACCTATGCGCCCCCGGTGCCACCAAACCAAAACCAGCAAGACGATAATCGGTAGCGATCCAGCGCCGCATAGCACGCCGCACAACACTATCTCGAGCAGACTAATAGGCGGACCCCCCGGCATCTCTCTCATACCCCCCTTTTCCGCATGCCGCGCGAGATTGCCGCCCGATGGTCCGGCGATAGCTTGCGCCCGGTCCTTGCTTTGCCGATCGCCGCCCGGTGTTCTGGCGTCAATGGACCGACGGTGATTCCCGTCCGCCCCTTGCTGATCGCTTGACAGTGTTCCGGCGTAAAGGTCCGTTTCCGCCCCGTCTTAGACTCAGAGATTCGACGCCGATGCTCCGCGGAAAAGACCCGCCCCCTTTGCGCCTCACCGCTCAAGTTATGGCCACGGACAAACCGCCGTTTTACGACCGCCCCGCACCCGCACTCGCAAGTCCGCATCTCAGCTACGCCCGCCTGTGGTCGTGTCCGCTGCGATCAGGGCCAGCGTGGACTCCAGCTCGGCCTCTGCTTCGTCCGCTTCCTTCATCGCCAGCACTCGCCGCTTGAGGGCTTTCCCGAGCCGTTGGCGCATCTCCGGAGACAACCCCTCCCTGGCATCGTTCAGTCTGAGAACCGCGTCCTCAGTCATGGCGCAACCTCCAGGATCGCCGCACGACAGAGGCGAAAACCAGGGCCTGCACTGCCCCTCACTGGCTCTCGCTGTCGGCCCTGCTCTCCGATATCTCGCTCAGATCGTTGTAGATCGTCTTTCTGGTCACGCCAGCTCGACCCGCTACGTACGACACAGAGTTCCTGACCTGGAAGGCTCCTCTGTCGTCGAGCATCCGGACCATCTCGATTCTCTCGTCCTTGGTCATGTCCTCGGCCACGGCGCCTATCTGATATTCGCACTCAGCGATCATCGTGTCCAGCAACTCCTGCAACGTCTGCGCATGAGTCTCACGCACATCCGCGCGGGACGTATCCGGCGCCAGGTCCCGGACCAGATCCTGCAGGTACTCAATGGCGGTGACATCTAGATTGATGCAAAAAGCGCCATAGATCTCACCCTCTGAGTCGCGGAGCCAGATGCTGCAGCTCTTCAAGGTCTTTCCGGTCTCGGTATAGGTGGTATAGTTGAAAACCGGATGGGTCTCGCCTTTCTGGAGCCTCTGTAATCCATAGTCGGTCATCGTGCCGCCGACGTCTCTGCCGGTAACGTCACCGTCTACCCAAACGATGGAGTGCTCCAGATCGGTCGTATCATGGAGCACGACCTCACAGCTCCTGCCCAGCATGGCGGTCAACGCGAGGCCCACGTCCTTGAGCAAGTCGAACACCTCGCGCTTCCCTGGGGCCGGCTTCCGCCTCTTCACCTGTCCCAGCACTCTCGCAGCCTCGACATCCGTAGACATCACTCCCCCTTTCTAGTATTGCAGCAGTTCATATCACGTACTGCTCCGCACCGCTCAGATAGTCCAGCAGGAACCTCGCCGCCAAGCCCACGGCGATCGCCAGGGCAACCCGGACGGTCAGGATGCCGTCTGTTCCTCCTTTGGACTACGTTGCGTCACGCAAACCCCGATGAACGAGATGCTGCCTTACGGAGAAGCTACGCTGCACAGACATATCTGCCACATGTTATGCGATCGTGCGCGTCTGTTTTACCATATGTGACGAATTACTCGTCAAAACGGTACGGGAGAATCACAGGAAGCCTGCACTAGAGGCTGGGTTCAGGGCCATTCGTAGATCTCGATAGCAGCTATCCTTTGATGTTTTGAAATGTCAAGTCGAAATCGGCATAGTCTCCGGCGTTCTCGAGCTTCTCATCATAAACCGTAAGATAGCCAGGATTCAGCTCAAAGTTGAATGTATGCGTTTCGTCCAGATCGTTACCGCCGCAAGACCCAGATTCGGCCTCATAGGTTCTGGTAACACCATTCCCGAACACCTTTCCAGTGGACGCATCAAGACTGATGCTGACCTCCATCTCACCTCGAACCTCATCAACGCACCATTGATCTCGGTACACTGCATTTGGCTGTTCGGGCGTCAAGGTGACACTCCAGTCAACGGAAAACGTGTTGTGTTGATCGTCGCCCCAATCGTCGTCGTTTACGTCCACCATACCACTTATGCGCAGTGTGTGGCGTACCGGCTCTGGAACCGGCGCTGGATTGATCCCGACTGAGTGAATCTCTTCGTCGTTCCACATCAGGATGAACCTGCGAGCGAAGGGACCCAGCGGCACCCCGTTGCGCCCGAGATTCACGGTCAGCTCGTAGTGAGAGGGATGATCCAGGTACGCGCTTACATCGAACGTCGTGTCGCCTGTTTGCAGCAGGACTTTCATTCCAGACGTCTTCAAATTGTAGCCCATGAAGCTCAGGTGATCGTCACGGTCCGGAACCAACGCAGCGTCGATGAAGTTCGGGACAGCGTGACAGATCCTTGGCTCTCTTGAAGGGATGGTCCCCCCGGTCAATCTTGCCCTGACGCGATATAGGTCGGACAGGACCTGTTCTCGGATGAACTCTTCGTCGCATTTAAATTCTGCCCCAGCAGCGGCAATCGCTCGCGTGGTGGCGTCACTGACCTCATGTCTGATCGTTGACTGCACATCAGCGGGTAGATCGTCCTTCAGGTCTTCAAGCACGGTGTGCCAATCGGCCGATTCACCCTCCAGTCTGTTGATGGCTCGGTCCACAGTCTCGAGGGTTTTGTCGACCTCCTCCCCAATACACCCAGATAGAAACACCGGCAACACCAAGAGACATACCGTCGCAATCACAACAACCCTGCTGCTTTGATACATTCTTACCTTCTGTTCTCTAGACATTTCTCCCTCCCGTTCCTTAGTGTCGGAGACATCCACGGGAAAGGTCGTTTTCGACCACTTCCGTGGGCGTGCTCCTTCCAAGCCTCACTGGCCGTCATTTCTCCGGCCTGTATCTCACGCGCGTACTTGTTGTAGAACCTGTCCTTTTCCCCCATCCACTCCTTCTTGATTGTTGCCGACCGTTGCCCTGCAGTAGGGTTGGTCATCATCGTCCTGTTCGTCCTCATCTGGCCGCAGCACACGCCGAGTCAGGTAGTCGAACCCAAGGAAGTCGATGCGGTCAACATCGCCGTCGAAGTCCATGTCGAAGGGATTGAAGTCAGGCATGGCTATCCCCCGTTCGTGGGCGAGGTTTCATACGTCGGAAACTGGATGAGCGGTGTGGCTGGAGGAGTAGACACCAAGAGCGGCACGTCGGCGGTCCGCCAATCACAATAGTCCTTCCTCCTCGTGCATATCGGTGCCCAGTGATGACAGCCAGGACGAGGCATGCGTCTCAGACGATCATCGGAGTAGAGGCGAAGTCGGTAGATGATAGCACAAAAGGAGAGAGAGGTCAAGTTGGGTTGCCTATAGTGGGATGAGGCCCCGCTCACAGAGGGCGGCGGGTGTATCAGGACAGGTCAGATGTAGGCGATTCCGGCTTCTGGCCGAACTGCGTCTCGTATAGGTGGGCATAGAGGCCGGCCCGTGCCAGGAGCTCGACGTGGGTGCCCTGCTCCACCAGGCGGCCTTCGTCCAGCACCAGGATCTGGTCGGCGGCCAAGATGGTGGACAGCCGCTGCTTCTCGCCGCCGCTGAACCGGTAGCCTCGCTCGCCGACCACCGTGTCGTAGCCGTTGGGCAACCCCGCAATGAAGTCGTGTATGTTGGCCGCCCGGCAGGCGGTCTCCAGCTCAGCCTGGGTGGCGTCGGGGTCGGCGTAGAGCAGGTTGGCCCGCACCGTGTCGTGGAACAGGTAGGTCTCCTGGGTCACCATGTCGATCTGCTGCGCCAGTGACTCCTGGCTCACGGCGCGCAGGTCGTGGCCGTCGAGGCTGATGCGGCCTTCGGTTGGATCGTAGAGGCGGGGCAGATGAGCGCGTCAGAGACGCCGATTGGACGAACGCAGATCCTGCCGTGCGCGGAGCACAGCCCGCAACCCGGCATGTGCCGCGTGGCAACCCGACGGAGCACTGAGTAGTAGGACCATAGCTCCGCTCAACTGTCAGCAGGGCACGTGAGCGGTGACCCTTACGTGGAACCGTCTGGGGGTAATCCCGCGAGATCAAGTGATTGGCTAGGCTCCAGAACGCAGACCTGCACGTCTGGCGCCAGGGCGGCCGCGAAGGCGGCGAAATCCTTGGGTGGGCGTGACAGGAATGGGGGTCGCATCCATCGCAGACCCAGGGGGCGGTAAGTTCCCCAGTGAATGGGGATCGCTATTGTAGGGCGGAGGTGAATCAGCGACCGGGCAGCTCGTAGCGGGTCCATGTGCCCAGCGCCCAGCCTCAGGCCCCAGCCCGAGATCGGCAGCAGGGCCACGTCGAGATCATTGCCTAGGTCACGCATCTCCGGGAACAGATCGGTATCTCCAGCGAAGTAGATCTGATGGCTTCCCCGAATCAGGAATCCCACGCAGTCAGTCGTTGGCCCAAAGGGCGGTCTGCGGCCCGAATGGCTGGCCACCGTGGCTTCCACCACCACATTACCGATGGACGTCTGGTCTCCTGGCGCCATTTCATGCACGTGGCACATGCCCTGGGCGCGCAAGAAAGAGGCAGTACCTCTGGGGACAAGAATACGCGGATCACCCTCCAGCAGTCTCAAGGATGGAGGGTCGAGATGATCCCAATGGGGGTGGGAGATCAGGACGAGATTGACCCTTCCGAGACTCGGTGGCTTGGGCGCCTCGCGGACAAGTGGGCCCACGCGTGTCCGCAGCACGGGGTCGGTCAGGATACGGAGCCCATCCATCTCGATGAGCACCGTGGCGTGTCCCACGTAGGTCACGGAGGAGATGGACTTCATTGGACTCGTGACATCACTGCCGACGCCCGCTGTTCGTGGAGACCTTGGGAAATGGGCCATGTGCGCGAGGAGAATCGGCAACACGGCGAGCCAGGCCTGCTTAGGGTGCCTAGCCTGCGCTGTCGCGTGGCGAATCCTCTTCGGTTGCCAACTGGTCCACCCACCCCTTCAACACACGGTGCAACGCCTCCGCACCGACGATCGTCTCTGGTCCAGTCTCCCACTCGGCGGGGTAGAGAAGGAACGGCTGCGTCTGCCAGCCCCCCAGCCCACCGTGACTGCCGATTAACTCCTCAAAAGCGGCGACCTCGTTCGTCTCCGGATTGCAGAAGCTGTTCACAAGGAGATCCGGGGCATCGGGGAAGCTGTCGGTGCGACGCAGGTGTGCGGCGGCGTTGGCCCCGAACCCTTCTAGTGGGTTCTCGCCTTCCACACGGTCTTCGGTTAGATAGTACCTGCCGGCGGAGCCGATAACAACCGGCCCGTGCGCCTCGGAGTGCACCATCACGAAGCCAACTCCTTCGTGCTGCACCATGCCCTCCAGCAGGCCCGGAAATACGGCTTCGATCTCCTCGAGGTTGACCCGCTCTTCCACATGGGTGCCATAGACCAGACCCAGGTTGCCTGACGCCAGCACTGCGATACTCGTACCAACGTCTTCCGGCGCACCTGTCTCCTCTTCTTGACCCCTCTGTTCCTCGCCCTCAGGCCCCAGGATGACACGGCCCTCGCTCGTCCGGCTCCTCATCACCTGGCCGACTGGACGGCTCACCGCTTTCTGTTTGCTGTGCATCGCCTCGGTGAAAAAGGCGCTGACTTGGCCCCAGTCCTCGTGGACGTCCACGTCACCCACCACACGGAATTTCTCGGTGGCCAGTTCCTGCACGAACTCCTCCAGACTCATCTGGTAGCGCTGTTTGAAGGTAGCCCCGGCGCTTTGGCCGTGGTCCGAGAGGATGACGAAGTGATAGGGACGTGGCGCGTGTTTCGCAGCGCTTTCCAGCCGAGCAAGCTGCTGGTCGAGTTTGCCTAGCACTTGGAAGGCTTCTTCCGCCTCCACTCCCGAGTGGTGGGCCACCTCATCGTACCCGACAAAAGTCGCATAGGCGGAGGGCACGCCGGCGAACATATCGCCGATCAAGGTATAGACGTTCAGCTCGCGCATGACCACCGTGGTAAACGCTCGCAGTAGAGGGTATATGCCGCCCCTCTTCTTCCGGCTCGATATCGGGTAAACCTTCTTCCGCCGCGCCTGCCGGAACTGCCAGATCTCCTGGATCACGTCCCAGACGGTCAACAGCAGTGTCCGTGAGAAGTTGTAAGGATCGATGAAATAGGCATTGAAGTCCGTGGCGTGGAACCTGGAGAAATCGGTTATTGTGCTGCCGGTGAGCATCACGTTGGGCGCATCTCCGGAAAACAGGTTACCCCGGCTGGCCCCTTCCTTAACCAGTAGGCCATTACCGTCGGAGCGCTCCTCTTCCAACACGGCGACCTCTTTGGCAGCGCTAGAAGAGATGATCTCCTTCCGAGTGCGATCCCACCAGCGAAAGGCCGGGATGTTGTGGTTGTTGCCGTGCAGGATGCCGGCCTGACTGGCGGAGGTCTGTGAGGATAGATCGGTTTCCCAGCCCACCAGCCGATGGCTGCCCGACTCTAACCAGCCCGCCAGAGTGGGCACGTACCCTTGCTCAACGGCCCGCTCCAACACCGGCCTGGCCAGGCCATCGAGCTCCAGAAACAGCACGCCTGGTACCTCCGTCTCCACCGGCTTCTTGCGCCGCTTGATCCGCCTCCGCACCACGTTGCGGTACCACGAGTTATCGTCGTCGATGGTCAGCAGGCTGCTGAGGATGGTGTTGATGGCCGTCAGGCCCACCGTGAGGAAGACGGCATCCCAGAGGCTTGCCACGTCGAAGCCTTCCACGAACGCGCTGGCTAGCTGGACCAGCACTCCGTTGAGCACGAGCGACAGGAGTCCAAGGGTGAAGACCGCGAATGGCAGTATAAGGTAGCTAAGCATAGGCCATAGCAGCGCATTCACCAGCCCGATGGCGGCCACCGCTACGGCAGCCGTCAGCAGACTGTCCACGCTCACGCCCGGCAAGAGCCAGACCATGAACAACAGCCCCACCACTTGAAAGCCCCAGATCAGCAAGAGGCGAGCGACGAACTGGAGAAGCTCTCTCTTTCTGCTGGCCTGCACTGGCCTGTTCATGATACCCCTCCCACCGTAACCTGGTCCAACGAGTCCCTGGTTGCCTCAGTGTCACCCATGAGAATCAGTCTCTCGACAAGCGCCCCTGTCAGCATCGGCACAGGGGCGCCTCATTATTCAGGTTGCTCCTGATGATCTCGCTAGAAGCCGCAGCGGCGCCGGTTGCCGAAGCCGCTGCCGGCGTACGCGCCCAGATCTAAGAAAAACGCCAGGATCACCCAGAGCCAGCCCCATCCGCTCACCCCCAGCAAGGGGTTCCAAACCACCACGTAGACCAGGGTGGTGAAGGGCAGGAAGATTATGCCGACGATAGGCACGACGATCGTGTCGAAGGCCCGGTTCACCAAGGGGGTGAACAGCCAAAGGGCAAGCACTCCCAGCCTCGGGAAGAACGCCGCGCCTAATGCGAATACACAGCCACACATTCTCGATTCCTCCTATTCTGCTACCAAATCTAGTACCACCGTTCTGCTGATCAGGGTTCTGCTGCCACGCATCCGGGCTTGGCGTCGCTTTCCATGGAACCGTGGCGGTTCGAGGAGTACCGGCGCATTCCCCGCAGTAACCACATGAACGGATATTCCTTCAAATCCAGAGTTCCCGCAAGTTCTCCCATAGGATGTACATCCCCGTGAGTAGTACGAATCCCACGACGATGGGCCAGAAGTAGTCGTGAAGTATCACCAGCGCAGCCACCACCGACAGGGCAACGGTAACACTTGTTATTAGCCGAATCAACCTTCCACGGAAACCGGACTCAATGAACACGAAGGAGGCGAATATGGCTACCAGACCAAGAACCAGCTTATCTTTGGCAAACAGAAGGAGTCCCACGAAGACTATCAGCATCACACTCACGCTTGCGGCGGCCCATACTTCGGCTAAGCGGCCAAGCCGCAACTCGGCCGTTGGTGTGGGACGGTGAGGCCGGCGGATGTGGGCCCGAGCCGGCGCTCTCCCGCCACCCTCTAGCCGATCAGAGTATCGTCCCAGCGACTCCAACAGATTCTCATGCGAGGCGAGTTGCTCGCGAAGCTGGCTCAACTCCTGCGAAAGCTCTCCGATGCGCCACTGGTGGGCCTGATACATATGTCTGAGGTGTGGTTGCTCCCTCATCGCAGTGGATTCCGCGTGGAGGCCCCTCAATTCTTGGCTTTTCTGATCCGCTTTGGCCTGCAAATCGACCCTCTGGGCTTTGATGCGTACCTGTTGGTCTAAGGCCGTCTGCAAAGCCTCATCTGGAGGTGGTTCTTTGTCCAAGCCCGCCCAACCGACAGCATCGTACCAGGAATGGCGGATTCTGCCGTCCCTGTTGTACATGGGCCCCGCCGGCGCATCCTCCCCGGCAAACGGATCCCGGGTGTAGAGTCCCCATAAACCTCGGTATTGTGTGACCCAAGGCGGGGTCGGGGTCAGCAGCACTGGATCCGACCACTCTTTCTCCTGACCCGGCCCGATTACCAGGCCGTCGCCTCGGGCGTAGTCCACGAAGGGCACGAGGAAGATGCTCAACGCGTCGTCACTCTCCCCTCGATCCTCTTCGCTCACGTACTGGCGGAGCGTCTTCTTCCAGAGACCCTGCGCTGTGCTCGCAAACCTCACCAGGGGCGCCATGAAAGGAAGCTCCGCCTCGGTCAAGTACTCGCCGGCAGTGTAGTAGCTGGCGTGGGAGCCCGCGCCGGTGTAGACCACGGGGTGGCTACCTACCCTCTTCAGCTCGGGGTCGTCCCAGCGGCGGCGAAGATCGTCGCCGTAGTAGTCATGCGCGGCATAGGCTACCCACTCCGGCGTGATCTCCCTTGCCTTCGACTCAGAGAGGTAAACGCAGATCATCTCCCAATCGGACTCGTGATCGTTGGCGCCGAAGAACCTGGAGCGCCAGTTGTTGTAGAGGTACAGAAACCAGTATTGCAGCACGATCCAGCCATCCTGTCGAAGGACCCGGCCACAGTATCGGTATTGCTCCTCGTCGGCCATGATGCCCCTGTACGCTAGCGCAGCAGCGGCAGCCCTGTCACCGGGGACACGCCCGCGGGCCATAAGCGTGATCGAGAACATCGCGTCCACAAAGCGAGACACGTATCCCACTCGGGCCAGCCGGCCACGTCCTGCGCGAAAGACGTCTTCTACATCACGGTCACGGAACGTCCGTCGCAGCTTGTCAGTTGCCAGCTCTGTGGCACTCAGAGGATCGGTGAGCTTGAGGAAGTGGATTGCCCCCACGACATCAGGTCGCGGCCGAGCCAGGTCCTCTAGAGAAAGCTGGCCTTGCGGAACCAGACAAACGGGCTGCTCGCCAGGTCGTTGGACCCAAAGGCTGCAGGCCCGTACGTATCGCCCGACGTCCATGGGGAAGAACTGTTCCCCCCTGGTGCAGCGGACCACGGGTTCGAACCGCCGGAGTAGGTCAACGTCGGTATCGGAATCCATCCCGGTATCGGTCTCCACGGATACTCACCTGATTCGGAAAGCCAAGCGTACCTCGGAGGAGTTCAGGTACAAGACCATGATCATTGAATAGAGCATCACGGCCGCGTAGGTGAGGCTCACTCCCTGCCCAACGCGGAGTGCCAGGGATCCCGCCAGACATAAACCTTGTGTGACCATGGCCAGTGCCCAGGCGGTGCGGAACCGGATGAGAAAGCAGATTGCGGCCGCCACAGCCATGATGGCCATTGGAGCGAAGACGGCGATGGCCAGGCTCGCCTCGATCGCTTCTGGGGAGCCCGGCAACTCGCTGAACTCGACATGCCAGTCGACCAGCGCGGCCTTGTAGAGCACGCCGCCCACCAGCAAGACTGCCTGAAGGACCAGCAGTCCACTTACTATCCCTACGGACCGGAGACGCATCTCGTCATTCTCCCGCGGCGCTCTCGATCAACGCACACGATGCGAGCACCCTGCCCGTGCAAGGTCGTCTTCCGACTTAGCTTCGCCTGTGACCGAAACTATCCCTGTCGAGGGAAAGCTCGTTGAGATTCCCTCATGAACGCCTTCAACTCGCTTCCCGCCGGGTACTGGAATACCTTCAGATCGAACTCGAGAGCGATGGCTATAATGTGGCTCAAGATGCCGAGGTGGGCGGCCTCATGATGAGGAAGACCCGTCTCCCTGCAATAAGCCATCTCGAGTCTCACAGGAGACGGGGATTGGAACCCCCAAGGCACGGAAGAATCAACCGCCGGGCCCAAGAGTACCTCGGTGGGACTAATGACACCGAGGACCAGCGTCACGCGCGCGTCCGCTGATCGAAATCAATATTCAGGTACCTCTCCAGCAGACGCGTGCGCCAGATGAGAAGCAGGACCAACGCCCATATGACAACGACGACGCCGACGAACAGGTAGTGCGTCGGCTCTCGCAGCGCCCCCAGCTTGAAGAACATGTCGGCCAGCCGGGTCGGCGCGAAGAGCACAAAGATGACCATCAGTACCGCCGCCACAAAGGCAGGGCGCCGGTCAACAATCGACGCTTGGCCGAGCATCCAGGCTCTCGTAGGTGGCTGCACGAAAACGAACAACAGCAGTCCGCAGGCTGTCAGGGTGTAGGTCACCGCGAACTGCGCATAAACGACGTCCTGAGTTCTCGCCTGAACGACGAGGTAGACAATGAGTGCAGCCGCGCTGGTCGTCATCGCCGCTGGAAGCACAAAGCGAGCCAAGCTCCCGCCCAGGCCACCTTCCGGTATCGCCTTCGCAGGGGCCCAGAAGGACAGGACCACGGCGGGAATGGTCAAGGTAGCCATGGCGATGATGGATCCCTGTGACGGGTGATAGATCAGGCCTATGTTGAGAGCGCTGATGGCGATGAGCACCAAGACCATGTACGCGATTTGCGTCAGGCTCAGCTTCATGATGTTCAAGGTGCCGTTCACGATGCGCTCTCCCCCTCTCAGAACCCCGCCCAGGCCCTCGAGGGAGTCTTCCAGCAGCACGATGTCGGCTGCACCCAAGGCAGCCTGGCTCCCGCCCTGCATGGCAACCGCGAGATCTGCCTGCATCAGCGTAGACACCTCATCCACGCCGCTACCCACCATGGCAACGTACCGGCCCTGTCCACGCAGTGCGCGTACGACGTCACCCTTCAACTGTGGGGTGAGATGGCCGAAAACCGTCGTTTGCTCAACGGTTTGAGCGAACTTCGATTCCACCAGAGGGTCTAGGTCATTTCCAGAAACCGCACGTAGTGGCATCCCCTCATCCTCACCAAGCCCCAGCGCCCGAGCGGTGGCGGCAACCGAATCTGGATGCTTCGCCGATAGGATCTTGACCGCCACCCCTGCTGCGGTGAAGTCCTTGATGGTTTCCCTCGCTTCAGGGCGTATCTCCTCCGAGAGCCGCACGTAGCAGAGAGGGACAAGGTCCTCGGGCAATCGAGCTCGCCCGCTACCGTCCTGAAGCGGAGTCACGTCGGGCCGGTAGGCGAAGACAAGAACAAGCTGCTCTGTCGCGGCCTCTGTAGCCGTGTCCGCCTCCGGAGGTTGTTCTTCCCGCCGTAAGACGCGCTGCGCGCGATTGAGAAGCCTCCTGAAGCCTGTTGGCTCTTGCGCCCCTTCTGCTGACGGGTTGGAGTCTACGGCTGCTTCCTCTTCCGCGGAGACTTGTAGTCCGCCTACCACCGGTTGGTCGGCCGTCGCCAACGACGATTGGTCCTCGCGTGCGCCCCCAGGCGCATCATTCTCTAGAACCTCGTCTGATCTGCCAAGAAGGCCGCCTGCCCGGCTCCGGAACCTCTTCCAGATGGAGACAGGGACAGCATCCTCCTTCTCTGTCTCGGGTTCCGCTTCATCCTGCGTGGCGGTGATATCCACCACGAGATTCTGGCGCATCGTGTCGGGATCTCCCAGCACGTAGGTGCCCTGCAGGTCGACGTCATCGAACCCGATGGCGCTCCACCCGTACAGCGACAAGAAGGGCGCCTCGCCGAGAACGGGGCGAGGGCTCCCGGTCATGGCGCTGGAGAGAGCCTTCATGACTGGGCTGGTGGTCGCCTCAGTGCTGTATACGTAATCGGCGAGGACGCGCTGGATTCGATCCTCTGCCAGGCCCTCATGGTCAGGTGGCGGATCGATGTAGTCCAGATGAACCTCGGTGCCGGTCAGTGTGCCGGTGGTGCCGAAGCAGAGCACATCGACGTAGGCGAGCGACTCAACAGCCTGAGAGCGGTGAATGATCGCGCCCTTCCTGGCCATGTCTCTCGCCCCAATCGCATAGCCCACCACGACCCCAAAGAACAAGCCGGCGGGCGCGATGCCGAAAATGATGGAGAGAACGTTCAGGTAGGCTTCATCGAGAATCGAGCTACGGAACACGTAATACTCGGCCAAGACGAGGATGGAGAACGCGGCGACCAGGGCCAGCAAGATGCGCAGGATGAAATCCATCAGGCGCTGGAGCTCTGTCAACTGCTTTGGTGCGTCCTCAGCTTCCGCCACAAGAGTAGCCAAGTGCCGCTCCGCCCCTATCCTCTTGGCCTCATAAGCGGCTCTGCCGGTCACACAGTAGCTGCCCGCGTAGACCGTATCGCCCGCTCGCTTGGCGAGAGTTGCGGCCTCACCCGTGAGTAGCGATTCGTCCACCGTTATCTGTCCGTCACCAAGGACTTCACCGTCAACCAACATGAAGTCGCCTGGTCCCACGACCAAGGCGTCGCCCACGACGATCTCGTTCGGGTCGATGAATCTGAGCTTGCCTTCCCGAATCACCGCGCCCTTCGGTCGCGTCAACACGAGGAGCTGATCCAATCTCCTCTTAGCCAGCAGTTCCTGGCCTACGTTGAGCCCGATGTTGAGGAGCAGCACGCCCACCGTGACCAGGGCGTCAAAGGGCTTGCCGAAGATCCATATGGCGATGGCAAGGCCCACTAGATTCAAGTTGAAAATCGAAAAGGTGTTCGCACGCCAGATATCGGAGGAGGAACGCGGGGGTTCCAACTGGATGTCGTTGCTCTGGCCGTCCACCCTCCGGGCTTCGGCCTCCTCCTGGGACAGGCCTCGAACGGATGCCGGGGCCACTCTCGAAGGAGGCTCAAGTCTGGCTGGTCTTTCTTCGACCCGTGGCCTCTCAGTGCCTCTCTGCCAGCGGCGTCGCAACAGCCAGACGACTGCGGCGACGATGACGCCGAAAAAGACCCACATTCTTGCACGTGCTCCTTTCGAACTACTCACGATCGCTAGCTACACCTCTCATGTGCTGAGATTGGCTGGAGAACCGAGTCTGTTGTGTTCTCATTGATCGAGATCGCCCTTTTCCACCCAACGTTCGGTAGAGGGTGAGAACATGGCTATGGCGATGGGCACGTGACCTGGTCAACAAACTCGACTCGAGAGGAACCGACTGGCACGAGTCTGACCACAGCCTCGCACGGGTCATACAGCACATACAGGTCGGCGTTGCCGCCCAGGTACAGTGCCCCCAACGGTTCTTCATTCTCGTCCAAGTCAAACAACATCACAGGGTGCGCTGTGATTCCGAGCACCTTCGGGGCCAGGACCCCGTGCAGCCCATCGACACGCAGGTCGGGACC
This sequence comes from Chloroflexota bacterium, assembly GCA_030603665.1. Classification (GTDB taxonomy): domain Bacteria; phylum Chloroflexota; class Anaerolineae; order UBA7937; family B3-Chlor; genus JAUVXJ01. Next base: position 27,603 of record JAUVXJ010000017.1, on the reverse strand, counting down.
GACAATCAACACCTCCGCACCCAGGGCGAGCAGAAAGGCAATAATCACGATGCCCAGAAGGCCAAGCACGCGTTCAGGAGCCAGGTGCGGCAGGTGCAGTATCTCTGGAAGTTCATCATCCATTCCGAGCGAGCTGGCCAGCAGTATGATGCCCACTGCTGGCCCGAAGAACAGGACCATGATCAGGGGCATGACTTCATTCAATAGGAGGGTGATCGAAAGCACCAGCAGGCCCAGCAAGATCCGGGCCACCCAGCGATTGAAAACAATCCTGGCAACCAGCAACTGGCCTAGACGCAGGCGTTGCGCCTTCGCTGCTACCGCTGCCAGCCTTGGCGTCTTTCCGATCCAGTCGCTAATGGCCGCCACCCACGATGGGACGAACGCAAGCGGCCCAAGGATGCCGATCAGAGTCAAGAAGACGACCAACACGTCGGTCATGCGCGTAGTGGGGTCGATCCCGAGATCCACCACCCGTACGCCAATAGCTCCATAGTACTGGCGCCACAAGTAAGCCGTAATGGCAGCTACAAGCCCGGTCAAAGGAATAGCGCCCAGGACCACCTGCATCAGCCGGTTGCGCCGCTCCTCCGCCGAGACTTCCAACTCGCCGGCCCCATCCTGCAGAACCTCGTAGGTCTGGTTGAGCGGCAGCCACGGTTCACCGTGGTGAATCTGCTCGATGGCTGCTTCGAACTCGGAGAGGTCCGCATCCCGGCACACATAGCCCAGGGCGCCGGCCTGGGCTGCGAGCATGATCCGGTCATGTGGTGGATCGGCCGGGGCTAGGGCCAGGACGTGGACCTGGGGCGTATCGGCGAGGTGACGCACGATGTCGATGCTGCGGTAGCCGGGCAGCATCAAATCGATCAGTAGCACATCGGGCCGGAGGGTTTCGGCCTTCTGAACGGCCGCCCGCCGGTTCCGAGCCACTCCGACAATCTCGATGCCTTCCGCCTGAGCTAGCTGGGCCTGCAAGGCCTCCCCACCCCCAGTGTCGGCATCCACGACCAACACGCGAATCGGTCTTGAGTTCATGGTGCGACCTCCTCATGACCGGGACAGTCAACCGACGCCAACGGCAGGTGCAGATCGTAGGAGGCGCCCCCCGGCCAAGCCCAGTTCGAACTGAAGATACCCGTCGGTGGCACAGTGAGTGGAGGTGAGTCCATCTCGAAGGCCTTCTCCGGCTGGCGTTGGGACCTGACCGAGCTGCTGAAGGCCCGGATAGCACCAGCCAGCATAGTGATCCGGATCCAACGATGAAGCCGTAGCGTCGGCTTCGAATGCTGCCTCTTGTCTTGGTTCTTGTCCCTCATGCACATGCGACCGACGTGCGGTACAATTCTATGATTGACCAAATAGCAGAACGACTGCTGCAAGTACGAGGACGAAAACCGCCGGAAAGGCCAAGAGCGTGTATTTGTCGAGTCTCTCGGCCAACCCCTTCCTTTCGCTCATTTCCAGCCGTTTCAGGTAGACATTGAACACGATGACCAGCACACTCTGGATGAAGATGCTGATCATGATCACATCCATCAGCGTCAGATACCCCAGGTGGGGCAGATCGTCGGAGACGGTGAAGTTGAAAGCGATGAACGCCAGCATGTTGGCGGCGGTGACCTCAATGCGTTTTGTGTAGTCCGCCAGGAAGAAGGTGACCCAGGCGACGCCCATGATTAGCGCGAGGGGAACCAGAATGCGGTACACATAAAAGGTCCGATGTCTTTGGGCAACGAAGCCGAACGAGAAACGAGACCCAAACTCCTGGCTACTGATACTGGTATCAAAGCCCGTGACAATCCATTCTTCCTCGCCCAGTTGCTCGCCGACAGCACTGAAGCCTTCCAGTTCACCGTACACGACGCGCTCCTCCGGGAAGAGCGAGTCGATACGAATGAAGAACTCCTGCGTATCGAAGGGGAACAGCCTGAAGTCGAAATCAGGCGCTTGCAGGGTGGTGGAGAAGCGCTCGAAGTACCTTGCCTGGCCGTCGGGCCGCAGAATGATAAGCTTGTTCTGAGTCCACCTGTTCCCCTGTTGATTGAATACCGTGAACTCGGGCCACCCAAGCCCGTTCTCGACCGCGTAGTTGACGAACTGGTCGCCGCTGAAGAGCTTGTACCGGCATTGGCATTCATCCGGACTGAAAGCGAGTTCGTCATCCTGCCAATCCATCTGGAGGCTGGCCACGACGTCAAAGTTCTCTGCCTTCTGGTCAACGTTGGCGATCTGATCCAGTTTGATGCCTACACGGACCTCAATTGGCTGGAGGATTATCGGCTCACCCGTGGTGGGCGCGCTGCCCGTCAATACGTCGGGGGCATTGACGCCCACCAGCAAGCGATAATCACCTTTGGTGACCGACCCACCCTCGTCCCCACTCGAGATGTGCAAGGTGCAATTGGCGGCGTCATCGTCGAAGGTGTATTGCAGGGACGCCCGCGTCTCCCGACCGGAGACGTTAGCGGTACTTAGCGGCTTGTCGCCGAAATCATTCAGGAGAATGACAGGTTTCAGGTCACCTGAGGTTGCTTCGAAAAAAACGTACAGCGTGTCGCCGGCATCGATCTTTCTCAAGGTGTAGAATGTGGATGTCTTGTCGGCCGTAAGGGTGTCCCTCGTTTCTTGAACGGCCTCCCCAATCGCAGAGGCATCCCGATCAAGGATAGCGATAATGTCTCCCGTGGGTTCAGACTCGCCCGACAGGACGTCAGGTGCATCGATCCCAATCAGGAGCCCAAAGTCGCCGAAGGTGTCTTGAGCGGGAGTGCTGAACAGCGCCAAGTAGAAGTCGCCGTCCTCTGCGACTCGATACTCAAAGGCGGCATCGTATCCCGTGCCGCTGTCGTCGTCCCAGGCCACAAACAAGACATCCGCAAACTGGGGGATCACCTGCAGGGGATCCCGCCCCTCACTCATGGCAGCCGCCACTTCAGCCTCGAAGGTCTCGCTCTCAGTCTCCCTGTCGATGGGGTTGTCAGCCAGAGCCACGAAGGGGTCGAGATTGCCCGAGGTGCCGCTGGCGTAGACGTGCAGCGTCTGGCCTCGCTCCAGGCCGGAGATCACATAGAAGAACGCGCCATCGCCAGGCCCTACGTGGCCGGTGAACACCTGTACAGCGCCGGTCTCCTGAATCTGAGCAGATCCGAGGCCTGCTATGAGAAAGAAGGCGATGGCAGCCAGTACGACTGGGATAGTCCATCCTGCGATTCGGGGCGGTACGCTCCACCAGCCATCCCCCCAAATTCGATGCCCGACTCCCATGTCTGGTGTGCGACTCACTGATTTCCTCACTTCCCGATACTGCCAAGCGCCGACAGCTCCCTATCCAGCAGGTTGGCGTCTACACGCCCCGTTCTCGCGGATAGGCGAAGGTCGACCAGCGCACCTCCCCCACTGGCTCGACCTCGGCCTGGCTGTCGAAGGCCGCCACCTAGATGTCATACGCTCTGCACTGTGTGTTGGCTAGTTCAGATCGGCGGCAGCCTCCCCTCAGTCATCCTTGAGAAGCATGGAGAGCACGAAGGACACGATGCTGACCACGAGCCCTCCCGCCAATGCAGCCAAGATGCCCTCCACATGGAAGCCTATGTTGAGCCAGTTGGTCAGGATCCACGAGGAGAACCACAACGTGAAGGCGTTGATCACGATCATGAAGAGGCCCATCGTGACGACTATGAGGCCGCAGGATAGAAAGGCCAGGATGGGCCGGATTATGGCGTTCGCCAACCCCAGCACAATCGCCATTACGGCGACGGCGACCCAGGCTGTGCTGTCCTGCACGCTGATCCCGGGTATGATCCAGACGGCAACCCCCAGCGATACGGCGACGATGAACCAACGAATGAGCAGCTTTGCCAACATGATCTTCGGGCTCCTTTCCTCCCCTATGGTTCCAGGGATTCTCCCTCTCCGCAGGATGCACTGGGGCGTCTCTCAAGTGGACGTCCAGCCGCGGGTAGGACGTTCCGATGCCGGCGCCGGCTGGGGACTCCACACCGCCTGTGCTCAGCTTGTCCTGGACCCTGATTGTCTTCTCGCAGGGCACAATCCAGCAGTGGCACCTGAGAATCAAGCCGGATGGGGGCAGGCGCGACGCCTCTACGCCACAATACTCTCTAGCTCGTTCTTCTTCGCTTCGTACTCTGACTGGGTGATAGTACCCTTGAGGTGCAGGTACTCGAGGTCCTCCAGTTCCTCCTCGATGATCTCTCCCAGTTCCAGCATCTTTTCCGCCTCGACGGCCGCGGAGAGTTCCGCGCCCACTTGGACGAGAGCGGACGGATGTATGAGCCCTTGGGCGACGAGGAAACCACCTGAATTCAGGATATACTCCTTCAGCCTGACGGCCCAGGTGTGCTCGAACAGGGCAACCACAGCGGAGCCGCCCGCGGGGATACGATCTGCCGCCTCCTGGATCTCCTCCGCCGAGAGCCCGAAGTCATGCTCGGCCACCGCCAAAGCACCGGCTACTGCACCTACCTCAGCGCCCTCAACCCCGGCAGCCCCCAGTCCGATCAACCCCCCGACGATGGCGCCGAACTCCATCCTCTCTGCATCGTCAAGATCGGTGACCTCCAGGGCAGAGATGTTCCCGTCTGCATCCTTGGCCACAAACAAGAAGTCGATGAGCCTGATGATGCCGAACTCCCTTACCCTGTCCAGTTCATCCAACAGGCCGCCGATGATCTCGTCGTTGTCGAAACCTATGACCGTGAGTTGCATCGGTCCGTATGTCATGATCTGACTCCTTTCTCCCTTGTTGCCCCGTAGTGGCGGGGCATGATCCCTCAGCCTAGCTGGAGCTCACGCCATCCAGCCCAAACCGCAATGGTGTGCGACCGCCTTGCCGGGTAGGAGCAATTGCGGGTCGTGCATCCGCCCGGGGCAGATACTACCCGCTGCCGTGTTGGTCACTATAGTTCGCCGGTGCGAGGCAGGTATCGGTGGGGCCATCCGGACGACCGCCTAGAGGCCCAGTATCTCTCTCTTCTTGGCCGTGAACTCCGCCTCGGTGATGATCCCTTGCTCCTTTAGCTCAGCGAGCCTCTCGATCTCGTCTAGATCGTAGTCCAGTGATGCTGATGTCTGTGCAGCGGTTGGCTCGGCCGGCGCCGGCTCAGCGTACTCTGGCGTGGTTGCCGCCATCCTGGCCTCCGTCCGACGCCTGGCCCGCCGCCTTCCTCTACGCCGTCCGCGTCTCCGCATCGATCTTCTCATCTTGCTGACCTCCTTATGCCTAGCACAGTTGTCGATTCGCCTATACTGGTCGTCACTCCCCGCGAGTCGCCATAGCGTGGCGCGTCTAGCGCCCGAGTAGCTCCTTCACGTGGGCTTGGACTTCCTGTTTCTGCGCTTCGAACTCCTCCTTGCTGATCTCCCCCCTATGGTACATCAGCTCCAGGTCATCGAGTTCCTCTTCCAGGGCTTCCTCCACTTCCAGAGCCGTCTCTGCCTCTACCACGGCCGCCAGCTCCTCACCCACGCTGACCAGCGCTGATGGGTGTATCAGACCCTGAGCCACTAAGAAACCACCGGACTCCAGCACGTATTCCTTCAGTCTCAGCGCCCAAGTGTGCTCGAAGAGGACGATGACAGCGGAAGAGCCCTCTGGGATGCGATTCGCCACCTCCCGGACTTCCGCCCCCGTAAGGCCGAAATCATGCTCGGCCACCGCCAGCGCACCGGCGACTGCGCCTTCTACGGCACCTTCAGCGCCAGCAGCGCCCAGACCTATCAACCCCCCTACCACGGCACCGAACTCTGTCCTCTCTTCATCGCTGAGGTCGGTAACCTCCAGGGCAGCGATATCTCCCTCCTCATCTTTGGCCACAAACAGGAAGTCGATGAGCCTGATGATGCCAAACTCCCTCACTCTATCCAGTTCATCCAGCAGGCCGCCAATGACCTCCTCGTTGTCAAAGCCGATGACAGAGAGCTGTATTGGTCCGTACATAGTGTAACTCCTTTCCTTTTCTCATATGCCTCTAACTTCGGTCCAGCAACCGTCTACCGGAACGACAGCAGACCGGCTGCACTCCCGAACCGTGCGAATCCACCGCTCGACCTGATCCAAGCAAATGTCGACCGGGGTCGCCCGCGTCGTCGTCCACCCCGTTGCACGGGTGCTCTCGGAGGCACGTGCTGGTTTCCTTCCCTGTACTGTAGCTACTGACTCATAACCTTCGACTATTTGCGCATCACTGAGCGCCGTCGGCCACGTCTTCGTCCACGTCGCCTTCCACGTCTCCGCACTGCTGCTCTAGGCATCCGCATACCTCCTTTCTCTCATGCATAACGCTCCGATCTTCTCCTACACAACTGAACTCTTCGTTCCAGGCTACGCAGGCCCCTCGTCTTCCTCGTTCGTTTGAAGGAGTTCCTCAACCAGCTCATCAGTGAGAGTCTGCTGGAACATCACGCCCTTGTCTCCGGCCAAGGACTCCGATAGTTTGACGGCCGATCCGTGTTCCACGAGCAGGATCAGGGCCGATGTGCCGGGTTGCAGGCGCTCCTGAAGGCCCGTCAGGAAGTCATCGGAGAAGCCCATGTCGAGCCACTTCGCAGCCAGGCCTCCAGTGCCAGCCCCGGCCAGAGCACCCACAACAGCGCCCACGGGCCCACCAGCCAAACCGATCAATCCGCCAGTAATGGCACCGAACAAGCGCCCTTGCCTGACGTCCAGGTCTCCGGTTTCCTTCAGCGTGGTCGCACCGTCCTCGTCTCGGACAAGCAGCGCCGAGTCTAGGATGTTGATGGTCCTCGCACGGTGCAACTTGGTGACGAAGTCGAGCTCTTCGCTGGCGCCATCTGGGTGATCGTAGATCGTGGCCACCAACTCAGCGTTCTCCCAAGGCCACCAGAAGCGGTAATGGCGCTGCACCGGGATGGCTGGCAGCTGACCAACATCCTCCTTGTCGAGCTTCAAGTACACCGTTTCCTCCACGATGCGATCGATGGCCGAAAGAGGCAACGTGACCTCCTTCTTGCTCCACAAGTGACCCTCCTCGAGGACTACGTGTGTAATCTGGCCGCTGGCCTCGTCCACCAGCAACTCGCCCACCTTGCCAACGTAACCGTCGGTGGCCTCCACCAGGGTTCCCCGCCGCACGGCGATCTCACCCTCCGGGATATGCTCCACCTCCACAGGCATGGCGGTGAGCTGCGTCGGAGTGGCGTACGGCAGTTGGTAGATGTACTGATTCACATAGAAGTCAGGGTTCGGCTGTTCGTTCTTGACGTAGTGCCTCTCCAGGAAGGGCTCCATCTGCTTGAGTTCGTCCTTGCTGCAGCGAAGGCGGATGGACTCGCGAGTTGTCTCGGTCACCAAGTCGATGGCCACCACCCGCTGAACCAGGTCTGGATCCTCAATTACAAAGTGGGTCAGCTTCCTGGCCACAGGATCTATGATGACTGTGACGGACTCGCCGCAGGCGCCGTCAGCACACTCAACCTTGGCATTCAGGGGGATGTCTATCATTCTGGCCTCCTTGGTCATGTCAACTGGGCTCGCTAATCGGGAGCAGGTTCACGCACATTCGGGTTCAGGCGCGGCTCCTGCAACACGCTGCTCCTATCATACAAGAAAGATCGCTGCCACACATCAGTCATTCGTTCAGTTTGTCTACTGTACGAATGTCTAGTTCTCCACTGAGACACTCGTACAGGTACCTGTCGGCACAGAGTACCTGCATGGCAGATGGATGACCTTGCCTCTCTTTGCCGCAATCTCCACAGCTTCTCTCCGCTGTGAGATTCCAGTCTCGAGCCTACCGATCGCCTCCGGTCGATGCCGAGGAGTCGCGGCCAAGGGCTTCTGAGATCTGGCCAACGTTCTCCTCGTCCATCTTGACGTTGACATCATAGGTCGTGAAGGGCATGTCTACCCCTGCCTCATCCAGAGCATTCTGTAGAGCGGTGTTCACCCTGTCGTAGAAGGCCCTGGTATCCTCGTACGATTGAATCCACCACCGGACGCGAAACGTCATGGAGGATTCCCCCATCTCGTTGTACAGCGCGTCCACCGGCCGGTCAGGCAGCACGCCTTTCACCTCGCGCACCGTGTCCACGATGATCTGGCGTACTCTTTCGATGTCCTGGCCATATCCGATGCCGATGTCCATCTGTATTCGGTAGGTGGGGTCGGGAAAGGTGTAGTTGACCACCTGACTCTTCGCGATAATGGAGTTGGGCACGATCACCATGCGGTTATCCCGGGTTCGAATGCGGGTTGTCCGGGTGCCGATCTCCACCACATCCCCCCAGGTACTTTCGTGAGCGATCTCGATACGGTCACCCACTCGAAAGGGGCGATCAAACAGGATGGTGAAGCCGGAGATCACGTCGGCCAGTGTATCCTGGGCCGCGAGGGAGAGGGCCAACCCGCCGATGCCCAGAGCTCCGGCCACTATCGTTATGTTGATGCCCAAGTGACTGAAGAACACACTTGCGGCGAAGAGTAGCACCACCACGAGCGCTATGCGCCGCAGCACGGTGACCATGGGATTGAGTCTTGCTCTGTCTTCCTCCTCCAGACCTGCTAGAAACGACTCCGCACCAGAGTCCACCAGCTTGGACAGGATCAAAGTGCAGATCGCCAGACCCGCAGTGAAATAGAGATCGCCGAGGAATCTTCTCAGATCATCGCTTAGAAAGCCCAACCGCATGGTGGCGACCCACACCGAGACGAGAAGCACCAGCCATCTCACCTCCCGTTGGGCGGCTTCCAGGAACTCGTCGTCAAGCCGGGTGGCGGTGCGGCGGACGAGCCGGAGGAGAAGCATCTTGAGCGCGCGATGCCCCACTTGGTAGCCGACCAGAACGATCAGAACCGAGGTCGCCATGTTGAACCAGTCAGGCACGGTCAGACCCAGGAAGGATGTTCCCGTCAACCCTATGGCGTCGGTGATATCGACAATCAGCTCATCCACGGGTCCGGGGACGGGTGTGGGGAGCGGCGTCCTCTGCGCGACCGCTGTAGCGACCACCTCCGCGCCAGGGGTGCCCTCTGCATCGTCGCCAGTCGGACTCGTGGCTTGCGGAGTGCTCGCCTCTTCCGCAACGCCACCGCTACAGGCCAGCGGCAGTATCAGCAGCAAGAGGGCTGCGGGGACGAGTAGAAAGGGAATGGCTCTTCTCTTCATCCGATGACCCCCAGATCAGCTCGGCGAGTGGTGGATCGTACCCCTTGAGCCCAAGAGCGGTGTAGAGGGTACGTATGATCGTGCACAGGCCCGCAGGCTTGCCGCCGCCGTGGTTCGTCTGGCAGGCTCTCCGTTGGTCCAGCTCCTCTGGCAATTGTAGCCGATCTTAGCCCCCGCCGCACCCGCGCCATGTGGCAGCTGGCGAGTTTCGTCAGACCCCTCCAGGACCAGCCTGATGACCGCCATGGCCAGGGGCGCGACCGGCAGTCTCCGTCCAATCGATCAGTATCAGGGTCCGGAGTCAGCGAGGATTGCGGGTCGAGGTTGAAAGTGCCTTGTGTTATCCTTGCGAAGGGTTCGGAACCCTTCGCAAGGCTCAGGACAGGCCTTCGTTAGGGTCACTCACACACAGGTCACTCTGCCGGCTTCACACGCGAGGGGATCTCTGGGACGGCGGCACGCTCTACTGCATCCCCATAAGGTTGCCCAGGTCACGGATCCGCCCGTTGGCCCTGTCCCCTCCCGGGCAGAATCTTGGAGCCGAACATCGACGCGTAGACCCTGGTGAACACGGCGCCAAACACAAGGATCTGCCCGAAGAAGAAGAACCCCATCAGGAAGACCGCCGCCGACCCGGCAGCGTCCAGGGCTGAGTTGAACTTGGTGGCCCTGAGGTAGATTTGCACTAGATTGATGCCGAGGATGACCAGCAAGGCGGTTACGACTGCGCCCACCGATACGTCTCGCCAGCCAACCCGCGCATTGGGCAGCAGCTTGAACACCAGGGCGAAGGCCAGGGCCAGCAACCCCAAAAGAGCCAGGCGACTGAGCATGGGCAGAGGACTGCTCAGGCCAAGGCGAGAGGTGATGAGGGAGACCACTATGCCGATCACGATGGCGGCCGTGCCCAGCAAGCCTACTCCCAGGACCATCGCCAAGGCCAGCAGGCGGTTCCTGACGTAGGCCTGCGTCTCATCACGGCTGGGTGGCGGCACCTGCCAGATGGTGTTGAGGGCATGTTGCAGTTGAAAGAACACCAGCGAAGCGGCAAAGACTAGCGCCACAAAGCCGATCAGGGAAGTCAGGGGCGTGCCCCCTGCCGTCTTCTCGGCGAGGGCGATCATAGCCTCTTGCAGGGCTTGCGCCACCTGCTCTCCGAACAGGTTGGAGACCTCGGCGTAGAGCATCTCCGCTGTCGATAGTCGGCCGAGAAGCAGATCGGCGACGGCATAGGCCACGTAGACCACCGGCACGAAGGAGAACAGGCTATAGTAGGCCAGTGCGGCAGCGAACTGTGCCGGCCTCTCCGTGATCCAAATACGATAGATCTCCTTCGCAAATGGCACCAGGCCAACCTTGGTAGAGTTGGGCTGGGAAGCCGAAGCTGATTCGCTCATGGGACCCCCTTGTGGGGCAACGTCAAACAGACGAGAGGCAATCCTTGCGAAGGTTTGAAACCTTCGCAAGGATCAAGCATCTTGAGCCTCCGGGACGGCAATATCGCGACCAGCCAGTCGGTGCCTCGGGTTAGTCGACCTCGATGATGATGCTGCTCATCATCTCAGAGGTGACACCAAGGTTGGTCAGCAGCTGAACCAGGTCGGCCGTGGGCTCCTTGTGGGAGCGCAGCATCAGCCCATCTATGCGGGTGATGGTTAGATTCTCGCCGCTGACCTGGACCTTACTGACCCTGCCCGCCTTGATGTCCTCCGCCAGGGTCGTGATGGGCACGGAGGGTACCTCGGCTGGAACCTCCTCAGCACCCTTGCCAGGACGCATAAGGAGGAGGACAACGATGGCAATGAATGCGAGCCCAGCCAGCCCCACGAGCCCCACGATCGCAAGAGTGCGGAGGCTGCCGGAACCGCCTTGTGGTGGCGGCGGCTCGGCCGGCGGTTCCCCTGGCTCTGTTGGTGGTTGCGTCGCTTCCGGCTCTGTTGGCGGTTGCGTTGCCTCCGGCTCTGCCGGCGGCTGCGTTGGCTCCGGTTCCGCCGGTGGTTCCGTCGCCTCAGGTTCCTCCGCAGCCGGCGTTTCCTGCAACGGCGGCGCCAGCTCGGCCCCCGCCACGGGCGCTACCGCGATCCAACCGAGCATCAAGGAAACTACAACCAGCAGTCCGACCATTCTCCCTGCGTTGATCTGAGCTTTCATTTCTTCTCCATTCTGTAGTCAGTCTCTACTAACAACCTTGCGAAGCTTCAACCTTGCGAAGGCCTGACCTGAGCCTGTCGAAGGATCACAAACCTTCGCAAGGGTCTCGAATACTGCTGCAATCAGCCAGCCGGTGTCTCCGGAGTTTCGACCTCAATGATGATGTCACTCATCATCTCGGGGGTCACGCCCAGATTGGTCAGCAACTGAATCAGGTCGGCGGTGGGTTCCTTGTGGGAGACCATCACCAGGCCATCTATGCGGGTGATAGTGAGATCCTCGCCGGAAACGACGATCTTGGTCACCCTGCCCTCTTTGATGTCTTGGGCTACTGTGGTGACAGGCACAGATGGCAACTCAGGTGGAGCCTCCTCTTCCTCCCGACGGCCGAGGAAGAAAGCGATAACACCTATGATGATCCCTACCGGCACGGCCAAGATGATGCCCCCTAGAAGGAGCTGGCCGATGTTCCACGACGGCTGCTCTTCAGACGGAGGTTGCTCTGAAGGGGGAGCTGTCGTCGGCTGAGGTTCCGCCGGGGGTGTCGTCGGCTCAGGTTCCGCTGGCGGTGTCGTAGGCTGAGGCTCGGGCGGCGGCTCCGTGGGCTCCGGCTCCGGCGGCGGCTCCGTCGGCTCAGGCTCCGCCGGCGGTTCGGTTGGAGCTGGCTCCGCTGGTGGCTCCGTTGCAGCAGGCTCCTCCGGCCCCGGCTCCTGGGTCGGCAACCCCTCATCCGGAGGCAGGGCGTCGCATGCCGTCATGAACATCGTGAGGGCGACGAAGACCGCCAGCAGTCTGAGCAAAGTGTTTCGAGATAGCATGTACCTTCCTTTCGCTTCTGTTGAAGTAAGATGCTTGATCCCAACGTCCTGAGCCTGAACTGAGAAAAGCCAAGGGGTTTGTCGGACCGTCAACAAGCCGCGTCACCGCATCAACCCCACGATTTGTACGAGATCAGATTGGCCAGGAGGAGCACGGCCGGTGTCCGGATTCGAACTGATCAGAAACCCTTCGCCTCCGCAAGATGCTGATGGCGAAAGGTTATCCGGTCTGTCCCGCCTCAGATCCTGTTCTCGTACGGCTCAAGCTCAAAGGCCCGCGACGTTGCCAGCTGCGCGGCGATGCCCAGTACCGCCATGACCAGGAACAGGATAGTCAATAGCGGGGAGCCCTGAAGCGCAAAGCGGATCGGATTCTCAGCGAACTTCGCCAGCGTCAGCCCGGCATACCCGAACATGAGCGTGATGGCGATCATCCCGGCCCCTCCGATGGCGGTGGTGACGATGATCACGTACTTGTACAGGTTGAAGTAGACCGTCACCCCGGCCACGACGACGGCCAGGACGATGCCCACCAGCCACGGGATCAGGCCGAAATCGAAGCCGATCAGGCCCATGATCCCCAAGCCCACCGCGTAGCCAAGCGAGCCAGCCATCAAGGCCACGGCCACGAGGTAGAACATGTACGACAGCACGGCGAAGATCGCACCGACAACGAAGCCAGCGACCCAGCTTGTTACAGTGGCCAGGAATCCGATCCCGAACACGGCCTGGAGGGCTTGGGCGCCCAGGGCGAAGCCCCAGAAGAACCCCCAGATGGGCAACAAGATCAGAAACCACTTGTAGCCGTTGAAGCAGATCGCCAGCCCCACCACCAAGGCTATCAGCGTTACACATAAGGTCTCAAAACCCATGTTAACCTCCTTGTTCTTCTACTAACTAGCTTCCGACAATCATAGCTGTCCAGTCCGACGGCCATGCCCCTCCCTACATCACCCATTGTACTACAAACTCTCTCGGAGCACATCAGTCATTCGTTCAGTTTGTGACCTGTACGAACGTCTAGGTCTGACCCTTTGGGAAGCCTGCTCCTAGATTGACGAAGGGTTCGCAAGCACGGCAGAACCTAGCATCCTGAGGCCGCCCTGAGCAGAGTCGACGGGTAGCTACGAAGCGAAGTGAAGCAACGTAGCGAACAAAGCTTGTTTCTCGCACCCTCCCTCATCCGCCGACTCCTTCGCCACGGCCCCTCAATACGGGTAGCTCCCTGCTCGGGGCCTACTCGGATGCTCCGGTGGTCAGCGCCGCGTCTTCTTGTTCGGGGCCGTCACCATCCTGCCTACCCTTGCCGGCGCTGATCAACCGCGCCAGCCACCGGTTCCTATCGTCCGCCTCCAGGACCAGATCCCTGACGATGAGCGTCATGGGGATGGAGAAGATCGCGCCCATCGGTCCTAGCACCGCCGACCAGAAGACGACCGAGACGAAAACCACGAAGGGCGATAGATCCAGGCCCTCGCTCATCAACTTGGGCTTGACGAAGTTCTCGGCGATGCCGTTCATCAACACGATGCCCACGAAGACGACCAGAGCTACACCGGGGCCCATCTCCAGCAGAGCCATTACTGTAGGAGGGATGGCGGCTATCCAGAAGCCCAGAATGGGGACGTAGCTAAGCAAGAAGGCCAGGATGCCCCACAGCACCGCAAAGTCCACCCCCAGGACGAGGAAGAGCACAGTGTCTAAGATCCCTGTCACCAGGCCCACCGTGGTGGTGATGACAACGTAGTCTCGGATGCGACCAGAGAAGCCTGCTAGCCGCCCCACGTACGCTGTACCGAGCTGGAGCTCTCTGGAGATCTTGGCTGGCATCCGGAAGGACTCGACGAGCAGGTAGATCACCATCAGTCCTATCACCAGTGCGTTTGATAGTCCCTCAGCGACCATCTTCACGACCCCGAGGATTGTGTCAAGCAACTCCCCAGCACCGATTTGCTCGGTGGCTGCCGAGACTTCCGGGCTATCGATACCTAGTCGGGTCACCACTCCCTCAAGTGCCGTCTTTAGGTTCTCCGCAGACGACGCGTAGGCAGGCACGGCTCCCGCCAATTGCTGCAGTCCCACCACGAGGAGGAGCACCGCGACGCCCAATACTGCGAGGATGACCCCTAATGTGATCAGGAACACCAGCCAGTTGGGCACCCCCCTTCGTTGCAGCCAGAAGAGCAACGGGCTGGCGCAAATCACGATGATCCAGGCCAGGAGCAGGCTGTTCACCAGGTAGGCGGCTTCCCGCAGGAAGAACAGCGCCAAGCCCAGGCTGGCCACACCGATAAGGACGCGGAGCGTGAACGAGAGCCCGGTCTTCGTGTCCGTGTTGTGCACGTACTCCCTCTTCAGGTCATCCATGATCTATCCCGCCTCGGTTCTTGTCTTCCACTCCAGCTGCGTGTCCGTGCAATGCACCTTTGTCCCGCCCAGAGGGTTGACCCTGCTGCCACAGCCCGCCACGAGCCCCATGACCGCCAGCGCCGCTAAGGCTCTCAGTGCTGGTGTCAGGATCTCCCTCCTCCGCAGTCCTTTGCCTACTGTAACGCCTGACCCAACGCTAAGTTCCCTGATATCAACCCTCCACAGCAACACCATCTCGCCTTGCCGCGCCGCCGTCCTGGCTGCGATAATCGTAGATCAAGATCAATGCGCTGATCAGGAACACCCAGGCAGGAAAGATCATCGCCACCCAGGTAGTGAACCCGACGCCGAACAGCAATACCAGCGCCAAGACAAAGGTGACCAAGGCCAGCCAACGCGGCATCACCTCTGTTCGAACCCATATGGTGCCCAAGACGAACATGTACATGCCTGCCATGCGCGTGGCATACACGGTGTTGAACTTGTAGATGACTACACGCGCGAAGACATAGACCCCGCTGCCCGCCAACATGTCAGGGTATAGAGCGTGGACGGTGAGAAGGCCGCCGGCGATGGCGGCAGCCGCGAAAGTCATTCCCAGGTATAGGAAACCGCTGCCGAAGAACAGTGTGGAGAAGAACTGGTCCTCCAGGTATCCCAGGCGGTTGCGCAGCACGCCCATGGACCACAGAAAGGCGATACCGGCAAACGGTACCAGGCTGAACGCCAGTGAAACCGTCGCCGCATTTGCCTCCAGCCAGTCGCCCGTATCCACGGAATGGGGCGGGATGGAGCGCAGGATCAGTGTGTAGCTGATGAGCATCAGCACTGCAAAGATGATCCCGGCAATCGCGGCGGCGCGCGGCGTTCTGAGACGTCGATCGGTTACAAGCGTGCTTGAGTCCGTCATCGTTGGCTCCTCCACGTGATCTGTCTGCACCATTGGTGACGCGCAACTGCGTCGTTCCTAGTCCGGCTCATGTCCGGTGGAAATGCCGCATCTGGCTCGCCTGTCATCGCGAGGAGCCCTTCGACAGGCTCAGGGTGAGCTCGGCGACGAAGCAATCCCGTCGTGGCCAAGCGGTTCTACGCCACTCCCTGGCTGCGCTTGCCCATTTCCCCGCCGACGACCATCAGCAGGACCAACCCCAGAATGCCGATGAGCATGACCATCACCAGCACGTTGGGGTCATCGGAGAAGTTCTGCGCCGCCACCAGCATTGCCGCAGCCAGGTTGCGCTGGGCGGTGCCCAGACCTATCACCGAGCGCATGCTCGCGTCTTTGCCGCCCAGCAGCAGGCCGATCGCCAGCGCGCCGACTATGAATATCAGCGCCGCCAGGATGCCGCCGGTGCCGATGGTGCCGAGGATGGTGCTGAACTGCAGCACCAAGATGGTCACCAGCATCAGCACGATGGCCAGGCTGGAGATCTGGGCCATGTGCGGCTGCAGCGAGGCCGCGATCTCTTCGTAGCGCGCCTTGATAAACAGACCGATCCCCAATGGCAGCAGCATCGTCATGATCAAGGATTTGGCGATGTCCCAAGGGCTGACCGAAGCGCCCGGCAACAGGATGGGCAGCATAATGGGCAGGTAGATCACGGTCACCACCATCAGCAGGGTCATCAAGCCCACCGAGAAGGCCGCGTTGCCCTTGGCCACCTGCACCAGCTTGGGCAGGAAGGGCGCGCCGGCGGCAGCGCCGGCGATGATCAGGCCGGTGGCCAAGCCGTTGTCCAGGGGGATCAGCACCGTGATCAGGTAGGCCAGAGCGGGCACCAGGATGAAGTTGGCCAGCAGGGCCAGGATCACCACGCGCACGTTGCGCAGCGGGTCGATGATCTGTTTCACCGTCAGGCTCAGGCCCATAGCCAGCATGCTGGTGAGGATGAAGGTCAGTGCGGACAGTTGGGCAATCACACCTATGATTTCAGACATGGTATCCTCCTCTTCTTGTACTGCTTCCGGGGAGACGAGTTCTCCACTAGGGCTGGCGGTCCCAGAAGAGCCGCCAGCCCCCACTCACTCACTACTGCAGCGACATCGCGATGTGGATCAATCTTGTGCTATCCAGGCCTCGGCGGCGGCCAGCGCCTGTCTGAGCGAAGCACCAAACTGTGGCTGACCCAGAAAAGCGTTCTCCTTGCCGATCAGATCGAGAAGGTCGGTCTCCCCCAACTGTTCCAGTACGCGTTCGTTTAGACCCTCCAGCATCAACTTGTTGTCACCGGCCTGGAGAGCGCGCGCATACCGGTCCAACGCGCGGACGAACGTGCTGCCCACTTCGTCTCGGTCGCGGAGCCGGAAGATGACCACGGTCCCTCGAGCCTGGCCGACCTGGGGTAGATGCTCCTCCAACTCGGACACCCCGGCGAAGAAGAGACTGCCAATCGGATACAGCACCACGATCTCTCCACTGGGCAACGTGTCGGGCACCACACCCTCTGTGAAGGTGCCATCGTCCTGAGGGATGATGCGCTCCACGCGCACCGCCTCGGCAGAGCGGAACACGTACAGCACGATGTGCAGCGCCACGCCCACCGCCACCGCCACCTGGATTGGGGTGAAGAGAGTAGCGACAAAGGTGATCAGCATGATGACCATCGGCGCCGGGCCGGTATGCCAGACGGTCTGAATGCGGGGCACGTTGATCATGCTGAACCCCACCACGATCAACAGCCCGGCCAGAGTCGGCATGGGGATGGCCTCAATGAGTCGGGCGATGAGCAGAACGGCGATCGCGGCGAATACGCCGGTGAAGACGTTGGCCCAGCGGGATTTGCCGCCCGCGCTCTGGATGAGGAACGTGCCCGAGAGCGAGCCGCCGACGGGGATGCCGCCGACAAGCCCAACGGCGATATTGCCGGCGCCCTGCCCCCGAAAGTCGCCCGATGGGTCGGGATAGTCGCCATCAGGGTTGGGGACGCTTCCGCTGACCCCGGCTGCCTGCACCAAGGCGATGATAGCGATAGCCGCCGCCGGAAGGATCATTGTCGGCACCAGCGACAGGTCAGGCAAATTGAGGCTTGGCAGCGAACGAAGGATCTCTGTGGTGTCGCCAACAATGGCCACAGTCCCCGGGTTCAGCACTGCCACCAGGAGCGTCGTCAAGAACACCCCCACCAGGAAACTGTACTTCTGCAAGCGCGTGCGGTTGGTGCCTAAGATGATGACAATGGTCAGCAGGCCAACAGCCAGCGTGGCCAGATCGATCTCCCGCCAGTGAAGGATCGTGTCAATCGTTCGAATGACCTTGTTCCCAGCCTCGCTGGAATAGCCAGTCACGTCGCCGACTTGGCCCAGAATCGTGAGCACCCCCAGGCCGCTGAGAAAGCCGGTCATCACAGAGTTGGAGATGAAGCGAACCAGGAATCCCAACTTGAGGAAGCCAAGCACCAGCATAAACAGCCCCACCAGCAGGCCCAGCACCACCATGTACTGCAGATGTTGGTCTTCCGGAATGCCGCTCAGGGCATCGAGCGTGGCCAACGCCGTGGCACTGGTCGAGTCGACGTTCATGATCACCGAACTGGTGAAGAGGGCGGCCACCGTCGTCCCGGCGATCATGGAGTAGAGGCCAAACACAGGATTGACGCCCGCCAACAAGCCGTTGGCCAGAGCGCCAGGGATGTTGACCACGGCCATGATCAGGCCAGAGACCATGTCGTTGATGAGAATCTTGCGTGGGACACGTAGTCCAGTTTGACTCATCTCTTCACTCCGACTGCTGCGTATTTAGGGACGACCACATGGACTTCGGCCATCGCGTTGTCAATCCCTCCCCAACCATCCGATGTTGTTGGCGGCGGCGCTAGTTAGGACGGTCAGCCCCGGTCGCTACAGTGTTTGGAGAGCTGACGGTCCATAGAGGACCGCCACTCAAACCTGCCTGTTGCCGCCGCGTGATTCGGCGCATCTCCGCCTCCCAGTCGCGGGGAACCGGGAGGCGAAGCACGCCACTTGATGGGAGAAAGACCGTGCGTCCCTGCAAGTCAGATCACTACGGTTGGCCATACCCCGGCACGCGGTCGCGGTTGGCATAGCCCACGCCGCCCAAGTGGCCGAGGTCCAGAATCACGCGCGACTGTGTCGCATTGAAGGACCGCTTACTCCAGCTTCTCGAAATCGCCCGGTATCCACTTGCGATCAAAGAACGCTTGCCTTGGACGTAGAGACGAATCAAGCTGAACCATCCCTTTCCAGGTATGGTTTTCACCCAATTCTTTTCCTTTGGCTACCTTCCACCCGTCATTGCCTTGTTGATCTGTTCGTCCGCCTGCTGGATGCTGAAGCTGGCCGGTTTCTGACGAGGCGGGAATTCGATAAACGTCTCCATGAAATTCTTCACTACCATCTGTGCTGGCACGAATGCAAACATCCGGTCAGCAAACCAGTGCCAATAGCCTATGCCTTCGTGCTCGGCTCGTTCAAACGGGTCAGAGCGCAGGTTATACAGCCTCGGCATACGAAGCGGCACCATGGGCTGCGACCACACCTTGAAACCGTGTGCCTGCTGTTCGAGGAACAACACCTTCCAGTTTTCCCAGCGCAACGCGGCCAGGTCACCGTCGTCGGTGAAGTAGAAGAACTCTTTGCGCGGCCATTCGTCGGTTTCACCCGTCGCATATGGCAAGAAGTTGTAGCCATCGAGGTGGACCTTGTACGTGGTGCCCCCGATCTTGTGGCCCTTCATTAGTTTCTCTTTGATGTCAGGTTCGCCGACGGCGGCCATCAAGGTCGGCACGAGATCCTCTAGGGAGACGATGCCGTTGATTATCCGACCGTCCTCAACCAACCCTGGCCATCGAATCGCCAACGGCACTCGATATCCGCCTTCATATGGAGCGTTCTTCTCTCCTCTGAACGGAATCGTCCCACCATCGGGCCACGTCATCACCTCCGCGCCATTGTCGGTTGTGTAGACGACGACGGTGTTGTCAGTGATGCCCAGTTCGTCCAGCAAGTCCAGCAAGACACCGACGTGACCGTCATGCTCTACCATACCGTCCGCATAGATTCCCAATCCAGTCACGCCTTCGGATTCTTCTTTCAGGTGGGTCCATACGTGCATGCGGGTGGTGTTGAACCAGACAAACCATGGCTTGCCTTCTTCTTCATTGCGCCTGATGAAGTCGACCGTTCGCTCGAGTACTTCCTCGTCGATGGTTTCCATCCTCTTGCGGGTGAGCGGGCCGGTGTCTTCGACTTCCTGACCGCCGTCCGGCAGCGCCTTGCTGCTGATTACACCGCGTGGACCAAACTTTTCCTTGAAGGCAGGATCCTTCGGGTAATCCGGGTTCTCTGGCTCCTCTTCAGCGTTCAAGTGATAAAGATTGCCGAAGAATTCATCAAAGCCGTGAACGGTCGGCAAATGCTCATCGAGATCACCGAGGTGGTTCTTTCCGAACTGACCGGTAGCATATCCATGGGGCTCTAACAGCTCTGCCAGGGTGGGGTCCTCTGGCTTAATGCCCAGATCAGCGCCTGGCATCCCGACCTTGGTCAATCCCGTCCGGAACGGACTCTGCCCGGTGATAAATGCCGCACGCCCGGCGGTACAACTTTGCTGGGCATAGGCATCAGTACACATCGCGCCTTCCTTTGCGATGCGGTCGATGTTAGGTGTCTGGTAACCCATCATGCCGTGGTTGTAGGCGCTGATGTTGAACCAGCCGATGTCGTCACCCATCATCACCAAGATGTTTGGTCTTTTGTCAGCCATTTCACTGCTCCTTCTCATTTCGAATCTCACATTTGACCTTACGACGGGTTATCGGTGCGCTGTCCTGGTGTAGTTAAGCCCACCAGTGACACTCGGCCTATTTCTGGTTCTTGTGCTTGATGCTTCTCCGTTCAGGGCTGGCGGTCCTCGATGGACCGCCAGCCCTAACTCAGCAACTACTGCCGCGACATGGCGATATGGATGACATGATCGGGGTCGACCATATGGCCATGATCGTCCTCGCCCAGGTCAATCTGGACCCAGTCAAGCTTGCCGTTGAACTTGCTCGTCTCGACACTGTAGTCTTTGCTGACCGGCGTGCCGGACTCGTATCCGATATCGGTGGTTTCATCGGCCGAGAAGACATATCCCTGAGTCTCCTCGACGCGCCCCTCGCCCACTTTCTTGCCGTCGTAGTAGAGGGTAACGTCGCCGCCCTTGCCCAGGCCGCCGCCGTCGTACGTGAACTCCATACGCACCTGGTGTTTGCCTGCCGTAAGGGGCTTGGTAGCCTCGGTGCGGTACTCATTGATGCCAAGCACGTTGTAGACGAACTTGGCTTTGCCATCCTTGGCATACAGGGACCAGCCGCCGAAGCGGCCCCCCTGGGCGATGATCACGCCCGAGGTGTCCCCATCCGAGGCGACAAGCTCCGCAGTGACCGACCAGGACTTGTTCTTGATGCTGACCACGCTGCTCTCGCTCAGCCGCCCCATGCCGGGGAAGAACAGCTGCGAGTTGCCCTTGATCAGCGTCGGCCGCCCGGCGATTTCGGGAATAAACCGCTCGCTCTGCCGGTCGTCCAGCGGGAGTACATTGTACTTGGTGGCCTCGATCAGCCACAGGCGCTGCAGCTCGTGCAGTTTCTCCGGCATCTCCTTCGAGAGATCGTTCGCCTGGCTCCAGTCTTTGTTGCCGTCGTACAACTCCCACACGTCGTCGTCGAAGGCCGGCAACTCTTGCCCGGTCATAACCCACGGTGTGCGGTGCTTGGTGACGGCGCTCCAGCCCTTGTGGTAGATACCGCGGTTGCAGAACATTTCGAAGTACTGGAGGTCGTGCCGCTCCGGGGCCTTGGCATCGTCGAAGCTGTAGAGCATGCTCGTCCCCTCCATGGGAGACTGCTGGACACCGTTGACAAAGGTCGGTTCGGGCAGTCCTGCAGCCTCGAGTACGGTTGGGGCCACATCGATGCAGTGGGAGAACTGGTGGCGGATGCCGCCCTTGCTCTTGATCCCCTTGGGCCAGTGCATGATGGTGGCGTTGCGGGTGCCGCCCCAGTGGGAGGCGACCTGCTTGGTCCACTTGTAGGGCGTATCCATGGCCCAGGCCCAGCCCACGGCAAAGTGGTTGTAGGATTCGGGCCCGCCAAGGTCGTCGATCTTGGACACCATGAACTCGGGAGTCTCCAGGGCGCCCAGCCCGTTGAAGTTGGCCATCTCGTTGAACGCGCCTTGCAGCGTGCCCTCGGCCGAAGCCCCGTTGTCGCCGATGATGTAGAAGATCAGCGTGTTGTCCAGGATCTCCAGCTGCTCTAGAGTGTCGACTAGGCGGCCAACGTTGTAGTCCGTGTGCTCCAGGAAGCCAGCATAGACCTCCATCTCGCGCTCCAGCACCGGCTTGAGCTCAGGGTCCATCTCATCCCAGGCCGGGATCACGTCGTGGCGTGAGGTCAACTCGGCGTCCTGGCCGATGACGCCCAGGTCCTTCTGTTTCTTAAAGGTGATCTCGCGCTGCTTGTCCCAGCCGTGGGCGAACTTGCCCTTGTACTTGTCCGCCCATTCTTTGGAGACGTGGTGCGGGGCGTGCGTGGCGCCCGGTGCCCAGTAGACGAAGAAGGGCTTGTCGGGCATCAGCGCCTTCTGCTGCTGGATCCAGGCCACCGCCTTGTCGGTCATGTCGTCGGTCAGATGGTAGCCTTCCTCGGCTGTCTTGGGCGGCTCGATCGGGTTCGTGCCCTCGTACAGGGCCGGCTCCCATTGGTTATCCTCGCCGCCGATGAAGCCGTAGAAGTACTCGAAGCCGGCCCCGCCGCTCGGCCACTCGTCAAACGGCCCCATGGGCGAGGTTTGCCAGACCGGCACCTCGTGGCATTTGCCGAACTGGGCCGTCGAGTAGCCGTTCAGCTTCAAAGTCGTGGCCAGCGGGGCCTTGCTATTCGGCAGCACGGAGTTGTAGCCGGGGGCTGAGGTGGCGATCTCCGTGATCCCGCCCATACCCACCGAGTGGTGGTTGCGCCCGGTAAGCAGCGCCTTGCGCGTGGGCGAACAGAGAGCGGTGGTGTGGAAGCGGGTGTACTTGAGCCCTGTACCTGCCAGCTTTTCCGCGGTGGGGGTATTGCACGGCCCGCCGAAGGTGCTGGAGGCGCCAAAGCCCACGTCGTCAATGAGGACGACCAGGACGTTGGGCGCACCGGCCTGCGGCCGCACTTCCTTGATCGGCGGAAACTTGGTATCCGGGTCTTTGGCGTCATAGGTGGTCAGCCCCACGTGGGGCCGGTCGGGGATGGGAAGGACGTCCCTTCCTCGCATTCTCTCGTTTGACATTTCGTTCTCCTTCTCAGATTATGGATTCCTTACCACAGTTGACAACAGTTTCCGTAATCACCACATAGACACCCCCTTCTGGCATTTCAGTCCTGGGATGATGATCGATTTCGGTGTCAGGCTCAGGCCCATGGCCAGCTCGCTCGCGATGACGAAGACAAGCAGGGATAGGTTCATGACGACTGCCAGAATCTCGTCCATGTTTGGCTCCGGCCCATATTTCAGGACCTCTTTCCCCACCAAGGACTCACCTTGACACCTATCCTGGGTGCACGATACCTGGAGAATGCATGCGCACCCACAACCAGTATATCGCACAATTGTTGTGGGCACATCAGTCATTCGTTCAGTTCGTAACCTGTACGAACGTCTAGGTCTGACCCTCGCCGAGGCCTGTTCTGAGCCTGACGAAGGGTTCCCAACCTTCGCAAGGATGGACGCCCCACACCGTATCAATCGCCCTCTTCCCCTGCCGGCTCCTGCCTTGGCGCATCGCGCTCCGAAATCAGGGCCTTGATCGATGCCAGTTCACCCTTCACTTCGGCGAGGTCATCTCTCAGGAGATCAATCTCTTCGGCCCCAATCCTATCAGCCCCCACGAATGCGGCGGCCAGGTAACTCGCCAGCACGCCAAAGACACCAATGCCCACGGTCATCAGGACCATGGCCACAAGCCGCCCCAGAAAAGTGACTGGATACCGATCTCCATAGGCCACCGTCGTCAGGGTGCTGAAGGCCCACCAGAAGGCATCGGGTCCAGACTGGATGTTGGCGTCGGGCGCGTTGCCTTCCAGTTCCAGCACGAGAATGCTGGTGGTGCTGATCAGCATCACGGACACAAAGATGGTGACCAGCAAGACCCCTTCGGCGCGCTGTCGCTCGAACTGGCGCAATACTTGCCGGGGATGCCGGGTGCGTATCACACGCCACGCCCGAAATAAGCGTGCCAGGCGCGCAAAGCGTAGCGGGAGGACCGCCGGCACGCTGCCCAGGAAGTCCAGCCACCCCCATTTCAGGTACGCCCACTTGTCCGGGGCGCGGACCAAAGAGCGGAAGGAATCGGCCAGAAAGATGACGCTGAGCAGAATGTCAGAGCGAAAGAGGGCCTGCTTGGTCGCCGCGGAGACGGGAAGCAGCCAATAGGAGACCAGCACCAGGAGTGAGTAGATGGTGAGCGCAGAGATGAAGAGCTCGTACACGGCATTGCCCACGGTCATTTGGCCGGATGCTGTGGTCTGTGTGCCTTCCTTTTCCACCATGTCTTCAAGCTCCATTCCTAAGTAAGGAAACCTTGCGAAGGTTCCAAACCTTCGCAAGGTTACACGTCTCTGTCAAGGTAGAGCGCCTCCACTCCCTCCTCCACCGCTGCGTCTACCTCGCTCAGCACGAACGCCTCGTACCCGGCGCCATCGGGGAAGTACTGCTGTACAAACGTGGCATCCACCAAGGCGCCGCTCCGGCGCTGCAGCCATTCCAGGTAGTTGCTGTAGGGCCAATCGCCCGGATGCGTCACTAGCCCGGCCCGAACTGGATTCAAGTGAATGTAGCGACAGAGGTGGAGCGCGTACTCGTCGGTGTCCACCAGCACGCTCCTCGCACGGCCTTCGAACAGCGTCCCGCTGCGATCCTGCTGCTTGTTGAAGGCCTGCGTGTAACTGTTGAACAGGCGTTGGACGAACCGGGATAGCGTGCCGTCTGCCTCTGGGCAGAACAGGAAGTGGTAGTGATTGGGCATCAGGCAGTAGGCGATGACCCGCAGCGGATAGTCCGCCAGCAAGGTCTTGGCCCTCCGCAGGAGGAACTCATAGTTGACGGAGTCGGCGAAGATGCGTTCGCGATTGCATCCCCTGTTGTAGACGTGATAGTAGTGACCTGCTAGATGCACCCGGATCACTCCGTGAACCCTTGCGAAGGGTTCAAAACCTTCGCAAGGTTACTCGTGCGTTTGCGCTTCACGTGCTTTCGTGATACACTATTGTAGGTGGAGGGTGACGATGGAAACACAGAACATCACTTTGGCGATTCCCAAGGAGATCCTGATCAAGGTCAAGGTGCTGGCTGCGCGACGGCAGACGTCGGTTTCTCGCATGCTAACCCAGATGCTCGAGAAGCTGGTCCAGCAGGAAGATGGCTACGATCATGCCAGACGTCGCCACATTCAGTGGCTCGAAAGCGGCGATGACTTGGGCACGCGCGGCAATATTGAGACCAGGCGAGACGAGCTTCATGAACGAGCCTAGAGACTTACAGTTCATCGACACGAACATCTTGATCTATGCTCACGACCTCTCGGCCGGGGAGAAAAACGCGCGTGCTCGGAAGTTGATCGAGAGACTCTGGGAGTCCCGGCTTGGTTGTCTAAGCATCCAGGTCCTGCAAGAGTTCTACGTGAACGTCACAGAGAAGGTGGCCAGGCCTCTTATGCCTGAGGTGGCAGCGCAGATCATCTCTGACCTGTCGGTCTGGCAGGTACATCGCCCCGGAGCGCAGGACGTACTTGATGCAATCCGTATGCAGCAGAGATATCAGCTCTCCTTCTGGGATAGCATGATCGTCGCCAGTGCCATCCAAATGGGTTGCAGGACCCTCTGGTCCGAAGATCTCAATCCAGGGCAAACCTACGACCAGGTCACGGTTGCCAGCCCATTCTGATCACCAGACCCATCAGCCTTGCGAAGGGTCCAAACCTTCGCAAGGTTAGTCAGGATCCTTCTGTCGAAAGGCCTGCACGGCCTCATCGATAGTGGGATAGATCCGCTCCGCCCCGAGTTCCTCCAGCAGCCCCGTGAGTCGCAGCATGTCGCGCACAGGGCGGTGGACGTTGGCCAGCAGGATCTCGACGCCGACGGAGGCTAGCTCCGACACCAGCTCAGAAAGCTCGTCCGCACTAGGGACGTCAAGCTCGTCGCTCGCCTCAAGGGCAAGGACGACCGCCTTCGTGGGTGGGTCGCTGCGGCTCACAAGCTTGCGTATCTCCTCAGCCACATGGCCCGCATTGGCGAAGAACAGAGGCGCGAAGGGACCGACGATAAGCAGACCGGGGATCTTCTGGCTGTCGGGATGGCGCTCGACGCTGGCGTAGATTCCTTTGTCAGGTACCCTGCCCAGGACCGACAGGTGGGGTATGCTGGCGCGGTAGATGAAGGCCAGCAGCGAGATACCCACAGCGAGGAGGAGGCCATGAAGGACTCCCAGGAGAACCACCCCCAGCAGGGCGATCACGGCCACCCCGAAGTCGAACCGCCTGAGACTATACAGGCGACGGAGTTCCCCGACATCCATTAGCTTCCACACCGCGACCAGGACGATGGCGGCCAAGGTCGCCTCGGGAAGGTTGTGGAAGGAACCCGTCAGCGCCACCGCCGACAGAAGCATGAGCGCCGCAGCGAAGATGGCCGACATCTGGCTTCTGGCCCCCGCATCGTCGTTATCCTCCGATTTGGATAGGCTTCCCCCCACGGCGAAGCCCCCGGACAAACCCGAGGCCAGATTCGACACCCCCAGCGCCACCAGCTCCTGATCGGCGTCGATGTGGTAGTGGTGCTTCCTGGCGAAGTCGCGTCCTAAGCCGACTGTCTCCGCAATGGCGACCAGCGCGATCGCCAAGGCTCCCGGCAGTAGACCAATGATGTCAGCGCTACTGACTGCGGGCCGGGTCAGGTGAGGCAGCGCGGTGGTGATGTGACCCACAGTGTGCACGCCTCTCTCCTCGAGGCCGAAAACTGTGACCACGACAATGCCGTACACCAGTGTGACGAGGGCAGCCGGGACGCGGTGAGCGAAGCGCTCCAGGACAAGAAGCAGGACGAGACTGGAGAGGCCGACGAAGAGGGTCCAGGGTTGGGTGTGGCCGAGATGAGTGACCAGATACCACAGTCTCTCGGGGATGTATCCGCCCTCAACCTCCAGGCCGAGGAGCTTAGGAAGCTGCAACACGGATATGGCTACCGCCAGCCCGAAGAAGAATCCGGTGATCACGGAGCGGGAGAAGAACTGGGAGACGAAACCCAGCCGGGCGATGCCCGCCAGCAGGAATATCACCCCGCTAAGTATGGCCAAGGCTACCGTGAGGGCGATGAACTCCTCAGTGCCGCGGGGGGCCATGGAAGCCACGATGGCTGCCGACATCACGGCGATGGTCGAGGTTGGACCGACGATCACCTGACGCGAGGTGCCGAAGAGAGCGTAGCCCAGGAGCGCCCCTGGGGCCGCGAAGAAGGCGAACTCTGGCGGCAGACCCGCCAGTTCTGCGTAGGCCAGGCCCTCGGGAAGCAAGAGGGCCCACACCGTCAGACCGGCGATGAGGTCCCCTCGCAGCCAGCGACGCGGATAGGTCCGCAACCAGCCCACGATCGGAACGTAGCGTGCAACAAGGACTTCCTTTGCGGAGGATTGTTTCATGCTACCTACTCTTTCCTGCGATCATCAGCGACCACGTCGATCTTCTGGCGTGGAACACGAGTTCAACTCGCCGCCAGTCCCATGTCGCGCACGCCAGCTCTGCGCCACTACAGCACCCTGAGTAGCTGCGAAACGGAGTGAAGCAGCGTATCGAAGGATGTGGCTCATGCACCGGAGCGTCAACCGATCGCGTCCCCTTCGACTTGGCTCAGGACAGGCTTCGATACGCGCTCCGCGCTACTCAGGATGTTTGATCGGTAGGGCATGGGTATTCCCTCTCGCCACCCGCCAGTCGACTTCAGCCGCTCTGAGCTGCAGGGTTTGGGCGGGCATGACTGGGCTAAGTTGGGTCGAATCACCCTCCCCTTGCCCCTCCCGTCAAGGGGGGGGAACGACCTGCAGCGTGCACTGTCAGCGGCCCCCTCCCCCGTGGTGGGGGCGGGTTGGGG
>JAUVXJ010000032.1 GCA_030603665.1 Chloroflexota bacterium | reverse complement strand
CCGTAGGTAGGGATGGCCCTCATCAAACCGACGGTGTAAGGGTGCTTGGGATTCTTGAAGATGTCCATGGCGCTGCCGTATTCCACCACCACGCCGGCGTACATGACCGCCACTCTCTGACACGTCCTGGCGACTACGCCCAGATTGTGGGTGATGAGGAGCACGGAAAGGTCCAACTCTTGCACCAACTCTTCGATGAGGCGTAGTATCTGGGCCTGGATAGAAACGTCAAGGGCGGTCGTGGGTTCGTCGGCGATGAGCAGGCTGGGCGTCCCTGATAAGGCCGTGGCGATCAGTACGCGCTGCCTCATCCCACCGCTGAATTGATGGGGGTAGTCATCGATCCTCTCCGCAGCATCGCTTATCCCGACCCTGCGAAGCAACTGCAGTGCTCGTTCCTTGGCCTCTCGCCGTAGCCTCCTGATCGCAGGCATGAGACTCCCCAGACCTCCCAGCATACTAAGCCTTGACGCTTTGGAAGTGTCCTGCCTGGAACCGATGATGTCGATCATCTGGTCACCGATGGTGAACACGGGGTTGAGGCTGGTAGTGGGATCCTGGAAGATCATGGCCAGCTTCTTGGCCCTCAACAAGCGCATCTCCTCATCGGTCTTGTGGAGGACGTCCTCACCCTCGAACAGCACTTGGCCGCCCACGATCTCTCCAGGGGGACAAGGGATAAGACGAGGGATGCTGAGGGCGGTCATCGTTTTGCCGCAGCCGGTCTCGCCGACCAGCCCCAGTATGTCTCCTCGCCACATCTTGAGGTTGACTCCGTTCAGGACCTTGGAGATACCATCAAAAGTACGGAAGTTGAGGCGAAGGTCTTTGATTTCCACCAACAGCTCGTTGTCCATGGTCGCGTTTGCTCTCGAGCACTACCGCCGTGCTCTAGGGTCGAGCACGTCCCTGAATCCGTCGCCAAGTATGTTGAAGCCAAACACGGTCAAGAACATCGCAATCCCGGGGAAGGTGGAGTACCACCAACCGTAGGGAAGGAACTCCCGCCCTTTGGAGATCATCGCCCCCCACTCGGGCACAGGGGGCTGTGCTCCCACTCCGATGAAGCCCAGCGCAGCCAGGCTGAGGACCGCGAAGCCGAAATCCATGGAGGCCTTGACCATGATGGCGGAGAGACAGTTGGGCAGAATGTGATTGAATATGATGCGGGGGCGGTTGGCGCCAATGCATCGCGCCGCTTCCACATAGTCCTCCTCACGTATGGAAAGCACTTGAGCCTGGACCAAGCGACAGTACCCAGGCCACCAGGTGATGGACAGAGCCACCACGGCATGGAGAATACTGGGGCCAAGCGCGGCCGTGATGGCCAGGGCCAGGAAGATGCCCGGCATGGTCAACATGATATCTGTGAGGCGCATGATGAGTTCGTTGACCGCGCCTCCGAAGTAGCCTGCGATACCACCTAGAACGATCCCGATTACGCCACCCACCAAGACGATCACGGTTCCTGCAATCAGAGAGATTTGAGTCGCCCACACGGTGCGGGTAAAGACATCGCGTCCATACTCGTCGGTGCCAAAGAGATTGTCGCGACTAGGGCCTTGCAAACGTATCTCCACGTGGGTGGTGAAGCCAGCGTCGTCCGCATACGGCACCCAGTACCTGCCGGTGAAGGCCACGAAGAGCAGAAAGATGATGATCGCTACACCCAGAACGGAGAGACGACTCTGTCGAAAACGATACAGGCTGCGTCTCCATTCCTCAATCAGGCCCTGGTTCTCTGCTCGCCAACGGCCCCACCAACCCCGGGCCCCCACCGCCACGCTCATGCGCCCTATCAACCCCCCTCAGGAAGAAGCCTACCCGTACCGGATCCGCGGATCGATCACTCCATAGGAGATATCGACCAGCAGGTTGACGATGGTGAAGAGCAAACCCACCAGGAGAGTGATGCCCATGATGGGCATGAAATCCAACGTCATGGCTGATTTCACTGCATACAAGCCTACGCCTGGCCAGTCGAAGACGGTCTCTATCATCACCGAGCCGCTCAATTGCCAGCCGAAGAGGAACCCCATCATGGCCACCGTGGCGATGAGGGCGTTCTTGAGCACGTACTTGAACAGGATGACCCGCTCTGGAACACCGCTTGCTCGGGCCATGATCACGAAATCCCGCTCCATCACCTCCAGGATGTCCGCCCTCAACAGCCTGGTGATCAGGGCGATGCCCAACAATGCCTGGCAAAAGGCAGGCAAAGCTATGTACTTCAAGGCTATTCCAAAGCTGTGCAGGTCCGCCGCCACCAAGCTGTCAACGAGCAACATGCCAGTCACATTGGGAGGGAAGGGAACCCGCGGATCAAAGCGCCCGCTGATGGGCAACAGATGCCATGTCATCCCCAGAATGAGCTGCAAGATCATGCCCAGCCAGAAGACGGGCATGCTGATGGAGGAGAGAGCGACTATCCTGGACACCTGGTCAGGCCACCTGTCCCTGAAGACGGCGGCGGCCATGGCCATGGGCACGCCAATGACCACCCCCAGCACTGTGGACACGAGCACCAACTCCAAAGTGGCCGGGAAATACCGCCTCAGGTCCATGGCCACCGGATGGCGGTTCATCATGGAGATGCCAAGATCACCCTTGAAGAGACCTCTCATGTAGTTGAGGTACTGCACCGGCAAGGGCTTGTCGACACCGAATTCCTCCTCCAGTTTGTGGATTTGCTCCGCGGTAGCCTGGGGTCCAGCGGCCAACCTGATCGGATCCCCCGGCACCATGTGGGAGATAACAAAAGTTACAATAGACAGTCCGATCAACACGGGTATGATTAGTAGCACTCGCCGTAACAAGTAGTAACGAAATCCCACTTCTTTCTCTCTTTCAGGTGGCCCCACACACGACGGTGGAAACATCCAACCGGCTGAAGCGAGAGCATCCTGAGTAGCGAAGCGTGTCGAAGGGTGCGGCCTAGCCACAGACTGCTTGCAAGGCCGCACCCCCAGCCGACTAACAGGGACTGGAATTCGCGTCTACGTGGAGAGGGCAAACCAACGCGTAGTGGCTCCCGATGCTGAGATACCAGCCTCAGATGGCAACCACCGGAACGCCAGCCCACCAACCCGTCCAGTGTTCGTGGGCAGGTCCTGAGGGAGGAACCTTGGGAGAACCTCCCTCAGGACCAGGTAGTCCGCTAGGCCTCCTCTATCCGCAAGGGCCAGAAGTCCGGGGCTATGTACCCCGTGTACTCGTAGCCTTTGACCCGGTCCGACAAGCCGAGCATATTGGGTATGGTGTAGACCATGATCGCCGGGATCTCCTTCATGACCATCGCCTGCATGTCCTTGACCAGTGCCAACCGCTCCTCTTCGTCGGGCGTCCCCTCAGCCTCTTCCAGCAGGGCATCGAAGTCCGCGTTCTTGTAGAAGCAGGAAGACTGGAAGGTGCCTCCTTCTGGCTTGTCCCAGAACTTGGAGTAGTACTGGTACCTCATCCACTGCGTGGCGACCGGACCGATATCATCGGCGATGGCGATCGTATCTGCTCCGGTGTCTGGGAATGTGGACATGGCAACCATGTCCGGCCACACCTTCGGAACCAGATTCAGCGTGATGCCGAACTGAGCCAGTGGCTCGGCGAGCATCGTGCCCATGGCCTCCTCGAACGGCAACCCGGTCACGTACACGAAGTCCAGGTCCAATCCGCCAGCCGCCCACTGCGTCTTGTCCAAATACTCCTGGGCTTTCTCCAGATCCTGACGGTAGACTGGCTGGACGCCGGGGTCATGGCCTGGCACGCCATCAGGTAGACAGCCAGTCAGTAGCGGACAGAGTGCCGGGCCACCCTGCGTGGCGACAAAGCCTTCGTAGTCAAACGCATGGGCCATGAACTTGCGGAAGTTGACGTCCGTGAACGGCTCCTTCTGGTTGTTCATCTTGACGTACAAGCTCAAGAAGCCCGCGTTCACTTCGGTGTGGGTCCCTGGATTGTCGTCAATCAAGGACAAGTCATCCGCGGGGATTGTATCCACGATGTCAACGTCCCCGGCCAGCAAAGCCATTCGTCGCTCTGCGCTGTCGCGGATGATCCTCCAGATCACACCTGCGAGCCGACCTTCCGCCGGCCATCCCCGCCAGTAGTCGGGGTCCGCCTCGATCTCATATACCGTTCCAGGCTCCCAGCGCTTGATTCGGAACGGCCCTGACCCGGCGGAGTTCTCCAGCAGCCATCCCTCTCCCCTGTCGCCGTTGACCTCATGGGCCATCACCTCGTCGGGATTGGCAACGAAGACCGCTCCCGCGTAGCCCATTAGCCAGGGCAGGTCGGCGAAGGGTGTGGTAAGGACGATGCGCAAGGTGTGGTCGTCCACCACCTCGATGCTGTCCTCGTTCATCACCGGCAGTAGGTTGGCCGCCCGGGGCCTCTGGAATTCCAAGATGCCCTTCAGGGTCCACTCGACCGCCTCCGCCGTCAGTGGTGTGCCATCGTGGAACACGGCTCGGTCGTCGAGATGGAAGACCCATTCCTGGACATCATCAGACACCTCGTAATGGGTGCAGAGACTGGGTGTCAGTTTGGGCGGCCATCCTTCCTGCCACCACAGAGAATCGTAGACCCCTCTCATCATGTCGTTGATCGAATAGTCGCCGCGATCACGAGGGTCCAGGGTGGGTATGTCCTGGCCTCCGCCGTAGATCAGCACCTGCGGCTCGGCCTGTGGGACCGGTGTCGGTGTCGGCGGCGGGGGCACGGGCGTGGCCGTCGCCCCTGGCTCCGGAGGCGCGGAGGTGGCCGTCGGTGCCGCTGGGGGTTCGGGGGTTGCTGCAGGCGCGCACCTCGTCGCGAGGACGGCACCGCCGCCCGCCATTAGCTGAAGGAACCTTCTCCGAGTGACCTCTCGACGCAATGCCTCTACCGCATCACTTTCCTCTAGTCTTCCCATCGTGATTTTTTCCTCCTCTTGGCATGCGGGGTAATGCATGCAATGACGGCGGAGTTCGTGCGGCTCGTTCCGTGTTCGCAGCTAGAGAACGAGCTTGGTGGGCCCTGCTACCCTGCGTGCACCTCTCCTACCGCAGACTCAGGCGAAGTGAGAATCGCTGCGTGACAGGCTATCACCTCCTCTCCATGCGCAGTCATGTTCCTCCATGCTGACCAGCTGAGATTGTATGACGAGAAAAGCTGCAGCCCGGCTGCAGCTTCTCTCAAGGTCAAGACAGTCGGGGTCAAACCTGCAAAGACGCGGTCAATGGGAGCGCCGATGTTAACGTTCCGATGTTGGATGACAGTATATCACAGGGGGTAACATCTGTCAAGTCAAGCGAGCAGCGAGAACTGAGACATCTGTCAGCACTCCCAGGTCCTGCAATGGTTTTTCGACTCTGTCGGAGGTCGCCACACCCAGGACGCTCGTCCTGCACGCTCAGTTAGAACGCGTTCAGGCCTACGTCAGAGCAGCACTGGCTGCGCGTCGAGTTTGGGGAGCGTTCTTGCAGGGCGAGTGGTCGATTCCTGCGCCGCGTAATCCAGCGCCCTTTGCCATATCTATCAAGGGGCGTTATTGCTCGAGGCGTGTCCAGTCAAATGATAATGTTACCGGGATGCCCTCTCCTTTCTGGCTCGTGGTAGGTGTAGATAGGGTCTCGTAGACGTCCTCCGTCTCCCCTGGGACGGCAGCGGGCAAGCAGAAGATTTGATCGAGGAGCTGATAGATCTCTCGG
>JAUVXJ010000011.1 GCA_030603665.1 Chloroflexota bacterium | reverse complement strand
AGGTCCCAAGGGTTGGGCTGTTCGCCCATTAAAGCGGCACGCGAGCTGGGTTCAGACCGTCGTGAGACAGGTCGGTCTCTATCCGCTGTGGGCGCAGGTGACTTGAGAGGAGCTGCTCCTAGTACGAGAGGACCGGAGTGGACAGACCGCTGGTGTGCCAGTTGTACCGCCAGGTGCATCGCTGGGTAGCTATCGTCTGGAAAGGATAACCGCTGAAAGCATCTAAGTGGGAAGCCTCCCTCAAGATCAGGTCAGCCACCGGGTTAACCGGGTAAGACCGCAGGTAGACTACCTGTTTGATAGGCGGCAGGTGTAAGGGCAGCAATGCCTTCAGCTTAGCCGTACTAATGGTCGAGGGCTTAATCTGCATTATGGTCGTGCGGTGTTTGCTTGAGCATTCTGTTCGGTTCTTAGGGTGCTAGTCTTCGTGGGACTAGTACCTATACATACCTATTCGACTAGATTGATTCCTCAGGTGACGCTAGCGGAGGGGAAACACCCAGTTCCATACCGAACCTGGAAGTTAAGCCCTCCAGCGCCGATGGTACTGCACTGGTAGCGGTGTGGGAGAGTAGGTCGTTGCCTGGGGATCTTTTCATGTCGGCGCTGATAGCAGGACTTCTCAGTTTCGTCTTCCCTGTTCACCTCCCCCGTAGTCTGGTTGGTTGACAGTCGTCACGCTGCCATTCCTCGTTGCTCTCGTCCGCAATTCCTCAAAGCAGTGCCTCTCGCGGCAAGCGTGGCGCTCGCAGGTGGCTCGAGTTGTTGGTGAGGTAGGTGGGCGGAACCAGGATCGCTTTGAGTCCCATGAATCGTTGCGATCCGCCACCGCCAGGGTACAGCAATGTGCGGCCTGCGAAGGCGGCATTGGGCTTGACAATCGACCATGTCCTTGCTAGCATATCGATGCCCATGCGCTGGCGAACCAAGCCACCTCGGCGCAATGAGGTTGAAGACGCAGATCCTGGCCTATGGCGGTTCCACCGCTCGCTAAGGAGTGGATGAGTAGTCTCCAGTCGATTCCGCAACGGTATTGATTGAGTCATCGGTGTGGGGGTTGTGTTCGGAACGCACGTGGAGCTGAGTAGAAAGGCCTTCCCAGAGGCTCCTGTACGGGAAGACGCCTTGCAGTACGTCATTGGCTGTGTCCGTCAAGGGCAATGTTGCTCGGTGGTGGCTCCCAGTAACATGGGGAAGTCCCTCCTTCTGAAATCCTTGCTGAAAGATGAGGTGCGCCGGACGTGTGCCAGCGACGGAGGGAGAGCGCCCGCCACGGTGTTTGTGGACTGTCTAGAGGCCGGCGGTAGCGAGCATGCGTTCTACGAGCTGTTGTTGCGGCGCATCGTGGATGAGGTGGAGGACGCTGGTGCCCCACCTGCGGCTGTGGGCACGGTGCGGGCCAGACACTATGAAGTGCTGCACACCACCACAGACCTCTCGGTCCGTTCTCTCTTCGCCACAAGCCTGCGAGAGCTAGATCGGTGGGGAGAAATCCGGCTGGTGCTGATCCTGGATGAGTTCGATGATGTGTTCTCCGCGCTGCCACCCTGGCCTTTCCGACAGCTGAGAGCGCTGCGAGACGCGCTGGGCGATGACCTGAGCTTTGTCACAGGGACGTCCCGGCGCCTTGAACGGCTCCGTTCGGATGCCGAGACCTATGAGTTTCGGGAGCTCTTCCACCTTCATACGCTGGTCCTACATCCGCTGTCAGACGTTGACGCCACTCGCTTCGTCGCTCACCTGGCGCAAAGGCAAGGATCTCTTCCGGAGAAGGGGCATGAGGCATTGGCAATCCGGCTTTCGGGTGGGCATCCAGGCCTGCTAGAGTGCATCTACAGCGTGCTGGGGAGCAGCGACTACGAATTGGTGACGCCTGCTGAGGCCACGGCTGACGATTTGAGCGCGCAGGAACCGATTGAGAAGGAGTGCCAGCGCCTGTGGGATGAGCTGGAGGAAGAGGAACGGGAGGGGCTGCTGGCCCTCGTGGGAGGTGGCGAGGCTGCGCTCGATGAGGACAAGAGACGCGCCTTGGAGAGCAAGGGGCTTCTTGCACCGGACGAGGACGGCGTTCCGCTCATCTTCAGTCCGGTCTTCGAAGCATTCTTGCGCGCCGAACTGGCGCGGCGGCATGGCGCTGAAGCCAGGGGCATACGGTGCGATCCAGTCACAGGCCGTGTATGGTCGGATGACCAGGAGGTGACCGTCGGGTTGAGCGAGCCCCAGCGCAGACTGGTGCGACTCCTGTTCCAGCGAAGGGGGGCAGTGTGCAGCTACGATGAGATCGCCGAGGAGGTCTGGGGTGTCGGGGAGGGGGTCACTCCAGGCGCGATCTATGAGTTGGTGAAACGCGTGCGCCAGAAGGTGGAGCCTGACTGGAGAGAGCCCTGTTACGTAGTAACCGTGCCAGGGGAGGGCTACCGGCTGCAGGTCCCAGAGTAACTGCGACGCTCCTCGGTGCGGACACGAGGGGAGGCTTTGAGCCTCTCCGTTTTCTATGCCTGGATCCAACGCTCACCGTTGAATGGTTGTTGGAGATAGTTGTGGGCAGAGTTGAGACACAGGGACGGTCAATGAGGTAGTATGGACACATCGGAGCAACTCAAATGCCCGGCCCTGGTGATGGATCGTGGCAGACAGTCCTCTGGATAGTCGCTTGACAGGATTGTAGAATCCTGGTATGATGAGATAGTAATGATAGGCATTCGCAACTAGGAACGCGGCCAATGATCTTCAGGAATCTCTGGCGGAGAAAGATACGCACGATCTTGACAGTACTAGCTGTCAGCCTGGGAGTTGCCGCCATAGTAGCCTTCGTCGCTATCGCCAATGGGCTGGTGACTGGCTACACAGAGGTGCTATCAGGGAGCGACGCGGATCTGGTGCTGTCGCAGGCAGATGCGTTGGATCCGAGTACCAGCGTCGTGGACGAGAATCTGCGCGAGGAAGTAGCCAATCTGCCGGGAGTGAAGGGCGTCTCGGGGATGCTGTACGGGGCGGTCACGAGCGAAGGCATCCCCTACTTCTACGTCTTTGGCCACGATGCGGACGGGTTCGCCATCGATCGTTTCAAGCTGATCGAGGGTGAAGGTCTCACCCCCAGATCCAAACAGGAGATCATCATTGGTAGGATAGGCTCCGACAGTTTTGGTAGAGGAGTAGGCGACAGCATAAGGATCTACGACAGTGCCTATCGTATCGTGGGCATCTATGAGACCGGATCGAACTTTGAGGATGCGGGAGGGGTCGTCATACTTGGCGATGCCCAGGCGATGCTGAAAAAGCCTCACCAGGTGAATGCGCTTCAAGTCCAGCTGAAGCAGGTCGACGATGCGGATGAGGTGATGGAGAGGATCGAGCGGCGCTTTCCAGATCTCGCAGTGTCTAGGTCGGGCGAGTTTGCGAATCAGGAGTTCCTGATGCAGACAGTCGGTGGCTTCGCGTGGGGCATCTCTTTCATCGCCATCCTCATCGGTGGCGTGGGAATGATGAACGCGCTGCTGATGTCAGTCTACGAGCGCACGCGGGAGATAGGGCTGCTGCGAGCGCTGGGTTGGCGCCGGGGCAGGGTGCTGCGCATGATCCTCACGGAGTCCATCGTGCTCAGCCTGATGGGGGGGATCGTAGGGGCTGCGTTGGGCGTGGGTGTAGTCAAGCTCTTCGGTAGTATGCCAGCTACGGCCGGGCTGATGCAGGGCAAGTTCTCGCTGAGCCTGTTCGTTCAGGCCTTTCTAGTAGCTTTAGGGCTGGGTGCCATAGGAGGTTTCTACCCCGCCTGGTGGGCCTCGAGACTGGATCCCTTGTTGGCTATGCAGTATGACGCTGATGCGGGGGATGAGGCTTCCAGGCGTTGGCCCGGCGGGATGATCGTCAGGAATCTCATGCGGCGTAGGACGCGCAGCGTGCTTACTGTGGTGGGCATAGGCGTCGCCATAGCAGCCATAGTGGCGCTGAGTGGGCTGGCCGAGGGATTGGGCGAACAGATGACCGCGTTGGGAGGAGGGGGACAAGCGGATCTGCTGGCCGTGGAGGCCAACATCTCCGACATGCAGTACAGCTCCATCGATGAAAGGGTCGCTAAGAGGATTGCGGCCATCCCAGAAGTGAAAAGCGTGTCCGGCTTCATATTCAGCATTGTTGCCAGCAAAGACACTCCCATGCTAATCGTCTCCGGCTACAATCCGCACGACGATGCCATCAGTCATTTCAGGATAGTGGAGGGGGAGCCGTTGAGCGCCAGCCGGCAGACCATCATGGG
The DNA here is from genome assembly GCA_030603665.1 of Chloroflexota bacterium. Taxonomy (GTDB): domain Bacteria; phylum Chloroflexota; class Anaerolineae; order UBA7937; family B3-Chlor; genus JAUVXJ01. The sequence goes on along the minus strand of JAUVXJ010000011.1, from coordinate 136,083 downwards.
TCGCGCGTTGGCCGACAGCATGAACAAAGAGGTAGGCGAAACCATCAGCTTGGCGGGGAGTCGCTACCGAATCGTCGGCATCTTCGAAACGGGAGTGCCTTTTGAGGAGATCGGGATCGTCATCTCCTTGCGGGAAGCTCAGGCTTTGGTGGGGCGACCTCGGCAGGTCAGCTTCCTGGCCATGAGACTGCGGGATCCCCGGGAGGTAGACAGCGTCCTGAGGGAGCTGGAGGAGCGTTTCCCGGAGATCTCTGTCTCCAAGACCGCCGAATTCACCGAGAGCCTGCCGGATCTTCGCACCAGCGACGCGATGATAGGAGCGATATCATTCCTGGCCGTGCTGGTGGGTGGCATCGGAATGATGAATACCGTGTTCATGTCCGTCTTTGAGCGGACCAGGGAGATAGGCGTGCTAAGGGCGCTCGGGTGGAGGAGGGTGAGGGTGCTGAGCATGGTCGTCCGGGAGGCGATCCTCCTCGGTGGGCTCGGGGGCCTGGCCGGTATCCTTCTGGGGGTGGGCTTGGGGAAGCTGCTGACGGCAATACCCCTATTTGGCTCTCTGCTGGAGCCTCGCTATTCGCCAGAACTGATGCTGAGAGCCTTGATGCTGGCTATGGTACTGGGCGCAATCGCGAGTCTCTATCCCGCCTGGTGGGCCTCGCGTTTGGATCCCTTGGAGGCCTTGAGGTACGAATAGCATCTCCTAGCTTGATGGTGTTCTGCAGATAACGGAGGAAGTCATGACGAGAAGAAGAGTCATTGGGGCGGTGGCGGCGATCGTTGTCTTGGCCGCTGGCGCATGGGTCTATTTCAGCTACCTTGCTCCCCAGCCCGAGGCTGAAATCCAGGAGGAGCCTGAGGAGCAGGTGACACGAGTGGTTGCTGCCACCGGCGTTGTCGTACCTTCGCGCTGGGCCACTCTCAGCTTCAGCATGGGCGGAATAGTGGAAGAGGTGTTGGTGGAGGAGGGAGACCAAGTCGGCGAAGGGCAATTGCTGGTCCAGCTTGACGACAGCGACCTTGTACACGCAGTTGCTCAAGCTGAGGCTGGGCTGGCGACGGCTCAGGCGACGCTGGCACAGGTCGAAGCGTCCCCCAGGCAAGAGGAGTTGGCTGTGGCACAAGCCGGCGTGGCGGCGGCGCAGGCCCAGCTATCCAAGTTGAGATCTGGGGTCACCGAGGAAGAGATCACCGCTGCCAGGGGCGCCCGGGAGACTGCAGCTCTGGCCCTGCAGCAGGCTCAGGCGGCCTATGATGAGGTTTCCTGGCTGGAGGAGATACGGGAGATGCCTCAGGCCTTAGCTTTGCAGCGGGCAACCGCCGAGTACGAGATCGCCAATGCTAGGTACGAGGCTCTTGCACGGGGAGCGTCCGCGGAAGATATCGCGACAGCACAGGCGGAGGTGGACAGAGCGCGAGCTTCGCTGGCCCTGCTACAGTCTGGAGCCAGGCCTGAGGACATCGGGGTGGCCGAGGCCGGGGTCGCTGAGGCGGAATTGGCCCTAGCTCAAGCTGTCTCTGCGATGGACGATGCGGCGTTGATCGCGCCTTTCACGGGCACCATTGGCGGCATCCTGGTGCAGGAAGCCGAGATGGTGGCCCCCGGCGCGCCGGCTGTCGTCTTGGGAGACGTCGGCGACTTCAAGGTAGAGACCACTGATCTCAATGAAATCGACCTCTATTTGATAAGCGTCGGACAGACAGTTGACCTAGCCTTCGACGCCTTGCCCGAGAGGAGCATGCGCGGCGTTGTCAGGCAGATTGCGCCCATGGCTAGCCAAGAGCAAGGAGGCACCAATTACAAAGTCACTATCGAGTTGGAGGAGCAGGACCCAGATTTGCGCTGGGGAATGACTGCCTTCGTGGACATCTTCGTGGGGGCTCGGTAGATGAAAAGGAAGATACTCACAGCCATCGTGCTGGTGGTCTTGTTGACCGGTTGTGCCGCGCTGTCGGGCACGGATCCTGTCGAGGAGGCTGTGCCAAGCAGCACGCCAGTTCTTCCTGCTGCCACGCCAGTGTCCACGCCGTCGGCGACCGACACACCTGTACCCACGCCGGCGCCGCCAACCGGCACACCGACGGCGACGCCGGTGCCACCGACGCCCACTCCAACACCAACGGCAACGCCAGCTCCGCCGCCCCCGGCACCTAGCCCGACACCAGGTTTGCAGGGCCGCTTTGTGTTCCAGGTGGGGAGCGGCGGCGACATCTACGTGGTTAATGCCGACGGAACCGACCTGAGGCGTTTGACCCAGGGCATGGACCCCTCGTGGTCGCCCGACGGCATCCAGGTGGTCTTCGCCCGGTGGGCGGAGCCCTGGGGGATCTATGCCATCAACGCCGACGGGAGCAACGAGCGCTTGCTGTTCAGTTCCAGCGTGGCTCGGAGCCCCGTCTTCTCGCCCGACGGGAGCCAGCTTGCCTTTCACTTCACCACCGAAGGGCGGCACCCGGCCTGGAGGTTCTGGATCGACGGCTTTGGTTGGTACTACATCGAGCGGGGCTATAAGCAGACCGAGTGGCACCTGGGCGTGCTGAACCTGGCAGACGGCAGACTTCATGAGCCCTACTGCGACAACCTCTCTTTCTCGCCAACCTGGACCGTCGACGGGGAGCGGCTGGTTTACGATGGCGAGCAGGGGTTGATGATCAGCGAGGCCAATGGGGCGAACAACGTGCCTTTTGCCGACAATCCGCATGACCACCTTCCTGTGATGTCCCCCGACGGGACTCAGGTCGCCATCCAGCACTGGCAGCATGACCACTGGGAGGTCTTCGCCACGGGGGCGGATGGGGTTGGTCGATGGCCTTTGACAGGCAGCTCAGCACTGCTTGAGCGGCGGCCCAACAACGTCTCGCCGGCGTGGAGTCCGGATGGCAAGCACATCGCCTTCCTCTCAGACCGGTCGGGCGAGTGGGAGTTCTACGTGATGGACGCCGATGGCAGCAACCAGAGGCAGATCCTGGCGAACGTCACCGAGGCACTGACGGTCTGGTACGAGGGCGGGAATGAGAGAGTCGTCTCCTGGACCCGGTAGGGACAGCGGAGGGGGTAAGCGATGACTGGCAATGAGATAATCGTTGAGACGCGCGATCTGACGAAGATCTACGGTGACGGCGAGGAGATCAGGGCACTGGATGGAGTGAACCTCACTGTAAAGAGGGGCGAGTTCCTGTCGGTGATGGGCCCCTCGGGCAGCGGCAAGTCCACGCTTCTGTACGTATTGGGGGCACTCGCCCGCCCAACCCATGGGCAGGTCCTAGTTGACGGTCAGGAATTGACCACAGTCAAGGACCTCGACCGGTTTCGGAACGAGACCATAGGGTTCATTTTCCAGCTTCACAACCTGATTCCAACCATGACTGCCCTGGAGAACGTCGAGGTTCCTCTGCACGAGCAGAAGGTGAGCGGCAAGGAACGACGTCGCCGCTCCAGAGAGGTGCTCGAGCTGGTGGGTCTCGGCGATCGTTTGACCCATCTGCCTAACCAGCTGTCCGGGGGCCAGCGCCAGAGGGTCGCCGTTGCTCGCTCGCTCGTCAACCAACCGTCGCTGGTCCTGGCCGATGAGCCTACGGGTGAGCTGGATACGGTGAGTTCCAAAGAGACCGTCGACTTGATGCACGACATGAATCGTCGCCTGGGCACCACGTTCATCATCGTCACGCACGACCCCGCTGTTGCACGGCGTACGGACCGCGTCTTGATCATGGGCGATGGACGCATCGTGAGGGAGGACATAGTCACGGATCCCTACACAGAGGATCTGAGGATGCTGAAGGCTTCACCTCTGGGGACGGCGATACTGGAAGGCCGCGATGAACTCTCGCTCGATGGTGTGGCCTTGTTCAAGGACGGGCAGCTGACAGAAACAGGTCGCCTTCTCAGGGAATTGCTGGAGCAGGTGTAGCGAGGACTGCATTCGGGGAGGTACAGTGCCAAACGCGGCCACCCTGGAGCTGATGGCAGTGTCTCCGGGAACAGCATCGCAGCCCCACCCATCCTGATCCCCAAACCCACGTCAACGTCGAGGTGTTGCTGCCCAATCCCAGTCTGCGAGCGCTCTAGGGATACGTCTCCAGGAGACTGACCCAGTACTGGGTCCCCGGACCTTGGGCACCATCCCCAGCATCGTTGACGAGGATGTACAGCGAACCATCCCTTCGCGGGGTCCATCGAATGCGCGAACTCCGCGCTTCCTCCTCCTCCCGCCCATTGTCGTCCACAGCCAGCTCGTTGCCTTCGTCATCGAGGAGGTGCAGCACGGTGTCCACATCTACGCCCAGGCTAAGAGTCTCGAAGACGTAGGTAGTGCCCACTTTCGCGTCAACGCGCATCCAATCCACATCGCCCTCGATATGGAGGTTGTGGGCCTGCGGCTCTCCTGGCTTGAGCACAGTGGCCAGGCGCGGTGAAGCGTCGGGCTCGTACTCATCCTCCACGAAATGGACTTCCTCCCAGAGCCTCAGATCATACGACGTGCCGGGTCCGGCACTGTCATCCTCCACGTCGCGCACCATCACGTAGTGGGTACAGGTCCTCCGGGCGGTCCAGACCAGGCGAGAAGCCCACGGTTCCTCCTGGGATCGGCCGTCGTCGTTGTGAGCAAGCAGGTTCCCTTCGCATCCATGGAGGAAGATGCGGGTATCGATGTCGTCGCCCAGATTGGCGGTCTCCAGTGTGTACACGTGTCCCCTGACGGCATCGAAGCGGACGTGATCTCGATCACCTGGCTTGTGCAGGTCGTGGCTCTGGGGAGTATCCGGCTCTATGGCGGCAGCCGTGTCCAGGGAGTCGTCGGGCTCCCAGGGATCTGGTGGGTACTGTAGCTCCTCGCGCGCAATCCACCGGGTGCTCTCCAGGATCGCTTGAAGAGTGGTGCCGTAAGTCGGCCACTCATCGGCTGTTGACAACGCTACAATGGTATAGGCCCATTGATCCCGGATGGCCACGGTGACCGTTCCCCTGATGGGGATCGCGGCCACAGCTGGCCTGCCCTGTAGCTCGACCTGCGCCCCCGTCTGACCATCGATGCTGAGTATCTGTGCCTCACTGATCTGCATGTCATCGGACCTGAAGACGGAAGCTCGGCTTGTGGACAGTTCCTCCACCCTTTCCCACTCGGCGTTGGGCAGCGGCTCCAGGCTGATCATCAACCCCGCGCCTGAGGTCAGTTCGCCGCCCGCGATGACCTGCTCTGAGGTTCCGAGGATGATGCCAGCCTCGGTCTCTCTGAGAAGCCAATCGTGGGGATAGGACAGCGCTACCCCCAAGACGGTATTGGTGTAGGGCTGGGACGGCAGCGGTGATTCCATCGGATAGGGGGTTTCGGTGCCAACTGCAGGGGCGGTAGTGGGCACGGGAGTTGAGGGAGGGGTGGTCCCTAGTGGAGGAGGAGCCGTGGGAGCTGGTGTGGGCGTTGTGCAGCTGCCGATCATCGGCGCCACAAGTAGCATGAGAGTGAGCAAGGCGATGGCCGCTGGTGTCTTCGGAACAGGTTGCCAGAGTCGCCCGGTGTGCCGGATGACCCGGATGCTGAAGGTAACTCGTCTTCTCATGGCGAACTCGCTGTTGTTGCCCAGCGATGATGGGCTGTGAGGTCGCCAATTGGCTTTGGCCCGCCCGGCGCACAAGCCCGTTGACGCCCTTAAGCCGGGCAGTGTTTCGTCTGGGGGGCGAAAGGCGACGTCTCCATCGGACAGTCTCGCTGATTATACTTTGTCCCCGCGGTGGCTGCCAAGGTGCGGGGTGCCGTTGTTGTGAGTCAGTGCCTGTGGTATAATGATGGCCGCTTTCATAGGGAACCCGTGTGGTCAATGGGGCGTCTAATGCCTATCGCACAGAGTGAGACGTTCATCGCCGCTCCGCCGGAACGTGTTTGGGTCTTGATCAGTGATTTGGAGAGAGGACCGGAGTGGAGCTTGGTGACGCTGGAGTGCAAACTCACCTCTGAAGGGCCTCCTGGACTGGGGTGCACCTACAGAGCGGTGAGCAAGTTCGTGACCAGCAAGGTGACTACGGAGCACGAGATAGTGGAATGGGTGCCTGCCCACAAGATCGTCTCCAGGGTCACCAAGGGCGGGGAGGCAACCTTCACCCAGCTCTGCGAGCCTCAGGGCGATGGAACTATCCTGACTATGATCAACGAGTTCACTGCTCCTGGTGCTCTTCCGGACTTCGTCTCCGAGAAGCTGGCACGACAGGTCACGAACACCCTGGCCGAGGAACTGGCGCGCATCAAGGAGGTTGTGGAGCGGGGCCAAACAAACTCCGAGGTGTCTTCACCAGATGGAGATTCCGGAGAGTGAAGTGGGCTCTCCAAGCCGGAAGATGAAGATCCTGGTGACGGCCACCCTCGACGACTGGGGACTTGACACACTGCGTCGCTTCGGGGATGTCTCCTACGAGGGGTTCGGTGACCAGAAGAGGCTGTTGGCTGGGAGGAAGCTGGTACGCGCTCTGGAGGGGTTTGACGTCTTCGTCACGGAGGTGGATCAAGTACGGTCCAGAGTGCTGGAACAGGTGCATCGGTTGCAGGTGATTGCATGCTGTCGCGCAGACCCTATCAACGTGGACATAGGCGTGGCAACGGAGAGGGGAATACCCGTTCTGCATGCGCCTGGACGGAACGCTCAGGCCGTTGCCGATGTAACCGTGGCTCTGATGCTGATGAGCTTGCGCAAGATCCCGCAGGCCATGGATATTCTCCGGCAGGAAGACGGCCCGGAGGGCATGTTCAAGATGGCGGTAACCTTCTTCGACTTGAAGGGCAGTGAGTTGTGGGGTAAGACGGTGGGGATCATAGGTCTGGGAGCTGTGGGGCGCGAGGTGGCAAAGCGGCTGCGCGGATTCGACACAGACCTCATCGTCCACGATCCGTACCTGTCCTCGGATGTGGTGGAGGAATCTGGGGCTCGATGCGTTGACCTGCCGACGCTTATGAGCCAGGCGGATATCGTGACGCTTCACGCGCCTCTGACCGAACAGACGAGGGGGATGCTGGGGTACGAGGAGTTCAGTCTCATGAAGCCGACGGCTCACTTCATCAACACTGCGCGAGCGGAACTGACGGATGAAGAGGCGCTTCACACAGTGTTGAGGGAAGGCGGGATTGGTGGCGCCGCTCTGGATGTCTTTGCCCAGGAGCCGCCCCCCGTGGATCATCCCCTGCTCCAGCTGCCCAACGTCATCGCCACTCCTCATATTGGCGGCAACACACTCGAGATCCCAGCTCACCAGTCGCGAATCGTGGTCTCTGACCTGGAGCGCCTGTTCCAGGGGGCGCGACCCTTGAACGTGGTCAACCCGGGGACTCTGGAGCGCTTTCGCTGGCGCTCAGAGCCCAGCTGACCGTCGCCTGACGGCGTGTTGTGCTCCCTCTGAGAGAAATCTGCTTTGAGGAGGTCTGTTGATGGCAGGCTATGAATCTGCTGCCGAGATGGAAGAGGTTATCAACCGTTGGCTGGAATTGATTCCGGGGGACGAGGCCATCATGGAGGGCTGCAAGGGGTATGATGTGTCTGTGGAGTTCGAGGTGGAGGATCTCGACTTCTTCTTCTACACTCACTTCAAGGATGGCAGCTTCAGCGGCGGCATGGGAGAGTTCCCCGGCGAGGCGATGGTGGAACTCTGCATGTCCAGCGCAGTGTTCGATGGCATGTTCAGCAATGAACTGGATGCGACTACCGCTGCCATGTCAGGGGATCTCGCTTTTGCCGGGGACGTGTCGGCGGCCATGGGATTGCAGAGTCTTCAGGAGGACTTGAATCGCCTCTATCTGGTGGCAAGGGGAGAAGCTGCATAGGTGTCTTCTCAAACCTATCTGCTCAGTTGGGATGCCGGGACTGGGAGTTGCCGGTGTCTGATCGTGGACGTGGAAGGTCGCCCGGTGGCCCTCACCCGTAAGCAGGCTCGCACGATGCGCGCGGAAGACGTGCCAGGGAGCCTGGAGTTCGATCCCCAGCAGATGTGGGATGCCTTTGTGCAACTGACCCGCGAGGCACTGCGTTCGGCGCCGCCTGGGAAGGTGGTCGCGCTGAGCACGACCAGCTTCCGCGACGGTATGGTCTTCCTGGATGGTGACGGCGAGGTGCTGTACGCGGGCACCAATCGCGATGCCCGCGCAGTGGCCCAGGGCTTCGAGATGGCCCAGACCTGGGGCGAGACCATGTACGCTGCCACTGGTCGATGGCCTCTGGGTACAGATGGGGCTGCTCACCTGCTGTGGATGCGAAAGTTCAGGCCACAGGTGTACGAGAGGATCGACCGAGTGCTGATGGTCAATGACTGGCTGGCTTATCGGCTCTGCGGTGCCTACTGCTCCGAGCCCAGTAACGCCTCGTCATCCCTGCTCTTCGATGTGCGAGAAGGCACGTGGTCCCTCCAGATAGCTGAGCTGCTGGAGGTGTCTCCTGAGATACTCCCTCCACTTTTGCCTCCCGGCGCAGTCGCCGGCGGACTCCGTCAGGAGGCAGCAGATGCTCTTGGGCTACGGGAGGGCACGCCTGTGGCGGTGGGACTCGCTGATTCCCAGGCCGCATGCCTGGCCTGTGAGGCCGTTAGAGATGGCGACACGGTGGCTATCGCGGGTAGCACGATGCCTCTGCAGATGACGCTGGAGGAACCCTTGATGGATGAGGGCCACCGCACATGGACTGGAGCGCATGCCCTCGACGGACTGTGGAGCCTCGAGTGTAGCGCCGGGTTGGCTGGCATCAGCTATGAGTGGCTGTGGCAGGCGTTCGGTGGAGATGGGCCAGCGCAGGAAGCCTACGTATTGATGAGCGCTGAGGCGGAGGCAGAGCGGCCTGGGTCGGTCATGGCTTTCATGGGTCCGTGGGTTGCAGACCATGGTCGACTCCAGTTCCCATCGCGAGTCGGGTTCCTGGCCCCCTTTCCAATGACGCTTGATCCGCCCCTGACGCGACCCAAGATGGCTCGGGCCATCTTGGAGAACATCGCGTTCGCCTTGCGAGCGAACCTCGGTCAGCTCGAAGAGGTCTCGGGAAGACAGGTGGAGGCTCTGGCGGTCTGCGGAGGGCTAAGCGAGTCACGGCTTTTCACTCAAGTAGTGGCGGACGTCTGCCAGATACCAGTGCAAGTGCCCGCCGTCAGGGAGGCCTCGGCATTGGGCGCGACCATGTGTGCCGCTGTAGGGGCAGGTGTGTACGAGAGTCTACGACAGGCTTCCGAGCAGATGTCGGAGTGGGGGGAGATCCTGGAGCCAGATCCGGCGATGCGCGGTCAGTATCGCACTCTGTACAAAAGGTGGCTCAAGACCTACCATAATCTGCTGCGTCGGTAGCATGAGCTAAGCAGCTTTGCTACGAACTGATTGGTGGGGGCCGGACTTCCACCGGATGAGAGGTTATCTCATGGCGCAAGGCATCACTCACCAGATCATATCGGTTGTTGATGAGCTCTACGACACGGGGCTGATCACCCCTAAGGGTGGCAACGTCAGCGCCCGCATTCCGGGCACTCAGGAACTGTGGATCACACCCACGCAACTGTATAAGGGCGGCCTGACTGAGGAGACCCTGATCAGGGTGAATATGCGGGGAAGGAAGTTGGCGGGCCGTGACAGGCCCTCAGTGGAGCTCCCTATGCACCTCTTAGTCTATCAGACCAGGGAGGACGTGGGGGCTGTGATCCACACCCATGCGCCGATGGTGACAGTGGTAGGGTTGTTCGATGAGCCGATACCCGCCATCACCATAGAGGCTCTGGCTCTGGGGCTCGTGCCTATTGTCCCCTTTCTGCTGTCAGGAACCAAGGAGCAGTCCCAGGCTATAGTCGACGCTCTGGGAGACGGTCCAGGGGTGCTTCTTCGGAACCATGGTTTGATGACTGTGGGCAAGGACCTGCGAGATGCAGCCAGCAGGGCCCATCAAGCGGAGTTCGCTGCGCGCACCGTGGTTCTCTGTCGCCTTCTCGGGGGAGATCCGGCAGTGGTACCGGAGAAGCTGGCGGAGTTCCTGAAGAAGATCGTGTCTTGAGACCAGAAACCGGCTGATCAGCAGTGGCTCAGCCGGCTGTCAGAACCGTTCTACGCGAACATCGCCTCGAGCTCTGGCCCTTCGAGGCTCTCCACCTCGATGAGCTTCTTGGCCAGGTCGAGGAGCTTGTCCTTGTTCTCGCGCAGTATGCGTAGCGCCGTCTCATGAGCCTCAGTGATCAGGCGGCGCACCTCTTCATCTATGGTGCGAGCGACATCCTCGCTGTAGTTCCTCTGCTCGCCGATCTCCTTGCCCAGGAAGACCAGCTCCTGTTTGTGGCCAAAGGTCAGTGGTCCCAGCTTCTCGCTCATGCCGTATTCGGTGACCATCTTCCTGGCGAGCAGTGTGGCGCGCTCCAGGTCGCTGCTGGCTCCCGTGGTCACGTCCTCGAAGACGAGCTCTTCGGCCGCTCGCCCTGCCAGCAGGCCAGCGAGTTCGTCCTCGAATTTCGAACGCTGCTTCAGGTACCTATCGTCCTCAGGGATCGGCATGGTATAGCCCAGCGCCATCCCTCTGGCCACGATGGAGACCTTGTGCACGGGATCGCAACCCGGGAGGCTGGCCATCACCAATGCATGCCCAGCCTCGTGATGGGCTATGATCTCCTTCTCTTCATCGCTGATCAGCCGGCTCTTGCGCTCGGGACCGGCGATGACCCTCTCGACGGCCTCCTGGAGGTCTTCCATCTCGATAGCTTTCTTGTCGCGGCGAGCCGCAAGAATTGCTGCTTCATTGAGTAAGCTCTCGATATCGGCTCCCGAGAAACCTGGGGTCTGCTTAGCTATCACCCCCAGGTCCGTCTCGTCGGCAAGAGGCTTACCTTTGGCGTGGATCTCTAGAATGGCCTGCCGACCGAGCCTGTCGGGGAGGTCCAAGACTACACGGCGGTCGAAGCGCCCTGGGCGCAGCAAAGCGGGGTCCAGGATATCGGGGCGGTTCGTGGCGGCCATGACTATGACGTTCGTATCCGTATCGAAGCCGTCCATCTCCACCAGGATCTGGTTTAGGGTTTGCTCCCGCTCGTCGTGGCTGCCACCCAGCCCGGCCCCGCGGTGGCGCCCCACAGCGTCTATCTCATCCACGAAGACGATGCACGGGCAGTTCTGCTTCGCTTGTTCGAAGAGGTCTCTCACCCGCGAGGCGCCCACGCCGACGAACATCTCCACGAACTCGGAACCACTGATGCTGAAGAAGGGCACTTCTGCTTCGCCGGCCACTGCACGACCCATCAAGGTCTTGCCACAGCCAGGCGGACCCACCATGAGTACGCCCTTGGGGATGCGTGCTCCCAGGGCACTGAACTTGTCTGGCTCTTGCAGGAACTCCACGATTTCCGACAATTCCTGCTTGGCCTCCTCTACCCCGGCTACATCCTCGAATGTGACTGTCGGTTGATCGCTGGAGAACACACGGGCACGACTCTTGCCGAAGGCCATTGCCTGGCTGTTGCCAGATTGAGCCTGGCGCATCATGAACAGCAGCAGTCCGCCGATCAGCAACAAGGGCAGGAAGGAGGAGAAGATCGCGAGCCAGCTGCCCCACTCACTCGGACTCTGTATCTCGATGGTGATGCCGTTCAGCATCTCTTGCGTCACGCCGAGGTTGGTCAAGACCTGCGTCAGGTCTGCGCCTGGTTCCTTTCGCGAGATGACCTCTGCTCCGCTGGTGCGAGTGATCCTCAGTTCCTCACCCGACACCAGTATCTTGCTAACTCTGCCGTCTCTGATGTCCTGGGCGACCGTGGTGATGGGGACAGGGCTCAAGCTGGTAGAAGCGCTATATACGTTATAGAACAGGGCAGCCACGATCACAGTGATGATCAGGTATATCAGCCCGTTTCGTATCCATCGTGAACTCACTTCAATTCCTCCGCACAACAAGGCTCCGGCTCGGTGTCAACATCTGGCACGTCGCCGGGCCCACACTGCACACAAGACTGCGTCTACCATAGTATACCACAAAACGGGCCACAATGCTACTGTCTTGCGCCGTTTCCTGTGCAGCGATGGCCGCGGTTCGACCTCACGAAACGCCGCAGCGGTGCAAGTTGGCACACAGGCCAAAGCTGCGAGTGGGCGGTGAACTGGCTGTCAATCCTCTTCGGCAGGGGGCTTCGGGCGCTATGAGAGATATCGTAGGTAGACGGCGAGCCACAGAGGTATCAGCCCCAGTACAGCCACCAGGGCCGCCATTCCCATGATGCATCCTAGCCAGTCGATACCAAGACTCGAACTCTCCTCGGCGAACGCAAGGCCCTCTTCAGCACTCCGCAGATAGGCCCCATCTTCCGAGAGCCCTGGGGCAATGCTTCGAGCCTCCGGTGGCTCCAGGGGTACAGCGGCGGCCGCGAGCTCCGTCCTGGCACTCTCGCGCCAATACTCGCGCAAGGTTGCCGCCAGGTCGCTACCTGCACGATAGCGATTTGCCGAGGTTTTGGCCAGGGTTGGATGGATGAGGACGCTTAAGGACCTCGGTACCTGCGGATTGATGTCGTGGATTGGCTCGGGCTCCCGTCGGATGTGCTGCTCGGCTATTTCGGCGAAGCTCTCACCATGGAACGGTGGCCGCCCCGTAAGCATCTCATGCAGGATGACACCCACGCTGTAGACGTCTGAAGCAGGTACCGCCCTGCGTCCCATCAGCTGCTCTGGCGAGAGATAGATCGCCGGGTAGGGCGAACGTGTGGCCTCTCCAGCATGGGTAGCCGTTGGCGTCTCTGAGACACTGAAGTCTGATACCCTGACCTGCCCTTCAGGTGTGAGAAGTATGTTGCGCGGAGTCAGGCGTCCGTGGATGTAGCCTGCTCGATGGGCAGCGCCTAGCGCATCACAGACAGCGATGGCGATGTCCAGGGTCATCTCCAGACCCAGCGTGGCACCCGTAGCCAGGAGGGATTCCAGGTTCTGTCCCTCGACGTATTCAGTAACTACGTAGTGCAGGTCCCGGTTCTTCCCGATGTCGTGGATAGCGACGATGTTGGGGTGGGATAGTCCCGCCACAGCGCGCGCTGCGTCCTGGAAGTGCTCGACGAACTCCTGGTCAGCGGCGTACCGCTCGCGAAGCACTTTGACTACGACAGTGCGGTCCAGCAAAGTATCCGTTGCCTTGTAGGCCACGGTCCGCTCCCCGCGACCGATCTCCGCCAGATGGCGATAGCGCCCTTTGAGCATGGTCTCTGACATTCTACCTCTCGTTCAAAACTCTTGACGGGACGCCTCGATGTTCATTTTATCCTGAGCAGAGTTGTGTGTCAACCCTTGGCCGCTTTGGCGCGCCGAGGGCCGAGCTTGTAAGTACTCTCCAGACTGAGGTCCGTTCCGTCGCCTGGCTGGGACGCAGTCCAGATGCGCTCTCCACGACCCGTCTCGTGTGTTTGATGCATTGCAGGGGTGGCCAGCAGAGCGGCTCTAGATCTCCGTTCTTGCCAACGAGAGGGGATTTGATATAATGGGAGACGATGTCTGCCCCGATTTCCACCAAGTTGGATCATTGTGTCGCCAAGGTAGAGGAGCACCTGGCGAACACCGATGAGACCACCGCAAACCCGGTCCTGGTCATGCTTACCGGTCTGCCTGGTACCGGCAAGTCTAATGTTGCGCGGCAGCTGGCGGAGGTGTTGCCCTTTGCCATCGTTGAAAGCGATCAAGTACGGAAGATACTGTTTCCCCAGTGCGAGTACACGGGTGAGGAGAGCCGGTGGGTGCACCGCACCTGTCACGCTCTGATGGACAAGCTGCTCATGAGGGGCGTTCGCGTGATATATGATGCCACTAATCTGCACGAAAGGCATCGAGAGTTGGTCTATCGCTTGGCCGATGGTAGGGGGGTCAAGCTGATTGTGGTCAAAGTCGTGTCACCGGAGGCTGTCGCGTCTCAGAGGCTGCGCGACAGGCAGGGAGACGTGAAAGACGATGATGACGTATCCGACGCTGACGTGAAGGTGTATCGGCGCATGTCTCGCAGCGTGGATCCCATAAGACGCAATCATGTCGTTGTGGACACAAGCCGGGACCTACGCCCGGCCATCACTAAGCTTCTGCGGTTGATGAGATCCTGAAGCGGCACCATGAAGTAGGTGACCGTACTCCTGGCATTACTCCCCGTTAGCATCGCTGGCCCTCTGCTACACTGGAATCACCTGCTGGTGTTCTTTGCCTCAGCTTTGGGAATAGTGCCTCTGGCCTGGATTCTGGGCCAGGCCACCGAGGAGCTGGCGGCCCGCAGCGGACCGCGTGTGGGAGGTCTGCTCAATGCCACGTTGGGCAATGCTGCGGAGCTGATCATCACCATCTTTGCCATTCGTGAGGGTCTCCTGGAGCTGGTCAAAGCGTCGATCACCGGCTCGATTCTGGGGAACCTCCTGTTGATCTTGGGGCTCAGCGTCCTGCTCGGCGGACTACGCAATGGACCGCAACGTTTCGACCGCTCAGAGGCAGGGATGAATGCCACGATGATGACACTGGCCATCATCGCGTTGATTATCCCCTCCATCTTTGGCCACGCAATTGAGGTAAAGGACCACGCAGCGGTGGAGTGGCTCAGCTTGGGCGTGGCCGTGGTGATGATAGGGATCTATGTGCTCAGTTTGATCTATTCCTTCGCTTTTGCGGGGAGTGAGGCCCTCAACCAGGATCACGCTGAGCCTACATGGTCTCTTCGCAAGGTGGTGGCTACCCTGGTAGTAGCCGCCATATTCATCGCCTGGTTGAGCGAAATTCTGGTTTCCACAGTGGAGCCGGTGGTGGAGTCCCTGGGCATTACAGAGTTCTTCCTGGGGGTGATAATCATCCCCCTGGTGGGAAACGTGGCGGAGCATCTGGTCGCCGTGCAGGCGGCCTGGAAGAACAACATGAACCTGAGTCTGATGATCTCCTTCGGATCCAGCATGCAGATCGCCCTGTTGGTCGCCCCGCTCCTCGTCTTTATCAGCCTGGCGATGGGTAACCCGCTGACCCTGGACTTCAACCAGTTCGAACTGCTGGCCCTGGCCGCAGGCGTGGGTATCGCTGGGCTGGTCTCCCTCGACGGCGAATCCAACTGGCTGGAGGGCGCGCAGTTGCTGGCGCTCTATGTCATCATTGCCCTCGCCTTCTTCTTCCTCCCGACGCTAGGTCCGGGCATCTAGGCTGCCGGGGCGACACCCTGATTGCTGGCGAACCGTTGAGCTATCCCCGCTGAGCGGAGGGGGATCGCGGGCAGAGGGGTGACCTCTTCCCTAGCGCCAGGTCCGAGGTGATCTATGTTGTTTCCCGGCCACCTTGCTCCTCCAGGGTCCCAGCCCGCGATCCACGGGGCCATACGCACACGGAAAGCTGGTCAATCCCATAAGCCCTCCCCGGGTGGCAGAGCTCGCACTGCTGCGCCAAGAGGGCGGTACCAGATCCCTAGATAGGTCACGATCTCCCCCTCGTCGTCCCTATTCCTACCCAGTGTGACCTTCAGCTCGAATACCTCGGTATCGTCGCCTCGTCGTGCGATGGTCAGCATGATCTCGTCTCCGGAATCGTGCCCGTGGATCACCTCGGACAAGTCGTGGTTGGCATCCAGTGCGATGCCATCGATGGCGATGATGACGTCGTCTGCCGCCACCCCAGCTTCATCTGCCGGGCTGTCTGGTACCACTTCGGTGACACGGACTGCACTGACGAGTCGCCACAGCGGATCAGGCGCCTGCTCGTGTGGCATAGGCCCTGGCTCTGGCCACTGCCACCATGGCTCAGGCGGCTTCCTCCACATCTGGGGCGGCGGCCCAGGTTCCTCGCATGGCTGCGGCAGGCTATCTCTGGCCGCGTATCGGGCACTCAGGTAGCCCGCCATTCCCCCTGCTATGGCCCCGGCCACCAGCAGCATGAAGCATGCCGCCAGTACTCCGAGGCCGATCCCCAGTCCCATCAATGATCTCTTGAGCATCTCTCTGCCTCCTCTTGTGTCTACGTGTAGTCGCCAACAGGAGGAAGGTCTCAGGGGCTGCACCGGTGGGTAGGCGGGCTTTCCTCATCGAGGCCGATAGCGGGACATCTTGCCACCGGTGGTCTTTCACCGGACTCAGTGCTACCCGACTTCCTGCAACTCGGTATCTATGTCCGAGACCAGCCTCCGGAAAACGTCAGCGGAGATAGCACCCTGTCGGAGGAGGTCCTGCAGGGTGCTTTTCGCCACGAGCAGGCACTTGCGGTCAGTGATCGCCAGTTCCTCCCGCGCCAGAAAGCCAGCTTCAGCGTGGAGGGTGGCGATCTCGTTGGTCAGGTTCTCGCCCACAGAATCGTACTTGCGCGACAGTTCCTCATACACCGACGCGGATACGAGGCCCTTCTCCCCCGTCCAGCGCAGAGTGTCGGTGGCTGTTCGCGTAACCAGCAGTCTGTCGCACAACCTGCCTACAGCAGAGACTTGCGCCGCAGGTCCCAAATGGCCACCAGCCCAACCCCGATGGGCAGCCAGAAGGCGATGAAACGAAACAGGAGAGTGGCCACAACCACCGTGCTGGACGGGATGCCGAGGCTGGCGTAGACCGCGGTCAACGAGGCCTCT
Organism: Chloroflexota bacterium; assembly: GCA_030603665.1. GTDB lineage: Bacteria > Chloroflexota > Anaerolineae > UBA7937 > B3-Chlor > JAUVXJ01. Next base: position 119,553 of record JAUVXJ010000011.1, on the reverse strand, counting down.
GCCACGCCTATCCCCTCGGGCATGAGCAGCATGCTCATAATGTAATTGGTGATCACGTATCCAACGATGAGAACGTCGAGTTTGATGGGGAAGCCCAACGCGTGGAATACGAAATACAGGCATGCAATGTCGGAGAACAGAGTCAGGACACCATATACCAGTGCCTTGCACGTCTCCAGAGGCTTGTGTCGAGCCACCTCGATGGCCTCGTAGAAGGTGTCGATGCCCCGGTCCAAGCCTTCTGGGCTGTAGATGCTCCTTCCAGTGATCTTGCTGAGGGGCGCATCGATGAATCTGACCAGGCGGTCCAGCATGCTCCTCAGCTGAGCAGGGCGTCTGAGAAGAGCCACACCTGCGAGGAACAGCCCCACCATCAGGCTGATCATGGTCCCAACGACAACTAGCTGAGCGGTGCCTATCAACTGGCGGCTCAACATGTAGAGCAGCCCCAGGCAAAGGCTCGTGAACAGAATGGCGCCGGTCATCATGTTCTGCAGGATCAGCACGGTGGCCAGACTGCCAAGGGATAGGCCATGCTTGTCGAAGAAGCGGTAGCGAACGTAGATGCCTGCCGCTCCGCCGGCCGAGACGATGCGGTTTGCAGAGCCACCCGCGAACATGAGCTCGACGAAGGGCCATAGCGCGATGTGGTGCCCCTGGAAGTGCAACAGCTTCTGAGTATAGAGGGCCACGGCCAGGTAGCGCAGGGATTCCGCGAGGAGTGCCAACACGACAAATCCGGCCTGCGCAGACGCGAGCAGCGCCAGAGCCTCTCGCTCGCCAACCATCCGCAGAAGAAGCAATGCGACTCCGACGCCCACTGCGAGCATTACGAGGAGCTTCTTGAAGTCTACTTTGAGAGGCGCCTCCAACTTCCCGCCATCGGGCGGAGCGTCCTTGGCGACGGCATCCACCTAGAGCCAGCCCTCCCGTCTGAAGTAGGCCAACATCCCGACCACGACCCCTACCATGATGCCGATGATGATCACGAAGGACAGCGGGTGACTGGCTAGGGGAAGCTTGGCGAGGTTCATGCCGTAGATGCCCGAGATGACCGACAGAGGCAGCATGATGACGGAGAAGATGGTGAGGATCCTCATAACCTCGTTGATGCGGTGAGAGGTGAGGGACTCCAGGGTTGTGCTCAGACCTTCAACGACCTCCCACAAATCTTCCAGACGTTCCCATATCTGTAGAATGTGGTCGGAGACGTCTCCCCAGTACACCTCCAGGTCTCCTCTCAAGAACTCCCAGTCTTTGCGCTCAAGGCTCGCTATCACTTTCATTTGAGGTTTGATGGTGCGCCGGAAGTTCAGGAGATTCCTCCTGACGATGGAGATCTCTCTCACGATCTCTTTCGCGTTGGTGTCGAATATCCTCTGTTCGATATCCTCCACATTATGGTTCTCCTTGTCCAGGATGGGAAAGCAATAGTCCACAAGATCGTCGATCAATAGATACAACAGATAGTAGGACCCGCGTCCCATGAACTGCCTGCTGATACCCTCGTCTTTCTCGCAGTTGTCAAAGTCCTCAACGAGGGGAGGGAGCGTACCGTCGCTGGCCGTGACCAGAAAGCCGCGACCGACAAAGATGTCCACCTCAGCTCGGGCCAGGCGCCTGGTAGCCTTGTTGAAGACAGGGAAATGCATCACGATGAACAAGTAGTTCTCGTATTCATCGATCTTGGGCCTCTCTAGCGCACTCAGGCAGTCTTCGAGATCCAGCGGGTGGAAGAAGGGGAATCTCTCCCGCAGGCGTTCTATGTCGTCGTGGGTGGGCTTCCTGAGATCGGTCCAGGTGATGCCGTCGTATGTAAGTGTGCGGGAGCTCATCATCACCTCCATTCGACCCAACGCGGTCAGTGACAAGGAAGAGCCCCGTCCGGCCATAGGGCTTGAGAGGCCATTATACCCACTACCTCATGCGTTGGCAAGGGTTTTCCGCCTACCGCTGAATGGTGGTGCCGCCTGCACGCCTGCAAAGCTCGCATCCCATCGGAGTCACAGGGTCGACCCTCCCGGACTCGTGGATGTCGAGTAGCCGAGGTGGTATTGTCGAAATGTCTAGGTGCTTGACAAACTGTTGATGCAGATGTATACTGTGCTCGTCGGACGCATGTAGTCGATGCAGCACCGGCAGATCCCAGTGGGGTCCGTGGGGCTGTTGAGCCAGGACACCGCCGCCCCTTGTTGGACAGAGTTCGGTACATGCCAGAAGAGACGGATCCTGACCTCAAGAACAAGATATTCACCTCTCTGAGACCTGCAATGGCTGCCATGGTGGACCTCCTGGGTCCTGGGTGCGAGGTTGTGTTGCACGACATGTCCTACCCCGATGCGTCCATCGTTGCTATCGAGGGGGATGTCACGGGTCGATGCATAGGGGGCCCCCTGACGGACTCTGGACTGGCTTCCTTGCGATCTCCTGAGAGTGGACGGGTCTACTCCTACACGACGGTCGCCGAGGGAGGAAGGGTGATCAAGTCCTCTTCAGTGTTCCTTAGCGACGAAAAAGGCGCCATCTTCGGTGGTCTGTGTATCAATCTGGACATCACGCCGTATCTGGCGTTCGACCGCCACCTGCAGAGCCTTCTCAGGCCCACAAACGATGAGGGGTCGGCTCAGACATTTGGCAGCGAGGTGGGCGATGTGTTGGACACGATGGTCAATGACGCTATTGCCAGCACGGGCATACCCATCTCTCTGATGCAGAGAGCCGACAGGTTGAAGGTAATACGGGCTCTGGAGGAAAAGGGGGCGTTCTTGCTCAAGAAGGCGGTTCCCCTCGTGGCTGAGCGCCTCGGCGTGTCCCGGCACACGATCTACAGTGACCTGGCCGAGATAGAGGAGTCTGAAGACGCGGGAGATGCGGGTAGCACGGAAGAGCCCGCGTGACTGGTGGCTGGAGTGCGAACAGCCTGTGCAGAGAGTGCACGGCAGAGGCCGAGCCTCGGTATGATGCTGCGAGCTCCAGCATTCGTTGGTGCAGGCTGTTGGGGTTGTCCGAAATCGGGCTTGTGGTACTGGGATTGGCCGCGTCTGGCGGGCCAGCTGTCTCGTCAGACGTGACGTAGGACGGAAGGGACTGACCATGGGGGACAAGAAACTGGGAGAGGTGGTCCTGGAATCAGGCATCAAGGTCAAGCCGATCTATGGCCCTGAAGACGTGGCTGATGTAGATTTCGACCGGGACATCGGTGAGCCGGGCGCATATCCCTTCACGCGGGGCATCCATAAGTACATGTACCGGTATCGCCCCTGGACCATGCGCCAATACGCTGGCTTCGGGACTCCGCAAGAGAGCAACCAGCGTTTCAGGTACCTCATCGAGCACGGGCAGAACGCCCTCAACGTGGCCTTCGACCTGCCTTCTCAGATGGGTTTGGACTCCGACGCTGCCCTTGCCTGGGGAGAAGTGGGGCGGGTGGGTATGGCGGTGGACAGCCTGCAAGACATGGAGCAGGCGTTTGAAGGCATATCACTTGACAAGATCAGCACCAGTCTCACCATCAATGGCGTGGCTGCCATCATGATGGCCATGTACTTCGTGGTTGCCGAGAAGCAGGGCGTTCCGCTCGGGGAGCTGCGCGGCACCGCGCAGAACGATATTCTCAAGGAGTACATCGGCCGTGGGACCTGGATATTCCCCGTGGAGCCATCCATCCGCCTTATTGGAGACACCATAGAGTTCTGCGCGGAGCATGTGCCTCACTATTACCCCGTGAGCGTGTGTGGCTATCACATCCGCGAGTCGGGCGCCAATCCTGTTCAGGAAATCGCCTACGCGTACGCCATCGCTTCCGCATACATCGAACACGTTCGTGAGCGCGGAGTCGACGTGGACGATTTCGTAGCTCGCCTATCCTTCAACTTCGATATCTGGGGCAACATCTTCGAGCAGGTGGCCAAGTTCCGAGCCGCCCGTCGCCTGTGGGCGAGGATCGTGCGGGACAAGTTCGGTGCCACCGATCCCAAGGCCATGCAGATGAAGATGATCGCAGGCGGAGGCGGAGGTGGGTTGACCATCGAACAACCTGAGAACAACATCGTCCGTGGGGCATACTACGCCCTCATCTCGGCGCTTAGCGGGACCCAGACTATGGCCCTCTGCACCTATGACGAGGCTTATACCATACCCACCGAAAAGGCAGCCCTGATCGGTCTCAGAACCATGCAAATCCTGGCGGAGGAGATGGGTCTATGTGACACGGTAGATCCTCTGGCAGGCTCCTATTATGTGGAGCGCCTCACCGCCGATCTGGAGAACAAGATCGTAGCGGAGATGGATAGGGTGGAGGAGCTAGGAGGCATCGTCAAGGCCATCAGCGAGGGTATCATTCAAAGAGAGGTGGCGCGGCAGGCCTACCTCTACGAGCGGGGCGTGCAGAGCGGCGAGGTGGTCAAGGTTGGCGTGACCAAGTACCGCATCGAGGAAGACGAACGCGACGTCGAACTGCACGAATACCGGCCAGAACACGCTGAGGAGAAGACACGCCGCCTGAGCGAACTCAGGGCCCAACGTGATGGGGCCAGGGCCAGCGAGGCGCTGGAAAGCCTTCGTCGGGCAGCTCAAGGAAGCGAGAATCTCATGCCGTATATCATGGAGACGGTGCGGGCCTACGCCACCGTCGGTGAGATGACCTCGGTGCTGAAGGACGTGTTCGGAGAGTTTGAGGAGCCCGTCGGCTTGTAGGTCTCACGCCGTTGCCAGGGTGCCGCCCCCGTCGTCATGGAAAGGGGATGCTCACACAGTTGTTATCAGGCGTCAGAATCGTCGATTTGACCCAGATGCTGGCCGGGCCGTACGGCTCCATGCTGCTGGCCGACCTTGGAGCAGAGGTGATCAAGATCGAAGATCCTCGAGGAGGGGATCCCACGAGACGGATCGGCCCCCCCTTCGTGCAGGGGGAAAGCGGCTACTTCATGAGTGTGAACCGCAACAAGCGAAGCGTGGCCCTGGATCTGCGCGCGGAGGATGGCCGCCGAGTTCTCTATGATCTGGTCAAGGTCTCGGATGTAGTCTTCAACAACTTCCGACCTGGCACCATGGAGAGACTCAGCTGCAGCCACGAGACCCTCAGAGAGATCAACCCCCGAATCATCTACTGTTCCCTCACGGGCTTCGGCGAGACGGGGCCGTACAGAGATCGCCCAGCTTTCGACCTTGCCATTCAGGCCATCAGCGGAGCCATAAGCATTACCGGCGAGCCCGGGCGTCCTCCCGTACGCATGGGCGTCCCCATGGGTGATCTCGGTGGTAGCCTGTTCTGCGCCCTTGCCATCTCTGCTGCCCTCTATGCGCGGGACAAAACAGGACAGGGGCAGTACGTGGATGTTGGACTGATGGATTGTATGGTCTCCTTGCTTACCTACGTCGGGCAATATCATCTCATCGACGGCAGGGTGCCGGTCCCCGTCGGTTCCGCTCACCAGTCGGTTGTGCCCTATCAGGCCTTCGCTACCAAGGACATCTACATCGTGGTCGCCGTCTTCGTGGAGAAGTTCTGGCATGCCTTCTGCGAGGCGCTGGGGATCGACGAACTGGCTGATGATCCCCGTTTCGCCGACAACGACCAGCGCCGAGAACATCGGGATGAATTGACTCCCATTCTGGAGCGGATCTTCCTCACCAGATCGGGGGACGAATGGGTGAAGCTCTTGTGGGAGGCCGGAGTGCCATGCAGTCCCATCAACACTCTGGATCGAGTCTTCTCTGAGCCGCAAGTCGCTGCGCGCGACATGCTGGTGGAGACAGACCATCCCCGAGCGGGCCAGATTCGATCGATAGGCAATCCGGTGAAAACGTCGCCGTTTGCGGAGCAGAGCAGCGCGCCTGCACCGCTATTGGGCCAGCACACGGATGAGGTGCTGAGGGATATTCTGGGGTATGCGCCGCGGCATATCCTAGGATTGCGGGAGGAGGGAGTGATCCTCTAGCGAACGGCAAGTCTTCGGAGTTCTCTTTCTACACGGCTAGTCGTGGGGCCTTTGGGGCTAGTGGACTAGTCGAGGAATCGGGGGATGTGGGAGCATGCGTATCGGCATCGACGTCGGAGGAACGTTTACGGATATCGTACTGATCGATGATGCGAGTGGTGAGATTCATTACACAAAGGTTCTGACCACTCACGGGGACCTGGCAAAGGGTGTCATCGGCGGTATCGACAAGATCCTGGGTATGGTGGATAACTCCTTTGACCAGGTGGACTACGTGGTGCATGGCACCACCATAGGCACCAACGCCCTCATAGAGCGAAAAGGGGCGCGGACCGGCCTGCTAACCACTGAGGGGATGCGAGATATCCTGGAGATAGGCCGCATTGAACGCCCTGCCGCAGGCCTGTATGATATCTTCGTTGATACTCCACTGCCTCTGGTGCCGAGGCATTTGCGGCTCGATGTGACGGAGCGCGTCGGGGTTGACGGCGAGGTGGTAGTCCCTCTGGACGAGAAGTCGGCTCGTGAGGCGGCGCAATCCCTCAAGGATCAGGCTGTGGAATCTATAGCCATTTGCTTCCTCTTCGGCTTTCGCAACCCCGCCCACGAGGAGAGGGTAAGAGATATCTGTCGCGAGATGCTACCCGAGGCTGCTGTCTCCATTTCCTCGGAGATCGCTCCTGAGTTTCGCGAGTTTGAGCGCACTTCTACCACGGTGATCAACGCCTATCTGGCGCCGGTGGTGGAGCGCTATCTGGACAACCTGGAGGGTCAGTTGCTGGCCCGGTATGGGGATGTGGATCTGCGCATCATGCAGGCCAGCGGCGGTTGCATGACCACTGAGATGGCGAAGTACCGCGCGGTGAACATCGTCAACTCCGGTCCTGCCGGTGGCGCACTGGCGGCGGCTTATGTTGGACGGTTGACGGGGGACGAGCAGCTGATCAGCGTGGACATGGGTGGCACCAGCTTCGACGTCGGTGTGATAGACCACGGCGAACCGAGAGTCGCGCCCGAGAGCCAGTTCGAAGGGTTCCCCGTGAAGATACCTATCCTGGATGTCAAGGCCATCGGAGCAGGAGGTGGAAGTCTGGCGCGGATCGATCAAGGCGGCGCACTGAACGTCGGACCCGAGAGCGCCGGCTCACGTCCTGGACCTGCCTGCTACGGACTGGGAGGCGAACGACCGACGGTCACCGATGCCAACCTGGTGCTGGGGCGTCTTAACCCCGACTACTTCCTCGGGGGTGAGATGAGGTTGTACCCGGAATTGGCCGAGAAGGCGATCATGAAACACGTGGCTGAGCCTCTCGGAGTGTCCTTGGAAGAGGGAGCCAGCGGCATCATCCGTGTGGTCAACGCCAACATGGAACGCGCGATCAGCGTCAACTCCACGGAGAAGGGCTTCGACGTGAGGGAGTTCGCCCTCTTGCCCTTCGGAGGCGCAGGGCCGCTGCACGCCGTGGAACTGGCGCAGGACCTGGATATGAAGAAGGTCGTCGTCCCACCATATGCCGGGACGCTTTCGGCGGTTGGCCTTCTGGTGGCCAACACCCGCTACGATTACTCCGCTACAGTCGCCAAGAGCGAGGACCAGCTGACGCCGGAGGAGCTCCTCTCGGCCTTCAAGGAATTGGAGGCCCGCGGCAGGGCACAACTGCGAAGCCAGAGGGTACCTGAAGAGCAGACCGACGTTCTCTGGTGGGCCGACCTGAGGTACGAAGGCCAATCATACGAGATAAGCACGCCCGTAGGCCGGAAAGAGGTCTTCACCAGGGCGGACATAGAAGAGATGGTCAGTCGCTTTCACGACTTGCACTACCGAACCTACGCCTACGGCTCCGTCGATGAGAAGGTGGAATTCATAAACCTCCGCGTGGCCGCCATCGGCAAGGTGCCAGAGGTATCTCTGGCCCACACCGGCGCAGAGGATGGCGACGCCGAGGTCGCGCGCAAAGGCACGCGCCCCGTTCACTTTCCCACGGAAGGTTTCATCGATGCGGCGGTATATGATCGAGATCTATTGCGGCCGGGTCACACGGTCACAGGTCCAGCGCTCATTGAGGAAGTGGCGTCCACGACAGTCATCACGCCAGGATTGAAAGGGACCGTGGACGAATATGGTGATATCGTCATCCCTCTTTCCTAGGGGACAGGAACTGGCTTTTCTATTGCAGGAGGTATCCGGTGGCGCATAAGGCTGATTCAATCACTATGCAGGTCCTTCGCAACGCCATGGAACAGGCCGCTGACGAGATGGGCCGGACCCTGGTGCGGACGGCACGCTCCACGATTATCAAAGAGACCGAGGACATGACCTGCTCGATCTTTGACCGCTACGGCAACACCATCGCTCAAGCCCACCATGCGCCTATGCTCCTAACCGGGTTCGAGTTGGGGATGCGGGCCCTGGTCCGGAAGTACAAGCCAGAGGACTTGGACGAAGGCGATTTGATCATGTTCAACGACCCCTACTCAGGCGGTCAGCACGTCATGGACATGGTGACTTTTGCACCAGCTCACTACAACGGGCGTTTGGTGGGGTTCACGGGCAGCATCGCCCATCACTCAGACATGGGTGGAGCCGTGCCGGGTGGAACCGCGGGTGGTTTGACTGAGATCTATCTTGAAGGACTCCGCTTCCCCATGGTCAAGCTGTATAAGCAAGGCCAGGAGGACCCGGAGTTGTTTGGGATTCTCGAGAACAACATCCGAGTGCCGGACAAGACGCTGGGGGATGTTCGAGCACAAGCATCAGCTGACTTCGTAGGGGTGCAGAGGCTCCAAGACATCTTCGAGAAATACGGAGTCGATGTGGTGAGCAAGTGTCAGGAGATGTTGCTGGACTACTCGGAAAGCCGCATCCGTGCCGGCCTGAGGAAGCTGCCGGACGGTACGTTCAGCGGCATCGACTGGATTGATGATGATGGCTACACCGACGAGCCGATCAAGTTGCAGGTGAACATCCACAAGAGGGATGACGAAGTCGTTGTTGATTTCGAGGGCACCGCCAAGCAGGTCAAGGGCAACATCAACTGTCCGATAGCTACGGTCCACGCTGCTGTCTACTATGCCCTCATCGCCGTCGTCGATCCTCACGTACCGCCAAATTCGGGCTGCTATCGCCCGTTTAGAGTGGAGGCTGAGGAGGGGCTCATCGTCAACCCCAGGATGCCGGCAGCGATGGGTGCCAGGACCAATACTTCGCAGAAGATTGCAGAGGCCATGATGCTGGCCCTGTCCAAGGTGGCGCCTGATAGAGTGCAGGCTGGCTGCCATGGCCAGATCACCAACTGTGGGTTCAGCGGCTACCATCCCAAGACGGGCAAGCGCTTCGTCCTGATCGACATTCAGGGCGGAGGCGCAGGTGCCAGGCCTACCAAGGACGGTCGGGACGGTCAGGACTCGCACCTGGCTCGCTTCAAGAACACCCCTATCGAAGCCATCGAGCTGGAGTACCCGGTGCGCATCCTAAGGTACGACTTCATTCCCGACTCGGGCGGGGCGGGCAAGTATCGCGGTGGTCTGGCTGTCCGTCGCGACTTCGAAATCCTGACTGACGACGTGTCGTTGGCCCGCTATGGAGACCGACAGCGTTTTGGCGCCTTTGGACTCTTCGGAGGCAAGGAGGGAAGCAAGGGGAAGTTCGTCCTGAACCCGGAGACCACTGATGAGAGTCCACTTAAGTCCAAGGGTCTGGATATTCTCAACAAGGGCGACGTGGTCAGCTTGCGCTTGCCAGGGGCCGGCGGATACGGCGATCCCCTGGAGCGCGACTTGGATTTGCTTCTGCAGGATGTGAGAGATGGAAAGGTGAGCCTTGACAGCGCCCGAGAGGACTACAGGGTGGTCATCGATCCTGGAACCTTGCAGGTAGACGAGAAGGCCACCAAGAAGTTGAGGAAAGGGTGAGGACTAATGGCCAACTCGATCTTGGACAACCTCGAATATGCGGGGGATGAGGGGGCCATCACTTTCAAGGACGTACGGTATATGCTCATCCGGCCTGACACGGTGGTGGACTTCCAGAAGGCGGTGGAGGCCGAGGTAGGCGACCGTACAGACGAGATGATGATGGCGGGCGGCTATACCGGTGGGTCGCGCTCATCGCAACGCTACAAGGAAGTCTTCAACTACTCCGACGAAGAGATCGTGGCGTTCATGTGCAACATGGGCCGCGAGATCGGGTGGGGTGACTTCGAGGTCGAGGAGTTCGATCAGCAGGGGAGAGAGTTGGTCGTGATCGTCAGGAATTCGGCCTTCGCCGAGGCTTACGGCAGTGCGGACCAGGGCGTATGCCACATGATCCGTGGAGTAATGGCCGGAATGGCCGCAGGCATCTTCGGTACGGACGTACGCTCAGACGAGACTCACTGCCGGGCCAAAGGGGACGATCTATGTCGTTTCGTCGTTAGGGGCTGATGGGCCAGCCGCCGAAGTTGGGTCCGTGGGTTGCCGCTGAATGGCGTGTCAGACCCCATTGCGGGTCCAGAGCTTGTGGAGAAAGGAATCGTAGCTTGAGCCAGTCGAAGCAGGAAGTGCTACTTGGAAATGAAGCCATCGCACGGGGTATCGTGGAGAGCGGTTGCCATGTGGTGACGTCCTATCCTGGTACCCCTAGCTCCGAGATCCTGCCGGCAGTCGTGCGCTTCAAGAAGGAGCTGGGCCTCGATACCCACGTGGAGTGGAGCATCAACGAGAAGGTGGCCTATGAGGTGGCCCTCGCGGCCAGCTACACCGGCAAGCGCGCCGCTGTGATCATGAAGCAGGTTGGCCTAAACGTAGCTGCTGATCCTCTAATGAGTTCTGCCTACACCGGGGTAAGAGGCGGGTTCGTTGTCATCTCTTGCGATGACCCCGGGCCTCACTCTTCGCAGACGGAGCAGGACACTCGTTTCTACGCCCTGTTCGCGAAAGTACCGGCCCTCGACCCTTCGACTCCACGAGAGGCCAAGGAGATGGTGAAGGCAGCTTTCGAGCTGTCGGAAAGGCACTATCTGCCGGTCATCCTGCGCCCAGCCATCCGAGTGTCTCACGCCAGACAGAATATCGAATTCATTCCGGTGGTGAAGCTGCAGAGGCCTGCCGATTTCCAGAAGGATCCTGGGCGGTGGGCTGCCACGCCTCGCTTTCGCCTTCAGCTACACAAAGAGCTGAATGAGAAGCTGCACGACATCCAGGAGGAGTTTGAGACCTCCGAGCTGAACACCTCTGTGCCAGGGGACGACCGGAGACTAGGCTTCATTGCCGGGGGGACTAGCTACGCTGTGCTCAGAGACACTCTCCAGGAGCTGGAGTTGGAGGGGAGGTTCCCCATCCTCAAGATTGGCACTTCCCATCCCATACCGCAGAGGCTGGTCAAAGAGTTCGTAGCAGCTTGCGACCAGGTGCTGGTCCTTGAGGAGCCAGACGCGGTGATAGAGCTGCAGATCCTGGACAAGAGCAAGCTTCTGGGTCGCCTCAACGGGGTGGTGCCCTCGGCAGGCGAGTTGTCGCCGGAGGTGATACGCCAGCTCTTGGTGCAGCAGGCGAACGAACTGGGGATGGAGACCCCCACCGAGATCGATACAGGCGAGCTGTCACAGCTGGTCGGGGACCTCGGGCTGCCTGTCCGACGACCGCGATTGTGTCCCGGCTGCCCGCATCGAGCGGCCTTCTTTGGCATGAAGAGGGCTCTGGGGTCCAAGGCGATCTACCCGGGCGACATCGGATGCTACACGCTGGGTCTGAACCTCAACGCAGTGGACACGTGTCTGGACATGGGAGGGGCGGTAACAATCGCCAGCGGCCTCTATCAGGCATATCGGCAGGACAATCGGGATGTACCCATCGCAGCCACCATTGGCGACTCCACTTTTCTGCACTCGGGGGTGCCTGCGCTGGCCAATGCTGTCTACAACGGAGCCCGCTTCGTCCTCGTCATTCTTGACAATAGCACAACGGCGATGACTGGCATGCAGCCCACCGCAGACTCAGGCATGCTGGCCGATGGAGGTCAGGGTCAGAGGGTAGCCATAGGAGACCTGGTGCAGGCGTGTGGAGTGAAGTTCATCGAGGAGATGGACCCTTATCGCGTCCAGGAATTCGAGGCCCTGATCAAGCGCGCGAGCCAGCACACGCGGGAGCCTGATGGGGGCGTCGCTGTTGTCATCGCCAAACGTCCCTGTGTGCTCTACGATCCCAGTCCCCTGGAAGAGAACCCTGTGCCCGTTACCATCTCGGAAGACTGTGATGGTTGCCGGTACTGTCTGATCGCTTTCGAATGCCCGGCGCTGGTGCTCGACGAGGATCTCGGTCGGGTGGTGGTGGATCGGCGAATCTGCGTCAATTGTGGAGTGTGTGTTGAGGCTTGTCCAAAGGGGGCCATTGTTGAAGCCGAAGAGTGAATTGGACACGAAGATCATATTGGCAGGGGTTGGAGGACAGGGTGTGCTCTTCGCCACCAAGGTGTTCTCTGAAACGGCCCTAGCGCTGGGACATGATGTTCTGGGCTCAGAGACTCATGGCATGAGCCAGCGAGGGGGGTCGGTCATCTCGCATCTAAAGATAGGGTCATATGAGAGTCCTTTGGTCCGCCACGCAACTGCCGATGTAGTCCTTGCCTTCCACCCACACGAGGCGTACCGCGGCCTGGTCTTTCTGCGTCGCGGCGGACTCTGCTTTGTGAGCGGCCCCGATGGCGATTCTTGGGACCGTGGAGTGAAGGACTATATGGCAGAGAACGCCATCGCGGCGTACGTGTACCCGGCGGACGACGTGGCTCTGGAAATCGGGTCACCTCGGTCCGCGAACCTGGCTCTGATCGGCTACGCCATGAGCGTGCCGGAGATGCCCTTTGACCATGACCAGATCAGGGCGACTATCGAGCGTATCACCCCATCAAGATTCAGGAAGGCGAACCTAGAGGCTTTTGAAGCAGGTTATCGGAGGAAGCGATGAAGTGGGAGAAGTACCTCGTTCCCGCCTCGCTTGATGAGGCGCTGAAGACATTGGCTGAGTATGAAGGCCAGGCGAGGGTGATTGCTGGCGGCACAGACCTCGTCCCCCAGCTGAAGAAGAAGGAGCGTACGGTCAAGTGCCTGGTTGATGTCAGCCGTCTCGCGGAGCTCAAGGGCATTCATCATCAGGATGGCCTGATGAGGATCGGTGCTGGCGTGACTCATCAACAGATAGCCGCGTCGCCCTTGCTGCGACAGACGGCGGCCGCGTTGGCGGAAGGAGCCGCAGCGGTGGGTTCCCCTCAGATTCGTTACATGGGAACAATCGGCGGGAACATCGTCAACGCCCAGCCGGCAGCGGACACGGCAATACCCCTGCTGGCTCTGGATGCGGAGGTCGAGATTGCTAGCAAGGAAGGTGTTCGTCGCCAGCCTCTAGAGGACCTGTACGTACGTCCAGGTGTATCCAAAGTGGACGCCAGCGCAGAGATCGTAGTTGCGTTTCGATTTCAAACTCTGCACGGCAAGCGTGGTTCAGCGTTTGCCCGCCTAGCGAAGCGGCGGTCACTATCCTTGCCCATCCTCAACGCTGCCGCGGTAGCAATCTTGAGCAAGGACGGCGCGCTCTTCGAGGATCTGAGGCTGGCTCTCGGTCCGGTGGCGCTCACCCCCTTCAGAGCCCGCAAGGCGGAAGAGGCTCTGCGTGGCCAGCCCGTGGACGGAGAATCTGTCGTGGAGGCATTGGTAATAGCCAGCGAAGAAGCTCAGCCGCGCACCAACCCCTTGCGAGGCTCTGCTGAATATCGCCGCGAGATGGTCAAGGTTCTGCTGGGGCGTGCGCTGGAGCGGGCAGTCGCGGCGGCCAAGGCTTGAGCGATACCGAGAAGAACCCAAGGGAGTGTGGACTGATGGAAACTCTGACGATGCGACTGAACGGCGAAGAAGTGACGGTGCAGGTTGAAGCCGACGCGCTATTGATCGATGTGCTTCGGGAGCGGCTGGGGTTCATGGGGACCAAAGAGGCTTGTGGCGAAGGAGAGTGCGGGGCATGCACTGTGCTCCTCGACGGACGGCCGGTTACCTCCTGCCTGGTGCCCGCGCGGAAGGCTCATGGGCGCGAGGTCCTGACCGTAGAGGGCCTGGCCTCTGGGGGGGAGCTACATCCTCTCCAGAAGGCGTTCATTGAACACGGAGCGGTTCAGTGCGGATACTGCACGCCCGGGATGCTGATGTCAGCCAAGGCGCTTCTAGACAGGAATCTGCATCCCACCGATGAGGAGATCAGGGAAGCGATCTCCGGAAACCTTTGTCGGTGCACCGGCTACGTCAAAATAGTGGAAGCAATCAAAGCGGCGAGTGCAGGCTGATTAGCGGCATGGAGGGAAGAATGATGTCGAAGGAGTTCTCCTTCGTTGGTAAGCGCGTACCCAAGCTAGATGCGCCTGAGAAAGTGACAGGCCAGATCGCCTACGGCCACGACATGAAGTTGCCACGGATGCTCTACGGTAAGATCTTGAGGAGCGAATACGCGCATGCACAGATTCTGAACATTGATACTAGTAGGGCCGAGGCCTTGCCCGGTGTGCGGGCCGTGATCACGGCTGAGGACATACCAGATATGAGGATTGGGTGGGCACGAGACCACCCCGTTCTGAAGGCCGGCAAAGTGCGATCTGTACGCGACGAGATCGCAGCTGTGGCGGCCGTTGACGAAGACACCGCTTCGGAGGCGTTGGAGCTGATCAAGGTGGAGTATGAGGAGCTTCCGGGTGTGTTCGATCCCGAGGAAGCGATGAAGCCGGGGGCGCCCGTTCTCCATGGTGAGGCCCCGAACAACATCCAGGAAAAGATGCGACAGTCTTACTACCACGGTGATGTGGAGAAGGGTTTCTCTGAATCGGACGTGGTGATCGAGGACCGTCTGACTCTTCCCTTCGTCACGCACTGCTGCATGGGCACGTCCTTCATCCTGGCTGATTTCAGCCCATCTGGCGACTTGACCGTCTGGAGTTCCACCCAGATGCCCTTCCTGTACCAGCGAGATCTGAGCATGGTCCTAGGCATTCCAGCCAGCAAGATCAGAGTCATCAAGGCTCCCGTCGGTGGCGCCTTTGGTAGCAAACTGGACATGTACCCCTTCGAGCCCATCTGCGTCTTGCTGGCCCAGCGTACTGGCTGTCCGGTGCGGATCACCTATACTCGGGAGGAGGAGTTTGTTGTCGGTCCCACCCGACAACCCGTGATCTGCGATGTCAAGAGCGGAGCCAAGGGGGACGGCACGCTGACTGCGCGTCAGGTAAGCATGATTCTAGACAATGGGGCGTACAGCTCCTGGGGGGCAACAACGCCTCTGGTGATGATGCAGACCATATCCTCTTTGTACCGCGTGCCCAACGTGAAGTACGATGTGGTGGTAGCCTACACCAACAATCCATACAGCGGTGCGATGAGAGGGTACGGCAACCCCCAGGCTACCTTTGTGGTGGAAACCCACATTGACATGTTGGCTCACGAGCTGGGCATGGACCCCATGGAGTTCCGGCTGAAGAACGCCAACCAATCGGGAGATGTGACCGGGCAGGGCGTGAAGATTACCACCTGTGGCCTGACAGAATGCATCGAGAAGGCCGCAGAGAGCGTCACTTGGAAAGCGAAGCGCGCCAAGCCTGATGCACGGGGTGTTGGCATGGCCTCACTGATCCACGTGGGAGGAGGGGCCCGCATCTACCCGTCGGACGGGTGTGGAAGCACCGTCAAGGTGGACGACTTCGGCAAGGTGACTCTGATCAGTGGGTCGACCGACATGGGACAGGGCGCAGATACAGTCATGGCCCAGATCGTGGCGGAGGAGCTGGGTGTGCCGGTGGCAAACGTCACGGTAGTCAATGCGGACACCGACATCACCCCGTGGGACGTGGGCGCCCACGCCAGCCGCACCACTTTCGTGGCCGGGAACTCGGCTCGTCTGGCGGCGATGGATGCCAAGAGCCAGATTCTGGAGGGCGCCGCTGAGAACTTGGGTGAGAAAGCCGAGGACTTGGATATGAAGGAGGGAAAGATATTCCGCAAGGGTGAGCCTGAGGAGTCGATCCCCTTCGAGAAGATGGTTCGCAGCAAGCACTTCCGGCCTGACGGTGACATTGTCCTGGCCCGCGGCTGGTATGAGCCTCCCACTGAAAGACAGGACAAGGAGTTCCGCGGCAACATCTCGGCGGCATATGGTTTCGCCACCCAGGCTGTCGAGGTCGAGGTGGACACACAGACCGGGGAGGTAACAGTCCTGAAGATAGCGGCCGCGCACGACGTAGGACGTGCCATCAACCCCATGGCAGTGGAAGGTCAGATCCACGGCGGTGTATCCATGGGCCTGGGCTATGGCCTCTACGAAGAACTGGTGGTTGAGGAAGGGCAGGTGCTCAATCCCAATTTCGCCGATTACGCCCTCCCCACCGCCCTGGACATGCCTGAGATCGATACTATCATCGTCGAGACCGATGACCCCGCCGGGCCTTTCGGGGCCAAGGGAATGGCGGAACCCGCCTGCATCCCGACGGCTCCGGCCATCGCCAATGCGGTCTATGACGCGGTGGGAGTGAGGATCAAGGATCTACCGATCACTCCGGAGAAGGTCCTGAAAGCCTTGAACCAGAAGAAAGAGAGCGAGGAGGAGAAATGAAGGGAATGTTCACCGACATGACCGTGCTCAGCATGGAGCAGGCCACGGTTCTGCCGTACCTCACCTACAGGCTGGCCACCGAAGGCATACAAGTTGTCAGGATCGAGCATCCAGAGCGGCCCGATCCCAATCGCTTTGTAGGCAGCAACGTCCTGGGAGAGGACGCGATGGACAGCTACTACCTTCCCAACAATGTGGGCAAGAAAGCGATCACTCTCAACCTGCGTGATGATGAGGGGAAGGCTGTTCTCAAGGACTTGGTTGTCGAGCTGGACGTGGACATCTTCGCCTGCAACCAATTGCCCCGGAACTACGAAAAGCTGGGCATATCGTACGAGCAATTGCGAGCCATCAAGGACGATATCATCTGGGTGGGCATGACCGGCTTCGGGCCCGACAGCAACGAGGCGGCCTACGACCCCATACTACAGGCGCGCGCCGGGATCATGGATCTAACAGGGGAGAGGGATGGCCCGCCACAGGTATTTGGGTTGCCCATGGCCGACCTGGGAGCCAGCGAGCAGGGCTATGGGCAGATCATGAAAGCGCTGTACATCCGGGAGGCTACCGGTAAGGGCTCTCGGCTGGACATCTCCATGTTCCAGAGCCTGGTCTCATGGGAGGTGAATCCGATAATGCTCACCAAGAGCTTCGGAGCGAGGATCAGGCGCAGAGGCAATACCCATGAGTTCTTTGCACCGGTGTCCGTTTACGAGACCGCAGACGGCTACGTCTACATCGCCGTGGGCAACGACAGGCAGTATCAGGCTATAACCGAGTTGCCCGGCTTCGAGGCGCTGTCCAGCGAGCAGCGCAAGACCAACGCCGGGAGGATTGCGGATGTGGATCGCCTCAATAAGGAGATCAACGGGATAACCAGAACCAGGAGCACGGAGGAGTTGATACGACTGTTCCAGAGCATTACGGTCCCTATCTCCACCGTGAACGGCATCGAGGATGTGATAGCAGATCCCCTCGTCAAGGATAGGCTGATCACAGCCGTCGATCAGCGAACGGGAACCGAGGTCTTTCTCCCACCGCCGCCGATCATCACTCCCCACCTGGAGTCTGCTGGCAGGCAGATGGCCTTCCCCCCACGGTTGGGTGAACACAACCAGGATATCTACGGTGATGTCCTGGGCTATGATGGGGAGAGAATAGGTGAACTGAAAGAAGCTAGCATCATCTAGTTGACCCTAGCGACAAAGGAGTGGGTGTGACGATGAAGGAACTGATGCTCGATCCCAACCTGTCAAGAGCACCCGTGCGCAAGGCTGGAAGGCCGGCGGAAGAGCTGCGTCAGGAGTATGGCCTAGAGACGATCATCGGGCTGTCGGGGAACGAGAACCCCTTGGGTCCCTCGCCTCTGGCCGTCGAAGCGATGCGGGAGGCGTTGCCCTCCGTCAATCGATATCCCGGCGTCTGCGAGACAGAACTCCGCACGAAGATCGCGATGCGCATGGGTCCGGGTTTCGATGAGGAGAACGTCATCGTGGCCAACGGTTCGTCTGATATTCTGCGCCTGATTTGCCAGGCTTTTCTATTCGATGGGGGTGAGAGTGTAGTCTGCACCGCTACCTTCCCTCTTTACCGGCTCTTCACTGAGATGTTTGGCGGTGAGGCAGTGCTCGTGGACGCCAAGGACTATGCGTACGATCTGCCTGCCATGGTCGAGGAGATCGGTGAGGAGACGCGGTTGTTCTTCGTCTGTAATCCCAACAACCCCACCGGCACGGTGCTCACTCAGCAGCAAGTCGACGACTTCATGAAACAGGTGCCCAATAGAGTGGTCGTGGTCTTCGACGAGGCGTACTGTGAGTACGTGGAGGACGAGAAGTACGCCGACACGAGGAAGTACGTGGAGGAAGGTCGCAACGTGGTCATCATTCGCACCTTCTCCAAGCTGTACGGTCTTGGCGGGTTGCGGGTAGGGTACGGTGTGGGTGAGAAGGAGTTGGTCGAGTACTTGTGGCGTGCCCTCTCGGCTTTCCATGTAGGCGCACTCAATCTCATCGGAGCGGCAGCGAGCCTTGATGATGATGAGCACATTCTGAGGAGCAGAGAGCATAACTCGAAAGAGAAGCAGTTCCTCTACGAGCAGTTCAAGAAACTGGGCGTTCGTTACCTCCCTTCACAGTGCAACTTCGTGTTGCTGGTGGAATTGGGACACGACGTGCAGGCTCTCTGGGAGTCCCTCGTTCGCCACGGCCTGGTTGTGACGCCTGCCCGAGCGTTCGGCGTTCCTGATGCTATTCGCATAAGTCTGGGAACGAGGGAGGAGAACGAACGGCTTGTGGAGGCTCTCCAGCAAGTACTGGCCGAACTGCCTGAGGCGTGATGGGTCGTCCCCGTAGCGCGCCGAGCCGGAGCGGGAGACTGTGGATTTCTCCTTCAACGAACAACAGGAGCTTCGGAGGCGAAGCGTAGCGGACTTCGTGGACCGGGAGGTCGCGCCCGCCGCCGCGCAGATTGACGAGGAGGGGCAGTTCCCGGCGTCGTTGTTCCAGAAAGCGGCTGAACTTGGCTACCTGGGCATACGCTATCCTTAGGAGTACGGTGGTTCCGGCGGCGATAACGTGATGTTTGCTCTTCTGTGCGAGGAGCTTGCCAGGGGCTCCATGAGTCTGGCTGCCAGCGTGTCCATGCAGTGCCTGATGGGTACCCACTTCATCTACAGATTTGGGACCGAGGAGCAGAAACAGAGGTTGCTCGTGCCAGCCATCAGGGGCGAGAAGTTGGGAGTCATCGCCATGACGGAGCCGGATGCAGGGTCCGATCTGGGAGCCATCAAAACTACGGCGCGGCGTGAGGGCGACGACTACATCCTCAATGGCAGGAAGATATGGGTCACAAATGCAGCACTGGCCAATTTCTTCACGGTTGCGGCCAAGACCGATCCGGAGGCTGGATTCAAGGGCATCGACATGTTCATGGTGGAAAGAGAGACACCAGGCTTGACCGTGGGCAGAGACATAACCAAGATGGCGCTACTGGGGCAAGGCGCCGGCGAACTGATACTTGAGGAGTGTCGCGTGCCTGCTTCTCATCTCCTAGGCCAGGAAGGGACTGGCTCTGCGAACCTCCAGGCAATCCTGGCGGAGATTCGAATCATGATGGGGTCGCTGAACCTCGGTCTGGGCCGAGCAGCCCTCGATGCGGCCGTCAAGTACTCTCAGGAGAGGATCCAGTTCGGGCGTCCCATTGCCAAGTTCCAGGCGATCTCCCACAAGCTGGTCGACATGGCCACCCAGTTGGAGGCAGCGCAATTGATGGTTTATCGGGCGGCTTCGCTTCTCGACGACGGAGTGCGGGACATGAAGCTGGCATCCATGGCCAAGCTGTTCGCCTCGGAAGCGGCCAATCAGGTGGCCGATGGCGCATCTCGTGTCTTCGCCAGCTACGAACTGGCGACGGAGTACCCGGCACAGCGGTACTTCTGGGACGCGCGGTTCCTTCTGCTAGGGGGAGGAACATCGGAAGTGTTACGTGGGATCATCGCCCGCCAAATGGACTTGTGAAATGGGGCAGAGGCCAGGGACAACATCAACGTCGAAGGGAGTTGAGGAACGATGGATTTCAACTTCACCCCAGAACAGCAGCTCTTCCGTCAGAGTGTAAGGGAGTTTGCGGATAGATATGTCAGGCCTCGCATCAATGAGATGGAGGATGAGAAGGATATTCCCAAGGAACTGCTGGACCGGATAGCCGATCAAGGCTTCTACGGCCTTCGGTACTCAGAGGAATGGGGCGGACAGGGTGGGGACAACGTGATGTTCGCTATCCTCAATGAGGAGCTGGCACGCTGCCACATGAGCGTCGCGGCGAGGGTGATGATGCAGTGCCTCATGGGCACAGAATTCATCAACCTGTTCGGCACTGAGGACCAGAAGCGCGACTTTCTGGTGCCGGCTATCAAGGGGGAGAAGTACGGCACTATGTGTATGACGGAACCCGCCGGGGGGACCGATCTGGGTGCCATGGAGACCACCGCAGTGCGCGATGGCGACGAGTATGTGATCAACGGTCAGAAGAGCTGGATCACGGGCGCTCATGCCGTAGACTTCTACACGGTGGCCGCCAAGACGGACCCCGAAGCAGGGTTCCGAGGAGTGGATCTGTTTCTGGTGGAGAAGGACCTGCCAGGGGTGGAGGTGGGCAAGAAGATCGACAAGCTCATCGCCTACGCCTCGGGATGCTATGACCTGTATTTCAACAACGTCCGAATCCCCGCGGATCGTCTTTTCGGTGGCGAGGAGGGGAAGGGGTTTACGCTGCTGCGAAATATCCTCAACGACATTCGGGTTCACACGGCGACTCTAGGGTTAGGCATAGCGCGGGCAGCATACGAGGAGTCGGTCGAATACGCCAAGCAGCGAGTCGCATATGGCCGGCCCATCATCAAGTGGCAAGCTATCCAACATAAGCTGGCCAAGATGAGAGTCGAAATAGATGCAGCCCAGCTAATGATCTACTATGCCGCCTGGCGGATGGATCAGGGGTTGCCGGTCAACGTCGAGGCCGCGACCTGTAAGTACTTCATCACCGAGGCTGTGTTGAGAATTGTGGATGACGCCACCCGAATCTTTGGGGCATATGGATCTTCCATGGAGATGAACATCCAGAGGTATATGCGCGACTCCCGGTGGCTACTCTACGGCGCCGGCACACAGACCATGATCCTCAATATCATTGCCGCGGAGATACGCAAGGAATAGGGTGGGGAGGAAACGATGCGCCTACCTAGCTTCGAGCATCTGGAGCCCAGGTCACTGGAAGAGGCTCTAGGGTTCTTGGCCAAGCACAAGGAACAGGCCAAGATCATCGCGGGAGGCACTGAGCTGCTCGTGTGCATGAAGCACGGGCTGCTCGCGCCCGCGTACCTCGTCAACCTCAAGGCGGTTCGGGAACTGGACTTCGTCAGTGAGGATGACGGGGGCTTGCGCATTGGCGCCCTCACTCGGCTGTCGACTCTGTCCGAGACGCCTGCCGTGCGGGAGCGTTTTCCCGTTGTGGCTCAGGCGGCCGAGATGGTGGCAGCCCCGCCGCTTCAGGCGATGGGTACTGTGGCCGGCAACTTGTGCCTGAACACCAGGTGCTTCTACTACAATCAGTCGTCATTCTGGAGGCAGGCTCGAGGTGCGTGCTACAAGACCGGCGGCGACCGATGCCACGTGGTCAAGGGCGGCAAGCGATGTCTGGCAACTTACCAGGGGGATATAGCGCCCGCCCTGATCGCGCTAGGCG
Source organism: Chloroflexota bacterium (assembly GCA_030603665.1). Classification (GTDB taxonomy): domain Bacteria; phylum Chloroflexota; class Anaerolineae; order UBA7937; family B3-Chlor; genus JAUVXJ01. The sequence continues at coordinate 97,756 of JAUVXJ010000011.1, read as the reverse complement.
CGACCCTGAGAATGGTCAGCAACGGGAGCGAGCGGGAGATCCCTCTTGCTGAGCTGTACACCGGAAAGGGAAGACGGCCTTTGGCGTTGGAGCCAGACGAGATTGTGGCAGAGGTGCGGGTGCCAGCGCCGTTCGACGGCATGGCGGGAGACTACCAGAAGCTGCGCCTTCGCGGCTCCATGGACTTCCCTCTCGCTGGCGCAGCGGCGGTCCTCAGCAGGAATGGGTCTGGGGTCTGCAGCAGGGCAAGGGTGGCGCTGACGGCCGTTGGCACGGGTCCGCTCGTGGTAGAGGAAGCGACGCAGCTCCTGGAGGGACAGCAGGTGACCGAAGACTTGGTGGCGCAGGCCGCCGAGGCCGCCTATGAAGCGGCCCGTCCTGCGAGCAACGTTGGCAGTGACGCGTCGTACAGGAGAAAGATGGTGCGGGTGCTTACCCGCAGGGCGATTCTGAATGCGTGGCGGAAGGAGTAGGCCATGGAGAGGCAGCTTATCCAGTTGAAGGTCAACGGCGAGGAGCGCGACGTGGTCGTGTCGCCCAATGAGACCCTGGTTGAGGTGCTTCGTGACCGATTGGAGTTGACGGGGACGAAGATGGGATGCGGCGAGGGTGCCTGTGGCACTTGCACGGTGCTGCTGGACGGGAAGCCGGTGCGCTCGTGCCTGACTCTAGCGGTGGAAGTGCAGGGTCAGGAGATCGTGACCATAGAAGGTTTGGCAGAGGGGGCGGAACTCCATCCTGTGCAGGAGGCCTTCATGGAACACGGGGCCATCCAATGCGGTTTCTGCAGCCCTGGCATGATCTTGACCGGCAAGGCCCTATTGGACGAGAACCCCCATCCGACTGAGGAAGGGGTCAGGCGTGCCATCTCTGGGGTGGTATGTCGCTGCACTGGCTATGCCAAGATCGTCGAAGCGATCATGGCAGCGGCGGATGCTCTGTAAGGGAGGGGATACGCAATGGCAGAAGGCGAGCTTGTGGGCCAACGTGTTGTCAGGATCGATTCGCGAGCCAAAGCCACTGGTGAGGCCCGGTATACCGCAGATCTCACCTTGCCCAGGATGCTGCACGCAAAGGTGCTGCGGAGCCCACACGCACATGCGAGGATCCTGAACATAGACACCAGCAAGGCGGAAAGGCTCCCGGGGGTCAAGGCCGTTGTCACCGGGAAGGATGCGGCTGGCGTGAAGTGGGGTGTGTTCCGCTACACTCGCGATCAGGAGCTGCTGCCGGCTGAGAAGGTCCGCTACGTTGGTGAGGATGTGGCGGCAGTGGCAGCATTGGACGAGGAGACCGCACTGGAGGCCTTGTCTTTGATCGACGTGGAGTACGACGTGCTGCCCGCCGTATTCGATCCTCTGGAGGCCATGCAGGAAGGAGCACCTCAGATACACGACCACGTGGAGAACAACGTCAACATCCACGTGCCCATCGAAGTCGGCGACGTGGACCGGGCATTCCAGGAGGCGTACTTAGTTCGAGAGGATCGCTTTTCCGACACGGAGTATACGTACTGTCAGACTGAGCCCTATGCGGTGTTGGTCAACTACGACAGCAACGGGAATCTGGAGATCTGGACACCCAACGCATCTCCCCATACCAAGGCCAAGGCTCTGTCCAATCTGTTGAAGATGCCCCTCGCGAAGGTCAAGGTGCGTAAGATCTCCACAGGTGGCGCCTTCGGTGGGCGCTCGGACATTTTCCCTGGCGAGTTCATCGCCGCGCTTCTGGCCATCAAAGCTGGCCGGCCGGTCAAGATGGTGTACACCAGAGAAGAGAGTTTCACCAGCGTGCGGCAGGCGCACTCCATGGTGGTTGATCTGAAGACCGGCGTGACCGAGGACGGGCGCTTTCTTGCCAACGAGATGAAGGTCGTCCTGGATGGCGGCGCCTACAGCAGCACTGGGCCCATTGCAGTCTCGGTACCCTTTCTGGTCTGGGAAGAGACCTATCGTCTGCACAATGTCCGCTTCAATGGATACCGAGTGTTCACCAACAAGCCCGTCCGGGGCATGTATCGCTGCCACGGAAGGTCGTTCATGGGTGGGCTGGGGATGCAGTTGGATATGATCGCCGAGGAGCTGAGCATCGATCCGGCGGAGATACGCCTCAGGAACGCTCTGAGAACTGGCGAAACGCAGGTCACAGGCTCCAGGATCATCAGCTGCGGTCTCACGGAGGCGATTGAAAAGGCGACTGAGACGTCGGGATGGAAGGAGAAGCGGGGCAAGCTGCCCTACAGCAGGGGCATCGGCATGGGCGCCAGCGGCATGATGGTGGGCTTCCCCATGGGCATACGGGGTGGATCCGCGGCTCTGCTCAAGTTCAATGAGGACGGAGGATGCACGCTCATCTCGGGGGTCGTGGACAACGGTCAGGGCAACGAGAGTATGGTTGTTCAGATCGCTGCCGACGTGCTGGGCATGAAGATGGAGGACATCAATCTAGTCTCCTCTGACTCAGAGATCACGCCGTTGGATCAGGGAGCCTATTCCCAAGCGTCGACCTTCGTCTCCGGGAACGCTGCCAGGGGAGCAGCTGTAGACGCCAGGGAGCAGATTCTGAACATCGCCTCGGACATGCTGGACGCGACTCCAGGCGAACTGGATTTGAAGGATGGCCAGGTCTTTGTCAAGCACAGACCGGAGTGGAACGTCTGGCTGGGCAAGGTGATACGCAAGGCCCTCCTGGACAATACTCCCGTGGTAGGGCGGGGCTCATACATGCCCAAGGTCGACCTGCGTCGAGAGTGGGTTAGCAACCCCAAGGGACAGCACGCTGGGACCTTCAGCTTCGGGGCGGTTGTGGCTGAGGTGGAGGTGGATACGGAGACCGGCCAGGTGAGGGTGACCAACGTCACAGGGGCGCACGATTGTGGCTTCGCCATCAATCCCATGGCGGTGGAGGGACAGTTGGAGGGGTCTGTCGCCTCCGGCGGTGTGGGTGCCAGCCTGCTAGAGGAGCACAGTTGGGACGGTGGGCAGATGCTGAATGCCACCATGTTGGAGTACAAAGTGCCGCTGTCCGTGGACATGCCACAAATCACACCCATCATCGTAGAGACTGTGGACCCAGAGGGACCCTTTGGGGCCAAAGAGGCCGGCCTCGCTGGTTCCATGAACATGTTCCAGGCTGTAGGCAATGCTATCTATGATGCCCTGGGGGTCTGGATCAAGGAGTTTCCCATCACTCCGGACAAGGTGCTTCAAGCCCTCGAGGAGAAGGATCCAGAATCATGAAGCTCGAGGCGATAGACCATCTGTGCATCGCCGTTCGGGACCTGGACGAAGCTCGCAAGAGGTACGAGGAAGATCTGGGATTGGAGTTGCACGGCATCTATTCGTCTGGGAGTGAGATGATCCGTGTGGCTCGCTACTACATCGGGGGAGTGGCTCTGGAGCTGATCGCGCCCACTTCTGCCGAGAGTGAGGTGGCCAGATTCCTTGAGAAGCGCGGCGAAGGTTTCTATCTCATCTCATACAGAGTGGAGGACGTCGAGGCTGCTTTGGGTGAGTTGAAGGCGAAGGGGGTGAGCACCATCGACGAGCGCCCTCGCCGCCTCATGGGCAACCGGTACGCTTTCATCCATTCTCCCAGGGAGCTTTCGGGTGTCCTGACGGAGGTGTTGGATGGCGAATTCGACTACGACGAGGGAGAGAATGGGCAAGAAGCCGATTAGAGTGTTGATCGCCAAGCCCGGCCTTGATGGCCACGATCGCGGAGCCAAGGTCGTAGCCCACGCCCTGCGGGATGCTGGTATGGAGGTCATATACACGGGCCTGCACCAGACGGTGGAGCAGATAGTGGAGGCTGCCCTGCAAGAGGATGTGGATGTGCTCGGCCTCTCCATACTCTCGGGAGCACACCTGCCCCTCACGGAGAAGCTGATGGCTCTGCTGAGGGAGAATGGCCTGGAGAACCTGCTCGTCATAGTCGGAGGCAACGTGCCTCGCAGGGATGTGGAGAAGCTGGAGAAGCTGGGCGTGGCCGTGGTTTTCCGGACTGGCACTCATTTCGACAGCATCGTCAGTTTCGTAGAAGACAGGATCGCCCGCTGAGGCCGCGGCCGGCAGCCAGCGGGTGGACCGGTCCGGAGCGGCTGGCTACCTGGGCAATCATCCAGTGCTGAGGATTGTGCGCTGAGTCGCCGCGTCTAGCTGGCGCCCTCGAAGCGATACCCGACGCCTGTCTCGGTCTGGATGTATTGGGGGTTCTTAGGGTCTTCTTCCAGCTTCTGCCTCAGATGCCAGACGTACACCCGGACGTAGTCCACATCGTCTTGGTATTCCCATCCCCAGACATTCTCGAGTATTTCGCGGGAGGTCAGGGAGCGCCCGGCGTTCTGCACTAGATAGGCTAGGAGACGGTATTCAGTCGGCGTGAGCTTGATGAGTTCTCCATCGACGGTGACGCGTCGCTCCTTGAGATCCATTGTGAGATAGTCGTCGGCGTAGGTGGTAGCCTCCTCTTCTCCGAGAGGAGGTAGAGCCGCACGGCGAAGCACGGCCCGAGCATGTGCTAGGAGTACCTTGATGCTGAAGGGTTTGGTGAGGTAGTCGTCGGCACCGTACTCCAGGCCCCGCACAATGTCCTCCTCCTCCCCTCGTGCCGTCAGCATGATGATGGGTGCTTCCGACACCTCTCGAATGCGGCGACAGGTCTCCCAACCGTCCATCCGAGGCATCATGACGTCCAGAATGACGAGATCCGGGTGGTGCGCGAAGAACTCCCGCAGTGCTTGCTTCCCGTCGCCAGCGCAGTACACCTCATAGCCCTCCTTGGTGAAGGTGTACTCAATCAAGGGGAGCAGTGCGGGATCGTCATCTACGACCAGGATCTTAGTCTTCTCCACCTATTCTGCTGTGCCTCTGCAACACTTTGCTATCATGTCTAATAATACTGTAACAGAAACGAGGCGGCAAAGGGAGCCATCGCCACCGCTCAGGACTTGTGCCCAAACGCCAGACAGGCATCATCCCCGCGCGTGGTACTGTGACGGAGCTGCTGCTGAACGGATGCTGCGATGGCTCTGCCGCTTTGGCCGGTTTGCCGGATCAACTTGGCCACCGAATGCACAGAGCTACCTCGGCTTGCAGCCATGGTCCCGCCTATGGGAGTGAATGCGCATCCGGCACAGGGTGAGGGGATGAGACTCTCGTCAGGGCGTCAGTTGGCCTCAGGTGAGCCTTCGTTGCAGGCAGCGATGATCGCGGTACCAATGCCAAGGCCAGTTCCCTCCCGCAGTACTCTTGGCGATGCTTCGCCAGGCTTGTCGTACATGCTGAGTGTAGGATGGAGGGCAGATTCAACAGTGTTCGGTGGTGCTGCGTCACTTGCAAATGAAACGGAGTTGGGTATAATTACGATTGGCGCTCAGTAGGAGCGCGGATTGACTAGGCAGAAATCATGGAAAGGAGAGTTTGAAATGGCCTATAGGATCGATCCGGAGGAGTGCATCGCCTGCGCAGCGTGCGAGGAGGAGTGCCCCAACGAAGCCATCAGCGAAGGAGACGATGTCTACGTCATAGAGGCTAACAAGTGCTCAGAGTGCGTAGGCTTCTTTGAGGAATCACAGTGTGCGCTAGTTTGCCCGGTGGACGCTTGTACACCCGATCCGGATCACGAAGAGACTCAGGACCAACTGGTGGAGAAGTTCAAGCAACTGCATCCGGACAAGGAGCCGAAGCTCTTCTAGACAGATTCGTGAAAGCCTCGCTGGAGAATGCCTTCGAGGCCATCGCCAGCCAAAAGCCAGGGATAGGGGGTGTGCAAGTCTACTCCCACCCAGGCTTTTTGCTGTGGGAGCACCGCACTTTTGTGGCGGCCGGCCACCTCAAGTTGTCTAGTTCCTTCGCCGATCACGTGGTCACGCTGACCCGCGAAGGAGCAAGCATCATCGCATAAGTCGCACGAGCAGCGTCTGTCGGGCGCACAACGCTCGCCAACCAACGGCCTTTCAGATTGCGGGTAGAGTGGGCGTCTACTGATCTGGCCTCCGCTAGATCACAATCAGAACGGGAGCCACAATCGACACGACGGCCGTTGGGGTCGGAGTGGGTGGCGGAGGCGTGGGCAAGGAAGTGAGCAGATAGCCCATGACCATGCTCAACACTATGAGGATGCTAAGTATGAGTAAAAGAACCTCAGCAGGTCGTCGTTTTTGCGTACGTCTGCGAGCCAAGATGATGCCTCCCTACTTCCGTGCAGAATGATCATACGCGATCTGCGCCCTCCCTGCAACTTTGCGCCGGTTGATAGGCTGCTGCTTGACATTGGAATACGCCTGTGGTATTATCCGTTGCATTTTCTGCGGAGTGGAGATGCAGCGGGATGACACGTCAGGAGGTCGTTCAGTCGTGTCCGCCGGAACGGTGGATGTGAGGGAGTCCCGGCCCGAGATGGGGCATCGAGAGCGCACCGCCATGGAGGAACTCGGCCGGATTGCGAGCGAGGCCACCGACTTGACGGAGGCTCTCGACCTTGTACTGGACAGGATATCGGACGTCCTGGGAGTTGAAATCGCCTATATCTCCGTGACCGACGAAGATACGGGGGATTTGGAGGCTGTGGCGTTCGGAGGCGTGGTCGAGGACCTGTCTCGCGAAGTCAGTGAAACCGACATGGGTCACGCGCTCACTGCAATGGTCGCGAGGGCAGGGCAGCCCAAGGTGATCGAAGACACGGCGTCGCATTCCCTTTGCTCGCCGACCGAGGTTGAGAGGCACCAGCTTCGAAGCTACGCAGGCATCCCTCTAAAGTCTAGAGGCAGGGAGCTGGGCGTCTTGAGTCTGTTCGGTGCCCAATCTGGGCAACTCACCTCAGGTGACCTGGATCTCCTCTCCGCGATGGCTGGTCAGCTGGGCGTGGTCATCGAGAACACGCTCCTCCACGAGAAGCTGGTCGGCTCGCAGTTCCGTCTCCGTGAACGGGTCAAGGAACTCAGTATTCTGTATGACGTCAGCCGAGAAGCCTTGTCGGCACCAGACGTTGGGACGTTTCTGTCTTTCGTGGCCCGCAGGCTACCCGCGTCGATGCAGCATCAGAGGGCAGTGGCAGTCATCTGCTGTGCCGTGGAAGGTCGGAGGCACCTGGCTTGGTCGGAGAATGTTGACGAGGCCACAGCTGAGCGGCTGTGCATTGTCGCCGGGGAAGGGGCACTAGGTAGAACCCTGGTGCAGGAAGGAGTGGTCTTAGAGTACGATATCTTCAGGGTGGACCCCCTCTGGGCTGAGTCCGATGTGAAGTCGATTCTCGCGGTCCCGGTGGCTGTCAATGGCGAGATTGTAGGTTCTGTTGGCGTCTACTATCTCGGCGACAAGTGGCGCTTTCTTCAGGAGGAGACCCATCTTCTTCGTGGAATTTCGGAGCAGATCGCGCAGTACCTTTCGCGGGACGCCATCGAGCGCGAGAACCGGCGCCACGTACGAGAGGTGTCAACTCTCTTCAAGGTGTCCAAAGCCCTGGCTTCGGTGGTCAACGTGGAGGGATTGCTCCCCGCGATAGAGGACACATTGGGAGAGAGCTTGCAGCCCGCTGATGCTGGCGTCCTTCTCCTGTTCGATAGCGGCACAGAGATGTTGGTGATTGCGTCTGCTTTCGGCTATGAGCTGGCCAGTTTGCAGAGGACGATATTGCGCGTCGGGGAGTCCATCTCGGGGAAGGTGTTCGAGTCTGGGGAGCCGGGAGTTTGGGCCTCTCCGGAGGAGTCGGCCATGGCCATGGTCAACATGACTTCTCACAACCGTGCACATTTCACGGAGGCCTCAAGGGGGTTAGACCATCCCAGCAGCGCGATTGGCGTCCCTCTGTTGTATCGGGATGAGAAGATAGGCGTCTTGACCTTGGAGACCTTCCGCAGCGAGCCGAGACTCTCAGCCGCCAATCTTCCGTTCCTGCAAGCCCTTGCCGAATTGATAGTCATTAACGTGAACCAGATTCGGCTCCTGCAGAAGACGGAGCAGGCTCGGGCTGCGGACGAGGCGGATCGTTTGAAGTCCGAGCTGATCGCTGCGCTGGCACATGACATGCGCACTCCGCTGACCTCGATCCAAGGCTATGCCTCTGCGCTCTTGCTGGAAGACGTCCAGTGGGATGAAGATGCCCGAGCGGAGCAACTACGGATCATTGAGGAAGAGGCCAGCGACTTGAAGGCCATGGTCCAAGACCTGCTGGAATCGTCCGTCATTGATGCCGGTTTGCTGGTAGTGGACAAGGAACCAGTGTTGATCCCTCGCCTGGTGGAAGAGCTCGTCGACGAGATGACTCGGCGCACTGCCAAGCACCGTTTTGTAATCAGCTTCCCCTCGGGCTTTCCCATCGTGGACGCTGATCGTCGCCGTCTAGAGCAGGTGCTGCGCAATCTTTTGGACAACGCGGTGAAGTACTCGCCGGACGGCGGTCTCGTGGTGGTTAGAGGCCAGGCAGCGGGTGACGAGGTGATTCTCAGCGTGGCCGATAACGGCGTTGGCATCGCCCCTGAACACCTCAACAGGTTGTTCGAGAAGTTTTTCCGCGTCAAGTCGCCCCTTGGTGACAAAGTACGAGGCACAGGGTTGGGGCTTCCAGTCTCACGCACGATTGTGCAGAGTCACGGAGGGAGGATTTGGGCGGAGAGTGAAGTGGCCAAGGGGACCACGATGTACTTCACTCTGCCGTGTGGTGAGTCGTACACTGCTGATGGAGATTGACGCCCGTCAATCTGGAAGATATGTAAGGAGAAACAAGAACAACGTAAGGAGACTGAAGAATGACTGAAGAACTGAATCCCTTTGAGATCGCGCAGAGGCAGCTTGATGAAGCGGCGGAGTTCCTGGGACTTGAGCCAGGCATGCACGCCTTCCTTCGAGAGCCAATGCGTGAGCTGCACGTCACACTGCCAGTGAGGATGGACGATGGCTCGCTGCAGGTTTTCAAGGGCTTTCGCGTGCAGTACAACGATGCCCGGGGGCCAGCCAAAGGAGGCCTCCGGTTTCATCCCAACGAGACCATCGACACCGTGCGGGCTCTGGCTGCCTGGATGACTTGGAAGACCGCTGTAGTTGACATTCCATTGGGTGGAGGCAAGGGCGGTGTGGTGTGCAATCCCAAAGAGATGTCCCAGCGGGAGCTCGAAAGGTTGAGTCGGGCATACATCAGGCAGGTAGGGCGGATCATCGGCCCGAAATCGGACGTCCCGGCTCCCGACGTGTACACCAATCCCCAGATCATGGCCTGGATGATGGACGAGTATTCCGCGCTCCAGGGACACAGCGAGCCTGGGGTTATCACAGGCAAGCCTTTGGCTCTGGGGGGATCTGCAGGACGTATGGACGCCACAGCCAGGGGGGGAATGTACTGCCTGCGTGAGGCAGGTAAGGTGCTCGGAATGGACTTGAAGGGTGCCACCGCCGCCATCCAAGGATACGGGAACGCAGGCTACTATGCTCAGTTGTTGGGCGAGGAACTGCTGGGGTTGAATGTTGTCTGTGTCAGCGATTCCCAAGGAGGAATCTTCTGCGAGGATGGGCTCGAATGCCAGGACGTCAAGGGCCACAAGGATGAAACCGGCACTTGCGTCGGCCTGCCAGACATGGAGACTCTCAGTAACGAGGAACTGTTGGAGCTGGATGTTGATGTCCTAGTGCCAGCCGCACTGGAGAACGTCATCACGGCTGAGAACGCTGGCAGAGTGAAAGCCAAGATCGTGGTTGAGCTGGCGAATGGGCCCACAACCCCTGAGGCCGATGAGATACTGCGCAAGAACGGGGTCTACGTCATTCCTGACTTCCTGGCCAACGCCGGCGGAGTGGTCGTCTCCTATTTCGAAGGCGTGCAGAATGCGTACAACTACTACTGGGATCTGGAACAGGTCTACGAGGGCCTGGACTCGAAGATGACCGCGGCCTTCCACGCCGTGCACCAGATGGCTCAAGCGAAGAAAGTACACAACCGACTGGCGGCCTATCTGGTGGCCGTCGTCAGGGTTGCCGGGGCGGTCAAGTTGCGTGGTTGGGTGTAAACAACCCGTGACACCCCGGGAAGGGGGCTAGGCGAAGGCACCATATCGGACTGACAGGGATAGAGGTGAAAAAGCAGACCATACTCGTGGTTGATGACGAACCACGCCTTGTCAGGCTGGTTCGTGAGATACTGACGGCAGTGGGCTTCGACGTACTCAGCGCAAAGAACGGCAAGGATGCGGCGGAGATCTTGGCCGTAGAGGAGCCGGACTTGGTGTTGCTGGACATCATGCTGCCCGGTGACATGGATGGCTACGATGTGTGCAAGCGTGTGAGGGAGTTCTCGGCGGTGCCCATCATCATGCTGACCGCGAAGACCAAGGAAGTGGACATGCTTCATGGCTTCGACGTCGGCGCGGACGACTACCTGACCAAGCCCTTTAGGGCCAAGGAACTGATAGCCAGAGTCAGGGCTGTGTTGCGGCGCAGCAAGCTTCCTGGAAAGCAAGCTCTGCTGACGGCTGACCTGACGTGCGGCGACCTGGTGATCAGCTTCGCTCGACGCACGGTCAACGTGCAGGGCCGAGAAGTCCCTCTCACCCCCACGGAGTTCAGCCTGCTGCAGCAGTTGGCGCTCAACGCCAACCGGGTTATGCTGCATCAGGACCTGCTCACCGAGGTCTGGGGGTCTCAGTACCTCGACGACGTTGACTACCTCCGGGTCTATGTGCGCCATCTGCGGCGCAAGATTGAAGAGAACCCTTCTGAACCCCAACTCATCCTCACCAGCCCTGGGGTGGGGTATATGCTATCCTGCCCAGAGTCGACTTGATAGCCACCCCTAGACAGGCCTAGCACTGCAGGTCCGAGCGAGAAACCCGTGATTTTTCACGGGTTTTTCATTTCTTGCCCCCACTCTTTTATGAGATCTCCACGGCCCGCCCGGTAGAATAGGACTGGCGCTCCGCGACTTTGGCGGAAGAGCTTCAGATTGCAGGAACAACGTGCGGATGGCACCGAGAGGGCATGACTGCAAGGAGGGGCCAAGTGAGTTTCCAGCCGACATTCGACGCTAGTGAAATAGAGGACCTGTTGAATGGTAAGAGGGGTGGCGAGCACCCATCTCTGATGAGCGTGCTGGAGGAAGTCCAGGCGCGCTACCGATACCTGCCCCAAGATGCTCTCATCCTGATCAGCGAGAGCATGGGAGTGCCTCTCAGCCAGACCTATGGTGTGGCCACGTTCTACAATGCTTTCAGCCTGAAGCCCAAGGGCAGGCATGTTATCAACGTTTGCACTGGAACCGCTTGCATGGTCCGGGGCGCCAAGAAGGTATTGGAGCGGATCTCCGACAGGCTCGGGATACAGCCGGGTGAGACCACGGAAGACGGGCAGTTCACGTTGGAGACGGTGAATTGCCTGGGGGCATGCGCTTTGGGACCCGTGGTTGTGGCTGATGGAGCGTATTCCGGAGAGGTGACAGGCGCGAAGGCGAACGCCTTGCTGAGTAAGGTGATGGCTGAGGCTAAGACGGTATAACGCATGACGATAGTGCGAACGCCTGAGGAGTTGGAGAACCTTAAGGAGAAGTTGGTGGCCTCGTCAGATCCAGACAGGCCGCGTGTCTCTGTGTGCTGTGGCACCGGCTGTCGTGTCCTTGGAAGTATGGATGTGATCGAAGCATTCCGAACGGAGCTTGGCAGCCGCGGCTTGGGTAATGAGATAGGCATCGTTGGCACCGGGTGCCATGGATTCTGCGAGAAGGGTCCCGTCGTTGTTCTCAAGCCCAGCGGAATCTTCTATCAGAGAGTGGGCGTCGATGACGTTGCTGAGATCGTCTCTGAGTCATTGCTCAATGGGGCAGTCATCGACAGGTTGATCTATGTGGATCCGGCAAGCGGTGCCAGGGTCATCTATGAGGAGGACGTGCCGTTCTATCAGAAGCAGCAGCGCCTCGTGCTGGACTTGAACGGTGACATCGATCCCACCAACATCGAGGACTACATCGCCTTTGGTGGATACTACGGCCTGAGCAAGGCTCTCCATCAGATGAGACCTGAGAAGGTCGTCGAGGAGGTTACACAGTCTGGTCTCAGAGGGCGAGGAGGTGCCGGATTCCCAGCGGGCCTCAAATGGAGCCTGTGTCGAGAGGCAAAGGGCGACACCAAGTACATCATCTGCAACGCCGACGAAGGAGATCCTGGCGCCTACATGGACCGCAGTATCATGGAGGGGAACCCCCACAGAGTGCTCGAGGGCATGATCATCGGGGCCTATGCAATTGGTGCCCATGAAGGGTATGTCTACATCCGCAATGAGTATCCTCTGGCCGTTGAGAACCTGAGAATCGCCATAACGCAGGCTGAGGAGTACGGCCTTCTCGGTCAGAACATACTGGGCTCAGGTTTTGATCTCTCGATCCACATACGCCCTGGGAGTGGCGCCTTTGTATGTGGCGAGGAGACGGCCTTGATGGCATCCATAGAGGACAGGATAGGTGAACCCAGACCCAGACCTCCCTATCCAGCAGTGAGTGGTCTTTGGGGCAAGCCCACGAATATCAACAATGTGGAAACCTGGGCTAACGTGCCTATTGTCATCGACCGTGGTAGAGAGGCGTACTCCCAGATAGGCACCGATCAGAGCACGGGTACGAAGATCTTCTCGTTGGTGGGAAACATCAATAACACCGGGCTGGTAGAGGTGCCCATGGGGGCCACTCTCTCCGAAATCGTCTATGACATAGGCGGGGGAATCCCAGCAGAGAAGGACTGCAAGGCGGTCCAGCTCGGCGGGCCGTCCGGGGGGTGTGTGCCCAAGGAGCATTTTGACGTACCCATTGACTACGAGTCCTTGCAGGAACTCGGCGCCATCATGGGCTCGGGTGGGATGGTGGTCTGTGATGAAGACACCTGCATGGTGGAGCTTGCCAGGTTCTTCATGGACTTTGTCCAGCAGGAATCCTGCGGCAAGTGCGTGCCCTGTCGTCTAGGTACGAGAGCCATGCTGGATGTGCTGACTGGAATCACTAGGGGTCTGGGCCAAGAAGGGGACATCGAGTACTTGGAGGAGTTGGGCCGGCAGATAACGGCCTCGTCACTCTGCGGTCTGGGCCAGACGGCATCGAACCCCGTGCTCTCGACGATCAGGCATTTCCGGGATGAATATGAGGTACACATCCGCGATGGTCGATGTCTGGCCCACGTATGTAAGTCTCTCATCCTGTATTCAATAGATGCGGAGAAGTGCACGGGCTGCGGTCGTTGCCTTCGCAAGTGCCCCGCCGAGGCGATAAGCGGGGCCAAGAAGGAGCCTCACGTTATTGACCAGGATAAGTGTGTCAAGTGTGGGACTTGCCTGGAGTTGTGCAAGTTCGATGCGGTAGTGGTGGAGTAGCGGTGATATCGGGATGGTGACTCTGAGTATCAACGGCCAGCAAGTCCAGGGAGTGGACGGTTCAAGCATACTGGAGGTAGCGCGAGAGCACGGCATCGAGATACCAACTCTGTGCTACCACGAGGCACTGGAGCCATATGGAGGTTGTCGGCTTTGCGTGGTCGAACTGAAGGCACCGAGAGGACCTCGGCTGGTGGCTTCGTGTGTCTACCCCGCCGAAGAGGGTGCGGTGGTAGAGACCGATTCTGAGATAGTGCACCGATCTCGCCGCATGACGGCAGAACTGCTGTTGGGTGCTGCTCCAAACGCGAAGGTCATACAGGCGCTGGCTGCCCGGATGGGAGTAGAGAAGCCTAGGGTCAGCTTGAGCGACAACAACTGTATCCTCTGTGGCTTGTGCGTGCGGGCCTGCCGCGAGATTGTTGGAGCCAACGCCATCAGTCTTGTCAATCGCGGCTTCACAAAGGAGGTGAGCCCTCCCTTCGAGATTGGTTCCAATGCGTGTGTGGGGTGCACGACCTGTGTCTTTCTCTGCCCCACCGGCGCCATCAAGCTGGAGGAGGTTCTGGCTAACAGGTCTGTCCATCATTGGGATTCGGATTTCGAGGCCGTGGCCTGCAAGATATGTGGAGACCATTATCTCGCGCCCGAGCTGGCGGTGGACGTGGAGAAGGTACTCAGTGAGGAAAACGCGTGACCAGCACTCTGGTTTCTCTCTGAAGGAGCGTGGGAATTGGCGATTGAAGACGAAGGCATGATCGGAGTTTTTGTCTGCGAGTGCGGAGGGAAGATCTCTGACGTCATCGATATTGAGAGACTGGAACAAGGCATCTCAGAGATGCCTGGTGTAGGACTGGTGCAACGAGAGTCATTTGGCTGCTCCAAGATGGGACTGAGCAACATCAGACAGGCGATAGAGGAACTCGACCTGGACCGCGTGGTCGTCGTCGGGTGCACGCCTCGTGTCTATGGTCGCCTGTTCGAGGCAGCCCTGGAAGAGGCAGGGTTTGGCGATACGCGTTTGGAGATGGTCAACGTCAGGGAGCAGTGCGCCCTGGTGCATGCTGACGATGAGGCGGGAGCGACGAGGAAGGCGCTGGACTTAACGCGGATGGGCGTGGCGAAGGCCGCACTGCTGGGGCCGATGGAGAAGGTGGAACTCACAGTCGCGCCTGCTGCTCTGGTTATCGGTGGCGGAATAGCGGGGATGACCGCTGCTTTGACGGTGGCTACACGGGGATTTCCCGTCAAGCTGGTGGAGAAGGAACCAGCACTGGGTGGGCAGCTCACGGGGCTGCACACCCTCTATCCGAGCGGCAGGAGCGCTCGGGAGCTCATTGAGAGGAAGATCCGCTCCGTCGGGGAGCATGAAGGCATTGAGGTTCTCACTGGGGCGAGAGTGACGGATCTATCGGGTTCTGCCGGTGCGTACCATGTGACGGTGACACAGGACGGGAAGAGCACCGAGTTCGACGTGGGGGCGGTGATTGTTAGCATAGGAGCCCAGGAGGCCGAACCTGGAGAGGGATTCGAGCACGATGGTGCTCGGCTAATGACCCAGACGGAGTTGGAGAAGGCGTTGCAGCAAGGCGGCACTATTGCCAAGCGAGTGGCGGTAGTGGTGTACGAGCCAGATACCGAGTCATACTCCTCGGTGTCGGTCGCAGCTGCGCTGAAGAACTCTGTTGTGCTCAAGCGCAGAGACCCCGAAGCCACGGTCTCTTTACTGTTCAACGACCTGTCGTCCGATCTCAGCAGCTCAGCGGTCAGGGAAGCGAGGACCTTGGGCGTCCAACTCTACAAGTATGATGGGCGTCGGCTTCCACGCGTCACATCTAACGCCGTGGAGGTATTCGATCATTTACGGGGCCAGGAAACGACCATACCGTGCGATCTAGTGGTGCTGGCTATGCCTCTTGTACCAGCGGATGATGCCGCGTCCGTCTCCAGAATGCTGGCTATACCTGTTGACAAGCACGGCTTCATTCTGGAACCCACCATGCGATTGCGCCCCGGGACGTACATTCCCAAGGGCGTCTTCGTCTGCGGAAGTGCGCATTATCCGGTGGACGCGAATGAGAGCGTCTTCCAGGGCTATCGCGCGGCTGCGAGAGCCTTGCGGCACCTGTCGGCAGGGGTGCTGTCAAGTCTAGGGCCGCGACCGCGCGTCATCGAGAGCCTGTGTGTAGGTTGCGGGACCTGCGTAGAGTCCTGTCCCTTCCATGCCATATCCATGGCAAGCACTGAAGGAACCCTCAGTGTATCCAGCATTGATGTCTCGCTGTGCAACGGCTGCGGCAATTGCACCGTCGTGTGCCCGGCCAAGGCTATCACTATGGAACCGTACACAGACAGGGAGTTGATTGCTCAGATCGACGCTGCATTGGCCTCTCCTCAGAACGGCGAATCGCGCATACTCGCTTTCATGTGTGAGTGGAGCGGCTACGCGGCAGCCGATCTGGCTGGAGCTGAGGGCCGTCAGTATCCGCCCAATGTGCGGATCATTCGTGTGGGCTGCTCGGCCCGTTTCGACCCGTATCATGTGCTGTGGGCCTTCCTACGGGGTGCTGACGGAGTGCTGTTGGGTGCATGCGATCCCTCCATGTGCCACTACGTTGATGGAAACAGGTGGGCGACGGAGCGGGTCGAGACGCTCGGCAAGATGCTTGATGCTGCGGGCTTCGACCGCAGGCGATTGCGGCTAGAGTGGTTCAGGCCAGACGATGCGGAGCAGTTTGTTGAGATCTTGAAAGGTTTCACTGAAGAAACTGAGTATCTCGGACCCACAGGAATATGGTGACGCTGAACAGAGGAGCTGAGCCACGACGCGGAAGAGGCTACTGGTCTGCGTGTCATCGGTTTGACAGTGGAATGGTTGGGGAGGACGCGTAATGTCTAAGCGCATGGAGGGAGAGGTTTGGGCCATGGACAGATGTGCCGGTTGCGGCCTCTGCGTGGCCACCTGCTCCAAGGGCGTGCTGTACTGGGATGGGGAGGCAAAGCATCCTTCCAGAGAAGTGAGGCAGAAGAGGATTGGCCTCACAGAGATCCCTCTGGACACATGTACTTTCTGCCAGGCGTTCTGTGAGGAAACATGTCCACGACTGCACAGCTGGGCGGCCTTGCCGGCGCGGCGCATAGTGTCTGCGAAGGCCAAAGGTCCCATAGATAGCGACGAGCCGACGGAGGTGGTCAGGGCCTTGCTGATCGCCAATCTCTCTGCTGGGGCGATAGACGGCGTTGTCGCCAATGGTGTCGACAGTTGGGCGCTTCAACCCCAGGCCAAGGTGATGACGAGGGTGGAGGAACTCGCCAACAACCTGGCAGTGCAAGGCCTGTGGGTGCCCACACTGGACGTACTCAACGAGGCGGTCTATGAGAGGAAGCTGCAGGATATCGCCGTGGTTGGGACTCCTTGTGTCGGTGAGGCTGTCCGGACTCTCAGAGCTTCAGAGAATGGGCGACTGGATCCGTACAAGCGGGCCCTGCGCCTGAGCATCGCTACTTTCTGTACGGGTGTGTACTATCCCGAATCCGTAGGGCGGTATCTTGAGGAGAGGATGGGCATCTCGAGGCGCGAGGTGAGGAGGGTGCAGTCCTCTCCCCGACAGAAGGAGCTGCGGGTCGTGCTCTGGGATGGCTCGGTCAGGACGGTTCCTCTCTCCAGCGTGGAAGGCTACACCAGACCAGGATGCGGGACCTGCGACGATCTGCTGGGAGAGTCGGCGGACATCGCGGTGGGCCGTCTAGGGGCAAAGGATGGGTACTGCACTTTGATAGTCAGGACAGAGACAGGAGAGGAATGCCTGCAGAACGCTGTTGCGCTGGGGTTGTTGGAGGTCGTGGACGAGTTTGATGAAAAGGCGTTACGGGAGGCCCAGGAGGACAAGGGGCGCAGGGACAGGGCACAGGCCTTTGATGACCTGATGTTGATGATGCTGGACGCCCTGAGAGAGCCTGAGAAGAGAGCTGAGGTGACAGAAGAGTTCGTCAAGTTATACGAAGTAGACAGTGTGACCGACTGTGTAGAGGAGGGAACGCCCCATGGCGCATGCGCCCACTGTTCTGGATGCTGAGGGAAAGGACCTCAGAGCGGCGAGCACAGAGCTGAAGGGCTTGCTCGGGAAGGATGCGGTGATTGTCAAGAATGCCGCCCATTTGCACGGGTTGTGTGGGGGACTCAAGTCGGGCGGGATCACCATAGAAGGCAACAGTGGCGATTACCTGGGAGTGCTCAACAGTGGGGCTCTGATCAAGGTGACGGGCAACTCTGGCAAGTACGTCGCGGATAACATGACCTCCGGGGTGGTGTTCGTCAATGGAGATGCTGACTACGGTGCCGCTCAGTACTGCTATGGCGGCACTGTAGTAGTCAAGGGCGACGCAGGTGATTTCACTGCAACCATGAACAAGGGCGCGACCATCGTGATTGGCGGTGATGTGGGCGCGGAGGCCGCGACCTATATGGTGGGCGGAGACGTCATCATTCTGGGCAACGCCGGGGAGAATCTTGGGAACTATCTGATCAGGGGCAACATCTACATTCAGGGCGCCTGGGACAGCCTGGGGCACAACTGCACCGTGGGTGAGCTCGATGCTGAAGACGTCCACAAACTTGGAGCGCTGTTGGACGAGTACGGCATCGCCGCGGACGCCAAGGCGTTCCGGAAGATCACCCCCTTGTCGGACAAACCGTTCTACTCTCACTAGGAGGCCGTATCGTGACTACAGTCGGAGCTTTCTGTGTTACGCTGAACAGGGACCAGTGCATCAATGCACGCATGCCTGGCAAATGCGCTACGTGCGCCGAGGTTTGCCCCTATGGAGTCTTCAGTCTGAATGGTGGTAACGAAGTCGTGGTGCAGAACTACAATGTCTGCGTAGGCTGCCGCTTGTGCGCTGAGTTCTGTCCTGAGAATGCCATCCGCATCAACCCTGCTGAGTCAGAGCTAGTCTCCAGGTATCCGTGGACCCTGGGGACCGTCGAGGAGATCCACCACAAGGCTTTGACCGGCAGCTACATGCTGAGGGGCTTCGGGGCGACGGGCCAGACGCCCCACTTTGATGGCATTGTGGTCGTACCGTCCCAGCTGGCCTCGCCTGCGCCGCGGGACAAATACCGCGAAGAGTGCAACATGGAGGTGGTGATCGGCGAGGACACGTGCGAGAGCCCCATCAGGTTGCAGTATCCCTTCCTCTTTCCGGCCATGTCATACGGTGCCCTCTCCAAGGAGGCCAAGCTGGCGCTGGCTATCGCAGCTGCCAAGACGGGCATCATGACCAACACTGGGGAGGGCGGTGTGGTCGAGGAAGAACCGTACTACGCCACTGGCTATGAGAAAGCGGGCAGGAAGAGAAGGATCTGGGAGCCTGGAGGCTACCTGGTGGTCCAGTGGTCCACAGGGCGGTGGGGCGTGTCCGCTGATTACCTGAACGCCGGAGATGCGGTGGAGGTCAAGATCGGTCAGGGTGCCAAACCGGGTATGGGGGGGCATTTGCTGGGAGACAAGGTAACGGAGGATATCGCGGCTATACGAGGCATACCCGTGGGTAGCGATGCCCTATCGCCGTGCAGGTATTACGACGTTCTGGAGCTTGAAGACATCAAGAAGCAAGTCGAGTTCCTGAGGGACATCACCAACTATGAAAAGCCCATTCTGATGAAGCTGGGTCCCAGCCGACCATATGAAGACGTCAAGGCAGCGGCGCTGGCAGGTGTGGATGCCATTTCCATCGACGGGCTCGTCGGAGGGACCGGGTGCTCGCCGGAGGTGGTCACCCAGGGCGTGGGGATACCCACCATTGCCGTGATAGGTCCAGCGGTCCGGGCCCTGAAGGATCTGGGCCTGCATCGGAAGGTGAAGCTCTTTGCGTTGGGCGGTGTCAGAGGCGGGCTGGACGCCTACAAGGCCATGGCTATGGGTGCTGATGGTGTGGGCTTCGGCTCGGCGGCCCAGATAGCGATGGGGTGTCGAGGCTGTATGGCCTGTCATCAGGGTAACTGCCCCTACGGCATAACCTCCCAGAACCCCAAGATGAGGGAGCGTTTGGACCCCGAGGAGATTGGCCAGCGCCTGGCCAACTTCATTAACGCCTCGGCCGAAGAGCTCAAGATCCTGACGATGTTGTCTGGGCACTCGGACGTGAGGGAGCTGAGTGAGGAAGACTTGCGTGCGCTAGATGTGAACACCGCGGCCATAACTGGGTTGAAGCTGGTCGGATATGAGAGGGCTTTGCCCTGGTGGGAGAATGGGCACGGCAAGTAATCTGGTCGAGGCCCGCATGTGAGGGCGATAGGTCAGTGTGGAGCCCGGCAGCCTACGATCGAGCATGGTGCAGACAGGACAGGCTGGCAGAGCGGTCATTCTTAAGAAAGCAGCAGAGAAGGGGGACGAGATGAATGAGATGAGGGCGATCGGACTTGATATCGGCACTACGAGCGAAGGAGGCAAGATGACTACAGTCACTATAGATGGCACTGTCATTCAAGAGATGGTGCACAGTGCGTTGGGGTTCTCCGCTGAGAAGTCGACGTTGCCAGGAGCGCAAGAGGCGCGGCACGCGATCGCGGGGGGAGACTGCATCGCCTGCGAGTACCTCAGGTACGGGCTCTCCAAGGAGATCGGTCAGTACCTTGGTTTGATAGACACATCGGTGCAGGCTGTCTATGCATTCGAGCCTGAGTACGCTGCAGGTGCCCTTCATCTTGATTCTACTGATCCAGGAGTCGATCAGGGGATCAACCTCATCGTCGCTGTGGATAGGAAGAACCATGCACTGGACTCCATCGTGGCATCCCTGGCGGACTCAATGAAGGAGGGGGTGCAGTCCCTGCTCTGCGCAAATGCCAATGGGTCGTGCTGTGCTTTGGACGTGAAGGTCGTTGATGGTGAGGAGTTGGCCTCGAGGAGGGGCTACGGGGCGCTTGTGACGTCGCTGCACGTACCCCCGATCAGACTCTGGACCAGGGATGACTTGGCATAGTCCGGAGTGACTCTCACAGCGGAGAGAGACTTCCTTGCCCGCTGCAATGTGGTGTGGATACATTCTTCCTTCTCCTTACATGCCTGCAGCACGGGTGCCAGCCCGTGCTGCAGGTGCATTGGGCTTCTGATGGCCTGCGGTTCGTGTCCTCATTGGCGAGGGGCCCGTGATTGCAGAGACACAGTGCTGATAGGGCAGGTCAGTGGTAGCGCATGCCACCCGCCCAGCGACTCGATGTCATTGCGCGCTTTCCCTGTACAGGTAGCCAATCAACTGCGGGGCCAGGCTCTCTACTCGCTCGCGGCGCACCTCGTAGGTGATGTGATTGCCCACGGGCTTCTCTTCCAGAAGGCCAGCCTCTTTCAAGATGCGTATGTGCCGCGACACGGAGGGCTGCGAGACGCCGCAGAGCTTGGACAGCTGGAGTCCGTACAGGTTCGGGTCTTGCACTATCAGTCGAAGCAGCGCCAGGCGCGTCTTGTCTCCCACGGCCTTGATCATTACGATGATCTCATCCTCGAGCGTCTCCAGCTGGTCTTTGCGTTTTTCTGTCAACTGACAGTCATAGATAATGGTGACGGAGCCGTACCCAAAGAACATCAGTTGATGACGTGCGAAGTAAGAGGGCACCAGGACGATCTCACGGGTGTCGTATCCCTGAGGTATTTGCTCTGGGAGATGTGAGTGGTTGGAGAGCGTCGGCACAAACTCCAGGGCATCTTGACTGGCAAGAGCGCGAGACTTCTCATCTATGCTCTGATCCCACCTATCAGCGTATCGCTTGACCTCTTCCGCGAAGTGATCCTCCCAGTAACGCTTCCACACCCCCAGCATCTTTGCCCTGTATGAATCCGGCTCGGCCAGCAGTTCAAGGAACCCCTCTGTTCGAAACCTGCTTTCCGTCTTCGGCGAGCCTTGGGGGAAGGCGACGGGAATCAGGGAGAGGAGCGATTCCAGGGTAGGTTCCAGTTTGGCTATCTCCTCTGGAGGGGCCAAGCGGCCGAGGACATAGAATAGGAACTGAGGGGTGCTCATCTGCTCCACGTGCATGAGAAAGCCGGCTACATCATGATGGTCAGGGTAGTCCACCGCCAGTTCCATGAGCAGTACGCCATTCTCGAATCTGCCATACAGGAAGTCCACGTCCTGAAGTAGCTCTGGTCGTAGCCGGGCGCGAAGCTGCTGGGCCCAATCCTCGTGACGGAGGATGGGGCTGTGCAGCGCTCCCAGGCTGAGCATCATCTCGTAGATGCTGGAGGATCGAAAGGCGATCATGGCTTGCACATCGTCTTCATCGGTGCGCACTAGTGGTGACATGGCGTTTCTCCCGGATGGCGGTGTTCGTAGCGAGACAAGCCTTGAGCCGTCCTTCCCGCCGCAGCAGGGCAAATATAGACGCTTAGCTAATTGTCTAATGTACTATATCACAATTCTACTACCTGTCAAGTTCCGCCGACCCGTCAAACCCCAAAGTTTGGGAGAAACCAAAGGTGGTAGGTTTTTGACTTTGGCCCCTCGGACAGTTAGAATGAACTGTGAGCTGTAGTGGCAAATCCGTGCGAGGTGTTGAGATTGAATCATCATACTGGAGGCGAGAGGGAACCCTCTCCGTCGAGGAAGAGGCTATGGCTCCTGATCCTCTGCTCGCTGCTACTGACAGGCACCGCGATGGCGTGCATGTCTCTGCCCGGAGGCTTGAGCGTTTCCCCCGAAGAGGTTGAGTCCAGTCTAACACCTACGCCGATCGTGGTGGTGGTCACCCCTACGGCAGTTCCCCAGGCAGTCATCGATGAGGCCACGGCCGAGGATCGTCTTCTCATCAATCTGTATGAGCGCGTCAACCCGGCGGTGGTGAACATACAGATTCTGACGGAAGCTCCGAGCAGTATGGGGGGTGACGTCTTTCCGGAAGGAGAAGGCTCTGGTTTCATCATTGACATGGAGGGGCGCATCGTCACCAACAACCACGTGGTGGAGGGAGCCGATGAGGTTCAGGTGACGCTCTACGACGGAACGATGGCAGAGGCGCGGGTGCTGGGCACCGACCCTCACAGTGACCTGGCGGTGATAGAGGTGGATCTTCCTCAACAGCTTCTTCATCCGGTAGAGCTGGGCGACTCAAGTCAGTTGAAGGTCGGCCAGCGGGCCATAGCCATTGGCAACCCGTTTGGGCTTGAGGGGACTCTGACCACCGGTGTGATCAGCGCCCTGGGTCGAACGCTTCCGGCGGAGAGCCTGTTCACGATACCTGATGTCATCCAGACCGATGCAGCCATCAACCCGGGGAATTCTGGCGGGCCGTTGTTGAACGCCGAAGGCTTGGTGATAGGCGTCAATACGGCGATCAGGACGACCACCGGAGGCAACAGCGGTGTCGGGTTTGCAGTGCCAGTGAATCTCGCCAAGCGGGTGATCCCTCGGCTGATCTCCGAAGGGCGCTACGACTACCCGCAGCTGGGTATCAGAGGCATGGCTGTCACTCCTCTACTGGTGAGAGAGCTGAATCTGCCGGTCGACGCTGGTGTACTGATCTCCGAGGCAACTGCAGGCGGGGCGGCCGAGAAGGCAGGGATCAAAGGGGGGTCGAGGGAGGTCTCCGTGAGGGGTAACTTGGTGCGCGAGGGAGGCGACATCATTGTCAGCATCGATGGGCATGCGATACGCCAGTTTGAGGATCTGCTATCGTACATCGTCATGGAGACAGAGGTTGGGCAGGAGATAGCTGTTGGCATCGTTCGGAACGGACGTGAGCAAGTCGTGAAAGCGGTGCTCGAAGCCAGGCCATAGGGGTGAGTTTGTAGCCAGCGACGAGATTCGCTGGGACCACCCTTGTATCGGTCGACATCAAGGAGGAGTTCAATCTGGACGAAGGGCAGTTCGCGAGAGAGCTTGTAGACGCGATTTCTGACAAGAAGGGCTCCGACGTCATCCTTCTTGACGTCAGGCAGGTCTCATCGCTGGCGGACCATTTCATCATCTGCACTGGAGAGACCGAGCGACAGGTCAAGGCGATCGTGGACGAGGTTGTAGAGAGAGGCGAAGGAGCAGGCTTCAAGCCGCTGCAGAAGGAAGGTTCCTCTGGTTCTGGCTGGATGGTTCTGGACTATGGGACGCTCATCGTGCACATATTCCTGCCACAGCAGAGGGATTACTATCGGATGGAGGATCTGTGGAGCGACGCCGCACTGGTGGTGAGGATGCAGTGAGGCGGCAACTCCGCAGGGCCTAGACACCCTCTTGGAGCCTGGCCCACAACTTGGGGAGCTCCTCTGCGGCCGGACCCAGTACAACCTCGTCGGCATAGGGGGAAAGGGGTGTTCTCTCCAGGTTGACTTCGATCAGTCGTGCTCCTCTGCTCTTGGCGATAGTCGGTAGAGAGGCAGCCGGATGCACAATCGCGGAGGTGCCCACCGCCAGCATCAAATCACAGCTCTCAGCTGCGGCGTATGCTTCCTCCAACACCGTTCCGTCCAGCGACTCCCCAAACCAGACCACGTGAGGCCGCAAGGCCGCCCCGCACGCACATCGAGCGGGGAGCTGCCTGAGGGGAACATCATGGTTCTCTTGCACGATCCCTTCTGAGGTGCAGCGTACTTGCCAGATGCTTCCGTGCAGCTGAACCACTCGCTTGCTGCCCGCACGGTGATGGAGATCGTCCACGTTCTGAGTGATGAGCGTGAAATCCTCGCATCTGCGCTCCATGTCCACCAGCGTGCGGTGGGCCGCGTTTGGCTCGCAGTTGGCTATCAGTCCACGCCGCCAATCGTACCATTCCCACACCAGAGTCGGGTCTCTCATGAAAGCTTGAGGCGTAGCCAGGTCTTCAGCGCGATACTGTCGCCACAGTCCGTCCTCGCCCCTGAAGGTGGGCACCCCGCTCTCGGCGGAGATGCCTGCGCCTGTCAGCACGACAACTGAGTTGAGAATCCGGTTGTGCACCAGGTCTCGGGCCCTCCGCTAGAACATCACACTCTCCGCGGCGCTGTCGTAGGAGCACAGTTCGGCTTGGGAGAACCAGTAGTTGATTTCGTAGCTGGCCTCCTCCGGATCACTTGATGCGTGCACGAGGTTTCTGACAGCTCTCTTCAACTCGTTGGCGACGATGGGCGATGTGATGGAGAAGTCTCCTCGTATGGTGCCTGGGTCTGCGAAGGCAGGCAGGGTGAAACCGCAGATCTTCCTGACCACGCCTATGGCGTGGGGACCTTCCAGTGCCAAGGCTACGAGGGGGCCGGAGGTGAGATAATCCACATTCCAGTTCTTGATCATGCTCCCGATTTCCATCGGATCATCAGTGCCGATCTCTTGGAGGGGATCCTTCCCTTGTTCGTGGTAGGTCTGCAGCGTCTTCTCGCCCATCCCCTGGATCCATTCAGTGGTATTGGGATAGTGGCTCTCTGCGTGGTCCCTGGTGACCCGGGTCATCTTCAAGCCCACGATCTTGAGTCCTACTTCCTCAAACCTGGTCAGCACCTTGCCCAGTATTCCTCTCTTCACGCCGTCAGGCTTGATCAGCACGAGAGTCCTTTCAGCCAAATCCGATCTCATCTCGCAAGTCCTTTCCTAGTTGTCTGACTACACTGTGAAGGCGTGCAGCCCGGCCGCACGCCTTTAACAGACTAAGAGCCCCTCTTGATTCCGGTTTGAGGTCAACGAGCCAGCATATCCCTCAACCACCGGTACTTGTTCAGTGCCTTCTGCAGGTCGCCGGTCTTCATGTAGGCGTCGGCAAGCAGCTCGTGGGTAGGTAGATGGTCTGGAGCGCTGTCGGCGATGGTTTCCAGATCGTCCTTGACTCCCTCGACCATGCTTCCGTAGGAAAGCATCAGCTCATAGTGCTGTGCTGCTCGATCAAGATCCCCCGCTGCCGAGTACGCCCGGGCAAGGGACAACCGGGCGGCGTGATCCCGGGGGTTGGACTTCAGGTGCTCAACATAGTCTTCGACTGCCCATTCAGGCTGAGGGGTTTCCTCCACCATCTCTTCGCTGGGTGGAGCAGTCAAGGGTTCCTCTTGCTCAGTGACGGCCACGGGGGCTACCTGCTCCTCCTCGGGAGTTGGCGGAGGGACGTACTCGTCAATCGGCGGCTCTGGTACTTCCTCGGGCCGCGCCGCAGGTTCCTCAACGGCCGCGTCTTCAACCTGCGGCCCTCGTTCCACCTGTGGGGCCACACCTTCCTCTTCCCTGGCTTCCGCACGCAGCTGTTGGAGCCAGGACGGCAGCTCTTCTTCCTCCAGCGCCGGCAGCGGCACCTCCTCAGCGGCCGATTCGGCTGCCTGCATGAGGATGCCTGTGTCTCCGTCTGCTGCTTGGGTCCTCAACTCGCGCAGCCATGAGGGGACTTCCTCTTCCTCCAGCGGTGTAAGTGGGACTTCGCCAGGGGTGATCTCGGGCTCCTCGCGCGCGAGGTCCTCCCCCGCCTCTGCTTCCGCGTCCGCTTCGCTCAGCCAGGATGGCATCTCCGCTGGCTCAGTTGGAGCTATGGGTTCTGCCTCGGGGCCGGTAGGGATCTCCTCGGGCGAGATGGCCGCTCCTTCCCGAGCTACTTCTGCCCGTAGTTCCTGGAGCCACGATGGAAACTCCGCTTCCACCTCGTGGGGTTCAGGCTCCTCCTGGGCCAGAGGCACCTCCTCCGTTGGGAGAGGGGTCTCGTCCCTAGCTGCCTCTGCTTGCAGTTGGCTCAGCCACGATGGCACCTCCTCCTCTTCAGTGGGAGGAGGGGCAGGTTCCTCGACGGCGGGTTCAGGTTCCTCGGCAGGGGCAGCAGGCTCATCTCTCATCGCCTCCGCCCGGAGTTCGCGCAGCCACGAGGGGATTTCCTCATCCGCTGGTGGGGGCCCCACCGGTTCCTCCCCGCCGCCTTCGGCCTCGGCAGAGGGAATAGCCACTTCTTCAGCTGCTTCCTCTCTTCGTTGGTCAATCCAGGAGGGCATCTCCTCCTCAGATGGAGGGGCGGTTGCTTCCTCGGGGGCAATCTGGGGCTCCTCAGAGGGCACGGGCGCCCCTTCCTCCGTTTCATCAGCCCGCAGTCTGAGAAGCCAGGTTGGGATCTTCTCCTCAGGAGGGGTCGTAGGCGCCTGCTCTGCCATCGCCGCGGCCTCCTCCAATGGAATGGACTCATCTTCATGTTGCGCGGTCGGTTCTTCGCCGGGCGCTTCTTCTGTCTCTTCCCCGATGGCAGGTGCTATCGACTCTGCGGTCTCGGGTCTCAGTTCTAGGAGCCAGGTAGGGATCTCCTCCTCTGGGGTTGGCACCGCTGTTTCTTGAGATGGCTCCTCAGTTTCGTCGCCCAAGAGTGCCTCTTCACCGGCCTCAGGTGTCGGACTCAATTGCGGCAACCAAGTCGGAATCTCCGCCTCCTCAATGCTGTCCGAGTCTCTGGATACAGCTTCGATGTGTTCCGCGATGGTGGTCTCTGTGACCCCTTCATCCGCAAGGAGCGCCTTCGACGTCTCCATCCAAGCCATGATCTCTTCGATGGAATCCGATTCATCTGGCATGGTTGCCCGAAGATGCTCCATGGTTTCATCGCTGATCTTCGGCTGCTCTTCGATGGGAGTGCGTGTCTCCTCCACTCCAACCTCGAGAGGCGGTCCAGCCTCCCCGACGTCTGCTCTCGGCTCTGGTTCCACCGCGGCGAGCGCAGCATCTCTGTCCGGCGCCTCGCCCTCGTCAATCTTGTCTTCCTCTTCTGCGGCCTCAGGTCTCAGGTCCCGCAGCCAAGCAGGCACGTCTCCGTCAGGCTCAGGTACTGCTTTGTCCTCCATTCCTTCTGCCCGCAAGTCGCTAAGCCATTCAGGCGTCTCATCTTCATCCGGTTCAGCGCCAGGTGCCTCCTCGGCTGTAGCCGTGGCCTCCATTCTCAGCTCGCTGAGCCAGTCTGGAGCTTCGTGTGCAGACGGGATGTCTTCGCCGGACTCTGCTTTCCAGGGCTTCTCCTCTAGGGCTGCCTCCGAGAATTCCTCCTCCGGAAGCCGCAGCTCGTCAATCAGTGCGCTTTCGCCAGGTGTGATCTCCCCGCCAGGAAGCAGGGTTTCCCCCGGCACTCTGGCGGCTGTCTCATCCTCTTCACCGGCCTCCAGATGCTCTTCCAGCGGCTGATCCGGCAATTGGCCTTCCGTTTCCTCGAATGTTGCGTCGCCGGGGACTGCAGCCATTCCCGGCTCCTGGGCCTCGACTCCCTCAGCGGCCCTCTCGTGGGCCAGCTGCTGGAGCCAATCGGGCATCACTTGAGACTCAGGGGGCGACGTCAACTCCTCGTCTGCGGACTCACCTTCTTCCTCTTGCAGGCTGCGCAGCCAGTCCGGCATGACCTCTTCTGGGCCCTCCCGTGGGCGATACGGAGGAGCCCCGTCGCCGGGCTCAGTGCCTCCGACAGGCGAGGGCATCTCGGGCCTGAGATCCTCGATCTCTTTCTCAAGACTCGTGTCGTCCAGCCTCGGTACCGTCATGCTCTCTGCGCTGAGCGGAGATTCCTCGCGGAACAGTTCCTGGGCCACGACGTTTTCTGGATCCATCGCTTGGGCGGTCTCGAGCAAGGCCTTGCCTTCCTCTTCCCGGCCGCTGCTGAGCAAGATCTCTCCCAGAATCAGGTTCGCCTTCAGGCAGTTGGGATACGTCTCCAGAATCTCCTCGCAGACTTTGGCAGCTTCCTGCCTCTGATCACTCCACCACAGTGCCTGCGCCAGCGCGATCTGGATGGCAGGTCGTTTGGGATCTTCCTCCAATACGCCCCTGAACTCGTCTATCGCCCGTTGGTACAGTTCCTCCCTGAGGTAGAGCCGGCCAAGGGCCGCAGAGGTGAGCTTCAGCTTGGGTGGGGGCGCGCCGTCGCGGTCGCCGTATAGCCTCTGTAGCTCCCCTCTGATCTCAGCATTGCCAGGACTGAGTTCAAAGGCTTGTTCCAGTTGCCAGATCGCCTCATCCAGAGCGCTCTGTTCATCGAAGATGATGCCGAGGCCCACGTAGACGACCATGTCTTCCATGTCGGCGCCGAGGACTCTCTTGAAGAAGTTTGCAGCTTCTACGTAGTCCCCCTTCTCGAGGCAAGCCTCTCCGAGGAGGCGGTAGGCTCTGACGTACTTGGGGTGGTGCTTCAGGATGTGACGGCAGATGGCGATGGCCTGATCGTACGAGTCAGCCCTGATGAGTTCCTTTGCTTCGTCACAGTACTTGCTCAGCGTTACCTCAGCCATGGTTCTCCCTCCGCCAACACTCTGAAGCTGGGGTTTCACCCAATAGTATTATGCACTCTTTCGCCGATATTGTCAACATCAGTCGTGTCGTCACAGGAAGTGGACGCGTGAGGGTGGCATCTCGCGGCGCATTTGCCGTTGATACGCAACTGACATGGCCTAGCACGTGGAGTTGACGGGAAACGCTGAACAGGGCGTGTGAGGCTACACCAAACGGTGCACCCCCTTGACGTCGATGACTATGTCATCAACGGGTATTCCCGGATGCGGTGCTGGCCCCAAAGGATCGTCGATCTCTCCACCCATCAGAGTCTGCAGTGTAGCGGCAATGGAGTGAGAGAGGGCCTCTAGGTCGTATCCTCCTTCGAGAGTGAGGGCGAGACGGCCATTGCAGACCTCGTCTGCGATTTGCTTGAGCGTTTCCGTCAGGTGTCCGTAGCCTGTCGACGAGAGTTGCATCATGCCCAGAGGATCTGCCCAGTGAGCGTCGTACCCGGCGGATACCAGGATCAACTCGGGGCGGAATCGCTCCGCGACGGGATACAGTATCTCGTCGAAGAGGCGCTCGTACCCTTCGTCCCCCACGCCGGGAGGAAGGGGGACGTTGACGGAGAAGCCCTCACCTTGGCCCACACCGATCTCCGACCAATGCCCGGTGCCTGGATAATAGGGATACTGGTGGGTGCTGAAGTACAGGACCTGATCGGTGGAATAGAACGCCTCTTGGGTTCCGTTGCCGTGATGCAAGTCGAAGTCTGCGATGAGGACACGGGATAGCCCCTTGTGATTGAGCGCGTACGCCGCGCCCACTGCGACGTTATTGAAGAGGCAGAATCCCATACCTCTTCCCGGCAGAGCGTGATGGCCAGGCGGGCGCACCAAGGCGAAGCCGTTGTCTGCCTTGCCATCAAGGATGGCATCCACCAGGTTGAGCATCCCTCCCGCGGCGGTCAACGCAACTTCGTAGGAGCGGCCGTTGAGGTAGGTATCCGAGTCGAGGTTTCCTCCTCCTCCCTCGGCGACTTCTTTGGCGCGCTTCACGTAGTCCTCATGATGCACCGTCAACAGATGTTCCATGGGCACCAGCGTCGCCTGCACCTCCACCAGCTTGCCCAGCAGTTCCTTCTGGGCAAGCAGGTGCATAGTGGCGGACAGCCGCTCCCTGCGCTCGACGTGGCCGGGTCGATCGTGCTCCAAGAAGACTGGGTCGTACACGTAGGCTGTGGACATGGATCCCTCTTCCTACGTCTCGCTCGAAATCCAGCTGGGGCTTTGCAGCGTGCTCGCAGCCGCGCAGCTGGCTACTCGAAGAAGGCTTCGTCAACGAGGGTGTGGATCTTGTCCCAATCTGGGTAGAGGAGGCTGGGCTCGTCTCCCGGCTGTCGCTGCGACGGGTCGAGATATGTGCGGTCTATCACCACAAACTGGATCTCGTCAGGGTTTACCTGGCTGGCCATGCCTGCTAGCTGGACGATCACTGTTGGAGAGAGGTCTGTATAGAAGGTATGGCTCAAGGCCTGCAGCAACTCCGGTAGTCGGGGGAGCATCCCCAGACTGAGAGACTTCTTGGCCAAGGCCGTCACAGTCTTCTGCTGTCGGGCCATGCGGTTGAAGTCGTCACTACCATGTCTGGTACGGGCGTATATGAGGAGAGTCTCGCTGTCCATGTGCTGCTGCCCCGCGGGGATGTGAATGGTCATCTCGCTGCCCCGGTCGTCGGGGTACTTGTTGTCCCATATCTCCTTGTCGACGTAGATGTCCACTCCACCAAGCAGGTCAACGGTCTCCCTGAACCCCTCGAAGTTGATCATCACGTACCCATGGAGGGGGATGCCAAAGTTCTGCTGGATAGTGTCCATCAGCAAGGCGGGGCCACCACCAGGGTAGTCTTGGGTCTCACCCAGCACGTGGGCGATGTTGATTCGTCGCTTGCCGTGTTCCGGCACCTCCACGTATAGATCGCGGGGAATGGAGAACAGCAACGCCTCGTTCGTATCTGCATGCAGCGAGGCAATCATGATGGTGTCTGTGCGAAACGCCCTATGTTGAACCTGCCACCGCTGATCCAGGCCCACGAGCAGTATGTTGACCCGAGGGTTGCCGTGCATGGCGAGCTCAGTTGACTCCCCAGGGGGCACGTTCTCGAAACGCGGACCGACGACAGGGAGGAGGCCACTAGCCTCCAGAGGATGTACGAGGCTGCGGTATAGCTCGTAGAAATAGGGGATCTCGATCAGGTCGTAGAAGAGGTAGCCCGACGCGACGCCTCCGATTGTGCAGAGGGTCATCGCTAGCGAAGCGACCAAGACCAGGCTCAGGGCACGGCAGCCGCCCCGTCTGGTCGTCTTCGACGCGCTCTTGGTGACGTTTGATTTAGTTGACATGCCTCAATTATAACACTCCTGTCCACTATGTCAAGACATTGACGATTCTCAGGGCCGTGCGGTTCCCCCCTGCTTGCCCTCCGCTGTTTGGGTGCCCAGCGACGACGCTGCAGTTTGCGAGTCCAGGTACGTTGCGACGCCATCGCTGAGCAAGCGCTCAGCATAGGCGACCCAGGCCTCAGACCAAGGAGGCGTGTTGGCGAGCGGTCCGGTGGTTCGTCGCGGTCCTCGGTCTCCCCCTTTCGCGCGGATGTGTTCTGCGGCTCGCTCGCCGGATGGCGTCTTGTGTCACTCGCTCTCCTGCTTCGCGTGGATTCAGAAAGAGCCCCGCACCAGCGAACAATGGCTGATGCGGGGCCGTCTTGGACACCGCTAGTGGGCTGTCGTTGCACACTGCGCGACAGCCTTGCGATCAACGCCCGCGGGTCCATCGCTGGTGCGCGACGGAGTACATCAGCGCCCACAGGGTTGATGTGTCAACCTAAGCTAGTTCCGTAGAGGCCTCCTTCTTGCTCTGCCAGATACCCCATACGAGCATAGCCGCGAGGGCGATCAGAACGACCCATGCTGCTGGACTGCCCTTCGATTGGACGATCAGTGGCGCAGCCAGCAAGCTCACCAGGTTCACGACCTTGATCATGGGGTTCAGAGCAGGACCGGCTGTGTCTTTCAGCGGGTCGCCGACGGTGTCACCCTCGATACTAGCCTTGTGGGCTGGCGATCCCTTGCCGCCGAAATGACCGTCCTCGATGTACTTCTTCGCGTTGTCCAGCGCGCCACCGGCGAGGGCCATGAACACTGCCAGCAGCTGTCCTACAAGGATCACGCCGGCGAGGAAGGTGCCCAGCGCCATCACGCCGAAGAGCATACCCACGATGAGCGGCAGCGTTACGGAGATGACCACCAGGGGGACCAGCTCCTTTTGGGCGGAGGTAGTGGTGATTGCAACCACCTTTGCGTAGTCCGGTGTAGCGGTGCCCTCCAACACGCCAGGGATCTTGAACTGACGACGCACCTCGTTGACCACCAGATTGGCGCCACGAGCCACTGCCCGCAGGCAGAAGGCGGCGAAGAGGAAGGGCAGCGCACCACCCAACAGGAAGCCGATGCTGCCGTCCAGCGTTGATACCGGGATTCCTCGGTCCAACAGCTCAAGGAGTGGTACGTCGGGATTGGCGAGCGTCAGCGCGTCAGCAACGAAGGCGAAGAACAGAGCGGTTGCCGCCACCACAGCGGAGGCGATCGCTATTTGCTTGGTGATCGCCTTGGTGGTGTTGCCCACCGTGTCCAGCTCGGCAAGCAGTGCCTGGGCCTTCTCATCCGCGCCAGCCATCTCGCCAATGCCGCTGGCGTTGTCGGCGATTGGCCCAAAGGTGTCCATCGCCACGTTGTTGCCGGTAAGAGCGAGCATGCCGATGCCTATCATGGCCACGCCGTACAGAACGTGAATAAGAGACTCACCTCCGAACACCAGAAGGCTGGCACTGAGCGCCACCACGATGGCAACCAGACTCCACACGCTTCCTTCCATCCCCAGGGCCAGCCCAGAGAGAATTGTCGTCGCTGAGCCGGTCTGAGAGGACTCGGCGATCTCCTGGACCAGCTTTCGCTTGGACGAGGTGAAAAGTGAGGTTAGCGGGTTGAAGGCCACCGCCAGTCCGACCCCAACGGCGTTCAGGGTCGCTAATTGCCACTCGTGGGCGTAGAGGAGCGAGAAGAGGAACGCAGACCCTACAATAATGATAGATGAGAGCTCATAGGAGCGGAACATGGCCTCTTCCGCATCCTTGGCCCTCAAGAATCTGATGGGGAAGCTCTCCCATATCGGCACCGCCAGGGTCCCTATGATAGAGGAGACCACGCCAATCGCCCTCACGACCAGGGGATACACGATCCAGAAGGTGTCGCCCGTTTGGTGGAACAGGAACAGGCCCAGGATCAGGGCCGACACTATGGTCACCTCGTAGCTTTCGAAGATGTCGGCGGCCATCCCCGCGCAATCTCCCACGTTGTCGCCCACTAGATCGGCCACTACCGCCGCGTTGCGCGGGTCGTCCTCCGGCAAGCCCTGCTCCACCTTGCCGACGAGATCAGCCCCCACGTCGGCGGCCTTGGTGTAGATCCCTCCGCCAATCCGCATGAAGAGGGCCACCAGAGTGCCGCCAAAGCCGAATCCCAGCAGGGCATCGGGGGCCGCCTTTCCAAAAATCAAGAAGATGATGGTGCCCCCTAGGAGGCCGAGGCCATCGGTCAACATCCCGGTGAAGGTGCCCGCCCGGTAGGCCACGGTGAGTGCGCCGTTGTAATTGTTGCGTGCGGCCTCTCCTGCGACGCGGATATTGGCCTCGATAGCCACCCTCATTCCAAGTTGTCCGACCAGAAGGGAAAACGTGGCTCCCACGATGAAGGCTAGGCTTCGTCCCAGGCCGATCCCAAGCCGCGCGGCGTCTACGTCGTTATTGAACATGGCCAAGGCCTCTTGACTGGGCTCGACCACGTAGACGCTTAGGAAGACTACCACCGCCAATCCTGCCAGAATCGGCAGGATGCTTTTCAACTGTCTCTGCAGATAGGCATTGGCGCCCGCCTTGATGGCACGCCAGACCTTCTGCATATCCTCCCCTGCCTTCTCGCGTCGGATCGTGTCGCGATACAGCCAGTATGCGTACACCAGGCTGAGAAGGGCTACTCCGAGGACCGCGTAGAGCATCGTCGCTTCAAGACTGCTTAAATCTCCCATGAAGTGTGCCTCCTATTCGTGCTTTGTATAGGTGCTTCGCTGCCCCGTGCACACGATCGTCACGGAACTGATGGCTGCAGCCCTGCCTACCCGCGCTGCGGGCGGACACGCACAACGCGCAATTCTACCAGCGCGCCAACCACAAGTCAAGTCGGGTCCCGCCTCACGGGATCCGTGTGTGTCTGCCGGCCAGAGCTGGAAGGAGGCAATAGATGGCTTGCGACCACGGCTCCTGCCAATGCTCCGGAATCTGCGTTAGGTCCTGTTACGGTCGTGCTTCCGTGTGAATTGGCTGCTGCTGTCGTTCTCCAGCGCCGCAGGCAGTCTCAGAGTCCAGATCGATGACCTGAGGCATCGGAATCTGATGTAAGCCTTGCACAGCATCTCCCTTGATGTCGATGTGTTGGCGAAGGTGCAGAGTCCCCCCCGTCGGGAGCGATGTCCTGCGCACGCAAACAGCCATTGCAGGGCGTACCGGTTGATGCTATAATCGTCGTGATCCACGCTGCGAAAGGGGGCTGACATCGTGACTCGGGAGACCTTCGACGAGCAATTGAAAGCGCTGGAGCAGGACGTCTTGGACATGGGCAGATTGGTGGACAGGGCAATCGATCTAAGTGTCGATGCTCTTGCGAAGCGGGATATTCATCTCTCTCGAAGAGTGATCAGGGAAGATGACGACATCAACCAAGCGCAACATGATATCGAAGAGCACTGTCTGGTGCTGATCGCGACGCAGCAGCCCCTGGCCAGCGACCTGAGGGTCATCTTTGCCGTCGCCAGCATCGCTACCGAACTGGAACGAATGGCGGACCACGCCAAGGGCATCGGGCAGGTCGGCGTGATGATGGGCCCGCGCGAACCCCTGAAGCCACTGGTGGACATCCCCCGCATGGCGACGAAGTCGCGCTGGCTCCTGGAGCGCGAATTGGCGGCTTTTGTGAATCGCGACGTCGAGTTGGCCCGAAGTCTGGGCGCCGAAGATGACGAGGTAGACCGGCTCTACGACCAGGTGTTCAGAGAGCTGCTGATCTTCATGATGGAGGATCCCAGAACGATCACCAGGGCTACCTACCTTCTCTGGGTCGCTAAAAATCTTGAGCGGATCGCGGACCGAGCCATCAACATCGGGGAGCGTGTGGTGTTCCTGGTCAAGGGTGAGATCGAGGAGCACAATGTCTAGAGAGAAGACAAAGGTGGAGATGGACCTGGGTGAGGCTGCCCAGTTGCTGAAGTGGCTGGAGGAGGAGCGCCGACAGGACAAGGC
Source organism: Chloroflexota bacterium (assembly GCA_030603665.1). GTDB lineage: Bacteria > Chloroflexota > Anaerolineae > UBA7937 > B3-Chlor > JAUVXJ01. The sequence continues at coordinate 62,852 of JAUVXJ010000011.1, read as the reverse complement.
GCTTCTCGCTGATTTGCAGAAGAAACAGGAACAGCAGGAGGGTCAGCTGGTTCGTGTTTGGGAGGCAACGGAGCGGTTAGAACAAGATCTCGCACGGGCCGCTGCGGAGGTTTCGCGCCTGTCTCGGTTCGACAAGGCGCTGCAGCAGTTCAAGGACGAAATCTTGATGGAGTTGCGCAAGTCTGAAGAACGTGCGGGCAAGGAGGATGAGGCACGGGACAGGCAGCTCAGGGAGGAACGCCAGGAGCGGGTATCAGGCCTTGCACGGCTGGAGCAGCGGCTCACGGAAGCCATGAAGATTCAGGAGCCCCTTGACGCCCAGCGGGCCGATATCCAGCGCTTGACCAAGACCGCCTCGGCCCTTCGGTTGCAGATTGATGAGGGAGCCAAGGAAGTCAGCGGGCAGCAGGAAAAGCTTCTGGTAGTCGGGGAGCGGGTGAGCAAAGCCGAGAGAAGCATGGTTGAGCTTTTCCAGGCAAGCGAAGAGGAGCAATCAAGATCCGAAAGCATGGGCGAAAGGTTGACTCTTGTGCAGGCGCTTCTTGAGCGAGAAGACCAGAGGATGGGGGAGCTGGTAGCCCTGGTAGAAGACACAAGAGGGGAGCAGTCTCAACTGGTGGACCAGCTTCGCGGAGTGGATGACCGGGGCAAGAAGCAGATATCTGGTTGGGCTAAAGAGATGGCGGCCTGGCGCACGGATGCGGATGCTGTGAGGGAGCAAATCGGGCTGTCGGATAAGCAGCTGAGGAACACTGAGAGAATGCTCGATGCCCTGGATGCCCTCAGGATCCAGTTGGAGAAGGATCGGGACGCGCTCCAACACATGGAGCGCACGGCGGAGGAGCGCCAGCGGCAACAGCTGGAGGAGTGGCGGAGAGAAAACGAGCTTCTCTGGCTTGAGAACCGTCAGCAGTGGGAGCAGCTTGCCGATGAGAATGGTAAGCGTGACGAATACATAGCACTGTTGTGGGAGGTTCAACTGGCATATCTTCGACGGGAGATGGGCGAACTGGACAAGCTAACCAAGGAGTTGGAAAAGCGCCTTATGCGGCCCAACAGATAGGCACCATGGCGCAGCGAATTCGAACAATTGGGACAGCAGGGCACGTTGACCACGGCAAATCGGCGCTGGTGAAGGCACTCACAGGCATAGATCCCGATCGGCTCAAGGAAGAGCGGGAGAGGGAGATGACCATCGATCTGGGATTCGCCTGGTTGACTCTCCCCAGTGGTGCTGTGGCGAGCATCGTGGACGTGCCAGGACACGAGAGTTTCATCAAGAACATGCTGGCCGGCGTTGGGGGTATCGACGCCGCGCTCTTCGTTATCGCCGCGGATGAAGGCGTTATGCCGCAGAGCCGCGAGCACTTGGACATCCTTGACCTTCTGGAACTCGAACACGGCGTAGTGGCCATTACCAAGGTCGACCAGGTCGAAGACGAGGCGTGGCTGGAGTTGGTTATCGAGGAAGTGACCGCATTGCTCAAGGACACTGCACTGTCCAAGGCCCAGATCGTACCGGTTTCCGCCTTGACTGGCCAGGGTCTTCCCGAGTTGACGGCCAGACTCGACGAACTCCTGGCTCGGGTGCCTCCGAAGCGAGATTTGGGAAAGCCGCGTCTCCCTGTGGACAGGGTGTTCGTCATGTCGGGTTTTGGCACCGTGGTCACCGGGACCTTGATCGACGGCGGTTTGGAGGTTGGGCAGGAAGTTCAAGTCTTGCCGTCTGGACTGAAAGCCCGCATCCGTGGTCTCCAGACCCACAAACAGAAACTGGAAGCCACGCTTCCCGGCGGGCGCGTGGCGGTCAACCTGGGTGGCGTGAGCAGCGATCAGGTCCAGCGCGGCGATGTATTGACGCTTCCCAAGCAGCTGACCAGCAGCAGTCTGATAGATGCGCGGCTCCGACTGCTGGATACCGCTCCCAGACCGCTCAAGCAGAATGCGCAAGTTGACTTCTACAGCGGATCGGCCCAGATCGGGGCTCACGTTCGGCTTCTCGATGCCGAGGCGATAGAACCAGGCGAGGAGGGCTGGGTGCAGTTCCGCCTTGCCGGACGGACTGCACTGGTGCGAGGCGATCGTTTCATCATCCGTCAGCCTTCTCCTGGACTGACCATCGGCGGAGGAGTTGTGGTGGATCCTGCTCCGCAACGTCGTCACCGTCGATTCCGGGCTCCTGTGATCCAGCGGCTGGAGGCTCTATGGCGCGGCAGCCCGGATGATATCCTGCTTCAGGCTCTGGGAGGCGGTCATCCCCAACAGCTGGGTGAGCTGCTGGCGGAGAGCGATCTGCCCGAGGGTGAGGGGAGGGAGGCTCTTGCCGGTCTTCTTGGCAGATCAGAAGTCCTGGTTCTTGGGGCAGATGGCTCTTCGAGCCTGGAGGCGCTGACGCCGGATTGGTACCTGGTGTCAGCTGCTGGCTACGAAGAGCTGGTGGAGCAGGTAGTGGGTACACTGGAGGAGTATCACACGCGGTACCCGCTGCGCACGGGGATGCCCCGTGAAGAGTTGAAGAGTAGACTGAACCTACCCACGAAAGCGTTTAGTGCAGTGTTGGCGCATGCCGGTTCTCGAAACATGCTGGCCGAGGACGGATCGGCTGTGCGGCTGCCCCAGCACCAGATCAGGTTCAACGCGGAGCAGCAGCGTCGCGTCGATGAGTTGCTGGCGCGATTCGCCGATAGCCCGTACGCTACTCCGTCTGTAGCAGAGTGCGAGGCTGCCATTGGTCCTGAGCCGCTGAACGTCCTAGTGGAGGAAGGTCGTGTAGTACGAGTCAGTGAGAGTGTTCTCTTCCTGCGCGATACCTACGAGACGATGGTGGAGCGTGTGGTGGCGCAAATCAAGGAAGAGGGCAGCATCACCGTGGCAGAGGTCAGGGACATGTTTCGGGCGAGCCGCAAGTACGCTCTCGCTCTGATGGAGCATCTGGACGAGCGACGCATCACCAAGAGGGTAGGCGACAAGAGAGTGTTGCGTTGAGCGCGAATCATGCCGGTTGTCGTCCAGACGCGAACCTACGGCGAGGGTTTCTACAGCTCCAACAGGGGCTGCGCCCATGAAGGACAGCCTGGGGGCGCGGACCGGGGCAGACGTGTGGCGTAGGCAATGCGACCCAGGCTCTCGCGTCGGGGCTCCTCCTAGGCGCCGGGGCGCAGCCTGTGGATCCAGGACTTGACGGGTCCCTGGTAGCGTTTGACGATCATCACCGTCTTCGAGCATTCCCTGGCTACCCGCTCGGGCATCGCGCCGAAGAGCAGTTGCTCGAAGAAGCCTTCCTCAGAAGCCCCAATAACTACCAGGTTTGACTCCTCTGTCTGGCGCAGTATGCCCTCGAGGATGCTCGGGGCAGCAACCACCCTGGGTTCAATGGGATAGTCGAAGGGGGCTATGGCCTTCGCAAGGATTCGATTCCCCAACTCGACGAGTCGCCGGTCATCGCCCCGGACTACGTAGAGGGCAGTGATGTGGGGCTGGAAGCCGTTCTCTCTGCTATACTCGCGGGCCTGCATCACGGCCAGCTCCAGGGCCATGGAGGAGTTGGGACCGCCCCCCACCGGCACCAGAATCTCGCGCAGTTCCTCTCGTTGCCGGAACCGCACCATCGCCAGATCGCACGGCGGGTTCTTACTCACCGCGTCAATGACACTCCCGAAGGCCTTTCCCTCGCTGCTGGTGGTTCCAAGCCAGCCCAGCAGTATCAGATCCGAGTTGCGCTCTCGCGCGGTGGCCACAACGGCTTGACCAACGTCTCGACCGAAACGGATCATGGTATTCACAGGCACGTCCAGTTCCTTGGCCTGCGCTATGACACTCTCCAGGATCGGCTTCCCGTGTTTGAGGACGAAGCGTCCATCTGCGATGCCCAGCTGCTTGGGCACGCGGACTACATGCAGGGCGAAAACCTCTCCGTCCTTGTCGCGCGCAATTGGTGCGGCCAGCGTGCCCAAGAGCCGGGCCTGGAGTTCGTCGGCCACAGGGATGAGGATGGAGTATCTTCTGGTGGAAACTATCTCCTGATGTAGGATTCTGACAGGTTCCTTCATAGGCTCTCTTCGCGCGGCATAGGCTGCGTAGAACACCAATCCCGCCACGAGCCAGAGTCCGCCGATGTACCACGACTCAGGGCTCAGGCGAAAAAGGAATACGAGGAGCATTGCCTGAGAGACGATGCCCAGTATAGGGAGCAGTGGCATCAGCGGGATTCTGAAGCCCCTCTCCAGATCCGGTCGGAGGCGGCGCATGCGGATGGCGCTAACGTTGACCATCATAAAGAGCAGCAGGAACAAGACGCCGGCGGCGCTCGCCACCGACTTGACTGGCAGAGTCACGGCAATGAGAGCAACCAGGGTACCAGAGATGAGTATAGCCCACTGCGGCGTGTGCCGGATGGGGTGTATCTCTCCGAAGAACGAAGGCAGGTTGCGGTCCCGGCCCATGGCGAAAGAGACTCGCGATGAGGCGTAGATGGTAGCGTTCAACGCCGACATGGTAGACATCAGGCCCCCGATGATCAGCACGAAGGCTCCAAGAGGCATCAGCTGGCGGGCGGCCTCAATGATTGCCAGCTCCTCATAGCGTGCAAGGAAATCCCAGGTGGTCATCCCGGCGATTGACGGCTGCACGGCTCCCAGAGCTACGAAAGCCACACCGAGATAGACACAAACCGCTACCCCTATAGCCGCAAAAGTGGCTCGTGGCAGGTTGCGTTTCGGCTCGCGTATCTCCTCACCACACTGGGCGATGATCTCGTATCCCTGGAAGGCGATGGTCGTCAAACCGGCCGCCATGACCACTCCAGTAAAACCTGTGGGCAAGAAGGGCTGGAACTTGGACACCCAGTCTCCCTGTCTTGCCATGCTCAACAGGCCGAAGCCCACAAAGAGGCCGAGGATTGCTATCTTGGACAGAGTCAGGATGTTGCCCACTCTGCTGGTCTCCGAGATGCCGTGCAGGTTGATGTAGGTGAACAGGGCGGTGATGGCGACAGCCAATCCCACGGCCAGTACGTCAGTTTCGACGGAGGAGGGGATGAGTCCGAGCCGGCTCAAGAGGTCAGCCGTATAGTGGCCGAAACCCAGGGCGTAGAGGCTGCAGGCGATCGAGTGGCCAAACCAGGTTATCCAGCCGCTCAGGAAGCCCAGGAGGGGAGATAGAGCCTGCTTGACCCAGAGATAGCCACCGCCAGCGTTGGGAAACAACGAACCCAGTTCAGCGTATGAGGCGGCGGTGAAACTCGTCATGATGCCGTTGAGCAGGAAGGCAATCAGCAGGGCTGGCCCCGCGACACCGGCGGCAATGCCCGTCAACACGAAGATGCCTGCACCGATCATCGCTCCGACGCCAATCATCGTGGCGTCGAAGCCGCCCAGCGTTCGGGCGAGGGAAACGGATTCCCTCTTGCCGTTGTTTGTGTGCACCTCCATGTGATCGCTAGTCCAGATATTTCCCAAGCAGCAGGTTGAGCTCCTGCTTGATACGCCCGGGTATGCAATCCCTGGCGGTCTGGATAGCCACGGAGAGTGCGGAGTCGCAGCCGCAATCGCGGTCCGCGGGAACGAGGGGTACGACCTCGCTTATGGCCTTCTTGGCTGTTTCCACATTCGCCAGCAGGGTCTGGACCACCATGTCCGCTGTGACAGGCGCTTCCGTCTCGTGCCATACATCGTAGTCGGTGGACAAGGCGAGGCTCGCGTAGCACATCTCTGCTTCCCGTGCCAGCACCGCCTCTGGTATCAAGGTCATGCCTATGATGTCTGCGCCCCACGCTCGGTACATGTGTGATTCTGCCTTGGTCGAGAACCTTGGTCCCTGTATGCAGACGTAAGTGCCGCCCTTGTGCACCGTGGCTCCCGTCTTCTTGACAGCGTCGTAGAGGACTGCGCTCAATTGTGGGCAGAAGGGCTCGGCAAGGGAAACGTGGACCACGAGTCCATTGCCGAAGAAGGTGCCGGTGCGCCCCTGCGTACGATCGATGATCTGGTCGGGGATCACGATATGGGAGGGCGCTATCCCCTCCCTCAAGCTGCCACAGGCATTGACCGCCAGGATGCGCTCCACGCCGAGGGACTTGAGCGCGTGTAGGTTGGCCCGTGCGTTGACTTCGCTCGGCAGGATGCGGTGACCATGGCCATGGCGAGGCAGAAAGGCCACACGTTGCCCTTGTAGGGTACCCACCACTATGGGATCGCTGGGCTTGCCGAAGGGTGTGGAAACGTCGTGTTCCTCGACATCCGAGAATCCTTCGATCTCGTACAGCCCGCTGCCGCCAATGACGCCTATCGTCGCCTCTGCCATGTTCAGTGTTCCCTTCTCTAGTTGTGCCTCATGCGCCAACTTCAGCGCTGTGCTCCAGCGTCAACGCTTCGAAAAGTCTAGCATATGGCACGTGGCTTGTCAAACGTCGAGTGCTGCGGCGCGTGTGATTGCTCGACCCTGGAGATCATGCTAGAATCTGACACCAACACAGGGGAGGCCGTTATGACAAGGAACAAGAGCTTCGCCGCTGCCATAGTGGTGGTCGGTGTGGTGATCATGCTGGGATCGGCGGTGGCTGACATCGTCGGCTTCGGCGCCACTCCGCTCGTATTCGGCTACAAGCAACTGGCTGGAAGCGTCGTGGGCGCTGCTCTGGCTATCGTCGGGGCCGCGCTGTATTGGCGAGCCAGTAGGGCCGAGTGACCGGGCAGGGTGGTGCTATGTCGTCTGATCAAGGGTTACTTGGGCCGCGGAATAGCACATGATTTGGCTTGAAGACATCCTCGAATCCACGGCGGGCACCGTGTGCGGCCGAGTCTTCGCCAGGGAGTTCAGCGATTTCTGCTATGATTCCCGCGTCGTTGAGCCTGGTCAACTGTTCCTGGCGGTGAAGACCGAAAGAGCAGACGGGCACGACTATATCGACGAGGCGTGCCGGGGCGGGGCCACAGGTGTTCTTTGTGAGAAAGGGAAAGATCTGTCACGCTACGCTGTGACCTGCATTGAGGTTGACAATACCCAGGAGGCCCTGGGGGTGTGGGCGCGACACGTCTTGAGTAAGTTGGTAGTCGAGGTGGTTGCAGTCGCAGGTAGCAGCGGCAAGACGAGCACCAAGGAGGCTACCGCCGCCGTCCTGGGCCAGTCGTTCAGCGTTTTCAAGAACTACGGAAACTACAACGGTCGGTACGGCCTGCCTATCGCTCTGGGGCGGCTGTTGCCCCAGCATGAGGTGGCGGTTCTGGAGATGGCGTGCGACAGTTTTGGGGAGATCGAGGATCTCAGCCACATGACTTCACCTCGTGTTGGCATAGTCACTTCGGTAGATCACACTCATCTGGAGTACCTCGGTTCTCTCGACAATATCGCTCGCGAGCAAGGAAAGCTGGTCGAAGCGCTACCGGCGGACGGGTACGCAATCCTGAGCTACGACGACGCTCGTGTTCGGCCCATGATGTATCGGACCGCAGCGCAGGTTATCACCTATGGCTGTCAGGAGGGAGCGGACATCCGTGCCACTGACGTGCGGGCGAGCGATGAGGGGATCACGTTCCTGATTCACCATCGAGGTGCAGAGTTCGAGGCGGAAGTGCCTCTCCTGGGGAGACACAGCACGTATACGGCTCTGGCCGCAGCGGCCGTTGGTGTGACCTATGAGATGAACTGGGATGAGATCCTGGCAGCGCTGGCTGGACTGCATCCTATCAGAGGTCGTCTGAACCCACTCCCAGGAGTCAATCATAGTATCCTCTTGGATGACACCTTCAGTGCAAGTCCTGCTTCGGTGTTGGCCGCCTTGGACGTGCTGGACGAGATAGGCGGTGGGAAGAAGATCGCCATCCTGGGAGACATGCTGCGGCTGGGCACCTACGAGGAGGAGGGTCACCGAGAGGTGGGCCAGCGTGTGGCTCAGGTGGCGGACTATCTGGTGACCAAAGGCGATAGATCCCGCCTCACAGCGAGTGAGGCTCAGAGAGCAGGGATCGACCGCGACCACGTCTTCGTGACGTACAGCGGTGAAGATGCTGTGCGGAGCGCGTGGGATCTCATCCAGCCCGGAGATGTCGTCTTGGTCAAGGGAGACGTTGAGTCGCGCATGGAGGAGGTTGTAGAGAGACTCCTTGCCGATCATGAGGCGGCTGAGTCCGTGCTGGTACGGCAGAGCGCAGCCTGGAAGCAGATCTACATCATCCGGCTGGACAGGCCTACCTGGATCGAGATAGACCTGGGGGCCATCGCCAACAATGTGCGCCAGTTGAAGAGGATGGTGGGCGAGGAGGTGGGGATCATCGCCAGCCTCAAGGCCGACGCCTATGGTCATGGGGCCATCAAGGTGGCCCAGACCGCCCTCTCCAATGGTGTCGACATGCTCGGGGTGGCCTGCCTGAACGAAGCCATCACTCTCCGCAGAGCGGACATCACGGCCCCGATTCTGGTCTTGGGTTATACGCCCGCATGGCAGGCGCGAGAGGCTGTTCTGAGCGGAGTCGCAGTGACCGTGTTCTCCATCGATGTGGCCAGGGCACTGTCACGAGCAGCTATAGGTCTGGAGTCTGAGGTCCCGGTACATGTGAAGGTGGACACAGGAATGGGACGGCTCGGTCTCTTGCCTGACCAAGTGGTGGACTTCGTACGTGACATCATCGATCTACCCGGACTCATTGTAGAGGGTGTTTTCACCCATCTGGCCGTCGCTGACATGCCCGACGCCCGTGGCGTGCACGGCTGGGGACACGAGTACACCCTCGGGCAACTGGCCTCGTTCCAGCGCGTGCTGCAAGACCTGAAACACGAGGGCATCCAGATGCGGTATGTGCACGCCGCCAACAGCGCGGCGGTCTTCGCGTTCCCTGAGTCTCACTTCAACATGGTCCGCCCTGGCATTGCCATCTACGGCTTGGATCCCTCCCCCGATGTTCCCTGCCCGGCTGGGTTCGAGCCGGCTCTATCCTTCAAGACCCAGGTAGCTCAGGTGAAGGAATTGCCCCCAGGTAGCTATGTCAGCTATGGCTGCACCTATCAAACCACAGGCGAGACCCGAGTGGCAGTGATCCCCATTGGGTATGCTGACGGATTCCGGCGCGGGCCACGCAACTGGGGAGAGGTATTGCTGAAGGGGCAGAGGGCTCCTGTCGTGGGGCGCGTCAGCATGGACCAGACCATGATCGATGTTAGCCACATATCTGACGTCAGGGAGGGAGACGAGGTCGTGCTCATCGGGGAGCAGGGTGGTGATCGGATTGGCGTCGGCGAGGTGGCCGAACGGCTGGGCACGATCAACTACGAGGTGATCTCCGAGATACTGGCTCGCGTCCCTCGCGTTACCTAAGACTGAGTCGCGCCAGTGAGGCCAACCGGCGGGGCCACGGTTTGACACATCGCCGAGTTCGTTGTATATTTCGGTTGGTTCGCTTACCTGTTGACCTGTCATGGTCTGTTCTCTTCTTAGATATCCTCGCGCTCGAAGGGCTACTATGTGAGCCGGCCTGGCTTCGCCAGAATGGCCGATCACTTGGGGAATCTGTGCCCACTAGCTTCTCAGGTCGTGTGTCGTTTGCACGTATCTCAGATGTGATCCGGTGAGGGGGCCACGCGCCGATGGCGAGACGATTATCTTCGTCGAGCAGGAAGAACAACGCCAGTCAACGCCTTCGTGCTGGGAATCTGACACTGGACCTTGCCGAGCGTTGCATCATCAAGAAGGGCGAGTCCACTCACTTGACTTTCAAGGAGTGCGCTCTGCTGGAGATCCTAATCAGAAACAATGGCGAGGTGCTCACGCGCAAACAGTTGATGAAAGAAGTCTGGGATACGGAGTATTTGGGAGACACGAGGACCCTGGATGTGCACATATGCATGCTTCGGAGGAAGATAGAAGGTCATCCGCATCAACCAGTTCTCATCCGGACCGTGAGAGGGGTAGGCTACCGGTTCGAGGCGGCAACTAGAAAGCGAAAGAGCCGTAAGTGACAATACACGATTCCTCCAACCCTATCTGCCATGAGCGCCCGATCTGTCGGGCGCGCTTCATTTGTCGAGGGTACCGCGACCAGGGCTCAATGAGGCGGGCATCCCCCTAGCGAACGAGATCTTGTGCTATGAGGTAGCGCTGGATTTCGTTGGTGCCCATGTAGAGCTGGAACGCCTTGGCATCTCGCATCATCTTCTCTACCGGATACTCCTTGACGTATCCGTAGCCTCCGAAGACCTGAACGGCATCGGTGGTCACTTCCATGGCGACGTCTGACGCATAGCACTTGGCAATGGCCGACGGAGAGGCGTGGCGAAGGCCCTGGTCCACCAGCCAGGCAGCGTGCCAGGTCAGGAGACGGGCTCCCTCTATCTTGATAGCCATGTCGGCCAGTTTGAACTGGATCGCCTGGAAAGAGGCTATGGGCCGTCCAAACTGCTCTCTCTCCTGTGCGTATTTCGTCGCCTCCGCCAACGCGGCGCCGGCCACTCCAACAGCGGCGGCAGCGATCCAGGGCTTGTTGCGACTGAGGGCTTCCAGGAAGATGCTGAAACCCTCGCCTTCCGAGCCGATTCTGTTCTCGATGGGCAACAGGACTTCCTCGAAGATGACCTCGCTGGTGTTGATGGCCCGCTGGCCCATCTTGTCTTCGTGCTTCCCCACAGAGACACCGGGCAGGTCGGCGGGCACTACGAAGGCCGAGATCCCTCTCACACCTTGCCCCGGATCGGTGGATGCGAACACGCAGTATGACTGGGCGACACCGCCGTTGTCGATAAGCGTCTTGGTGCCGTTGATGACGTAGTGGTCGCCGTCGAGTCGTGCGGTGGTCCTAATCGCGCCGACGTCAGAGCCGGCCTGGGGCTCAGTCATGCAGAGAGCTGCCAGGTTGGGTCCCCTGCATAGCGGTACCACGTGTTGTTTCAGCTGTGTTGGGGAGGCCGCGAGCAGGAGGGGCGCTAGAGCCAGCGTGTTGGCTATGATAGCGGTGCCGATGCCGGAGCAGGCGGCGGCCAATTCCTCGCTGACCAGGCACGTTTCCAGCATTCCTAGGTCCGCCCCACCGTATTCCTCGGGAACGGTCATGTTCATCAGTCCTACTTCGTGGGCCTTTTCTAGGATGTCAGAAGGATGTCTGGATTGGCGATCATACTCAGCGGCCCGAGGAGCAATCTCGTTCTGTGCGAACTCCCTTGCCAACTCCCTCAAAGCTCGCTGTTCGTCGGTGAATGAGAAGTCGATCATCGTCTGTCCTCCCCAGCCGCTGTACCCAGTGCCCGCTGACGGGCTGCTCGTATTATAGGGGGATGAGCCGTGCACGTCAATCGTAGCTGCGAGACAGGTCTTTAATAAGCCACTGGGCATTGAGGATGGTCTGCACTCGCATCGTTGCTTGTGGAGCCAAGCTGCCTGGCCGCGGGAGAGAGCCCAATCTGGTAGTTTTTGACAGTCTTGGGCTGTTATGATAAATAGTGACGCGAGTCCACAGCTCGAGAAGCTGTGGATGCTTTTTTGTGTTACTCGAGTGCGAATCGTCATGGATGGACATATCAAAACTGGTATCGTTTCGCGAATACCGGGGTTCTACAAGCTGAGCCCCTCAGAGCGTTTGCGGGAGCTCCAGACGCGTGCTGGCCTGACCGATCAAGAGGCCGCCGCGCTGGAAGGATCCTTGGGTCTCGACGTGGCCCAGGCAGACAGGATGAGCGAGAACGTCGTCGGTACTTTCGGTCTGCCTTTGGGCATCGCGGTCAACTTCCTGATCAACGGCCAGGACTATTTGGTGCCCATGGCGATTGAGGAGCCTTCGGTGGTGGCCGCGGCCAGTCACGCGGCAAAGCTCGTTCGCGAAGGGGGCGGGTTCCTGGCCCGTGCGTCTGAGTCGCAGATGATCGGGCAGATCCAGGTTCTCGGTGTCGATGACCCTAGCGAATCTCGCCTCAAGCTGCTGGGCGAGCGCGAGAGGCTCCTGGCTGTGGCCAACGAGCAGGACCCGGTGATGGTGGAACTCGGGGGAGGCGCCAGGGATCTGGAGGTCCGTGTGCTCCCCGACACGCTGGCGGGTCCAATGTTGGTGGTGCACCTGATCTACGACTGCCGGGATGCTATGGGAGCGAACGCTATCAACACGGCGGTCGAGGCGCTGGCCCCTCTGGTGGAGGAGATGACCGGGGGGAAGGTACTGTTGCGTATTCTGTCCAACCTGGCTGACAGACGCCTTGCTCGAGCCGAGGCGGTCGTCCCTTTTCAGGCGCTAGCGACTGATGGTTTGGATGGGCGTGAGGTGGCGAAGCGGATAGCCACGGCCTATGCGTTGGCGGAGGTCGATCCCTATCGAGCCGCCACTCATAACAAGGGTATCATGAACGGGATTGATGCGGTGCTGGTGGCGACCGGAAACGACTGGAGAGCTGTAGAGGCGGGGGCCCACGCCTATGCCGCGCGGTCGGGTCAGTACGGCTCGTTGAGCACGTGGGAGACTGATGGCGACGGCAGCCTGGTGGGCAGTCTGGAGTTGCCTCTGGCTGTGGGCATCGTCGGTGGCGCCACCAAGGCTCATCCCGCGGCGCGGGCGGCGGAAAAGGTCCTTGGTGTGGGCACGGCACAGCAGTTGGCCGAGGTGGTGGTCTCCGCGGGACTTGCTCAGAACCTGGCCGCGCTACGAGCGCTGGCCACCGAGGGCATCCAGCGGGGTCACATGGAACTCCACGCGCGAAGTATGGCGATCGCGGCCGGAGCAGCCGGCGATCTGGTGGACAGGGTGGCGTCGTGCATGGTGGAGGAAGGAATCATTCGTCTGGACAAAGCCGAAGAGCTAGTCCGGGAGATGTGTTGAAACTACCCTAGAGTTGGGAGGAGACAGTCTAATCATGATGAAACCGCTTAGAGACGTGGGGCTAGTTGGCTACGGGGCATACGTGCCGCGCTACAGGATCAGCGCCGAGGAGATCTCCCGTGTTTGGAAGATGGGGGAAGACAACCTCCATCTGGAGGAGAAGGCGGTCCCTGGGCTGGACGAGGACACGACCACCATAGCCATCGAGGCTGCCCGGAACGCTTTGCGCAAAGCAGCCCTCGACCCCTCCAAGCTGTCAGCCGTCTGGTTGGGGAGCGAGTCCAAGCCGTATTCGGTGAAGCCCACCGCCACGATCGTGGCCGAGGCCGTGGGCGCAACGCCTCACACCATGGCCGCTGATTGGGAGTTCGCTTGCAAGGCGGGGACTGAGGCCATGCAGGCGGCTATTGGCTTCGTGGGCTCGGGAATGGCCGACTACGCAATGGCCATCGGCGCGGACACTGCGCAGGGCAAGCCAGGCGATCAGTTGGAGTACACAGCTGGCGCTGGCGGGGCAGCCTTCGTGGTGGGGCCCAAGGGTGAGAGCATGGCCTATCTCGAGGGGTCCCACTCCTACGTCACCGACACGCCGGACTTCTTTCGCCGGCCCAATCAGCACTACCCGACTCACGGCAACAGATTCACGGGCGAGCCATCCTATTTCACGCACACCATTATGGCCGCTCGCGCGTTGATGGACGAATTGGGATACGGCCCGGAGGACTACGACAGGGTGGTATTCCATCAGCCCAACAGCAAGTTCCCAGTCAGGGTGGCGAAGAGGCTTGGTTTCGTGGAGGAGCAATACAGGGATGGCCTCTTGGTGCCATACGTGGGCAACACGTATGCTGCGTCGTCAGGTATTGGCCTGGCTGCCGTCCTGGACAAGGCGGAGCCGGGAGAGAGGATTCTACTTGCCTCTTATGGCTCGGGTGCTGGTAGCGACGCCTTCTCATTTGTCACTACGGAGTGCATCGCTAGGGGGAGAAACCCAATTCCGCAGATCAGCGACTACGTCGGTCGCCGCAGGGAAATCGACTACGCCCAGTACGCAAGGCATCGGGGCAAGCTGATGATGTACTAGGAGTCGGAATGGGCTTCTCTCCGGGAGAAGCGGGCCAAAGGAGGTATCTCAGACTTTGCGCAGAGTGTACATAACCGGCATCGGACAGACACCGGTGCGGGAGCATTGGGACCGCTCGGCCAGAGATCTGGCGGCGAGTTCCATTCTCCAAGCCTTGGAGCAGGCGGGGATCGATAAGGCCGATGCCATCTACGTTGGCAATGCTCTGTCGGGAGAGTTGACCGGACAGGAGCAGTTGGCGGCCCTCATCGCCGATTTCGCTGGCCTCACAGGTACGGAGGCAATACGTGTGGAAGCAGCTGGCGCTTCGGGAGGCGCCGCTGTTCGTTTAGGATACCTCGCGGTCGCCAGCGGCGTGCACGATACCGTGCTCGTCACCGGTGTGGAGAAGATGTCCGACCTGTCAGGGCCTGCGGTGGAAGAGGCGCTGGCGACATCCACCGACGAGGAGTATGAGGCCATTCACGGTCTCTCTATCGCGGCCTCCCATGCGCTCCTGATGCGCAGATACATGTACGACTACGATCTGGAGCGCAGAGACTTCGCCCACTTCTCGGTGAATTCCCATCGCAACGCCGTCAACAATGAATACGCGATGTTCCGGCGACCCATCACCGTTGAGGCGTTCGAGAAGGCGCGGCTCGTCGCCGATCCCATCAGTTTGCTAGATTCTGCTCCGGTTGCCGATGGCGCAGCCACGATAGTTCTTTGCTCAGACAAGGCAGCAGGCAAGCGGGCCAACTCGTCTGTGGAGATCACCGGCTCGGCTTTGGCGACGGATGCCGTAGCCCTCCACGATCGACCTAATCCGTTGTTCCTGCGGGCTGTGCAAGAATCGGCCCACAAGGCTTACGCACAGGCTGGCGTAACCCCGAAGCAAATCGACATCTTCGAGCCACATGACGCGTTCGCCATCCTGGCTGCGCTCTCCCTCGAGGCCAGCGGTCTGGCCCCGGAGGGCGAGGGCGTGCGCCTGGCCATGGAGGGCGAGATCGCCCTGGAGGGCAGAATACCTATTTGTACCATGGGAGGCCAGAAAGCAAGAGGGTATCCAGTGGGCGCCGCCGGTGTGTATCAGATCGTGGAGCTTGCGCAGCAGTTGCGGGGTGACGCCGGCGCCAACCAGGTTGATGCTCGGGTTGGGATGACGCAGAGCATCGGCGGAACCGGGGCCACGGCGGTGACACACATACTCAGGTCGCCATAGCAGGAGCTGCTTCGGGATTGCGTTCGTCCTGCCGGCGGCCATCAAGGCGCGACCGACCTCAAATCAGGAGATCCCACGATGAGTCTTGCCAAACACTGGCGGTTACAGCAGCAGCGATACAGACTGATAGGTGTGCAATGTGAGGATTGTGGAGCGAAACTGCTTCCACGGCGGCTGGTATGCCCTCAATGCAAGTCCCACAACCTCCAGCCATACAGTTTCAAGGGCCAGGGAATGGTCTATTCTCACACCGTTGTGTATGATGCCCCCTCGGGCTACGATGGTTACGTGCCCTATCCGGCGGCGTTGGTCCGGCTGGATGAGGGCCCTTTGGTCGCTACTCAGCTAACGGACGTGGACATCGACGAGCCCTACATCGGCATGCCGGTGGAGATGGTCACCCGGCGGCTGAGGGAACATGGGGAGAGTGGTATGATCGTCTACGGATACAAGTTCAGGCCCAAGCTGAAGGATTAAGCGTAGGGATCCCCTTCTTCCATCGATCACAAGCCGCTGTCAACCGACAGCGGCTTGTTGCGTTGTCCGCCGCGATGACCCCGAGTGCGTGATCGTCCTGGCCAACTGATCCTATCGGCAGGCCCGCCCTGTATGAAGACCTCTCGCTGCATGATCAACGTCTTCCCGGAGTGGTCACCCTCATCCTCAGGGTCAGACTCGTGTTCTCTTGGCAATCCTACCATTTGGGGTACAATAGGCCTGGCAGACCTCGTCGCTGGTCTCACCACAGAGGGTGCGACATGGATCTCGCAATCGAGACAATTGGACTATCGAAGTCCTATGGTGAAGTGCGCGCCGTGGACTCAGTCAACCTGCGCGTGCAGCAGGGCGAGGTCTACGGGTACCTTGGCCTTAATGGAGCAGGCAAAACGACCACCATCCGCGCGCTGCTGG
The DNA here is from genome assembly GCA_030603665.1 of Chloroflexota bacterium. GTDB lineage: Bacteria > Chloroflexota > Anaerolineae > UBA7937 > B3-Chlor > JAUVXJ01. The sequence goes on along the minus strand of JAUVXJ010000011.1, from coordinate 46,864 downwards.
GCATGATCCGTCCGAGCGCCGGAGAGGCAAGAGTGCTGGGTCAAACTGTAGGTCCGAATGGACGCGGGCCGTGGAGCAAAGTCGGACACCTAGTTGAGTCGCCCGCGGCCTACCCTGAACTGACCGTGCGAGAGAACCTGGAGATAGCCCGTCGCCTCCATTCAATCACGGACAAGGACGCTACCTCGCGGGTGATTGAGCGTCTTGGTCTTGCCTCGTACGCGGGCAGAAACGCGGGGACGCTCTCCACAGGCAACCTCCAACGGCTTGGGCTGGCGCGCGCTCTATTGCATGAACCTCAAGTCGTTATCCTTGACGAACCCGCCAAGGGGCTCGACCCAGCTGGCGTGGTTGAGATCCGTGAACTACTAGGCAGCCTTGCCACTGATAAGGGTGTGACCGTATTCATGTCCAGCCACATCCTCACTGAAGTGGAGCGGCTCGCCACCCGCATCGGCATCATCCATCAGGGCCGCTTGATCGAGGAACTCGATACGAAGAAGCTCGAGGAATTGCGCTCACCCAGGTTGGAGATAGAAGTGCGCAGTATTGAGGCCGCGCAGGGTGCCCTGACAAGAGCCGGCTTTCTTGTGAAGGCAAGCGAGAACACGATCCTTTTGTATGAACCCCGCGCTGTCAATGCGCCCGATGACGTCGCCACAGTCCTGGTCAACGCAGGAACGCCGCCAACCAGGCTGGCTGTGGAACGAGAGAACCTTGAGGATCATTTCCTCCGGTTGACTGGAGGAGAAGAATGAACGCTTTCCGTGCCGCTCTGTGGGCTGAGACGCTCAAAGCGCGCCGCTCCAAAGTGCCTCTGCTGACCACCGCCGGATTCTCAATCCTGCCTCTGGTGGGCGGACTATTCATGATGATCCTGAAAGATCCCGAGCGAGCGCGTGCGATGGGTCTGATCAGCACGAAAGCACAGCTTCTCACCGCCGGGGTCGCTGATTGGCCAACATACTTCGACGTGCTTCTGCAGGGCATTGGTATCGGCGGATCGATCCTGTTTGCGATGATTGTGACCTGGGTCTTTGGGCGCGAATTCTCCGACCACACAGCGAAGGAGTTGCTAGCGCTTCCCACCTCTCGCTGGATCATCGTCGCCGCGAAGTTTCTATTGACTGCGATATGGATAGTGGGACTCACCCTCCTTGTCTTCGTGCTCGGGCTCGGCATTGGAGCGACCGTTGGCATTCCAGGCTGGTCTCTGGAGTTGGGATGGGCATCATTCTGGTCCGTTGTGACTACTGCTCTTCTGACCTTCATGCTCTTGCCGTTTGTCGCTCTGGTGGCCAGCGCCGGACGAGGCTATCTTCCGCCGCTTGGTTGGGCCTTCCTCACGCTAGCGTTGGCCCAGGTCGTTGCGGTGATGGGTTGGGGTGATTGGTTTCCCTGGTCCGTGCCTATGCTGTTCAGCGGAATGGCAGGGCCGCGCTCTGAGCAGCTTGGAATGCACAGTTATGTGCTTGTGGCTGTGGCTTTCGTGGCAGGGCTGATCAGCACAATGGTCTGGTGGCGAAGCGCCGATCAGGCATGATAGCGTGCCTGAATGCGCCAGTCGGGCACCAAGATGCGGCCACGCTCAGGTATCCCGCCTGAGGATGTGGAACTTCTCGCCGGGGCCAGACGTCTGCCTCTCAACGGCGAACAGGGCACAATGATACATTCTTGAGGACGAGTGCGGGCACTGTAGATAGCCAGAAGGAGGGTGGAGAGTGAGTATGAGAGTACGGGAGAGCCTGCTGCTAGTGCTGAGCACCGTGTTGTTCTGCTCGTTGAGCGAGGGAGCCGCTGCTGCGCCGGTGCCTCCTGAGCTTGCCGTCAATCACGAGAGCAAGCAGTGTGCCGAGTTCTGGGGCGGGGATGAGTGCATGGTGTGCTCCCCGCCAGAGGGCTGGGAAAGCCTGGGTGACAAGTGGGAGGCTGAGTGCCCCGCTGACTATACCATGGTGGAGGTCAGGCCCACGTGTCGGGCGGCCAAGATCGCCTTCTGTTGCAGCGAGGGGCACAGCGGTGCGCCCGGGGACTGTGAGGACGTGGTCATCAACAAGGGCGCGGAGCAGTGTGCGTTCGTGGAGGACATAGGGGAGTGTCCGGCCCTTCCCCACGGGTGGGAGAAGCACGGAGAGGACTGCCCCTACTACGATTGGGCGGCCGACGTGGAGTGTCTTGACAAGGCAGGTCCCGGCACCTCGGGGGGCTTTGGCTCCGTTGGGGTCTACGAGGCCATCATCGTCTCCATGATCTGTGGACTGCTGTGTTTGCTTCCTATGGGAGTGCTTCTTGTTCTCCTGGGAGTGTGGCTGGCGAGGAGAAGGAGTGGGCAGTCAGCGGAATCTGCGCAGCGATGACCGAACGAGAACCCGGCGCCCAAGCTACGGGCGGCCGTCGCACGGGCTGGCCGCAGGCGGCGTGGGTACGCCACCGGGGACCTTGGGGTGTGGGTCCCGCTGGTCCGGACGAGGCGCGGACACCCCCGGCGGTCCGCTGCAGGGCTGAACAGCAGGCCGCCTACTTGCCCAGACTCGCGGGAGGTTCTGCATGCTGACCGGCGTCAAGGGCCTGATCTTCGATGTGGATGGCGTGTTGGAGTTCCAGGGCAGGGTATGCCCCGGAGCTGTGGAGACCATCAACGCACTGAGGAGCAGGGGGATCATCCTGAGATACCTGACCAATAGCACGCTGAGGAGCCGCCGATCCTGCGCCGAGACGCTGAGAGAGGAAGGCTTCCAGATACTCGACGAGGAAGTGATCACCGCGTCCTACGCCACAGCGGTCTATCTACGAGAGTTGACACCTCGCTCATGCTGGGTGATGGTGGATGGGAAAGGCCTCGATGAGTTCGAGGGTTTCCAGCATGACACGGAGAGTCCAGAGTACGTCGTGGTCGGGGACAACAGAAGCAAGTTTGACTTCCAGCATCTGAATAGGGCCCTACGGCTGCTGCTGAAGGGCGCGAAGCTCATCGGGATGCAGGGTGAGCTTACGGACAGGAGTATAGGAGACCCCGAGCTGAACGTGGGCTCCTGGGTAGGGATGCTGGAGAGGGCAGCAGGGGTCAGAGCGGTATACGTGGGGGAACCAAGTTCGTTTGTGTTCGAGTTGGCCCTGGGGACCATGGGACTGGACAAGAGCCAAGTGGCAATGGTGGGGGATCGAGTATCCACTGACGTCGAAGGCGCGCGGGCGTTCGGTATCAGGTCGGTGTTGTTGCGGACCGGCGAATTTGATGAGAGGGAGCTTCAAGAGGGCGTCGAACCGGATTTCGCGTTGGATTCCATAGCACAACTGATGTCCCTATTTGAGCCGACAGAGAGCCTGGCCTAGTTGCTTGCCGCGGACCGGACTTGGGGATCACGATGAGAGGGTCCTCCGGCCCAGTGACAGGGAGACGGCTCACGCTTTACTCCGTTACGGAATCGCTGTCCGCCTGATGGTCTTCGCTCAGGGGAGGGAAAGATGAGCAAGGTAGTGGCTATCAATGGAAGTCCGAGGATGGAGAAAGGCAACACGGACATGCTCCTCACCTTCTTTCTCCAGGGCATGAAGGACGCCGGAGGCGAAGTCGAGTTGTTCTACGCCAGCCGCCTCGATGTGGAGCCCTGCACTGGGGAGTTCCAGTGCTGGTACGGGAAGACCCCCGGAGAGTGTTACATCGACGACGATATGCAGGCGCTTTACGGCAAGCTGAGAGCCGCGGAGACCCTGGTCCTGGCCACCCCGGTCTACATCCCCCTACCCGGGGAGATGCAGAACGTGATCAACAGGATCGTCGCCCTCGTCGAGCCGAAGCTGGAGACCCGTGAGGGACGCACGCGGGCCAGGTTCCACCGGGATGTCAAGATCCAGCGCATCGTGCTCGTAACCACCGGTGGTTGGTGGGAGACGGGGAACTTCGACACGGTGGTGCGCATCGCCGAGGAACTGGCCGAGGGTGCGAGCGTGGAGTTCTCCGGCGCAGTGCTCAGGCCCCACGCTTTCTTGATGAAACAGAATGGCGAGCTGACCGATGACGGACGTGCTGTCCAGCAGGCGGCCAGAAGAGCAGGGTCTGAACTGGTCAGAGAGGGCAAGGTGGATCCCGAGACCCTGGAACAGGTAAGCCGTCCGCTGATCTCCCAGGAGGAGCTTAGGCAAAGGTACAATCAGGCGCTGGAATAGAAGTCTCTACCCCTAAGTCAGCATCTCCCAATGACCGCAATCCGATGTTTGCTAACAGCGGATTGTTTTGTTGTGAAGTGGGATTCAGAGCGATCCGGACGGTAGTACGAACCTAGTAAAGGGGGTCCTTGGAGCGATTCTCAGTTGTGCAAGTCCCGCTAGTCTGTGCTGTCGGGCGTTGACTAGACTCGTTGAGTCTGTTGTGCTATGATTCCCCACTGGTAGACGCAATGGTGCAGATATCCAGCAGCATGCAACAATTTGAAGGCAACATACTGGAAGACGTCCGTGTGGCAGCACCAAATGGTTAGCCCGAGGGGATTGGGCAGAATAAGTAGGAAGCCGGCGACCTCGACACTGGATTGACAAGGAGGATGGCAGTGAATAAAGTCCTGGTGACTGGCTTGGGCCTTGGATATGAAGTTGATGCTTGCCAGGTGTGCAACTTCGACCTGGAGTGGCTAATCAGATATCCCTCTGTGCTCCTTTGGGCCGATCAGATTCTTATCACCGGCGCGATCTGGGATTACATATCATCTGGGCAGCTACCGTACACGGAACTTGGAAGGTCCGTCGAGATGATATTCGAAATGGCTCGGGCAGAAGGTATCGTGGAGATCCGAGATCCAGCCGAGGTCATAACGCCAGAGTTGAAGGACGCCATTTTTCAGCAGGTGGAAGAGGACCGAGTCTCACTGTCGAAGGTTTTTCCGGATCACGTCAGGCTGGGAAGCGATGAACAGGTTCCTGGACAGATCTTCGTCGATGGTGGTGAATACTGCGGGCCCTACCTTTGGAGCATTCATGCAGGCTTACTGTTGGCAAGAAAGTGGGATGCACATTGTCTCTTCAGCAAGTCCGTCCTCGGCTACTGTCGATACAAGTTTGGACTAAGTGGCTTCCCGAAGGAGGCCAAACCAGGATGGATTGAGAGTATTCGATCGGTGTTTGAGGCATATGTGCCCAATAGCCCGCTCCTTCCCGGCTATGCGCTTACTACAAAGGACCAATGTTCGATATGTGCGCGAGAGCAAGCGTGCAGCGACAACTACCTCATAGAGCTGGAGAAGAATATCAGAACACTGTTTGGCTGGCGCGACTACGACGAGATCCAGCAGTTCAAGGCCATCGTAGAGGATCTGGTCGACAAGCGCAACGAGACCGGCAGCCTGATAGATCCACAAGACGTGCTGAACGATTTCCGGGCTGAGGAGGAGAAGCTTCGTAGAAGAGTGAAGCTTGTATTTCCCAAGGTCAAGCGCTGGGCAAACATTTCAACGATGCTATCTATCCCAGTTGTGGTAGCGGGTGTCGCCTCGGACGTTCCGTTGATTACGGCCTCAGGCGCAGTACTGGCCGGCCTGTCCAAGCTGACCGGAGAACTAGTCGAACTACTCTCAAGTAAGTACAGCTGGATAGGCTTCGTGAGCAAGGAGATCGAACTTCATCGAGAAGACTAGCACACATTGGAGAGTCGTGCTGTCGGCTTACCGGCCATCCGCAGGCGAGCGGGTCCGCGCGCGGGGCCGTGATCACGCGGTTTGTATCGGCCTCGTGTGGTGCAGCTATTAGCAGGCGGGCGGTGGGTGAACCCGACGCCGGGATGGGGTGGAACTGCATCAGAACTCTTTTTCGATAGCTGTAGACCTGAGCAAGAGGGAGCTGCCACAGGGGTGGACCATGAACAGGAATCACTTGATATGCTTCCCTGACGCATCGGTGAACGATGTTGGCCAGATTGTCGATCTAGCACTGTGGGTTGACGAGTTTGAACGATACTTCGATGAGAGGATAGTGAGTGAAACCCGAACGGCGATTGGAATCGGCCTACAGACGGCCCCCTACATCCTGATTAGCTGTGCGATTGACTTCCTGACGACCTTCTGGGCAGGCGCTGACTCCAGCAGGGAGAGGTACCGGGACTTCGTCAACGCCTTCTTCGCTGGGTACGATGGAGAAAACGTGTATAGGGAGCTCCGGTGCAGGATGGTTCACAACCACACTGTTGGCCAAACCGCGATCATATGCTGGGATGAGCCAGATCTTCATGGATGCACCATCGGGAACGGTACGGTGGTGCTAAACCTGGCACAGTTCTTTCAAGACTTCATCAAGGCCAAGAACAAGTACTTTGCTGCGCTGCGGACTAGCCCCGATCTGCTTGAGAATCAGATGGCTCGTTTCAACGAGATGGGGGTGTTGTCCTCAATCGAACCTGACGAGATCAGACGGTGGGTATCTACCTTCTAATGCGTAGTTCTGTGGTCTGGAGCTCCGCGTGCCCAACTCACCGATTCTGTGCCCTTTGAAGTCGCCGTTGATGCAAGTACTCGGTCCCACAGTCAGGCGGCCGGTGAGTGTGGCCGCTGGCCGCCACGTCTCTAATCAAGGGATCTCCCCTCATGGGCGAAATGGTTCTTCTTGGACGAGGCCGCCAAGTCTCGCAGATCTCTCGCGAGATGTGGGAGCAGCATCTGGCACAAGTCCCGGCTCACAGCGGAGACAGACTCAGCTTCATGTCTGAAAGACATCATCGGGTGCGATACTTCGTGGTGAGAGAACTCCCTTCCAGGGGAATGCGACTTGGACCCGAGGAGATCTCGTCGGCGTTGCAGTTGCCCCTGGAAGAAGTAGAAACCATCCTGGACGAGCTGGAGACGAAGCTGTTCTTCCTGGTCCGAAACGAGCGAGGGGAGGTTGTGTGGGCCTACCCAGTCACGGTCGAACCGACGCCCCATCACCTGAGCTTCAGCAGCGGTGAGCGACTGTACGCCGCTTGAGCTGAAGACGCGATTGCGACGCCCTTCGTGCAAGGGCGACTACGAGAGCAGCATCTGACGGTTACCATCGAGACGGTGTGCGCGCACAGCGGCCGGTCGATGACTATCGCCGTTGACAGCGACATGAAGTTCTCCGTCCGCGAGGATGGGGCTGAGCCACTGGTGTTCATGCCACAGGTGGACTGGGAGACCTTCGCGGAGCCTAACATCATCGACGCCTATTGACGGAACTCGGTCTTCTTCTGGTCAGAAGAACAGGCGAGAGAGCACCGGACCAGCGTGTACCACGTGGATGGAACGTACTTGACGCTGGAGCAAAGCGCCTATGCCATCCCCATCACTCAGGGAGCTCTGTTTGCCCTCTAGTAGGCACTGAGCGTATCCCTGTGTCCTGCCACGTATGCTTCCGCGCCCGCAAGCCGCTGTGACCGGGACAGCGGCTTGTTGTGTTCTTCGGCGGGTTGCGGGCCTCTATGTCAGCGTAGCCAGAGGTCTTTCGATCAATCGTCTCGTTCAAGCCTGTTCGCTCTCTGTGTGGCCACCCCCCTGATTGGGCTCGCGAGGTTCTTCGCGCTATCCATTCTCGATCACCGGGAAGGTGCTACCTGGGTTTGACGGTCGCCATCAAGGATGGTATGATTCTCCATCGTGCCCTTCGATGAGGGTGTGGCGGCCCGCTGTCCCGTTTGTGATCCTCCCTGATGATTCCTGGTGGCTGAATCGAGAACCGGATTTGATATGATAGATCTCATCAGTTGGCGGCCCCTCCTGCTGGGACCGCACATCTTGCCCCTCGCTCCGTGTCTTCAGTGTGATGCTCATCACCCACGATGGTCGTCTGGCGGCAGGACCCGTTTCTTTGGAGGGGCCAGTGCGCTGCCCGTACTGCGATAAGCGCATCCCCCGGGATTCGGTGCTGTGTCCCCTGTGCGGCTTCGCCGTCTGGGGCTTAGACCCACCGGAGGGTGTGCCGACCGGCGGAGGTCGGAGCACTGCTACCACGCGCTCTCCCGGCTTCCTGTGGTACGTGGCCATGGCCCTCTTGGCGTCCGCTCTGCTGTCTGCCACGGTTGTCCTTGGTCTCTTTGCCCTCGAGCACGGGCTCGATGTCCGTCGTGCGCGGGCCAGCGAGCTGGGACAGGAGTATTATCGCCGGGGAGTCGCTCATCTTGAAGAGGGCAACTACCTTCTCGCCCTGGCGGAGTTCAAGGAGGCGGTGCGGCTGGATCCCCACAACTCGGAGGCCCGAGAGCAACTGGGTATCCTGCAGGAGTTGCTGGGCGAGGAGGTCGTATCGTCCGCGGGCGTTTCCCCTGAGGCTGCCCTTGATCTCTACGGCGAGGCTTGGTCTCTGCACGCCCAGGGGCAATGGTCCGAGACCATCGTGCGCTTGGAGGAGCTGCGAGGTCTGGATCCAGCATATCGACAGGTGGAGGTCGAGGAGATGCTCCTCGACTCCTATCACCGTCAGAGCATGCTGCTCCTTGACCAGGGTGAGCTGGAAAAGGCGCTGTCGCTGCTGGACCGTGCCCTGGAGCTGGGGGATGAAGATCCTCAGGCGAGTGAGATCCGCTACTCGCTTTCGCTGTATTTGAGTGGCCTCTCTCAGTGGGGTGTGGATTGGGAGAGGGCTGTCGAGGCCTTTCAGGTGTTGTATGAAGTCAATCCCAGTTTCCTCGATGCGGAGCTTAGATTGCACGACGCGCTTCTCAGGCTGGGGGACCTGTACCACGCGGAGGGAGCCTGGTGCATGGCGGAGAGCCAGTACGCGAAAGCGGTGCGGGTGATGCCTTCTGAGGCTGCATCGGACAAGCGCGACGAGGCGCGGGATCTGTGCGTTCGAGCTATTGTCGAGGCCACCCCGACGGCGGATCCCTCGGTTGTCGTCACTGAGACCATCACCGTGACAGTGACCCCTGTCGCTCCTCCGAGTGAGGGAGGATTCGTCGGCGAGTTCCTGGGCCATAGCGAGGCCGATGACACGGAGATGCGCATCAGAGTCTGCGTTGTGAGCCTGGCAGGGCAGGGTGTGCCAGGCGCAGGGGTGGAGATCTCCGCGCAGGGTTGGCGATCGGATCCCAGGGCGACCGATGCCGAGGGGTGTTGTGAGTTCGCCGGATTGACAGAGGAGTTGGAGTTCACCGTGGAACTCACCGATCTACCGAGTATTCCGGTGCAGGTAGTGACGAGGTGGGGAACAGAGACACTGGTGAACTTCGTTGAACGGTAGGCCACCGAGGCGCAGGATAGTCCTTCTCGTTGTCTCATTGTCCCTGCTTGTTGCTTTCCTTGCAGTCTTCCTCAATCTGACCGAGACAGACGCAATCCTGGCCCAGCTGCTTCGCGCTTTCGTCCCCCAGCAGGTGCAGGATGTCGTGCGCCCGATGCGCGCGCCCATGGTCATCGGGTTCTCCCCGGAGTGGGAGGCCGCAGATGTGCCCCTCAGAAGCCCCGTCACCATCACCTTCCTGACCCCCATGAACGTCGCTGCCACAGAGGATAAGGTGACCATTGAACCAGCTGTGGCTGGCGAGTTCTCCTGGAGGGGGGCGACACTGGTCTTCACTCCCGGCGAGGACTGGCCCATGGAGACAGAGATCGGGGTGAGTGTGGACAGGGACGCGCGCAGCTGGTTGATGCGCCGCATGGAGCGAGGCTTTGCGTTTAGCTTCACCACTCTTGGTCCGCCGGCCATCGTGGCGACGGAGCCATCCCTGGATGCCAGGTATATCTATCTGAGAGATCAACTCACGATAACCTTCAATCGTCCGATGGATCGTGAATCGGTGGAGAGACGGCTCTCGATCTCTCCGGAGGTACCCGGACGGCGCCTGTCCTGGAGTGACGACGAGTTGGTTATCAGCGGTGAATTGAACCCCTTGACAGAGTATCAGGTTCTAATAGAGAGGGGGGCGCGGGACTCGGTACATGGAATGCGCCTCACTGAGGATTTCGAATGGACCTTCGTGGCCACCGAGCGCCATCCGTATCTGGCGATCACGGGACTGGGGACAGAGGCGTTGGTGACGGCGGGTGAGCCTACCTCCCTCGAGATTGGCCTGGTCAACGTCAGCCGCATAGACGTGGACCTCTACCCCATAGACGTTTCTACCTACTTAGTTATGGCGAGCTTCTCAGCCGAGGATTGGCGGCAGTTCAGGCCTCAAGAGGCATCTCTGCTCTCGTGGTCTATCGACGCGGAGAGCACACCAGATCGCGACGAGACGCAGGGTCTGGAGCTCGAGGCATTGGACCCGGGTCTCTACTTTCTCGTCGCTCAGTCTCCAGAGGGGGCACGGGACAGTCAGATTCTCGTCTCTACGCGGACTGCCCTGACTCTCAAACGTACCCCGTCGCAGGCCCTGGTGTGGGCCACCTCTGTGGATGATGGGCAACCTGTGGCAGGACTGGCCTTGACCGTGTACGACGAGATGGGAAACGTGCTGGCAACTGGGGCCAGCGACGAAGAGGGCATCTTCTCCACCGACCTGCCCGATCACATAGGCAGTCTTCACATCGTGACCGAAGGCGAGGAAGGCCTGGGTGTTTGCTCTGATGCCTGGGACGAGGGTATCGAGCCGTGGCGCTTTGAGGACGTCATGTGGCGTTGGGCATCGCAGTCAGGGTTGTACAGAGTGTTCCTGTACAGCGATCGTCCCGCATACGCCCCCGGAGAGATGGTGAACTTCCGAGGGGTTCTGCGCCTTGACAGGGATGGTGTCTACACCGTGCCGTCGATCGGCACCGCTGTGCGGGTCGCCGCCTCCAACTACAAGGGTAACGTCATCTACGACGCTGAGCTGGAGACCAGCCCGTTCGGTACGATACATGGCGCCTTCGCGCTGAATGATGAGGCTGAACCAGGCGAGTACCTCCTGGAGGCCGTGGTGGAGGGTGAGGCGCATCAGACTGTGTTCCGAATCCAGGACTATGAGGAACAGCGGTTCTCAGTTGGCGTAGTCACTGACCGAGAGGAATACCTGACCGGCGATGTCATCACGGTCACCGTCTCCGCTGAGTACGATTTCGGAGTGCCCGTCGCGGGAGCGATGGTGGACTACACGGTGTATGGCAGTGACTATGGCATGCCGTTACAAGTGGGTGACATCGATTACGGTTTCTGCGACGGATTTGCCTGCTCGGCCGACACGCGGGAGGTAGCGGCCGGGAGGGGGATCATCAATGAGGAGGGCGAGTTCCAGGTGGCGCTTCGCGCAGATGTGGCTCCGAGCGACAGGAGCCAGCTGCTCAGCTTGGAGACCACAGTCACGGATGCCGGCGGCGCGCAAGTGACGGGACACACCAGCCTCAAGGTGCATCGTGGAGGATTCTACATCGGCCTGCTGCCCAGGCGGTCCGTGATTTCCAGGGGGCAGCAGGCGGTCGTGGACTTGCTAGCTGTGGACACCGGGGGGCAACGCCTGGGAAATCTTGACCTCTTCTACACGGTGTCCGTCAGTGAGTGGCAGCAGGTCCCGAGGACCGTCCAGGGGACGAGCTACTGGGATTGGCGGGAGCTCATCTCAGAGGTGGAGAGTTCCAGGATCACGACCGACGAGGAGGGTCAGGCTACAGTGTCCTTCGTTCCGCAACAGGGCGGTGTCTATCGGCTGGAAGCGTGGGGCAGGGATGACAGGGGCAACAGGGTGATAGCGTCGGTGGAGCTTTGGGTCAGCGATCCCAACCGGAGTGTAGCATGGCGCTTTCCGGAGCACGATCGAATACAGTTGGTCGCTGATAAGCAAAGCTATCAGCCTGATGAGACGGCGAAGGTATTGGTCCAATCGCCCTACGAGAGCGCGGTGGGGCTGGTCACTGTCGAGCGCAGTGGAATACTGAGCTATGAAGTCGCCGAACTGCACGGCAACAGCCCCGTACTGGAGATACCCCTGGAGGCAGGATACGCGCCCAACGTCTTCGTCTCGGTTGTGTTAGTCCCTGGGGATGGGATCGCCGACGTTCCCCCCGGCTTCAGAGTCGGCTATGCCGACCTCAGGGTGCAGTCGCCTGAGGACATTCTGCACGTCAGCGTGATACCCGATGAGGAATCTTACGAGCCTGGCCAGATGGCAAGCTACACCATCAGGACCAGGGATTACATGGACCGGCCCGTGAGCGCTGAAGTGTCGTTGGGCGTGGTGGATACCTCTGCGCTTGTTCCGTCTGCGGGGACGACGGGCGATCTGGTGGAGGCCTTCCATGGGCGGCGACAACTCTCCGTGCGCACCGCCCAGTCGCTGGCCGTCCATGCCGGGCGCAAACGGCATGTGGAGGGCTACGGCAGTGGTGTAGGGATAGGAGAGCAGAAGCCACAGCCGGGGCTCCTTGAAATGGCCTACTGGAACCCTGCCATCGTGACCGATGAGCGAGGTATGGCCAGGGTGACATTCCAGATGCCCAGGAGGCCAGCAACCTGGCGGGCGATAGCCAGAGGAGTCACTGTGGATACCCTGGTGGGCGGGCAGGACGTGGAGGTCTCATCGCATCAGCCATTGGTCATGGTCGCTGGCGCACCGCGCTTTCTGTACGTCGGAGATAAGGCGGTCATCGGTGCGTTGATCGAAAACCGCACAGCAGACGCACTGCAAGCCAGAGTCACCCTCACGATTACAGGTGGTCTCAGTGCTGCAGAGAATGCCCATACGGTAGTGATCGAAGCGGGCGAGCGTGTGACACTGGATTGGACCGTGCAGGCTCTGGAGGCGGGACACGGCACGCTGACCATGGTCGCAGATGCTGAGAATGTCAGGGAGGTCGTTCAGAGCACCGTGTCTATCCTGCCCTTTGGAGAGCGCACGGTCATACTGGATGCTTTCATTGTGCAGGGTGAAGCGTCGCAGACGGCGAGCGTGCCCGAAGGGGCACAACTTGTGAGCCTGGAACTAGACGTAGCTCCCACACTGGCGGTGGCGGTGGTAGAGAGTGTCGAGCATTTGAGTGACCAGCCTCACCGTTGTGTGGAGCAGACAGTGGGCAGCTTCCTGCCTGGTTTGGTCGTTAGCGAAGTGCTCAATCAACAAGGGATCGATAGCGATTTGCTCATGACGGACCTCCCGGGCTTGGTGACGACGGGCCTACAGCGTCTCTATCGCCTTCAGAACCTCGACGGCGGCTGGGGGTGGTCGGAGGGAGACGAGTCGCAGCCGTCTCAGACAGCTTACGTGGTGCTGGGACTCGCCCGCGCTCGCAAGGAAGGGTACCAGGTCAACGAGCGTGTGCTGAACAAGGGGTTGAGCTACTTGCAGCACTCAGTGCTGGAGACGCGTGATCTGGAGGCTCGAGCTTACATCTCTCATGTGTTGGCCGAATCTGGTGAGGGCGACCTGTCTTTGGCGCGCTCGCTGTCGGAGAGACGACGTCGTATGGACTTGTATGCTCAGGGGTATCTGGCGCTTGCCCTGGATGCCCTTGGAGACCGCTCATCGGCGCAGCAGATTGTGGAGGACTTGACAGCCGAGGTGGCGGAGACGGCCCACACGGCGCATTGGACAGAGGAGCATCATGACCTAGCGGCCATGTCCAGCGACGGCCGCACGACGGCCGTGGTCTTGAGGGCTATGCTGGCCGTGGATCCCGGCAACCCGCTGGTGCCCAAAGCGGTCCAGTGGCTGATGTGGTCCTGGGAAGGGGGACACTGGGGTACAACCCACGAGACCGCCCAGATCGTGCTTGCGCTCTCCAGATACCTGGACGTTGCTGACTATGGAGAGGAAGGCCTCAGCTATCGCGCTTATCTCAACGGGAGATTGCTAGCGTCCGGTACGGCGGCCCCGCAGGACGCGGGAGCCCACGGAGAAGTCATCACCTCCGACCTTGCTCCAGGAGACAATCTCCTTGAGGTTGTGACCGATGGACCGGGCATCGTGTACGTGGCAAGCGCTCTGCAATACCTCACGCAGAGAGAAAGTCTGGAACCCGCACGATCTCTAAATGGACCCATCGTTCAACGGCAGTACGAATTAGTGGAGACCGGCGAGCCTGTTTCGCACTGCCGGGTTGGTGACCTCATACGGGTGCGCTTGACGATTGAGTTTGCGGATGATGCGTTTTACGTTGTCGTGGAAGACGCCATTCCCCCTGGCATGGAAGCCGTGGACATCCGGCCCAGAGCCGCTGTGTCTGTCCAAGGCGGGGATGTGGAGTTTGAGTCGTCCGGTGATGTTCGTGATGGGCGGGTCACTTATTACACAACCGGGCTGGTTGCCGGCGTCTATGACTACACCTATCTCGTTCGGGCCGCGATAGCGGGGCAGTTCAAAGTGGCGCCGGCGGAGGTGATGCTCATGTACGGGCCTGCGGTTTGGGGAAACTCCGCCAGCCACGCCCTGCGCATCGACAGTCGTTAGTTGCAGGGCACGTGACCTTGACATTTCTCGAAGCTCGTGTTATAATGGTTCGAATTTCCTGCATTGCTCAACGTCGAGTCGCAACAAGGTGCGAAAGGGGGTGGTCGCGCGGCTGACTTCAAAAGGATCTGTGAGCAAGCTTGGATTCTGAAGAGTGATTCCTAATAAGGAGGAAAAGAGGATGTTAAGATACTCCAAGACGTTGGGCGCGCTCGTTGTGCTGGGTGTCCTACTCGGCCTAGTGCTGTCCGCCTGCGCCCCAGCGGCACCGCCAGCAGCGGAAGAGGTGGACTTCATCTTCGCGCAGGGTGCAGACGCCACCAAGACAGATCCCACTGACGTAACCGATGGTGAGTCCATTCGGGTCTGCAACCAGCTGTACGACGGCCTGGTCAGATTCGTACCTGGCAAGACCCTTGTGGAGCCGAACCTGGCGACAGAGTGGACCACGTCGGACGACGGCTTGGTCTGGGAGTTCAAGCTGCGTGATGACATCAAGTTCCATGATGGGACCGACTTCAACGCTGACGCGGTGGTGTACAACGCCATGCGACAGTTCGACCCAGCTCATCCGGAGCACACGGGCACCTTCGAGTACTGGGAGTACATGTACCTCGGGTTCCTGGGCGATGTGGACGATGAGGGCAACCCCACTTCCGTTGTGAAGTCCGTGGAGGCGGTTGACGAATACACCGTCCGCTTCAACTTGAACAGGCCGCTGGGTCCCTTCATCCAGGACATGGGCATGTTCTACATGTATCAGATCAGCCCCACGGCGCTGAAGGAGCAGGGCGAGAACTACGGCCTGCCCGCATATACGCCCGCGGGGACCGGCCCCTTCAAGTTCGTGGAGTGGGTGGAGGGCGATCACATCACCCTGGAGCGGTACGACGACTACCACGGTGAGGTGGCCAAGGTCAACAGGGTGATCATCAGGATCATCCCTGACAACGCCGCCCGCTATCTCGCTCTCCAGGCCGGCGACATTCACGGGATGGGCTTCCCCAACCCGGATGACGTGCCGAACTGCGAGGCCGATGAGAACTGCCAGGTGCTCACGAGACCGCCCAATACCACGGCGTTCATCAACATCATGACCGACCGCGAGCCGTGGGACGATCCCAACGTGCGCAGGGCCCTGGACCTGGCCATCGACAAGCAGGCCATCGTGGACAGTCTGTACGGTGGTTTGGGCATAGTTGGCACCCAATTCGTGCCGCCTTCGCTGTGGGGGCACGACCCCAACATCAAGGACCGCGGCTACGATCCCGAAGAGGCGAGGCGGCTGCTGGACGAGGCGGGGGTGGAGGAAGGCTTCACCTTCGACTTCTGGTACATGCCCAACCCTCGTCCCTACTACCCGGTGCCTGAGGACATCGCCGAGGCCATTGGCACCTACTGGGCGGATGTGGGACTCAACCCGCAGTTGAAGACCGAGGACTGGAGCACCTATCTGGATGATAGGGCAGCTGGTGTGTTCGATATCTGGATGATCGGATGGACCGGTGACAACGGTGACCCGGACAACTTCTTCTGCTTCTTCGTCTGCATCCCCAAGCCCCGAGAGGGCAACTGGAACACCGAGATTGCTCAGCAGGCGATTGACCTGCTCCTGCAGGCCCAAACCCTCAGCGCCCAGGCCGAACGCGAGCCACTGTACCAGCAGGCCGCTGCACTGGAGCATGAGGATGCGTCTCGCCTGTTCATTGCCCACAACGAGACGGCCCTGCTGTTTAGACCCGATTTGCGAGGGTTCGTGCCCAGCCCTCTGGGCGAGGAGTTCTACAACAGCGTCTACTTCGAGGAATAGGACGAGTTCCCCAACTGTCAGGCTCCGGCGCCAGCCGGAGCCTGACGTTCTCTTGCAGGGAAGACACTCATGACGAGCTATATCATCCGTCGCCTGTTGTCCCTCATCCCGACTCTCTTTGGCGTATCTATCATCGTCTTCCTCTTCCTACGCATGATCCCGGGCGATCCAGCTCTGGCCCTGGGCGGCGAGCACGCCACCGAGGCCACTGTGGAGCGCATCCGTGAAGAGTTCGGCCTGAACGAGTCTTTGCCTAGACAGTACATCACCTATATGGGGAAGATTTTGCGAGGCGATCTGGGTCGATCGATTCTAAGCAAGAGACCTATCGCGGATGAGATACGTGTTCGCTTTCCGGCGACGCTTGAGCTGAGCGTGTGTGCCCTGATCCTGGCCCTTGTTGTCGGGTTGCCCGCTGGCATCATCTCGGCCACGAAGCGCAATACCCCTATCGACAACATAGCCATGGTAGGCAGTCTGCTGGGCATATCCATGCCCATCTTCTGGTTGGGCCTGATGCTCAACTGGTTCTTCGCCGTACAACTAGGTTGGTTGCCCTCGGTGACGCGTCTGGATGCGAGCATCGACCTCCAGAGGATCACCAACTTGATCATCGTGGATAGTATCCTGACTGGGAACGCCGAGGCGTTGCTCAACGGCATCAAGCATCTGATCCTGCCATCAATAGCTCTGAGTACGATCTCGATGGCCATCATCGCCCGCATGACACGTTCGGCCATGCTGGAGGTGCTTGGGCAAGACTATATACGTACCGCGCGGGCCAAGGGGCTGATAGAACGGGTGGTTACTGTCAGACATGCTCTGAAGAACGCCCTCTTGCCGGTGATAACCGTTCTGGGATTGCAGGTGGGAGTCTTGCTGTCTGGTGCCGTTCTCACCGAGACCATCTTTGCCTGGCCAGGGATAGGAAGATGGCTTTATCTGTCTATCCTGTCGCGGGATTACCCGATCGTGCAAGGCATGGCTCTGTTCATCACTGCTCTGTTCCTCGTAGTCAATCTCTTGGTGGATGTCTCCTACGCGCTGGTGGACCCGCGTATTCGGTACGAATGACGTCTTCTGAGCGGCGGAAGAATAAGGACTGAAGATGACCACGTCCTCTGAGACCCTCGAGGGGATGCAGGCGCTGGAATACACCCCGCGGAGGGAGCGGGGTCTGGTACGGGATGCGCTACGTCGGCTGTGGGGCAACCGAGGCGCCAAGGTGGGTCTGGCCATTGTCCTCTTCTTCGTCATCGTTGGATACGTCATCGCTCCTCTGTTCTTTCCTTACAATCCGCGCACTGACAGGGATCTTAGTGGGAGGCTGAGTCCGCCGACCCGAGAGCACCCTTTCGGGACCGACGAGTTGGGGCGAGACATACTGACCAGGATCGCTCATGGTACTCGCATATCCTTCACTGTCGGACTGTTCGCCGTACTATTCGCCTCAACCGTCGGTACCGTGCTGGGATTGACATCAGGGTACGTGGGCGGGTCTGTGGAGACCGTGGTCATGCGCTCCATGGACGTTGTCCTTGCCTTCCCTGCTCTCTTGCTAGCCATCGCTATTGTCGCCATGCGGGGCCCGGGGTTGAATAATACCATGTTCGCCCTCGGGATTACCTACATCCCCATCTATGCTCGCCTGGCGCGCTCATCGGTAATGGGCATCAAGGAGCTGGACTACATAACGGCAGCCACCGCCGTTGGTGTCCCGAGCCGTCGGATTCTGGTGCGCCACGTCCTGCCCAATAGCCTATCCCCCCTCATCGTGCAGTTCACGCTCATGATCGCTACCGCGATCATTGAGACCGCCGCCCTGGGGTTCTTGGGTCTCGGCGCTCAGCCGCCATCGCCGGAGTGGGGTGCGATGCTGAGCAATGGGTACAAGTTCCTGACGGTGGGTGCATGGTGGGCCCTGATGTTCCCGGGGCTGGCTATCATCTTCGTCGTCATCGGGTTCAACCTCGTGGGGGATGGACTGCGCGACGCCCTTGACCCGCGTTTGAGGAGGGTAGGCGGCTAGTTCGCCCCGCCAGAATCCGAGAAAGACCTAGTCTGACGTCCTCTCACATCTCGAGCCGCGTCTTCGCTAACCTTGCCCTATTCTGCTGCGTTTGCAGTACTACTGAGGCTGTGGTATAATCTATCTCAACGTTGCGAGACTTGGAATGAGAGGACCACTACGAGGTGACCTCGGGAGGGAGTGGATGGCGCTAGGCAGGAATGAGAAGGACGCCATCATAAGCGAATACCACGTTCACGACAAGGACACCGGCTCACCGGAGGTGCAGATAGCGCTCTTGTCCAACAGGATCGATCAGCTGGTTGATCATCTGAAGGCGCACAAGCACGATGAGCATTCGCGTTTGGGGCTCATCAAGTTGGTTGGCCAGCGGAGAGGGCATCTGAACTACCTGAACCGGAACTACCCGGCACGATACAAAGACATTGTGGCTCGCCTGGGTTTGCGCAGGTAGTGCGAATCGAAGGCAGATGGGGTGATAGTGTCCCGATCCACCCTGCAGGTGGTGTTGTCCTTGATCAAAGAAGGTGGGTCGCAATCAGGCTAATCTAGAAACCATATTTAGGCCGGGTTCGGGGGCCAGGAATTGGAGAGTGTACCTCACACTTGTGCTATGTCGCGGCAAGGGTGAGACCCGAATTGGGGAGTGAGATACAGTCTCCAGTCCTTGACCTCCAGGCCCGGTTTGGCATGGAGGTATAAGAATGCCAAAAGTCTATGAGAGTACAATTGGAGATCACCCTGTCAGGATAGAGACAGGCAGGTTGGCTGGGCAGGCCGGAGGTGCCGTCACTGTGATGAGTGGCGACACTATGGTGTTGGTGACGGCTACGGCCAGCGCGGTTCGAGAAGGCACCAATTTCGTGCCCCTGACGGTGGACTATGAGGAGCGCCTCTACGCCGCCGGCAAGATACCTGGTGGGTTCTTCAAGCGGGAGGGCCGACCTACCGAGCAGGGCATTCTCCTCTGTCGGCTAACCGACAGATCTATTCGTCCTCTGTTCCATCCCGGGCTTCGTAATGATGTGCAGGTTGTCATTACGGCTCTCTCCGCAGACCAGGAGAACTACCTGGATATCCTCTCAGTGATCGGGGCGTCGGCGGCTCTCTCCATCTCCAACATCCCGTTCAATGGCCCCCTAGGAGCAGTGCGTGTAGGCCTGGTGGATGGTCGTTTCGTGTTCAACCCCACCGCCTCGCAGATGGAGGACTCTCCCCTGAATCTGCGCTTGGCCGGAACCTCTGAGGGAGTGGTCATGGTGGAGGCCGGCGCGAAGGAGCTGGACGAGGACACGATGATCGAAGCCATCTCACTGGGACATCAGGCCATGCAGGGCGTGATTGAGGTTCAGAAGCGGATGGCAGAGGAGATTGGCAAGCCCAAGACCGCCTTCACGTACGTCGAGATCGACGCAGAAGTGCGGGATGCCGTCCGCTCGTGGGGAAACGGCAAGATCTGGGCAGCCCTGGACGGCGTCGGGAGCAAGAAGGAGATCAGCGAATCTCTCGATGCTCTGCGCACAGCACTAGTGGAGGAGCTGGGAGAGCAGCACCTTCCAGAGCAGCTGGACGCCGCGTTCGACGACTTTGTGAAAGAGGAAGTGCGGCGAGGCGTTCTCACGGAGAGCCATCGCATCGACGGCAGAGACACAAAGACCGTGCGTCCCATCGGGTGCGATGTGGGACTGTTGCCCAGAGCGCATGGGTCGGGACTGTTCAATCGGGGGGAGACCCAGGTGCTGGCGATTGCCACACTGGGCACGGCCAGCGATGAGCAGATCCTGGACGGCTTGGGCACTGAGGAGTCCAAGCGTCTCATGCATCACTACAACTTCCCACCCTTCAGCACTGGGGAGACGTGGTATCTCAGAGCCCCGAAGCGCCGCGAGATCGGACATGGCGTACTGGCGGAGACCGCGCTCTGGCCGGTGATCCCTGCCGCAGAGGAGTTTCCCTATACCATCCGCATCGTTTCGGAGGTTCTGTCGTCCAACGGATCGACTTCCATGGCCAGTATCTGTGCCGCTTCTCTGGCGCTCATGGATGCGGGCGTGCCCATCAAGGCTCCGGTCGCGGGGATGGCGATGGGACTCATCACCGACGGTGCTCGACACGTCATCCTTACTGATATCATGGGCAAGGAAGATGCCATGGGCGACATGGACTTCAAAGTCGCCGGTACGAGGAAGGGCATCAATGCGCTGCAGATGGACATCAAGGTATCCAAGGTCGAGGCAGAGGTCTTGGGAAGCGCACTGGCGCAGGCCAGGGAGGCTCGCCTCTACGCCCTGGACAGGATGGATGAGACGATCAGTGAAGCGCGTGCTGACCTGTCGCCCTATGCCCCGCGCATCACTCTCTTGAAGATCGACGTATCAAAGATCGGTCTGGTGATCGGCCCGGGTGGCAAGACGATTCGCAGGATCATCGAGGAAACCGGTGTCAAGATCGATGTGGAGGACGATGGCACCATCTTGGTGGCCTCGACGGACGCTGAGGGCAGCAAGAAGGCTGTGGAGATGATCCAGGCGATGACGGAAGATGCGGAGATCGGCAAGATCTATACCGGTACCGTGAGACGTGTGACGAACTTTGGTGCCTTCGTCGAGATACTACCAGGCACAGATGGCTTGGTGCATGTTTCTCAGTTGGCCGACTACCACGTGCCGAGCGTGGAGGATGTGGTGCGCGTAGGAGACGAAATCATGGTCATGGTCGTGGATATCGACGCGGAGAACAAGATAAGACTCTCCAGGAGGGCGGTCCTCGAGGGTTGGACTCCAGAGCAGGCCAGGGCCATGGACAAAAAACCATCGGAGAAGAGGAGATCGCAGTCTGGAAGACGTGATGGACGTGACAATCGCGGGCGCTGAGGGTAGCGGGTCAGAGTCGCCCTGCGGCTAATCGTACAGGTATCGGAAGATGCAAGACGCCATTAGTACGCAATCCGTGGTCGATGGCGTCTTTTGCTGTGTGTGGAGAAGTTCGTGAGTGCATCCAGAGAACACGCTCTACCGCCTGAAGGTGTAGTGGAGCACTGGGGGACCAGCGCCAAGGGAGGCCTGAGCGAAGGCCTGGCCGCCCAGAGGTCTAGCGAGTTCGGTCCCAACCGTTTGGAGGAGATCGGACGTGTGTCCGCCTGGCGACAGTTTGCCAGCCAGTTCACGGAGTTTATCGTACTGGTCCTAATCGCTGCCGCCGTGGTTTCCGGCATCCTTCAAGAGTGGATGGATGCCATTGCCATTCTGGTCATAGTGGTCCTCAACGCCATACTGGGGTTCGTTCAGCAGTATCGTGCTGAGCGCGCGCTGGAAGCGCTGAAGAAGATGGCAGCACCCCTGGCCAGGGTGATTCGCGATGGCGAGACCCGGAGTGTCCCCGCTGAGGAGCTGGTGCCAGGTGATGTCATCGCGTTGGAGATGGGGGATCTGGTGCCCGCGGACGCCAGGCTTCTGGAGGACCATCTTCTCCAAGTAGACGAAGCCTCCTTGACAGGGGAGTCTGTCCCCGTGAAGAAGAGGGCACATGTGGTCCTGTCGGAGGGCGCTCCGCTGGGCGACCGCTGCAACATGGTGTATTCGAGCACGGTGGTTACCTACGGCAAGGGTACTGCCGTAGTGACGGACACCGGCATGCGCACTGAACTGGGGAAGATCGCTCATTTGGTGCAGACGGTGGGCCGGGAGCAGACCCCCCTTCAGGAACAACTCGATAGGCTGGGCAAGCTGCTGGTCTACGGCTGCCTGGTGGTGGTCGCAGTGGTGTTCGGCCTCGGACTGTGGCGCGGGGTTCCTCCGGTGGAGATGTTTCTCACTGCCGTGAGCCTGGCGGTCGCTGCCATTCCCGAAGGGCTGCCAGCGGTGGTGACTATCGCTCTCGCGCTAGGCATGCGCCGCATGGTGCAACGCAATGCCTTGATCAGAAAGCTTCCCTCCGTCGAGACTCTGGGCTCCGCGACCATCATCTGCACGGACAAGACAGGGACTCTCACGCAGAGCGAGATGACGGTGCGGAATATCGGGCTGCTTGGCAGAACCATCGACGTGACCGGTGAGGGATACGACCCGGAAGGTGACTTCCGGGTTGATGGTCGCCCCATCGACCAGAGCGAGGTTGACTTGCAGCTAGCTCTCAAGATCGGCGTGCTCTGCAACAACGCCAGTCTCAGGAGAACCGATGGCGACGGATCCAGGTGGCGCATAGTGGGCGATCCTACAGAGGGTGCCCTCCTCACGGCGGCAGGGAAGGCTGGTTTGTGGCGTAGCGACCTGGAAACCGAGTACAGCATGCTCGAGGAACTGCCCTTTGATTCAAACCGGAAGCGGATGACCACTATCTGGCGCGACTCGGATGGAGGCTCGACCGCCTACGTCAAGGGCGCCCCGGACGTGATCGTAGGCCTGTGCACGCGTGTCCAAGACAATGGCCGCGTGAGGCCTGCGAACGATGAGGATAGGGAGCGCCTGCTATCTCTCAACAGTCACCTGGCCGGTGAGGCGATGCGGGTCCTGGCGGTGGCGTACCGAGATTTGGAGGATGAGTCCGCAGAGCCGACGGTGGCGGAAGTGGAGCGGGAGCTCGTCTTCGCCGCGCTGCTGGCGATGAAGGATCCTCCCAGACCTGAGGCCAAGGAGGCCATCGCCACGGCCAGACGTGCTGGGCTTGAAGTGGTGATGATCACGGGAGATCACAAGAGCACGGCGGTGGCTATCGCCAAGGAGCTGGAACTCTACCGTGATGGTGATATCGCCTTCACTGGGCCGGAGCTGGATGTGATTGATGATGAACGACTGAGTGAGGTCGTTGAGAAGGTAAGAGTCTATGCGCGCGTTTCGCCGGAGCACAAACTGCGCATCGTGCGAGCGTGGGAGAGCCAAGGGCACATCGTGGCCATGACCGGCGATGGAGTCAATGATGCACCTGCACTGAAGGAAGCGCACATCGGGATCGCCATGGGTATCACGGGCACCGACGTGAGCAAAGAAGCCTCGGACATGATCCTCACAGATGACAACTTCGCGTCCATCGTGGCCGCCGTCGAGGAAGGACGGGCCATCTTCGACAACATCCGTCGCTTTGTTCACTTCCTCGTTTCCTGCAATATCGGCGAGGTGCTGGCCATGTTCCTGGCCTCCCTCCTGGGGTTGCCTCTGCCATTGCTACCCATCCAGATCCTGTGGGTCAACCTGGCGACGGACAGCCTGCCGGCGCTTGCCCTTGGGGTCGAGCCAGCGGAACCAGGGGGGATGGAGAGGCCTCCTCGGCCTCGGTCGGAAGGTGTGATCACCAGGCGAATCGCCAGCATCATGGTCATGCAGGGGACAATCATTGGCTTGCTCACGCTCGCAGCGTTCCTTATCGAATACCTCGTCATAGGCGGCGGTGTGGACAAGGCAAGGGTGATCGCCTTTTCTACCACCATCTTCGCCCAGAATGTGCATGCCTTCAACGTGCGCAGCAACAAGTATTCGCTCTTCCAGATCGGCGTCTTCAGCAATCCGTGGCTGGTGGTCTCGTTCGTTGTGGTTATCCTCAGTGAGTTGGCGATAATCTATGTGCCATTCCTCCAGCCCATTTTCAAGACCATGCCCCTGACTGCACAAGACTGGATGGTGGTGGTCGGGCTGGGCGTGATGCCGCTGATCATCGTGGAGTTCGTCAAGCTGGTCAACAGACGGCTCGGGCGTACCTAGCCCCAATTGCAGATTACAGGAGGAACCAGTGTCCAAGCCCTGGAGCGAGTCAACCAAACGCTGGGTTGTCATCGGCCTGGTCGTGGCCAGCTCGGTGCTTCTGTACAGGGTTCGTAGTCTGCTGCCGCCTGTGATCCTGGCGGCACTGCTGGCATACCTCCTCAACCCTGCGGTGGAGCGCTTATCGAGACTCCGGATGTCGAGGACCGGTGCCACCCTGATCACGTACTTGGTCGTACTCCTGGTGGTGGGCCTGGCAGTCTCTATTCTGGTGCCGATGATCGTTCAGCAGGTATCCTCCATCAACGTCGATTTGCAGCAGATCTATGAGAGTGTGCTGCGCATCATGGCTGCCTACCAGACTATTACCATCTTCGATTACTCCATCGAGCTCTCGGACCTCTTCGAGCAGCTGCAGGATAGCCTGATACAGCTCATCACGGGCTTTGCGTCGCGCTCAGCCGAGGAGATACTGGGCATCGCTTTTGGCCTAGCATCGGGCTTTGCCTCCACCTTCGTGTGGCTGATCTTCATGATGGTGGTCTCTTTCTGGCTACTCAGAGATGCCGAGCAGATCACACGCGCCATTGACGGACTCATACCTCCAGCGTACCGGGAGGACATTGATGCCTTGCGGGGCAAGGTTGGAGTACTCTGGGATTCGTTCTTCAGAGGGTTGCTGCTTCTGTCGGTTACCGTCGGCGTGATGACGGGAGCGCTCACGTGGCTGGTGGGGGTGAAGAACGCCCTGCTCCTCGGCATTCTGGCCGGTCTGCTGGAAGTGGTTCCGACCATTGGCCCACTCATCGCCCTCATCCCTGCTGTCGCTGTGGCCTACTTTCAGGGCTCTGCCCATCTGCCTATCGCCAATGGCTGGTTCGCTCTGCTGGTGATAGGGCTGTACGCGTTGATCCAGCAAGTGGAGAACATCTTCCTGGCACCGCGCATCCTTGGTGGAAGTGTCAAGATTCATCCTCTGGTGGTGTTGGTGGGTGCCATCGGTGGCTATGCCATAGGGGGTATCGTAGGTGCCTTCCTCGCCGCGCCAGTCATAGGCACCTTGAAGATCCTCGGAGAGTACCTCTACCGCAAGCTGACGGAGGTAGAGGTCTCTCCCGAGTCGCCAGACACGGCGCTCCCTCCTCTGGCGGCGACTCCCATCGAGCAGGCAGAGGCCGACACGACGGGGCAGAGTAGTGCTGAGTCCTGATGATCCTGCCTTCCTTGGCGTCCGGGACAGGATCAGGGCCATCTTCTTTGATCTAGACGGTACTCTGATCGATACTGACGATGCTCTGCTGGAGGCTCTGGCCAGGAGGCTGGAGCGATGGTCGTGGGCGTTCGGCAGTGGTGATCCAAGGCCGGTCCTGCGTCGCGCGGTGCTCGCCGCTGAGGGGCCGATGAACGCGGTCATCTCGGCCCTCGACGCGGTGGGATTGGACGACAACCTCTTCTCCATCGGAGATCGACTACACCGTGCGAGGGGAGTTCGGTCAAGGGGAGACTTCGTGGCGGTTGACGGCGTGCTGGAGATGATCCGTTCCCTGCGCCCCTCCTACCGTCTGGGAGTCGTGACCACGCGTTCTAGAGCCGATGCGCTTGCGTTCCTCCGGCAATTTGAGCTGGAGGGCGCCATCGAGGTGTTGGCGTCGCGAGAGGACACCCGCCGACTGAAACCTCGTCCGGAGCCGGTGCAGCACGCCGCCAGCTGTGTCGGCCTGTCACCGGATCAATGCGTGCTGGTAGGGGACACTCCCGTGGATATTGCTTCTGCCAAGGTGGCGGGCGCCTACGCAGTAGGGGTTCTGTGCGGCTTCGGCGAGCGCGACGAGCTGCTCGAGTCAGGAGCAGACCTGATTCTGGAGCACACCGCACAGCTTGCAGCCTGGTTCTGAGTTCCAGAGAGAACTCAGACTGCCTCTTCCTCCTTGTCTATTCCGTCCTCCTCAGACGGTTCGATGCGGTACAGTTTGTCCAGGCTCTCCACGCGGTCAACGAAGAGCGTGCCGTTTAGGTGGTCGATTTCGTGCTGCAAGACCCTGGCCATGAGTCCCTCGGCCCTCAAGCGGATCTGCTTGCCTCGGCGGTCTTGTGCCTTCACCACCACGCGAGTTGCTCGCGTGACATCCCCAACGTATTGTGGCATGGAGAGGCAGCCCTCCTCCTGCTCCTCAGCGCCCCAGGTCTTGACCACCTCGGGATTGCAGATCACGATCAGTTTGCCGCGATAGGGATCCTTGTCCCCCCTCTCCTCTTGCTCTTCCTCCTCCTGCTCCTCTGGCAGCTCGATGACGGCGACCTGCAGCGAAACCCCGACTTGAGGTGCAGCCAACCCCACACCAGGCTCAGCGCGCATCGTCTCCACCATTTCCTCGATGAGTTCCTGCAACGAGGGACCGAAGTCACGCACCTTCTTCGTCTTCTCCCTAAGGACTGGGTCGTTGGTGGGTGCAAGGGGTCTGATAGCCATCACTTGCCTCCGTCAAGCTGGGTCCAAGACCGGAAGGATAAGGTGGCCCTACCGCCACATAGCCGGAGTGGACGCTGGGCGCCCCGACGGCGCCGAAGGCTGAGCCCCTGGCCTTTCACTGCGAGCTGGGCCGGAGTAGTGCTACCGCCTCGATATGGTAGGTCTGCGGAAACATGTCGACGGGCTGGACTTCTACGAGTTCATATCCTGCCTGGATCATCCTGCCGGTGTCCCGGGCCAGTGTCGCCGGGTCGCAGGAGACATAGACTACTCTTGAGGGTGCGAGCGAGCTCAGGGCAGCGAGCGCCTCTTTGCTAACTCCCTGGCGCGGTGGGTCGAGAATCACCAGATCAATGGCCTCCTCGATCGACGGAAGGACGTCCTCAGCGCTGCCCTGAAGGTAGCGTATGTTTGCCATACCCTCGGCATTGAACCTGGCATCCTCGATGGCGGGCTCGCTGCTGTCGATGCCTATGACCTGTGCTACCTTGTCAGAGAGGTACAGTCCGAAGGTTCCCACTCCACAGTACAGATCCAGCAATACGTCGTCTTCCTGAGGGTTCGCATACTTCTCGACCGTGGCCAGGAGTTGTTCCGCTTGCGAGGTGTGGACCTGGAAGAAACTCGCGGCGGAAATGCGAAGAGACCTGCCAGCCAGTGTCTCGGTGACATAGCTGTCTCCCACGTAGGTGACCGGCGTACCATCTCTCAATAGCAAAACGCAGGAGATGGGTAGATCAACCTCGATACCTGGCGCCGTGTGACCAGCCGTCTCCAGGATGAGCATTCGCTCTCCAGTGGCGATGCCAGCTCGGAGCGATAGTCTCTCCAAGTCGGGAAAGTCTATCTCCAGGGCCGAGAAAGCATCCCAGAGCAGGGGATGCATGATGTGGCACTCAGCTATGGGTACCACGCCACGCCCTTCTGCGGCAATGAACCCCGGCCGGCCGTCTTCGTCCAGGTGCAACTGCACGTGGTTGCGGTAGTTCCACGGCTCGGCGGCGACCAGCGTGCGCTCGACTGACATGTCTGGCAGGTGCGCGATCCGCGTCAACTGTGATTGGAGTATCTCCTCGCGAAGCGTCGCCTGTCTCTCGTAGACGATGTGCTGCCATTGACAGCCGCCGCAAGTCCCGAAATGCTGGCAGCGCGGCTCGATCCGATCTGGGGAGGGCGCTATGATCTCGATCGGGCGAGCGCGCGAGTACCTGGCCCTCTCCTCAGTCAGCTCGACGAGGACCTCCTCTCCAGGAAGGACGTAGGGTACAAACACGACCTTTCCCTCGTGGCGAGCCAGAGCCTCGCCGCCGTGGGCCATCGCCGACACTTGGACCTGCATCGTCTTCATCGCTGCGTCCAGCTGGCCTCAGAGGCACCGGTACGGGAAGTCCGCACCTGGAGCCACGTTGCGGACTCACCTCACTTCCGGTGTTGCTTCACAAAGTCCTCCATACGACCGAGGGCTTCCTCGATTTCTACCAGTGACGTTGCATAGGCACAGCGCACAAAGCCTTCGCCACTCTCGCCAAAGGCGGTCCCCGGGACCACCGCTACCTTCTGCTCGTAGAGCAGCTTCTCGGAGAACTCCTCCGAGCTCAACGACGTGTTCTGAATAGAGGGAAAGGCGTAGAATGCTCCCTTTGGCTCGACGCAAGGCAGGCCAATGGTGTTGAGGCCATCCACTATCACCCGCCGCCTCTGATCATACTCCCGAAGCATCTCCTCGACAGCGTCCTCGCCGTGTCGGAGCGCCTCGACGCCCGCGACCTGCGCTGTGGTGGGAGCGCACATGATAATGTACTGGTGCGCCTTTTGCATGCCGGCGAGTATTTCGGCTGGTGCCGCGGCGTATCCCAATCGCCATCCCGTCATGGCGTATGTCTTGGAGAATCCACTCAGCAGGATGGTTCTGTCGCGCATGTTGGGCAGCGAGGAAAAGCAGACGTGTTCCACGCCGTACACGAGACGATCATAGATCTCATCCGAGAGAACGATGAGGTCGTGCTTCTCCGCCAAGGCGCCGATCTCCCCCAGGCGCTCACGGCTCATCACCGCGCCGGTTGGGTTGTTGGGATAGCCGATGAGGAGCGCCTTGGTCTTCGGAGTGATCTTCTCCTCGATGTCGTCTGCTGTGATTTGAAACTGGTTCTCAACCTTGGCTTCAACTGTCACGGGCGTGCCACCTGCGAAGATCACACCGGGTCTGTAGGAGACAAAACAAGGCTCGGGTACGATGACCTCGTCGCCGGGATCGACCACAGCTAACAATGCCAGGAAGAGCGCCTCGGATACGCCGACCGATATCAGGAGCTCCTCGGCAGGATCGTAGTTCACCCCGTACAATCGTGACAGATGTTTTGATAGCTCCTCTCTTAGCTCGAGTATGCCCGCGTTTGACGTGTAGCTCGTCTCGCCCCCCTCCAGCGAGCGTATGCCTGCCTGCGTGATGTGCGCAGGCGTGTCAAAATCGGGCTCCCCGACCCCTAGCGATATCACGTCGTCCATGGTGGCGATGATGTCGAAGAACTTTCTGATCCCGGAAGGCGGAACGGCCCCTATTCTCTTTGCGAGGACTTCTCTCATGCTTCTTCTCTCCTTGGCTTCACTGGCGATTGCATCTGGACTGTGTATCACCCACTCGTCGGTTCCCTCATAGTATGTCAACTCAAAACTCTCGTCCTCCTCAGTTCTAAGCCGGTAATGAAGCGCTGAGGGGCTTCGCCATGTCTGGACCACGGCCTTGACCACGTGGGTCTGGCCGAGGAACTCAAAGGTGACGGGCCGCTCAGCGTAGCGGCTGCCGGAATAGCACTCGACGTGAACCCTGTGCTTCATCTCCTGGAAGCGCTAGCCGAGACTGGAGTCATCTCCTATGTCTACCTTGAGTGCCCGACCCCTTATCTCGGCGCGGTTTCCTACGAGTGACTCTCGAAGTACGACATTCTCGATGCGAGCTCCCTCATCTATGATAGAGTCGCTGAGCACGGAACGCTCTATCTGCACATCTCCGGCGATGGACACGTACGGCCCGATCACCGAGTCGGTTATGGAGGCGGAGGATGAGATGTGTACGGGAGGCACGATGACGGAGTTTGTGGTCTCTCCGTGTGTGCCCCCGCTCTTCGTAAGCAGGTAGCGGTTGGTGGTCAACAACGTCTCCGGCTTGCCACAGTCCGCCCAGACATCGACCGAGGCGGGTTCCAGCCTTGCTCCTTGGTCCACCATGAGTTGCAGGGCGTCTGCCAGGTAGTATTCTCCCTTGGTCTTGATGTCTTCTGCTAGCGCCTTCTCAATGCACTCCAAGAGCAGCGCTGAGTTCCTGACGAAGTAGAGACCCACAATGGCGAGGTTGGAGATAGGCTGGTCGGGCTTCTCCACAAAGCCTGTGATGTACCCCTCTTCCACGGTTACTACCCCGAAGCGACTGGGGTCCTGCACCTCTTTCACGAAGATCACGCCGTCAGAGGATGTTTCCTCGAGGAAGCCGAGGTCGGCGTCGAAGATGGTGTCCACGAAGATGATGAAGACGGTCCCGACGAGGTGTTCCCGCGCCAGGTACAGAGCGTGAGCCTGGCCTTTCGGTTCCATCTGCTCGACATACCGGGCCGGGAAGTCGTAGTGGGCCTCGACGTGTTCCCTAATCTGATCCGCAAGGTGTCCGACGATGAACACGACCTCTTCGATGTGCAGGCCCTCCAACCTGTCGAGCACGTGGTCGAGCACAGTCTTCCCTGCGACCTGGAGAAGAGGCTTGGGCGTGGTGTGGGTGTGGGGCCTCAGTCTGGTTCCCAGTCCAGCCATGGGGATGATAATCCTCATCGTCTGCCTGCCTTTCCTGTCTTCGGGCCATGCAACACCACGGCCAGCCCTCTAGACCCGCTAGTCGTCCGTCGTCAGAAGACGTTCGTACAACCTCACTACCTGGTCGATGTTCTGCTCTAGGGAGTACCGCGACACGACCCTGCGACGCGCACTCCTGCCCAGAGAGTGCCGAAGACCGTGGTTCTCCAGCACGATCTTCAGGGCCAGAGCAAGCTGGCTCTGCAAATCGGTGGGATCGATAACGATGCCGGCGCCGCGAAGCGCCTCACCGTCGCCTCCCACATCGGTGGCTATGGTGGCCATACCGCAAGCCATAGCCTCGAGCATGGCGATGGACAGTCCCTCGACTTCGGAGGGCAGCACGAACACGTCGCCCGCCTGAAGGATGCGCCTGAGCGAATCAGTGTTCTTGACCAGTCCCCCGAATACTACCGCTTCCCCTGCGTATCGGCTGCGTAGCCTTTCGTATTCGACTCCATTCCCCACGATCACCGCCTTGCAGGATGGCGATAGTTGAAGACTGTGGAACGTGTCCAGCAGGACACTCACATTCTTCTCGGGATCGAGACGGCCACAGTAGACCACCAGGAGCTCTGCCTCCAACTCCCGCTTGTAGGTTGAGGGGCCAGGTCGGAAGAGGCGAGTGTCCACCCCGTTGGGAATGACATGTATGCGATCTGATGATACGCCGTACTCTGACAGGATGCGCTTCTGCTCGTGGGAGAAGATCACCACCGCGTCGTATCTGGCCAGCGCCACGGCCCAGATGCGGTACAGCCACCGCGAAGCAAAACCCCAGATGCTGGCGCGCCGGTCAAAAGGCGCGTGGAAAGTAGCGACGATGGGGATCCCTAGGCGGTGACACATCCGGGGCAGTGTGAAATCCAGGTTGGAGAAGGAGAGGGACACGTGGGCTATGTCAACGTCCTCGTCTGCCAGGGTTCTCTCGATCATTGCCCCAGAGCGCGGCGACGTGAACAGGTCGTGATCCAAGAGATTGAAGGAACCGAGTCGCCTCACGCGACGGACTTGCCCTGTCTCGTCGTGCTGGGGACCGTGATAGAAGAAGTGTACCTGTGCGCCGCGAGCCTCCAATCCCTCTGTCAGTTGGTTGGAATAACTTACAAGGCCGTTGCCGCGCTTTCTGGCCTTATGTCCAAACCAGGCGACTCTCATGTACTTTGCTGGCGCAAGTCCTTTCGTAGGTGACCATAGTGAGGGACGTATTCATTATAGCAACTTGCGGGCCCGCGAGCAAGAGTTCTCAGCAGGGGTGGACCAACGCCGGAGCGGAGACAGCAGGGCCAAGGCCGGTGGGAGAGATGCCCTGCTTGGGCCACAGACCAGGACTCAGCTTGGACCTAGTCTTAACCTCGTGCTGGTAGGATGTACGAGGGGGAGCGCGTCAGGAACTGACGGCTTGGAGATGACAGACCCGCGCAGCTCAAGGCCCTGAGGCTGGTCCGCAACTGCTGCCAGAGGCAGAGGCGCTGGATGTGTCTATGGGCAGGGGGCTGCTGATTCGGGTCGGTGGCAGAGTCGCCGTCATTATGCCATTGTCGACACTCTCAGGGCGGGCACATGCACCGCAGTGTGAGACGGTATCCCCACAAGTCGGGTGGGATTCTCTATCGGCCTCGTGTAGAATGGCACATATGACGCTGGCCGATTTTGCGCGGCGAATGCCCAAAGCTGAGCTGCATGTCCATCTCGAGGGTGCTGTGAGGCCGGAAACGCTTCTTCAGTTGTCCCGGCGGAACAATATCCCTCTGCCCGCTACCACGCTTGAGGAACTGCAATCGTGGTACAGGTTCACCGACTTTGCCAACTTTGTGGATGTGTACTTGACGCTCTCAGAATGTATTCACACTATCGAAGACATCGAGCTCATCGCGCGGGAGTTCTTGAAAGGGCAGGCCGCGCAGAATATCCTGTACAGCGAAGTGACGTATACGGCCTATACTCACTACATACAGAAGGGACTTGTTTTTGAGGAGCAACTCGCCGCACTCAACCGGGCGCGAGCCTGGGGCGAGGAGGCGCTGGGCACCCAGATGAGGCTGATCATCGACATACCGCGCGAAGTTCCCGCCGACGAGGGACGGATGACCACAGAGTGGGCCATCGGCGCGATGGGCGATGGCGTGGTGGGACTGGGCCTGGGTGGCCCCGAGGGCGAGCATCCACCGGAGAAGTTTGCCGAAGCATTTGTCATGGCTCAGCAGGCTGGTTTGCCGTGCGTTCCACATGCGGGGGAGACCGCCGGGCCGAATAGCATCTGGAGCGCCCTCCGAACTTGCAGTGCGGTGCGGATCGGACATGGAGTACGTTGCCTGGAAGATCCGGCGCTGGTCGAGGAGCTGCGCGAGCGACAGATCCCGCTGGAAGTGTGTCCGACCAGTAACGTGTGCCTTGGCGTAGTGGCCGACCTGGAGAGTCATCCCCTGCCTCAGCTCATCGCCGAAGGCTTGCGTGTGACGATCAACTCGGATGACCCGACTCTCTTCGACACGACACTGACCGATGAGTACCTGAAGATAGCAGCCGGATTCGGATTTGATCGGCAGGATCTGCAGGGTCTCGTCATGAATGCGGTACACGCGTCGCTTCTCGACCCGGGAGAGAAAGCGACCATGATCGAGTCGTTTGAGTCACAGCTCGTTACAATACATGGCACTTCGTCGTCGGGCATGGCTTAGTTTGACATCTATCAGTAGTTGTGCTATAATATGCTGGTTTTCGTCGAATTATCAGACTGAAGGAGGTAGAATCTGATGGATTTCACAACGTCTCCTGAGCAGGAGCTCTGGAAGCAGACAGTACGGGAGTTTGCTGACCAGGAGCTAGACCCCATAGCCAGAAAGATCGACGAGGAATGGCACAGTATACCCAACGAGATCATCGAGAAGATGGCCGACTTGGGTATTTTTGGTATCACCATTCCTGAGGAGTACGGCGGCTGTGCGGTCCCAGGTGAGGAGATGCAGTACGCAGTAAACACCATCATGGAGCTGGCTCACGGCGAGTTGAGCATGTCGCTCCCGGTGTACACGCTGCTGTGCATCGGTTGGTCCATGATCCTGGTCGACTACGCGACCGAGGAGGTCAAGGAGGAGTTGCTGCCCAAGGTGGCCTCTGGCGAGTGGTTCATGGGCATCAACACCACTGAGCCCGGTGGAGGCTCTGACCTGGCCAACATCAAGACCGTCGCCACCAAGGACACTGGGGATAGCTGGATCGTCAATGGTGAGAAGGCCTACATCAGTGGCGTGCGTGAGGCAACAGAGAGAGGCGGCGGTCATTGCACCTTGTTCCTGACCGACCCTGAGAAGGGGTACAAGGGTGCGACTTTCGCGTATTTCCCCGCCGACGCACCTGGCACCAGCTACACAACGTACCATGACATGGGCCGTATGGGGCTCTCCACTGGCGGCTTCATCTACAAGGATGTCGAGATTCCCAAGAAGTACATCCTGGGTGAGGAGAACAAGGGCTTCTACGTCAATATGGCTGGGTTCAACGTTGCCCGAGCGGTGGTTTCAGCTGCTTGCCTGGGCGGCGCTGAGAGGTGCCTCGAGATCAGCCGCGACTACACCAAGCAGAGAGTGCTCTTCGGCAGACCGTTGATGAACTTCGAAGCTATCTCCTTTGAGATGGTGGACGACAAGGCCGAGCTGGAGATGCTCAAGCTCATGCTCCAGAAGGGTGCTTGGCTGATCGACCAGTCCCGCAAGGAAGGGTCCGACATCGACTACCGTGAAATCAACCGCACCATCGCTTTGTGCAAGTGCTACTCCCCTCCGTTGGGAGTGCGCGTGGCCAAGAACGGCATGATGTATCACGGCGGGTTCGGCTACACCAAGGATACCCCGCTGGAGATGTCACTCCGAGGCACCATGTCCTATCTGGTCGGTGCTGAGGGCGGCTACCACGTGATGAAGATCATCATGGGCCGTGACTGGCTTGGTGATGAGGCTGTGCCGTTCCGAGGCACCCAGGAGGGTCACTAGACCGCTGACGTCTTCCTAGGTGGTCCCATTGGCGTGCCTGCGAGCTACCGTAACAAACCAGGGGGGACGCATGTCCCCCCTGGAAGCACGTCTGCACCATTGATAGCTTCCCCGCGGTCATCTGGGATGATGGTCGGTGGGGTGCATCGGTTATCCACTGAGTTCCGACATCGGCGCATGCTCATCGCTGTGGAGATCTGCAATAGTGACCATTTATGAGTTTGAAGACAGGGTCCCCACACTTGGCGACAACGTATACGTGCATCCCTCAGCTGACGTCATCGGCCTGGTGACCTTGGGCGATGACTGCTTCGTGGGCCCTGGCGCTCGAATACGAGGCGACTACGGCGAGATCGTCATAGGTCAGGGCACGAGCATAGAGGAGAACTGCGTGATTCACGCGCGACCCGACCAGGTTACGCGCATAGGTGACTACGTCACGGTGGGTCATGGCTCGATCGTTCACACGGCTACCGTGGAGGACTACGTCGTGCTTGGCATGGGGTCCATTGTCAGTGACTACGCCACAGTGGGGGAATGGGCTGCCGTGGGCGAGGGCGCGGTGGTCTCCCAGAGCACCGAGATCCCGGCAGGGAAGGTAGCGGTCGGCGTGCCGGCCAAGGTCGTGGGCGACACGAAGAAGGAATGGAGAGAGCTCTGGGGCAGCTACAAGCATGTGTACCCTGACCTCGCTCGTCGCTATCCGAAGGGTTTGAAAGAGGTGGCAAAGGGTGACTGAGGCGGATGAAGAGAAGGTAGAAGTCGTCGTTGTTGGGGCCGGTCTGGCGGGGCTTTCCGCAGCCTACGTCCTCGCGCAAGCGGGGGTCGACACCGTGGTCGTGGAGCGGGGAGACTACCCGGGAGCCAAGAACGTGACGGGAGGCAGGATCTATATGCACCCCCTGAGACACTACCTGCCTGATCTTTGGGATGATGCTCCACTGGAGAGGCACGTCACCAGGGAAACGATCACCATGATGGCGGAGGGCGCTTCCACAGCCATAACCCTGGACAACGACAAGTTCAGGGAGGAGCCATACCATAGCTACACAATCCTTCGGTCCAACTTCGATCGATGGTTCGGAGACAAGGTCGCCGAGGCGGGAGGTTTCGTCCTGCCTAAGTATCGCGCCGATGATGTGCTTGTGGAGGACGGCAGGGTGGTCGGCATAGTCATGGGTGAGGAGGACGAGATCCGAGCCGACGTCGTCGTGGCCGCCGATGGTGTGCTATCCTTGATCGCTGAGAAAGCGGGTCTGCGGCAGGCTCAACAGCCGAAGCACTTCGCAGTATCTGCCAAGGAAGTAATCGAGCTGCCCGCCAAATCCATAGAGGAGAGGTTCAATCTGGGGCCGGGTGAGGGAGCTGCACAACTGTATTTTGGGACTCTCACCAAAGGGATGCTGGGAGGTGGGTTCATTTACACCAACCAGGATAGCATCTCGCTCGGCCTGGTGGTGGGGATCGAGTCGCTCATGGAGAGAGAGCCCAAGATCGAGGTGCACGAGATACTGGAGGACTTCAAGGCTCGCCCCGAAATCCGCAACCTCGTAGCCGATGGCGAAATCGTCGAGTACTCAGCGCATGCGATCCCCGAGGGAGGGATCAATGCCATGCCTAAACTGTACTCTGACGGGATCGTGGTCATTGGGGAGGCGGCTGGTCTTGGGTTGAACATGCTCATCACTGTCAGGGGGATGGAATTCGCTGTGGCGTCGGGTGTAATGGCAGCAGAGGCCATTCTCAAAGCCAGAGAGAAAGGGGACTACTCTGCGGATTCCCTGGCCCACTACGAGGAGCTACTGAAGGACAGTTTTGCACTCCAGGACTTGGAGACTTTCCGTCATGTGCTCGGCTTCATGGAGAACCCGAGGCTGTTCAACTTCTATCCTCAGGCGGTGTGTGACATCTTCACGGAGTTGATGTGGATAGACGAGAAGCCAAAGCCGAAGATCTCCACGACAGTCATCCGGGAGGGAGTCGGCAAGTTCCTGAACTGGTCGACCATCAAAGATGGCCTAGGTATGCTTCGCATCTGATCAAGAGTCCCTGGAGGGTTGACCACCGCATGAACGTAGAAACCAAGCTAGGACTGGATGTCTTCAAGATCGACAAGGACGCGCATATCATCATCGATCAGGAGATTTGCAGGTCCTGTGAAGACAAGTTCTGCCTCTACGTGTGTCCGGGAAAGCTATACTCGGTTAACAGAGAGACGGAAGAGATGGAGGTGGAGTGCTCCGGCTGCCTGGAGTGTGGGACCTGTAGGATCGCCTGCATCCACGGAGCGTTGGACTGGAACTACGCCCGAGGCGGCTTCGGTATCCAGTACAGGTTTGGCTAGGCTCCAGCCCCGGACCTGTCCACTGTGATGGGAAGCTGGTGCTGGAATAGGACTTCTTTCAAGGAGGGCAAGAGGAAATGGACGTAATCGTGTGCATGAAGCAGATCCCGGATCTACAGCAGATTCGGATCAAGGACAGGGAGCCTATCTTGGACAACGTGCCTCTTGTTTGGGGAGACCTGGACAAGAACGCCATCGAGGAGGCGTCCAAGATCAAGGAAGCTGTTGAGGACGTCAAGGTGACCGTCGTGGCCCTGGGGTCAGATAAGATCGAGCAGGGCATTCTGGAGCCCTTGGCCATGGGCGCCGACGAGGCGGTGCTGTTGACCGATCCAGCCTTCGCGGGATCCGACAGCATGGGGACAGCCAAGGTGCTGGCCAAGGCCATCGAGAAGACGGGGTCGTACGATCTGGTCATTCTTGGCGAGGGTTCCACGGACAACTACTCGGGTGTGGTCGCGTCGGCGCTTGCCGAACTCCTGAACCTCCCAATGATCAGCTACGTTCGCGAGTTGGAGGTCCAGGATGGCAAGGTCAAGGCGGTGAGGAACATGGAAGAGAGCTTCGAGGTCATGGAGGCGGATCTTCCAGCCTTGGTGACAGTGGCGCAGGAGATTAACGAACCTCGATTGCCCAAGTTCATGGCCATCCGCAAGGCCGGCGCCAAGCCCAGACACGAGTGGGGTCCTGACGACCTCGGGTTGGCTGCCGACGAGGTAGGCCAGAATGCGCTGAGTGTGGAGACACTGAGCAACCTGGCGCCTGAGCAGGACAGGAAGAACATCATCCTCAAGGGCAATCTGGCCGAGCAGATCGACGCCCTCGTGGATGCCCTAACAAAGGAAGGAGTATTGGGGAGGTAGAGATGTCGGAGATATTGATCTACAGTGACAATGACGGTACGGCCCTGGAACTGGTCTCGGCGGGCAAGGAGTTTGCAGAGGAGCTGGGTGCAACGGTCAGCGCTGCGTTGCTTGGAGATGGCGCGGCCGGCAAGGCCGACGACTACTTCTCCTACGGGGCTGACAAGCTATACGTGTCCGAGCATCCTGCCCTCGGTGACTTCTATGTAGGGACCTTTGCTGCGGCGTTGCAGCAGATCGTCGAGAGCGGAGACGTCGAGTTCCTGCTTATCGGGTCCACCAAGAGGGGCAAGGAGCTGGCCGGTCGCGTCGCACAAAAGCTGAATGCCGGTGCCATCACTGACGCTAACGCCATGCGCGTGCGAGACGGCAATCTGGAGGCGGACAGATACTCCTACGGCGGAAACACAATGGCCTCTCAGGTAGTCACCACCCCGAAGAAGGTCATCTCCGTTATGCCCAAGACCTTCGAGCTGGGCCCTTCAGAGGCGAAGCAAGGGGAAGTCGTGAACGTGGATCTTGACCTGGAGGATCCCCCGGTCAAGGTAGTGGAGAGACGAGATAAGGCAGGTGACGAGGTCAACCTGGAAGAGGCGGAGGTGTTGATCTGCGTTGGCCGCGGCGTTCAGTCCCAAGAGGACCTGGCCATGATCGAGGAGCTGGCCGGTCTGCTGGGTGCTGAGATAGGCTGCACAAAGACCCCCGCCAGCGACTGGGAGTGGTTCTCGGAGGAGAGGATGGTCGGGCTGTCTGGCAAGAAATGCAAGCCCAGCCTCTACATCTCCGTGGGCATCTCGGGGCAGATCCAGCACACCGTCGGGATCGTGGACTCCAAGATCATCGTGACCATTAACAAGGATGAGAACGCCCCCATGTTCAATTTCACCGACTATGGGATTGTGGGGGACTACGCAGACGTGGTGCCCGAGCTGAACCAAAAGCTGAAGAGCCTCTAGCGGTTTAGCGAATCCAAATAGCGAACACAGGAAGGGGGCTGCAGCCCGCAGCCCCTTTCTCTCTTTGTTGCCGATGAGCACTCGAGCGCGCTATCTGGCATCGTGACGCAGAGTGGTCTGCCGTGGCGGGAATCGGTGACCACCTCCGGATTACCCGTGTCTTGGGTCGCTGCCTCCCGCGGTGCTCCCCCTCGATCCCGATAACAAGCCAGCGTCGCTTGCCCTGTTCCTGCTGGTCCCGAATCTGCGGACCAGCTAGCTAGCTCCACATCCACCATTGCCAACGCCTGTACACCCTGCTAGAATCACCCTCACGCCTCGCTGCGTGACCAAGAACCAGAGACAGTAGGTGATGATTGCCTTCTGCCAGCGGCTTCTCCTCAGCGGCAGGTGAGCGTAGCCGTTGGGCGCCAGAAGAATCGACACGGAATTGGATTGAAATGTCAGGAATTGGGTTGCTGAATGAAAAGCCGCTCCACGCATCGTTGAAGGAATGGTACGCGCAGCCAGGAGACCAATTTGAAGTCGCGGTTGATGGGTTTGTGATTGATATCGTTCGAGACGATCTGTTGCTGGAAATCCAGACCGGCAATCTTGCATCCATCAAGTCGAAGCTGAGCAATCTGGCGCGTTCACATCAGATACGATTGATCTATCCGATAGCCCAGGAGAAGTGGATCGTCAAGCTGGTGAAGGAAAACAGTGGTGGAATCACTCGTCGCAAATCGCCCAAGAGAGGTCGGGTGGAGGATCTGTTCTGGGAAATGGTGAGCTTCCCACAGTTGCTGGCGAACCCCAACTTCTCGCTGGAAGTATTGATGATAAGGGAAGAAGAGGTGAGGCGGTATACGGGGAAGCGGAAATGGCGCAGGAGAGGATGGGCTATTGAGGAGCGTCGGTTGCTGGGAGTGGTAGGGCAGAGGTTGTATGAGGAGCCGGCAGACTGGCGAGCGTTTCTTCCCAAGGATTTGGGGGCGTTTACCGCGAGAGATTTGTCGGAGGCGATAGGTATCAGGAGACAGTTGGCGCAGAGGATGGTGTATTGTCTGCGAGAAGCGGGGGTAGTCAAGTTGATGGGCAAGCGGGGACGGGCCAATCTGTACAGAGTGGCTGACGCCTAGCCAGCGCTCGAGCGGACACTCGGCGAGTGTGTCAGCTCAGACAGGTCTGTACCGAAAAGTAACCCTCTGATTGACGCTTTTGGGGCATCACACTTCCCGCTTGGGGCTTGACACCGGTACCACTTCTCGTCCATACTGCAAGCGTAAGATCTCACCAATCTCGCAATAGTCAAAAAGGAGAAGAAGAATGACTGCCGAAGAGAAGACGAAGTCAAACAAAAAGGCCGCAACAATGGCCGATTCGTCTAAGCGCAGAGCTGTAACAGCCCTAAGGGTCCTGTATCCCATTTGGTTTGTACTCGGGCTCTTCGGCGTAATGTATGTTCCCGCCACCGTTATTGTGGCCGGAGATGCCATGGCAACAGCCAGCAATATCCTGGCTAACGAACTGCTATTCCGGATGGGCATTGTTGGCAGTCTAACGGTTCAGGTAATCCAAATCTTCGTAGTCCTACTTCTGTACAAGCTATTCAAATCAGTCAACAGAAGCTATGCTTCGCTTATGGTGGTATTCGCTCTGGTCGGTATACCTATTGCGATGCTCAATACTCTCAACCGATTAGCTACCCTGCTAGTATTGAACGGTGCTGATTACTTGAAAGCATTTGAACCAAATCAGTTGCATGCCCTGGTGACGTTATTTCTCAATTTGAACGCGCAAGGACAGCTCATTGCCACGATATTCTGGGGCCTTTGGCTATTCCCCCTCGGCTACCTAATCTACAAGTCTGGCTACTTTCCCAGGATTCTGGGTATCTGGGTGATTATAGGAGGTGTTGGCTATGTGCTAGATTCTCTAACGCATTTTATCTTGCCCAACTACGCCAACTACGAAGCAATACTTTTCCCGGTAGTCCTCCTCATGACACTTGGGGAAATACTATTCGCGGCTTGGATCTTCTTGAAAGGTGCTAAGATACCCGAAACGGAATCCTGAAACCAGTTCCTCGCACCAGGTGTAGATCCGCATCCGCATCTTGTTCTGGCGGTGCGCCCATAGCTCCGACACGAACCGCTCGACATACCCCACCGGTGAGGAGATCTGGATCCCGTTACCCACCACGTAGTCCGTGGTGAGAGCGACAACGCGAAAGGCCAGCGGGTTCGTCCTCCACGCCTCCAGTGCGTCCTCGAAATCGTCCCGAAGATCCCACCACTTCTTGTCCTGGGGGCCTGCTGCGCCATCGACCTGCCGCCACCACTTGTCATCCACCACCTTCACGGCCGCTTGAACGCGCTCGTCGATCAGAATTACCTGACGGCGTCTGATACATGCGTCGCCTCCAGACAGCAAGTCCTCCTTTCCCCGCCGCCAAGTCCCGCCCAAAAACAAAAGGGCCATCCCCTCCGGGAACAGCCCTTCTAGCATCTACGTTGTGTTCGGTGGCCTAGTCTCTACTCTTCCAGCGCAAGGTGGCGTATCCTGCCAGCCCGGCGAGGCCGCCGCCCACCAGCAAGATCGAACCCGGCTCAGAGACGACCATAGACCATCCCCCGCCCAGCGCCATCATTACAGCCGCCACAGCAAGCACGCCATTGACTGCCGATAGCAGGCAGAGCACCGAGCGCACATGCTTGTTGACCCCCTCGGACATCTTGTCCATCTTGAACGCTTCGCTCGTCTCGTATGGCTCCAGGTCGTCCGCCCAGCGGTTGGGCACAAGACGCTTGTCTTCCGGAAAAGGGGCCAGCTCTCCCTGTAGATCTCGGGGTCTCGGCCTCTCGCTGCTGAGCCCGAAGTATCTCTCAAGCTTCGCCGCGATCGACGCCTCCTCCAAGAACCGCTGATAAGACCGATCGCACGACTTGGTGCCAATGTATCCAAGGCAACTGTTGACACCAAACACCACGCACACACCAAACCAGAGCACCGGAGTTTCGACCCCATTGATCACCAGCTGCGCGGCCAGTCCGACAGTGATCGCCAGAATGGCCATGATGACCGTGAGGTAGTGCTCGAATTGTGTGCTGTGGCGGTCCATTTGCTTGACCTGTCTCGACCGGGTCTCGAGGTAGAGCTCGAAGTACTTATCGTCGTCCACGATAGGCATCTCATCCCTTCTTTCGTGCTTCCGCCCGCAGGTTCGGCCATTCCCGGCCACGTCCATCTCTGGGCGTCCTCTGGACGTGATCCATCTACTATATCTTCACTCGCTAAGTATGTCAAGAGGTTGTTCCCGAAGGATCGGCCCTGTCGGGGCAGTTCGCGACACCGCACAGTGGTCCGTCCTCCTCCTCGACCAGCAACGGCCCATCAGCTAGCCACCCACCCGCCGTTGCCAACTCACGTAGTCTCTGCTACAATCGCCCCTAGGCCGCGCTACTTCATTCACCACCCGCCGAGGACGACAGCGGCTCATACCATGCGCGCGCTGCGTCTTCCGGACGTGGACTAGATGAGGCTAGAGGAGGGTGTGGTGCAAGTTCGGGTGGTTTCCGAGATGACCCCTCAGGAATTGGCTCAGGCAGTAGGCGGATTTCGGAAGAGGTACGTATCCGACTGGGAAGAGTGGCTCAATAGCCCGGCTTCAGATCAAGTTCGCAACTTCGCGAGTATCCTCCGCAAGTGGAAGGCAGTCAGGCCATACAAGCTGCGAAGCACGCGGGCAGAAGCAGACCACCAAGAATCACCCCACGAGGCCCCCTTCCTGGATGACCTGATCGAGTGGGCTCAACCGCATTTGGGAGCTGTACAAGGCATCACTCTCCCGAGCATCCATCGCATTTGCGCATCGCAGCGCGACGCCATGGACGAGTTGTGGAGCATCTTCAGACAGCTGCCCATATCTCACCCTGCCAGTTGCGTCGGCATCTCGAAGGCAATACTCCTGCTGACAAATGGGCGAATCGGACCCGCATTCGACAGCAACGTGAGGAAGCGGCTCGGAATCGACCGCATCGGGAGCCCCGGGGAGTGGATTGGCGTGCTTGCCCAGATTGGCTCAGACGTTCGTTCTTTCGAACAGCAATGGGGTGTCCCTCTGTCTGAAGCCGTCCCCGCTCGGTTCAGACATCTGGAAGTGGGACGCCTCTACGACATGGCCCT
The DNA here is from genome assembly GCA_030603665.1 of Chloroflexota bacterium. Taxonomy (GTDB): domain Bacteria; phylum Chloroflexota; class Anaerolineae; order UBA7937; family B3-Chlor; genus JAUVXJ01. The sequence continues at coordinate 4,407 of JAUVXJ010000011.1, read as the reverse complement.
GGGACCACGAGAATGAGATACTCGGCCTGCGGACGGAGCCGTCGACTGGGACGGTGACGGAACCATGGAGAGCGATGTCTCGGTCAACATCAACTACCTTGGTTTTGCTGGGTGCAATGACTCCGACAGTGCCGAGGACCTTGGGGGATACGACGACTGGCAGCACCTTCTGTATGGCTTCACCGATACCGACAACTACGCGGACGGTGCCCACGTGGAGGTCGCCGACAATGAGATCACGGCCGAGGTCGTGGCCGAGATCTATGCGGTCGCGGCCGACCACAGACTGTATGTGCCGCTCACCCTGAGGAATCACTAGATCAGGTCGGGTGAGGCACATGCGCACAGACAATAGCCATTCTCCCCTGGACCGACGCTTAGGCGAACAAGACCGCGAACAGAGCCCACTCGTGCATCTTGACACCCTTGCTAAACTGTGGTGCCATTCCTTCGCCAACCCATCGCCGCAGAGCTGACCATGATCGACCGGTTCCGCACCCATCTAGCCTCCTTCATTGTGCGGCGGTACTCCCATCCCACCATGCTCGTCGTCCACCGTCGGCTCTCGCTGGCCCCCGCTGAGCGTGCGACATCTTGGATGAGACTTTGACATTCTGTTCGATATGTGGCACAATACCGCGCGGACGACGCCACAGGCCTGACTCGCTTGCGCTTTGTTGCCCCGCAGGTGCCCGTATTCGAGCACGGTGCGACTCCGCAGGAGGAGGGCGATGAAACACTCGATACCGGCAATCGCCTTGCTTGCCGGGAGTCTGCTAGTCCATCCCTTGATCGGTACCCCACGACCGGCCCAGCAGCTGGACAGCGTAGGCACGCTCCTTGCCGCGCCGCCGCCTCATCCCCTATCCGATGCTCCGTGGAGCAGCAATGTCCAGGTCAACGACGACGCGGGGACAGCCGCACAGAAAGACTGTCGGCTAGCCGTGGATTCCAGCGGTAACTCCTATGCGCTGTGGACAGACCATCGTAACGGCGAGGGTGAGTGGGACAAGCCGGACGTCTACTTCTCATTTCGACCAGCCAGAGGCTCTTGGGGCCCCAATGAGCGCGTAAACGACGACTCAGGAACTGCCGCGGATCAGTACGCGACTTCCATCGCCGTGGGCCCGAGCGGTAACGCATATGCCCTCTGGATGGACAACCGAAATGGCAACTGGGACATATACTTCTCCTTACGGCCTCTTGGCGGTTCATGGGGAGGTAACGTTAGAGTTAACGATGACGGCGGTGTAGCCAATCAGACCGCGGCGTCCATCGCTGTGGATTCCAGCGGGAATGCGTATGCGGTGTGGGGGGACGGACGTGACGGGAACTCCGACATCTACTTCTCCTATCGCCCTGCCGGGGACTCCTGGGGCGCTAGCGTCAGGGTCAACGATGATGCGGGAACGCAGGGGCAGCATTGGCCAAGCATCGGGGTGGACCCGAGTGGGAACGCCTATGTGGTCTGGACGGACGGACGCAGCGGGGGCAGCGATATCTATGACGACATCTACTTCTCGTACCGACCCTCTGGCGGAACCTGGGGCGACAATGTGAGGGTGAACCATGACGCCGGACCAGCGCGCCAAGATATGGCCTCCATCGCCGTAGACGCGAGCGGCAACGCATATGCGGTCTGGGTCGACTGGCGCAATGGGGACCCCGACATCTACTCCTGTTACCGTGCCTCTGGGGCCGCCTGGGAGAGCAATGATAGCAGAGTGAACCTCGGTACGGGAACAGTAGAGCAGTGGAGTCCGTCCGTCGATGTGGACCCGAGCGGCAACGCCTTCGCGGTCTATGACCATCGCAGCGAAGGCTCGGATGTCTACTTTTCGTACCGATCATCCGGGGGCTCCTGGGAGCCGGGCGTCAAGGTGAACGATAGCGCCGAGTGGGCGTGTTGCCCCCGCATAGCCGTGGACGTCAGCGGAAATGCATATGCGGTCTGGCTTGATGGCCGCGATGACATTGACGATATCTACTTCTCGTACCGGCCGGCGGGCGGGCCTAGCCCGGTCGCCTTGTCCTACGTCGGCCCCTTATTCCTGCCCACCAGTGCGGTGATGGTGGATGAGGTAGACGGTCGCATCAACATGGGGGACCACGTACATTTGCGCCTCCCCTTCACGAACAACGGGTCTCAGACCTTGTCCAACGCCACGGTTAGCATGACCGGCGGGCAGTACACGGGTAGTTCCGCCGGGGTGAGTATCCACAACGGGTCCAATTGGGCTAATCAACAAAACGTCCAGCTCACCCCCGCAACGATCGGCCCTGGCGGCACGGGTATCGCGGATTTCTGGATGTACGTAACGGACAATGACCCAATAGACCGACAGTCTCTCTCCGGGCAGACGTGGCTCCAGGTGCGGACGGCAACTGGGCAGTGGACGATCCGGATTGCCCTCTCTCCAGTCTCCTTCGGCATTTCCGGCAACGAGGCATTGAAGTCGGGATCGTGTCTGCACAACCCTGACAACTTCGAAATCCAGAAGTACGCTCAATACGCAGCGGGTGCCTGGACCATGGCGTCACCTCCCACAAACGACGGGGATCCCGATACCCCAGAGCACGCCGTGAAGAACCTAGTGAGCCGCGTGAACTCGGAGTTCGCCTACGAGAACATGGTGACGTTTGAGCCACGTTGGGCAGACACCGAGTTATTGACAAGACGTTATGGAGAGATTGGCGTGTGTCGCCACTATGCTGACCTGACCACGGGTCTGCTGCGGTCGTTGGGCTTGCCGAGCCGCAATGTCGTGGCGGCCTTGTGGAACAGTGCCGATGGCACGGCCGGGCACGGCTGGGTGGAGTCCTACCTCAATACGGGCTCATGGAGGCAAGCAGACTCCACGTCGGGGAGCGCGCTCTATGAAAGCGTCTATGAGGACAATGGCTGGACGGTTAAGGAGGCGTGGGCCGACAAGTATCCTCTTTCTTCGACCAGCAGTCTATACACGCGATCCTTCCGGTGCGCGTCGCAGTGCTACACAGAGCCCGTCAATGCCGTCAATTGCGCCCTGTGTCGCGTCGCGAGCGCGATTCCCAATGTCCCCCCCGATCTCTCGTGTGTGGAGGATGTGACCTCGCGTTATCATCACGTCAGCCTAGCGGAGCTGGGAGCCGGTGCCGGGGGAGAGCTCGGGATCCAGATTCAGGCACCCACCTTCGTGACACGTACTCTTCCCTTCAGCGCAGATGCCAGCCTGAGCAACCAGTCTGGTGCTGCTCTCGGCCCTATCACAGCGACTGTGTCGGTTAGTGACACGGTGCATTCCACCGATGCCCTCTTTGAGGTGTCTCCGACGTACCAAGTAGTCACGAATCTGGACGCAGGCGAGACGGTGACTGTGACCTGGACAATCACCCCTCTCGTCTCTGGCAGCGGGATTCCCCTACGGGTATCGGCGTACGGTGGCGATCTCTTCGCCTTCGACGAGAAACCCCTCGTGGTGAATGACCCAGGGACGTTGCCTAACCTCACCCTGGAAGGAGTATGCGGTTTGGAGACGGTCTTGCCCGGCGAAGCTGTGGCACTGGCCGCCTATGTGCTCGACGAAAACCTCCAGGCCATCTCTGACGTGGGGACAGTTGTGACCGCGACCGTCTATGCCACTCCAACGGTCCAGTTCACAACCACCGTGGATCTGCCCTACTCCGAAACCTCAGGCATGTATGAGGAGGACGTCAGTTTGCTTGGTAGCGCCCCAATCGGAAGTTATCAGGTAGATCTTGTCGCTACACACTCTGGCTATGATCCTGCTACCGCCACCACCTTCTTCTCTGTCCGACCGCCGCTCACCATGACGGTGGAGACGAATGTGGGAACGCTGCCGGCACACGACACCCTGACCATGACTGTTGACGTCTGGGACCGCGGAGCCGCTGTCACGGAGGCCGGTGTCTGGGCCGAGATCACCACTCCGCGAGGCGTGATCACCGCGCCGTTGACAGTAGGCACTGGAGATACCTACACGCTCTCCTTTCTCCCCTTCGACCTGCGCGCAGATCTCGGTGGACAGGTCCCAGCGGGCAACTGGGTTCTTGACGTGACAGTCGACTATCAGGGAAGTGAAGCTTCAGCCCAAAGGCCCATTACGGTCCGGCCTACAGGCTGCATGCCCCTCCTCCTGAAGAAGTACTGAAGCCAGCCCTTGCTACTAGTGGCAGTTGGCGACAAAACGACCATACCGCCCCTCCAGCTAGCCGCCCATCCACCCCGTGTCCAGTCAAATGAGAATGTTACCGAAGGGAGCTGCTCTTTCAAATGATAATGTTACCGGGATGCCCTCTCCTTTCTGGCTTGTGGTAGGTGTAGATAGGGTCTCGTAGACGTCCTCCGTCTCCCCTGGGGCGGCAGCGGGCAAGCAGAAGATTTGATCGAGGAGCTGATAGATCTCT
>JAUVXJ010000023.1 GCA_030603665.1 Chloroflexota bacterium | reverse complement strand
GCCGGAGCATGGGGGCACGGCCACGGTGACGGTGAGCGGGCCTTGCGGGTTGATTGACCTGGAAGGGTCCAAGGCCGTGGTGGAGGTTCTGGAGGAGGAGTTTGTGCCGGAGCCAGGGACGATGCTGCTCTTGGGGAGCGGGTTGATGGGTCTGGCTGGATACGCAAGTATGCGGCTGCGGAAGAGATAGACAAGAACCTTCCGAAGGTTCCCAACCTTCGCAAGGTTAGTGATTGTGGGTTGAGGGCCACCATCCGCGATGGTGGCCCTTTTGTTTTGCCGCTTGGGCTCAAGCAGTCTGGCCCTGAGCGCCGTCCCTCAGGCGTGCTACTACCAGCCGGGGTGGTACCAGACCCGCACGCCACCGAAAACCCTCTCGGAGAGGGTATGGGTGGGGCGAACCTTAAAGATTGCGCTGCCATCTTGACAAGAGAGGAGAATTCCCCTATAATTAGAACACTTGTTCTATAAGCGGGGTAGATCATGTCTGATATGCGGTTCATAGACAAAGTACGTAAACTGAAGGTTCACGAGAGGGCCGTGAGGGAGCCCTCTCAGGTCAGATCGGAGCTGACACGGGTCTTCCCCTCTCTGGAACGCCTCCTGGGGTTCCTGGAGCAGGTGCCCGATAGCGCCGAGCTGGATGTGAGCCGCCAGAAGAGCAAGTACATCCTGCGTATCAGGCAGTAGTGGAGCACTCGTAAATACGGCATAAGCCTCCCATAAGGCGAGGAAGAGGCTAGGGTCTCGCAGCTCCCCAAGCGAAAGCCGTCAGGGAGCCCGAGGATTTGCCCCCGATGTGGAGTCAGGGGCGGATCCCAGGGCTCCTTTCTTTTTGGGGAGCGGAGGCGATGGGCATAGACCATGAGTGCAGACATAGGGCAATCACTGATCTTGCTGGTCTTCGGCCTGGTCGCCATCTTGAGCGGAGCAGCCTGCTACTACTTCTCCCTGCTCAGGCCACGGCGGCCGGCTGTCATCGCACTGGTGCTGTTGACGGCCTTCATCTTCTGGCAGGACCTGCTGTGGGGCAGTGTGTTTGCCGTGAGCACCATGCGCTCCCGGCTGCTGACCTTCGAGACCCTGATGCTGGAGCTGTTCTGGCCGATCTTCGCGGTGGGACTGCTAGGGACCCTGGGCACGGGGTTGCTGTTCCTGCTCATCCTGAGAAGGGAGCTGAGATGACCTTCGCCACGGGGCTGGTGGTGCGGCTGTACGGGTTGCTCTTTCGTGCATTGATCCTGGTCGTGCCCAGGGCGAGTGAGCTGGATTCGATCCTAAACATGCTGGATGGTGAGGAAGGTGAGCGGTTTCTATAGCAGGACCTTCTCGGAGGACGAACTCCTCGACGTCGCGCGGCTCGCGGCTGCAGGCGACGTCTCTGTCGATGAGGAGATTGGGATGTTGCGCATCTGCATGCGCCGCGTCCTGGAAGCGAACATCGATCCGGCCAAGACCCTGCAGCTGCTATCCAGAGGCGCGGGGCAGCTAGCCAGGCTGATGCGGGCCAAGCGTGCCCTGTCTGGCGACGCCGCGGACGGCCTGGCGGATGCCTTCGCCAAGGCGCTGGATGAGCTTTCGACGGAGCTGGGTATCGATCTTTGATGGCGACCGGGGGGCAAGAGTCATGGCGGGCGCGACCAAGCAGGACCCAGCAAGGACTGAAGCCCCCCGGCCCGCCAACCGCGAGGAGCGTGATCAGGGATGGCAAGTGACGGAGAGGGAGTGGAGCGACTGAAGGCGGTCCTGCGCAGATATCGCAGCACCAGGGTCAAAGGCGTGGCCGTGGACGAGCGGCCAGGCTGCGTGTACGGCATGCTGACCAGAGAACAACTGGATGACCTGGCGGAGGACATAGAGCAGTTGAAGGTCACGATGAACAAGATCTACGTCTCCGTGCTCCTGATGCTGGTGGGGTTGGTGCTCAACATATTGCTGGAAAGGGTAGGGGTGCTATGAACTGGAGGGAGAGAATTGCTGGGAGGCTCTTCGGCGACGTAATCGACGCCCGTATCCAGGCTGCGGTCAAGGTCGTGGATAACAAGTGGTGGGACCAAGTCTCAGGCGCAGCCGGACCACAGGACAAACGCTGGTGGGAGATCAGAGACGACCTCGAAGATGCGTTGACCGCCTGGAGGACAAACCCCCTCGCGTTCCGCATCGTCTCGCTCACCACCGACTACGTGGTCGGAGCAGGAATCCAGATCACATCACCCGTCGGCTACATCGACGACTTCATCAACGCCCTCACCAGCCACCGGCTGAACAAGCTAGAGATGCGCTACTACCAATGGTGCAGCGAACTCACCCGCAGCGGAGAAATCTTCATCACCATGCACACCAACCCCGCTGACGGACTCTCTTACTTCCGGGCCATCCCCGCTGTGAAGATCGACCAGATAGAGGCGGACCCCGAAGACCTGGAGCGAGAGCTGCGCTACCATGAGCTGAGGACCGACAAGCCCATCATCGGCAAGTGGTGGCCAGCATGGGAGGCCGCCAAAGACAACATCGAGGAACCTGTCATGCTCCACTACGCGGTCAACCGTCCGGTCGGCTGCATCCGAGGACAGGGCGACCTCACCCCTCTGCTCGGTTGGCTGAGACGCTACAAGGAATGGCTGGAGGATCGCGTCAGAGTCAACCGCTACAAAAACGCTTTCCTCTGGCACGTCAAGATCGAAGGGGCAGGTCCAGCCGACATTCAGGCCAAGCAAGGGCAGTACGCCAAGCCACCATCTCCAGGCAGCGTCATCGTCACCGACGAAACCGAGGAATGGTCACCCGTCCAGCCCGACATCAAGGCCGAGGACGTCAAGGACGATGGGAAAGCCCTCCGGCTGATGATCGCCGCCGGAGCAGGGATCCCCTTGCACTACCTCGCAGAAGGCGAGAGCGCCACCAGAGCCACAGCCACGGAGATGACCGGACCAACCATCCGCCACTACGAGCACCGTCAGATGTTCTTTTGCGACATGGTGCTCGACCTCATAGAGAAGGCCCACCACCGCGCCCTCCAGATCCCCGGCGCGCACATGCACACGCCACGAGGCGGCCTACAACTTGCCTACACCGTCTCGGACCTCCGAGAGGAGGACGCGCTCAAGACCGCAGAGGCAGCAAAGCACATCATCGAGTTTCTAGTAGGCATGAAGGCCGAAGGCTGGATCACCACCCGCAAAGCCCTCGAAATCGCCTACAAGTTTGCCGGAGAGATCATCGACGTGGAGGCGCTTATGACCGAATTGGAGCAAACACCAGCGGACACCACAGACCCCGCCGATGGTGACAGCGAACCCGCCAGCTCGGCCCGATCGGGCGACTAGCTGTCACCAAACGATGCATCCTGAGTAGCGGCAAAGCCGCGTATCGAAGGACAAAGGAGGAAGTCATGTTTCAGTGTCCAGAGTGCGCAAAGACCTTCAAGAGCAAGTCGGGCCTACGCCGGCACATCAAGGGCCAGCACCCCATAGACGAGGCCCCTCCACGCGAGGAAATGGTCACGGAGGACCAGGACGCCGCCGACCTCACACTCGCTGAGATCATCGAGGACGACGAGAAGGGGCTCAAGAAAGCCCTCAAAGCCCTCGGCATCAAACGCGAGGACGTGATGAGCTACAAAGTGTACCCGCACAAGGTCGCCATCATCCAGGGGCCGACGGGCTGGAAGAAGGTTTGGCGCAGGGAGGATACATCCTGATAAGGGCGCAGCCCGTATCGAAGGAGGAATAGACCATGCCAGACCGAGAGATCATGCACGAAGATCACGTCCGGATCACCTTGAACGCTACCCTCGGCAGCGACAAGGCCGACTACGACGTCACACTGATCAAAGCGGGCGACACGCTGACGAACTGGCGCTTCCCTGCGCCAGTCCTCAAGGCCGCGGTCGACCGCTTCCAGGGCGCTTCCTGCTTCGTCGATCACGTGGGCTTTTGGGGATCTGGCGCCTCGGTCCGCGACCTCGTGGGCGTCATGGCAGACGTCACCTGGGACGAAGACGCACACACCAAAGGCGCGCTCACCGGCCGGCTCCGTCTCTCCAACGCCCCAGCCGCCGATTGGGTTGAGAACCTTGTCGACCAGATCATCGAGGACCGCGCCAAAGACCTGCCCGTTCCCAACATCGGGCTTTCCGCAGACATGTTCTCTGGCTACTACATGGACGGCAGGACCAGGGTGGCCACCGAGATCAGGTCTGTCTACTCCGTTGACCTTGTGTTCTATCCCGCATCGGGCGGGAGCTTCGATAGAGTCTTGAACTCAGTGAGAGGAGGGCAACACATGCCAGACGACAAGACCACCACACCGAAAGAGGCACCTGTCAAGAGTGACCCGCCGCCAGCCCCCCAGGAGACGCGAGTCACCACCGAAGTCCCAGCAGCCGTGCCGGCACCCGTCGAGACCGAAGTGCAAGACACCGCACTCGCCATCGACAACGCTACGGCAGCAGACGACGCAGCCGAGAAGGCGCAGGGGCTTCTACGCGCACAGTGTCAAACCGTCCTCGAGGGACAGCTGACATGGTGCGACCTACCTCAGCCCATGAAAGAGGCGATACGCGCACAGTTCACCGGTCGAGTGTTCGCACCCGACGCGCTGGACGCAGAGATCGCGCGCTACCGCACTATGCTCGCCGGCATGTTGGAAGACAAGGTGATCACTGGCGCAGGTGACGCGCTGGACGATCCCCGCGTCTCTGGCATGTTGACCAGCCTCGACCGTGTGCAAATGGCGTTCGAGCGTTTGATGGGGCTCCAGCTTCCCGACGACCACTCGGACATCGCACGGCTGACCGGAATCCGAGAGCTCTACCTCATGTTGAGCGGTGACTATGACTTCTACGGGCGGTTCGACCCCGCCAGAGTCCAGCTGGCCAACGTCACCACGGCCTCCATGACCTCGGTCGTGAAGAACGTGCTCAACAAGGTCTTGCTTCAGGCCTACAACGTGAGACCGAAGTGGTGGACGCCAGTCGTCTACGAAGAGGACTTCGGCACGTTGAATCAAGTCACGCTCATCAAGAGCGGAGGCATCGGCAACCTCCCGACCGTCGCCGAGGGCGCAGGCTACACCGAGCTTGATTGGTCGGACAACGAAGAGACCGCAGACTTCGTGAAGAAGGGCGGCTACATCGGCATCACGCTTGAGATGTTCGACCGCGACGACGTGGGCGCGGTGAAGCGCATCCCTCGCGAGATCGGCAACGCCGCATGGCGTACCCTCTCTGGCCTCGTCTCGGCTATCTTCACAGCCAACGCCGGAGTAGGCCCGACCATGGCCGACGCTGTAGCCCTCTTCGACGCGGGCGGTCACACCAACCTACTGACCACGGCCCTGAGCGCCGCGCAGTGGGACGTCATCATCCAGGCCGTGTACCAGCAGACCGAGCCGACGTCGAGCGCGGTCCTGGGCATACGGCCCAAGTACTGCCTCGTGCCCATCGAGCTTGAGCGCACCGCGCTCACCATCTTCGAGCAGCCCTGGTCGGCAGAGGCGACCTATCACCACATCGAGCCCCGCTACAAGAGCGGCAGCGTCATCGTCGTGCCAGAGTGGACCGACGCGAACGATTGGGCGGCAGCGTGCGCGCCCGAAGATTGCCCAGGGATCTGCATCGGCTACAGGTACGGGCGAGAGCCCGAGCTGTTCGTCGCTGATGATCAGGTCGTGGGCAGCATGTTCACCAACGACGAGATGCGCATCAAAGCGCGCTTCTTCGTCGCTGTAGGTGTTGCGGACTATCGCCCGCTGCACAAGAGCAACGTCGCCTAATGGTGACAGCGTTCGACGTGGCCACCTCCAACAGTGGCACCAAGAGCGCAACCCGAAAGGAGCAGGACCATGCTATTCACCATCCTACAGGTGGGCGTAGCCATCGTGGCCCTCGCCTCGCTGCCACTCGTGGTAGCGCTCACCCCCGCCCTCGTCCTCAGCATCGTCAGCGGCGTCCTCGCTCTAGTCCTTGAACTTGTGCCAGGGCTCAGCGAGAAATGGCGGGACCTCCCCAAGGAGGCCAAACGCTTTGCATGGCTCATCGGCTGCGCCCTCGTTGGCGTTCTACCGTGGGCGCTCGGCTGCATCGCTTCCGCGCTCGGTGCTGACCTCACCTTTCTCATCATCGTCGGGACCTGCCAACCGGACACACTCGCGCAAGGTCTCCAAATCGCGTTCGCTGCATACTTCTCGGCTCAGTCGGTCCACGGACTATCGGTAGCCACTCGAAAGTTTCTGAAAGTGGGCCAGTACGCAGACCACGCCTGAGACCGAGACAACCAGGAGGTAACACCATGGCATCCGAAGTAATGCGCACCCTCAGCTTCCAGTGCCCCGCGCTTGCCGACGCTGACAGCGTGATCGGCTTCGACGCGCTGGAGGCTATGACCATCGTGGGCGTCTCCTTCAACCCCACTGTGTTCACCGGCTCACCGACCGGCTGCACCATCGACATCCAGGACGACGGGACGGACGTCATAGCCGCCATAACGGCTAACACGGCCCTCACCCCCGGCGACTGGCAGAGTGTCCACATGGGCGGCACCGAGGCCCCTGTGCACATCGCAGCCGGCAGCGAGGTCGAGATCGACCTGAACTTGACCGGCGGCTCCACGCCGACGGCCACGTTCACGCTACTCATCTGGTACCTGGGAGGTGCCCAGGCCTAGACTAGCCGCTTAACCTTGGTGGTGGTGCCATCAGCACCACCGGGGCAAGCGATGGGCAGGGGGAGCGGTCCGGCTTCACCGACTCCCCTTGCCCCCTATTGGTGACAGCGATTCGGGATCCCGGCCAGCAGCTGGACACCATATTGGTGACACCGATCGCAGCTCGAGGAAGCGGCCGTGACACCAAAGTACAGGGGCACATGATCTTCGAGAGAGGCATCATCCACGGCTACGATTCCACCAACCACCTTGCCGCCGTGCAGCTATTCGGCTCCATGTCTCGCATCATCGTCGACGTGCCAGTGGCACACCACATCGGAGAGGAACTACTGACCGATGGGGCGGCCTGTGTAGTAGGCTTCGTAGCCGACGGCTCTCAGGGCGTCATCCTGGCGACGTTCGACGGCGCGCCCGGCGGGTGGGTCACCTCCGGCATGATCAAAGACGCAGAGATCGCCACCGCAGACGTCGGAGCCGGAGAGATCACACCCGCAAAGCTCTCTTTCTCACCCCCGACCTTCGAGTTCGGCTACAGCGACAGCAGCAGCAGCCAGACCGTCGTCAACAGCTGGCAGCAATACCAGAGCGTCCAAGTCACCGTCACCCCCACCGGAGGCCAGTACTTCAACGTCCTGGTGGTGCAGAACGTCGACATGGAAAACACCGGTTGGACCGCCTGGAACATCGCCTGCACCCGCGTCTACCGAGACACCACAGGCAAGGGCCAGACGTCCCGCGTCCGCTTCAACGCCAACAACGAGCGGTGCACCATCATGGCGCACTACGCAGACCGCATCAACAACGCCCGCACGTACAAGCTCTATGTCTACAAAGCCATCAACCGGAACACCATCGTCGCCAACAACGGCTCCATCTCGGTAATCTGGAGTGCAGACACGGTATAGGAGGAGCACCATGGAATCGTTCAAGTACACACATCTCGCAGCCAGCGCGCTAGTCAAGACCGGCCCAGGAATCTTGCACAGCGTCACCCTCCAAGCGGGCTCGGACGCTGCAACCGTCGTCATCGGAGATGAGGTCGCCACAGCCGGGGATACCCTCCTCATGCTTGGAGTGCCCACAGCCGGAGAATCGGTCTGCGCAGTCCTCGATGTGGCCTTTGGCGTCGGTCTCTATGCCACGATCACAGGGACCGACCCAGGCGTCACTGTGAGCTTCGCATGAGCGATCTTGCAGCCCTTCGCGATCTCGTAGAGGCAGACCTGGACGACTCTGGAAACGCAGTGTGGGCCACAGGCGAGATAGACCGCGCCATGACCAAGGCCCTGCACGAGTACTCGTTGATCAGGCCGCAGCAAATCGCTGGCACCATCACCCTTGCAGCAGACGGCAGGGAGGTCTCCATCTCCACGCTCACCGGTCTCACCAGGATCGTTCGCGTCTGGTATCCCTACACCAGCACCGCGCCCGAAGACCCCCCGGAGTGGAGACAGTGGGAGTTGTGGGGCAGCACGCTCTACATCCTCGATGGCGACGTGCCCGCAGACACCCTCAAGGTTCGTGTCTACTACCACAAGGCCCAGGAGATCAAAGACCTCGATGGGGCAGCCGCGACCACCATGCCAGCCGAAGACGAGGAGACCGTGGTCATCGGAGCGGGAGCTTACGCTGCGCTGGAGAAATCTCGCAGCTCAGTGGGCGAGGCCGGAGTGTCCACAGACACGCCCGCCCACTGGCTCGATTGGGCCACCGGACGACTGGACGCCTTCAAGGCACAGCTGCAAGAGATCAACAGGCGAGAGACGTTGAAGATCGACAAGCGCGTACCCATCCAGGAGGACGGCTGGGCGCGCGACAACCTGAGAGATGGCATCTAGCCAGGATGCATCCTGAGTGTCCTGAGTAGGCCCCAAGGACCGTATCGAAGGATGTATCGAAGGGTGCATCCTGAGCGCCGTCCTGAGCAACGCGAAGGATCACCGAAGGCTGTATCGAAGGACGCATCCTGAGCTTGCCGAAGGAGAGCGAATGTGCCAGCACGACCCATCGAATACATCGTCAGCAAGTTCCTGGGGGACATCAGGTGGTTCTCCAAGCTGGTGGTGGGCCGGCCGCTGCGGGAGTACCAGCTGGAGCCGGCGTACGCGATCCTGGACTCGGTGCTGCACGGAAGGGGTCTGTCCTTCGCCGTGGTCTTCTCCAGGCAGGCGGGGAAGAACGAGGTGAGCGCGCAGCTGGAGGCGTATCTCTTGAACCTGTTCCAGCGGAAGGGCGGGTTCATGGTCAAGGCGGCGCCCACGTACAAGCCCCAACTGATCAACTCCAAGCTGAGGCTGGAGGAGGTGCTGGACAACGACTGGAACCGGGGTAAGGTGAGGACTCGCGAGGGGTACATGACCTTCCTGGGCAAGGCGGCGGTGGTGTTCCTGTCGGCGGATCCGGCGTCCAGCGTGGTGGGGGCGACGGCGTCCATCATGCTGGAGTGCGACGAGGCGCAGGACGTGGACGAGGACAAGTGGGAGGTTGACTTCACCCCCATGGGCGCGTCGACCAACGCAACCAGGGTGTACTACGGGACGGTGTGGACGTCGAAGACGATGCTGGCCAAGCAGGTGCGGCGGCTGCGCAGCGAGGAGGACGCGGATGGCCAGCGGCGGGTGTTCTACGTCGACTGGGAGGACGTGGCGAAGGAGGTGCCGGCATATGGGGATTACGTGCGGCAGGAGATAGCGAGAAAGGGCCGGCATCACCCGCTGATCAAGACGCAGTACTACCTGGAGGAGATCGATGCTGAGGGGCAGATGTTCGACGACCGCCGCCAATCGTTGATGCAGGGCGATCACCTGCGGATGCGGGGTCCTGAGCCAAACAAGGTGTACGCGGCGACGCTGGACGTGGCGGGGGAAGACGAGGAGAAAACGGGCGACGAGCTGAGGGCCGCCAAGCCGCGGAAGGACCTGACGGTGGCCACGGTGTTCGAGGTGGATCTGAGCACGGTGAGAGATCCGCTGTTGGCGGCACCCAGCTATCGGGTGGCGGACGTGCTCTCCGACGTGGGGACGAAGCACACGCTGTTGTACGGGAAGCTGCGGGGGTACTTCGAGCACTGGCAGGCGCGGTGGATCGTGGCCGATGCGTCAGGGGTGGGCGCGGGGCTGGTGTCGTTTCTCTCGGCGCGGCAGGCCTTTGGGTCGAAGGTGATCCCGTTTCAGTTCTCGCCGCCCAAGAAGAAGAGCGACCTGGGATGGGACTTCCTGACGGTGGTGGAGACGGGGCGGTTCAAGATGTTCCGGGACGACGGGACTGAGGACTGGAGGGAGTTCTGGCTACAGGTGGACGAGTGCAGGTACGAGGTCTCGGAGGGTGAGGAGAAGCGGATGAAGTGGGGGGTGATGGAGCCGACGATCCACGATGACCGGGTGATCTCGGCAGCGCTGGTGGCGGAGCTCGACAAGGTGAAGTGGTCGGTGCCGGGGAAGTCGGCGGTGATCGAGGCGAGGGACGTGCTGGAGGAGATGGACGAGGGTGGGTTCTGAGGAAGGTGGGGATTGCTTCCCTGTGCTCGCAATGACAGGGGCGTGGCTAGTCCGCGGAGTAGACCTCACGTGCGTCGCGCATTTCGATGGTGTCGGGAATGCCGAACTCCTCTCTTAGGTGCAGGAAAGCATCGTAGGAATAGCTGGAGTGCACTTCCCCCGTTGACACGACAACTATGTACCATGCGGGGTGGTCACTATCAGGCTTGTCTCCGATCCAGTGGCCTAGAGGGTGCCGCTCAGCCAGGATGAAGTCTTCATTCCAGCCGATTCTAACCACGGCTTGGTCTACGACGATTGGGTATTTGACCGTCGTGTCGCCCTCAAGAACGTATGAAGGCTCGTACAGTTTGAGGCCGCCGAGAAGGATTGTGCCCAGCGAGTATCCGCCGGAGAGCTCGATCGGGTCTCCTACCATCGTAGGGGGAAACGCAATCTCGGCCGCAGGTCCGCAGCAGCACAGGAGGACGGCAGCAATGATGAAGGGTGTGGCCAGAGCTCTGATGACTATCACGGTCGCTCGCCCTTCAGTCGAGCGGTGTGCGCATTCCGGCGAAGTGCCATGGGCTCGGCACCGCGCGGTACACTGACGCAGAAGCGAGGCAATTGTATCAACTGACGTCTGGTATGGCAACAACAGGGTGGATGATGTTGGCGAAGAGGAAGGAAGGTGGGGGGTCACCCTCACCCTAGCTCCTTCGGCAAGGGCCCTGCGGAGCCTACTCAGGATGAGCGAAGGCGAGGGACGAAACACCACCCTCACCCCTACCCTCTCCCTGAGGGAGAGGGGCCCCCAGGAGAGGGGGTTGTGACAGGAGGAGGAGATGCTGAGACCGGGGTTGCACTTCCACAACGGGTGCGGGATCACACCCGCAGACATGGATATCATCAAGAGATGGTCGCCCCTCAGTTTGCTTCTCGCTATGGATGGCGTGGTCGAATCACAGCCAGAGCTTCTACGCGACGCCTGGGAGATCGCACAGCGACCGCCACTAGTCCTGCGCCGCTACTACCAGCCACCAGGAGGAGGCGGAGGACCGACCGCCTGGGGCACTCACGCCCACCAGACCGTCATCCTCGCTGAGAGATGCGTCGCCGCCGGCATCCCCGTTGACTACCTCATGGCAAAGCCCTTCAACGAACCCAACATGCCGCTATGGGCGCAGTGGGAAGGCTTCGGTGACCGCGAGGCAGATATGATCGCCTACAACGAGGCGCTACTCCTGTTCATCGAGATCGCCAAGAGAGAGCTGCCAGGAATCCGCATCGGCGGGCCGCATCTCACCGTCGGCAACAAAGACGTGCGCTTCCCCAATGACCCCGTTGGAGTCTACTACTACCACGGAGAATCGGGACTATTCAAAGCCAGCAGGTGCAGCGACGCACTGAGCGCGCTCGACGTCCACTTCGTCCACACCTACGGAATGCACCCAGGCCAGTACGCAGACCGCGCCCACGGCCTCCGGTTCCTCGAGTACGAGAAGTATCTCAAGGGCAAGGACATCTACATCGTCGAGGGAGCCTATGGCATCAACAGCGGCCAGGCAGCAGACCAGAACACCGTCAGAGGCCAAGAGACGGTCGCCTATCTCCAGCTGCTAGGGGAGCAGTATCCACAGGTGAAGGGCATCGCGCTCTGGATAGGTGGCGACCCAGGTGCCGGCTGGTTTTCCTTCTGCCACTCCAACGGTCCCAACCCCGAGAGCCACAGGCCGGTCGTCTACGCAGTGGAGGCAGCCTGCCAGGGAGAGGAACCCGAACCCAAGCCGAAGCCCAAGCCAGAGCCAGACGACGAGTGGGACACCGACGATCTCACCGAGCACATGGTCAACACCGTCCGCTGGACAGAGGCACCGAGGCCAGAGGACCCGCACTGGCACATGACAGCCGTCGAGGTCCAGGCCGAGACCAACAACTTCTCGCTGTTTGCGGTCCTGCCGCCAGGGACCGGCGCGCAGGTCCGCTTCTCGTGGCCAGGAGGCGAGGTCATCCGGTCACCCAAGGCCGACCCCATGGCACCCGAGGGCGCGAGAGAGTGGGCGGCATCGATGCCCATGTTCGCACCATGGGGAGCCTACGCAGTGGAGATCGTCGGCAACAGCCAGCGCGTCGATGGCCTCGGACTCTACGACAGCAACCTCGACCACCGCTACAAGGGCCACCATCCGGTCCTCGTGTTCTTCGAGAGGGTGGAGGGAGGAGAGCAACCGCCTCCACCACCACCGCCTCCACCCCCACCGCCACCGCCCCCGCCTCCACCGCCAGACCCCTACGCGCTGATGAAAGCCTTCCCTCGAGCGGGCATCGAGGGCGTCGTAGACCTCCGAAACGAGATCGAATCGTTCTCCAACATGGAGGCGCTAACCAAGCTCTGGCGTCCCTTCCGCTTGATCACGCTCGCAGTGGTCCACCACAGCGGTTCAGAATCCATCTTCCAGACCGCGATCAGCATAGCCAGGTATCGCATCGAGAAGAAAGGCGACCCGACCATCCCCTATCACTTCGTCATCCCACGGTCCGGTCAACTATCCTTCACAGCGAGGCTGTGCTATCAGCTACCAAACGCCGGCAGAGCAGACGTCAACGCTGAGAGCGTGTCCATCTGCCTGCCAGGAGACTACCGAGCGGGCAAGTGGGTTCCCTCCGTGGCGCAGCTAGACACCTTGAGGCGGCTGATCTACCTCGTGCTGCCTGAGTTCCTCGGTGGAGGCTGGGGCCAGTATCGCAGCTTGTGGGTTGCGCCGCACGGCAGGATCGTCGCGACCGAGTGCCCAGGCGAGAACGTGATCGACGGCTTTGTGTGGCAAGACCCACAGCCCATCTGGCCAGCGCGCGAGGACCGCCTAGTCACCGACAAGATGCAGACCTTCGAGGCCCAGGCCCTGAGCACCCGCATCGAAAGAGACCACAACTTCGAGACCGACGTGGATGAGGACGTTTGATGGTGACAGCGCACAGCTCGGGATCCTGGGCCCCTGACACCATGAACCGCGCGCTCAGGAGGAGACCGCTGCGGCCTCCGGTTCTCGCGTCCCTACACAGCGGGCCGCTGCGATGTCCTCGGCCTTGCTTCTCTCCATCCCCGCGCGCTCCGATGGTGACAGCGACCGCCGGCGGATCCAGGACCCGCGTCACCAACCGCGTCCCTGGAGAACCACCGGCTACCAGAGGCCGGAAAACGCCACCAGGGAGGACAATCCCTGTGTCGTTTTGGTGCCAGCCAGGAAGCGCCGGCATCACAGGTCCGTCACCAAGGGCCAGCAGCAAAGCCGCGACCATCCCCGAGGTCTCTCTCCGGTCGTGGCGCCATCGTTGGCTTGCTAAAGAAAAGGCAACTCCAACGATGGACGGGGGCGCAAGGGCCGTGCTACCCTCCGTTCGCCGTGCTCGGGAGGCCAAGACCTGCATCAACAGACCGCACGTCTCTTTGCCTCCCTTCGCATGGCAACTCTCCGGTCGCATCGCCCCGATCTTCCGAATGCGCCCCCTCGCCACTCCCTGCGTTCAACCCGGGTCCAGGTCGCTCTATTGAGGAAAAGAGAAAATCCGGCCTTTTCAGTAGTGGTTCTTTGTACTTCTTCTTTTGTAATGCTTCTATTGTAATTATTAGGGGTGCCCAGGACACCACCCCCGTGGTGCTCAGGACACCACCCCCATGCCCAGGACACCACCCCCCAGCGCGTTGTGGATAGAGTGTGGATAACTAGGGAGGCGACCAAATGCAGAGCCTGACAGGGACACTTCTCGCAGCCCAAAAGAAGGCCAGGGCAAAGCCCTATGCTGAGGTGATGATCTCAGACAGAATCGGACCCCAGGCCCGCTACCACTGGACCAAGCTCTACAGCGACGCCACCGACGACTATCCCCACGCCATGGTCGTTTGCGATGACCACTCCGTCGTCCGAGCCATGAGCCTCAACGGTTCCCTCAGGATGCAGCGTATCACCGACCCCGAGGACTCCGACCATTGGGACACCTGGAGCGGCCAAGTCGACACCTGCAGCGTCCTCAATCAGATCAGCCTCTGCACAGCCGGCACGAAGGTATGGTGCTTCTACATCTCCACCAGCGATCTAGTACTCTACTGCAGGGAGAGCAACGACTCAGGAGCATCGTTCGGCGGCAGGACCGCCGTCCACACGTGCGCAGGCGACGACCGCCTGGAATCGGTCACATCAGCCCACCGCGCAGACACCTATGCCATCGTGTTCTACTCCGTGGACGACACCAGCGCTCAGAACGCCTGCGACCTCTACAAGCGCCGCCAGGACGCCGGCGGCTGGCAGGGCGCCACCAATTGGGGCAAGACCAACCTCGACAAATGCCGCGGACTCACCTGTCACAAGACCGGTGACTACAATATGCTCTTCGGCGCTCGAATTGACGCGGAACCCTACGGATTCGAGCCAACCACGACCTTTTGGTGCCTCCAGGCCGTCGTTTTCGGCGCAGGAGTAGACGTCACCGACTCGACTTGGAGCAACCCGGTCATCATCGAGCGAACCGATGCCGGTTCCGCATTCGCTCACGCATGGCCATCGCTCACCTACGTTGACACCTTCCGGATGCTCAACACCGGCTACTTGATCGGTGAGGAGTACTCCAGAGTGGTCAGATCGGTTGCCGTGCATGCTGTGACCTTCATGGAAACCGAATGGTCCGATTACGCACCCTTCTACCCCGAGGGAGGACCGTTCGGCATGGCGCTTGACTACATGAGCGGGGGAGACGGCTATGTCTACGCGTCGTGCAGCAACGCAGCCTACAGAGCAGCATCTGCCGGCCTGGGCACCGTGACCTTCACCACCAATGACCGCGTGAAGAAGTACGAGGTGAGGGACCGCTGGGGAGGCCACAAAGCCGCAGGCCTCGCTCTGGACTACGGCCAGCTAGTCGCACCCGACGCAGTAGGTGAGATATGGCTGGACAACTCCGATGGGGCGCTCAACAGCCTGGGCACCGGCACCTATGACTGTGTGCTCCGAGGCTCGATGGTGGAGCTAGAGCGAGGCTACATCGCCACCGACGGCCACAAGGAGGCACCCTGGCCTACCATGTGGCTTGAGGACTATGAGCACGTTGTCGACTTCCAAGGCAGGTGCTATGTCGTGCTGCACTGCATCAGCGGTTGGGGCATCCTCTCAACCATGACAGCGCAGAGGCAGTACCACTGGCAGGACGGAGACGACTCAGTCTGGAGTATAGCCGAACGCCTGTTCGCACTCGCCGGCTTCGATCTCAGCAGCGACGGAGAGGCGTCAGCAGTCATCGGCACCCTTGAGCCGGCCCTTGTCATCCACCCAGGCCAGGATCTGCGCGGGGCGGTCCTCCAGGCCCTGTCTAAAGTGCCAGACTTCGTCTTCTTCGAGCAAGACACCCCCTATGTCAAAGAGCTTGCCGACGACGAGGCCAGCGACTACACGTACGGAGGCAGCGGAGAGCACGTCATCATTGCCGGTCGCTACGGAGTGCGCACGCCAGCCAACAACCACATCGAGGTCTTTGCAGCGCTCGACAGCGGCAGCATCCCCACCTTTGGCGACGAGGTTGACTACGAGGAGGTTGCCCTGGTAGGCCATCGCTTGCAGAAAGTGTACGACTACTCGTACACCACCGACGCAGAGTGTGACGCCAGGGCGGTCGCACAGCTGCGAAAGCACGACGCCACCACCAAGAGAGGCGAGATCATCACCTTGCCCAACGTCGGTCTGCAATTGTTCGACGTAATCACGGTCACCGACGCCAGAGCAGGTATCAGCAGCGAGGTCTACCGAGTCCGTGGCATCGTTGAGACGTTCGACACCACCAAGCCACCGGCCATCTTCCGCCAAAAAGTAGAGCTAGGCGCACGCTGACGCTTCCAGGGTCGCCGGTGCTGCGGCCCTGCTACGCCTCGCTTCGGCTGATTCGCACTAGGCGCCCGCTGAACGCTCCCCAGTAACATGCCTTGCCAATGTTGTCAAATGATGATATTATTCTTCAGGAGCTCGCTCACTGTGCGACTCCTCGCTATCGTGGCGGCGTACACCGGACTGGCAGTGTTCGAGACAACGGAGGGTGCGAAATGTCCAAAGGCGATGAGTATGCGAAGGTAATGCGGCAGATTCTTGTCTACATGTACCAGGAGGGGGCTATCGGTAACACACCGACTACGGTTGTGAAGGTCGACGAAATCGTCGAGATGTTCGAGCTGGACCTGACCGAGGCGGTGTCTGTGATGAAGCTGCTCGACCACCAGGGCTACGTGACGGGGCGCACGGGTGGGTACTACTGGCTCACGGGCCGGGGATTCGAGCAGGCAGAGCGACTGTCCAAGAGCAAGAACTCCACCTAGGTGCGACCGTCCGCGGAGTGAAGGGTTCGGGAGGCCGCCGTGATTCCCTGGGAGACGCTCTTGCTGTCGAAGGAAGCCGCCCGCTCAGGATTCTACGACTCTACCGGATGGAAGACCCGCCATCCACGTATGCAAATCCTCACGATAGCCGAACTTCTCGAGGGCAAGACCATAGACATGCCCCCAGTAGGGCAGGTGAGTGTGACCTTCAAGAAAGCCGCCAAGGCCAAGCCCGATATGCCGGACCAGTTGGCGTTGGAGGATTGACGGGTGGATTCGCGAGCGCTACCCGAAGGGTAGTTGCCGACATTCTTGGCGTCCGTGAGGGGAGGCCATGAGGAGGTGACGGGATGATCGAGACGTTCTTGCGTGATGTGCTGGTGGTCCTCATTGAGGGCGCGGGAGTTGTGCTGCTTATTCTGTGGGTTGCTGAGCGGGTGTTCAACATACGTAGGGAGACTCAGCGGCGGAAAGACGAGAGAGAAGCGGATGCGAAGACGGCGAGGACGTATCTGGGTTTGCTACGCGATGAGGTGAAAGGGATTGAGAAGTGGATTCCGGACCAGGTCACTACGCTCAAAAGCCAAACGTGGGGCATGGCGGTGCCGATACAGTCGCCTGTGTGGGACCTCGTAGAGCAGGCTGGGGAGTTGGTGGCGCTGGTGGAGCCGGAACTTCTCAAGCGAACGGCGTTCTTCTATGAGCGCCTTGAGATGGCGAGGGGGCCGATGGCGTTCATTGTGCAGAGTTGGCTGGCTTCGGAAGAGCACGTCGCTGATCTCTGCAAGAAGCGGGCTGAAGCTGTGCGTGCGGTCGGGGGAATCCTCGAAGAGGACCTGGACTTGGCGCCCGGGTTGGTGAAGTCTCTTGAGGAGGAGATTGTGCGGCTGGGAGGTGAGTTGGAGAGAACGGGGCAGGGTTGAGCTCTGGTGTTGAGCGGCACACCGGGCGGATGCGCGCGGACTCCGAGGCGGGCGGCCCAGAGAGTGTTTGCTCGGATTCAGGAGTTGCTTGAGAACAGCCGCTGAGCCTATCAACCGCCAACTCCCATTTGGCGACGGCGACACCACCCGAAGGGATTAGATAGTGCGCCCCTTGTCGCCAATCTCCCCCTCACCTTCACACTATGGATATTGTGTAAAGCTCCCCCCTTGGTGACACCCGGCCGCCACCTGGTGGCCATCACTGTCACCAAACCCCAAAGAAACCCACAGCCTTCCCTCCGGGGCCATCAATGCCGGTTCTCCATCCTCCGCGCCGGCTGGCGTTCCTTATCCGGCTCACCTCGGGGCATCCGGCGTCCAGTCTCAACACACGCGGGCATGCCCCTTCGGAGGAGGACGAGAGACTAGCCCGTTTGCCAGGGTTTGGCTGAACAGAGGGTCGTCCCCGTAAGGGGCGGCCCTTTCTCTTTGCCTGTGGCCCGAGGGTTGACCCGCTACCCCCTGATGAGAGGGCACGGAGCGTGCGGTCAGGGGCAGTGTCCTCCCCCGGGAGGGGGGAGGATGAAGGTGGGGGTGAGTCGATTCACCCTCCCCTAGCCCCTCCCATCGAGGGAGGGGAACTTGCTGGCTCCGGGTGCGAGCGTTCTAAGGACGCGCCAGCTGACTTGACTGATTCCCCAAGTGCTGCTACAATGCTGCAGCATTGGACGCTGGAGCACCGCTATCGAGGAGGGAATAGGATGACGAAACGAAGATGGTCGTTGGGCATGAGTGCTGTTTGTCTCGTAGTGCTGGCCATGTTGGCCTCGCCGGCCATCCCGGCCCAGGCCGCGACGCCGGTTTTCTACACAGACCGGACAACCTTCGAGGCAGCCCTGGGAACCACGATCACAGACGGGTATGGTACCCCGCCCTACCCTGCCGGCTTTGCCACTTACTCTGATGCCGTATTCAGCGCTTATGTGGGCGAGACCGACTACCACACAACAGCCTATGCGAATTGGAACATGCACCTGGTCACTGATATGTATTGTGCTGGCTGCAACGGTTCGTACGAGCTGAGCTTCCAGACTACATCGGTCACCGAGGGTGGCACCGGCGTCTACGGGGTTGGTTTGGACATTGTTGGTAACAGTTCCTCGCTGCCGTACTACGCCTTCATCACCTACGGCGATGGGACCACGGAGGACCTAGCATTGCCAGCAGTGACATACCCTGGAAGTGCTTTCTTCGGTGTCACCGCGCCCGAACTGATCGAGCGCATTCACTTCGGCCTCTCGGGGGGTGGCTCAACCACATCGGGGAGCTTCGTCATAGACAACCTGACCATCGGCAATGAGCCAGGGCTGGGCGACCTGGCCTGGTACGACACCGACCAGGACGGCATCCAGGACGCCGGCGAGCCGGGGGTGCAGGGCATCCCCGTGGAGCTCTTTGACAACGGGACTTGCTCTGGCGCAGCCATGGCCGGTAGGACCACAGATGCTAGCGGCAACTACTTCTTCAGCGGCCTGCAAACCGGCACCTACTGCCTGGAGTTCTACAACATCCCCGCCGGCTGGTCCATCACCCTCCAGGATCAGGGGAGCGACGACACAGTCGATAGCGACGCTGATCAGGCCACTGGCCGCATCGAGAACATCAACCTCACCACCGACGACTTGGACGAGGACATGGGCCTGTACGTCGAAGGCTCGGTCGGTGACAGAGTGTGGTGCGACTCCAACGAGAACGGCGACTACGATCCTGGTGAGGGCGTCGCAGGGGTGACGGTCAGGCTTTTTGACGACCCAGAGTGTGACACAGTCTCCAACACTTCGCTGGCCACTCAGGACACGGCGGGTGACGGCCAGTACTTGTTCAGCGGCCTGCCGGTGGGCCCTGCTGGCGGCCCGCCTGTTTGCTACGTCGTCAAGGTGCGGGTGGCCGATATGGGCGAATGCGACGAGAGCATTACGCCCGTCGAGTATGACGTGTCGCTGGAGGCCAACGACCCCGATGAGCTGGACAGCGACTTTGGCTTCCAGGTGCGTCCCGTTGAACCCGTCGAAGAAGAGTTCGTCCCCGAGCCAGGCACGCTATTGCTGCTGGGCAGCGGCCTCGCTGGTCTGGGTGGATACGTTGCCTTGAGGAGGAGGACGAGAAGCTAGTCCGTTTACCAGGGTTTGGCTGAACAGAGGGCCGTCCCAACGAGGGACGGCCCTTTCTGTTTATCCATGGGCCGCGCCTCCTTCGACTGGGCTCAGGACAGGCTTCGATACGCGCTTCACTTCGTTCTGCGCTACTCAGGATGCTATCTTGAGGCGGGGCGAGGGAGGCGTGAAAGAGGCACAGTCAAGCATCCTGAACTCCGTCCTGAGCAGAGCGAGGGATCACCGCAGGGCGTGTCGAAGGATGCTGGGTCAGCGGCGGTCTCCTCCCCTTGGATGGGGGAGGACACGACAGTGAGACATCGGAGGTCTCCCAGACCTCCGATGTCTGGGCGGACGGTTCGTAGCTACTCAGGATGCTTGGTCTTGGGCCAACGCTCCCGCAGGCAATCCCCTTGGCATTACTGGCGGAACCTGCTATCATCGAGATGCAGATGCGTTTGTTTCCTATCCTGGTCAGCGGGGGTGACCCATGACCAATCCAGACCCCTTCAGAACGTACCTCGATAGTCTCCGCGCCAAGCTCCGCACAGGCGTGGCCAGGGAACAGGCTCACCGAGCCGCGCTGGAGAGGTTGCTGCAAGACACCGGCAACGTCCAGGCCGTCAACGAGCCGAGCCACATCGAGTGCGGCGCCCCGGACTTCATCGTCCTCCGAGGCTCGACCCCCCTGGGCTATGTCGAAGCTAAGGACGTAGACCGCAGCCTGGATGCCGCCGCGCGCACTGACCAGTTGAAGCGGTACCGTGAGTCTCTCAACAACCTGATCCTCACCGACTATCTGGAGTTCCGCTGGTACGTGGAGGGCGAGGAGAGGAGCAGGGCACGGCTGGGCTCCGTGACCAGTGACGGCAAGGTGAGGAGCACCAAAGCGGGCATCCAGGATGTCTCCGACCTTCTGGGGCGATTCTTCGCCCAGGAAGCGCCTATGCTGGGCACTCCCAAGGAGCTGGCCCAGCGCATGGCCGGCCTGGCCCGCATGATCCGCGACCTGATCCAGGAGGCCTACAAGCGCGAGGACGAGCAGGGCAGGCTGCACAGCCAGCTCGCGGCTTTCCGAGACACGCTGATCCCCGAGCTGGGCGCTGAGCAGTTCGCCGACATGTATGCCCAGACCATCACCTATGGGCTCTTCGCCGCCCGCGTTCGGGCGCCCGGAGGAAGGGAGTTCACTCGCCAGCAGGCGGGATGGAACCTGCCCAAGACCAACCCTTTCTTGAGAGATCTCTTCCACGAGATAGCCGGGCCAGGTCTGTCAGCGGAGATTTCCTGGGCGGTGGACGACCTGGCCCACCTGCTGGCCCGGGCCGACATGTCGGAGGTGCTGAAGGACTTCGGCCAGGCTACCAGGCAGGAAGACCCCGTGGTGCATTTCTATGAGACCTTCCTGGCCCACTACAACCCCCGGATGCGGCGGAGCAGGGGGGTGTACTTCACCCCCGAGCCGGTGGTGTCCTACATCGTGCGCTCCATCGATCACCTGCTCAAGACCCGCTTCGATCGGCCCATGGGGCTCGCTGACGAGAACGTGATGATCCTGGACCCGGCATGCGGCACGGGGACCTTTCTCTACTTCGCGATCCAGGAGATCCACGACACGGTGGTCAGGGAGAGGGGCGCGGGCGCATGGAATAGCTACGTCAAGGAGAAGCTGCTGCCCCGCATCTTCGGCTTCGAGCTGCTCATGGCCCCCTACGCCATGGCTCACATGAAGCTGGCTCTCCAACTCCAGGAGTTGGGGTACGACTTTGAGGGCGAGGAGCGGCTGGGCATCTACCTGACCAACTCGTTGGAGGAGGCCATCACCAAGGCGGAGACCCTGGGTTTCGCCCGCTTCATCAGCGACGAGGCCGACGCCGCGGCGGAGATCAAGAAGGAGAAGCCGATCATGGTGGTGCTGGGCAATCCTCCCTACTCGGTGAGCTCCACCAACAAGGGCGAGCACATCGAGCGGCTCATGGATCGCTACAAAGAAGCTGTGCGGGACGAGAGGAACATCCAGCCCCTCTCCGACGATTACATCAAGTTCATTCGCTTCGCGCACGACCGCATCGAGCGCACCGGGTACGGAATTGTGGGCATGATCACCAACCACTCCTATCTCTCGGGGCTGATCCACCGGGGGATGAGGGAGGAGTTGCTCAAGAGCTGTGACGAGATCTTTGTCCTGAACCTGCATGGCAACTCCATGATAGGGGAAAAGGCCCCCGACGGCGGTGCGGATGAGAACGTGTTCGACATCAGACAAGGGGTGGCCATCGCCCTCTTCGTCGACCTCTTGGATCGAGAAGGCAACAGGAGCGTGCGCTACGCCGACCTCTGGGGTGTCCGCGAGGCGAAGTACACGAGGCTGATGGAGAGCGATTTAGCCAGCACTGAGTGGACTAATCTCGATCCGGCCCCGCCTGGTTTCTTTTTCGTACCGAAGGAGCTAGGCCTTACGGCCGAATACGAGCGTGGTATCAAACTCGATAGCCTGCTTGAGCTCCATGCCACCGGTTTTGCCACTCACCGTGATCGGTTTGTGATTGATTTCGACGAGACGCGGTTGAAGGAAAGGGTGGCTGTGCTGAGAGATCAGACGCGAAGCGACGGGGAGCTGCGGACGATGTTCGGGCTAGGAGACACCCGGGACTGGAGGCTCGCAGATGCCCGTAGCGCCGTGCAGAGCGATGAGGAGTGGGAGGACCACTTGACAGACTGTCTGTACCGCCCCTTTGACCGGCGGGCCATTTTGTACTCTCGGCATCTTGTCGAGTTCCCGCGATTGAAGGTGATGTCAAACTTGCTTCAGCCCAATGTGGCTCTGATAGCATCCCGAATGGTCAAGGGCGAGCCACCACGACACTTCTTCGTGACTAGGGAGATCACCGAGAAGATAGTCATTTCTCCCAAGACGTCCAACAACGCGTTTATCTTCCCTCTGTATGTGTACACGTCGGGCGTATCCTCTCCTGGTCAATTGTTTGCTCTTGAGCAGGCTAGTCGCACGGCCAACCTGACCGGCGCCGCTGTCGCGATGCTTGGCGGCGAACTGGTTCTGGATTTCATCCCGGACGGCAAGGGCGACCTGGAGAGCACCTTCGGGCCGGAGGACGTCTTCCACTACATGTACGCTGTCTTCCACTCACCCACCTACCGGGAGCGGTACGCCGAGTTCCTGAAGATCGACTTCCCTCGCCTGCCGTTGACCTCGGACCTGGGGCTGTTCCGCGCCCTGGCGGAGAAGGGAGAGGAACTGGTGGCCCTCCATCTCATGGAGTCGCCAGAGCTGGACCACCAAATCACCACCTTCCCCATTGCGGGTTCCAACGAGGTGGAGAAGGTCCGCTACGCAGAGACCTCAGAGGTCTCCGAAGACCTCGGAGGTCTTGGACCTGGACGGGTCTACATCAACAAGACCCAGTACTTCCAGGGCGTGGACAAAGAGGTGTGGGAGTTCCACATCGGCGGCTACCAGGTGCTCCACAAGTGGCTCAAGGACCGCAAGGGGCGCACCCTCTCCTACGACGACGTGACCCACTACGGCAAGATCGTCGTGGCCCTCAAGGAGACCATGCGCCTCATGGAGGAGATCGACGAGATGATCCCCTCCTGGCCGATTGAGTAGGACCGCATCAGTCCCGGCAGAAGAGAGGAGCAAAGTAGAGTCAAGCGCGGTGCGCCAGTCACAGCGCGCCGAAGTGTCGATAGGAGGAGCACCCATGAGTGAAGCCAAGAAGTACCTCACAGTCATTGTCCTGACCATCGGTGTCGCGGTGCTTGTGTCGGCCAGTGTGGGACTGGTAGTGGCCCGGGCGTCGGGGCTCCCAAGCCAGATGCCTGCGGCCGCCCCTCTTGGTAGTGCCTTCAGCTACCAAGGTCAGCTAAAGGCCGGCGGCAACCCGGTAAACGATACCTGCGACATGGCCTTCCGTCTCCACGACGAGGCCAGCAACGGCACGCAGGTTGGGACCGCCATCAGCACCACCGTTCCCATCACCGACGGCCTGTTCACCGTCCAACTGGACTTCGGCGGCTCGGCTTTCGACGGCGATGCCCGCTGGCTGGGGATCAAGGTCAAATGCCCGGGCGACGCTGGCTACGGTCAGTTGAGCCGCCAGGCGCTGACAGCCGCGCCCTACGCCCTCTACGCGCTGAACGCGGACCAACTGGACGGGCAGGATGCCGACGATCTCCTGCCGCCCGGTGTGATCGTGATCTGGTCTGGCACGCTGGCCTCCATTCCCTCAGGGTGGGCGCTGTGTGATGGTGGCGAGCATGAGGGGGTCATCACACCTGACCTGCGTGATAGCTTCGTCTATGGGGCCTCGAATGGCGAGGACCCAGGTGCGACGGGCGGGGCAGCCACGCACTCCCACACCTACAGCGATTTGCCCCAACACACGCACACCGCTAGTTCTAGCACGGCAGGAAACCACAGGCACTCTTATACCTACGTAAGTCAGTGGAGGATGAAGGACTACGATGGCGGTGCCTACAACTATGTTCCGACTGCGGAGACTACGGAGAATACTCACTATGCTGGGGACCACAGCCACACCATAACGATCGACAGTGCGGGCCAGGCCAGTCCCGTCACCGATGACGCCAGCACCCTGCCTCCCTACTACAAAGTGGCTTTCATCATCAAGCTATAGTGGCAGCGAGCCTGTAGACATCACAAAGACAAGCTGCATTGCTCTTCCACGCTGCTGTCTTTGATGAGGCAGCAGGCAAGTGAGACGAAGCGAGGTGAGAGCTTGACAGCGTATAAGAGACTGATATTCGTGGCGGCGCTCCTGGGCCTGCTGCTTGTGCTATCCAGCACTCTGGCCCAGGCGGACGACGGCTACGACCTCTCCTGGTGGACGGTGGACGGCGGTGGCCAGACCTTCAGCAGCGACGGACGGTACAGCCTGGGCAGCACCGCCGGCCAGCCCGACGCCGGCGTTCTGGAGGGTGGGGGCTACACTTTGGTTGGCGGTTTCTGGGGTGGAGCGAAGGTGGAATACCTGCTGCGCCTGCCGCTAGCCCTTCGGAACTACTAGCGGGTCAGCCAGTGTATGCGGCCCGACCCGTGTAGGTTGCGCACGGGCGCCTACCACGGGTTGGTCGGGGGCTCAAAGGACTGTGAGTTGCCCTTCGACGATCTGCTCCACTACCAGAAGATCGTCGTCGCCCTGATAGAGACCATCCGCCTCATGGCGGAGATCGGCGAGGTGATTCCCGCTTGGCCCATCGAGTAGCCTCTCGAGACCTCGGAGGTCTTGGGAGACCTCCGAGGTCTGGGTTGTGGTGGGTTCTGCGCGAGAGGCTGCAAGAAAAAGGGCCACCCCCCGGGGGATGGCCCTTCAAACATCAAGGTCGATTTGGAGAAACTACTTCCTGCTCCTCCAGCGGAGGGTGGCATAACCAGCCAGACCGGCCAGTCCGCTGCCCAGCAGGACCATGGTGCCAGGTTCGGGGACGAACTCCTCCTCGCAGGTCTCGGCTACCAGGATGCTAGCGGCGGCGGAGTCGATCACCGTCTCCTGCTGGTTCCTCATCACAAACCGCCACACCCAAGTGCCGAGAGGACCCGTCTCATCATTGCTGACGCTCACCTCCATGCCCAACGGGGAAGCGGGGGCCATCGCGTTGTCGTGCCACTCGCAGGGGAACCACTGGTCAATAGCGAACTGCTCCACTGGCGGGGGAGCGCCGCAGGGGGGGGCGTTGAAGAGCTCCCCGTCAATGGTGATCCTGAGACAAAGCTCGTACTGGGGGTCCCACCCTCCCGCTGTCCATTTCACGAGATAGCGGTCCATTGTGGGTCTTCCCGCACCAGCCCAGCATTCTACGCAGTCCTTGCTGAAATAGTTGAACAAGCCATCCTGGGCCAGCGCCACTCCGCTGGCCAGGAACAGGGCCAGGCTGACGCCCAGCAAGATGCCTCGTAGCCAGTTCTTCCCCATCGTTTTCGCCTCCTTGCTGTCTTTCACCTGCGGTCCCGCTGCTGTTGCACCCAGTTTACCATATCTGCGCCTTGGTGTCAATGTCTAGATAGCCTGCCCGGATCATGGTGCGTCTTTGGTGTACGGAAACCGGATAGGGACCATCCCGTTGGGAAGATGGCCGTTGATTCAGCAAGCGCCAGCTGAACTCGCTGAGGGACCATCTGCGCGTAGACACTCCTATGCTGCGGGGGGGCGGGGCCTGCGCCTGGGCGAGGGTGAGCCGAGCCTGTGCTGGAATTCCAGGATGGCCCTGACGTAGTCCTCGGGGCGGTCCTCAGAGGTGTTGTGCCCGCAGTCGGGCAGCACCAGCAGCTCTCCGAAGGGTAGGTTCTTGTAGAAGGCCACGCCCTGCTCCACGTCGAAGATGTAACTCCGGTCGGGGTAGATGACCAGAGCCGGGCAACTGACGTCACGTAAGGTGTTCCGCAGATCAAAGTGGTCCTTCCCATAGGCCCCTCCGAAGCGGCGGAACATGTTGTAAGAAACCTCAGCCTGGTCTTTCCCGTGCCAATCCTTGAATGTCTCTTGGACCGCCGGGTCTATCTCCCTGAAGGCCTTGGGGAACTTGGTGGCGTTGAATTCGGCCATGGGCATTTCGCTGAAGCACTGGGTGCTGGAGGTGACGAGACTCTTGACCTGATCTGGAAAGCGGGCGGCATAATCAGGGGCAACGACCCCTCCCTCGCACTGTCCTACCAAATGACAGGGCCCGATTCCCAGCTGGTCCTTCAGCTCCGCCAGCTCGTTCACACTGTGCGGTCGGAACCTGTCGCTCACGTAGAATTCCTCGAAGTCATCGCCTCCTTCGGACCTGCCGTATCCCCGCCTGTCGTACATCACCACCCGGTAGCCCGCCTCGACGAGGGCGGGATAGATGCCCTTCCACATCTTGGTGCATCCAAACCCATGGTGAAGGAGGATCATGGTCTCTCCTTCACCGTGTACTTCGTAGTAGACCTGCAAGCTGTCGATGGTGAGGTACGGCATGCTGTCCTCCGCCTTGTGCGCTGAATGCTACCCAAGGAACGTTCCTGCCACGATTGTAGTCGCAAATGGGCATCGAGGATAGGCAGCTCCGTCGACCTTGTATCTTGTCTTGTCTCTTTGAGGCTCGTGCCCTCAACGGCACAGCCAGCGTGCCGAGCAGCACACCTTCCGACTGTGCCCAGGACAGGCTTCGAGCCGGTGTCGCTCTTTGTTCGGCTGCCACGCGTGTGATTCTGAGGCGCGCAGCGCTGAAGAATCTGGCGCAAGATTCTTCGGTTCGCTCAGAATGACAGGGCAAGATGAGACTGGCGCTGTTGCCGAGGCAGTCGGAAGGCCATATCGAAGCACGCGCGCAACCAGGAGAATCCTCCCCCTTGAGGGGGGAGGATGAAGGTGGGGGTGATTGCTGATCACCCTCCCCTCCGCCCCTCCCATCGAGGGAGGGGAACCTCCACTCTTGTCCTTAGAGGTCAGCTCGGGTGAGCCGCGTCCTTCGATACGCGGCCTCTCTCTGTTCGGTCGCTACTCAGGATGCTATCTTGAGGCATGGCAAGGGAGGCGTGAAAGAGGCGTAGTCAAGCATCCTGAGTGCCCGCAGGGTGTATCGAAGGATGCGGGGCGTAGAACTGGTTCGCACCGGCCGCACCCTCTGCTACGACGACGTCACCCACTCCGGCAAGATCGTGGTGGCCCTCAAGGAGACCATGCGCCTCATGGAGGAGATCGACGAGGTGATCCCCTCATGGCCCATTGAGTAGACTCTTGAGACCTCCGAGGGCTGGGTTATGCTGCGTTCTGCGGGAGGGGCTGAAAGACAATGGGCCATCCCCTGGGGGATGGCCCATCAAGCATCAAGGTAGAAAGGCAGCAGCTACTTCCTGCTCCTCCAGCGGAGGGTAGCATATCCAGCCAGGCCGGCCAGCCCGCTGCCCAGCAGGACCATGGTCCCAGGCTCTGGAACGAACTCCTCTACCTCCTCCACTTCGCAGACCTCGGCGAACCGCCAGGTGACGGAATCCGCATTATCGGTGCCTGGCTGCCAGCCGCGCAACTTCCATTCGCCGTACAGGTCCTCTATGCCCTCCAGGGAGACCTCCCCTCCCAGATCCCTCACCACTATGATCTTCCGATCTCCCCGATCAGGGATCTCGCACGGTATTGCGAAGAAGGGCACGGTGACGGGCGGCTCCCCGTCTGGCGGAGAGCCGCAGGTGGGATGGTCGCTCAAGGGCTCGCCATTGAGGTACATGCGGGTGCACATGTCGTGCCCCGGGTCCCAACCGTCGAGGGTGAGCTCGACCACGTACTCATCGGGGGGCATGATGTGGTTTTCCCCTTCAACCGGATAGCACACCACGCAATCCTGGTCGATAACCAGAGTGAGCGTTTGCGCGAGCGCTACCCCTCCCGCCAGCAGCAGGGCTAGACTCAGGCCGAGCAGAACGCCTCGTAGCCAGTGTTTCTTCATCGCTTTCGCCTCCTTGGTGTCTATCGCGTTGCCGCTGCTCTTGTGCCCAGTATTGCGCATCTGCGCCTAGGTGTCAACCTACCGACAATGAGTGGGAATGCGGACACAGGCTGCTTGAGCTAGCGGCGTGATCGCCAGCGCCGAGCCATGATATCTGCGGATAGGGCCTGTCGCTGGGCCGAAGGGACGGCCTGCTCTCGCTGGAGAGGAGAAGGACAGGATCTCGCAAACGACAAAGGGCCATCCCACGCGGGATGGCCCTTCAGCAATCAGGTTCGAATGAGGCGGCTAGTCCCTTGTCCTCCAGCGCAGTGTAGCGTATCCCGCCAGACCAACCAATCCGCTGCCCAGCAGGGCGATGGTCCCAGGCTCGGGTACGAACTCCTCCACCTCCTCTACCTCGCAGACCTCGGCTACCTCGATGGTGAAGAAACCTTCGCGCCCGGACGTGTCCCCCTCCAATCCGAACCTATACGTTCCTACCATGGTCTCGCCGCCGTTGAGCGCGGAGAAGATGGCGGCATCTTCAGGCCCCAGGTAGGGGATGTCGGGGATATCAGGGATATCAGGGATGTCCGGCATAGTGCAGGGAGTGGCAATCCACTCCTCATCGACGAAGTCGCCGTTAGTGGCCTGGCCACAGCCAGGACACATACCAGCGTATTCCCCTTCGTACCATGCGTAGTAGGTGATGGGCTCGTTGTCCAGCCAGCCAGAGCTATAGAGCGCCAGCCAATTCGGTATCTTCCCCGAGGAGCACTCGAGACAGCCTTCGGGGACGACTCTGATGGAGATGCCCTGGGCAAGGACCACTCCGCCAGTGAGGAGCAACGCTATGGATACTCCCAAGATCATGCCTCGCGCCCAGTTGCTCTTCATCTTCCTAGCCTCCTTGGCCTATTCAGTGTGACCCGCTCCGCTTCCGACAGTATACCAGGTTGGTGGGAGCCTGTCAACCCTTCACTACCCAGGTGGTTGCAGAATGTGTTCTCAGACTCCTGCGATGAGATCCTTCCTCGTGCACCCCTGGGCTGTGTGATACAATGGCAGCGGATGGCACTTCCGCCGGCGGGTGTGCTGGCTCCACATAGAGATTATCCCGGCGGACTGAGACGAGGGAGGCACAATGGGGACTCTGGAACAGGGCGCTGAGCAGGCGGTGAGGAACTGCGCGCGGTTGTTGCCGGGTGAGCAGGTGGTGATCATCACCGACCACGAGACGGAGCACATCGCCCGGGCGCTGAGGCAGGTGGCGGAGGCCATCAGCCCTGGCATGATCACCACCTTCGTACTGGAGGATTACGGGGAGCGGCCGGAGGACGGTACCAGCCCTTTGGAGCTGCCGGACGAGATCGCCGAGGCTATCAGACGCGCCGACGTCAGCTTCTTCGCTGCTACGGGGAAGAAGGGTGAGGTGGGGAGCCTCAGGCTGCCTCTGATCAAGGTGGTGTATGCCACGGAGAGGGTGAGGCACGGCCACATGCCTGGCATCTCCGACGAACTGATGCGCATGGGCATGTGCGCCGACTATGACGAGGTTCAGCGGATCAGCGCCGCCGTGGGAGAGATCGTGAGAGACGCCAAGGAGATCACGGTCACCTCGCCAGCGGGGACGGATGTCACCGCCCAGTTCTCTTCCTCCCTCAAATGGGTGGTATGTGATGGCGTCCTAAGGTCCGGAAAGCCCACCAATCTTCCCGAGGGAGAGGTCTTCACCTGCCCCTATCATGTGAAAGAGGGCGTGATCGTCATAGATGGCATCCTGGGCGACTACTTCAGCGAGAAGTATGGGCTGGTGGAAGACACGCCGGTCACCTGGGAGGTCCAGGACGGCCGGGTGAGGAAGATCTCGTGCGCCGACGACGGGCTTCGAAGCGAATTGATGGAGTATATGGAGAAGGACGAGAACGCCAACAGGATCGGCGAGTTCGCCATCGGCACCAACAGCGGCGTCGACCGGCTAGTGGGCAACATGCTCCAGGATGAGAAGTTCCCGGGGGTCCACGTTGCGGTGGGGGAGCCTATCCCCCATGAGACCGGCGCCGATTGGACGAGCACGGTCCACCTGGATGGGGTATTGAAGAAGGTGACCATCGACGTCGAGGGCCAGGTGATCATGAGAGACGGCGAGTTCGCCCTGTGAGCTGGCCTGTAGGCGCGGTCTCTCTCCTGCACATCCTGGCGACGAGGTAGAGCCCGATGAAAGACAAACGAAACGAAACACTGGCCGAGATACTCCTCACCTACTCGGTGGACCTGCAGCCAGGTGAGAAGCTCATGCTCGAGATCAGAGGCCAGGATACCCTGGAGCTGGCCAGGGAGATCATCAGGCAGGCCACTGAGATGGGCGGCGTCCCCTTCTGGTACTACAACGATCCCTCGTTCACACGCGTCTGGACGCTGGGCGCTAGCGAGGAGCAGATGGAGGCGTATGGCCGGCTGCACCTGGCGCTGATGAAGGAGATCGATGCCTGGCTCCTCCTGCATGGCCCGAACAACCCATTCGATCTGGCGGACGTCGATGGCGAGCAGCTGCAACTCTATCGGAGGCTGTATTCCGAGCCCGTGCATCTACAAGAGAGGGTCAACAACACCAAGTGGTGCATCGTCAACTACCCCACCAACTCCATGGCCCAACTTGCCGAGATGAGCAGGGAGGCCTTCGAGGACTTCTATTACGACGTGTGCTGCCTGGACTACGCCAGGATGTCTCAGGCCATGGACCCCCTGGCGGAGTTGATGGAGAGGACCGACGTGGTGCGAGTAGTCTCTCCCGGCACCGATCTTTGCTTCTCCATCAAGGGCATTCCGGCCATCAAGTGCGACGGCCAGGACAACATCCCAGACGGTGAGGTCTTCACCGCCCCGGTCAGGGATTCGGTCAATGGATACATCACCTTCAATATCCCCGCACTGGAGCGGGGGGTTCTGTTCAACGACATTTGGCTGGAGTTCAGGGAGGGCCGGGTTGTTGATACCGCGTGTCAAGGTAGTGCAAGGATGCTGAACGAGATCCTGGATACGGACGAGGGCGCGCGCTACACAGGAGAGTTCGCCTTGGGCCTCAACCCCCTCATCGTCAGACCGATGAAGGATGCCCTGTTCGACGAGAAGATCGCCGGATCGCTCCACCTTGCCCTGGGCGACTGCGACAAAGATGCGTCCAATGGCAATCAATCTGCGATCCATTGGGACATCGTTCAGGTGCAGACGAAGGAACATGGTGGCGGCGAGATCTACTTCGACGGGGAGTTGATTCGCAAGGACGGCCGGTTTGTGGACCAGGAGTTGGAGGACTCCTTCTCGGCAGAGGCCCTGCGAACGACATAGGACTTCGGCAAGTCTGCTGCGCCAGCGGTGTAAGATGAAGCGCCGATGGCAGACTCCGACGGCAGTGACATTCGCGGCGCGATCGTCTAGCGGTGCCAAGCGCTGAGAGTCAGGCTCCTACCCTGCACAAGTCACGTTCCCCGACGTAACTCCACATTTGGTTGAGGGTTGTATTGAGCATATGCGCGTGCGGCATCTGCTGTGTCGCGAGAACGCCGATTGCTGCGCGCAGCCACTGGGAGGCTCAATGGGGAACGGAGTGCAGGTCGCGGAGCCCTTTGTGGGTACGGCGAGGGGCGGAATCGCCCAGCGGATGGATAGCAGGCTGCGCTCGCTCAACTTGCTGGGGCGCAGCGCCTTGGTCAAGAAGCTGGTCGATGTGGGAATCAGAGGGGTCCGCGTCGAGCCGATCCCCTCCAGCCTGGGCGAGTCACACAGAGCCGTTCTGGTTAGCAACTACCCCGCGGTGTATCAGACCCTGCGCTCGCTGATCAAAGTCGGCTGCCGGTTCCCGGGGCAGGGCTACCGTCTCAGGGGCATCGGGCGGCCTGAGGTCGTGACAAACGCCAGCACCCTGATCAAGGCCCTGGGCGTAGACAACCTGATCTTCCAGGCGTACAAGGACGAGGCGGGTGCATACCGATTGCACAAGAAGGTAGTCCAGGAGGTTCTGGCCCATCTGGATGGCGAGGGCCACATCCTCTGGCTGTCCATAACCGGAGCAACGAGAGGCAATGGCCTGCTGGAGGGAGATTTGAGGACCGGAGCTGCCCTTTTCTCCACCACCAAAAGTGTGCCCATCGTGCCTATGGGACTGGTAACCACACAGGTCGGCGGCAAGCCGAGGGTGATCAAGGTCAGATTCGGCGAGCCCATAGATCCTCCCCAGATGGAGGAACTGAGTGACTTCGAGAGGTCGGACTTTCTGATCGACCTGTCGCGGCTGGCCCTCTGTCGCGTCGCACAGCTCCTTCCCCCAGGACAGAGAGGCGATTTCGAGCAGGTGGAGGAGAAGTTGGAGGAGCTGGAAGGCCGGTTGGGGAGGCGCCAGGACTAGCGACAATCCTTAAGCTGCCGTGGGGTATGGGAATGTGCCGCTGATGCGGTTAGGCGGCAGGTCCCAGGACAAAGCAGAAGGGCCATCCTCTGTGGATGGCCCTTGATGTGTCTGGCGTCCGATCAATCCTCTATTTCTTGTTTCTCCAGCGTAGTGATGCGTATCCGGCCAGGCCGACCAGACCGCTTCCCAGGAGGAGCACGGTGCCAGGCTCAGGGACGAACTCCTCCTCCACCTCGCAGACCTCGGCGAACCTGAAGGTGACTGAGTCGGCGTTGTCCGTTCCGGGCTGCCAGACTCGCCACTTCCACTCACCATATGCTGCTTCGATGAGATCGATCTGGACTTCGGAGCCGAGGCCGGACAATTGTGCCGTTATGGCGTCTTGTGGCGCGCAAGGAACCCAGAAGAAGGGGTCAATGGTGAGCGGCGGGTCTTCCGATGGAGGATCGCCACAGTTCGCAGGTGACAGAGGCTCGCCGTTGAGATGCGTTCTGGTGCAGATGGTCTCACCGGAATCCCAACCGTCCATCGTGAGCACGATTACGTACTCATCGGGGGGTTCACCCTCGTATGGTCCTGGCCAGCACTCCACGCAGTCCTGGTCGATCACTACGGTCAGCGTTTGAGCCAACGCCACCCCGCTGGCCAGGAGCAGGGTCAAACTCGCCCCCAAGAGTATGCCTCGTAGCCAACTCTTTGACATCCTATCGCCGCCTTTGTGCTGCTAGAGCTCCGCGTTGCGTTCTTTGTCGTCCATTATGCCAGTTCTCCGACAGCGGGTCATGCACGGGCATCCTACACCTGGCAATGAAGTGGCCCTGGCGTGGTTGAAGTGGATAGCGTCCGCTTAACTTGGCTACCGGATTTGGCCCTTGGGGAAATGATTAGAGCCCCAGGTGGGGGAACTTTTCCCTTAAGGTATCAAAGGGAGGCCGCGGGAGATCTCTGTAGCATTCCTCGATTCGTGTTCGCGGCGAATCGGTGGGCTGGCCACCTGTCTCCCATAGTGAGATGCCTGGATAGGAGCAGGGGCCCCTGTTCCCGTCACCGATGCGCTCCCCCTGCGTGGTCAGAGACCAGGGTCCCCAACCCACAGCGCCGTTCACCAGAGTGTAGTCTATCAGCCTGGCCTCGTAGACGAGCCTCTCCACCTGATCCCGGTTCTGCCAATAGGGGGGCAGGGTCTTGGTGGTGCCTATCTCCTCGATTACCGTGGGCTTGTTCAGATCCAGGTCCTTCAAGAGCTGAAGATCCCAGTCGATGGGCATGTCCCCTGGGCTCACCGGCCTGTCACAATTGCCGGTCCACATATCCCGTTCCAGAATGAAGTCATAGGTGTGCAGGGTGATGATGTCGAAGCCTTTCAACTGGTAGATTTCCCGGGCCACAGAGGAGTCAGGCTGGCCTGGATCGATGTGGTTGATGCCCATGGTCCCCGAGGCGATCATGGTGTCCGGATCGAGAGCCTTGATGAATGAGGTCGCCTCCCGGTAGAAGTTCAGGAGCTTCTCTGGATGAAGGGGGGTGTGCAGCTCGTTGCCTGGTTCCCAGGCGAAGATGACGTCCTGTGCACCGAGTCGCTGCACGGTGGTGATGACCTCTTCGACGAAGGGCAGGTAGTTCTCTTCATAACCCCCTTCGAACCACGGCTCCAGGATCTCGTAGTAGGTCCGGGAGGGATCGCCCACCTGAGCTCTGGTCCCGGCGTACTTGTCATCGCCCGGGATGGGACAGTGGTTGTTGGTGAAGGCTAGCAGAAGCTTGAGGCCTGCCAGTCTCAGCGCAGGTGCGAAAAGCGCGATCCTGGCTCCCACCTCCGCACCGGTCAACGGCCGGCCCGGCAAGAGGCGATTGGCGTCCGTCGCCATAGCTCTGATCACCCTGGCGTTCATGACGCCGTAGTAGGCGAGTTGCGCCCAGAAGAGTTCGGTGGTGAAGAGGAACTCGTGATGGTTGGCGATGAGGCAGCCGCCATTGAGGACCTTGTACTCTGGTGTCGTCTGCGCGCTTGCCTCGGAGAGGTGCCTGAACCACCAGGCGCAGAAGGGGGCTTGCAGAAATAGGTACTCCAGGAATCGTCTCCTGCTGACGTTGACCCCAGTGCCGTCGCTGGAGGCACGTTCCCGCGGCATCGTGATGCCTCCTTTCGTCGACCGCCCACGAAGTGTGGCTATGGGACTATAGCACCAAGGCCTGCCGATATCCAGGAGCCTCCGTTAGCTGATGACGCGCACCAGCAGGTTGTACAGCCAGTGCACGCAGCGCGAGGCGGTCGGTGCGTGGTCCGCCCATCCCACATTGGCTGTGGGCGCCCGGCCATGCCGCTTGCAGCAAGGCGTGCTATAATGGTACGGTGCCTGTCCTAATGCGGGTTGAGAGCTGACCGAAACAAGGTGGATCGGCCCCTGGCACGAGGAGCTCATTGCGTCGATTCTCTGGCAGAAGGGATAGCGGCTGGCAGCTCAGGTCCTACGCTTGAGGGGGTAGAGGTGGCATGTTGACTGGGATTCATCTTCTGCTCACCTATGCCTGCAACTTCGAGTGTGACCATTGCTTCCTTTATTGCGGGCCCCATGCGGAGGGCACGTTCACGTTGCAGCAGATCAGAGCTGTTCTCGATGAAGCCCGGAGAACCAGGTCTGTGAACTTCGTCTACTTCGAGGGTGGCGAACCCTTCTTGTACTACCCGCTAATGCTCGAGGGCATCAGGGTGGCGAGCGAGCGGGGCTTCCAGACGGGTATCGTGACCAACTGCTACTGGGCAACATCGGAGGAAGACGCCGAGTTGTGGCTCAGACCCTTGGCTGACCTGGACCTCGCGGACCTCAGCGTCAGCGACGATGCCTTCCACCATGGCGATGAGGGAGATAGCCCCGCTGTCAGAGCTTTGGGGGCGGCGAGAAGGCTGAACATGCCATCCGATTCGATACGCATAGAGCAACCCACCGTGGAGGCAGGACTGGACAGGGAGCAGGAGAAGGGGCGGCCTGTTATCGGCGGCGGAGCCATGTTTCGAGGCAGGGCGGCTGAGAAGCTGGTGGAGGGACTGCCTAGAAGGCCGTGGGAAGAACTGACCCACTGTCCCTATGAGAGTCTGAGGGATCCCGGCAGGGTTCATCTGGATCCCTTTGGCCACGTGCACCTGTGCCAGGGGCTGAGCATGGGGAACATGTGGGAGACGCCACTGGCGACGTTGGTACAGCACTACGATCCTGACTCGCACCCTATCTGCGGACCTCTCCTCGAGGGAGGACCGGCTCTGCTAGCCAGGCTGCACGGTGTTGAACACGAGGAGGAGTATGTTGACGAGTGCCACTTCTGCTATTCTATGCGCCTGTCCTTGATCGACAGGTTTCCCCAATACTTGGCCCCCAGACAAGTCTACGGAATGGACTAGCCTAGTGCCACACGTTTGCTCGGACCCTCCGCCCCAAGAGGCCGCGTTCTTCTGCGTCTCCACAGCAAAGCAGATGTCCGGACAAGTGAGGCATAGACGGAGCCGTTCTCTGACCCTGTGCAGTCTAGAGGTGACCGGAAAGCAGCGCAAAAATGCCCCGGCTGTCCTACAGCGCAGGGTTGTGGGGGAGCGTATGGATGTGATGTGCGGTTCACGAAGGAGGCGATGACTGTGACCGAAACAAGCAAGGTGCCCTACTTCGTAGACTCGAGCGAGGCGCCCGTGTTGGTGCAGATGCCGGGGTTGGAGACCACGATCTTGACCGGTCTGCATGACGAGCAGATGATGAGGTCCTCAATGCCACGCTGCCGGGGCACGAGGTACCCACACACTCCCATCCCCATGAGCAGATTGGCATGGTCCACGGTGGGAAGGCCAGGCTCACCATAGGAGGCGAGGAGCGCACTGTCGGAGCGGGGGATTTCTGCTGCATCCCGGCCGGTGTGCCTCACAGCGATATCTGCATCGGGGATGAACCGTTCGTCATGCTTGACATCTTCTATCCCTTGCGAGAGGATTTCATCGCCAGGCTATGCGAAAGCTCTGGACCTGATCAATAGACACACCTGCCGCGTTGATGATTGAAGATGAGTCGGAGGAGCCACTGGGCGCGGGTGGTGTGGCGACCAGTACTGCTGAGAAGCTACGCGGGAAGAGCAGAATGGAAGAAATCGAAATCGTAGGTGAACATAGACCGGTCTATCGTGACACGAATCTCCAGATCGTCTTCGGGGTCACGCTGATGGCCGTTCTGGGTGTCTCCAGCATCACTCCCGCCTTTCCCAAGATAGTCGAAGAACTGGGGATCTCACTCCAGTCTGTTGGATACCTGATCACGGCGTTCACACTTCCTGGCGTGCTGCTGACCGGATTCTTGGGGATACTGGCCGACCAGTTTGGAAGGAAGAGAGTACTTGTCCCGTCGCTTCTGATCTTCGCCATCGCAGGAGCTGCCTGTGCCTTTGCGCGCGACTTCCACCTTCTACTTCTGCTTCGCTTCCTTCAAGGCGCCGGCGCGGCAGGGATGGGGGCAATCAACATCACCATCATCGGCGATCTCTACGCCGGCCGGGAACGCACCGCGGCGATGGGATGCAACTCGAGCGTGCTCAGCGTGGGGACCGCCAGCTATCCGGCCATTGGAGGCGCATTGGCCACGGTTGGCTGGTTCTATCCCTTCCTGCTTCCACTGGCGGCGATCCCGGTCGCGGTGGCTGTGTACTTCTCGCTGGACAACCCGGAGCCGAGCAGGCCACAGCACTTCAGAGAGTACCTGTCGGATGTCTGGAAGGCGATAGCGCACCGCCAGGTGTTGGCAATGTTCGTCGTGGGGACTCTGACCTTCATGATTCTGTACGGATCGTTCCTGGCATACTTCCCGCTCTTCGTAGGCGGTTCCTTTGCCGTCTCTCCGTTCACGGTTGGTTTGGTCATGTCGGTCTCTTCACTGGCAACCGGCATCACGTCGTCTCAGTCGGGACGACTCGCGGGAGCCTTGTCAGAGAGAGCGCTCATCGGAGTATCGTGCCTGCTATATGCTGTGGCATTGCTGGCTATCCCACTGATCTCCAACCTCTGGGTGTTGACCATCCCTGTGGCCATCTTCGGGATCGGCCATGGCATCAATCTGCCGAGCCTGCTGGCGCTGATAACCGGCGAGTCTCCCATGGAGCAGCGAGGCGCCCTGATGGCCGTCAATGGAATGGTCCTCCGGTTGGGGCAGACCCTGGGGCCTCTGGTGATGGGGATAGCATTCACTGTGGCCGGCATGAGCGGTGTCTTCGTCAGTGGCGCCGTGTGCGCGCTATTGATGCTCGTCGTGGTGCTGACTCTGATGAGGTGAGGGTTGACTTCCGGGTCTACGGGAAGTAGAGTGAGTAGATGGTTGTGAAGACAGGTAGCATGCAAGAGAGTGGTGGCACAGAGAAGAAGAGGGTCGCCCTGTGGTCGGTGATGGCGGCCATCCTTCTCACGGTGACAAAGATCGTGATCGGTGTCTCGACGGGCAGTCTGGGCATACTAGCCGAGGCTGCCCATTCTGGTCTTGATCTCGTGGCCGCGGTGATCACCTACGGTGCCGTGCGCGTCTCCGACAAGCCTCCCGACCCCAGTCATCTCTACGGTCATGGTAAGGTGGAGAATCTCTCTGCTCTCGCGGAGACACTACTCTTGCTGGTGACGTGCGCCTGGATAATCTACGAAGCTGTCAGCCGCCTGTTCTTCAAAGAGGCGCATATTGACGTGAACGTGTGGGCCTTCGCGGTGATGGCTTTCTCTATTGTGGTGGATTTCAACCGCTCCCGGACGCTTCGGCGCGTGGCGGAGAAGTATGACAGCCAGGCCTTGGAGGCAGACGCGCTGCACTTCAGTACAGACATCTGGAGTTCCGCTGTCGTTATTGTGGGGCTCGCTCTGGTCAAGGTGGGCGAATGGTTTGGGGGCGCCACTGTGCTGGCACAGGCAGACGCACTGGCGGCCCTGGTTGTGGCCCTGATCGTGATCTATGTCAGCGTGCGGCTGGGAAGGCGCGCCGTGGATGTCCTCCTGGACGCCGCGCCCCGCGGAGTGGCTGAGGGGATCCGCCAGCAAGTAGAGAGTATAGACGGAGTTCGCGCCTGCCAGCAGGTTCGCGTTCGCCGCTCGGGAGCGGAGAGCTTCGTGGATCTGGTCCTGGAAATAGACGGAGATATCTCCTTTGACAGGGCGCACGAGACAACGGCCAGGGTGGAAGACGTGGTAGGCGAACTGGTGCCCCGTGCTGATGTCGTCGTTCATTACGAGCCCGGCAAGGCAAGTTCCGACATCGCC
>JAUVXJ010000008.1 GCA_030603665.1 Chloroflexota bacterium | reverse complement strand
CACGCATCAAACGACGCTTCGACTCAGCCCGAACCCCCTTCGACCGCCTATGTGAAACCGATGCCATCTCTCAAGAACAGAAGAAGCAGCTTCGAACTCTCCGTGACCAGGTCAACCCTCGACAGCTCCGCCGAGAGATCTATCAGCTCCTCGATCAAATCTTCTGCTTGCCCGGCGCTGTCCCAGGGAAGACGGAGGACGTCTACGAGACCCTATCTACACCTACCACGAGCCAGAAAGGAGAGGGCATCCCAGTAACATTATCATTTGAAAGAGCAGCTCCCTTCGGTAACATTATACGTGAGTGAATACGGGCGCTTGCCACTGCGCGTCGCAGGTGCTACACTTCGACCACGCGCGGAAGGGAGTCAGGCCATGCACTCAGGACTGCACTTGCCTCAAGCACCGAGGGAAGGAACAATCTACATGAGCTCTAGGAGACGTGCCTACTGCACGCTGATCTTGGCTTTCCTGCTAGCCATGCTGCTCGGAGGTTGCGTGGTAAAGGAGCACAGCCCAGCCCCGGGCTGCGTCGAGTACTGGGGCCCCGCGCCCATGGGAGGCTGCCTCGGCACGACCGCCATCCTCGATCTCAAGGTGGAGCCGGAACACGCGTGCCTTGAGATCACGGTCAACAACTGCAACGGAGGCATACTGGAGGTCAGCAATTCCTGCGCCGAGATACTTTTTCTAAGGCAAGTCACCGTCCATCCTAGTGAGCGCAACGTAGGCCTCGATGTGGAGAAGCAGAATGGCGAGTACGTCCTCGTACCCACCGATGGCAACTTCTCAGACTACGTTCCCGTAGAGGACGAGTTGATCGAGATCGCGGCATTGCTGGGCGGGAAAGAGGTGAGAATCTCCTTCGTCAAGACCAAGGAACTCTGCTAGCAAGCATGGCTGGCAGCAGCCGCACTGGTTAATTGAAGATGTGGCCGCAGTTGGCGCCTCCCGTACTCCCCA
Organism: Chloroflexota bacterium; assembly: GCA_030603665.1. Lineage (GTDB taxonomy): Bacteria > Chloroflexota > Anaerolineae > UBA7937 > B3-Chlor > JAUVXJ01. The sequence continues at coordinate 185,822 of JAUVXJ010000008.1, read as the reverse complement.
TCCACGTACCGAGCCACACGTCCTTCAGAACCAGGCGTCCGTCCTCGTCGATTGCGAAAGACCCACTACCGTCTACGTCTTCCGGGACATAGTTGCCACCTTCGATGGCGAGATCAAGGGTACCCCCCTTAGAATCGTACTGGTAGCTCCCCCAGTAGTCTCTGTATACCTCGAAGGGCATCCAGGTCACACTGAAGCTTCCGTCGGCCCTGAACTGCAACTCTCTGATGGGCTCTTCAGGAGCCACCTCCTCCAGCGTGTCGCAGGCAAGCTGGGCCTCCTCGCTCCAATTCCTCACCAGAGGATTAGCCTGCTGAGTGAAGACGTGCACCTCGATGGAAACCAATCGGCGCCCGTCTTCCACCTCAGCCGTCACGGTGAATACTCCGCCGCTAGGGACCCCATCATCCACGGTGAATACCCCCGTCCGTGAATCGATTGAGGCTCCGTCGGAGGGCTCCACCGACCAGGTAGCACAGGCATCAACCGGCTCGAAGAAGTAGCAGCACTCCACCACCCCCAGGGACAACTGGTGCGTCCCCCCCCGGCTCCATCTCCACGGTGGGCCCGATGGACAGCGTCAGCCGATCCAGGGTGTCGTCGTCAAGTCGCGTCCTGCAGTCCCCCCCGCCGCCGAATGGAAACCAGTGCCAATTGCACATCGGGACACACGCGACTGTCACCGCCAGAACCCACGGCGCCACCTGTATCGGCAACACACGTCCCCTCGCCACAGCCACCTGCTGGTGTCAATTTCAGCGATGCTCCGAGCGTCCTGGCGAAGGCTTTGCCAGGACAATTGACTAGCCATCATAGTGCCCCCAGCAAAGGATGTCGAGCGCCAAACCGGTCAGAGGCCTTCCAGCATGGGTACGAAAGAGAACGGCCCCTCCTACTAGGCCGGGAGGGGCCGAGATGATGCAGGGTTGGTATCTCTACCTACTGCCCCTTGTTGGAGTTGCCTCCCTGCTGAGTGCGGGTGGGCTGGGGCTCACCGCCCGAGGTTGGCGATTGCTCACCCTCGTCGCTGTTCTGATTCTGGTCCTGGTTCTGCTCTTGTGTCTGCTGCTGGTTCTGTTCCTGGGTCTGCTCCTGCGTCTGCTCCTGTGTCTGCTCTTGGTTCTGTTCCTGCGTCTGCTCCCGTGTCTGCTCTTGTGGCTGCTCTTGTGTCTGCTCCTGGTTCTGTTCCTGCGTCTGCTCCTGTGTCTGCTCTTGTGTCTGCTCCTGGTTCTGCTCCTGTGTCTGCTCCTGCGTCTGCTGCTCATCACCCGCCGGTGTCACAGTCGCCTCGCCGTGAGGTCCGGCTGCGCCTTCGTATCGATGCTGGTGCTGGTACTCCAAGTATGCCGGGTCGTTCTCGGCGTTCTGACGTGTGCGCTCCATCGCCTGGCTCGCCTCGCGGAGCCTGGTTTGGGTCTGTGCCGCAGTACCCGTCGCAGCGCTCTCCAGCGTCTGCTGATGAATGCGCGTCCTCTCCATCACCCGCTCCAGGAGAGCGGGCACCTCCTCTGGCCGGGCCTTGCCGATCTCCTCCATGGCCTGTTCCATTTGCCGTGTCATGCGCGCCAACGCAGTTTCGGGAATGGTCTCCCCTTGTTGAGCAAGCTTCTCCATCTCCTGCACTCTCTCGGCCACGAAGCCCATAGCCAGGTCCGCCCTCTGCGCTGACTCCCAGCTTAGCAGCCACCGGACATCTTCAGAGACAAGCTTCACCGGATACATGAGATCACCCGGAACACTGTCGGCAGCAAAGACCACGCCGCCTCCCATGCCAGCTACGGTTACAGCTACCGCCAACACCGCAGCCAGTACTTTGTAAGCCAATAGTAGATTCATCTTGCGTCTCCTTGTCCCTATCAACCTTCCCGCTGCTCCGGCGCCAGAGGCAGGCAGAGACCGATCGGCCACCTGCGCCTGCAAACGGACCGCAGCAGCAAGCATCTTCTCCCTGCCCGCCGCCAGGGCGCCGGGCGGCGAGGGCACATCAGAATACAGTTTCCCCAGCTGGTCTTCGAGATTCTCTCCTGGTTGCCTCGTCACAATTCCTCCCCGCCCAAGATGCGCCGCAGCGAAGCCACTGCTCGGTGCTGAAGCGCCTCCACTGCTCCGGTAGACTTGTTCATGATGCGCGCCGACTCCGCTGCCGATAGTCCCTCGCCAAACCGCAGGGCCAGCACCTCCTGTTGCTCCGGCGTCAGCCGCCGTGTGGCCGCCCGCAAGCGCTCACCTTGGGCTGCACCCTCCACAACGGCCGCTGGATCGTCGCCCGTCCCCTCAAGGGAATCGTCCAAAGGGTTGTCGGGCTCCGGCGGAAGCCGCCGATAGTGATCTACAACCAGGTTGTGAGCGATTCGGTAGAGCCATGCGCTGAAGGAAGCGCGCCATGCTTTGTCTCCTCTAATGGAGCGGAGCACGCGCACGAAAAGCTCCCCAGTCAGGTCCTCGGCCAGCATGGCATCGCCCACCCGTCGGTATATGTAAGAGTACATCTTGGGCGCGTACCGGTCGTACAACTCAGCCAACGCTTCCGGCTCATACTCCCTGGCGCGGCCGAGCAGCGACCTCTCGTCTGTCACGTGACTCTTCAGCCCTCTCTCACTGTATAAGACGCAAGACTCGTCAAAACCATACGCCCTGTTTGACCCCAATTTCCAGTCGTCGCGCTTGCCCTCTCACTGGACGGGCACCTCCGCGAAACCTCGCGTCGGTTGGTTGGGGCAGGCTATCGCCGTCCTTGAGGCCATAGCCGCGATGCCCTTCATTCCGCGAGGCGCCCTCAAGAACAAGGGGGAGCATCGTCTGCTCCCCAGGACCGGTCGAATCCCCGTTCCCTCAAGTATCTTGCGCGCTTTGCAGGGCCAGCACGGCCCTGTCATCCTTCAGCGCTGACGGCTGCAATGCTATGCAACAATGATCTCATCAAGGGTTCGTTTGGGCACGTGATGGACACCCTCGGCATCCCGCCAGTAGCGCACATCTCCATCAGGACCCAATACCTCTAGCACCACCTTCTCCTTGGGCTTGCCCAGGGCGAGGACGAACAGTATCTCATATCGCTCTGGTATTCCCAAGTCTTCACGGAGCCCTTCTCTGTTGATAGCGGCAAGAATGCAGCCACCGAGACCTTTCTCTCTAGCGCCCAGGAGGATGTTCTGGGCGGCGATGCCCTGATCGAAGGTGAAGGACTTCCTGATCTCTGTGTCCCCCAGCACCATGACGTATCCCGCCGGTCTTTCCCCCTCAGGCGGGCCCGGCCAGTCCTTGAGGTAGCCGGCCCATGTCAGGTGAGGAAAGATGAGGACGTTCCTCTCAGGCTGCCAGAAGAGCATGTACTTCAACGGCTGCACATTGTGCCCGGAAGCACCGAGTCTCGCGAGATCAACCAGTTCTCTCAAGGTCTCCTCGTCCAAAGCGTGGTCCTCGTGGAACCGTCGATAGCTTCTGCAGGTATGTACCAAGTCCTTGATCATCAGTACCTCCTTATGGATTGGCTTGCGGCAGCTGCGCCATCGCCTGTTCGGCATCATGTTAGACCAGCTGCCCAGTTTGGTCAACCTACAGGCTGCTCCGCCTCCTCCGGTCGCCTGCTCAGCAGGGACGTCCCCGCCCACAGGATCCTCCTTGGAACATCCCTTTGCGGTGTAGGACCGTGAGTGGTACGATCTTGGCAGCCAACATATAGACAGCATCTCCAGATGTCGCTGGTGGACCGGGCAGCACGTCTCCAGGCTGCCCCGCCATAGGCAAGACCCGGCGGTATCTACGCGGAGGAACGACATGCACTCCCAGGCTGTGACCACAGACAAAGCGCTGGAATCAGTCTGGAATCAGTTCAGTGATCGGCTGCTCTCCTTCATCCGCTCCAGAGTCTCCGACGAGCAAACCGCTGAGGACATACTCCAGGAAGTCTTCCTTCGCATCCACGCCAAGATGGGCACCCTACGAGATATGGACAAGCTGGAAAGCTGGATCTACCAGATCACCCGTAATGCGATCATTGACTACTATCGGACCCAGCGGCCGACCGATGAACTGCCCGAACCGCTGGGCTCAAGCGAGGACGCACACGAGGATGACTTGGTCACTCGCCTGGCGGCCGACGTGCGGGAGATGGCCGACTCCTTGCCTGACCCGTACCGAGAGGCCTTCGTGCTCACGGCGTACGAGGGCCTCAGCCAGAAAGCACTGGCGGAGCGGCTTGGTATCTCCTATTCCGGCGCCAAATCAAGGGTACAGCGGGCACGCCTCAAAGTCAGGGACTTGTTGATGACCTGCTGCCACTTCGAGTTCGACCGTCGCGGGATGATCATAGACTACCACGAGCCCCATTGCTGCTGCTGCGCCCTGCCGCAGGAACTCGACTGACCTTCTCTCTCCAGGTTCATCGCTGCTGTTCCCACGCCAGGTGGTTCCCTTGTTGCGTCTTTTTCGCGGGAGCTTCGTCTATCAGGATGAGACTGATCAAGGAGGTAAGAACGATGAGTTTCATCCTGAGCCTGATGATGGACACGCTGGTGAAGGTCTGGCACACCTTGCTGGGCAACTGGCCATATCTACTCTTGAGCGCGGTGATCGCATCGCTACTCACTGTCTACTTGGACATGGACCGCATCTCCGCCTTCCTGCAACGATATCGCCGGGCCGGAGTGGTAGCAGCGACTGCGGCCGCGGTCGGAACACCTCTCTGTTCCTGCGGGACTATGGCCATCATCTTGGGCATGATTGCCGGCATGATGCCCTGGGCGCCCGTGGTAGCCTTCCTGGTTTCCTCACCGCTCACGTCCCCGCAGGAGTTGATCTTCAGCGCGGGACTGTTCGGCTGGCCCTTTGCCGTGAGCTTCTTCGTGGCGTCCATCGTTCTCGGGCTGGCCGGTGGTCTTGCGGCGTCGATAATGGAGAGCCGAGGCTGGTTCGCAAACCAGGCGCGCTTCGTGAAAGAGTGCTGCGCTGTGGCCACCGAGAAAGTGATCTCCAAAGTCACTCCGGCGTTGTTCCTGACGGAGACCTTCCGCGCAGGGAGGCGTCTGCTGATCGTGTTTGTGGTGTTCGCCTTCGTCGGCTACTTCCTGAATGGGCTGATCCCAGCCCACTGGATACCGACCCTCTTCGGTGGCGGCAAGCTGTACAGCGTGCCCCTGGCAGCCACGCTAGCCCTACCCTTCTACATCAATACGGAGGCTTCCCTGCCCCTTGTCAGGGCACTGCTGGACTCCGGCATGAGTGAGGGTGCGGCATTGGCCTTCCTGATCAGTGGCGCGGGCACCTCATTTGGCGCGATGGCCGGGGCACTTACTGTGGCGCGCTGGCGGGTGGTAGGCCTCGTCCTTGCCACGCTGTGGGCGGGGGCCATACTCTTCGGTTTCGCATACGACTTCTTGTTGGCGGCGGGCCTAGCATAGCCCCGGTGAAACCAATCTCCAGAGCGCTCGGGGTCAGGACATCCTTACCAGCCTGGTGTCCCTTGTGAGGAGTTCCAAGACTGAAGCGCAGTGGCGCTATCCGGTCTTGGAACTCAGTTTACGGACAGCTTCGGAGCCTCGGCCAGCCGGAGAATCTTGAAGACCCACGGAGCCCCCAAGGTTGTCCACAGGCCAATGACCACGAAGTAAGAGAAACGAGAGGGCAGGTACATCCAGGAGCCTTCCGCTGGTGACAAGACCTCCATCACCGCGTAGAGCGGCACCACCACCGCGGCACCCACAATGAAGCGAAGGATGCGCTGCCGCGTGGGACCAGAAGCGCTGAATGGCACGTACCTGCGCGCCAGGGCGAAGCCCACACCCGCCCCCGCCAGCGCCCCCATGGCCGTGGCCACGCTCTCGCCGGGCGACGTGGCAAAGAGCAGCAGCGGCACGCCCGCCGCCAACAGCAGCTGCCAGCGCAGCTCCAACTCCCCCAGCCAACTCTCGACTCCCGGCTGCACGGCAAGGTACAGCGCCAGGGATAGCCCCCCCACAGCCCAACCTACCAGGACATCCTGAGGGAAGTGAACACCGAGGTAGATGCGGGAGAAACCGACGAGCAGCATGAGCACCACCGCCAGCGCCCAGACCCACCGTCTGCGCGCCCACGCCGCGATAGCTCCCCAGAACGCCACCACGAACTGAGCATGACCACTGGGCATCCCGTACCCCTCGAACCAGGCAAGCTGCAGGCTGGGGTCGAAATCGCAGGGACGTGGTAACTGGAACAACCCCTTCAGCACGGCGTTGAGCTGGCTGGAGTAGAGAAGGAAGACGCCTACCCGCACGCCCATCCGTACGTCCACGCACCACAAGAGCAGGGGCAGCATCAGGACGTAGAACTGGGGTTGGCCCAGGAAGGTGAAGCCCCGAAAGAAGAGGTGCAAGGCAGGATGGATCTGCTGCATGGCAGCGATGAGCTCAAGACTCCAGATGGTCAGAGGGTCCACCTTCTACCTCACCTGATGGGGTAATGACACGGCCCGGACCCGACCATAGCACAGGGTTGTGGCCTCCACAACATCTACCCTGCACTTCGCAGCAAGCGAAGGCAGAACAAAGCCCAACCTCGACAACGCCTGGATGCCGGTGGTATAATGGTCTTCGGTCACCCCCGGAATCCGCAAGCCAGTCCAGCGAGCCTCGTCTCGATGCCCCCAACCTGCGGGCTACGGGTACTCAGGGGCCCTGGGCGAGTAGGTGCCGGCGATCTCGTGCGCTGCTGTTGCTTTGGAGGTTTCGCCATGAAGTCATTCGAGAAGCTTGGAGCCTTCTACCTTGGCGCGGAGTACGACCTGGCCAAGGGCGAAAGGCTCGACCGTCTAGTGATGTACGACGCCCGCGACCTGACCACCCACGCTGTCTGCGTGGGGATGACCGGCTCTGGGAAGACCGGGTTGTGCATCGACCTGTTGGAGGAAGCGGCCATCGACAGTGTGCCCGCCATCCTCATTGACCCCAAGGGCGACTTGACTAACATGCTTCTCACCTTCCCCGAGTTGCGCCCCCAGGATTTTGAGCCTTGGGTCAACGTGGACGACGCAAGGCGCAAGGGGCAAAGCGTCGGTGAGTATGCCCAATCGGTCGCGGATTTGTGGAAGAACGGCCTGGCCGACTGGGGGCAGGGACCCGACCGTATTCGCATGCTCCAGGAGAGCGCCGACTTTCGTATCTATACTCCAGGTTCTGATGCAGGCCTGCCGGTTTCCATCCTGGCATCCCTGGCAGCTCCAAACCTCAGTTGGGACAAGGAACAGGAACTACTGCGCGAGCAGATCCAGGGGACGGTCAGCGCCCTGCTGGGACTGGCGGGCATCGAGGCCGACCCATTGCAGAGTCGGGAGCACATCCTTCTGTCCAACATCTTCGAGCACTACTGGCGCCAGGGGGAGAACCTGGACCTAGTCACGCTGATCACCGCCATCCAAGCGCCACCGGTGCGACAAATAGGCGTCTTCGACGTGGATACGTTCTTCCCCGAGAAGGAGCGCTTCGGCCTTGCCATGTCGTTGAACAATATCATCGCCGCCCCAAGTTTTAAGACCTGGCTCCAGGGTGAACCCCTGGATGTCTCCGGTCTTCTATACACTCCGGACGGGAAGCCACGCCACAGTATCTTCTACATCGCTCACCTCAGCGAGGCGGAGCGGATGTTCTTCGTCACTCTGCTGCTAGAGCAGATCGTCACCTGGGTGCGGCAGCAGTCCGGCACCACCAGCTTGAGAGCCCTCCTCTATTTCGATGAAGTCTTCGGTTTCTTCCCTCCTGTGGCAGAGCCCCCGTCCAAGCGCCCGCTGTTGACCTTGCTCAAGCAAGCGCGAGCCTTCGGATTCGGGGTGGTGCTCACTACACAGAACCCCGTAGACCTGGACTACAAAGGCCTGACCAATGCAGGCACCTGGTTCATCGGCAAGCTGCAAACCGAGCGCGACAAGATGCGAGTGCTGGAGGGCTTGGAATCAGTCAGCGTCGAGGCCGGCACCGCCCTCGACCGCAAGCAACTCGACCGAATCATCACTGCGCTGGACTCACGGGTCTTCCTGCTCCACAACGTCCACGAAGACCACCCCGTCATCTTCCATACGCGCTGGGCGATGAGCTATCTACGAGGACCCCTCACGCGCACACAGGTCCGCGAATTGATGGCCGAGAGAAAGGGCGAGACAGCACCGGCTCCTGAAACTGCGCCGACTGGTCCCGATGTGCGCCACGGAGTCGAATCCCCTGTCGCCGAGACTCCTGACGGATACAGCAAGGCCGCCCCATCTCTGTCCCCCGATGTGCCCCAGGCGTTCCTTCCCCAGCGGCTGACGAGCAAGCGCGCGGTCGCTCAACTGGCAGAGGAAGTTGGCAAGTCGGTGAAGGCCAAGGACACGACGCTGATCTACGAGCCCTCCCTCCTGGCCTTGGCCACCGTAAGCTTCGTTGATCGTAAGCGTAAGGTAGACGAGGACAAGGAAGTGGGCCTCCTGGTCCACCCAGGAGATCTCGGTGCGGCTGTCAGCTGGGAGGGTGCGGATGCAGTCGAGCTGGGCGCAGACCGACTCGAAGAGCAACCCGAGCCGGATGCGGTCTACGCCGCCGTGCCCGCCGAGCTGAGCACCGCCAAGAAGATTAAAGCTCTGGCCAAGGACTTCGCCGACTACCTCTACGGAGAAGAGCGCCTCAACCTGTACCACAACCCAACGCTGAAGCTCTACAGCGAGCCGGGAGAGCCGGAACAGGAGTTCATAGTCCGGGCACAGCAGGTGGCCCGGGAGCAGAGAGATGCCGAGGTCGACAAACTGCGCGACAAGTACGAGAAGAAACTCGACCGGCTAGAAAAGCGCATGGCCCGAGAGGAACAGGAGATGGCCGATGATAGGGCAGAGTACGAGGGGCGCAAGCGCGAGGAGCTACTGTCTGCTGGGGAAACACTAGTCGGCATGCTTGGCGTATTTGGCAGACGTTCATCCAGAGGTCTCTCCACAGCCGCCCGCAAGCGCAGGCTGACCACGAAGGCCAGGGCAGACATAGTGGAGTCTGAGGAGGAGATTGAACGCCTCAAGGCCGAGATCGAAGAGATGCGGCGGGAGATGGAGCAGGACGCGGAAGCCATCGCTGACCAATGGGCCGACGCGGCCCATGAAGTTGAGACCTACGCGGTCAAGCCCCGCCGATCCGACGTCAAAGTACAGCTGGTATCTGTCGCCTGGGCCCCATACTGGGAGATCGGGTATTCGTCTGCGCGGGGCACCGTGACCCATGACCGTGTTCCCGCATGGAGCTAGCAGTTCCAAGAGACCTCCCGAAGGCTTGGACCCTTCGGGAGGTGATCCGGAAATCTGACGGTATCGTGGTTCCTTTCGCGATGTCTCTCAGCCGGGAAAGGAAGTCCTGTCTTTCATCCAGCTCTACGAACTCAGACCCCGCCGCCCTCCACGCTGACCGTGACGAAGGTGTTGTAGTAGGCGCCCATGGCGCTGTAGCGGGCGGCACTGGCATCAATGCCCCTCTGTATGCCATCACTCTTCGCGACGTGGTGGACGGCCAGAGCCGTGTACCTGGCGGAATCGGCACTCACTCCGCTCTGCAGGGCCTCATTGTAGTCGGCAGCCAATGCTGAGTACCGGGCTGTGCTGGCCTCAACGCCACGCTGTATGACCTCGTTCGCGTACGCAGCCAGAGCCGTGTACCGGGCCGCACTGGCCTCGATACCGCGCTGCACGTCATTCTCAGCCGCATAGTGCGACCCCAGGGCTGTGTGTCGCGCCGAATCAGCATCCACTCCACTCTGCAGGGCATCGTGTTGGTCGGCGGCCAATGCTGAGTACCGGGCGGCGTCAGTCTCGATTCCACGCTGTACGCCGCCGTTCTGGTCCGCAGCCAGAGCCGAATAGCGGGCAGCATCGACATCCACCCCACGCTGCAAGATGTCGCTGTAGTTGGCGGCGAGAGCCGTGTACCGGGCCGCACTGGCCTCGATGCCGCGCTGCACGCTATTCTCGGCGTAGTGCCGACCCAGGGCTGTGTGTCGCGCCGAATCAGCATCCACTCCACGCTGCAAGGCATCCATGTAGTTGGCGGCCACCGCTGAGTACCGGGCGGCATCCGCACTCACTCCACTCTGCAGGGCCCCATTGTAGTCGGCAGCCAATGCTGAGTATCGAGCGGCACCAGCTTCGATACCACGCCGCAAGCCGTCGTTCGCTGCCGCAAGCTGTGCGGCCAGTGCAGTGTACCGGGCAGCATCGACATCCACCCCACGCTGCAAGATGTCGCTGTAGTTGGCGGCGAGAGCCGTGTACCGGGCCGCACTGGCCTCGACACCGCGTTGCACGTCACTCTCTGCATAGTGCGAACCCAGAGCTGCGTATCGCGCCGAATCAGCATTTACTCCACGCTGCAAGGCATCGATGTGGTTAACGGCTACCGCCGAGTACCGGGCCGCATCGGTTCCGATGCCAAGCTGTACGCCGCCGTTCTCGGCCGCAGCCAGTGCCGTGTACCGGGCCGCACTGGCCTCGATGCCGCGCTGCACGCTATTCTCGGCGTAGTGCCAACCCAGAGCTTCGTATCGCGCCGAATCAGCACCTACGCCTCGCTGCAAGGCATCCATGTAGTTGGCGGCCACCGCCGAGTACCTGGCGGAATCGGCACTCACTCCGCTCTGCAGGGCCTCATTGTAGTCGGCAGCCAATGCTGAGTATCGAGCGGCACCAGCTTCGATACCACGCTGCAAAGCGTCGCTCGCTGCCGCAAGCTGCGCGGCCAGTGCAGTGTACCGGGCAGCATCGGTTTCGATGCCGCGCTGCACGCTGTTCTCGATTCCGCCAGTGACGCCGGATGATCCGGTTATCGCTATCGAGGACGCGATCACCAGAGCAGTTACGATCAATCCGATCGCCAGAAACGTGGTGGGGACCATCAATCTCTTGGACCAGCCTTTGACAACCAGTGCACTTGCCGACATCCTCTCCCTCCTTCTGCTGATAGATCCAGAAACCCAGAACCCTTCTCTCCCGATAGACCTGTGACTCATGATCCCTGCCTCCTTCAAGCTGTTGGATGTGCCTCTATGACTCATTTCACAGTCACTATAGCAGACAAAGGTGGTGAGAACGTGTCGTGAACGTGGCGAATACGTGGCGGTTGAGGAATCTGCCTCTTTCAGCTACAATCCTCCCAGGTCCTGAGCCGCTCTCAACCTTCTCGGACGAGCCACGATGGCACATCTGTCAGTTTCCTTGCTGGGGCCCTTCCAGGTAACGCTGGATGGTCAACCGATCACGGGCTTCAAATCCAACAAAGTCAGAGCTCTTCTCGCCTACCTGGCCGTGGAGACGGATCGGCCCCACCCTCGCGAGGTTCTGGCCGGACTGCTCTGGCCCGATTGGCCGAACCGGGACGCCCTCAGCAACCTCCGCTACGCTCTCTCCAACCTCCGTCGGGTGACCGGCGACCGCACAGCCGAACCACCTTTCCTACTCATCACCCGCGACACTCTCCAATTCAACGTTGCCAGCGACTTCTCCCTGGACGCCTCCGCTTTCGCAGACCTGACGGAGAACCGCGGGGACCTGTCAGGTCTGGAAGAGGCCATCGCTCTCTACCGGGGCAGCTTCCTCGAGGGGTTCTCTCTTCCCGACGCCGCCCCCTTCGAGGAGTGGGCGCTTCTCACTCGGGAGCACTTGGCCCGCCAGATGTCGTCCATGCTGCATCACCTATCTGCCGCCTACGAAGACCGCGGAGAGTACGAGCACGCCCAGTCATACGCCCGGCGGCAACTGGAACTGGATCCCTGGGATGAGGTCGCCCACCAACGACTGATGAGAGCCCTGGCGCTCGGTGGCCAGCGCAGCGCCGCCTTGGCCCAGTACGAGACCTGCAGCCGCCACCTGGCCCAAGAGCTGGACATCGAGCCGGACCAGGAGACGACCAGGCTGTACGAGCAAATCAGCGAGGGAAAGCTGAGGGCTCCAGAATCACTGGCCCGTCCTCCAGACGCGATGGCCGAGCCTCCCCCCTTCCTCGACCAAGAGTTGGTTGAGGCGGAAAGGCCCACCTTCGTAGCTCGCGAGCGGCAACTGGCACAACTGGGCGGTTTCTTGGACGTGGCCCTGGGCGGCCAGGGTCGCGTGGTGTTCGTAACGGGGGAAGCCGGTAGTGGAAAGACCGCCTTGGTCCAGGAGTTCATACGTCGCGCCCAGGATGCCCATGCTGACCTGGCGGTTGCCAGCGGCAACTGCAACGCTCACACCGGCATCGGCGACCCCTATCTGCCCTTTCGCGAGATCCAGGGGTTGCTGACCGGGGACGTGGAAGCCCGCTGGGCTGCGGGGGCCATGACCAGGGATCACGCCCAGCGCCTGTGGAACACGCTCCCGCTTGCGGCTCAGGCGCTGGTGGAGGCCGGGCCAGACCTCATCGATACCTTTGTCCCTGGTACAGCCTTGATGGAGCGTGCGAGGGCTCACGCCTCTGGCGGGGCGGACTGGCTGGCTGGCCTGGATGAACTCTTCCAGCGCAAAACGACCAGCGCTGTTGCCCCAGGACCGCAGCAGAGCCACCTCTTTGAGCAGTACACCAGGGTGTTGCAGACCCTGGCGCGCCAGGCACCACTGGTCTTGGTGGTGGACGACTTGCAGTGGGCGGACCTCGGCTCCATCAGCTTGCTCTTCCACATCGGTCGGCAGTTGGCCGGCAGCCGCATCCTGATTGTGGGAGCCTACCGCCCCGAAGAGGTGGCCATCGGCAGAGATGGAGAGCGGCACCCCCTCGAGCCTGTGGTCAATGAGCTCCAGCGGCTATTCGGCGACATCGCAGTGGACGTGGATCAGGCCGAGGGCCACCAATTCGTAGATGCCTTTCTGGACAGCGAGCCCAATCACTTGCAGCTCCCGTTTCGGGAGAGTTTCTACCGGCAAACACGCGGCCACCCCCTGTTCACCGTCGAGTTGCTGCGAGAAATGCAAGAGCGGGGAGACCTGGTCCAGGATCCCAAAGGCAGGTGGGTTGAGGGACCCGCGCTGGACTGGGAGACCCTGCCAGCCAGGGTGGAGGCGGCCATCGCGGAGCGCATCGGCCGTCTGGCCCAGCCCTTGCAGGCCGCATTGCGGGTAGCCAGCGTCGAAGGTGAAGACTTCACCGCGGAAGTGGTGGCCCGGGTTCTGCAATCAGACAAAGGGAAGCTCATCCAGCACTTGAGCGGCGAGCTGGACAGAAGACATCGCCTGGTGAGCGCCTTGGCTCTCCAGCGGGTGGGCTCGCGGCGTCTATCCCGATACCGATTCAGACATGACCTGTTCCAGAAGTATCTGTATGATAACCTAGACGAAGTAGAACGGGCGTATCTTCACGAGGAAGTGGGCAATGTGCTGGAGGAGCTGTATGGGGAACAGGCCAGCGAGATCGCCGCGCGACTGGCTCGGCACTTCGAGGAAGCAGGCAGAGCGGGGAAGGCGATACACTACTTGCTCCTGGCTGGGGAAAGGGCCCTGAGACTGTTCGCGTATCAGGAGGCTGTCGCCTACCTCACCAGAGCGCTGGCCTTGCTTGCGACGCTGCCGCATTCGCCTGAGCGTGATGAGCAAGAGCTCGCGCTGCAACTGGCTCTCGGCGTGGCTTGGATAGGCGCGGTGGGAAACCAGTCCCCGCAGCTGGTGAAAGGCTACAACAGAGCCCGCGAACTCTGTCTGCAAACCGGGAATAAGCGGCAGTTGTGCCGCGTGCTAGGTGAACTGGCGGTTGCAGACTACGTCCGCGCTGAGCACCAGAGAGCGCGTGAACTCCTACAAGAGGCGCTCAGTCTAGCACAGGAGGAGGGCGATCTACTTCTCGCTGCAATGGACCACTGCTATCTGGGAGATGTCTCCTTCGCCCTCGGAGAATACGATACTGCCCGAATCCACCTCCGGCAGATGATCTCCTTCTACGATCATCAAGAGCATCACCACTCGATTGTGTTCCTTCGCGGGTCCGACATCGGACTCTCCGCCCTAGCGTATGACGCCTGCTGTCTGTGGTGCCTCGGCTATCCCGACCAGGCTGTGAGCCGCAGCAAGGAGGCTCTAACCCTGGCTCACCAGCTGGACCACCCTTTCACTCTGGCCGATGCCCTCTGCTTTGCTGGCTGCGTGTTCAATGAGATGCGTCGGGACGCGCAGGCCCTCAAGGACAATGCAGAGGAACTGGAGCAATTGACTCGCGAAAGGGGCCTTCCTGGTTGGTTACCCACGGGGATCCGCTACCGCGGCGGAGCTCTGACTATGCTGGGGCAACTGGAAGAGGGAATGGCCCAAATCCGCGACGGCTTTGCTGCTTCGGAGTCCCTAGGCCTACGCTGCTACTTGTCAGCGCAGCTCGGTACTCTGGCCGAGGCACAGGCCAAGGTGGGACAGCTACGAGAAGGCCTGACCACATTGAACCAGGCCTTGGTCTTTGTCGAACAGACGGGCGAGCGTTACTCGGAGGCAGAGCTTCACCGCGTGAGGGGGGATCTCTTACACATGCAGGGCAACGATGCTGGGGCCGAAGACAGCTATCGCAAGGCTATCGAGGTGGCTCGCGGACAGCAGGCGAAATCCTGGGAGCTGCGGGCGACGGTTAGCCTCTGCCGGTTGTTGCAGACCCAGGGCAAGGGAGAAGAAGCCAAACAAGCCTTGGCAGAGGTCTACAGTTGGTTCACCGAAGGCTTTGACACTCCAGACCTCAAAGAGGCGCACGCACTGCTCCAAGAACTGTCATGATCCAGGCTTCCATTGACCAACCGTCGTCCGGCAAGATCAGGCATTCCTCTGGGCAAGGCCGCGTGATCCGCTATGGGGTAGCGGCGCCTCGCCAGCGAGAAGGTGAGACGAGGCGGTTGAAGAATCTGCCTCTTCGACCTACAATCCCGACAGACGCAGATCCGCGCTGAACCTTCTCGGGCGAGCCACGATGGCACATCTGTCAGTTTCCTTGCTAGGACCTTTCCAGGTAACCCTGGATGGCCAGCCGGTCACGGCTTTCGAATCCAACAAGGTCCGGGCACTGCTGGCCTATCTGACCGTGGAAGCGGATCGGCCCCACCCCCGCGAGGTGT
Organism: Chloroflexota bacterium; assembly: GCA_030603665.1. Taxonomy (GTDB): domain Bacteria; phylum Chloroflexota; class Anaerolineae; order UBA7937; family B3-Chlor; genus JAUVXJ01. Next base: position 170,798 of record JAUVXJ010000008.1, on the reverse strand, counting down.
TGGCCGGTCTGCTCTGGCCCGACTGGCCAAACCGCGACGCCCTCAGCAACCTGCGGTACGCCCTCTCCAACCTCCGCCAGGTCATCGGCGACCGAACAGCCGAACCGCCTTCCTTACTCGTTTCCCGCGACACCCTCCAGTTCAACGCCGCCAGCGACTTCTCCCTGGATGTTGCCGCATTCACAAACCTGACCGAGGACCCAGGAGACCTGTCAGACCTAGAAGAGGCCATCGGGCTGTACCGTGGCGCCTTCCTCGACGGGTTCTCTCTCCCCGACGCCGCGCCCTTCGAGGAGTGGGCGCTCCTCACCCGGGAGCACGTCGACCGCCAGATGTCCTCCACACTCCATCGCCTATCCGCAGCCTATGAGGAAGGCGGAGAGCACGAGCAGGCCCAGTCCTATGCCCGGCGGCAACTGGAACTGAACCCCTGGGATGAGACAGCCCACCAACAACTGATGCGATCCTTGGCCCTCGGTGGCCAGCGCAGCGCCGCCTTGGCCCAGTACGAGACCTGCCGCCGTCTCCTGGCCGAAGAACTGGACGTCGAACCCGGGGAAGAAACAACAAGGCTGTACGAGCAAATCAGCGATGGAAGAGTGGGGGCGCCTGCGCCACCTGCCCGACCTGCCGATGTCATAGCCGAACCCCCCCCCTTCCTCGATGAAGAACCGGTTGAGGCGGATAAGCCCATCTTCGTGGCCCGAGAGCGAGAACTGGATCGGATGGGCGGTTTCTTGGACGTGGCCCTGGGCGGCCAGGGGCGGGTGGTATTCGTCACCGGCGAAGCTGGCAGCGGGAAAACCGCTCTACTTCAGGAGTTCACAGCACGAACACAAGATGTTCATCCCAACCTGGTGGTTGCCAGCGGCAACTGCAACGCGCGCACGGGCGTCGGCGACCCATACCTGCCCTTTCGCGAGATCCTGGGGTTGCTGACCGGTGACGTAGAGGCCCGCTGGGCTGCAGGGGCCATCACCAGAGATCACGCCCGCCGACTGTGGAGTACGCTCCCCTTGGCAGCTCAGACGCTGGTGGACGTCGGGCCAGATCTCATCGGTACCTTCGTCCCTGGTGGAGCTCTGGCTCAACGTGCTGCGGTTCATGCCGCCGACGGGGCTGACTGGTTCGTTCGGCTTGACGGAATCCTGGAACGCGAGCCGAGTGGCCCTCCTCTCCAAGGCCCGCGGCAAGGCGACCTCTTCGAGCAGTACACGAAGGTGTTGCAGGCCCTGGCGCGCCAGGCACCGCTGGTCCTGGTGATGGACGACTTGCAGTGGGCGGACCTCGGCTCCATCAGCTTGCTCTTCCACATCGGTCGGCAGCTAACTGGCAACCGTATCCTGATCTTGGGGGCCTACCGCCCTGAGGAGGTGGCTATCGGGAGAGATGGAGAACGCCACCCCCTCGAGCCCGTGGTCAACGAACTCCAGAGGCAGTTCGGCGACATCCCGGTTGACGTGGATCAGGCCGAGAGCCATGATTTCGTCGAGGCCTTTCTGGACAGCGAGCCCAACCGGCTGGAGCCTCCGTTCCGGGAGAGGCTCTACAAGCAAACACGCGGCCACCCTCTGTTCACCGTCGAGTTGCTGCGGGGGATGCAGGAGCGGGGCGATCTGATTCGCGACCCGGAAGGGCGCTGGATCGAGGCGCCGGCGCTGGATTGGGAGACCCTGCCTGCGAGGGTGGAGGCAGCCAGCGCGGAGCGCATCGGCCGTTTGGCCCAGCCCTTGCAGGCGGCGCTGCGGGTGGCCGCCGTGGAGGGCGAGGACTTCACCGCCGAGGTGTTGGCCCGAGTCCTGGAAACCGATGAGAGGAAGATTGTCCAGAGCTTGAGCAGCGAGTTGGACCGAAGGCATCGCCTGGTGCGCGCCTTGGCCATCCAGCGTCTGGGTTCGCGACGCCTATCCCGCTACCGATTCAGGCATCGTCTGTTCCAGCAGTATCTCTACGACGAACTGGACGAAGTGGAACGGACTTATCTGCACGAGGATGTGGGGAACGCGCTAGAGGAGTCGTATGGAGATCAGGCCAGGGAGATTGCCGTGCAGCTAGCGTGGCACTTCCACGAGGCAGGTATGGCGGATAAGGCGATACACTACCTGCACCTGGCTGGGGAGAGGGCTGTGCAACTCTCAGCCTATGAGGAGGGGATCGCCCACCTAACCCGTGGCCTGGCCTTGCTCACGACCATGCCCGACTCCCCCCAGCGCGCAGAGCAAGAGCTCGCGCTCCAACTGGCCCTCGGCATAGCGCTGGTCGGTCCCAAAGGCTATGCAGCCCCAGAAGTGGAAGAAGCGTTTAGCAGGGCCCGCGACCTGTGCCAGCAGACTGGGAAGACGTCTCAGTTGTGCCGGGTGCTGTGTGAGCTGGCGGTGCTCTACTATGTGCGCGCCGAGCATCGGAAAGCGCGTGACCTCGCACAAGAGGCCCTTGGTCTGGCCGAGCAGTCGGAAGACCCACTGCTGGTTGCGCTAAGCCACTGGTTCCTCGGATTCATCTCGTTTTCTCTCGGAGAATACGCGACGGCCCGAGCTCACCTTGGGCAGATGATCTCCTTCTATGATCCTCAGCGGCATCACCACCCCTTTACACTTCTCCGCGGGTCAGACGCAGGACCAAGCGCCCTCGCGTATGATGCCTGTTGTCTGTGGTGCCTTGGTTATCCCGAGCAGGCCCTGGAGCGAAGCCAGGAGGCGCTGGCCCTGGCTCGAGAGCTCGACCACCCCTTCACCCTGGCCGATGTCCTTACCTATGGTGGTTGCGTGTTCAATGCGATGCGCCGGGATGCGCACGCACTTAAGGACAATGCAGAGAAGCTGAGGCGCTTGTCAGACGAAAAGGTTCCGTCGTGGTCGTGCCAAGGCACGGCCTTCCACGGAGAGGCTGCGGTCATGCTCGGACAGGTCTCAGAGGGGATCGTCCAAATGCGCGAGGGCATAGCGGCAATGGAGTCCATAGGCACGCAGTGCCACATGTCAGGAACACTTCGCTCCCTGGCCGAGGCACAAGCCAAGGCGGGACAGCCCGGAGACGCATTGGCCACCCTGTCCGAGGCCCTGACTCTAGTGGAAGAGACGGACGAGCGTCACTGGGAAGCGGAGCTCCACCGGCTGAGGGCAGAGTTATTGCTCGCGCAAGGGGACGATGCTGGAGCGGAAGCCAGCCTGCAGAAGGCCATCGAGCTGGCTCGCGCCCAGGAGGCCAAGTCCTGGGAGCTTCGAGCGACGGTGAGCCTATGCCGTCTCCTACAGAAGCAAGGCAGGATTGAAGAAGCGCGACAAGTCCTGTCAGAGGTATATGGCTGGTTCACGGAGGGGTTCGACACTCCAGACCTGAGAGCGGCGAAGGTGCTGCTCGATGAGCTGTCTTGAGGAAGACCTTTCGCCGCCTGAGTTAGCTCTGACTTACAAGCGGAAACGTTCATAGGTCAACCTGTGACGGGTCATTCTCGTCGAAGTACAGCCATTCGTTCTCCCACTGTGTTGTGTGCACTTCTGCGCCCACCAGCACCCCGAAGCGCTCTCCACGTGGAATCGGCTGGCGTAGCACGAACCTACCATCCCTGTCCGTCTCCGCATAAGCGTAGATCTGCTCCTCGAGCAAGTCCTCAAAGAACTCTTCCACCGTGACATCCGGCTGCAAGACAACGAAGAGCGAGCTCAGCGGTCGAGCCCCTGTCCCTTGTGCTTCTGTCGTCATCTTGACTGCGGACCACCTTCACGAGGCGCCCCTGCCTCGCCATCTCAGGGCCTGGTGAGTGTCATGGGATACCCCTCTCAAGTCGAGCCACTCCCGAAGTGGCTTGCTGCTAGCCCCCCAGACTATCCCGGAACTCAAGGGCCAGTCGCAGGTTGTCCGTGTCGAACTTGGGTATGCCTAGCTGATCCATCATCCGCAGCGCATCGGCATCGTTCGCAAAGCCCGAATGCACCTCCAGGCCCGCTGCCCGCACTGTCTTCACCACCTCTGATGACAGTTGAGTGGGATGAAGATGCACAGCCCTGGCGCCAGCAAGCCTGGCTGCGTGCACCGCTACGTAGGCCACCACGTCAAGCTTCATCCAGTCCTCAGAAGGCCGTTGGATGAGGTCAGTCGCGAGTCCCTGACAACGCTGGCCGATGTCTAGCAGCAGGGCAGGCTCATACGATGTCACTTCCATCGTGTCCCACAGGTTCCTGAAAGGTTGCAGTTCCCTGGCCACGATCTCCGGCGACTCAAGCTCTGGGCCCTTGATCTCTATCTCCAATCCCAGGCGTCCTGCAAAGGCCTCCAGCACCTCACGAAGCGTGGGGATTCGGCGCTCTTTGGGCGTCTCGCCTCGTCCTCCCAGTAGTCGTACCTCGCAGAGCTCTGCGGACGTGTGAGCAAAGACCGGCCCCGAGGTGTTGGTGCCCTCATCCAGATAGAAGTTATGGAACACCACAGGCACCTGATCTCTACTCAGCCGCACATCCAGCTCGATGCCGTCTGCGCCAAGGTCCATGGCCCGCTGAAACGCAGCGATGGTGTTCTCTGGCACCCCCTCCGGAACACCCCGATGGGCCACTATCTCGAAGTTGCGCACTCTGCCTCCTCAGTTGTTGAATGACCATCCCTGTCCGTGGTCGCCAGCGAATGCATTCTCTCCGTACGATACTGCGGACGGTCCAGACAAGCCTATGTGCAGTCCGGGATGAAGCCTATCCGTCGCCCCTCAACCTGTCAGTCTGCCAATTCTCTGAGACTACACGAGCCAGATAGTGAGCAGCCACGCCAACGAGGAAACCCAGGGCCATGTTGGCAACCACGGAGACCACTACAGTGACGCACAGCACCGCCACGTCCCCCTTCATGCGGACATCGGTGGCGAACCTGGCCAGTTCAACTCCCACCAGGAAGAGCATAGCTCCAATCATAGCCGTGGGAAAGGCGGCGAGCAGCTGGGCGATGGACGCAGCCAGGAACAGGCCCATGAAGATCTCGATCAGGCCCTCTATGATATTCGCCCCTCCAGTGCGCGCCCCGAAGTAGTACTGGCCTGCCAGGCCGCCCGCCCCGTGGCACATGGGCATGCCTCCGAAGAAAGGAACCACCAGGTTTATGATCCCCGTGTTCAGCGAGAGTTGTCGTTCAGGGACTTTCTTCTCAGGCCAGTAAGTCTTGATCAGCGATGAAGTGGAGATCACGGCGTTAGTGGCAGTGAGTGGGATCTGAGCGAAGCCGGCCAAGAGCAATGCCGCCCACACTTCATCCAGTTCGAATGTCGTCAGCGGGGGCAGGTGCAGTCCGGGAGGGCTTATCCCTCGCCACTGGCCTCTAGCAAAGATGATGACCAACCCCATGACCACCAACGCGATGGCCCCAGGGGCGTACCGGTTTCGTCGCAGTGTCAGGGCCAGAACGATGGATAGAATCCCCAGCAACCACCAGGTGGAGAGCATGTTGAAGGCCTTGAGCGCCAGAAGCAAGCCTAGAGCCACCTGGATCCCCCTGACCACGGCGTGAGGTGTAACCTTAGCGATCCAACCCATGACGCCCGTTAGCCCAAAGACCAGCCAGATGACCCCCATTCCGAAAGCGGAGGCATAGACCATGGACGGAGACCAGCGCTGAGCGATGGCTATCACGGCGAGGACTTTCATGGGTTGGATGGGCATGGGCAATCGATAGAAGAGGCCGGTGCCGATGTTGGCCAGGCCCATCATCACCAGGAACCCCGCTGGATTGAGCCCACAGACTACAATATAGCCAATCGCCAGGGGGAAGAGAGTGCCAAAGTCGCCCATGGACCCCGCAGCCTCTCTCAGATTGAATTCGAAGGATCCAACCCTCAAAGCCAATGCCTCCCACCCTGCGCGAAGGGGCCGCCCGGCCCCGACCCGATCGAACCTCCTGGTGCGTGGCGCGGCCCGGGTCTCAAGAACCAGACATGCATGCGCCACACTCAGCCCTTTCGAGGCAGTCGCGGTATGAGAAAGGGCGTCCTCCTCTTGTAAGCTACGTACTCAGGTCCGAAGCGCAACTCCAGCTCCTTCTCTTCGACCAGCTTGGTGTACACGGTGATGACAACAGGGTAGATGGAAGCCAAGGCAACCGCCGACAGCGAACCCATCCACAATGCGATCCCAAGGTAGACCATGGTCGTGCCTGTGGCCATGGGGTTGCGGGAATAGCTGTAGGGGCCGGACGTGACCAGACGCCTCGTGGCCACAATTGGCAAGGGAGTCCCCAGACCCTGGGAGAACTGAAGCCCCACCGTCCACTCCACCAATACCAAGCCGGGGATGATGAGCGCTAAAGCCCCGAGGGGGCTGGCTCGCCCGTGGACAAACCTGGGGAGGTGGAGCCAGCGATCTACTAACGAAGCTCCCACAAAGATGAAAGTGGGGTAGACGACGAGGAACAGCACCTGCCCGAGGAGCAAAGCGGTGATCTGCTGGACCCTTCCGTACTCCCGCTGAGTCAGCCTCGTAAACCAGTCCACCGATGCGCAACCCGTCCATCCAGAGGCGCGGCCTCAGGCTCCTCGCTCAACGCCCCTGCTTGCCGAACACGGGCCTCCCCCCCACGGCCGCTCATGCTTTCCCAGGCACCACCCGACGCCGGTGAATCCGTCGGTGTTTCTTCCGTCCGATTCATACTTGACGTTCAAGTCCGGCCGAGGCCTGTGTCCAGCAGAGACCGTAGGTTCCTTTGGCGACGTTCTCCTGGCGGTGCCCCGCTCCGGTCGAGCGTCTATCCTATGCGGCTTCGCCGAAGCCGCCCATCATCTGCCGTCATATGTCCGCTGGCTCACAGCCGCCTTCACCCGCGGAAGCCATCATGTTCTGCATCATACCCGCCATCATCTCTGACATCATCCTTGGCACGGCCCTGGTGACTGTGGCCACGAGAATGCCACCTGCCAGGACGCCAAGCAGAACAGCGAGGACATACCTCAGCGTTTCAGAATCGGCCCGTCGCATCTTCACTCCTCTCTGCTTTTCGCGGCCACTGCTCTAGCGGCTTGATGGTACCCATTACCGCCTCTCTCGGTCTTCGTCTCGAAGTCCCGCGCTCAGCAGCTACCATCCTCTTGGAGGGGTTGCACAGCCATCCGCGTCGGCACACTCAGCGGACGAGATACCGCGGCGATCATGGCATCTCGCTCGCCTGGAGGAACGCTCGCTCCTCGCAAAGAACGACTGCCAGTTCGCTACGATTCGGCAATGGCGTAAAGATTACTCCCAGCCCCTACGTACAGAGTGCCGTCAGCACCGATGGCGGAACCCACCAGGACCATGCCCCCCTCCGGTAGATGGAACCGCCACCGCAGGCTTCCATCGGGGTTGACGGCGAACAACTCGCCCTCTCGCGTTCCCGCGTAGACCACGAGGCTGCCGTCAATGGTCGCGGGCGAACTGAAGTGGACTTCCTTCTCCTCCTCCACCTCGGCGGTGAAGGTCCAGGCCACTGTCCCATCGGGGTTGAGAGCGTACAGTTCGTTGCTGTTGGAGGTGACATAGATTCTTCCCCCCGGTCCCAGTGAGGGGGTGGAATCGGCCTGTCCGTCCACGGGCGAAAACGTCCAGAGTTGGCTACCATCCGCTGCGTTCAGAGCCTGGTAGCTGGCACCGGTACCCAGGTAGATGGTGCCATCGGCCCGGACAGTGACGCTGGAACTGACGCCGCCCACAGGTATCTGCCACAGGATGCTGCCATCTAGGTTCAGGGCGTACAGGTTGCCGTTCCTGGCTCCCACGTAGAGGGTGCCATCGGGCCCCAGCGCAGGGGAGAAGGGTAGCCGCGATCCCACGTCATACCGCCACCGCTCATTGCCGTCTGAGTCCAGGGCAACGACAGACCCACCGCCGGTCTGGGGGTTGCTGGCCGCCAGATAGACGGTTTGATCAGGGCCTACTATAGGCGAACTCTCCACGATGTGAGATTCGAGATGGTAGCTCCAGGCAACGCTGCCGTCCCAGTAAAGGGCGTAGAACATCTCCTCCACAGGAGAGGCTGCACCCACGTGAATGGTTCCTGCCGCGCTCAAGGCTGGCACACCACTCACCTGACCCAAGGACGCCCGCCATAACTCTACGCCCTCGGTATCGAGGGCATAGAGGTTGCCATCCAGGGAGCCGAAGTAGACACCGCCATCCGCGCCGACAGCTGGCGAGTTAGCTAGCAGACCGACGCGGAACATCCACTTCACATTGGGGCCGGTGGGTCCCTCCGCCGGGCTCCATCCCGTGTGCTGTGCATCGCCACCATACATGGGCCAGGGCGCCACACCCTCCACGGGTGACAGAGTGGCTGTCGGCGAAACCTCCACGGTCGGCAAAGGCACGGCCGTGGGCACCTCCGTGGGCGGCGTCAGCACCACGACGCGATGATATCCGGCGTCAGCCACAAACATCCTGCCGTTGCCGTCCACAGCGATGCCCCAAGGATCGCTCAACTGCCCCTGACCTACCTGCATCAGGGGCTGTCCTTGAGCATCGAAAATGTGAATGAGAGCCGCATCACCGTCGGAGACGTACATGTACCCCTGCCCATCCACTGCGATGTCCCGAAGCTCGCCAACGCCGGTGGCGAAACTCCGCAGGTAAGTGCCTCCGGGGGCGTACTTCTGAATGCGTCCATTCTCCGCACCGGTGACGTAGACGTTGCCCTCGCCGTCCAAGGCGATGCCCTCCGGTCGCCCCAGTAGCTCGGCCTGTTCTCCCTGATCGCCGAAGGTGAGGAGTAGACCACTGAGCAGGCTGAACTTCTGCACCCTGCCGTTGCCACTGTCCGCCACGAGGAGATCTCCTATAGCATCCACCACCAGACCTGCGATCTCGGAGAACTGGCTGGGAAGCGGGCCTGCCTGCCCGAAACTCTGGAGAGGGTCACCCCTGCCGTTGAAGACATGTACCCTCTCGGAGGAGTCGCTGACGTATATGCGGCCCACTTCGTCCAGAGCCACGTATCTCGGCCCCGCAAAACGGGCATCTGCGATGGCTGTGAGGAAACCACCCTGCGGGTCGAACACCTGTATCCGGCGGTTTCCCGTGTCCGCCACGTAGAGGTTGCCCTGAGCATCGAGGGCCAGTCCTTGCGGGCTCACAAACTCGCCTTCCTCACTCCCATGCTGGCCGATGACCATGGCCACCCCCTCACCAGGCAGAGGAGCCGCAACTGCGGTCTCGGAAACAACCGGCTCCGGCGTGGGGAGCAGTGGTGCAGATGGAGTCGCGGTACCGCCGACGGCGCCGCCCCCGCAAGCGGCGATGAGCAAGGCAATGATTGTCACAGCAAGGAGACACAGCTGTCTGTTCATACTTGTGCGCATCCTGGGGGCCTTCGGCCTACCGGGGTTCGAGCACGAGCAGGCCTTCCTGGTTCTGTTCCACCATCTCCCTCGACCAGAGCAGTGGGTGATACTCCACCCCCTGCCAGAGATGGATCATGTCATCGTAATGTCTGTTGAAGACCAGTCCCGATTGCCCTGTGGTATGTGTACTGAGGGAGTTGTCGAAGTCACTGAGGTCCACGATGAGTCGCTGAGAGACACCATCCGTCGTGGCATAAGGCTCTTCAGGGTCGAAACTGGCAGCGTTCACAGTATTGGCCGAGCCCCCGACCTCCACCGGCCCTCGATTGAAGATCATCTCCAGGGGCGCGATGCCCGACTCGCCCAGAGGCTGGTGCACGAAGGTGACGCCATGCAGCCGCCCCCACTCCCAGGCATGAGGCACGTCGCCGAACCTATTGCCCAGGTAGTCCAAAGCGTCAGCGAAACTGCGCAGGACGATGTCGTCCCTGGTCTCCTTCTCCGGCGTCGTGACGTCGTCAAACCAGAGGTTGTCACCCTCCTGGATCATCTCCTCCAGAGCGATGTGATGCCACGTCCAGGCCCCTACGTACTCCGCCAGCAGTTCCTCTCCCAGCTCATCGCCAAAGGTGTTCTCCACCAGTTTCACGTAGAACACCTGGAAGATGGCCGCACCGGTGCTATCGGCATCGCAGCGGTAATCCCATCGTCGCAGCTCGTTCAGCGCCCTCTCCTGGAGAAAACCCTCAGGCTCGATCTGCAAAACGTAAGGGGTGAAGATCTCAGCAGGAATGGAGTACGTGTCGGCTTGGATCCGCTGGAAGTCCTCAGCACCCAGGACTTCCTTGTTCTCCAGCAGGGCTGTGATCCGCTGCGCCCTGTGACCCACGGCGAAATCATAGGCTAGCAGGTAAGGATAGTCGTCTCCCACCACCTTGTTGTTGGCGGTGACCAGGAAATGCGAGGCTGGATTGAAGACGCTGGGCAGTTCGTCGAAGGGGATGTAGCCCTGCCACTCGTATTCTCCGGTCCACCCCGGCACAGGAACCAGACCCGTGTGTCCTTCCCCACGTATGGGGATCAGGCCCGGCGACTGATAGCCGATGTTGCCTTCCGTGTCGGCGTAGACGAAGTTCTGCGAAGGAACCGCCCACAGCTCCAGAGCCGCCCTGAACTCCTCCCAGTTGCTGGCTCTATCGAGCATGAACAGGGCCTCGATCAGGCGGTTGGGCTCCAGTGCCGTCCAGCGGAAGGCTATGACCTCGGACAGATCTTCGACCACCGGAGTGATAATGGGGCCGTGGCGCGTCACTTGCACCCGCTCCAATACAGGATCCTGGCCGGACACCTCGATAACCTCCTCGAGGATCTCCATGTCGAGCCATTGGCCCTGATACTCGTACTGATCGGGGTTGGCCGGGTTCACCTTCTCAAGGTACAGGTCCTGCACATCTGGGCCTAGATTGGTCACACCCCAGGCGATGTGCTCGTTGTGACCTATGATCACGCCCGGCACACCAGGGAAAGAGTATCCCTCCACGTTGAAGCCACCTCCTACGAGGTGGACTTCGTACCAGATGGACGGCATCTGCAGGCCGAGGTGCACGTCGTCTGCCAGGAGGGGCATCCCCGTCGCCGACTTGCTGCCATCCACCACCCAGTTGTTGCTGCCCACGCCGAGTCCCCCACTCAAGAACTTCTCTAGCTCAGCAGACCGGGCCAGCAGGCTGTCTATTCCCAGGTTGGCGTAGTCGCCCACCTCGGGGGGCACGATGAGCGGAGCGGTATCGGGATAGGGAGGGGCCAGCTCCGCGGCCTTCTCCTCGCCAACAGCCTCCATCAGCTGCGCGCGCAGCAGTTCCGCCTCCCAGTTACCTCCCAGGTCCCAGGCCATGACCTTGGCCCAGGCGATGCTGTCGGCCGGGGACCAGGGCTCAGGCTCGAAGGCCAGGATGGTGAATTCCAGTGGCAGGCTTCCTCGATGGCTGTCTCTGAACGCATCGACGCCGGCAGCATAGGCCTCCAGCAGCGTAAGCGTCTCGCCTTGAAGCGCCCCCGCCTCCTCTTCGGCCACGCGCCGCCAGCCCAGCGCTCGTATGAAGCGGTCCGTATCCAGAGTGGCCTCACCCAAGATCTCTGAGAGGGTACCGCTGGCGACACGGCGGTTGAACTCCATGTGCCAGAGGCGGTCTTGCGCGGTCACGTACCCCTGGGCAAAGAAGAGGTCTTCGGCATTGTCGGCATAGATATGAGGCACGCCCCACCGGTCGCGATAGACCTCCACTGTCGAGTGCAAGCCAGCGACCTTGACGGTTCCATCGATGGTGGGGAAGGTCTGCCGGATGAACAGGGAGCCGCCGATGAGGCTGATAGCTAGTATCGCCACGAGGATACAGCCCACGACAACACCGAGACAAGCAAGGGCTCTGCGCAGCACCTCTCCTCCTCTGCTTCCCGCGAGATTGAAGTCGATTCTAACTGCTTTCCAAACCTCTGTCAAAACTGTGGTAAAGTAGACAAATTCGCTCCATTATGTTACAATTATAATGACAGATGTCCTTGAGAAGAGCAGAAGAGCATGTCAAGTAGCAGTTGGATGTGAGGGACTATGAAGCGCATATTGATTCTCACCTTACTCATCACGGCCCTGGTCGCGTGTTCGGCGCCGGCAGCGCCGCCAGACGAAGATGTCCCTTCTTACACAGAGGTGCAGCCACCGGCTTCGTCTGCCACGGAAACGGTCGATGATTCCGAGTCTGCGGTTGAGGAGCAGACACCGTCTCCATCGGCAACCGCAACGGGTGACGATACCCGCTCCACCGCTGGGGAGCAGTCACCAGCCGCGTCCACAACCACACCGGCAGAAGATGCGGGTGCGATACCTGACAACATCAAGGACATGCATCCCTCCCAGGTGGACAACAGCACGCTGCCCATCACTCCCATAGAGAAGTTGGGCCGCACGGGGAGACCGCAGAAGTATGACATCGACACCTATCGTCTGGTGGTGGATGGTCTGGTGGACAACCCCTTGAGCCTGACCTACGAGGACCTGTTGAGCCGGCCCGAGGTGACGGAAACGGTACTCCTCATCTGCTCTGGCGTCTTCTGGAACAACGCCACATGGACTGGCACGCCCCTCAGCTTGATCTTGGAAGAGGCCGGGGTATCCCCCGAAGCGTCAGGGGTTCGCCTCGTGGCCGGAGACGGTTATGCCCAGACCATAACGGTGGAAGACGCCACGGCTGACGGGGTCTTCCTGGCCTACGAGGTGAACGGAGAGACCCTGCCCAGCAAGGATGGATATCCCATCAGGCTGGTTGCCCGTAACCAGTATGGGTCGAAATGGGTTAAATGGGTAGAGCGAATTGAGGTCACGGGGTAGAGTCGCCTGGGACTGAGGTCTCGGTGCTTCTACCCACGGCGTCTTCCCTGTCCGGTCTGCATCCCGAGCATCTCGGAGGCCGTTGCGAGGGATGCGGATGTGACCGTGGAAATGATGCCAAGGGTCGGAAGCGGGACAGCTGAGCCAGGTCCGTTGCTGACTCATTTGCTCGTGTCCTTACAATTCTTTTCCTCCTGAAACCCCCCGCACGTCGCAAGACTCGCGGGGGGTCTCTTCTTGGGCCGGGTAGGACTAGGGGCCAGGCTCTGAATGGGCTCGGCCACTCAAGCATCCTGAGCCGCGGCCTGAGCTCGCCGAAGCCTGCCCTGGGCAGAGCCGAAGGGGATAGGCCCAAGGCCGTATCGAAGGAGACGGGGTGTCTCATCTGTGGGGCGGATAGGACCAGTGGCTACCCCTCGAATCGAGCCCGCGTGGGCAAGCCGAGTAAGCATCCCGAGTAGGCCGAAGGCCGTATCGAAGGGTGTGGGTGTGCAAGACCATTCATTCAGGCCCAGTCGCACCCTTCGTTACACTGCTCCGCAGCTACTCAGGATGCTCGCCTTTGTTCGCCTCAGCGGGCAGGTTCGTAGTGAGGGCTTCAGCCCTTTCGTGCAGCCTGGCATACACCAAGGCTCAGCGGAACCGTCGTCGTGAAACAAGACAACCCCCACCGCGCGGGGATTCGTTCCCGCGCTACGTAGCACAAGCCCCTCCCGGACTCTCTATCCTCCTTGCCGGTCCCACTGCTGGCCCAGCTCCTTCCTGCTTCCCTTCGAGGTCCTTACGAGCGCCTACCCGTCTTGTTCTCCTGCCAGCGCCTTGAGGCTCTGTAGGACCGACTGCGTCTTCCAGGTCCTGGAGCACAGAGTCCAGGTTGTTCACCCTAATCGCCACCTTCGAGTGATCGGCACCATAGGTCGCTTCACCTGGCTTCAGAGCCCTGTGGACCAACACCTGGAAGCTGATCAGCAACAGCATCTTCCTGGCCGCGGCCAGGGACTAGGCGAGCATCGCACCGCCTGAGGCCGCGTCCCCAGATCATAAGGAGAGATCTGCATGAGTGACTACGTACCAAGCAACTACACCAACATCGTGGATCGCTTGCTCTCTAGGAAGGCACCGGTAGGACAAGGAGGACACCTGGAGGGTGACACAGAGGATGTCACGCAGGCCATCGTCAGGCTGGACACCACCATGTACGGGTTCATGGCCAGCGAGATCGCCGACACGCTGGGCATGGATCAGGCCGACTCCATCTTGCGCGAAGCCGTGAAGGACTTTGGCCGCTACCGCGGCAACGACATCCGGCGCGACGTCGAGAAACGCGGCCTGCCGCTCGATGTCCAGAGACTAATGGAATACTGGGACTTGCCCTCTGTGGGAGAATCCTGGGAGATGCAGCACAAAGATCGGTCGCCCCACTACGAGGGGTACGATCTACCGGGCTGTCCCTTCCACGACTATCTGCGCTACATATGCCCTCAACAGCTTTCAGTCTTGATGTGCGAAGAGGTACACGTTGCCGTGGCCAAGGAGTTCAACCCCGATGTCGACGTCTGGTACCCCTCGCTCCTCACCCGAGGCCAGAGCAAGTGCCTCTTCCGCTTCTCCATGACCCTCGACGCGGCCGAGAGGGCTGTTCATCAGGCTGAGCGCCTGCAAGCACTGGCGAAGACGGGAGGCCGGACCATTGAGGGAGAGAAGGAACCGGGGATGACTGACCCGGCGACGACCTACCGCATGATGGCTCGCCTCTTCTGCCTGTTCTATCATTCCATCGCCAATGAGCTCCTCCGCGCCCTGGACCAGGACCCGACAGAGGACATCGTGAGGCGTGCCATGCGCAAGTGGGGCGCCTGGCGCGGCAGCGACATGGCACAGGACCACGGGGAGAGAGGCTGGTCGCTCGGCGTGGAGAACTTCGTCAGGTACTACGACGACCTGGCCGCCGGGGACGCCTGGATGGCGGAGAATGTGGAGCTGACCCGAGAGGGCCACAGCATCGACATCGCCAAGTCCGCGTACGCTGGCTTCTTCGACCGGTTCGGAACCGGACGCTTTGCCGCCATGCTGTGGGAAGAAGCGCTGCCCGCTCAAGCCAACGCCTACAACGCAGACATGAAGCTTAGCATTCCACAGCTCATGGAGCGCGGCGATGCTGTGACAAGGCTGGTCTATACCATGGCTCGGTGAGCACCTTAAGGGCCACAAAGCCTGAACTAGAATTCTTCTCTTCCTCTTTGAGACCTCCCTCGGGCACACCAACCGAGGGAGGTTCTCGTTCTTGACGAGCTCGCCCTGATGACCCTCACTCTACGACTAGCACCGTCGCGATGGGACTCTGGTCACCGGCAGAGATTGCCTCATGCAGTCGCTCACACTACGATGGGACGCTGAGAAGGATCACGCCAGAGACGCGGACGAGGGAGAGGAGAAGCGAGCAATGGCAAAGAGGGCTGTGCTGCGGGGCGGTCTCCTGGTAAGTGCCGTTGGGGTGATCTACAGCGGGCTGATGTTCCTCAACCTCGTTCCTGCCACTCTGTCCATTCGATTCTGGGACGGGGCCAGGCAGCAATGAACACGGCCGCGGTCCTGGACCTCGCCTGCGGAAGAGTGCTCCTCTACTTGGCCGCCAACGTTCTGCTGGGGATCGCCGTCAGGCACCACGCCAGGAACGCTCTTCTCGTCTGCATCGTGGCCATGATATCCGATTGAATTGGGGGTCTCTACGGCTTCGGTGCGCTGATTGGCCTGGTGTGCAGCTACTTGATCATCAGGGGGCCTGGCTGACCGACCCTGCAATCAGGTCACCTGTGGGCCGCATCAACGCCGGAGGGATGATCTGGGTCTCTGCACCCGGTGGGGTCCACAGGACTTCCACTCCGCTGTACTCGCCTCCATGGTACGAGTATCTCAGCCACAGGTCGTGCCACCCAGATCCTAGATTCACCTCGTCAGAGCCTGCCGTTCTTCCCTCCCGTTCCACGGCCACTACCTCCGCCCCGTCGATGTACAGACTGGCCTTTCCGTTCCAGGGCACGAGATCGAAACGGTAGACGCCTCCCTCGTCCACCCTGAACTGGCCGCGACAGTCCAGGCTGTACAGCTCCCCCTCCAGTTCTGGCACGAAGGCAGACTGCCAGGCCGTGGGCATCCTCAAGAGCGACAACACCGGCTGGATGCTCCGCTCTACGGGATCTCCGCTCCAGTCAGGACCCTCGTACACCGAGACCAGGACGCCGTGGACCTGCTCGTTCGGGTTCAGAAACTCAGCGGACACCACCTCCCGCTCGCGCCCTGGCGCTGTCCACACCAGCCTCAGCGAGTGTCCCTCCTCCAGCCCCAAGCAGGTCACCCTTAAGCGATGCCACCCCTTGACCAGACCTATGGCCTCTCCATCTTCCACAGCGAGATCATCGACGTGAATCTGGCACGGTCCCGACGGCTCAATCTCTAACATGTAGGTACTCTCTTCCGGTGCGTAGAGAGTTCCCCGCCACTGCGCACTGAAAGGGAACGGTAGCGGGAGTTCATCCGCTGTCCAGTCGAAGTCTAGTTGCCTGTCCTGCCGAACCACGTCCGGCTCAGCCTCTATGTCATCCACCGAGTAGTAGTAGCCAAGCAACCCCTGAGACCTCCACACCTCTTCCGCTGCAACGTGGGCAGCGACGAACGTATACCGTTCATACTCCCCCTGAAATGCCTCCGTCTGAGCGTGGGGATAGAAGTACTCAACTACCTCAGCGAGGGCTTGCACGTTGTAGGGGGTGGTGAAGATGTAGACCACGTCCTCGTCACCGGCCGTTCGACGGCTGGGGATGACGTCCAGCACGTCCACTCCCCGCTCTCCAGGGGCTTCGCCCGCCATCCAGGCAAAGTCCATCCCAGGACTGTAGTAGGGATAGTTAGCGAAAAGATAGAAGTAGTGGCCCCGCCCCACAGAAGAGATGTAATTGGCGACCGCTGCAATCTCTCTGGTGAACTCGATGCGGACAGAGTCAGCGTGGATCTGCCTCTCAAAGAAGACGTAGTAGTTGGCGAACCCCGCAAGCATCAGAACAGGCAGCAGGAACAGCGCGAAGTAGCCACGGCGGGACTCTCCAAAACCACGGCGGAAGCTAACCCATGCGCCCTCTACGAAGACACCGGCGAAGATGAAGAGCACCGGCAACACTCCCGCGAAACGATGGCTGCGCAAATCCGCGGTCAACAAACCGCCGCCGATGACAGTGATCGTGAACCAGCTCAGATAGAAGAGGTGCCTGTTCCGCCAGAAGTAGAACAGACAGTAGCCGAATCCCAGTACAAAGAGCGCCCCTGTCCACAGGTCCAGCATAGGCAGATCGGGCAGATTGACCGCCCCCCAAGCCTCGCCCTTGTAGTTGAAGAACCCCACCAACCGCACCACGCGCTCCTGTAGATCCCAGGAGGGCAAGGCCCCTCCACCTCCAAATAGCACCGGCATCACGGAACTGAACCGCTCGCCGAAGGCCAGGCGCGGCTCACGCCAGATGATGGCAGCCAGGGGAAGCGAGACCACGACAAACGAGGCAAGGAAAGCCAGCCAGGGAGCCACAATGCTGGAGGACAGGCTGGCATCGCACGCCCTCCGTGCACGAAACCAGCACCAGCCCTGGCCGATGAAGAGTAGCAGCACGAGGATGGGGACGATGCGAAAGGAGGCATGGCTGTACAACCCCAGGCCCATGGCCACCCCGGCCAAGACATAGTTCATCATCCCACCGGTGCGCCTACCCCGAAGCAACAGGTAGAAGGTGGACACCTCGAGCAGCATAGCCGGCGTGGAGGGTAGCACCAGCCTGCTGAAGGCGATGTGCCAACGGGAGACGGCGAAGAGAAACGTAGCCGTAAGGGCCACCGGGAAGCGAAATAGCTCTCTCGCCAGGAAGTGGAACACAACGAGAGTCAGGAATCCGAGAAGAACGAAGGTTAGCCGCAGAGCGATGACCGTTGGCCCCAGCACCACGAAGGAGACGCGAGTAGCATAGACGGAGAAGGGGAACTGCCACGGTCGGTAGCCGTGATGAATAGCGCCATAGGCGTCCTTACCGATCTGTGCCTCGTCATTCCAGGAGATGCTGCCCGGCGGAGGGTAGTAGTCCAGGCGGTACAGCCGCAGGAAGAGGCCCAGGGCCAGCACCAGGCCCACCAAGGTCAATTCGGCCCAATGGTCCCTGAGCGCGGCGCTGAGCGGGGGCAGGCTCCATCCCTCGCGCTGAGCACAGACCGCCAAGACCAGAGCGAGGCCGCAGGCGTAGAGCAGAAGACCGACGTACAGACTGTCCCAGCGCAGCGCCAGCAGCCATGCAGCAACCCAGGCCGGCAATGAGGCTACCAGCAGGGCCAGCATGCCTCGGCGGTCCAAGGCAGAGGTGACTGCGTGCGTCGCCTCGACCTCGTCTCCAGGCAAGCAGCGAAAGGCGACCAGGATCAGCGCCACCGCGGTGCCCAACAAGACTACCGCGACCGCCTCGTTTACTCGGCCATGCAAGCAGACCTGACCGAGACAGGCCAGCAGGAATCCGAGAGTGGTCAGGAGAAGAGGCAACATGTTCCAGACTACCAGGTTGGACCGGTGCGGGTCACCTAGCGAGATCGAACTTCTGAATCCTGTGATTGTAGGTGTCCGCCACGTACACTGACGCACGCTGGTCGAAGGCGATGCCGATGGGTTTGCTGAACTGCCCCTCCAATGACCCCTTCTCACCCCACAAGGTCACAAGCCTTCCCCACTCGTCATAGACGAGCACCTGCGCCATCTCGGGGTCTGTCAGGAAGAGCAAACCCTCCATGCCCCAGGCGATGTGAGGACTGTCGAAGGTGTTGGCCCGGGATATGCTCCACTCCCGAAGGTATTCGCCCCCTCTGTTCAAGACCTGGATCCTCTCATTTGCCGTATCCACCACGTACAGATTCCCCTCACCGTCCACGGCGACGTCGGTTGGCTGATTCAACTGGCCCGGCCCTGATCCAGTCGTCCCGTATCGTTCCAGTACCTCTCCCTGGGCTGATACCTTCAGCACTACGTTTCCGCCTGTGTTGGCGATATAGATGTTGCCTTCTCTGTCCACATCCACACCACGGGGATCGAACAGCCCCCAGCGGTCTCCCCAAGTGCTCTCCAACCGCCCATCGGGGGAGAATATGAAGAGGCTGTCGTGCTCCGTGTCAACCACGTAGACCCGGCCATCACCGCCGACGGCCAGGTCGAAAGGCTCACCCAGCACCCCCTCTCCCCACTCTGCCACGAGCTCGCCCGCCTCATCGAAGACCTGGAGGCGGCCGTTCCCAGTGTCGGCCACATACACCACGCCCTGCAGACTGACCGCAACACCTCGTGGTTCGTTCAACTGGCCTGGCCTGTCGCCCCGCTCACCCCAACTGGTGAGGAAGGTGATTCCACCAAGAGCTGGGACCGACGAGGACGGAGTTACGACCTGATCGGGGCCAGACGTCGGCGGCGACGGGATAGTCAGTTCCGCCCCTGGCGGGACGAATTGCTCCTGCGGCACCTGGACACTGGTACCCCCTGGTGGTGTCCAATACAGCTCTATCTTGCGGCCACCGCCATCCTGGAAGTACAGCAGCCGGATGTCGTGGAAACCCTTCTCCAACTGGATCCGTCCCTCTCTGTGCACGTCGCCGTGATGACCACCATTGTCGACCACCAATTGGCCATCCAGATACAGATGGGAGCCGTCATCAGATGTGGTGCCGAAGACGTAGGGACCACTGACCGGCACATATATCTTCCCCAACCACTCTATGCTGAAGGGCGAGGGTAGCACATCATTGGGCGCGATGAATGCATCCAATTGCACCACCGTCGCCTCTCCGTCCCAGGTGGTGCCACGCCTGTACAGGCCCAGCAACCCATGTCCATACAGCTCTCCTACGTACAGCGCATGGCTGGGGATGATCTCCTCCTCGGTACCGGGCTTGACCCAGCCCACTCGAAGGCGCCCAGCCTCCTGCTGCACCGTCTCCACCTCGATAGCATAGAACCCGGCCGCCATCTGCTCGCTCTGCTCAACGCTGCCGCCCTCGACCTCCAGCACTACGTCCTGCCCCACGCGCAGCACGGCCGAGCCAGAGGTCTCTAGAATGAAGGTGTACGCTCCATACTGGGGCACGTACAGAGAACCCCGCCATCGCGCTGAGAAAGGTGGGGACGCAGGGGGCTCTTCCCACGAGAAATCCAGGGTCCTGTCCACTTGTTCCAGCAGCGCAGGCTCCTCGAAGTCCGATCCCTCATAGTAGGCCGCCCGGAGCCCTTGAACGCCGGCTACCTCCTCCTGGTTCACTTCGTAGGTGTGAAACATGGTGCGCCCGTACCGGTCCAGATGCTCCATGTAGGCGCCGCCAGGGTACAGTTCGCTCAAGCGCGAGATGAGCGAAGCGTGGCCCCAGTCCAGAACGTAGATCACGTCACTGCTTACCTGCTCCCGCAGCGGCACATGTGCATTGAGATCCAGAACGGTGAAAGGCACTCCGTAGGGGATGAACTTCAGGTCGGAATGATTGGCCAGCGCGTGCGAGACGAGCATCAGGTTGTCCGCGCCGTGAGCCTTGACGTACTTCCCCGCCTCCGTCTGGGCCGGATCGAAGTCGTAGTAGACCGACTCGTTGGAGGCCTGACGACCAAAGTAGATGTTGAGGTTCGTCCCGCAACTGACAGCCAGCAAGACAGCCACAGCCAGGACGAGGTAGCGACGTGCGTCGGCCCTCAAGAGGGGCACGTAGGTGGCCCAGGCTCGGTCCCAGAAGGCAGTGATCAGGAGGAAGACTGCTGGCACATTGCCCAGCGTGCGCAGAGACTGAGGGTTGGAATCAGCCAGCGAGAGGATTCCAGGAAGCAGGCCTAGCAAGAGCCATGCCACAAGAAGGAAGTAGCGGTCGCGACGCCATCTCAATAGGCTGTAGCCCAGGCCGAGCCCGAAAAACACGGCGGATAAGCCATCAAGCATGGACTCATGGGGCAGGTTATGCCGCGGCCGAGGATCTCCTCGCTGGTTGTACATCAACAGACTCTTGCGCACGTTCTCGAGCAGCGGCTCGTAGCTCCCCTCTCTTTCGATGTCCAGCAGGACAGAGGCGGCCTCAGCACGGCGCACGAATATCTCAGGCTTCTGCACCGCGTACAGAGCCAGAGGCGATAGTGTCATGAAGGTGGCAAGGGCGAAGATCAGCAGACCAGCCAACTGTGCGCGGATCCATCCCCTCCTGGAGAACAACCGGTGCAGAAGAAACAGGGCGATGACCAGCGGGAAGATGCGATACCCGATATAGGTGTGAAAACCGAGGCCGAAGCTCAACCCTGCGAAGGCATAGTCCAGCCTGCGGCCATCGCGGAGACCGCGCCACAGGAAAAGGAGAGTCAGCGCCTCAAAGAACGGCACCTGCAGATTGTCCACGAAGCCCACGCGGCTGAAGTGCACGTGCCAGCGCGACACGGCCAGCAACGCCGTACCTATCAGGGCTGAGGGCACGCCAAACATCTCTCGGGCTAGAAAGTAGAAGACCACCACCGTTGCCAGTCCGACAATCACACCAAAAACGCGAAGAACCGAAGGCTCCACCCCAAACACCTGCAGTGTGACCCCCAGCAGCTGGAAAGGCAGGGTGGCGTTGCCGTGCCTGTGCTCGGTGAAGGGCGAGTATGGGCCTTCGAGAAAGCGCAGCCCCCACACGGCGTTGTCAGCCTCGTCAAGGTACACCCCCGGAGGCATGTCACCCAGTCGGTAGGCGCGTACGAAGAGGGCGGCGAGCAAGATCAGCAGGAGAAGGAGCACCTCACGCCGCCCCGGCCGCCACGTCGGGCGGGAGGAGCCAAGCCAGAAGCCGGTTACGAAGAGGGCTAGACCTACCACCCAGGCCACGAGAGCCCTGTTGCTGGCCCGGCTGACGTACAGATCCGCCAGGCACAGGCCCATGGAGAGGAGTCCGAGCCCCACGAGGAGGAGATGTACCTTGTCCAGCCGGGGCTCTTGGGCAGCGCTTCGCGGACTACTCTCCCGGCGCGGAGGGATCAACAAC
The DNA here is from genome assembly GCA_030603665.1 of Chloroflexota bacterium. Taxonomy (GTDB): domain Bacteria; phylum Chloroflexota; class Anaerolineae; order UBA7937; family B3-Chlor; genus JAUVXJ01. Next base: position 149,076 of record JAUVXJ010000008.1, on the reverse strand, counting down.
AGGCACAAAGTGGCCAGCCCGAAGAGGATAATGCCGTCTATCGCTGGGCCTTCGTGCGAGAAGTAGGCCTGGCCCACGAGCGCAAGGCCGAGAGCCGCCGCAATAGCCAGAGGAGCCCTGATGTCCACCTTAACCTACAAGGATTCGACCTTCGCGCAGGCCACTAGCGATACAACTCGAAGCTCAGTAATCTCCAGCTACACCAAATGACTCATCTCAAGCCGGCGAGCAGATCCGTCTCCAGCACCTCGGGCCAGCCGATGGTGGATCGAGCCAACTGGAACGTTTCCTGACGGAACCACGGCGCCTGGACGATTCCTTCTGGCGACTCGCCGAAAGGAGCTTCGTAGCCGATCTGCGAAACGTGACATTGAAGCCCCTGCAGTTTCACCTCGGCGAAGTCGCCAATGTCAATGATGGTCGTGATCTCATCCTGGGGACGCCCTATGATGGGGAAGGGCACTCCGTCCATCATCACAGCTGGAGGTCCGCCATCCTCCGTCATGGCGGCCAGCCGCTCCTCGGAGAGTACACGGTAGTAGAGCTTGTCAACTTGGTGAGGCTCGCAGCCTTCCTCCATCTGACCTGCAAAGCACTCAGGGTCGGCAGCCAGATCGAAGGCGATCGTCGCCCAGCGGTGCACCGCGATGTGATCGTAGTGACCGTAGATCCCGTCCGGACCGTAGGTGATGAGAACGTGAGGCCTGAGTTCGCGGATGATCCGCACCAGCTTGCCCACAGCCTGCCCCTGGTGGATGATGGGCAACAACCCATCCGGATAGTCGAGGAACAGAGGCGGATGGATGCCGTAGACCTGGCAGGCGCACCGCAACTCCTGCTCGCGAACGAAAGGAAGGTTGGCTGGCGTGGTCAGGTCGGGCACCACGCTTTCTCCGGCCTCTCCGCGCGTGGCGGTCACTAGGTATACGTCGCAGCCTTCGGCGACGTATCTGGCCATCGTGCCCCCCGTACCGAAGGCCTCATCATCCGGATGGGCGAAGCAGGTCATCAAGGTCATGCCGTTCGATCTCATTGATTACGCTCCACCACCAGTGCGCATATCCCTCGCGCCGATGCCCCCACAGCCCTTCCAGCCTCAGGGCAATGCCGTTCTTTGCGTGTCCGCAGAAATCGAACGGACCCCGGCACGTCAAGTGCGCCCCTTATCTCTGCTCCTCGCCGCCTACCGGAGGCAGAGAGCACCGACTCGAACTGCCTTTCTCTCTCTTCCCCAGTTGCTCACTGGCGCTGTCCAAGGTCCCTGTCGAGCATGAGCAAGCCCATGGGCTGGTCGCCAATTCTCTTCAGCTGCTCCACCACCGCGCTGGCACTCTCTTCCTCCTCCACCTGCTCGGTGATGAACCACTGCAATTCTATCTGCGTCGCGTAGTCATTCTCCCTCAAGGCAAGCTGATAGAGCAGGTTGATCATCCCCGTCACCTTGCGCTCATGATCGAGAACCTGCTCGAGCATCTCCAGCGGCGACTTCCATACTGGAGGAGGCACTTCGATCGCCTTGAGCACCACACGTCCGCCACGGGTGTTGATGTAGTCAAAGAACCTCATGGCGTGCGCCTGCTCCTCCTGCGCCTGGGCTCGCATCCACCCTGCAAATCCAGGAAGACTCTCAGCCTCGCAGTAGGCCGCCATGGAGAGGTACAGATATGCGGAGTACAGTTCCTTGTTGATCTGCTCGTTGATGGCTTCCTGAAGCCTTTCGCCCATCATCGCTACACGTCTCCTTTCGTCACAAGTCTAACAACTCGTCACCATATCATACGCACGTCCCATGAGAAAGGGGTGCTTTGCCCCAGATGTTTGTTCCTGTCCGAGCATCTGCTGTCTCCAGAGGCCCAACGCACACAGTGCGCAGCAGGGTGGCGTGCTGCACCTGCCAGAGGCTTGCATCTGGTCCATTCGGCTGATACACATCAGGAATCTCTCTCCTCCCTCTTGGCTCTCCTGCGCTCAAACCTCTCATCGAGCCTCAGCACGCTCTCTGCCGCGAGAATCAGACCTACCAGCGCCGCAGTGACTGTCCCCAGCAGGTACATGCCGGCTCCAATCGCCAGTCCTATGGACCCCACAGCCCAAAGACCAGCGGCGGTGGTCAACCCCTCTATCCTCTCACCTTCCTTTTTCAGAATCATTCCCGCACCGAGGAACCCCAAGCCCGTCACCACGCCAGCTGCCACCCGCGCCGCGTCACCGCCAGGGAACGCCCTCGCTGAGAGTAAGGCAAAGGCCGCGGCACCCAGCGCCACCAGAGCGTGAGTGCGCTCCCCTGCGGCCTGGCCCCTAAACTCCCGCTCCAGTCCAATAAGAAACCCCAGGGCCGCGGCGAGGATCAACCGTCCCACCAATTCCACGTCTGACAATGGATGCATGCTGCCCACTTCCTCCACGCGTCCTGTGCCGCGCGTCGGGGTCGGACTCAGTTCCCTACCCAAACCGGCCAGTGATGTAGTCGTCCGTGCGAGAGTCTCTTGGCTTGGTGAAAACCTGCTCTGCGCTGCCGTGCTCCACCAGTTCGCCCCCCATCAAGAAAGCAACCCTATCCCCGATGCGGGAGGCCTGCTGCACGTTGTGGGGCACGATGACGATGCAGTGATCCTTCTTCAGCGTCAGCAGCGCTTCCTCCACCTTCATCGTAGAGATGGGGTCCAACCCCGAGCAAGGCTCGTCCAGCAGGATCACTTCAGGCTCCAGGGCCAGCACCCTGGCCAGACAAACTCTCTGCTGCTGTCCCCCCGACAGCGCCATCGCGGGCTCGTGCAATCGATCCTCGACCTCATCCCAGACTGCCGCCGCCCTGAGCGATTTCTCCACCAGTGAATCAAGCTCGCTCTTGCTCACGCCGCGCCTGAGCTGAGGCCCGTAGGCCACGTTGTCCCAGATCGACAGGGGCAGGGGAACCGGCACTGCGAAAACGACACCCACCCGGGTTCGGAGCTGGGTCACGCTGACATCTGGGTCGTGGATGTCCTTGCCATCTAGCAGCACTCTTCCTTCCAGTCGTCCCTCTGTGGCGAGATCGCTGAGCCTATTCAGGATGCGTAGTAACGTGCTCTTGGCTGACATGCCCGGCCCGATGATAGCCAGGATCTCTTTGTCTGCAATCTCCAGGCTCACGTGCTGGAGGGCCGGCTCCTGACCATAGTAGAAGCTCACATCCTCGAGGACGATCTTGGCGGTTGGAGGCATGATCATCCTTACCACTGGCGACGACGCCGGAAGTACCGCCGGATCAGCGTGGCCAGCAGATTCATGGTGAGAACAAAGACCATCAGCACAAGGGCCGTGCCATACTGGATCTGGATGGGCATTCCGGGCACCTGGGTCGATATCACGAACAGATGATATGGCAGAGCCATCGTCTGGTCGAGCGCGGAGTGCGGAAGACGGGGCAGGTAGAAAGCGGCCACGGTGAAAAGAATTGGAGCCGTCTCGCCGGCCGCCCGCTCCAGCCCCAGGATAACGCCGGTGATGATGCCTGGCAGCGCTTGCCGCAAAGTTACCTTCCTTATGCCCTGCCAGGTAGTCCCGCCCAGAGAGGCATTGACGATCCGAAAGCTCTGGGGCACAGACGCCAACGCCTGCTCCGTGGTGCTGATGATCACGGGCAGGGTCATGATGCCCAGCGTCAGTGAGCCGGCAACAATGGACATGCCGAACCTGAGGAAAATGACGAACAAGCCAAGGCCGAACAGACCATAGACGACGGAAGGTACCCCGGCAAGGTTGATGATGGCCAGCCGTATGGTACGAGTCAACGAGTTGTCTGCCGCATACTCCGACAAGTAGATGCCCGCACCCACACCGAATGGTATGGAAGTCACAGCCGTGCCAATGGTCAACCATATGGTCCCTACCAGTGCGGGAAGGATGCCGCCCTCACGCATTCCGCTCCTCGGCATGGCTGATATGAACTCCCAGCTAATAGCTCCTATGCCCTGCACCACGATGTAGGCTATGACGAGGACGAGGGGTATCACCACACCCACCGCTGCGGCAGTGATGATGCCGAAGGCAACCTTCTGTGTGGTGTAGCGAGGGACCCTCACGCCAGAAACCTCCCTCCGCCTCCCCGCTTCTCACGAAAGATGGTCAAGGCTGCCGCAAGATTGATCACGAAGGTGAGAACGAAAAGCGCCAGCCCCACCACGAATAGCACGTGGTAGTGGGTGCTACCTCGCGCCACCTCTCCCATCTCTGCTGCGATGGTGGCCGTCATGGTACGTACCGGCCGCAGAAAGGCATCGAATCCCAAGGGCATCCTGGCCGCATTCCCTGCCACCATCATCACGGTCATCGTTTCCCCGATGGCACGTCCCACGCCCAGCATGACCGCGGTGATGATGCCCGGTCTAGCTGCCGGCAGAACCACTCGCCAGATGGTCTGCCACTTGGTGGCGCTCAGAGCGTAGGCGGCGTGACGGTAGGAGTCAGGCACCGCATCGAGCGCGTCTTCCGCGATGCTGATGATCGTGGGGAGTGCCATGTAGGACAGGAGCAACACTCCGGTCAGAGCAGTCAAACCGGTCGGCGCCCCGGAGAACTCACGCACCAGTGGAGAGACAATCTGAATGCCGATGAACCCGATCACCACCGAAGGGATGCCGGCTATGATCTCGATCGCCGGCTTGAGGATCTCTCGCACCCACTCCGGCGCTATCTCCCCGATGAAGATCGCCGTGGCCAAGCCAAGGGGGAGAGAGATGGCAATCGCTCCCACCGTCACCAAGAGCGATCCCAGTATCAGGGGCACGAGTCCATAGATCTCGAACGTGGGGTACCACCTCTGCCCCAGGAGGTTCGACAGAGGGACTTCGAGCAGGGCAGGGACACCTTCCCTGACCAGGAACAAGAAGATCAGGAGCACGAAAGCGATAGCTGATACGCCCATGAGGCGGATTAGCTGCTCGATGAAGAACTCGCGCCAGTCCACATCCTTGGGCACCGCTGGGATCTGCACTCGCTACTCCTCGCGTTCACCCACTTCCATACAACTCGTCAAGAGCCCGACAGCGGAACGAACCCCAGTTCCGCCACTATCTTCTGACCACCATCGCTCATGATCCAGTCCAGATACTCCTTGATGGCCCCCGTCGGCTCCCCACGGGTGTACATGTACAACGGGCGCGCGATGGGATACGTGCCATCTTTCACCGTCCCGATGGATGGAGCAACGAAGGGACCAGTCTGGTCCAGGGCAACCTTCAGCGCCTTCTGGGCGGGGGTGACGTACCCCAGACCGTCGTAGCCGATGGCATTGGGGTTCTGCGATACCTCGAGGCCGATCACCTCGGACGATGGCAGCAGCAACGCCTCCGGGGAGAAAAGATCATGGTTGTCGGGATCATCGCGCTGCACAACCTTCTCCAAGAAATACATGTAGGTGCCGGAGTTGCTCTCCCTCGAAGCCAGTATCACAGGCCTGTTCTCGCCTCCGAGTTCCTGCCAAGCTGTTATGCGTCCCACGAAAAGGTCGGAGATCTGAAGGATCGACAGTTGATCGATGCGATTGTCTGGGTTTACCACCACAGCAATGGCGTCCATGGCCACTACGTGCTCCACTGCCGCAGTGCCTTGCTCTTCCGCCTGCTGCCGTTCCTCCTCCTTCATCTCGCGCGACGCATTTGCGATGTCGGTAGAGCCGTTGATCAGCGACGCTATGCCCGTTCCGGACCCGCCGCCTGTCACCGAGATGGACACATCGGGATGGAGTTCGTGATAGGCTTCGGCCCAGGCAAGAGCCAGGTTGACCATGGTGTCGGAGCCCACATTGACGACGGAGAGCTGCGGAGTGATGGGATCTGAACCGGAGCAAGCACACGAGAGGAAGAGAAGGAGGGAGAACAGCAAAAGGCCAGGCGAGCTAATCGGCAACAACGGACCTCTCCCAATCCCTTTCACAATCTTCATTATAGCGTCTGCCCCACCTATCGTCAAGCACGCCTCGGCGGAAATGTACACACGAGCGCGAATCCAATGCCAGACAGTGCGATTGCCCGATCACGCAGCTCTATTCTAGTGCGCACCCGCGGCACTGACTCTTGCTTGGAGCCCTCCTTGTGTGATAGAATGGCAAACCTGGACACTTATCCCCAGCGCCAGGCAGGGGGGATCCACCTTGTACCGGAATAGAATGGAAGTCAGGAACGTCAGCTTCTACTACGGCGAGACCAGGGCTCTCCAAGACGTCAGCCTGGGCGTCAAGGACCGTCAGATCACGGCGCTCATCGGTCCCTCAGGTTGCGGCAAGTCCACCTTCCTGCGCCTGCTCAACCGCATGAACGATCTCATACCTGGGACCAGGCTCGAGGGCAGCGTCTTTCTCGACGGGCAGGACATATACGCTCCCGACGTAGATGTGGTGGCGCTTCGCAAGCGCGTGGGCATGGTCTTCCAGAGACCGAACCCCTTTCCGCAGTCGATCTACGCCAACGTCGCTTTCGGCCCCCAGGTCCTGGGGATGGATAGTGACCTGGACGGAGTGGTGGAAACCAGTTTGAGGGCCGCGGCCCTCTGGGACGAAGTCAAGGACGACCTGAAAGGTCCTGCCATGGACCTGGCGGCGGGTCAGCAACAGCGCCTCTGTATCGCCCGGGTGTTGGCCGTCGAACCGGAAGTGATCCTGCTGGACGAGCCGTGTTCGGCACTGGATCCCGTGGCGACCCTCGAGATAGAGGAACTGATGCAGGAACTGAAAGAAGAGTATACCATCGTCATCGTGACCCACAACATGCAGCAGGCTGCCAGGGCTTCGGACTGGACCGGCCTCTTCTGGCTGGGCGAGTTGATCGAATACAACGATACAGCAACGATGTTCACCACCCCACAGGATCCTAAGACCGAGGCGTACCTCACCGGCCGGGTAGGCTAGACCGGTCGCGGGGAGCATTCGGTGTGGAAAGAAGACCGCCAACCATGCCTCTGATGCCCACAGTTATGCTGCTGATGGTTGGGGTTGTTTTGGCGACGGTGGGATGGCTTACCTACTGGGGCTACGCTAACCAGCACCTCTGGCTCATGGCCCTCATCCCTGGACTCGGGAAGCCACGGTAGGAGTTGAATCTACAGGATCGGCGTACCGCTACGCACACGCCTGACCTCGTCCGGAGAAGCCATGACCAGCTGGAATAGAGTTCGTCGAACTGCCGGTAGGCGCCGGCTTGGAGGCAAGAAAAGAGGGCGCGCAGGGGGTTTTCTTCGTCAAATGCCTCTTTGACGAAGAACCGGCGGGTGACAACTGGTTGACAAACGCGACCATGTCTAACATGCTTAGGAGTCAGTTCGATAGATGGAGGTAAGCTCATGAATGTCACGCGCGTACTCGATATCAGGGGGGCCGGCTGACTGCAGACTGCCGGTGTTGGTCAACACCTGGTCGATCTGGCAGTCGGCAACACGTTGGAGGTCCTTTTCGATGCACCGCTTCGGGAGAAAATGGAGAATCTCGTGGACGAAGAAAGCTGCGAGATCCTGCAACTGGATGATGAAGATGGCGTCCTCACGGCAATCATCGGAAAAGAGGCACCCGCACGCGAGATGCTGAAAGTGAGCCCCGTAGAAGACTATCCCACCGAACCAGGCTGTTTCCTGCGTGGCAACGACTACTCGCCGGTAGTAGCCGTGGTGCTGCTGAACGCGCCTTACGGAACCTTGCCAGCTGAGGTGCAAGATGCCCCCTCCGAGATCGAAAACCTGGTGAGGGTGGCCATCGAAACGGGTGCAGCCCTCTCGGGAACATTGCAGACGGAGAACATCGGGATAGAGAAGATCGTCTGCAACGTGGTGGGCAACGCTAACCTCCGTTACCTGGTTCTCTGCGGAGAGGAAGTGTCGGGTCACAACACCAGTACTGCGGTGAAGGCCCTGCTCGCCAACGGGATCAACGAAAAGCGAACCATAATCGGCTCCGAGGCCATTACCCCCTACCTTTTCAACATCCCGCTGGAAGCCATCAAGAGGTTCAGGGAACAGGTTACCCTGCTGGATCTGGTAGGAGAGATGGATCCGGCGGTGATAGGAAAGGCCGTCTGGTCGTGCTATCAAGAGGAACCCACCCCATTCAAGGACTACATGCTCTCTGACCCAGGCGCCTACTCCGAAGCAGGAATATCATGTACCCTTTCCGGGAAAGTGAAGCACCCGGAGGAGATAGAGGAATGGGAAATCGACGATCTTCTCAAACAGATCGAGACAGAAGAAGTGCCGGCGAAACCCCCGGCAGCAGCAAAGGACGAACCAACGGCAAGGGTGGAAGAAGTTCAATTGGAGAAGAAGGTGGAACCAAGCGTGATAGACCAGCGGAAGTTGGTTGCCGTGGGGGAAAGCTTGGCCAAGATCGCCGAAGGGCTCAACGAGATCGGCAGGATCCTGATAGAAGAGGGGGTGAAAGTAGAAGTACCGCCAGGGGTGGAGGTCAAGGCTCCCCCCGTGGTTGAAGAAGTGCCGCAAACCCAAGCGCATGAGATGGCGGCGCTCTATTTCGCCAATCAACTCAGGGGGTACAGCGGTGTCCTGGCGGTCCTCGAGGCTTGCGATCAGGACATCTGTCACGGCGGTTGTACCATGCCGAATGTGGACATCTCGGCCATCAAGCGGCTTGGCAAACTGCGAGAGGACCTCGATGCGTCATCGGTCGTAGAACCTAGAAAGCAAGTTATGAGGGCTCAGATTGGTGACTTTTTGGTAAGGGCTGAAGCATTGCCTGAAGATGTGGATAGACCGTGTCAGAAAACCGCGGGAAACTGTAAGATTGGCAGTGGCTGTTTCGTCAGCGGCGCCTTGAAGATGATGAAACTCATCACTGAGCCCGCCTCGCCGACTCAGTAGGAGGAGAGCAGAAATGGCTACCTATTTGGGGAACCAACTAAGGGGCTATAACGTCGTCCTGGCTGGCTTGCGGGCCTTCACCCAGGATATCTGCCGAAGCTGTATTGGTCTGTCTGGCTCCCAGGTCAAGGTGAGCAAAGGCTTAAAGAAACTGAGGATAGACCTGGAGCTGTCAACGGTTTCGGACTCGGATAAGAGGCAGATACTGGCTCAGATCGAGCGTTACGCTAAACTGGCTGCAGCGCTAGATGTGGCCGAGGAAGCGGAGTGCCAGAAGACTGCTGGCAACTGTAAGATTGGCCCCGGATGCTTTCTCACCGATGGGGTTATGGGGTTGATGAAGGAAGTTACGGAGCCGGCACCATAAATGGCAGACCAGTAGCAACGGGGTGACTGGTAAGAAAGAGTAGAGAACAATGACCAAGTTGGTTTGTCAGGTATGTAAGGCTGAACAGCCCGTTCCCGTTGTGCATTGAGGGCCCGGTGTGCCACGTCCTGGCACAGAGGACAAACTCTATTGCCCCTGTGAGGGCCCCACGGAAAGCATAGAGATGCCAAAGCACTGCGGGGCTCCCATGAAATGCCAAAGGAAGAAGAAGAAAGGCCGTGTTGCGCTTGATCTTCGAGCAACGCGACAACATCGCGCAACCTTTTGGTAACTCCGAGCGGTCGGTGTTTGAGAGGGGGTGGGTGGGATCCGCCACTTGCCAAGAATGGGGCCGCAGGGCAGCCGGCTGGCCCGTTGAGGTGCCATAGGCTTGCATATGGTTACTGACCTCCGAACCGTCCTTGCGAGACTGATAGCACTCTGTCTTCGTCGCCCCCTCGTGACCAGCGCCCGCCGCTGTGCGGCGCAAATATGGCGATCGAGTTAGAGCGGGTGTTGTGCCTCGCTTGACAAGCGAGGCCAGGTATGCTTTGCTTTGGGTGGAACCTGAGCACCCTGTGTCGTGAGTCCAGAGGAGATGGCCGTCGTGGGTCAGTCCGAGAGGAGCGCGTGGTGCTCCTCAGCGATACAGGACCCAAGTCATCCGTCGGCGTGCCGATTACAAATAGGGTTGAGTATGTCCGGCGAGAGCGGCTGGAGAGCCTTTCTAGGAATCCCCTCACGTCGCGCAGCCCCTTTCATCGGCCCCCATGCCGCGTGTGGTCTGTGGCCAGCAGTGCCTCAACCGGCTGCCTCTCACGACGACACTGGCGATGGAAAAAGGCGTGGTCTCTATCTCTCAGACGCAAGCGATTGATCTCAACTCCCTGGTAACAGGGATACCCGCAATGACCTCGGCCTATGCTGGTTACTTCAAGGAAGCCTGTATGGTGTGCTTCGATAGTCAGGGCCACCCAAGTGGCGTCCGCCTATCCGTGGACTGGGGAGGCAACAACGAGGATGTCACCGTTCATTGGCTCGGCACGGTAGATGACCAGATGAGAGCGGCTCATAATGAAACCACAAGGGCAACTGACTCTGGTGCGTGCGCTATTGCCCTCCTGCTTGTTCGTGAATTGACAGACTACACCGCGGTGCGCCAGGCATCGATCGGAACTACCATCGACTACTTCCTTGCTGAGCAGCCGTTGGATGATACTCTCCTTTTCAACCATGCTGCCCGATTAGAGGCTTCGGGCATAAGGGAGGAGAAGGGAAGCAACACCGTGTCAGCCAGGGCCAAGAGGAAGCTCAGCCGACTCAAGGACGATAGCCTTCCGGCTCTCGTCGTGATTGTCGAGTTTGCCAGCCCCAAGTCGAAGATGGTGCAATCGTGACGACCGTTCGTGAACTCCACCAAGAAGCAATGCTACACGCCCAGGAGGCCATGGTAGCACGGCGTAGGGGTGATGTTCGTCTTGCGCAAGAACTCGCCCAACAGGCATACGATCTTGAGACTAAGGCTATTGCTCTGGTTCCTGAAGACCGTTCGTCAGAACCTACGCTTTCGATCCTGCATCGGAGCGCTGCATCACTAGCGTATCAGTTCAAAGACTACGAAGCCGCGCAGCGACAGATAGCCAATGGACTCTCAGGCTATCCACCTCCGGCCATTGCAGGCGAACTGAAGGACCTGCTTAGAATGATAGACTTCGAGTTGGATCTCCAGAGTCGAGGAGTGTTGCTCCAAGATGAGGACCTTGATGTTTCCCTAGAAGGGAAATCCGTGGGTCCAGGGATTATCCCGCTGAGCGAAGTCACGGATCGCTTGGAGTTTCTGCGATCCCTCATCGAGCGCACCGTTTCGAGGATGCTGAGCAGACCGTACCGAAAAGGCGGGGGTCCGCCGAGCGACGTGCGTCCCTGGATTCCGCTGCTATGCGCGCCCAAGGCAGGCAGTCTCGTACTGTCGATCAAGCTTGGCAAACCTGACCAGCAACAGCTACCTATGTGGCTCGAAGCCTCGGATGTCATAGACCAGCTAGTCAAGGGCGTTGAGCTGATCGAGCAAGCGAATGAACAAGCACTTCGTGAGATGATCGCGCATGACAGCTACTACCTCAACTTCGTGACGCTAACGTCTGCCATAGCTCCTGACGGTGAGAGGATCAGCATTGTTGGTTTTGCCAGTCGATCGAGGGCCGCCACCCTGAAAAGGCCAAAGGCAGAGATACGAGAAGCCATGCTCAAACCTGTGGAAGAAACAACTGAGACGCGGCTCAAGCGCGTCGAGGTGCGGGGTGAGCTTGACTACGCTGATAGCCGCAAAGCGAAGGACTTGATCGGGCTGACGACTGAGGGGGGCGAACAATACACAATTGTGATCTCAGAAGGCATAGATGATCTGGTCAGGACATACTACGGGCGGGAAGTCGTGGTAACTGGCGCCTACGATCAGAGCAGAAGAAGAGTGACCCCAGACCACATAGAGCCCGTCGGCGATTGATGCATGGACCTGGTCCGGCAACCCTATCGCGTCACGGCCCACCTTTGCTCGCCGCAAGCCACAGGCGAAGCACGATTCACATTTGATAAGGTACATAATACGTGTTGTGTTTCTGACCTGCCTGGCAGTAGAGGAAGACGTGGCTGGCGCGGAAGCTCTGATTCCGCGCGATGGCAAAATGAAACTCATCAATATCGCTTAAGAAAAGGAGGAAGAAAATGAATTCAAACAAAAAGACCGCAAGAGTCTTAGAAGACGTGAAGATAAATGTGAAGATAAAGCTTTCAGCATTATGGGTAGCTCTAATGTTTCTATATGCATATGCGGATATTAAGGCATTTTATAAGCCGGGGCATATAGGGGAAGTAATGGCGGGAGAAGTAGCAGGTATGCAGTTTACTCAAACACTGTTGTTTGGGACTGCAATATTAATGGCGATTCCGATTTTTATGGTTTTCCTGTCCCTGGCATTGCCGGCTAAAGTGAATCGCTGGACAAACATCATCGTGGGTATATTCCATGCTATTATTTTGCTCCCTCCATTGCTTCTACCAGGAGCGGAGATTTGGGCTTATTTGGGATTGTATATGATTCTTGAAGCTGTGTTCATTGCACTAATTGTCTGGCATGCATGGAAGTGGCCTAAACAGCAAGCATGAGTCGATTCCGGGGCTGCCTAGACTAGATAGACTGTAATGCTCAGCAACACCTTGAACACCTGCTGACCGCTATCAAGAAGGAGGGAGAAGGGGAGGCTTTCAAGCCTCCCCTTTTTGTGTTTAGAGTAACCGATAGGTATCGGCCAAAACCCTGAAGGTGATCCTCTTCTGGCCTTCCTTGTCGGTGTAGTCTGAGATGTCAAGTTTGCCCTCGACCAAGACCTTGGCACCCTTCTTGGTGTCTTCACAGGTCTCGGCAAGCTTGCCGAAGACTCTCACGGGGAAGAAGGTCTTGCTGGTCTTTGCCCCGTCGCCGTTGTAGGCGAACTGGGTGGTGAGGAACCCTTCCGTGACCTGGGTCAGCCGGTTGGCGTGGTCGTAGGTGTAGCTGCGCACACCGTCGCTGGTGAGGTTGCCTTTGTCGTTCCAAGTGTATGACACCCCGCCCACGTTGGTCAAGCGGTTGGCCGCGTCGTAGGTGTACTCGTACCCGCCCCCGCCGGAGTAGTTGGGCGGGTCATCATCCTCATACGCGTCGCCGACCCGGATCGGGGTGGGCGTCGGCGTGTCGGTGGGCAAGGGAGTGGGCGTGGCTGTGGGTGCCGCGCGAACTGAACTCCGGGCTCTAGGTGCTACCCGCGCGACAAGACCTCCCGGATCTCAGAGGCGTACGACTTGCTTTCGTCATCGCCAGTGATGAATCGCACCTTCTCGGGCCCGTCGACACCTAGACCCAACTCCACTGATCGAGCGATCTGCTCCTGTTCGAAGATGGGCCCTGTCGTCACCTCGGGAGTAGTGCCCCAATGACGAAGCACCGCCACCCCCACGGCATCGATGGCCACCCGGTCTGTGCCGGCCAGCACCACCTCCGTCCGTACTCGCTTGCCAGAGTCGGGCCCAGCGTTAGCGAAGGCGTCGACGCCGTCCAGCAGTATCAGAGCGGGGGTGTAGGCGGTGTTGATCTCGGCGATCATGAGCCTCTGATGTGGCGATTGGTGTAACTCCTTCATGTAGTCGTGGCCATCACCTGGAACCTGCTTGGCCACCATACCCACCGAGTTCTTGAGAGACATGGTGAAGTGCCCGCCGAAGCGGTGGGTCTTGAGGCAGCAAGTCTGCACCACGGCGTCAGCCTCCAGGATAGGCCGGGCAAACGCGAAGCCTCCTTGCCAGTGACTGTCTGGGGGCTGCATCATCACCCACTGCTCTTCCTCCAATTCGTCGAACACCAGCGTCTGGAAACCCAGTTCGCCAGCCATGGCGAATACGCCTTTCTGTTCCATCACCCGCCGTGTCGCCCCCATCCCGCTGCGGTCGCCAACGGTGACCGACCGGGCACCCCTCTCCCTCAGCTCCTCGATCAGGGCCCGCAGAACGTCGTTGTGAGTCGAACCCGGCGTAGGATGCGCACTGTTGAAGTTGGGTTTCAGGAGCACATTTCTGCCGCCGAACGCGTCCTTGCCCAACGACGCCAATGCTCTGCGGACTCCCTCGGCTCTGTCACGTGTCTTGACGAAGGCCACCTGCGCCAAGCCCGCTTCTGCCTCCAACATATCCTTCCCCGCCGAACCCTACTCTTGAGAGACCCATCTCATTCGATAGTGACCAGAAACTGCTGCGCCATCTCCGCCACGTCGGTCTCGGTGCTGATGCCCGTCCAGGGATCGTCAGGGTGCACGAGGTTGGCGACGACGATGTTGGCCCCGTTGAAGATGGCACTGCGCGCCTGCTTGAGGCCCACACCCCCCGCCGCGGAGATGAGTACGTTGAACTTGCTGCGCACGCGGCTCACGTGGCGGTACTGGATCATCTTGCCACGCGTGGACTCCTCATCGCGTCCGAGATGCAGCACCACCACGTTCGGTGGCGTTTGCAGTTGCATCAGCACCTTCAAGGGGTCCTTTACACCCAGCATGTCGATCATGGAGTTCATCCCCAGCGCAGCACAGTGGGCGATGAAAAGGTCCAGGGCCTCCGGAGGAGAGCTGCCGAGGACCGTAGCGGCGTTTGCGCCAGCAGCGTGTGCCTCCTGCACCTCACCCAGCGCCCCGTCCACCGTCTTGAGATCGGCCACAACATGACCGTCCCACAGACTGCGAATAGCTCTGATGCCGGCCGAACCCTCCCGCTTGATGAAGGGGGTCCCGGCCTCGATCAGGATCCGCTCGCTGTGGACGATGGTGGGGAGGACGCGTCTGACCAGGGCCACATCGTAGTTGAAGGCGATCTGCAAATATCGCGTCTTCTCGTCGAGGATCATCAACGGAGATCCAGCACCCCAGCGAGATCGCGCTCGCCGGAATACCAGGCTAGAAGGAACAAACGACATGCGGTCTATTCTCCTCAGCCAGAGAACGGGCGCCACTCAGCCTTCAGTTCTCCTCTCGCCCCCCGACCACTGAACCCAGGATGCGACCGAGGTCGGACGGCACGAAGAGGACTATCTTCTCCGAGGGGTCGGCGGCGATGGCCCGGATCGTTTGTAGCGTACGCAGGTGCAGCGCACCGCGGCTCTTGGAGAGGTTCTCCGCCGCCTTTCTCAGGTTCTCGGATGCCGACAGTTCGCCCTTGGAGGCGATGATGATGGCGCGGCGCTCCCGCTCAGCCTCCGCCTGCTTGGCCATGGCACGCTTCATCTCCGCCGGCAGTTCCACCTCCTGGATCTTGATGGACTCGATATCCACTCCCCAGTCGGTCGTCCCGGCATCCACGATCTCCTTAATACCTTCAGCCACCCGCTCCCGCTCGGTGAGGACGAAGTCCATCTCCGCATTCCCGATGACGTCTCGCAGCGCAGCCTGCGTGTATTGGCGCACGGCAAAGACGTAGTCCTCGATCTTGATGATGGCATCTGCGGGGTGCACAACCTTGAAGTAGACCACAGCGTTCACCAGCATGGGGATGTTGTCCTTGGTCATCACCTCCTGGCGAGGGATCTCCGCCGTCTTGATCCGCATGTCCACTTTGCGCATGGACTGCACGACGGGAATGATGATCGTCAGGCCAGGCTTGCGCGTGCTGGAGTACTTGCCCAGGGTGAAGACAACGCCCCTCTCATACTCGTAGAGCAGTTTGATGCCCGACAGGAGCAACATGAACAAGGCGATCAATACGAACAAGAAGATGATCACCAGACAGCTCCCCGTGGCGAAAAGACCCTCCATTGCTCACCTCCCGGTTTGTCGACAAGGGGTAGTCACAACCCCTGGTCGCTTTCCGCACTCGCCCACTATGATCCCGCTACTCCTCCGCCATGCCATTATAGGGGCTTTGCTGGGGCCGTGCCAACACAGTCACGAGCCGACTCCAAGCGTACTCGCGGCAAGTTCTCTCCCCCGTGTTGAATGCGAACGGCAGGTCCACCCCACCACAGAGCATTGTTGCCCTCTCCACAACTCGTGCTAGACGCGTCGCAGCATCCAGGAGTCAAGTCACGCTGCCTCTGGCAGACACAGAAAGAGGCCGCTGTCTCTTCCGAAGGATCAACGGCCCCACCAGCCACGTCTGACCCTTGGCCACCGCATCCCTCTGGCCACCATACGGGCCATGCGGATGCAGTCGCGCTCTTGTTCTCAGGAGATCCCCAATCTCCTGTTGGTCTCTTCCAGCTTCGCCTCAGCGTCTTCGAAATCGCCCCTCTGCCCCGGTGGCAAGAGACGAGCCACCTCGCACATGGCCAGCTTGGTGAGATCGATCAGGTAGTCTGTCCTCTGGAAGTCGTCCAGTTCGGAAGCCGAAGGGGGGTAGATTGGTGCGCCGAATCTAACCCCGACCACTCTGAGCTTGCCCTTCTTCTCTCTTGTCACCAGTCCCATGGGCACCAGGGGCACCCCCTTCTTGAGCGAGAACATAGCGGCGCGGGTCCTCAAGTCGCCCTCCAGGAGACCGTATCCCCGTGTTCTTCCTGTGATCGATAGCCACAACACGTTACCGGGGCCATCCAACCACCGCAGGATGTCCTTGACCAGTCTTCCCTCCAACCTGTAGGCGCCAGCCTGGTCCTTGTGCACAGGGAACACAAACTGCCCCACCCCCAGCGCCTTGAACAGCGTATTGGCCTGGGTCACGATCTCCGGTCGGGCGATGGCCCTCAAACGGGGATGTTCGGTGGAGATACGGCACCCAACTTTGATCACCGCCCGCAGCGATTGGGAGACCGTAGGGTAGTTGCTCACCAGAATCGCCGCTCGCGTGCCCTCCAACGAGGGAGGGATAGGTTCTACTTCGAGACCTCTGATAGCCCAGTCCGTCAGCCTTCGCACCTTGGCGCTTCGATCCAAGAGGGCCAGAGAACCGAGCGCGGAACCGACGCGTCCCACCGTACGCCTCTTCAGCACGCCGGCAAACGCCTGGGTGTAGCGGAGTCCCCTCCCCATACCCCCTCCCTGAGATATCGGTCCTTCCCCAATAAACAAAGGGATTATGCAGTCTCTCAGTATACCTTGTCAAGTCTGGTGGTCGCGGCCAACAGGTTCTGCCATCGCTCTCTTATGGCGAGGTGCACCGACAGGCGGACAACCACCCAAGAGATCAAGAACAAGCAGAAGAGGTCAGCGCCAGCGTGCAATAAGGCACGTGGCGTGGGCAAGAGGGACCTTGAGGTTTCCTGTTCAGGGCTCCCACGAGGCCTGGCCGACCTGAACCTGAGGGCCGAAGCGGCGGTTTGAGGCCCTTTTGAGACCTGTGGAGACGCTATTTGAGCCTTTCTTGAGACCGCTGTGGTAGCCTGCTGTCGTATGCATCAGGAGTTAGGAGTAGTCAGAACCAGGAGGTGAACGATGATTCGTAGATCTAGCTGGCTTGTGGTGCTCATGGCTCTGGGGCTGGCCATCCTGCTGGCCGCCTCGTGCGGCCAAGCGCCAAGCGAACCGACCGCAGTGGCCACACCCACAGCGCGCCCTCCGACCGTCACGCCCAATCCTCCCACGCCGACACCAATCCCTCCTACAGCCACGCCCGAACCCCCCACACCAACCCCAGTCCCTCCGACGCCCACGCCCGAGCCTCCCACACCGACACCGCCCCCCCCGACGCCCACGCCAGAGCCTCCCACGCCGACACCAGTCCCTCCGACGCCCATTCCGGCGCCATCTCCCACTGTGGGCGTTCCTCCCTGGATACGCACTTTCGCTATCCAACTGGCAGAAGGCCTGCCGGGTGAGACCGCAGCCGATCCGCTACTTCAACGAGATGTGATGAACTTCCTGGTGAGCTTCTGCGAGATGTTCGCGGATTCGCCCTGCCCGGACCGTAGGATCGCCAACACAGAAGTCATCGAGGATCCCCATGACCTCCGATGGGAAGGTGAAATCTTGGTGTACGCAGCCTGGGCGGAGCGCTGGACCGTGGACCGCTGCGGGACCCTGGTGTCCTACAGAGTGGAGTATGTGTTCGACGCGTCAACGGGGGGCACCACATTCGGGATGGGAGTTGAATGACGGGCCGGCTGCACGACTTGGAGACAAGGGAGGGCAAGATGAAGAGCCCACTTGGCGCGGTGTCGGTAGTGGTCCTGCTACTATTGCTCCTGGCCACGGCCTGCGGTCAGGAACCAAGCGCCGCGACCGCCACGCCTGAGCCTCATCCACCACCGCCAATGACTCCAACGGCGACGCCGCTGCCTCCCACGCCTACATCAGTCCCCCCGACGCCGGTGCCTAAGCCTCCTGCGCCGACAGCGGTGCCTCCCAAACCAACGCCCGATCCTCCCACGCCGACATCGGTTCCGCCGACAGCCACGGCCGTCACTGCCGGGCCGCCTCAGCAGAGGATCGCCTATTCCGCCGCAGATGGCGAGATCTACATCGTCAACCCCGACGGCTCTGGCAGGACCAGACTCACCAACAGCCCAGGATCAGACGCGACCCCTGCCTTCTCCGCCGACGGCAAGCGCATCGCCTTCAGCTCCGAGCGCGACGGGAACATGGAGATCTACGTGATGAACGCCGACGGCTCGGGTGCGACCCGCCTTACAGACAACGCCGCCAAGGACGCGTTTCCTGTCTGGTCCCCCGATGGCGAACACATCGCCTTCATATCAGTTCTAGACGGGGACTCCGAGGTGCTGGTAATGAACGCAGATGGTTCGGAGCAGACCAACGTGACCAACAGCGCAGGGTTTGACGGACATCCAGCGTGGTCCCCTGATGGCAAGCGGGTAGCCTTTCTCTCTGACAGGGCCGGAGAGTTCCAGTGGTACTTCATGGCGCCCGATGGTTCCTCTGTCGAGCCACGCTTCCCGGTAAACCTTCCTGAGGAGTACCTCGACCTGCTTGGGATGTTTGGCGGTGGCTGGTCACTGGATGGGGAGTTCTTTGCCTACACCACAGTGGAGGCGTTCCCCTTTGTCCAAGCTGAGCCCGCGCCACTCATTCGAGTTGAAGGGCTTCAGCCGGGGGCTTGCCACTTCGTATGGCTTCAATCAGTGGGTCCCGTCTGGTCGCCCGACGGCATGGCTCTGGCTTTCCACACCTTCTATCAGGGTGGCAACCTGGACATCGGCGTTGTGCCTCTGTTTCGAGAGGGCAACTGCTACTACGTCATCACGGAGCTTTCGCCGGACGTGCGGATTACGAGCGATCCGGGTCCAGATGTCGTGGGAAGCTGGACAGACCAGTATCGGCCCTCCCCTACTCCGTAGCCCACGGCAGATCGTCTCTGTGCGGGAGGGTGACGGCGCGCCCGATTGCGAAGCCTCCCTGGAGAGCACTCGGGCTGTTGTCCATCACTGGAGGCAGTCAGAGGAACCTCTCCGCAGTGATGGCGCCATATAGTGCAGGGAGATCTCGTCCTTGCTGCCATGTGACAATTGTACTAGACTTGGTTACGCAGTTCGCAAATCGAGGCTGCCGATCAACGAGGTGCCGGGTGCCACGATGGCCAACGAGGCAGGCAAGCTGGAGTGAACCGGCGCGCCCTAGAGCCGGCAGGGGTTGAGTCTCGGACGACAAGCTCGACATCCACACTGGAGGAGGCATGTGTCGATGAGACGCAAGGTGCTCGGGACTGCTATGTTGGTCGTCCTGCTGTTGGTGGCCGGCTTCTACCTCTGGAATTGCTGGTATTTATCCGGCGCCGTCGTGGCCTTCAAACAAAGCACCTTGGAAGAGATCCACGAGCGCACAGAGCCAGTCCTGGGCCCGTATGACCTGGATGAACTGGGTCTGCCGGAACCGGAAGATATCTCGCTCGCTGTGGGCGCCGACATCGTCCTCTCAGGGTGGTTCTTCGAGAATGAGCTAGACCACGACTGCGGCGTCGTGCTGCTCCATGGTCGTGGGGGCGCCCGAGTGGAGACCTTCATGTACGCCCCTCTGTTCTGGGACCGCGGCTGTCACCTGGTGATGTTCGATGCCCGGCACCACGGTGAGAGCACTGGCGAGTACGCCACCTTCGGCTACTACGAGAAGGAAGATACCCTGCAGGTCGTGGACTGGCTATCCCGGCGCACCGAGTTGGAGACGTCCCAGATTGGCCTGATGGGCGTGTCCTATGGCGCGGCAACCGTCTTGCAGGCAGCCGCTTTGGAGCCAGACCTGGCCTTCGTTGCTGCCGAAGCGCCCTTCCAGGACTTGCCTACACTTCTCGGGGAACAGGCGGAGGAGCGGTACGGCGCCCTCGGGAGGTACGTCTTGATCCCCACCGTGCTTCTCTTTGCGAGCTGGCGCGCCGACTTCGAGCCTGCGGCGGTCTCGCCCATGTTGGCCGCGCGAGACATCCGGGCACCCGTCTTCTTGATCCACTCGCTGCAAGACGAATCTATCCCCGCGTCCCATTCCGAAGCCATCTATTCCAACATCGCCCACGACCGGAAGGCGCTGTTTCTGACCGATTGGGATGCGCCCCACGCTCAGTGCATCAAGACAGACCCTGATGCCTTCAAAGGCTACATGGACGCTTTCCTGAACCAGTACGTCGCTGGGTTTGGCGTGGTGGAGATCGAAGAGTGAGTGACCACCTCGCCAGGGTGAACCAACAGAGCCTGTCCAAAGCGGAGGAGGGGAAGAGATGAGAAAGTGGATACCACTGTTGATACTAGCGGTCCTATTGGCGGTTTGTGGATGTAGAGGAGCGCTGCCCGCAGTCCCTGGAGCGGAAGTGGAGTCCACTCCCTGGGGGGACCGCCAGTGGATAGCATTCGTCTCCAGTCGCGATGGGAACCAGGAGATATACAAAATGAGGCCGGATGGCACCCAGCCCACCAACCTCACCGACAACCCTGCCCCGGACTCCTGCCCTTCCTGGTCGCCTGAGGGCCAGTGGATAGCCTTTGAGTCGCGCCGCGATGGCAAGTTCGACATATACAAGATGAGGGCCGATGGTACCCAGGTCATAGCTGTCACCAATGACCCTTCCTGGGAGCGAAGTCCGTCTTGGTCACCGGACGGCAATTGGATAGCCTTTGAGTCGAAGCTTGAAGCCACATCGGAGGCGCCTCTTGGGAACGAGGAGATATTCAAGGTAGCGGACGACGGCAGCCACCTCACCAATCTCACCAACAACCCTGCCTCGGACTCAGATCCTTCCTGGTCACCTGAAGGTCGGTGGATAGCCTTTGTCTCTGACCGCGATGGCAACTTCGAGATCTACAAGACGAGGGCCGATGGCAGCCAGGTCACGCGCCTGACGAATGACCCTGGCTGGGACAGGAGTCCGTCCTGGTCACCCGACGGAGAGTGGATAGTCTTTGGCTCCAGGCACGATGGAAACGATGAAGTGTACAGCATGAGGGTCGACGGCAGCGAAGTCACCAGGCTCGCCGGCAGCGCCATTGCGGACCACACCTGCTGGTCTCCTGACGGCCAGTGGATAGCCTTTGTCTCGTTTGGCGACGAGATGTCGACGAAGGACGGGACCATGGATGCTGAAGCCGGCTGGGACATGTACAAGGTGAGGGCCGACGGTAGCGAGCTCACTCGCCTCACCGAGTCGAGTAGCGCTGACTGCGAACCCACCGCGATATCGGAGTCAGACACGGATCTCTCCTGGTCGCCCGACGGGGAATGGATAGCCTTTGTATCCCATTGCGGCGGGTATACATATGAGATATTCAAGGTGAGGACCGATGGCAGTGAGGTCACCCGCCTCACTCACAACCCTCCGATCGTGGGCCGCCCTGAGACTGGTCGGGACCACGCACCAGCCTGGGGCCCATGAACCGAGGGGCAGAGGCTCTACCCCTGCCCTACCTCCCTGTCCCCTTGTCGCCTCTCCGTCTCTTGGAGTGTGGTCTCCGACGGAGGCTTCTAGTCGAAGGCCCTGGGTGACAGCGTGACGAAGGAGGAAGAATCATGACAGAAGCTAGACCCACAGTAGATCAAGCGCAAGGACGCACGCCCAAGCTGCGAGGCATAGAGTACCTCACCATCAACGCATACTGGCTGGGGATGGGCTTCGTCACTGTCAGTCTGACCCCCGTCATCATGCCCTATCTGGTGCAGCAGTTCGTGCCCGAAGCCTTGAAGAACACCTACTATGGTGGTCTCAGATCCGCAGGTCTCGTCGTCGCTATCCTGGTCCAGCCACTGGCTGGCATGCTCAGCGATCGATCGACGCTGCGATGGGGTCGGCGACGGCCTTTCATCTTCGCAGGCACCCTCCTAGACCTAGTCTTCCTGGCCCTCGTCGCCGTGTCAGGCAGTTTCTGGATGCTCCTCATCGCCGTTCTCTTCCTGCAATTCTCCTCGAACATCGCCCATGGCGCCTATCAAGGCTTGATCCCCGACCTGGTTCCGGAGGATCAGCGCGGGAAAGCCTCGGGCGTGATGGCGGTGATGCAGCTACTGCCGGTGCTCTTCCTGCCAGGTATCGGGGTGCTTGTCGATCAGGGGCGGGTGGAGCTCGCCATCCTGGTGGTCATGATCCCGCTATTCATCACCATGCTGCCCACGATGACGGTTCGCGAGGAGCCGCTGCGAGAGAGCCCGCTGACGCCGCTCAAGCCGCCCGTGATACGGATCGTGCTGCTAACCTTGATCTTCGTGGTGGCCACCGGCGTCTCCGGAGGATTGGTGGGCTTGGTGGGTGCCCTGCTGAGGGAGAGTGGAGTCCTGCAACTGGTGGCTGTGGGCCTGGCCGGGCTGGTGGCCATGGCCGGCGCTATCGTGGTGGGCGTCTGGCTGAGCGCGCGGGTGGGCATCGGTGAGGGAGTGCGTCGCTACCCCTCCTTCGTCTGGTGGGTCGTTAACCGTCTGCTATTCTTCGCAGCGGTAGGCTCCATCCAGGGCTTCGCGCGGTTCTTCCTTCAAGATGTGGTCAAGCTGTCCAATCCTGGTCAGGCCACAGCCCTCCTCATTGCGGTGGTAGGGCTGTTCACCGGCGTCGCGGCTCTGGCTGGCGGTTTCCTGGCCGACCGATTCAGCCGCAAGCGCCTCCTTTTGATCGCTGGCCTGCTCGCTGCGGGAGGCACTTTCCTGCTCCTCGTCTCCACAGACCTGTCTACGATCTACCTCAGCGGCTTGATCATCGGGTCGGCCACGGGGCTCTTCATCTCCACCAACTGGGCGTTGGGGACCGACCTTGTGCCCCCCGACGAGGCAGGGCGGTATCTCGGTATCTCCAACCTGGCAGGTGCGGGCGCGGGCGTGGTGGGCGCGGGGATCGGCGGGCCCATGGCTGACTTCTTCAACATGAGCAGTCCAGGGTTGGGCTATTTGGTGATCTTCTCCATCTACGGCGTGTGCTTTCTCCTCTCTTCGCTGACCCTGCTCAAGATTCGGGAGCCGAGACCGCCTGGCCACGCCCAAACAGGATGAGGCTCACTCGCTCGAGCTCCTCTGCATGAGGCATCTCTGGTCCCTGATGTTGGGGGTCACCAGTCCGTTCCGGGGCTCGCCCGCTGGGGAAAGGCCGCGTGGCCAGCTACGGATGCTTGGCGACGGGCGGCTTTCACTCCTCTAGCTCTTCGGGCAGGCTCTCGTCCTCGCCCAATGCACCTGAAGAACGAAGGAAGCGCATCATCTTGTTCAAATCCGTGAATGAGGCCGCGTCCCCACTCTCCACGTGTTGAATGCGTCCCCGCCAGCGCATGCCAGCAGCGGACCACTCTCGCCAGAAACGGACCACAAAGGTGATCACGCGGGGAACTCCGGATGGTTCGGTCATATAGGGTCCTCTTCTTCCTTATCTACCGAGGCACAGTCCGGCCGAAGCTCGGAGTGTTCCCGTGTCTGCCGGAGCAGCAAGCACCTACTTAGACTCGCCCGGCAAGGTTTCGGCAATATCGCAGCTGTGCCGAGAGATGCTTGCACGTCGACCAACTGCCAGGTAGCGTGTCTGCGCATCATGCCACGACTTGCTGCAGTAGCATGGTACCACGGCGGTCTCAAAAGATTCTCAAATCGCTCGGTCATCTCACAGTTCGAAGAAAATCGCCTCCTTCCTCGATGCTCCTCGAAGGAGGCACGCTGGCAAGGGCACCCAGTGCCACATGTCTGCGCCAGCGCCACACATAGAGAGCCCCGCTCTATTGAGGAGCCGGGGCTCGGTCTAGTCGATTGGTCACATTGGGAAAGGGACTCTTTCCTCCACGAGGGCTAGTGTGGCTCGATGGTCACGTCCTTCCAGAAGAAGTACTTGATCGCCGAGGTAGGGAGCTTGCCCACCCACGGTTTCACCAACAGGTGCTGTCGTCCATAGCCTATGGGTATGACCGGTGCTTCTTCGATCAGGATTCGATCCGCCTGCCGATACAACGTCATCCTGACCTCTTGGTCCATGGCCCGTCTGGCTTTCTCGAGCAACCCAGCGTAGGCTTCGTTCCACCCCCGTGTGCGCTGCCCGCTGGAAAGCCCTCGCAGGCAGTGGTCGGGATCGGGGTAGCGCGCCATGAATGAGCTGAAGAACAGTTGGCCCTGCCCTTTGCGGAGTCTATCGAAGTAGTCTGGCCAGTCCCTTGTGTCCACCGAGATCTCCACACCCAGCTTCTCCTCCCAATGAACCTGCAGCCGTTCAATGGCCTGCTGAACGGCAGGACTTGGTGGTGACAGGAAGACAGCTGCGGGGAAGCCGCTGCCCTCTGGATAGCCTGCCTCGGCCAAGAGCTGTCGTGCCCCTTCAACATCGTATTGAAGTGCGATCCCCACCGAGTGTGCCGGCATGCCGGGAGGAATGACCCCACCTGTGGCCGGGAAGAAGTGCCCTCTCATGTCCACTCCGGCCAACGTCTCTCGGTCGGTCGCCATAACGAAGGCTCGCCGCACCTGAACATCGTCGAATGGCGGCTCACCCATGTTGAAGTCCACAAGCCAGGTGGCGAGACTGGGTCCGGACAGGTATTCATCCGCGTAACGCTGGCGAGCGCGGTCCATCTCCAGGGGCGACAACTCCCAGAGATAGCCGATGTCGAGGTCGTCAGCCTCGTACATCCGCAACTCGTCGCGGGGCTCGACGTCCAAGGCCAGTTCGACCCGCGTCACGTTGCCCCTGAACCGGCCATGGTAGTCGGAGTTAAGCACCAGGGTCATGGACCTCCCCGGCCGCCAGGACTCCAACCTGAAAGGGCCATTGGTGACGATGTTCTCAACCTCCGTCCAACCCTCTCCGTATCGTTCAACGGCATGGCGGGGCACAGGGTATGTTAGCCAGTGGTTCATCAAATGGGGGAGATAGTTGGTTGGTCCCTCTAGTTCCACGACCAGGGTGAGCGGATCCTGAGCGCGCACGCCAACCATGCCCGGATCGGTGATCTCTCCCCGATGAAAAGCCTTCGCTCCCTTGATGTCGTACAGGATCAGAGCGCCGGCCGATCCGCCCTTCGGGTTGAGCACCCGCTTCCAGGCATACTCATAGTCCCCGGCCGTCACCGGCTTGCCGTCGCTCCAGTGCACGTCGTCCCGCAGATGGAAGACGTACTTGCGCCCGCCCTCCAACACCTCCCAACTTCTGGCCACGTCCGGTACTACGTCCATCTCTGCACTCTGGTCTACCAAGCCGCTGAAGAGCTGCCTTACAACTTCGACCGAAGGAAAGTCCTCGGCCATGGCTGGGTCAACCGCAAAAACGTGCCAGGCCGCTCTGAGGGACTGAGGTGCTGGCGCACGCGCATCTGAGGGCCGGTCTTCGCCCGCCAGCTGCCGTAGCGCAAACCCCTGGTTGAAGGCCTCGCGCGCCTGCTGGAAGTCAAAGGCATTGTGATGGGTCAGCCCCAGCTTCATCAGCGTCCTCGCAGCCTTTTCATAGTTCATCTCTTCTTTCAACAACGCGAGGGCCTGCTCGTAGTGGTCGATCGCTTCCTGGTGGGCGTACAGCGTGCGCGCCCGATCCCCCGCCTGAAGCCGGTAGGTGATCGCCTTCTCCGTCAGCCCCTTGTCGTGCCGCCGTCCCTCCTGGAAGTGGAAGGCGAGTTCACCAGCCAAATCCTCCGTGGGGGCGCGATAGAGACTCTCCATCGCCGTCCCCACAAGTGCGTGTGCCCGCTGTCGCCGGCGGCGTGACATCGAAGAGTAGATAACCTCCTGGATCTTGTGATGGGTGAAGACGTAATCGCGTGCCTCGGCCCCGCTGCCCTCGTCTATCAGTCGACTGCGAAGCAGATCGTCCAATGCTTCCAACGTCGCCCCTTCACCTTGACCCCAGACAGCGTCGAGTAAGTCGAAATCGAACTCGCGACCAAGGACAGAGGCGAGACACACCGCCTCCTGCGCGTCTTCAGTCACGTTGAGAACCCGTGCCCCGATGGCCTCACTCAGGCTGGAGGGCAAGGCAAGTTTCCCCTCGCTGATCCCGGCAAAGTCGCCCCTCCAGACTCCTCCCTCCAACCTTATGGCGCCTGTTTCAAACAAACCCTTGACCGTCTCTATCAAGAAGAACGCGTTGCCCTCCGTCTCTCGATACAGCCTCTTCGCCAGGGGTAGCACCTCATCCCCCGCCCCCGACATATCCCTAACCACCGCTTCCACCGCCGACGGAGACAGGCGTGACACGCGGAGAAGCACCGCCAGCCCGTCCCGAATCAGTCGCCGCCGCAAGGCCTGCAAAGGGTGCCCTAGCCCAACCTCTTCAGACCGGAAGCTGCACAGCATCAGTACGCGATGATCAGTCAGTCGCCTGGCCAGATAGTGGATCAGTTGCAGCGTGGAACCGCCGGCCCACTGAAGGTCCTCCAGGACGATGAGGATGGGTCCAAGAGAACACATTCCAGTAAGCACACGCGCCACTCCCTCGTAAAGCCGCGCTCGCTGCTCGTCCGAGGGAATGGATGGCGTGACTTCGAGCCCAGGGCGCTTTTCCAGCACCTCTGGCACGAGACGAGCCGCCTCCTGCAGCGACCAGGAAGGGAAGTCCGTCAGTTCCTGCGATGTCAGGCTCGGCAGAACCGTTCGCAGCGCTTCGGCAACGGGTTGATAGGGCAAGGCCCTGCCGTATTCGTAGCAGTTACCCCACAGGACGCGCACGCCCTGCGCCCGAAGGCGATTGGCGCACTCCTCCGCGATGAGACTCTTGCCCACGCCCGCCTCGCCGCTCATCAGCACCAGTTTTCCCCGCCCCTCTTCCGCCTGCTGCCAGCATTCGTCCAGGAACGCCAGTTCGTCATCCCTGCCTAGCAGCCTGCTACGTCCCATGACGTCCAACGGACTACGCCCAGCGATGGGCGCCGGTCGGATCTCTGCCGCGGTGGGCGGAACTACCTCCGGCACTGGGCCAGCTGGGAAGTGCCCTTCCATGATCTCTTCGTACAGCTCGGTGGTCTCCACCATCGGATCCGCGCCCAGCTCCTCCCGCACGATCTCACAGCAACGGCGGTACTGCTCCAACGCGGCGTTGCGGTGACCCAGACGGCAGTACGCTCGCATCGCCAACCGGTGCGCATCCTCGCGCAGCGGGTCTCTCTCGAGCAACCGCAGGGCCACGCTTAGAGAGGAATCGCTCACTCCCCTCGCCTCGAGTCCCGCCATCAGTCGCGCCAGCGCCTCCATGAACAGCGTCTCCAACCGGTACCGCTCATCGATCACCCACTCATGGTAGAAGCCGTCCAGGAGGTCACCACGGTACAGTGCCACCGCCGATTGAAGGGCAGTGATGTCATCTTGGGAGACGCAGGACTCGAACTCTTCAACGTCCAGCCAGACATCACTCTCGGGGTCAAACTGTACCGCCTGGGGATCGCTGTCCACGCAGTCTCCGGGGAGACAACGACGGATGTGCCAGAGGGCGGTAGATAGAGATCCGCGCGCCTTGCGCTCTGGGCGGTCTCCCCAGAAGAGCCCGACCAGCCGATCCCGGGACTGTGGCCTGTGACGATGGACGACCAGGTAGGCCAGCAAGGACTGAGACTTGAGCGTCGGGGGCTTCGGCAGGCGGTCGCCATCGCGGTGGATGTCCAACGTACCCAGCAAGTAGAAGCGCAGTGTAGGCATCGTAAGACCTCCTTCAAGAAACTGCCCGTAGCTGCACGCGCGGCTACATCGTCATGAGGCCGACTTCTACGCCCAGGCGTGATGCCTCAGTTTACCACAATGGGAAGACCAACGCAACCTTTCTTCCGCTTGAAGCAACTGCGCGCCTGGGCATGGCACACAGAGCATTCATGATGATGATTCCTGCCGCAAGAGACGATCCCTGCTGCGAATCCACTCGGAGAGATCAAGGTCAAGCCAAATCACGGAGACGATTTTGAGACCCTTATGCTAGGCTGTTGGTCGACAAACCCGAGCGAGGTTTGTGTGCAGTGGGGTGATGTAGGATGCAACGACGAAGGGCGACGAGAGGCGTAACGGGATACGGCGGCCGAAGGGTTCTTCGCCTCCGCCGCACTGGCAGTACGCCACGTCCGCCCCATGATCTGGTTCCGCATGCAGAGCCAGGACTGTGCCAGTGTCTAATGTATCGTACGTACTATCTAGAGTGCTTGACAAATGTGGCAGCATCTGGTATACTAGTTCCACAACGCTCCACAAAAGGAAGCCTCACCTGGTCCTGCAGAACCGGTGAGGCTATGGCCAAGGCGCGGGACGGGCACCTCGGCTGCGTGCTACCTTACCACAGACGCCCGTCTGCCGCAAGCAGGCGGGCTTTTCGTTGCCTGCTCTTGATTCCAAGGACTCCACATGGGAGGAGGGACCCCTGGAGTCTAGACCACGACCGACGGGCGCCGGAAGAGGAGCGCCTGCCGACGTTGAGCGCAGCTAGACTGCTCCATTGGCACCAATCGCACAGACCGAGGATCTCGCCGTGTGCGCTGACCCCTGACCGGCCAGAGAATGCACCGGCGCGCCATAGTCGCCTCTCACGTATATATGAGACTGAGCTGCGATCAAAGGAGGGCTCAGATGAAGAGACGAAGGGCGGCTACCTCGTAGGACGGTATATGGCTTGGAAGGCCCATGCCGGTGACTTGGCGCCGGGCGTCCCCAGTGAATAGGAGGCCTGCTATGTCTCGCTTGCATCGCTTGATCCTCGTATTCTCTGTAGCCTTCGCGGTGTTCTTCATGGGGCCGCCCGTCCTAGAGACTCAGTTTGGCCCATACCCCTTGATGAAGCTGGGCGATGTCTTTGACCTCCTAACCCCCTTGCTCCTCATCCCTCTCTATTGGCTCTTGTACCAGGTTGGGCAAGAGAAGAAACCCAGCCTTGGCGAAGGCGTGGCCTTCATGGTTCTGGCGGCACTTTGGGTTCAGGGTCAAGGCATGCACCTGGCCGCCAACTCCATTGGCCATCTGCTGGAGGAGATGACTGGCAGTGATGCCTCTATCCTCACCAGTTTCTATGACGAGGTCTTGAGCCACTACTTGTGGCACCTGGGGGTTGTGGGGCTTTCCGCCCTGTTGCTGATTCGGCAATGGCAAAACCCGTTCACGGGAGAGAGATCATCGCCAGGTATTGTGGTCCTGGCAGGGATCATCCACGGCCTGACGTTCTTCGCCATAGTCGTTGAAGGCGAAACCGCGCTCTTGGGCATTCCCTTCGCTATTGCAGTGACAATGGCTGGTCTGGTATGGGGGAGGCACAAGCTTCGCGAGGAGCCCCTCCTGCTCTTCTTCCTTTTCAGCTACGTGGTCGCGATGCTGTTCTTTGCAGGCTGGGGGATCTACTGGGGAGGACTACCGGAGTTCAGTGAACTGGGGCTCATTTGAGGCCTTCTTGAGACCCGCAAGGACGCGATTTGAGATCTTCTTGAGACCTGTCTGCTAGACTGTAACTGTAGACTATCAAAATCACGAGGAAAGCGGTCTCGCAAGGGGGTGAGCGATGATACGGGGACAGCGGTGCACATGCCTTCCTCTGTCGTCGCGAACCCCGGCGGCAATGCCTGTGCCGTGTGAGTAGGCTGGCGGAACCTCCCAGCCAATGCACGTGCAGGCATGGCCTGGCGCTGGCCAAGAGGAGATTTGTGCATGAGGGTAGGAGTCCTCGAGCTACTGAACGCCGCGGTCAATACCCCTTGGAATCAGAAGGGATATGCACATCTGGCCCTTAAGCAGAACGCCAGCGTCATGCCCCAGGCCGTGAGCGTGTGGTGCCAGAGCCTTGGCCATGAGGTGTTCTATGCTACCTACTACGGACAGAAGGATCCCAAACAGCTCCTCCCGAACGATCTCGATTTGGTATTCATCTCAAGCCATACACAGGCCAGTCCTTTGGCCTATGCTTTGGCGAAGCTCTACCGGCGGGAGAACACACTTACCGTCATCGGCGGCGCTCACGCCAAGGGATTCCCGGATGACTGCGCGCGGTTCTTTGACGTGGTAGTGCGTCACTGCGACAAGAGGTTGATCGCCGACATCCTGTTTGAACCTCCCGTGGGGCGGATCGTGACCAGCGGCCGCATGCTCACGGATGTCCCCAGCGTGGAAGAGCGAATGCCGTATATCCGCGCCTCCAGTTTCTGGCGAGGCAGGCCCCATGCTTTGGCCTCAATCCCATTGCTGACAAGTACGGGCTGTCCATACAGCTGTGACTTCTGCGTCGACTGGAACACTCCCTACGTACCACACTCTCTGGAGCGACTGGAGTCGGATCTGCGCTTCATCCTGCAGGAGTATCCCGGGGTGCTGGTCGCCTTCCACGACGCCAACTTCGGCATCAAGTTCGACCAGGTGCTAGAGGTGTTAGAGAGCGTATCTCACGACGGGCGCAAACGATACGTCATGGAGTGCTCCCTATCCATCCTGCGCCCCACCCGATTGCAGCGACTCGGAGATGTCGGCTTCGTCGCCATCGCTCCGGGAGTTGAATCGTGGAAGGCTTACTCGAACAAGGCTGGTGCTGGGTCTGCGGTGACAGGGAGAGAGAAGCTGGAGCGGGTGGTGGAGCACTTCGAGCAGATACGGGACCATGTTCCGGCGCTACAGGCCAACTTCATCTTTGGGCTTGACGTAGACGAAGGCGATGAACCTGTGGAGTTGACCAAGGAGTTCATCACCCGAGCTCCATTCGTCTGGCCGCTGATCAGCGTCCCCACTCCCTTCGGAGGGACACCACTATATGAGCAGCATCTAGACGAAGGACGGGTGCTCACCTCCATGCCCTTCGCCTTCTATTGGGGTCCCTACCTGGCGACCAGACTGAAGCACTACAGCCCCATGACCTACTATGAGAGATACATCGAGATCCTTTCGCACTTGACATCCGGCAAGATGCTGCGCAGGAGACTGGAGTCTACGTCGGGCATCGTACGCTTGATACATCTCACACGAGCCCTGGGCATGCGACAAATGGTCGCAAGACTCAGAGGCTTCGTACACCAGATGAAGACAGATCCGCAGTTCAGGGCCTTTCACGAGGGAGAGTCACAGAGTTTGCCGGAGTTCTATCACCGCCTGTACGAGGATCTTCTCGGCCCGTATGCCACCCTGTTGTCAAATGAGGATCGGCAGCCGGTGCACCAACGGAGCAGTGTGCTGCCTGGTTCGTGAACGTCGCAGGGGCAAGTTGGCTGGCGCGGCAGAGCGCTGGAGCGCTGTGGAGCTATGGTCAGCTACATACTTGCGATGATCTTCTTCGCTGGCCGGGCGATCTATTGAGTAGGATTACCGGAGTTCAGCGCACTTGGGCTCCCTAGAGAGGATAGCGAAGAACTCAAAGAGAGGTGTAGGTGGAAAGCGAGCGTGTGACTGCCAGCGGTTTGGTCTATCTCTTCGGGGATGACTTTGTGCACCTACCGGGCAGCCCATTCTTGGGGGGCCAGACACTGCTGGCTCACAGAGGCCGAGCAGTAGTGCAAACCACGAGTTTGGCCTACAAGCTCTTCGAGGCCGCTTTCATCTCCCTCGCAGCGCAAGGGTACATCTCTCTGGAAATGGAGAAGACAGATCTTCCACTGTCTCTCGCCAGGCCACCAGTGGCCGTATATGCGCAGAGCGAGGGCGCTGACCTACCTCCCAGCCTGGAGAGGGCCATTATGGATGCGCTCAGCGGCGCCCCAAGATCGGATCCCGTCCCAGTTGTGGTGGCGAGGGTGATAGGTGGAGAGTTGCGACGGCCCGTCACGTCAAGCCCAGTGGGGATCGCCGGAGACGTGGTTCAAACGTGCAAGTGGGTGGTGGATTACGTAATACAGGGATTGGCGGACGCAGACTACCTGTGGCGCGAGGCAGAGGAACGCCCTTACGGACCGCCGAAAGTCCACTGGTTAGCCTACGAGGAAGCCATCGTGCCCCTGGCTGGAGAAGCGGAAACCCTCAAGAGCACGCTAGAAGCCTTTGCCAGCGCAAACACCGATCTTCGCACCCGGCTGGTGGAGGAAATCGCTGCTGGGTTTCTCCCAAAGGAGCGCCTGGAACTGAGACCCTCGGACATACCGTTCATCCTACTGGGATTGCTTGGATTATGGCTTGACAGCGAGTGACTCGGAGATCGGACAGTGCCCGAAAACCCGCGCCAACATTCACTGGCCTGAGATCGCGGAGCCCGAGGGACTCAAGGGGAATGCGGCTTATCAGCGTTCAGCGAATTGGGACCCGTTTGAGAGCAGTTTGAAATCCATGTGGCAGACTGAGAGTGAAGGGTTGTTAAACACCGGAGGAGGATAGAAGGGGAAAGGAGGATGATTTGATGGCTAGGTTCATGTGTGGCTGGGTCTTGCTGGGTGTCGGTGTGCCAGCGACGTTTGTTTCTCTTTTCATGTTCGAGTGGGCGTGGGCGATTGGGGGGGGGAGCCCCTGATCTTTCTGATCCCTCTGCTCGGCGCTATCGTCAACGCCGGTCTGGGGGCGTGGATGGTGTCGTCCGGGGCAGGCAGGTGGAGGAGTGACTGGAGCGCATCGCAACGTGGTCGGATGACCAGGTTCGTGTGGGGCGGAGTCTTGGTAGTTCTGGGCGTGCCAGCGATGGTATATTGGCTCCCCTCGCTCTTTCATTGGTTGAAGTTTCTGCCCACTGCGCGGGCTCTAGAGGTGGTACCTTACCTTGGGGCATCTCTTTTCTCCACCATTCTCGCGGGTGCGGGGGCATGGATGCTGTGGTCCGGCGCGAGGCTCCGCGCGAACGCCACGCACAGGATACCGCGTCGCAAGTGGGCAGCGGCCCTTGCCGCGGGGCTTCTGACGAGCGTCGCTGTGGCTGCTGCATGGCTCTGTGTCGGCTTATGGTGGTTCAGCCTATCGTTCGGGGCTATGGGCACTGAAGCCGAAGAGCAGCGGCTGCTGTTTCTCGTTGTTGGCAGCTTGTTCGCTGCTCCCCTGGTGGCCGGAATCGTGCTTATCGTGGAGTGGCTTCGGGGCAGGCAACGATCCGCACCAGCGGATGAAACCCAGCCTGGCATGTGCTAGGTGCGAGGTTCCCGGGAGTTCAGCGAACTGGGGCTCATTCGAGAGTGTGTTCACAGTATGGCGAAAGACTGAAAGCGAGGTACACAATGACCTACATACGTTGGTTTGAAGAAGTCGGGGCGGGCGACGTGGGCCTGGTGGGCGGTAAGGCGGCCAACCTGGGAGAGATGGCGGTGGCGCGCCTGCCTGTGCCGCCGGGATTCTGCCTTGCGGCAGGCGCTTATCGGGACTTCATCCAGGCGGCAGCTCTGGATGAGCCAATCCGCGACATCCTCGCCGAGACTCGCCAAGACGACCCCGCCGACGTGGAGGCCAAGACGGCACGCATTCGCGATCTCATCGCACAACAGGAAGTGCCGGCGCCGATGGTCGAGCAGATCCTGAAGGCCTACCACCGCCTAGCCATGGAGCTGGGCAAGACGGACGTGTCTGAGGTCCCGGTGGCGGTGCGCTCCTCGGCCACTGCCGAAGACCTGCCCACCGCCTCCTTCGCGGGCCAGCAGGATACGTATCTCAACGTCTGCGGGACCGAGGAGCTGGTGGAGTGCGTCAAGAACTGTTGGGCCTCGCTGTGGACGGCCCGGGCGGTGACCTACCGTGCCCGGCAGGGCTTCGACCATCACAAGGTGTATCTGGCGGTGGTGGTTCAGGCCATGATCGACTCCGAGATCTCGGGGATCATTTTCACGGCCAACCCCATGACCGGCAACCCTGACGAGGTGGTCATCAACGCCAGTTGGGGCCTTGGAGAGGCCATCGTCTCCGGTCTGGTCACCCCGGACAGCTTCACCGTTCGCAAGAGCGATGGTCACATCGTCTCACGGCAGATGGGGAGCAAGGACCGGGTCATCGAGTACGCGAAGGAAGGGGGCACGGTGGAGCGGGAGACGCCTCCCGAGCGAAGGGAGGTTCCGGCCCTGACCGACGAACAGGTGGCGGAGGTGGCAGCCCTGGGTCAGCGGATCGAGAGCCACTATGGGGTGCCGCAGGACATCGAATGGACCTATGCCCAGGGGCGCCTCTACGTCCTCCAGTCACGACCCATCACCACGCTTGCGCCGCCGCTAGCCGAGGAGGCGGCCGCCGAGACGGAGTACAACCGGACCATGTTCGTGGAGATGTTCCCAGACCCTCTCTCCCCCATCTTCCTGTCGGCGATTCAGCCTATGTTGGCTGGGATGCTGGCCTTCTTCTTCGAGGCTGTGGGCCTCAAGCCACCTGAGGGGATGGAGGCTGTGGGCGTGTTCTACAACCAGCCTTACTTCAACCGCGACTACATAGAGGCGGCATTGGAGCCTCTCCCACAGTGGGTACGAGAGCAGATGGTGGCTCAGGTCGTGAACCCATTCACGCGCTATGAGGAAGGGCCTCGCGGCGGACTCAATCTGCCCTATCTGCGTGTGGCAGCCCAGTTCCTGCGCTTCATGGTTATCTTCCCCGGTCAACTCCCTCATCTGGTGGCTCGCTACCAGACTGAGGTGGCGGAAGTCGCGGCCCTTCCCTTGGACACGATTCCCGATGAGGATATCGTAGAGCACATCCACCAACTCGTTCTTGGCACAGCCAGCCGGCTGTTGAACTACGACTTCATCATGATCACCCTCTGCAACAGGGCGTATCAGATGCTGGGCAGGCTGCTGGAGCCGTACTTCGAAGAGAGCACCCAGGAGCTGCGTATCAAGCTCATCTCCGGGGTGACAGGCAACGCGACCATGAACACGAACAAGGCCTTGTGGGACCTGGGGCAGAAGGCCAAGGCCTCTCCCGTGGTCAGCGAGATGCTGCGCCGATACGACGAGAGCGAGGTCATAGCACACCTGGAGGAGACGCCCCAAGGGCGTGCCTTCCTCGATGAAATGGAGCGGTTCTTGAGCGAATACGGCCACCGCGAGATCAGGATGGACATCCTGTACCCCACCTGGGGGGAGGATCCTGCACCGGTCCTGAGCTTTGTGCGCGGTTACCTCGACGTCGACGAGGCGCAGAGTCCTCATCGGCAGCAGGAGCGGTTGGTCAAGGAGCGGCAAGAACTGATGGAAGTGGTGGGGTCACGGCTGGCGCAGGGCCTCCGCGGTCGTTTCCTGATCTGGCCGATCTTCCGCTGGGCGCTGAAGCAGACCCAGATCCATACCCGGGAGCGGGACACCATGCACTTCGAGCTGACGCGTCTCTTTCCACCATTCCGTTTGCTGCTGCTGGAGTTGGGGCGGCGCTGGGCAGAGCGGGGCCTCTTCGCCCAACCCGAGGACGTCTTCTTCCTCGGCCTGGACGAGCTGGCGGAAAAGGCTCGGTCGCCTCGCCCAGTGCAGGAGCTGATAGCACAGCGGCGATCCGAGTTCGAGGCCAACAAAGGCCCGGTATGGCCAGACATCATCCGCGGCGACGAGGAGCTCCAGGCTGAGGGCCGGGAGACTGCCGTGGTGTCCGAAGGCCAACTGGGCGGCTTGGGGGCCAGCCCTGGCCTGGCCACCGGGGTGGCCCGCGTGATCCGGGGCCCAGAGGAGTTTGGCGAGCTGAAGAAGGGTGACATTCTGGTCGCACCGTTCACCAATCCGATCTGGACGCCGCTCTTCGCGATAGCGGCCGGGGTCGTGACCGAGGTTGGCGGCATGCTGTCCCACGGGGCCATCGTGGCGCGGGAGTATGGCATTCCGTCGGTGATGGGGATACCAGGCGCGACGGACTTGGTGCCGGAGGGGGAAATGATCGCAGTAGATGGGAACAAGGGCATCGTGCATTTGGAGGTGGAGGCGGCAGCATGATACTGGCGTTGATTGCGGCTTGTTACTTGATCGGCTCCATCCCCGTCGCCTGGATTGTGGCCAAGCTCGTCACCGGCCAGGACTTGCGACAGATGGGCAGCGGCAATGTGGGCGTGATGAACGTGGGGATCAGCGTGGCTCGCTGGGCAGGGGTGCTGGTCTTCCTGGCCGAGATCTCCAAGGCGGTGCTGGCTATCTACCTGGCCCGCTCTCTAGTAGGCGGAGACATGGCTATCGGCCTAGCAGTGCTGGCCACCTTCGCAGGCACGCGCTGGCCTATCTGGTTGCGGGGCGCCGGCGGGCGCGGCAACACCATCGCGGCGACCTCCCTCCTTATTATCTCCTGGCCCGCGGCGGTGGCGGTCGGCGTCCTGTGGCTCCTGATCCGCTTGCTCACCGGCAGTTCGTTCATCGCCACGCGCGTCAACCTCGTGGCGGGTCCCGTCATCATCGGGTTGCTCACGCGGTCGTGGTGGTACCTGCTGCTGGGGGTGGCATTCAGTCTGCTCTTCATGACGACACATGAGCGCAAGACAGACGACCACTTGATCATCAAGAAGCGGTGGTCGGGCCTGAGGAGGTTCCTGACCATGCCGCGGAGGAAGTAGTCGGCCCTCCGCGACTTTGCAGAGGAGCAATCCGTCAATCGACCAGGGAGATAGCGTGGTGTTCGGAGACCAGAGGCTGGTAGGAGAATCACGATGAAGCTTTGTATCAACTGCCAGACCGAGAACGCCCTTGACGCGGTTTTCTGTTCCGAGTGCGGTATGAGCCTGACACAGGCCCCCTCTGGTGAGGAGGCCATGAAGTTGAAAAGGGCGTTTCAGGCGGAGTCCCGTCCGGAGGGAAGTAGGCCGCAGCCAAAACGGCGAGTCCCCGCTACGTACAAGGTGCTGGGCCCCCTTGGAGGTTTGCTGATTTCGACAGCAGTTTGCGTGTTGTTCGGGCTTTGGGAGGGAGCGGTGGAAACTTTCCCGGAGTGGGTCTCCTCGAATCCCAGCGCCGCCTGCCTGCAGATGGTCCTTATCTTCGGGACTCTGCTGGCTCTCGTCGCTGTCTTAGGCTGGAGGGCGGCGAAAGGCCTGGGCGCTGAGGTCGCTGAGATGTGGGACCGAATAGCGGCATCGCGAGAGGCATCGCGAGGGGCGCGCCGGCTCGGGGCTGACATGATCCGTAGTCATTTGACGGGGATGGAGCTCTCCAAGGCCGAGCTCCAAGGGGCGTACGCACCGGGGGCAGATCTGGAGGGGGCGATTCTTCCGGAGGCCTCCTTGGTAGGGGCAAGTCTCAGGGAGGCGAATCTATCCCGTGCCAACCTCGAAAGGTCTGACCTGTCGAATGCGAACCTCTTTGGGGCCAACCTCCAAGAGGCCAACTTGGAGGGAGCGAACCTGCAGGCAGCATACCTCTACCGTGCTAGCTTGCAGAGTGCGGTCCTCAAAGGAGCAGACCTCGAAGAGGCTGATCTGCGGTATGGCGACCTGGAAGGGGCCAATCTAGAGGGCGCTCTTCTCGCAGGAGCAAACCTCAGAAACGCGAACCTAACCGGTGCCCGCCTCAGAGGGTCAGACCTGTCCCATGCGAACCTCTATCGGGCGAACCTCCAAGGTGCCCACTTGGGATCGGCCGCCCTGATGGAAGCCCACCTCCACTCTGCCAACTTGCGGAGCGCGGTCCTCACAGAGGCCAACCTTCAGTGGGCAAATCTGGAGCGAGCGATTCTCTTGGAGGCGAGACTGGCAGGGGCGAATCTGTCGGAGGCGAATCTATCCCGTGCCAACCTGGAGGGGTCAGACCTTTCCAACGCGAACCTCTTTCGTGCAAACCTGCAAGGTGCCCGGTTGGAATCGGCTAACCTAGAGGGCGCTCACCTCGCTGGAGCAAAGGTGAGCGATGGGACTATCATGCCCCAAGGCTGGAAGAACATCGTCGCCAGCAAGCCAGAGGAAGATCCACACTAGCAAGGGCTTTGGCAGGTTATGCCCCCAGGCGGGCTGGCGCTGATGCTAAATGAGGATATCTCAATGAAACGAAAAGTGTTTGGGGTCGCTATTCCGGTCGTCGTGTCCCTGGCTGTAGCCTACTACCTGTGGAACTGCTGGTACTTCTCCACTGAGGTGGTGGCCTACAAACATGAAACTCTGGAGGAGGCCTGGGAGCGTACAGAGCCGTTCATGGGCCCCTATGACCTGGATGGGCTCGGCCTGCCGCAACCCGAAGATGTCTCGCTCGACCTGGGCGAGGGGATCGTGCTCTCCGGGTGGC
Source organism: Chloroflexota bacterium (assembly GCA_030603665.1). Classification (GTDB taxonomy): domain Bacteria; phylum Chloroflexota; class Anaerolineae; order UBA7937; family B3-Chlor; genus JAUVXJ01. The sequence goes on along the minus strand of JAUVXJ010000008.1, from coordinate 110,965 downwards.
TATTCGAGAACGAGTTGAACGGAGACTGTGGCGTGATTCTGCACCATGGTCGCGGCGGCGCTCGAGTCGAGACTCTCATGTACGCGCCTCTGTTCTGGGACCGCGGCTGCGACCTGATGATGTTCGATTCGCGGCACCACGGCGATAGCACCGGTGAGTACTCCACCTACGGCCACTACGAAAAGGAAGACTCGCTTGCCGTACTGAACTGGTTCGCCGAACGCACTGGGCTGGAGGTCTCCCAGATCGGCCTGATGGGACTGTCGTATGGCGCAGCAACGGTCTTGCAAGCGACCGCGTTGGAGCCAGATTTGGCCTTCGTGGCCGCCGAAGCGCCCTTCCAGGACTTGCCAACGCTTATCGGGGAACAGGCGGAGCAACGATATGGCCCGCTGGCCAGAGCCATCCTGATGCCCACCGTCCTTCTCTTCGCGGGCTGGCGCGCCGACTTCGACCCCGCGGCTGTTTCTCCCATGCTGGCAGCGCGAGACATAGAGGCCCCCATCTTCTTGATCCATTCCCTGCAAGATGATGCAATATCGCCGGCCCATACCGAAGCCATCTACGCGAATGTCAAACATGATCGCAAGGTGCTGTATGTGACGGACTGGGGCGCGCCCCATGCTCAGTGCATGAGGACGGATCCCGTGACCTTCAAGGCCTACATCGACGATTTCTTGGACCGATACGTGCCGGGCTTTGGCTTGGCGCAGGCCGCAAAGAGGCCGGGGGAAATGGTCAACACTGGCTCTGCCGAGGAGAATCCCTGACCCTACCGCATCTGCGGCGCGCGAGGTTACCTTCGCGAAAGGCTTCAACATTGATGTCAGCCGGAATACTGTCTGAAATGGGAGGCTGAGGATGCTCATATCAGTCGTGATACCAGCGCTCAACGAGGAAGAGTACATAGGGCAGTGCCTCTCTTCGCTCTGCGCCCAGAGCTACCCGGCCGAACTCTATGAGATAATCGTGGCAGACAACGCAAGTACAGATCGCACCGCCGAAATCTCACGAGGGTTCGGAGTCAAGGTCGTTCACGAGCCGCAGAGGGGTGTCGGCTGGACGAGACACCGAGGGGCTCAAGAGGCCAGGGGTGAGATCATCGCCGGCACCGATGCGGACACCATCGCCCCGCCGACCTGGTTGCAGCAGATCGCCAGGGCCTTCCGCAGCGACGAGACACTGGGCGCAGTGACTGGTCGCATACTGGTCCACGACGGGAACAGCTTTGAGCGCTGGGCTGCGAGGTACGTATGCAACTGGGGGACGAGACTGAGCTACACCCTCGGCAGAGGCATGATCATGGGCAACAACTTCGCCGTGCGAACACGTGACTATTGGAGGGTGGGAGGATTCAACACATCGCTGCTCTCTGCTGAGGACATCGATCTTGGAATCCGGTTGAGCGCAGTGAGCAAGACCATCTTTGACCCAAACATGGTGATGTATGTGTCGGCACGAAGGACTCGCGAGGGCTATGTGAACGTGTTCCGTCGGACCTCCCAGGATTACGTCAGGGTGGTCCTTCTGGGGATACCTCCCGCAGGAGAGGACTTTGTTCCCATCAGGTGAGGCAAGAGTGGCGCCGAGCAAGGGACGAAAGTCAGCTACGCACCGGCAGTTCGTTGGTAGCCGCGGGTGTCAACATCGTGGTGGGGCCCCTGATTCCCCTACTTCACGGACCTGCTGGCATACGTTACCTCGTCCTAGACAAGGCGAATCATTGTCACCTGACCCGTGGTGGAAAGGAGGTAATTGTGGCCACACTAGTGGAGCTGATTCTGAGCGCACTAGGGCTGACTGAGTCCCTACTGAAGCCTACCGCAGACCGAAGGCCAACGTTGACGCGGCATGTCGCATGGGGCTTGACAGTCACCTGGGCAGCGTACGCATTCCTCTACTTGGCGTTTGGCCCTGGTACAAAGGGGTTAACGCCGGATGAGGTTGTCTGCTCTGCGGGACTATTCTTGTTGCCTGTCTTCGTCACCGTCTTCATCCTAGGTCGCTCCGAGGCTGTTGGAGGAGTGGTGCTGATACTGGATGGCTTATTGTGGATTGTCTTGGTCTGGGACCCAGTCGCCGGGCATATTCCCGGGCATTCATATGCCGCCAGACTGGTGGCCGGAACTAGCGTCCTGCTTCCGCTGGTAGCTGGCCCCCTGCTTCTCGCAAGCTGGTGGAGGTCAAGAGCAGCCGACATAGAACAGAGAGAGCGGGTGAAACGAGAGGCTTACGAGGCTGCCAAGCGATACCATCAGGCGAGAGAGAGCCTGAAAGGCGTTGACTTGTCACGTCGTGACCTTACGGGGATAGATCTGTCCAGCGCCGACCTTCGAGGGGCCAACCTCATGAGCGCCGACCTGTCCAGGGCGAACCTGGAAGGGGCGGACCTTTCCACCGCGAACCTCGATGATGCCAACCTACAAGGAGCCAACCTCTGGAGGGCCAATCTCCATAAGGCCGACCTGTTGAAGGCCGTTCTCGAAGGAGCAACGCTGGATGATTCAACGGTCATGCCCGAAGGGTGGGAAGAGACGGTCGCACGCAAGCCATAAGTCGACACAACAAGCCGACGACTCACGGCTGTTCCGGCCTGCTCTCGACAGTGCAGAGATAACGGGGTGATCAATGACACTCAAATCCAACGCTGAAGAACTAGCCCCCAAAGCTCAAGAGATTGGCGGTGCGGAGTGCGTTGCCTACAGGGAGGAAGAACCATGACAGAAGCTGAAGACAGCACAGACCGAGCGGCAGAACCTGTTGCGTGTCCAGAATGCGGCGAGGCTGACCTTGTCCAGAAGATAGCCACCATCCCCGACTGGCCCGCCGAGTACGGTCCACCAGACAGACCTAGTTCGCTTGATTCGTGGGGGGTTGTTTTAGTGGTGGGCGGTCTCCTCTTGGCAGTAGCCCTGGCATGCGTTCTCTTATCTGTCGGCGCAGACCTGGACGCCTTCGAGATTGTACTCTGGGTGGCGGTTCTTCCTATTGGCTGGGGCCTTAAACGACTGGCATCCAGAGGGCAGCAAAGGTCGAAATGGGAAGAAGGTATGAGGTTCTGGAAGCGTTTGTACTTCTGTCCCAGAGACGAGGTGGCATTCATACCAGGCGGAACGTCCACTAGTCCGCTGCACGAGGTACGAGACCTCCTCTCCGCAGACCAAGAAGAATGGGCGGACTTTGCACCGAAGCCAGAGAGATTCACAGACTTCTCACCGATGCCAGAGGAATTCGCAGACTTTGAACGTATGCTGAAAGAGACCAAGGAGAAGAGCGGGACGCTTATCTGCTATGACTGTGGGCTCTACAATCCAGTCGGGGGAACGAACTGCGAAGAGTGCGGTGCCTCGGTACCTCAAACCGCCCGGGCTCGATGGGCATATGGCAAAGGCAAGTGAACCATGACACTCAAATCCGCCGCTGAAGAACTAGCCCTCATAGCTCAAGAGACAGGCGCTGCGGTAATCCAGGGAGGTGTGCACTACCCGGGGCAAGTGGGAGGACGAACCATGACAGAAGCTCAGGACACCACAGGCCGAGAAGCAACGTGCCCGCGAGGCGGATCACGGATACTGGCATTGACACACACATTTCTGAGAGGGAGGTACGATCATGGCTAAGAGGATTGCAGTTCTGGTGATAGTCCCACTGCTGCTTGCAGTCATGGGCTTTGGCGGCCAGAAGATCATGCAGCACAGCTGGGACGGGCTGGTGGACTATCAGAGCTCGTATACAGCCCCTCTTCCTGCCGGTCAGGGAGGGGAGCCAGTCACAGATCAGGTAGTCATCGTCCTTCAGGATGGCCTGCGCCTGGACACCTCGCAGGATCTGGAAGCTTGGAACAGCCTCCGGGCTCAGGGCGCCGATCTCGCCGTTCGGGTTGGTCAGCCGTCCCTCTCCATACCCTCGTTCGCGGTGATCAACTCTGGCACCTATCAGGAAATGAGCGGGGTGACGACCAACTGGTATGATGGTCCCATACCCCCGGTGGACAGCATCTATTGCGCCGCGCAAGCGATGGGTTTGACCACGGCCATGGTGCAGGAGGCTGGGGGACCGAAACTCTTCGAGACTTGCTTGGATTCACCCATCTTCCCGGAGATTCCCAAGGACAACCGCAAGGCCGCCGACGACATCATACTGGAGGAGAGCCTGGTCGCCCTGGAGGCGAAGCCCAACCTGCTCTGGATCCACTTCTCAGGTTCCGACTGGTCCGGACATCACTATGGAGGTGCCAGCGAGGAGTATGCCCAGTTCGCCAGGGAGATCGACTCGCGCATCGCCAAGATCGCCGCGGCGATGGATCTCAATTCATCGGTGCTCATCCTCAACTCAGACCATGGGCACCTCGACACTGGCGGGCATGGCGGTTGGGAAGAGGAGGTGATACTCACGCCGCTGGTCATCGCCGGCGAGGGTATCACGCCGGGCTTCTATGGCGAGGTGGAGCAGGCACGTATCGCCCCCACGGTGGCCGCCCTGCTGGGGATAGCCATGCCGACTCACAACCAGGGTCAGCCCCTCTTCGACCTCCTACAGACGTCCTCGCAGAGCAGAGCCGGGCGGGCTGTGGATACGGCCAAACAACAAGATCTGTTCTACACCCAATACCTGAGCGAGATTGGGGCCGGCGCCTACGCAGGCGAGGAGTTGGCGGAGGCCGCCCAAGCGCTGGCGCAAGGCGATTATGAGAGTGCCTATGAGCGCGCCACGGAGTTCGCCACAGCGATCCGGCGGCACGCCGAGGAAGCCAGGCAGAGCAGGCTTTGGAGGGAGAGGCTGGGCCGCCTGCCCGTCGTGCTTCTGATCCTGGTCATTCCTGCCCTCTATCTGGCCTTCTACCCCAGGAAGCGCGAGCTGCTGGTCCCCCTCATCGGCGCTGCGACCTACTTCCTCCTCTACAACGGGTACTTCTTCATCCGAGGGTTCGCGTGGTCTTTGAGCACCTTCAACGAGGAGTACCTGATCCCTGGTTTCCTCCAGCAAAGGATCATCGAAGGGGCGATTTGCCTGCTCATCGGTGCAGTTGTGGTGGGCATCTTGATGAGGGGCAGGACCATTCTGCAAACCGCCATGGGCGCGGTCAACATGTCCCTCTTCGTAGGGTTGGGGCTGCTGTTGCAGGTGGGACTCTTCTATTGGTTCTACGGCCTGGAGTGGAACTGGTATCTGCCCGATTTGAAGTGGGGCATGAAGTACTACCTCGATCTCCTGCAACTGCTCCCTACTGGTTTGGCAGCGTTGATCGCGCCAGTGATAGCCCTGGCGACCAGGGCGGTCACCGATCGGATACCTCTGGCGAGGCCGAGGCCAGCAGAGGTGCGAGAGGAATAGAGGGGTGTGGAGTCTTGTGACTGAGTAGTCTTTGTTCGTGTGAAATCGCCAAGAGAAAGGAGGTAGACGCATCGAGCTAGAGAAGAGGGGCATCCGCGCCTGATGGATCGAGAATCCGAGGTGGGGTTGCTCCACTGGTGTAGGCAGTATCCCGACAGATGATCTCACATCAAAGGAGTAGGAAGATGACTACAAAACAGGTTCCATCCACTCTGCCAGTGCTGATCATCATTGTGATGGCCGTGGTCAGCATGGTCCAACTCCTCGCCCCCGGCCTCATCCATCCCGGGTTGATGCTCTTCGTCATCGGGCTGGTCTTTCTCGTTCTCTACTTCGCCAACTGGATACGCGAACCGTTGACGCTGATCACCGGTTGGTTGCTGACCGGCTTTGGCTTGAGTTTCTGGGCCGTGAGCCTGGAAGCCCTTGCTGTGCAGAGCCTCCCGTTGACCCTGCTTGGCCTGGGGCTAGCCTTCATGGGCATCTACATCACGGGCACACTAACCGAGGTCGAGGAGATCGAGAGCCGGTACTGGCCCCTCGTGCCTGGCGCCCTCCTCTTGGCCATAGGCGTCCTCCTGGTGCTGGAGGGCGTCCTTGGGCGCGAGCGCCTCTGGAGCGTCATGGTCCCGCTCATCCCGTCGGCCGTGGCCATCTGGTACCTCTTCGAATGGCGACGCGGTGTAGAGGCCAAGGGCGGACAGTAGAGCTCGTCATAGAGACAACGACGCACGGCAACAGCAGCCGAGGGCGGCGTGTGCGCCCTCGGCTGCGTCCACAGTCTCATCAGCAAACTCGGGCATCGGATGACCTCAGCGCCGATAGATTGGCGCCTGAAGGCCACTGCTTCGACGGTGTCTGCTCCTGCAACCCACCATCGCTTCTGGCACGCCCGTCACCTAGAAGACCAGGAAGGCTCGTTGTCGCTTGCCGGATTGTTGGTCACGTTCATCAGCCAGGTTCCGTCCGCGCTAATGACGTAGATCTCGCCCCAGGGGCCGGGATCGCGGTAGGACACGAAGGCGACGTACCTGCCGTCGGCCGACCAGGCAGCGCTCCATGGTCTGCTGGCCTAACTCCGAGACCTGGGCCTGTCCATCGTTTCGGTCAATGCCGTGGAGACCGAAACTAAAAGGCACGATGCTGATGGGATGAGGAAGCCCCCAGCGCAGCGTCTCTGGGGGCTTCTTCTCGTGGCAATAGGAGGGCTATGGAGGGTGGCCAACCCCGCGAACCGACACTTGCCCGCGGTATCAGCGCCAGCCGCGAGACTCAACCCTCCGCCATGGTGCTGAGAAGAGCTCTGAGGTTTCGCGGTAGAATCTCAAGATAACCGATCAGGTCAGCCCGCTGGAGCTTCTCTACGACGGAAGCTGAGAGTCGGTCGCGGGGAACACCCTCCAGGATCTCAGCGGTCTCGTCCTCGGAGAAGCCTTGGCCGTCCTCGATCCATTCCACGACACCCTTATTCTCGGGGCACACCCTCTGGCAGTGGAGGCAGCCCACCAAGCAGTTGTGGGCAGAGGAACTGATCCACGAAGGGAAAGGGACGTCACCGGGCTTCTCGTTATGGTAGGTGAGGCAGCGCCCCGCTTGCACCAAGAAGCGCTCCATGGAGATGACCTCAGTCGGACAACCCCGGAGACAGGCCTTGCAGGTCTCGCATCTCTCCAGCATCTGCGGCTCGGTCCAGTCGTCGTCCGGGCACGGCAAGTCGGAGTGGAAGGCGACAAGCCGGTGAAAGCTACCCATGTCAGGGACGTAGGACACGTTGTTTCTTCCATACCGCCCCAGTCCGCTGCGCACAGAGAGCAGCTTCTTGGGAACCGTTGCTCGAGCCACGCGGTGGCCCACTGTGGAAAGAGCGTCCGCCAGGAGGTCTTCTACCTGCTGGTCGGCCTCCTCCGAATGTAGATACGTTGGCGGCATCAGCACAGGCACCGGCTCCCCGTGCCACGTGAATGTGATCTGGGTCTGGGGATGCGGAATGGCCACGACCACCAGCGACCTAGCATCGGGCAAGCTGTCTGGCGGGTTGAACTCAAACCCGGCAAGGTAGTCCTGGTATAGCTCCTCATCGAGGAGACCCTGTCTGTGTGGCCCTTCGATACCTTCCTGAAGCTCGGGGAGGCGTTCCGCGGATACGATTCGCCCCTCGTAGCCCCCTTCCTTTAGTTGAGATAGTATCCTCTGCTTCATCTAGACATCTCCTCTGTAACAAGTGAGTGTGCACACTGGAAGCTTCTCACGCCTGGGCCGGGCTCTTCCATATGCCCCCTTCACTGGCGCGCAACGAGCTGAGATCACGTCACCCAGCGCCTCCGTTCACCGTGCAACATACTTGACGCGCTGCACGATCAGGCTTTCATGTCCACCTCAACGTCATAATGCTGCGAGCGCGCGTCAAACCTTGATAGCAGAGCTCTTGCCGTGGGAGGAACCACCGCCACCTCGTGATCTTCCCCTGCGAATTCTCGCACCGCCTCGATTGAGTCAAACCACATGATGGTGATGAACTCCACCTCATCCTCCAGACTGCGCCGAAAGAGATGAATCCCCCGGTATCCGGCGATCTGGCGGCTCTGTATTCCCTGGAAGATCTCGCTCTTCAGGAGTCCCTCATAAGCGTCGGCGTTCTTCGGCGTAGTCCAACCATGCCACACTCTACTGATCATCCACCAATCCTCCTTGCTTGTTCTGGCCTCCATGGCGCCCGCTGCGTGTCATCCGGAGCCGGATCAAGAGGCCATTCTTCGCTATCTCGAGTCACTGGCCATGCCGATGGTCCAGTCGAGGCCAAGTGGCCATCTGGGGACCGTTGCACGTGTCGGATGAAGTCCGGAACAGACCACCTTCCCGAACGTCCGTTGGTCATAGACCGTAGTAACCGTAGGGACTGGGGTAGACTGTGCTCTGCTCAGGATCGTCCCTCATGTACAGCACGTACACTGGACTCCCAGGCTGCTGACTCAGATCGGGCCTGCTCAGGGTGGTGACCTTGTCAGCGTAGAGACGCCCTCCCACCTCATAGTCGTACTCCACCGCCCATGGATAGCGGCCATTGACCCGCACGTGGTAGTTCTGGGTCACGCTTATGATCTCTCCCACCGTCGCTTCCCCTTCCCTCAGTACTTCCACTGTGCTGTGGGCCATCTGATATCGCCACACCAGGACGGGTATCCCCCCACTCAGGAAGAGAACTCCCAACCCACCGAAGGGGAGGCCAACGAACGCAGCGACCAGAGAGACGGTCAGAGGAATGCCCACCACCACGAAGACCAGGCCCAGCAGCGAGAAGACGAGACCGGAGATGGCCCAGCCGTCGCTGGATAGGATGTGCCAGACGGCCTGGCGTGGCACGTCGCGAGGTGGTGGTGGAGGAGTGGCTAGGCTGACACTGGATGCGGCAGGCACCACCTCGGGCGGAAGGGGGAGAGAGCCACCACAGTTGTCGCAGTTTGGCTGGAACGATGTGTAGTTCGTGCCACACCAAGGACAGGTGATCATATCGACCTCCACAGTCAACGGACTCCCACCGGGGATATGGAAAACCCATGCGCGACAAGGAACGAAGCCCCGGGTCTCAGGGGGAAACGAGCGACCTGAAGGCGATCAGACTCTGGGGATCGCGCCAGGAGATGGGGCGCATCTGTGGCTGCCTACTTGCTGATCAGCTGATGGATGTCTATGGGTCTCTACATCTCCCAGGTGGCGTCGCCGCAGAAGTCACCGTGGTCTGCGGCGAGAAACGCTTCGATGGCAGCGCGCTTGTCACCCAGCCGGAAACTCGGCCCGTGACCTGGATAGCACACGGTGTCGTCCGGCCACGCAAGAATCGTCTGGCGCAGCGTTCGCACGGTCAGTTCAAAGGCCTCGGGCGAAGACGTGTGCCCAGGGCCGCCCTCGAAAATCGCGTCGCCAACCAGAACGCGGTTGTCACCCTCCAGGGAGTAGCAGACACTGTCGTCGGTGTGGCCGGGGGTGTAGTGGACACTCACTGTGTGCTCTCCGATCTGCACAACGTCGCCATCCTCGAGCCAGCGATCCGCCTTCAGACTTCCGCCGCCCCGGTGGGCCATGACCGGAACCTTCGATGCTCCTCGCATCTCGAGAAGCGCACCGATGTGATCCACGTGCCCGTGGGTAATGAGGATGCCTGCCAAGTCGCTGCCTCCGAGCATCGCGCGTAGAGTTTCGGGCTCTCCTGCAGGGTCGATAAGCAGACTCTGCCCTGTTGTGGGGCACACCAGCGCGTAGGCGTTGGTCCCCCAGGGACCTACCTCTTTCCACTTCAGGTCCAACTTGGCTCCATCAGAAGACACCGCTACGCCTCCAAATCAGCTTCTCGTCCCCGCCGCCTGAGCTTCCGACCGATGCCTATCACTGGCGTGCGGCCCATTTGTGCGGCCAGTCACCGGATCCCTCTCATCGTGCGGTGACGATATGCTCCGCCTCGATGAGGGCCAACCTTCGCTCAAGTTCTGACTCCGCCACCTCGAGATCGCCCAAGAGTCGTGATATCCCTGTCAGGGAATCCACGATCTCTTGACTGCGCCCCCGGGGCAGCTGGCTCAGAAGCGGGGCCAATTCATCCAGCGTGGCGCTGAAGCGCTCTCGTTCCTTCAGTGTACGTTCCTCCCGTTACTCCTCCGACGGTGAAGAGGCCTCAGACTCCGGCTCACCAGCGTCCAGCTCTGCCTCAGATCCCTCTTCAGCGGCAGCCTCAGTCTCGGCGGCTGGTTCAGCCTCGGCCACGCCGCGCTCAGTTTGCTCCTCATCTGTCTCTGCCTCGTCAGCCACCTTGGCCGCTACCATCTCTCTTATGGACTCCTGCTGTTCCGGAGCTACTTCAACACCTCGCTTCTCCGCCTCTTCTACGATCCAGGCGGCCACGAGATCATCGATCGGCCCGCCCAGCAATGCCGACGCCCCCTGGAAGAACTTGAACATGGTGTTGGGCAGAGTATCCAGGAATCGCTCCACAGACCCTTCCACGCCCTCACCGCGGGCACCCGGCCCGCCAATATCGATGAGGCGGATCTGCTCGATATTGGCAAAGGCCTCCCCGAAGGCCAAAGCCACGTCCGGCACCTTCTCCAGCAAGGCCTGTCCGAGCACCAATCGCAGTGCTCCCGCCTTGTAGGCGTTCAGCGCCTCGGCGAGGTTTCGTCTGCCCTCGGCCTCGGCCAGGAGTTGGGCCTTGGTCACATCAGCTCCCGCCAGTCCCTTGGCCTTGTCGGCCGCAGCCTGGGCCTCGCCCGTCTTGCGGTCCACGTCAGCTTCCGCGAAACCCGTGGCCTTGGTTGCCGAGGCCTCCTGCTCCGCCCGGTATAGGGATGCGTCAGCCGGACGACGCTCCTCGGCGTCAAGTTCCTTGTCCCGGCGCTCAGCCGCAGCGCGGGCTGCCGCGGCCTTCCTTTCCTCCAGCGTCTTGTCCTGCTCAGCTAGAGAAATCGCCTGGGCCCTTTCCGCCACCGCCCTTTCCCGGGACACCTCCGCGTTGTACTGGGCCTTGGCCACGTTCGCCTCTTTGGTGTATCCTGCCTTTTCCTTCTCCGCCTGCTGCTCTTTCTCCGTGGCCTCCTGCTCGGCCTGCGCTTCCGCCCTCCGGGCGTCGCGCAGCTTGGCCGCTATCTCCGGCCTACCCAGGGCCTCCAGATAGCCCTTGTCATCACCGATCTCCTTGATAGTGAAGGAGACGATCTGCAAACCTATCCCAGCCAGGTCGTCAACGGCCACCTGCAGGACCATCTGGGCAAAGGCCTCACGGTCCTTGTACACCTCCTCCACCGTCATCAGGCCGATGATGGCGCGCAGGTGACCCTGAAGCGTTTGGATGGCCACATATTTGATATCCTCTGTACTCTTGTCCAGCAGTTGCTCGGCGGCGGTGGCGATAGAGGTATCATCGCTGCCGATCTTGATCTGGGCGATGCCATCCACGGTGATCGGTACCGCGTTGCTGCTGAGCACGTTATGCACCGCCACGTCCAGCGTGATCAGACTGAGGTCCAGTTCCTTCACATCGTGCACGAAGGGCATGACGACGGTCATGCCACCCTTGACCATCTTGTAGTTGACGGTCACTTCCTCCGTCTTAGTCTCATACTCCCACTCCTGGAACTCCGGCTCGTGCCTCTCTGGCGGAGGCTCGGCCGCACCCTCCTCCGAAGCTTTGAGCTTTCTAGTCCTGCGCACGACCGTCACCCTGGTGTGAGTGCGCACGCCGTAGACCAGCAGAGCCCTGTTTGGTGGCACCTTTCTGATGAACCGCAGTGCTCTGCCGAGAGCCAAAAGAAGGAAGAACCCGACGAAGAGAACTGCAAAAGCGACGAGGAGAGTACCGCTGCCCAGCAAACCCAGAAAGCTCTCAATGATGCCCACGTCCAAAACCTCCTTCTACATTCCCAAGCCTACTACAACTCCCTGACCACAACCGTCGCCCCCTCCTTCGCAAGCACCTCGACCTCCGCGTGAGCGCGGATGGTGCAGCCATTCTCAGAGCGAGCGGGGACGTTGATCCTCTGCCCCTTCACGTTGAGAGCCACCCGACCCAGTCTGCCGTCTGGGACAGCGACGGTAACTCGGCCCACTAGGCCATGATAGTCCGTGGCCTTGATAGAACTCGAGCCCTGAGCGGCGTACAGAAAGCGGAGGCAAAGCCACATCGTGGCCGCTCCCGCGAAGGCCATTCCGCTCGCCGGCACCAAGCTGACGGGGTCCGACATGCCCAGGCCCTTACCCATCAGCCCGCCGGCACCAAACCCCACCGCAAACATGGAGAGCGTCCGCAATGAGAAAGGGCTGGGTCCCTCCACCTCGTGACCCAGTTCGATCTCGCCGATGTCGGGCAGATCGATGTCACCCACATCGACGCCGACAGCCTCGGCGTCTCCCAGCACGCCCTCCAGCGCGCCCCCCAGGCTAGACAGCGCCTCAGCAACACCGCCGCCGAGCCCTTCTATGGCGTGGGCGACGCCCTCGCCGAAGTCCACCAGCTCACCGACGATGAAGGTGGTGGCGATGTAGCCGCCGCCGAGAATCAGTAGAGACAGGTAGAAGCAGGTGAGCATTCGGTTGGCCCTGTCAATCGAAGTGGCGGTCATCTGCGGCAGCGCCATGCGGCCGAAGGAGCCTGGTCGGATTATAGCACGACACAGCCGCTGTGGCGAGTACGGCTGAGGGGCGGTGCTGAACTGCCGCTTGGTCGATCGCCAACGCCATGGACATCGCAGACAGAATCCCCTGTTTCCTTGGCTGTCCAGAGGGGATTCAGGAGCCGATGGTACGGGGTGGAGCCCGGTCTCCAGAACTACTATCGCTCGTGAAGACCTTTCAGTACGAATAGGTGTCCACAAGGCTCCATGTCGCATCGTACAGGTAGGCCCTGTCTCCAGCGTTGTTCCATACCGCCCGAGCTTGCCCCCAGTACAGATCAGTTGAGGAATCTGCACCTGAGCCGGTGTGGAGCACAACGCTTGCGCCTGCGTTCAGAGCGAAAGATGGGAAGGTGAACGTATGGCCCCTTTCGTCCTCCACGCGCCAGTCGGTCATGAGTTGTGGTGACCCACCCCAGTTGGTGAAACAGACATACTCCTGATTCAAGTTGTGGTTGTCGCTGCCGGGGGCGTCGAACTGAGAACAGCCAGGGTCAACCCGCACCTCAGGCAGGTCAGCGGGCCAGGCCTGGAAGGCCACCGGCATCTGGATCTGCACATATCTCTCCGGGGAGACCGTGTAAGTGTTGCCATCCGTCTGCACAACGAGGTTGCCCTGCAAGTCGGTCCTGTGAACGGCAGCTCCAGTCGCACGCACGCGCTCCAACGCCAAGGGGCTGGGGAGCGCGAACCGGTTGTCGATTCCTACAGACACCATGGCGTCCTGCGCGCCCACAGCCGCGAGGAACGACGCGGTGGACGACGTATTGCTGCCGTGATGGGCCACCTTCAGGATTTCCGCATCAGGTGCCGGCCCACCTGAGAGAATGGCAACCTCCGCCTCGGACTCGATGTCTCCTGTGAACAGGAAGTCGATGGTGCCATAGGTGACCAGGAGTACGATGGAGTTGTTGTTAGCATCCGATCCCGTCCCCGACATCAACGGGTCTGGAGGATGCAGGGTCACCCCAGACACGTACGCCCCCCACGCGAACGTGTCCCCGTCCTGAACACAAACGATCGGGATGCCCTCGCTGACAAGCAGGTCCAGGAAGTCCTGGTAGATGTCGGTGGAGTAGGGCTGGCAATTGGTGAGCGCTTGATCGACCTCCAGGTTCTCGACCACTTCGACCAGGCCACCCACGTGATCGGCATGGGGATGCGTCAGTACCAGAACCTCTATGTCGCTGACACCCTGGGACTGAAGGTAGGAGACCAAGCCAGGCCCCTCGCTCTCCCTGCCTCCGTCTATCAGTATGTCCCATCCATCCGGAGTGCTGAGCCAGGCAGAGTCCCCCTGGCCTACGTCGATGAAAGTCACCCGGAAAGGGGCCGTGGCTGTCGACGGCGTGACGCGAGGTCCGAAGCAGAAGAGGGACAAGAGAGCGGCAAAGCAGAAAGTGAATGCTGACCGGAGAGAGCGTCCGCGCCACGAACTCACCCGCACCTCCACTCTGATCGTGTTCGCAAGAGGTGGCGGTCTACTCGAGCACCTCTATCCCGGCGTGCGTCAGAGCTTCGTCCACAAGGGGGCCCATGAGTGCGAAGCCCAAGGCGAGACCACTGCCCCTCACAGTCAGCAGGCGGGCTCCAGGTAGAATCTCGTATTCCCTCAGAGTCTCCTCGGGCAGAGTGATGTAGCCTTCCTCGTCTATGCTCGTCCAGCAGAAAGACCTGCCCTCCACTCTAACCACTCTGGCCTGGGGCATCTGGAAGGTGCGAAGCCTGGGAAACCTCTGCAACGCTGCGGAGAGGGGCGACCCCGACAGTAATCGTGGGGTAGTGACAGCAAAGCCGCCAGATCGGCGGCTTCCACTCATCACAATCACCTTGTCGTGCTCCTTGAGGCCATACTCGTCCATGGCCTCTGCGGGGATAGCGATCCTCCCAACTTCGCTTACTCTCGACCATCCGAATACGTACTTATCACCTCTGTCGAGCTGCGGCATGCCTGAACTCTCCCCATGATTTCGTCATGCACCCGAACGCTGCGCTCCCTCGGCGCCATCTCTTGGCCACGGACGCTACGTCCAGGGCGGGCCCAGCGTACCGACCAAGCCCTTGGTAGCACGGGCGAGGCGGAACCCGCCTGGTAATCACATTGTAGCACGGGGACCGCTAGATTCCCAGCGACGTGGTCACCACCGTGGCCGACCCCTGAGGGGTCAGGATCAACCCCGCCCCCTCGCCCGTGACGCTCACAGCGACGCTGGCTGGGTTGCTCGCCTGGCCGTTGACGTCGAGAGAGGTGACAGAGAGCAGGTGCAAACCTGGCTCATCGGCGAACCATTCCATGGAGACGTCGACGAACTGCTCTCCCGCTCGATCGGGTGTGACGACTCTGTACGGCTGTCTATCTACCTCCAGCCGCACCTCTCCCACACCTGCCTCAGCGTAGGCGTGGGCGATCACAGTGACTGTGGAGCCCACGTCGGTCTCGAATCCCTCGGTAGGCCAGTCGATCCAGGCTCGGGGTCCGACCTCGGCTGAGGCACACGAGATGACAGCTGCCGCGAGGCCTAGAAAGACCAGGGGAAGAATCACCATGGGGAACCTGTGCCGCACTCTCATCCTCCACCTCCTCGTCTATGGGCTCTGACACAGGAGAGAGCATGGCCCTGCAGCGTGCGCCCGTCGGCCAGTGGTTCAGTGGGGTGTGAACCCGCCGCAAACCACGCTCTCTAGGGGGCAACCACGAGCATAGCACAGCGGGCGATTGGGGTCAACTGAAGTCGCGTCTGTCAATCGTACTTATCAGGCCTCGTATCCGCAGAAACGCAGCGCCGTGAGAGCCAGCGTCCTGACCGCTGTCTCCAACTCTCTCACCGCCACGTACTCGTCTGGCCGGTGGGAGACCCTGACATCTCCGGGTCCGAAGAGCACCGTGGGAGTGTGGCCCACATTGACCAGCAAGCCCATGTCGGCCCCGTAGGTCATGCCCTCCAGGATGGGATCGCCTCCTGCGACGTCCCCCAAAGCCCCCGAGATGGCCTGGACCAGGGGGTGCTCCACTGGGGTGCGAGCCGGGTAGAACTGCCCTCCCCACCACTCCACGACCGGCGGGTGATCCCGCAACCACGGATCAGCCTGCGCAGCCTCGGCCACCACTTCCTCCAAGGCGCGGCGGGCCGCCTCCTGGTCTTCGTCCACAGCGATGCCATACCGTCCCTCGAAGACCAGGCTTTCTGCCACAGATGAGGCCCAGGTGCCAGCCCTGACGGTGCCGATGCACAGAGCATTGGGCAGCTTGTATCGCGCATAGAGAGGATCCTGGTGTCCCTCGTTTCTCTCGCACTCCAGGGTCATCAACGCTTCGTGGATGGGAATGAACTTCTCGATGGGGCTGACCCCCTCCTCCCTCACGCAGCCGTGAGCCGCCTTGCCGGGGATGGTCACGCGGAAGTTGAAAGCTCCTGCCTGGGCGGGAGCCACCGCCAACTCGGTGGGCTCGGCCACTATGGCCCCGTCGGCCGAGTAACCTCGCAACACCGCAGCCAGCGTACCCACCCCTCCATCCTCCTCGCCGATGACGCTTTCCAGTATCAGCCGGCCCTTTAGTAGGACTCCCGCGTCCTGCACGGCCTTCGCCGCGAACAGGGCGCAGCACAGCCCACCCTTCATATCCGCCGCCCCGCGGCCGTACACCCTTCCGTCCGCGACGGTGCCCTGCCACGGTGGGTAGTTCCACAGGTCCTCGTCCCCTGCGGGAACGACATCCACATGGCCGTTCAGGATCAGGCTGCGCCCTCCTGCATCCTCACCCCAGACACCAACCACTCCCAACCCACGCTCTCGCTCCTCCTCTATACTGAAGGCAGGGTGCTGGCTCAGCTCATCGAAGTCTAGGTCCCAGACGTCCACCTCCAGACCGCACCTCTCCATCTGCGCGGCGACGTGTTGCTGACCCGCTGTCTCATAACCCACGAGGCTGCGGACAGCGATCAGGTCACAGAGGTACTCGAGCATGCCGTCCAAGTCTATGGATTGCAGGACCCGCTCTTCGACTTCGTTCATCAATCTCCCACCTCTCACGGCGACCTCAATATCGGTCTGGTAAGACACGTCGGGCCGCCCTCTGCCTTGAGGGAGACCTCGTTCCCCTCGTAGGTAGACACCTCACAACCGTCTTCCTCTAGCCGTCGTTTGGTGATAGGATTGCCCTCCAGCATCACACACCTACTGGGAGCCACGGCGAGCACGTTGGGTCCCATAGTCTCGAACTCCTCATCGGGCACCTCGACCAGACGGAAGCCGCGCTCCCTGAGGTATCGCCAGAAGGGCACGGGCAGCAGAGGCGGATACACCACCGCCAGGTCGTGATCCACTATGCTGATCAAGGACATCAGGTGCAGGCACGCCTCAGGGCCGCCGAAGTAGGGCAGTGGAACTGGGAGAATGCCCACCCCCAGAGGCTCAAGCGCCTCTCGCAACTGCCCGAGACCCTCGCTATTCGTGCGGAAACCCTGGCCGACAGCGAGGGTGTCTTGGTCTATCCACAGCAGGTCACCGCCTTCTGCCCGCGCCTCGCCGTGCAGTTCGTAGAGAATGGGCACACCCAACTCCTCGAAGCGCCGGGCGATCACGGCCTCCTCGCCTCTGCGGAGTTCCTTGCCCATCTTGAGGATCACAACGCCCTGCTCGGTGACGAGGGCGGGGTCGTGGACGAAGATGGCGTCGGCTAGGTGGAGCTGGGTCTCGTCGTGGAAGAGCACCTCTGCGCCGGCATCCCGCAGGATGCCCACCAGCGCGTCGTGCTCCTGCTGAGCGATCTCCAGGTCTGGCTTGCCCGAGTAGTGCCATCGAGCAGGGTCGTCCACAGCGAACGCGGCGTCAGGCCGCTTGACAAGCACCCGCCGCAGGGGATCGACCATGCTCTGGCTGCCGTAGTCCTGCGCCATCAACCCCTCCCGAGCACCAATCATAGCATCTCCCATTCCACCGAGGCAAGGTACGACCTGCTGCGGCACCTATGGAGGCTCGCTGCACGTTCAGGCGACTATCTTACCCGTCTCCCCTTGTGACAACACCAGGGGGCGGCTATAATCTGCGTCAAATGCCACCAAGAACCGCGGTCCTCACACTCGCTCTAATGATCGGTCTGGCACTGACTCTGGCGGGCTGCGCTATAGTGACGAAAGCCCCGCCCGTAGCCAACGCTGGCCCAGATGCCATCGTCCATGTCGGGGAGGTGGTGTCTTTCGATGGCTCTTCGTCCGTCGATCTGGACGGTGGGCGAATCGTCTACTACCACTGGAGGGTAACGGCTGCCCCAGAGGGCCGGGAAACTGAGGTGGACCGCGTACTGCGGGAAGGTGAGGACGCCGCAGTCTGGACCATAGAGTCGCCCATCGGAGAGGAAGACCTGGGCGAATGGGTGATCGAACTCACGGTGACCGATGATGAGGGGCAGTCAGCCACCGACGACATGATGCTCCTTGTCGTTCCCTGATCGATGGTCCGGTCTGCAATCGTTACGAAAGGGTGAGGAGAAGTATCCAGTGAGCGCCAACAAGAGTTTGTTCGTGGTGAATCCTGTAGCTGCTGGCGGAAAGACGGAAGGAGCATGGCCGGAGATAGAGAAAGAACTCCGCTCTCTAGGTCTGGACTTCGACCACCGCGTCACCGAGGCCCCCGGTCACGCCACCGACCTTGCTCGAGACGGCGTCGCCCAAGGGTACGAGATGGTGGTGGCGGTAGGCGGCGACGGAACTGTGAACGAGGTGGTCAACGGCCTTATGGAGCCCGGCGGCACACGGGCCGAGGCTACTCTAGGCGTGGTCATCACCGGAAGGGGCAGCGATTTTGCGCGCACCATCGGCGTGCCCTCTGACTACGGAGAGGCCTGTGCGCGTCTCACTGGCGATCGCACTATGACGGTGGATCTGGGTCTCGTGGAGTTCCAGAGCGAGGAAGGAAGAAGGACCAGGTACTTCGTCAATGTGGGCGGCGGCGGATTCGACGGAGAGGTGGCCCACAGAGCGAATCGTACTCCCAACTTCATGGGAGGCACCATACCCTATTTGACCAGCCTGGTCACCACCCTGTTTGCCTATCGAAACAAGGCCGTCGAGTTGACACTCGATGACCAGGAGCCGATACGTGTGGTGGCGAACTCGGTCGTGGTGGCCAACTGTCAGTACTTCGGCGGCGGCATGAAGGTGGCCCCGGATGCCGATCCCAACGATGGCCTCTTCGACGTCATCGTCATCGGCGACATCGACAAGATAGAGTTCCTGATGACGGTCCCCAAGGTCTACGATGGGACCCACATCACCCATCCTCAGGTGGACACCTATCGTGCCAAGCGAGTGGAGGTGCGTTCCGAAGAACCTCTTCTGCTCCAGGTGGAGGGTGAAGTCTGTGGTCATACGCCCCTCACTTTCGAGATCATCCCCGCAGCGTTGGAGATTCGTGTGTGATAGTCTGGGTCTCCGGCGCCGCGCGGTGTTGGTGACACAAAAGGGATGGCCTCGACCCTCGTCACCTTCAAGAGTACTGACCTGGCTGCATCGAGACGGACATGCCGTGCCCATACCGTTCACCGGCTCCTCTTGTTCTTGTGGAGCACTACACAACAAAGTTGGTAGCCATGAACACGACGATCAGGAGATATCGAGAAGAAGATCTACAGGGCATCGCCGATCTGATAGCGTCCGCCGAGGCTGTCGATCAACTGGGTCAGGGCAAGAGCGTCGCCGAATTGCGTGAGAGCTTCGCCGTCCCCGGCTTTGACCCCTACAGAGACGTATACGTTGTCAAAGACACCGATCAACGCACCGTGGGGTTTGCGGAGATGATGCTTGACGAGGGCCCCGAGCAGAGCCTCTTCTACACAGGGATCACCATCCATCCTGATTGGCGCCAGATGGATATTGAGAAGCCTCTTCTGGAGCGCCTGTGGGAGCAAGCCACGGAACGCCGGCGCGAGGTGAAGAGCAAACGCAACCTGTTCATCGCCTACTGTCCGGCCCATCACAAGCGCGTAACCGCAATCTGCGAAAGCTTTGGCTTGTCAGTAATGCGCTACAACCCTCACTTGGTCTACCAGCCTCTGGAGAACCTGCCAGAGCCGCGGTTCCCGAGCGACGTCGAGGCGCGCCCCTACGACTGGGGACACGACAACGCGTCGGCACTGGAGGCCTACAACGAAGCCTTCGCGGAGGACCCTGAGTACGTACCCGTCAAGGAAGAGGAGTGGCTGCACTGGCTCAAGCGACTCAGCGTGCGAGATGGTCTGAGCTACGTGGCACTAGACAGGGGAACGGTGGTCGGATTCTGCATCTCTTCCATCAGCGAAGAACGAATCAGGCTCCTCGGACGTAGAGATGGACATATCAACATACTAGGCGTCCGTGCCACGCACCGACGGCAGGGGTTGGGTTCGGCGTTGCTTCTGGCCTGCCTCCGCGACCTCAAGGCGGCCGGCATGGAATCGGTAACCGTTGAAACCGACACCGACAATCCCACTGAGGCCATGCGCCTGTATGAGCAGGTCGGCTTCCAAGAGAAGTGGCGCTGGGTCACCTACGCTCGTGAGATCGAGTAGCGCATTCCACCGGCGCCGGGGACACTATCGCCCGGTCCGAGGCGAGTGCCGCCGTGCACGCTACCTTCCCCTTCGCAGCCCGGCGAGAAGCCCACGTATCCTGTGAGAGATTGAACGCAACGGATTTCTCGGTGTGGGCAATCTGAACAGCTGCCGGTACAGCTCCCGCAGCTGGACCCCTGACAGCCGCTTCTTACTCTCAAAGTAGGCCACCGCCACCTGACCCATGGCCCACGTGCCCGCACCTGCGATCATTCCCGAAATGATCCACCCTGGGCCCGCAACGAACTTGAGCACCTGCTGGGCGGCGTACCGTAGGAGCACGCCCCCAGCGATGGTGGTGATGAGTTCCTTGGCGCGCTCAGGTCCCATGCTCTCCCCGTAGATGGTAGCGATGCGCAGCGTCATGCGCATCTGACTGGCCAGAAGCAGCGGTATGTCCAGGAAGGGGATCGGTTCCATACCGATGAGGAGATTGAGCATGCTGGTATTGCGGATAACGCTACGAACCATTCTCCGCCGGTACAGGGGCAGTTCCCTACCCAGGGCCACCGCCAGTGCTGGCCGCATCTCGATGATCCTGGGCAACAAGATGCTGGCCACGTTGGTGCCCTTCTTGGCAGATATGGGGACCACGGACACTCCCAGCTTGGATTGAGCATCGTTCAGGACGAGCTCCAGGTCCTGCCCGATCAAGTCAATCTTGTTCAAGGCAACAACGATGGGACGCTTTTCAGCCTTCAGTCTCTGATAGAGATCGTAGTCCCCCTTGCGGAGGCCGGCCGCGCCGTCAAACAGCAGTACCGCCACATCCGCCTCTCGCAGTGCCTCCAACGCGGTGTCTCCCCGCTCCACGCCGCCTACCTCGCCAAACCCAGGCGTGTCCATGACAGTGAAGGGACCCAGACGTTGGGTGATTACCTCTTTGGTCGTGCCGGGCACCGCCGTCACCGGCGACACGCGCTCGCCCAAGAGAAGATTGACCAGCGTGGACTTGCCAGAGTTCACAGGGCCCACTATGGCCAGCCTGGAGATCGCCTCCTCCTCGATATCCAGCGACAGGCTCTCCCTGTCAAAGGTCTTCAGCAGATTCCTCAACTCGCCCAAGGCTACCGGAATCCTGAGCATAGGCCTCCTCGCATTCGTTCAAGCCAGATCATAGCCCATGGCTGTGGAGGGCACCAATACGGGTTTCGCATCCGGTAGCTGCAGAGTTGGGGCAGTTGGAGTATAATGTGGCAATTCTCCGCGTGAGCGCGCCAGGCACCACACACCAAAGGGCAACCGTATGTCTCGACAAGCGGACGTTCGCCTTCTACTGCTGGCCACCATCCTGCTCATCCTCACGGCACTGCTAGTCGCCGCGGTGACAGGATGCAGCCTGGCGGCATCTCCCACACCCAGCGACCCCAGCGAGAGTGCCACCCCGCCTCCCGTCTCGACGACCACCGTGCCCACGACTCCTTCGCCAGCGCCGACACCGATAGAGCCCAGGCCCGCCCACATCACTCTGACCGTGTGGGGCCCATCCCAGTTCGCGCCCGGTGAGACCAGCACAGCGAGCAACGTGCTGAAGGGACAGTACGAGGCTTTCGCGACTGACAACGAGAACCTTGGAGCGAGATACGTTACCAAGGCTCCCTACGGCGAGAGCGGCGTGGTCGATTTCCTCCTCGCTGCGAGCTATGCAGCTCCCAGCACACTGCCGGATGTGGTCATAGTTGACGCCTTCCAGCTGGAACCCCTGGTCAGAGAGGGGCTCGCCCGACCCCTCCAAGGATTGATCGCGGAAGAATTGAGAGAGGATCTCTTCCCCTTCGTCTATGAAGCCGGCACCTTCGACGGCGAACTCATGGCCGTACAGTTTGAGGCCGACATCGAGCACCTGGTCTACTACACGGAGGCCCTGGAGGAACCCCCCGCCACCTGGGCGGACCTCTTCGCCGAAACTATCAGCTACACCTTCCCGGCCGGAGGCGAGGAAGGACGGGTCAACGATAGCTTCCTCATCCAGTACATGGCCCTCGGTGGTTTGCTCGTCGATGAAGAAGGGAGACCCGCACTTGAGAGTTCTTCTCTCAACCGGGTGCTGCGCCTGTACGATGCGCTACGGATGTGGGAGGTCAGTCCGCCAAGAGTTCTTGAACTCTCGGATCTGGAGGACTGTTGGCAGGCATACACTGAGGGCAACGTCACCGTCAGTCACATCAGTTCCTGGCGGTACCTGACCAGCCGTCCCGTTTTGCAGGACACCAATTTCGCTCCCTTGCCCACAGAACTCGGCATCTCTGCCACCATGAGTCGAGGCTGGGCCTTCGTGATCGTCACCGAGTCGCCCTACCGCCAGGAAGCGGCTGCGCGACTGATAGAATGGCTCATGACCCCCCAGAACCTGGCCCAATGGTCCCAGGCATCGAACCACCTGCCCGCTCGACCCTCGGCCCTCCGGTTCACCGGCTGGCCTGCCGATTACATCGACTTCCTGGAGAGCCAACTGCCCAACGCCTTCTACCGGCCCTCGACGCCCGAGTTCGAAAGGATAGCCCGCGCTCTTCAGGTGGCGGCGCAGGATGTGCTGACTGCTGAGCGCACCCCACGGCAGGCGTCAACGCAAGTCATGGAGAGTCTGCAGTAGGTCCGGCTCCACCGCTCAGTCCAGCCTCACCCGGCAGTGCTCGCGATAGCCGCAAGCCCGGCACCTCCCGGGATGATTGTGACTCGGGGCAACCTCCGCGGTATCCAGATCGTCCCGCATGCTCTCCATCGTGACCAGCAACTGGCGGCGAAGCTGAGGCGTGTACTCCACGGGGAACGTGGCCGTCGCGTACTTGAGGATGCCGTAGGGAGGTGCCCGATCGAAGTTGTCTTCGATGAGCAGGCAGTAAGCGGCCAATTGAAGGACATCGGAGAGATGCGGCCTCGCAGCGGTGCGCCGCGGCTTCACCTCCACCGGTATGAGATTCTCATCCTGGGCGACGATGTAGTCGGGCTTGCCCGCGAGCAGATAACGGCGGGAGTACAGTGGGCGAGGACACTCCTGCCAGGCACCGGTATCATCGTAGACGACCCGTCCCATGGGGACACCTGTCTGCCTCCGCTTCCCTCGGGCGGACCACAGCAGGAACAAGCCCGCACCGAGCAGCAGGACCGCCACAGACAGCGAGAGCGCCATGGGGAGCACCATAGCTTCACCCCACCGTTCCGCTGGCGAGCCACCAGATCAAGGTAAGAAGACCCAGCGACACTCCCAGGAATACCATGATGTATCCCCACCTCTCCAGCCTGTGAGAGGCTACGACGGCACTCCCATGGCTCAGATGAGCCTGCTCTCCCAAGGCCATGCTCTCCCTATGAGCCGACCGGTATCCCAGCACCCGGGACAGCCACCAACCTCGCTCACAGTACGCATAGCTTCCGATCTCACTGGCCTTGAGGACCTTGCTGTTCGTCGGATCGGTCAAGGAATCTACCCTCGAATTCCCTCAGGGTGGTCTCAAGCCGCTGTTGACGCACAGCCATGGTCAGATCGCCCCTCGTCCTCTCCAAGACACCGCGCACCATGTCTGTGGTGCGTCGGAGCCCCCTGGTAATGGCGTCGGGGTAGTCCACGGTGACCAGGATCCCATATACCTCGTCCATAATCTTCAGCAGCGCCTCTCCCTTATCCAGGTCGCCCTGGCGCATGAGATCCAGTATGGCGCGCCTCATCTCGCCCATGGCCTCCGCCAAGCCCTTGAGGTAGGCCGGGTAGTCGATCCGCAGCTCACCTGGGCTGGGAAGAGGCTGATCCGCGAGCAACGCGTAGGTGATCGAAGCCTCCACGTACTCCTTCAGCGCATCTTGCACGTATCCAGCTTCGTAGATGCCCCTCTCGTCGGCCAGGTCAGCATTGAATTGCTCCACCACGACCCGACCCTCATCCAGCATCTCTTTCGCCTTTTCGAACTCGCCCCTGTGCACGGCCCGTATGGTGTTCGCCGAGTGGCGTATCAGCCGCCGGGAGAGATCCAACGCCATCTCCCTGGTCTTATGGCGTGACGCCAATGCCTCCAAAGCCTCCTCAGCGATGTCATTCAGCCTGTCCACGGTTCGCTACCTCCCCTCATCGCCAGACTCCGCTGGCTGTTCCCGGCAGAGCCCGCCATCCTGACCCCCCTCGGGCAGAAGCGCGAGACCTACCACTGGATGTCATGTGAAGCGATCTTCACACCCCGATTGTAACACACGAACTCCATCGGTAACAAAGTCCGCTTGACAGTGGGCGCACGGGATGATATAGTGTACCAGCCCGGTACCGGGATGCGCTCCGAGGCTGCCGCTCGTCCAGTTGCACCCCAAGCCGTTCACCGGGGTGAGACATGCTCGACGATGATGCTTGGTAGACACAGGCTGCCAAACCGTGCCGGGGACGGAGTTGCTATGCAGTTCAGCAGAACTGAGCTTCTGAAGGGTCTTGCGGCATCGCTGATGATGGCCGCACTCCTCATCGGGTGCCAAGCCACACCAGCTTCGTGCCCTGAGACCGAGTCTATCGAGACCACTGTCGCGGGAAAGGTCTTCGCCACTCTCACCGCAGAGGTACCCACCTCGACTCCAGTCCCTGCCCCGACGCCCACCTCAGCGCCGGTCCCGTACAACATCTACTTTGGTGATCTTCACGTTCATACGTCCAGGATACACACCACCGCAGCCTTCCACGAGGAGTTCGGTCGCGGAGCGCTGCGACTGGCCCATCTCCAGGCCAGGGAAGTCACGCAGCACGACTTCATCGCCGTCTCCAACCATGCCCGGTTGCTCGAAGACTGGATGTGGCAAGTGACGCTGGAGGTGGCCGATGAGTTCACGGAGGAGGGCGTCTTCGTCTCTATCCCCGCCTTCGAATGGACAGCCAGTCATGGATGCGGGGAGCATTGCAGCCCCGCGCGGCCAGACTACCCTGATTGGGGACACAGGAACATCTATTTCCGGAACACCGAGAGCGCCACACCCCTGCTTCGCTGCACCGATCCTAGCACCGATACGCCCCAGGAACTCTTCCAGGCTCTCCCTGGAGCCGATCTTGCGATCACCATACCTCATCACACCACGGCCGCGAGACATCCCTTCGACTGGTCGACCGTGAACGCCGACTATGACCAGTTGGTGGAGATCGTCCAGCGTAGGGGAGACTACGAGGCGGACATCGTCGAGAACGGCTGGGGCATGGGGCACGTGATGGGGATTGTAGGGGGCTCGGACAATCACATCGCGGCAGCCGGCCAGCCCCAGGGGATCACGGCCATCCTAGCCCCGGAACTGACCCGCGACGCCCTATTCGATGCCCTCTTGAGCCGCCACAGCTACGCCACTACCCACGGCGACATCATCCTTCACTTCTTTGCGGACGAAGAGATACAGGGGACGGTACTCTCTTCCAGAGAGTCTCTACAGCTCAGCGGCGAGATCGAGAGCAAGAGCGGCGCCATCTCCCTGGTAGAGCTGGTAGACAATGGAGAAGCTTCGGTCACGTGGGAGCCAGGGCAGGCTTCGTCACTGAGGTTCGAGAGAACGGAGCAGATCGGCGAAGAGTCACACTACTACTACGTCAAGGTCACCCTTGAGAACGGGCACCAGGCCTGGTCCAGCCCCATCTGGGTGAACTTGCCTGGCGTGGCGCCGTAGTCTGCAACCGAACGAGCGCGGGGCGAGTGGTTAGGCGGTAGCTTGACTTGGAGGGACCTGGCTTTCCCTACTGAGAAGGCGTTCGACAGCGGCACCCAGCTCGCATGCGGGTTCCTCTTGAAGAAAATGCCCAACATCGCCCAATCTGATTACTTCTAGATCCGGAAATGCACTAATCCAAGTTCTTGGCTCCTGCTCTCGGAAAGCGATGTCCTTCACGGCCCATACCGCTCCCCCACCTTCACCAACCAGTGGTGCAGTGGCGACATGTTGCGGCAATGCTCCAAACACAGGTCCACCAACTCGGGCTTCAACAGAACCTCTCGGTCGATCTCTTGCGCCTGAGCATAGATCCCGTTGTATCGCAGCAATTGGGCTCGCTCGTGCTCTGAGTCATACCCGCGTGGCGTTCGCTTGTAGTGCTCTCCTCCAATCTCGTACTCCCCGGCTTTCCTCACCGAGGCCAGTGCTACCTCCAACTCCGTCCCCATCTGTTCATCCACCACCGCATCCCGATACGCCGCCAGCAACTGCTTCGGGAACTGGTGCATCCCGGCAAGTACCTCTCCGCCGCTAGACTCAATGCGCACAAAGAACCCAGGGTTCTCCATCTTCTTCCGTCTGCCTTCCCAGAAGAAGACCCTCACATTGGCATTGTACGGTGTCTTGTCCTTGCTGAATCGCATGTCGCGATAGATGCGTAGGATTGACCCTCTACCGCCCGTTTGGATGTCGTGGGTGAGCCCCTCTGAGATGGTCAGCAAGCGCTCTCCCAGCGCCAGCACGAAGTCCTGGGCTGGTCCAAGAATATGCTCGACATAGAGTTGCTTGCGCGCCTGGAACCACTCCCGATTGTTGTTCTGCTTCAGATCTTCTAGGAATTGCAGACCTTCCGCTGGAAACCCCGAGAACACTGGTCTCTCGCTCATGGAATGCGCTCCCTTCTGTTGAATTGGGGACGTCCTACCAAGAACATAGGCCAACGCCTGCCTGGCCACCGCTATCTCACGACTATCAGCTCTCTTATCTCTTCGAACAGGCCGTCTCCGATGCCCCGCACCTCCATGATCCCCTCAATGGTGGCAAATGGGCCTTGGGCCGTGCGATGGTCGATGATGGACTGGGCCAGCGTGGGGCCGATGTTAGGCAGGCTCTCAAGTTCCTCGGCGCTCGCCGTGTTGATGTCGATCAGTCCTTGACCCGACCCACCGGTGCTCGTCGAGGGCAGGATCTCCCCCCCGACTTCCGGAAAATGAATCTGATCCTCGTCGTGGACTCTCTGAGCAAGGTTCACCCGGTCCAGGTCAGCGTCGGCCGTCGGCCCTCCAGCGGCCTCCAGTGCGTCCTGCACTCTGGCCTCGTGGGGCAGAGTGTAGACACCCGGATTCAGCACGGCCCCAGTGACGTACACAGCCAGTTGCACGGGGCTGGGCATGGCCGTAGGCAAGGGCTCCACTATCTCAATGGGCTGCGGCGTGGGGCGGCGCAGATAGATGATGCCCCCGGCGATGACGAGGAGTGAGAAGAGGCCCCCCACGATAGGTACGCGATACCGCTCCAACCTCGCTGACATCACCAGTCTCGTATTTTCGCTTCGATGGGAAAGAGGGGCTCGATATCCACGGGAAGCACCGCAATTGACCGCGAGGCTTCCACGATCTTCCGCAGAGCAAGCCTATCGCTATCGCTGAGCAGCCCCTCGTCGAAGGTGAGCTGCGTCGGCGCGAATTGCGCTATCCTATCCCGGAGCGTCTTGGCCATCTCCTCCTCCTCGACTCCAAAATCCGATGGGCGCACCGACGTCCGTCAATCATTGTATCACTCTCCCACCGCAGCTTCAAGGCTTCGGCGGTTCGCATGACGTCTCTGGGTTGCCTGTCAACACCGGCGGGTGCGTCCTGGTGGGGGAGCTGCGGCATTTCATTGCCAAAGGACACCAAGGTGTCTGCTGGCAGCAGGGGCTATCCCTTACCACATCGCAGCCACCCTTATAGTCCCAGTCCCCAAAGGCCAATATGAGGGCAGGCAAGGTCATACGGTCGGCGCCGCCTGACACATGGGGCAGATGTAGGTGCCCCGGCCCCCAACCACGATCCGCTCTATCTCGGTGCCACAGCGAGGGCACGGATCCCCGGCTCGTCCGGAGACCAGCAACCTCTCCTGCTGCGTCCCCTGGCTCCCATCGGGACGCACGTAGTCGGAGCGGCTGGTGCCCTCATTGGCAATCGCCTCCCAAAGCACGTCCCTGATGGTCACATAGAGCCCACCCAACTCGTCAGGAGTCAGGCTGTCCGCCGTGCGCCGAGGATGAATCCCCACTCGAAACAGGGCCTCGTCCACGTAGATATTGCCCAGGCCGGCCATGAATCGCTGGTTGAGCAAGAGTGGCTTGATCATGCCTCGACGGTTGTCAAAGAGTTGGCAAAATGCCTCCAGGTCAAAGTTCTCAGCCAGGGGTTCGGGTCCCAGATCGCCCACCACTTCGTCAGGTCGGTCCACGGCGTAGAGCCGGCCGAACTTCCTCACGCTCACGAAGCGGAGCTCCCTACCGTCATCCAGTTGAAAGGCAAGCCGTGCGTGGGTCTCCCAGGGATCAGCCGCCTCCTTCAGGAGCAGGCTTCCGGTCATCCTCAGATGGGCTAGCAGCGATTTGCCGCCCGAAAGTGTGAAGATCAGGAATTTGCCACGGCGCCCCACATCCTCGATGCGGCGTCCCGCGATCTGTTCGCAAAAGGCGTCCACCGAGGGCCGATCAACACAGCCCTCCCAACCCACCACCACGCCGACAATCGAGCGTCCCACCAACTGATCTCCAAGATCGCGCCTAATGGTTTCCACCTCTGGAAGTTCTGGCATCTCAGCTCATGACCTCCCCGCGGAATGCAGCGTCCCAGCTGCCCTTGGCCATGCCCAACCCCAGAGCCAAGGCGCGCACGAAGAGCAAGAAAGGTGAAAGCAACCCCACCGCCGGGTCCTTCCGCAAAGTCCTGAAAGCGAAGGGTATGGCGCTGATCAAGAAAAGCACCAAAATCAACAAGGCCAGTGAGCAGAAGAAGCTCCTCAGGAAGACTAGGGCCAGGAGGGGAACGAGAACCATGACCAACACCATCTGTATCTTGAGAGTCTGCGGCGTATGGGAGTCCTGCACAGCCTTGGCAGGGTGCCTCCGCAGGACCTTCACCTTCCAGTAGCCGATGTTGAACTTCCGCCTGAGATACCCCGCCAGCGTCTCGGGATGCTGATGATAAACCGCCGCCTGGGGGTTGAACACCATCTTGTAGCCCTGGTCGGCCAGCCGGAAGGAGAATTCCTGGTCCTCGACCGAGGCACTGGGATAGCCGACGTCCAAACCTCCCTGTGCCAAGAAGACCTGGCGCCTGTACCCCGCCGAGTAGGTGTCGACAAAGTCTATCCATTTGTGCCTGGACATCAACTCGTACCGCTCCTCGTACTCACACTGCACGAAGCGTGGAATGATGCCCTGCTGGCGTGTTCGATAGACCCCCTTCACGCCGACGATCTCCGGGTCCTCGAAGGGGTGGATCATCTCTCGCACCCAAGCCTCATCGGGAACGCAGTCTGCATCGGTGAACAGTACAATCTCCCCGCTTGACGCCGCAACTCCACGGTTCCGGGCAGCAGCCGGTCCCTCCTGTGGTTGGGAGATCAGCGCGACACCATGGGCCTCGATCACCCGGCGGGTATCGTCGGTAGATCCATCATCCACGACGATTACCTCGTACTCGGCGGGCGCCTCTCTCTGCGCCAGCAGACTCCGGAGGCAAGCTCCAATTGTCGCGCCCGCGTTTCTGGCCGGTACCACCACTGAGACATCTATCACTCTCTGTCCACCTCTGAGGCGAGACGATACAGCGACAGATTCTCCCGCCACACGCACACCAACCCCGCGCCGATGATG
This sequence comes from Chloroflexota bacterium, assembly GCA_030603665.1. Lineage (GTDB taxonomy): Bacteria > Chloroflexota > Anaerolineae > UBA7937 > B3-Chlor > JAUVXJ01. Next base: position 81,348 of record JAUVXJ010000008.1, on the reverse strand, counting down.
GGCAATACGACTATGGAATGCAGTACAAGTCCATACGCCAGCGCCTGGCTCCTATCCACTCCCAAGAAGAGCAGAGCGAGAAGACACAGGTAGTGGAAGACGCCGATGCGCGCTGGCGAGGTAGGCACCACCAGGCCCAGGTGCACCACCGCCAGGACCAAGAGGGACGCAAGCACGAGAGGGACCTCGATGCCCAAGGCCAGCAGCACGCAGTAGTTGGTCAGACCCGCAAGCAGCCAGATCCCTGCAGTCCAGAGTAACAGCCGGGCCCACACGCCGCTCGCCTGCAAAGACCTGAGACCATCAGCCAGTGATCCAACACGCCGCTTCAAGCCCAACCTCTCCAGCAGGGGCAGGATTTGGCACAGACTCTCGCAGGCGTCAACCACCCGCTGTCGCCCGCTGGTGAGAAGCAGCACCCCAGCCAGGAGGAGTGCGGTCAACAAAGCCGCTGCGCCGCCTGCCAATCGCAGCCAAGGGGGAACAGGCATGATAGCGAAAAGAACGCCCAGCAGCACGAGAAGCGCGAGGCCATCCAGTGTCTTCTCCACCACGATAGTGCCCAACGCCAGCAGCGTTGGGCGCTTCTCTGCCTCACCCACGAGATATGCGCGGGCCAACTCGCCCAGGCGAGCGGGCAGCAGCAGATTGATGGTCTGACCGATGAGGAGACCCGAGACCAGCGTGCTCATCCGCAGGTCCTCGTGGGACGGGTAGAAGAGCAGCCTCCAGCGCAAAGCCTTGGCCAGGATCGTCCCGGCCACTGTCAGCAGGCCTATGGCCACCCACCAGGGATTGGTGCTAGTCAGCGACCCTATCAGGGCCGAGGGATCAACGCTCCTCACCGCTAGCGCCAACAACAACACTCCAAGCGCCAGCCAAACCCCCAGATACACCCTCCGCATAGCGACGCTGTTGATCACCACGCAGACTCCGCAGTTCCTCGCATCGCAGCGGGTGTTGAGGGGGGCAAGTGAGCTTCACCGGACAGTCCGTATAGATACCTCATGGCCTCGAGCGCCTCTCGAGATTCATTGTTTCGCCGCACTGGGAACGGCCGTGGAAACAGGGGGGCGACTAGTGGGAGACCACATAGCTGCCGTACGCCAGCCCCAGCGGGGTTATCTGCCCGGTAGCGGCATCGAAAAGGTTACCCGTGGGATACACCGTGTCACTCAGGCTGTACCAGAGCCAGCGCTGCACGAGCCGATTGTCGTCGGCGGGATAGCCCAGGTCTGGGTCCTTCGACGCGATGAAGAAGTCGAAGGTGGCGTACATGAAGTCCCTGACTCTCTCGTGCGAGAATCCAAACTCTGTGGGCATCACGATTCCGTACTCGGATACGATGAGGGGCTTGTCTCTCTCTCCCCTGTCATTCATCCAGCGCCGGAAGTCCAGAATCTGCTGGCCGAAAATCTCCAGGCTATCATGATCCTCGATCTCGAACAGCCGGCCCTCGTCGACGGAGATACCTGGAGGGATATCCACGCCCCACGACCCGCGCTCTTCACGCAGGATGAAGGCGTGAACGTTCCAGACATCGACCGGGATCGTCTCGCCGTACAGGTCCGTGTAGGCATCGAGGACCATGTCCAGGTACTCCAGTCGGAGTGGTGTCGGTTGAGACACTCCGCCTATAGCCACCTGGCAGGTCGGATCTGCACTCCTCAGCGCCTCATAGACGTCGTGATAGACCCTGGCATACTCACGCGGGGTGATGCCATCCTGCCACAGGACATCCGGTTCGTTGCCCACCAACCACAGGGACCCAGGGTTCAGCCGCGCCGTTCTCTCCAGATCGCCAACTCCAGGAAAGATGTTGCCACCGCGAACGTTCACCATCTGCGCGTACTCCATGCCGCCGGGATACGCCGGATCAGGATCGGAACTCCAGTCGAGGTACCAGCCGGCGTGGAGCTGACCCACGTCGTACTGCTCGATGCTGGAGATAGCCACGCCAAAGCCAAACCTATCTCTCACAGAAACGGCGTCCGGCAGGGGCGTCGCTACACCGGACTGCGATGTGGGCCGCGAAGCTTCGACGGTGGGATTGGCGTTCTCTGGCGTGGAGGTCGCTGTCAGCACCGCAGTGGGAGAGGGAGAGACAGACCCCGCCAAGTCACCAACCGTGGGCACCAGACGCTCACGCGGCGTAAGAGGCAGGGTCGGAGGCCCTGAGCCCGCGGTACCGTACAGCGGTTTGAGACCAAGATTGTAGAACAGGAAGGCAGCGACTGTCAGCACCGCTACCACAACCAGTGCCACCACCAGCGCCGTGCGGCTTCTCCTTCTCAGAGCAAGCATGGCCACCACCAGAGCCACCGCCACCAGCAGGATGCTCCCCCCAACACAGAGCAAAGACGACCACGATGGGAGACCTGCTGGCCAAACAGTGGTGGGCGTGGTGTCAGCTGGCGCGTCCCCCACCATGGCTAGCGTGGGCGATGGCACCTCCCGCTCGACGGTGGGCGGCGAAAACACCGTGAGCGGGTAGTCCTCGGTCTCACCGTACGCGAAGGCGCCCCGACCATCCCAATCGTCACCGGAGATTACCTCTGCGTAGCTCAGGCTGAAACGAGCCCACACCTGTCCGGTAAGGGGGCCAACAGGAAGCACGATGGAGACTGGGGCGGAGAGCGCGTCGTCCGGCCACGATGACACGTCCACGGGCAGGTTACGCACCGCCCATTCCGAGGCCGCCTCTCCCTCAGCACAGTGGACCCTCCCCGACCAGGAGCCATCGCCATTCCAGTCCACCAGCACGTTCAGGTACAGCAGGTGCTGACCATCGTACGGATGCTCAGGATCATCCCTGCTGAGCACCGTAACCTCGACCTCCATAGTCTCCCGAGCACAAGCGTCGAGTTGACCAACGAAAACGCCATCATCGTACAGATCACGATCAACCTGATGCGAGTCCGATTCATCGTCCACGCCCTCACCCAGCCACTCGAAGGAGATGATCGAATGCCGGGCGCCGTCGTTTGCCTCTAGTGAAGGGAAGCCCGGATCTGGAGCATCCCCGAAATCCCACGCACGGTCCCCCGTAGGAGAGACGCTCGCAGGAGGAGCCAAGGTTGCTGATGATGTCGCCGTGGCTGGGATGCTGGGCGTTGGCGCGGCCTCAGCCGTGCCCGTTGGCGGTGACGGGGTGCGAGTATCCTCCGGCACCTCAGTCGTCGCCGTGGTGGGTCTGGGAGTGCGCGCGGACGAAGTTGGGGTCCTGGTGGGCACAGTCTGGTGAAGCGGGTCCATCCAGGGCGCAGCCCACGTGGCGGGGCTCAAGGAAAGAAGAGAGAGCGCCAGCACACCTGTGAGGGCAGAGACCAACGCCACTCTTCTCATCATCGCACCTTGCAGAGGGATCCGCCCTCGCCCATCGGGTGTCTCACCGCCGGAAGGTCACCTCGAACTCCCGATCCTCGCGGAGGTCGCTCTCAAACACCACACTCCCATAGGTCACTCCGCTCGCCTCTGGCTGCATGGAGACGACCGACGCGCCCGAGGGCAGCCTGACCTCCACGCGAAGGGGGACGGCCACCGTGCCCGGCTGCTTCTGGACCAGCAGCCGGTACGTAGTCGAGTTCTCAACCTCCAGTACAGATGAAGGTGGTTGGTACTCAAAGACCATCTCCCGTCGCTCGCCTGGCGCCACTACGAGGAAGACCCCATAGACGCTCTTGCCTAACTCTGTGGGCCACAACTCGGTGGCCAGTGGCAAGCCTGCAGTCCCATCCTCTCCTGCTCTGAGGCTCCCCTTAGGCAAGGTCAAATGCGGACCATCTACCAGTTCGCTGCCCTTAGGAACGTAGAGACGAAGGTAATTCCAGTAGCAGCCTTCCATCATCTCCTGGTAGGTCGGGGGATACACCGCCTCCTGGACACATGAATCTGCCATCTCACTACTGTGGTTGCGGTAGGTTATCGCGACCCGACTGGTGAGACTCTCGTCCTCCCCGATCACCACCTCGTACTCCACGGCGGTCTCAACATTGGCATTCACCTTGTTGAAGCCCATGTTTGTGTCCACCACCATCAGGAAGTCGCCATCGGTGGGTCTGAGGGCACCATCCCAGCCGTTCCGGCCCATGATCTCGCCCACTGTTGGGTCTGCCATATAGACCAGGACATGCTTCTCCCCGAACCCTCGGCGGACCGCATCCATCAGCCGGCCGAGGTCAACAGACGCGATGTCTGTCTCCAGCTTCCCCATCGTCGCGCCCAGCAGATCACCCATGAAGTCCTTGCGATGGATCCACCAATCGGCGGTTTGCCCCTCTCCGGCAGGAGAGGCCCAGTGCTGCTGCATCAAGGCAAGCACATTAGCCCCTGTCACCTCCTGGTCATACCCCTCCAGTTGAATGGGCTCCAGCGCGCGCACCAGGGACTGCACAGCCGCCAGGTCGACAGCCACCACGCCATCGACCAAGACTCCCTGGTCCAGCTGATACAGGTCTCTCGCTACTTGAGCGCTGGTAGGGAAATCAGCGTACCAGTTGGCATCTCTCAGAAGCCAGATCTGGGACAGCATGTACCGCTCCAGGGCTTCAGGGGCGTCAGGGTGAGGCTGGGAGAGGTCGTCGACCGCGTAGCTGTCGCTGAAATGGAACTCCACGATCTTGCCGTCAGCTACGCGCAACAGTGCAACGCTGCTGATGAACCCGCCCGTGGCCCGGAGCTCGTGCTCATTCTGCGCCAGAAGGAGATAAGTGCGGGGCTCACCGACTCCGAGTAGAGACGGAGCCACAACCAGTCCATCGACGCCGGTCTCCAGCAGAGGGAGGTATCGGTCTAGCCGGCCCAGGAGTTGCCCTACCTTGGGGGAGAGGCGCTCTTCGTCAATTCGCAGTCGATTTGTTCCAACCCTCTCCAATTCAGCCTGCGCTGCTATGAAGTGGGGGTGGCCTTCGGCAACGGCCATCGCCACCGCCTTCCCCACGCTCATCTCGGAGGGGAAGTTGCCAGAGTCATCGAGAAGTGGAAGCAAGGGCTCCAGCCCCTCAAACACCAGGTCGGCAGCTACCGATATGCCTATCCCCATCTCTAGAAGGTCCGCGCCCGCGGCAACATCTCCACCAACGACGGGAAGCCAACCCAGATAGGGGGCTACGGCCACAGCAGGGCCCAGCTCGGCCTTCAGGCCCGTCAGCTCAGCCCCAACCTGGACCAGTTCGTCACGCACTGCCTCCAGCTCTTCCGTCTCGAGGCTGTAGAGAAGCTCCACGCCTCCTCTCTCCTCCAGGTTCCCCAGATGCTGCTGCAAGGATTCGACACGGCTCATCACGCGGACATACTTGACGTAGCCCAAGAGCACCAGGCAGACCATGAGGGCTGGTACAACTAGGGTGATGGCCAGAACTCTCGCTCGTCGGGACATAGAGTCTACCCCGGAAGAGTCGGTGCTGCTGCGGGACACTGTGAAGATGGTCGGAGTGGCTCAGCCAGCCAAGAAGTATACCACACGCAGACTGACGGCACAATGGCATCATGGCAAGGCCCGATCCCGGCCACAGGGAGGCAGGAGCGCGGTGCGTGCAGTTTCTTGGAGGAAGAACCGACCCCCCGGGGGGTACCCGAACAAGAAGGACTTCTCAGAAGCGCGGCGAAGCTACCCTGCCCAGGACGAACGCGACACCAAGGGCTGCACAAAGACTGATCGCCGTCTGAATCAAGAGGTATGGCTGCCTGGTTGAGCGCTGCCAAGATATGCCCGGATACCAGCCGGCTCACGCAACTTCCGGCCGGCCCTTTTGTGAACCGCCCACCTGGGTGGTAGAATATGACTAGATGACCCAAGATTCCACAGGAATGGCGTCCAAGGCACGCAGAATCCTCGGCTGTTCGCTACTATTAGCCCTGCTGTTGCTGGTACTGAGCAGAGATTCCCTCCATCCGGCCGACTATTTCGGCTATCGCACCGATCCCCTCACTGGGCCCCACAGATTTGATTGGGGCGCCTACGAGGGGCGAACCATCCTGGAGAAGCTCGTCAATCGCACGTTGGGAACCGACCAACCTCACGGTATGGATGACGAGCAGCAGGTTCGCGCTGTGCGAGAGTACTTCGCCCTGGTGCAGGAGATCGGCCGCCTGGAGGGCGAGATCGCGGTCAAGCGAGCCAGGGAGGGAGAGGCAGCGGACACGCTTGGCCTTCAGGCCCAGTTGGAGGATCTAAGAGCAGAGCGTCGCCGATCAGAGAACCTCGTGGAGAATATCATCCGCCGCCAAGCAGAGGGGGTTCTTCGCTCAGAAGGGATCACCTTGCGTCTTCCCCTGTTGCAGCGATGGGTTATGCCGCCGGTCGAGTTCGAGTTCCAATCCTCCCCCGACTTCCTTGTCATCTCCAGGCGGGACAGGATCGAACGAATAGCGAACGTCTCCCTCCAGCCTGGCCTGAGTCTGGAGCGGATAGAGGAGATCGAGGACTACACAGATCAGTTGGATGTCTCCTCACTGGTGGTACCAACCGGAGGCGTTGGGGCGTACCCCACGGTCATCGTTGAAAACACCTCGTTGGACTTCGCCATCCGCGTGATCACCCACGAGTGGATTCACAACTATCTGTTCTTCCACCCCCTGGGACAGCATTACGCCGATAGCCAGGAGTTGATCAGCATGAATGAGACCGTCGCTAGCATGGCAGGCGACGAGCTGTCCCTGGAGTTGGCGAGACGCTACTATCCCGACATCTACGAGAGAAGGATAGCGGAGATGGACCGCGAGCGCTCAGCCGCTCTCGAACCTATCCACGAGGACGAGTTCAGCTTTAACGCCCATATGCGCAAGACCAGGATCCATGTCGAGGAACTGCTGGAACTAGGGCTAGTGGAGGAAGCAGAAGCCTACATGGAGCAAAGAAGGCAGAAGCTGGTGGAGATGGGATACTACCTTCGCAAGCTGAATCAAGCCTACTTCGCCTTCTACGGTTCCTACGCCGCGGGCAAGGGCTGGGCCGCCGAGACCAACCCTATCGGTGACCAAATGCGCGACTTGAGGGAGACAAGCTCCTCCCTGGTCGAGTTTCTGGACACAGTATCCCCCATGAGCACCTACGAGGAGCTACTAGACAAGGTAGCGGGCGCATAGGATGTATCCCATGCTGAACGCTGGTCTGACCAACGTCCGTCTCTACTCTACGCACCAACCCAGTCCAAGCGTGCCTGGCCCTACATGGGTGCCCACCGCGGGCGTCAGACCCGTCAGGTAGGACTCAGCAGGCTGGAAGCGCGACACTTCGACCTTACCCTCTCCAGCGGGCTGACTTCACCCTCGTGTCTGTGCAACAGCGGTTTGATCTTGAGCGCCGAGCCCAGCATCGCCGACGCGCCCCCTATGCGGCCGCCCATATGCAGATACTTCAGCGTGTCTACCACGAAGATGATGTTCATCTTCGGTATCAATTGCTGGATCGCCTCCACTACTTCAAGAAGGCTCCTTCCCTCCTGAATTGCTCGCGCGGCAGCCGTGACGATCAAACCCAGCCCCAGAGAGACAGAGCGCGAATCTATGATCTCGATGGGGACATGGTTCACCAACTCGCGAGCCGACAGGGCCGACTTGATCCTTCCGCTCAGTAGTTCCGAAAATAGAATGCCACCGTGGAGCGGCCGGGTCCAGGCTGCTTCTTGGGCAAGAGATACTGCGAGGCGACCATACCCTTCTGCTTCAGCGAGCGTAGCATGTCGTACGCGGAGATGTTGCTGATCGTCAGCTTCTCCGCCACCACAGAGTAGTGCAAGGGTGCCTTGACCTCCCGGTACAGCTCCAAGAACCCCTGCTGCCGCTCCGTCATGCCCATCGCGACCCTCCCTACGCCGTCTATGATAGACGCATCACCATCCATTATCAAGTGTCTGCGCTTGCCCGGCCGCCCCGCGAACAGAATCCCTGCCGCCTCTAGCAACCCCAGAGCAGGCCGAGACGGAGTCTCATCGTTAGCCGTGGCCGCGCATCATGAGTCCCACCGGCGGTCCGTGGGTCTCCTTCCCTTGTCCTACTGCAATTGAAAAATCTCCTAGACTATGTTACTATCCTTGGTGGAGGTAAAACAAATGTCAGAAAGAGAAGACACCATCACTTCATTGTTGGATGAGAAGAGGCTCTTCCCTCCTTCCAAGGAGTTTAGCAGCCAGGCCAACGTCAAGTCCGCTGAAGAGTACAACTCTCTGGTTAAGGAGGCCGAGCAAGACCTGGAGGGCTTCTGGGCCAGACTGGCTGAAGAGCACCTCGACTGGTACAAGAAATGGGACAAGGTCCTCTCAGGTGAACCCCCCTTCTGGCGCTGGTTCGTCGGAGGCCAGATTAACGCATCCTACAACTGCCTGGACCGCCATCTCAAGACCGAACGCCGCACCAAGACAGCCCTTATCTGGGAGGGTGAACCCCAAGGCGACAGCAAATCCTACACCTACGAAGAACTACACCAGGAGGTCTGCAAGTTCGCCAACGTCTTGAAGAGCATGGGCGTCTCCAAGGGCGACCGCGTCTGCATGTACCTACCCATGATCCCTGAACTCCCCATCGCCATGCTGGCCTGCGCCAGAATCGGCGCCATTCACAGCATCGTCTTCGGCGGCTTCTCGGCCGAATCCCTCAAAGACCGCATCCTCGACGCCGAAGCCAAAGTCCTCATCACCAGCGATGGCAGCTTCCGCCGAGGCAAGATTACCCCCCTCAAGGCCAACGCCGATAGCGTCCTCGACGATTGCCCTTCCATCGAAAACGTGATCGTGGTCAACCGTACCCGCGCGGACATCGAATGGACCCAAGACCGCGACCACTGGTGGCATGAACTCATCGCCGACGCCTCCCCCCAGTGCGATCCCGAACCCATGAACGCCGATGATATCCTCTACATCCTCTACACCAGCGGCACCACCGGCAAACCCAAAGGCGTCGTCCACAACACCGCAGGCTATCTCCTCTATACTCTCTTGACCATGAAGTGGGTCTTCGATATCAAAGACGACGATATCTACTGGTGCACCGCCGACATCGGCTGGGTCACCGGCCATAGCTACATCGTCTATGGACCCCTCGCCGTGGGCGCCACCAGCCTGATGTTCGAAGGCGTCCCCAACTACCCCCAGCCAGATCGCTTCTGGGAAATCGTCGAAAAGTACAAGGTCTCCATCTTCTATACCGCACCCACCGCCATCAGAGCCATCGCCCGCGACGGCGACGACTGGCCCAATAACAGAGACCTCTCCTCCCTCCGCCTCCTCGGCTCCGTCGGCGAACCCATCAACCCCGAAGCCTGGATGTGGTACTATACCGTCATCGGTAACAACAACTGCCCCATCGTCGATACCTACTGGCAAACCGAAACCGGCGGCGTGATCATCACACCCCTCCCCGGAATCATCGACCTCAAACCCGGCTCCGCCACCAAACCCTTCCCAGGCATCTTCCCTGAGGTCGTACGCGATGACGGCACCCCCTGTAACCCCAACGAAGGCGGCTACCTCATCGTCAACAAACCCTGGCCAGGCATGCTCATGACCATCTACAAGAACCCCGACCGCTTCGTCGATACCTACTTCTCACACTACACCAACCTCGGTACCATCTACTTCACCGGAGACGGCGCCAGACAAGACAAAGACGGCTACTTCTGGCTTATGGGCCGCGTCGACGATGTGATTAACGTCTCAGGCCACCGCATCGGCACCATGGAGGTCGAAAGCGCCCTCGTTAGCCACCCCTTGGTCACCGAGGCCGCTGTCGTCCCCTTCCCGCACGAAATCAAGGGCCAGGCCCTCTACGGTTTCGTCACCCTCCGCGGTGACCAACAACCCTCCGAAGAGCTCAAAAAGGAACTGGCCAAACACGTGGGCAAAGAGATTGGACCTATCGCCAGACCCGATAAGATCCAGTTCGCCGATGCCCTGCCCAAGACCAGATCCGGCAAAATCATGAGACGGATCCTCAAGGCCATCGCCGAGGGCAGAGAACAACTCGGAGATACCACCACCCTCGCTGACCCGTCGGTAGTGGAGGAATTGGTGAGGGATAGACAATAGCAGAGGTCTGGCTGGCACCGCAGCCAGCGACCTCTGAGCCATACCCAAGAAACAACAAGGGCCACCGCGAGTCACGCGGTGGCCCTTTCTAGTGCTCTTGGACGGCTGATCGACTGGGAGGTGTACCCGCTAGGTGCTCGGAGTGATAAGTGAGAAGACGGTGTCTTTGATGTACTCCGTCACCCTCACCACCTCTTTGCGGATCTCCGCCTTGAGAGGTCCCGTGGTGTAGGCGTGCCTGTCGCGGAGACCACCCCCCTCCACATACTCCGTGCCCAGCATCATGCCGCCAATGGTCCCAGCATACTCGTCCTCCGGCTCGATGCCATTCATCACCGCCCAGGTCAGGCACCAGGCTCTCGCGACGCTGTTCATCTGGTACCCGCCACCACCCAGGACGACGCATTCAGGGGAGATGGCCTCGATGACCATCGCAGCCTCGGCGTAGGCGTTGTTGGTGAGCGCCAGGTGGGAAAGCGGGTCGGCAAGCAACCCATCAGCTCCGACAAGGGCGAAAACGATATCAGGGTCGAAGGCAGCGACCGCTTCGGGGACGACCTTGTGGAAGGCCTCGAGGAAGACCTCGTCATCCGTCTGGGGTGGAAGCGGCACGTTGATGTTGTACCCTCTGCCGTCGCCTGCGCCGATCTCGGTCTCAAAGCCCGACCAAGGGAATAGCGTCTTTCCACTCTCGTGCAGAGAGATGGTGAGCACCCGATTATCGTTGTAGAACGCGTCCTGCACGCCGTCGCCGTGGTGAGCATCCAGATCGACGTATGCTATTCGACGTCCCTTCCGCAGAAGGTGACGGATAGCGATCGCTATGTCGTTCACGTAGCAGAAGCCCTCGGCATTTCGGTGATGAGCGTGGTGGAACCCCCCCGACAGGTTGAAGGCCAGGTCATACCTACCCCCATCTACGAGGCTCGCCGCCAGCAGTGTTCCACCGGTGGCCAGAGCAGAGTAGTCATATACGCCGGGAAAGACCGGGCAGTCCATCGTCCCCAGCCCGAATTCGATCATGCTCTCCACGAACACGCCATCGTTGGCTTCCTGAAGAGCAGCCAAGTAATCCCGGTCATGGAACAGTACCATATCTTCCACACCAGCCGGTTGCGGTTCGACAACGTCCACCCAGGGCTTGTCCAGCAGGCCATACTTGTGACACAGCTCCACCGTCTCCAGGGCCCGGCGAGGCTCCATGGGATGATCGGGCCCGTATTCATACTCACCATGCTGGGGCGAGTAGACAAAGGCGGTCCTCGTCACCTGCCCAGCAACAGCATCCGAGAGGGTCTCGGGCTTTACGGGCTTTGACAGCCAGAGCGCATTCTCCAAGGAATCGCCAGGCTCATCACTTCCCTCTGGGGCGGAATCGACGACTATGACTTTCGGAATCTGTCGCAGCCGAGTATTTCGCGACATCGCGTCCATCAAATCCACGCCGTCTATTTCCCGACGGAACTGGTTGTCCAGGAGTACCAAGTCCGGGATGGCGTGCTCCATGAGGCTCAAGGCCTCGCTGCTGTCCGTCGCCACCTGTACCAGGTACCCGTCCGTGTATAGAACCCCCCTGGCCATGCGCACAAAACCGGGGTCGTTATCCACTACCAGGATTCGAGCCATCCTCGTCAAGCCTCATGGTGGCGATGTACACCCCGGCGTCGTAGACACATTCCAATGGGTGGTCTGCGTTGTTGAGAATCGAGAGCATGGGACCGTTGTTCTCCAGAATCTCAGCTGTGAATGCACACACACCACGCTGTCTTGCGATAGCGGCCAGGTATCGGAGGAGGAAAGTCCCGATTCCGATGTTCTGCCAATCGTCGCGCACGGTGAAGGCCATTTCGGCCGCATCCGAACCCTCGCCCATTAGACCATACCTTCCGACGGCAATGATCCTCTCCCGGCCCTCCCGATGGACCACGCCGACTATGGCCATCTCCCATTCGTAGTCTATAGTGGTCATGGTCTGGACGGTCTGGTGCGGCATAGCCCGCAAGGCGGAGAAGTACCGCTGATAGACACTGCGATCCGACAGGCTGTAGAAGAAATCTTGCATCATCGATTCATCAATGGCCTTGACCGGTCGGAAGAACACGCTCTCTCCCCGGAAGGTGACCCTCGTCTCCAGTTCAGAGGGGTAGATGCCGACGGGCATCAGCTGATCACCGTAGATATACTGATTCGCTTTGGCCTCCTCCAGCAACTGAGCCCGGAACTTGGGATGGGCTATGCTTATCAATGCCAGAACACGCTCCCGGACGTTCTTGCCGTGAAGGTAGGCCACGCCGTACTCGGTCACCACGTAGTATACGTCGCCCCTGGTGATCATCACGCCAGCCCCGCTTGACAGCGCCGGGACAATCCGAGACATGACCCCTCCAGCGGCGGTGGAAGGTAGGGCAATGATCGGCTTGCCCCCTTTGGAACGGGCCGCTCCCCTGATGAAGTCCACCTGTCCTCCCAGCCCGCTGTAGAAAACCTGTCCCAGCGAATCCGAACAGACCTGACCCGTCAGATCTATCTCGAGCGCAGAGTTGATGGCAACCATGTTGTCTTGCTGGCTGATGATCGACGGATCGTTTGTATAGTCGCAAGGCCGGAACTCGAAGGCACGATTTCGATCCACAAAATCATACAGTCGTTGGCTGCCCAAGCAGAAGCTGGTGACCACCTTCTTTGGATCTACCGTCTTCCGGGCGTTGGTCACAACCCCCTTCTGCATCAGGTCGACGATCCAGTCGGAGACCAGCTCTGTGTGCACTCCGAGGTCCTTCTTGTCCTCCAGGAAGGGGGCAATAGAGCGTGCGATTCTGCTGATGCCCATCTGGATGGTGGCCCCATCCTCCACGAGACCAGCCACATTGCGGCCTATCTTGAGCGTAACTTCGTCAGGGGGCGGGAACCGTAATTCCGGGAGGGGAGCATCGTTTTCCACCATGGCGGCGATCTGATCCACGTGTATGAAGGCATCGCCGAGAGTCCTGGGCATGCGGGGGTTGACCTCGGCGACCACGTGGCGGGCGCTCTCGGCAGCAGCCTTTACCACATCGACCGAGACCCCGTAGCTACAGAACCCATCATTATCGGGGGGCGTGACCTGGATCAGGGCCACGTCGAGATGCATCCTTTGGGAGGCAAAAAGCGCCGGAACCTCGCTTAGGAAGACGGGCGTGTAGTCTGCCCGACCCTGGCATACGGCGTCTCTCACCTCAGCTCCGATGAAGAGCGCATCGTGGCGGAAGAGATCCCCGTACTCGGACTCGGTGTTAGGGGTCAGCGCCAAAGTCAGGCCGTGGATCAGCTTGACATTTGCCAGTTCTGACGACATGTTGGAGAGCTCCGTCACTAGCAATTGAGGAACGGCGGCCCCAGACCCGATGAAGACCGAGCAACCTCGCCTCACCAGCCTCAGGGCCTCTGATGCTGTCGTCAGCTTGTTCTCACATCGCTCCCGCCAATTGCGCGATCCCATGCGCTACCTCTTTCCGCTTAACGACATGATGACTGCGCGTCATTGCCAACGATGACTCTTATGGCGACGTTGCTCAGCCAATCCGGCTCATACCGGACGTTGTCTTCGCTAACGCCCAGTGTCTGTTGGAGGCGCTCCTGCGTGAGGTTACTGCCTGCATAGCTGGTGATGGTGGTCTCACTATAGTCCAACGTATCGGCCTTGCCTACCTCCACTACTTGGTACCCCTGCAATCTGAGACGGTCGGCGATCTGAGACGCGAAGCCCTCTATGGTGGTGCCGTTGTCTACGGCGATCCGCACCCCCTCCTGGGCCAGAGCCTGCTTCTCCCAAGAGGCTGGCCCCAGGCGCCCCACCATCAACTCCTTGATGAGCTTCCTGTCCGGAAGCATCACCCAGGCCCCCTCGGCGGTGTACCACTCGGGCGCCAGAGACAGGTCTATGGTGCGCTGGCGAATGTTGCTTGGCGGTATCTCAGGAATCAGCTGAGCCAGCGCCAGTATCTCGGAGGGTTCCAGGTCGGTTTGCACATGGTGCTCCATGCTGTCCAGCAAGGGGAGAAGCCTGGGCATCAATCCAGGGATGCCCAGTTCCAGCGCGCGATTGCGGATGGCTAGAAGCACCTCCCTCTGTCTTCGGTCGCGGTCGAACACCGGTGTGTGGGCACGGCAGCGACTGTAGAGAAGGGCGAGTTCGCCATCCATGTGTTGCATGCTGGCGGGAAAGGAGCGCACCAGCAGATACTCGCCAGGGGATTTCATGTTCGGAACCCAGAGCTCCGTGGGGCAACGTACGTCAACATCGATCCCTCCCAGGGCGTCTATCATCTCGCTAAGTCCCTGAAAATCGATGCGCACGTAGCGGTCGAAGGTCAATCCAAGGTCTTTCTCGAGTATTGCTTTCAGCAGGGCAGGCCCACCTCCGGGGTAGTGCTGAGCCTCCCCTATGTTGTCGGCGAGATTGAGACGAGCCTTGCCACGGCCAGGGATGGCAACGTACAGATCTCTGGGGATGGAGACCATGCTCACCGTTCGCTCGCGCAGATCGATGGAAACGAGGATTATGGTGTCCGTTCGCCAGCCATCGTCCAGCGGCCGCCGATCAGTACCCAGAAGAATGACGTGCACAACTTCAGAACCCATGGGCATGGGTGCTGGATTGATAGAGGACTCCCTACCGACCACCATGTTGAAAGGTGAGCCAGAGCGAGCCATGGTGGGGGCGAGGCTCGCGAGAGCGGCCAGGCAGAGGCTGCCGGTGAGCAGGAGTGCAAACCAGGTCTTCTTCACAGGCGGCTCCAGTGCTTGACTACCCGCGTCAGATTCCGGGGTCTCTCAAGTCTCGGGCGGCGGGTCCAGATCGCCCCCGGGGCCCTTGCGCCGACGACGGTCAAAAGGGCATGTCACACAGCAAGCGCTCACGAGGGACAGATGGTGTGGAAGTCGTCGCCCAAGATGACAAGTACGTCCATCTCGCTTGAGCCACCGGGTTCATGTCGTACGTTCTCGTCCTTGACTTCCAGATACGCTTGCAGATTCTGCACGGTGTACGGTTTGTCAGCGTAGCTGATCATCAGAGTCTCAGCATAGTCGGTGCGGTCGGCGGGGGCGAACTCGATGATCTGAAACCCTCGCAACTCCAGACGGTCCGCTATCTGCCGTGCCCAGCCCTGCCGGGGCGTGCCATTCCTCAGGACAATCCTGGCACCTTCCTGCTTGAGCAGGTTCACCTTCTCCGCTGGAGGATCGAGCATGCCCATGATGACTGGGGCGATCTTCTCGCGATCGGGGAGCAGCACCCAGGCACCCTCGGGAGTCGTCCACTGCGGGGCCATGCTGAGGTCGATGTTGGCCCTGTTCACGTTCGAGGGCGGGACCTCCGGCACCAGCTGTGCCAAGCTCGTAATCCCCGAAGGACTCAGATCACTCTGAACCATGTCCCGCATAGTGACCAGCAACTCCAGCGCGCGAGGAAGAAGGCCGGGGATGCCCAGTTCCATCACCCTGTCGCGGACGGCAAACAGCACCTTCTGCTGACGCCGGTCGCGATCGAACACCGGAGTGTTGTAGCGGCACTGAGCGTACCTGAGGGCCGTCTGTCCATCCAAGTGTTGTATGCCCGCCGACACATAACCTATCTGCTTCCAGCCGCCTGGATTGTCGGGGTCCGCGCCCCAGAGCTCCACGGCGCATTCTACGTCTACCTCGATCCCGCCCAGGATATCTATGACTCGCTTGAACCCTTCGAAGTTCACCCTGATGTAATGGTCGTATCCTATGCCCAGATTGTGCAGCAACGTCTCATTGAGCAGGGCGGGGCCACCGCCGGGATAGCCGGTGCTCTCTCCCAGGTAGTCTGCCGTATTGAGTCGATTGTCACCGTACCCTGGGATGTGGACCCAGAGATCACGGGGAATGGACAACATCCCCACCACCTTGCTAGCAGGGTCTATGCGCACGTAAATCATGGTGTCGGTCCGCCAGTCGACCTGGCCCGGAAGCCTGTCTCCGCCGAGGAGCATGATGCTAATCACGCCCTCAGGCACAGGCAGTGGTGTTGGCACGGGCGTTGGGCTCGGTGTGGGCGTGAATGTGGCAGTCGGCGATGGAGCCAGCGTAGGCGACGAAGCACCGATCGTAGGGGTCTCGCTCGCCGTGGCGCTCATTGAAGGCAGCGGCACCTCGGTGGGGGAACTCTCAGGCTTCGTCTGTCCCCCGCACGCAACCAGGGCACTGCCGAACAGCACGATCAGTGAAACGACAAGTAGCGGCTTCGTCATACACTCCTACCGTGTCTCGGACCTGGGTCACCCTGGTCCGGTCCTAATAAGATTATACCACTCCGATATTGCCACTACAATAACCTGCGAAATGCCACGCGCCAGGTCAAGCTCCCGGGCCCATTGACCGGTGGAGCCCACCCACAGGCTGAGCACCTGTACACCGTCCTGAGCCAGACCCTGCCCAGGACCGTACCAACGCGATAGAAGAAGCCCCGAACGTGGGTTCGGGGCTAGTTGCGCGAGTACCGACTGGCACCGCGGGGATACCCGTCCCTGTCAGTTCTCTCCTTCCGTAACCACCACCGGGACCGGCTGCGGACTGCCAGGCAGCGCTCTGCGCTCGCCGAACCCTGCGAACCTCTTCGCCATGCATACAATCCACCTCCAGTGGAGGACCACGTGGACGGCGATCCCTGCGATCATAGCCAGGCTGCCCCAGACGTGGACATCATTCCAGCCATCACGCGTCAGGAAGAGCACCGTCTGTCCGTAGTAGGGGTTGCGACCGCCCTGGTATCCCCCATGGGGCACGGTGAGCAACACGACACCCGAGACCGTGGCTGCGAGGAAAGCTACCAGAATCACCGCATCCACCGCAAAGTTGAGCTTGGCCTTGTTGAACATGCATACCTCCCAATCCTGTTCTGCCCTTATTGTACCAGCGGATTGTGTGCCTCAGGTTAACGATCTATGAAAGGTGTATGAAGACGATCCCAGACGTTCGCCTACAGGACAGTCCTGCCAGCGCAATGACGCCATCTTGGACCAGGCGAAGCAGCCTGAGTGTGGTATAATGGAGCTGTGGAGAATCTCAATGACCCAACTAGGAAAGAGGATTCGCGACTCTCAGGCCACCATTAGCCAGGTCATGCTGCCCACCGACGCCAACACCCACGGCAACGTTCACGGCGGCGTAATCATGAAACTGGTGGACGACGCCGGCGCCATCGTTGCCACCAGGCATAGCCGCAGCATCGTGGTGACGGTAGCAGTGGACTCCATGACTTTCTTGTCGGCCATTTACGTGGGGAACCTGGTGACCCTGACTGCAGCACTGAGCTATGTCGGCCGTAGCTCAATGGAGGTGGAGGTGCTTGTGGAGGCTGAGGATCCCCTCACGGGCGACAAGACCCACACCAACACCGCGTACGTGGTGTACGTGGCTCTCGACGACAGTGGAGAGCCGCGCGAGGTGCCTCCTTTGGTCGGTGAGACCGAAGAGGAGAGGCAGCGCATAGCGGAGGGATGCGAGAGACAGCAGGCACGGCTGACGCGACGGCAGAAGGGAACGTGAGGCACAGGCTGCAGTCTCGGCGAAGGGACCTGCCGCAGCTGAGATGACCGCTCTTGGCCCATGAAGGCTAGATTAGCTTCGCGCCTTCAACTCCCTCTCTGTCCAACTGCCTCAGGAACCGGCGCTGCAGCTTTCGCACCACGTCTTCAGGGGGCTGGCCATCCAGGGGGACGCGGCCTCCGGCCATCAGCGTGTGACCTCCTCCCGTGCCCAAGCCCTCGATCACCGCCTGCACCACCAGCCCGGCATAGCCATCGATGTCATTGGTGCGCAGGGAGATCACGACTTCGTCGGCGTAGGTCCCCATACAGATGATCCAGCGAGCACCCTCCCAACGAAGCAGGAAGTCGGCCATCTCAGCCGCGAGGTCAGGCCAGTCCATAGAGCCCAGGCTACAGATCACAACATCATCGTAGATGAAGGTGCGCTCGAGAGCACGTTCAAAGGCCCGGAAATAGTCCAGCGGAACTTGAGCATGCTCTATCTGCGCCAGTATCCTCGTGTCAGAGAGGGGCAGGAGGTACAGGTAGGCATCTACGTCAGCCTCTCCAGCAGCCCTGGCCAGGCCCAAGGTGTCCGCCTTGATGCCGTAGAAGAGGGCCGTCGCTATTCGCCTATCCGGGGTCACGCCCGCTGCCCTCAGATAGCTGGTCATGATGGTGGAGGTAGCTCCGCATGCTGCGCGGATGTCAACGAACGGCACTCCCTCCAAGTCTGAGCGTACGTCAGAATGATGGTCGATGATCACCGTGGGGGTGACTTCGGACGGCAGGCTTACGTTACCAGCTCCGGCCTGGGCGTCCACCAGAGCAACGGCGTCAAACTGTTCCAGATCCAACTCGTACAGAGGGAATAGCTCCATAGAGAGGAGACGCACCATCGCCTTGTTCTCAGCACGGCCGATGATGCCGCCGTGCGCCACTGCTGCCTTCAGGCCCTGCCGCTGCTCGAGCAGGTAGGCCAGGGCCAGTGCGCTGGCGATGGCATCGGGGTCGGGATCGTCGTGAGTGATGATCAGGCAATTGCTGGCCCCACGCAGCGATTCGAACAGCGCCTCCACGGCCTCGGCGCTGTTGGTGAAGGTGCTATGGAGGCCGACTTCACACTCGTTCATTCACCGCCTGCCTTCGGCACTCCACTCGTTGCGGCTCCTCCCACAATCCACTCCAGCCATCCCGATCCTGTCCCAGGTGGCGCCCAGCGATTTGGCCCAGGGCTACGACCGCCGAAGTGGAGACGATCTTCTCCTCGTCCTCCAACGCCTGTGTACTGACTTGCACGAGCGCGCCGAGGGGTTGTGGATGAGGGTCTTCGCTGGGAAGACGCAGTGTAGGAAGGATCAGACGCCCAACTCTCCTTTGATCCTGATAAACGAGACGATGTTGTCGCGAGCAAGCATCCCCAGCAACTGGCCGTCTTCCATCACCGGCAGCTGGTTGACCCCTTTCCCGGTCATGTTCTGCATGGCAGTCCACAGCTCCTCATCGGGTCCGATCCTCTTCAACCCATCCAGCGGCGTCATCACCTGTCCCACCGTGGTGGTCGGCCAACGGTCCTGAGAGACGCCTTTGATGTTGTGAAGGGTGAGGAGCCCGCGCACCAAACCGCCCTCCACCACGGGGAAACACCGAGCGCCCTGGGGCAGCATGTGCTCGTTCACGAGCCTGTCCAGGCTCAGGTCGGGATTCACCTCCTGGCAGTCGCGACTCATCACCTCTCTGACCTTGTGACCGGCGAGGAGGTTTCTGATCGTCAACTGACGGTAACTGCTGCTGGCGGCGTTGTCCAGAAACCAACCGATGAAGGCGATCCACAGCCCTCCGACCCAGTCGCCCGTGAAGATCAGCCAGATGCCAGCGAGGATGAAGAGATAAGCAACCGCCTGCCCCACCAACGAGGCCCAACGGGTCGATCTCTGGAGATTTCCACTGGCCTGCCAGAGGATGGAACGCAGTACTCGCCCGCCGTCCAGAGGAAAACCCGGGATAAGGTTGAAGATCCCCAGCCACACGTTGATCAGGGCCAGGTACGAACTGAGGGCGGCCAACTGCTCGTTCACGCCGCTCGCAGCAACCGACAGCGCACCGAAGCCCGCCCCCAGCACGATGCTGGTCAGCGGGCCGACGAGAGCCATCACGAACTCCGTACCAGGCGTCTGTGGCTCCTCTTCCAGCTGGGCCACGCCGCCGAAGATGAAGAGCGTGATGTCGTGCACTGGAAGGCCCCGTGCTCTGGCCACAAAGGAATGAGCCAATTCGTGTGCCAAGACGGACGCGAAGAAAAGCACGCTGGTAGCCAGGCCCACAATCCAATAGAGAGTGAGGCCCCAAACGGGGTAGTTCCGCGGGAAATAGTTGGCGGCCAGCGTCCACGTGATCAGGACGAAGATGAGGATCCAGCTCACGTGGAGGTTGATGGAGATGCCCCCAATCCTGGCTATCCGAATCGAATTCTTCAGCATGTTTCCTCCTTCCGGCCGCGAGGCGAGCGACTCGGTGTCAAGCGCGCTCCCCCTGGCATCTGCCCGTTGCTCTGACGCTGTGCTGATCCAGAACCGCAGCCTCGCACAAGGCGCTACGCGCGACCGGCTATAACCTCCAGGCCATCCATGTAGGGCCGCAGCACTTCAGGGATGACGATGCTGCCGTCACCCTGCTGGTAGTACTCCATGATGGCGATCATCACTCTGGGGAGGGCCAGGCCGGAACCATTGAGAGTGTGTACGAAGCGGGGTTTCTTCCCCTGCTCGGGACGATAGCGGATGTCGGCCCGGCGGGCCTGGAAATCACCGAAGTTGCTACAACTGGACACCTCCAGCCACTCCTGCACCCCAGGCGCCCACATCTCCACGTCATACTTCTTCATCGCCGCGAAAGCCAGGTCACCGGTGCACATCTCCGTGACACGATGGGGGATCTCCAGTAGTTCAGCGATCCGCTCCGCATCCGCCACCAGTTCTTCGAGATGCTCCTGAGAAGTCTCCGGCTCTACGAGACGGACCATCTCCACTTTGTCGAATTGGTGCCCCCGTTTGATACCCCTCGTATCCCTTCCTGCCGACATCTGCTCCCGACGGAAGCACGCCGTGTGAGAGACGTACTTGATGGGCAGCGAACCTGGGGGCAGTATCTCCTCTCGATGAAGATTGGTGACGGGCACCTCAGCCGTGGGGATCATCCACAGATCATCAGGTTCGTAGCGGTAGAGATTGTCGGCGAACTTCGGAAGGTTGCCGGTGCCGACGAGGCACTTGCTCTGCACCAGAAAGGGGGGATATACCTCGGTGTAGCCATGCTCCCTGACGTGCACATCGATCATCCAGGTGACTAGAGCACGCTGTAGCCTGGCTCCCAGGCCCTTGAGGACGTAGAAACGCGTGCCCGAGATCTTGACGCCACGCTCGAAGTCGATAATGTCCAGTGTGGGTCCCAGGTCCCAGTGAGGCAGCGGCTCGAAATCGAACTGACCAGGCTCGCCCACGGTGCGGACCAGGACATTCTCGCTCTCGTCCTTGCCCACGGGCACCGATGGATGGGGCATGTTTGGCACCAGGAGCAGCAGGTCGTTCAACTCCGCTTCCACTTGGCTGATTTCCCCGTCCAACTCCTTGATGCGGTCGCCTACTCCCCGCATCTCCTCGATCAACGCTTGATCCTTCTCCTTCATCTGACCGATCTTCTTCGAAACCACGTTGCGCCGATGCTTGAGGGACTCGGCCTCGGCCAGCAACTCTCGCCTCTGGGCATCTAGGGACAGTATCTCGTCGATGGGGGCCGACGAAGCAAGTTTGACGAGGGCTTCGCGGACCTCGTCTGTATGTTCTCGAATGAACCTCAAGTCAAGCATCATTCATGCCAAACCAGTGTAGTCCGCCCTAGCGCAACGCTTCACCGCATAGCTCATGCGGGCGGTGGAGGAGAAAACGCTTGTGCGACATTATAGGGCAGCGAGGTTCAAAGTTCAACGCTTGGCCGAACCCGACCACGGTGTAGCGTCGCCGCACGCTAGGACATCGAGGAGAATGATCAGGAAGGAGCGCCCTTGGTGCGCAGATGGGGAAAGAGGATCACCTCACGAATGGATGATTGGTCGGTGAAGAGCATAACCATGCGGTCGATGCCCCAACCCATGCCGCCGGTGGGAGGCATGCCAAATTCGAGGGCCCGGACGTAGTCCTCATCCATGGGATGCGCTTCGTCGTCACCGGCCTCGCGTTGTCTCCCCTGCTCCATGAAGCGCTCCCTTTGATCTACCGGGTCGTTCAGCTCGCTGAAGGCGTTGCCCAGCTCCAACCCCCCAATGAACAACTCGAAGCGTTCCACCAGGTCGGGGTTGTCCGGCTTCTTCTTGGCAAGGGGAGATATCTCCAGGGGGAAGTCGGTGATGAAGGTCGGCTGGATGAGCTTCGGTTCAACATACTCGCTGAATATCTCGTCCACCAGGGAGCCGCGGGTCGGTTGAGGGTCCACGTCCAGCCCCTGGTCCTCCACCCGCTGGCGCAACAGTTCCACTGTCGGTGCCTGATAGATGTCGATTCCCGTCTCCTCCAGGATCCCATCGCGCATCGGCAAACGGCGCCACGGTGGGGTCAGATCGAGCTCGTGGCCCTGGTAGGATACTCGCACCGTGCCCAAGACCACCTCCGCGACGTGAGAGAAAGCGTCTTCTGCTAGGGACATCATGTCGTGGTAGTCCGCATAGGCCTGGTACACCTCCAACTGGGTGAACTCGGGATTGTGGTGGGAGGAGACCCCCTCGTTCCGGAAGTCCTTGCAGATCTCGTAGACGCGGTCCAGGCCTCCAACGATGAGCCTCTTCAGGTAAAGCTCGTCGGCGATGCGGAGAAAGACCTCCTGATCCAGCGCATGATAGTAGGTGGTGAAGGGACGCGCCATGGCGCCACCATATATGGGTTGCAGAACAGGCGTCTCCACCTCTATGAACCCTCGGGAATCCATAAACCGGCGCAATGCTGCAACGATGTGACTGCGGGTGACGAAGACGCGACGCGCATCCTCGTTCACAATTAGGTCCACGTACCTCTGCCGATAGCGAGTCTCCACATCCTTCAAGCCGTGCCACTTCTCGGGAAGGGGGCGCAGCGACTTGGCCAGCAGAGTCAGCTTGGTCACCCTCAAGCTCGGCTCTCCAGTGCGGGTGAAGAAGAGGGTGCCTTCAACCTGGATGATGTCACCAATGTCCAGGTCCCGCTTGAATAGCTCGTAGGTCTCGGCGTCCACGCCCTCATCGGCCAGCCTGACATAGGTCTGGAAACGGCCGCTGCCGTCGGCGATGTGGGCGAAAGAGGCCTTGCCCATGACACGGACACTCATCATGCGGCCGCACAGCTTCACAACCTCAGGGGGGCCGTCTTCGCCCCCCTTCTCCTTCCACTCCTCAAGCATCCGGATTGCCTCAGCAGTTGAGTGAGTGCACTCCGCGCGCAGCGGATAGGGGTCTATGCCCTTCTCTCTCAGCCGTTCCAGCTTCAACCGGCGTTGTTCAAAGAGATCGCTGCTATCCTGGCTCTGTTCCTCGCTCATTGGATACCCAGTATCTTGAAATGCAGGACTCCGTCTGGGGCTTCCACAGCCACTTCATCGCCAACCTTGCGGTCCAGGAGCGCCTTGCCCAGCGGGGACTCGTTGGAGATGCGCCCCTCGCTAGGATCAGCCTCGGCCGAGCCGACGAGCAAAAAGCTTTCTTCCCCTCCTCCTTGCTCCGCGACCGTCACCCTCGACCCGAAGCTTACCGTCTCCGAGGCTCGCGTGCCCTCCACGACCACTCCTCTCTTGAGGAGCGACTCCAGTGTCAGTATCCGCCCCTCCACAAAGGACTGTTCGTGCTTGGCGTCCTCGTAGCCAACATTCTCCGAGAGATCGCCTCCGTCTATGGCCTGTCGCAGCCGATCAGCCACCTGGGGTCGTTTGACCGAAACTAGATGGTTCAGTTCGGCCTCGAATTTCGCCCTCCCCTCTGGGGTGAGGAGGATCTCTTCATCAGATCTAGAGTCCTTCATGAACCACATTCTACCACACCAAGGCACCTGATTCAAACCGGAGAACTGAAGCCGAGCCTCAGGCGCGTCCCGGCGATCCCACGCCATCCACAGCCATCGGTGCCGTCTCTGCGAGTCACTGCAATCGCGCTGCTTGCGGCCGCCATCGACTGCACCTCGACAGCCTGGGTGGGCAGCCGCGTCCAAGCGGTGTATAATGCGTCTGCGCGTCGGTTGGCTGTCGTCGAACTCTGAGGGAACAAACCTATGTCTTCGTGATTGCCAGGCTGCTGAGCGCACGAAGTCAAGGTGTCCGCCATAGGAGGGCGAGATGAGCTGGATCAAGGTCCTCCCGCGAGAACAACTGCCGGACGGTCACAGGCGCGTGGTGGAAGCGAACGGACGCCCCATCCTCCTGCTTAGCGTCAAAGGTCAGCTCCACGCCGTGGACAACGTCTGCCCCCACATGGGCGCATCCCTCGAGGACGGTCAGGTCACAGACGATGGGACCATCGTCTGCCCCCGCCATCACAGCACCTTTGACCTCCACACCGGTGAGGTGATAAGGTGGAGCCCCTGGCCACCTGGAGTGGGTCGAATGCTGGGGTCCCTCTCCAGGGAAAAGGCGTTGTCTGTCTACGCTACGCGAGTTGAGGACGGAAGCATCTGGGTGGACGTTCAAGGCCTCGACTAGGTCAGACTTCCAGAAGAGCCTCTCGCGAGCTGGCGTGGACTTGGCCGGCGCTCTGACTACCACAATCCTGCATGCTGTCTAAGCTGTCTAAGAGGAAGTGTGTTCGGCTCGGAGGCGTTCCGAACCGCGACTTCCCTGACACATTAGCTGGCAGCATTGGGCCAAATCTGGTGAAAGGCGAACTGAAGCAGGTTTTCGACACTACCCCCTGGGCCAGTTGACTGGCGCCCAGCGTGTCGACTAGGGCTTCGCCAACGAACATTGGATGCGGACTGCTGCCAGTTGCGGTCACTGGATGCCAACGAGATTCAAGCCCTGCCAGACTACGTGGAGGGTATCTGGCTCTCCACGTCGCTTCGACGCCCGTGGGAGAGGGACTCTCATCCAGATCACGCAGTCGAGGCTCTGGGGGAAATGATCCCTCTGGCCGATTGGGCCAACGCCAACGCTGACCAGATGATCGAAGCCGGCTGTGCCGCCAGCCTGAAGTAGCCATGGCCAATCTCGCGACAAGAACCGGTCGGCCCAAGCGCCGACACTCTACGCATCACAGATTCGTACCAGGTGTACATGAGAGGAGAGATTATGGGCGAGCCTGACATCACCATGTACGGCGCGAACTGGTGTCCCGACTGCCGCAGAGCCAAGAAGTTCCTGGGCGAACAGCAGGTGGAGTACAAGTGGGTGGACATAGAGCAAGACCCAGAGGCCGTCGCCTACGTCGAGAGGGTCAACAAGGGGAAACGCATCATCCCCACCATCGTTTTCGGCGATGGTTCGATTCTGGTGGAACCGACTAATGCTGAACTGGCCGCCAAGCTAGTTCTCGACACCAAGGCACGCCTGGCTTTCTACGACCTGATCATCGTCGGCAGCGGACCGACGGGGCTCACCGCCTCCATCTACGCCGCTCGCGAGGGCATAGAAACCCTGCTCATCGAGAGGAGCTCCATGGGAGGCCAGTCGGGCATCACACAGCGCATCGACAACTACCCAGGCTTCCCCGACGGCATCAGCGGTTCCGACTTCGCGGACCGAGTGGTCCGTCAGGCCGAGCGCTTTGAGGTGGAGATCCTACGAGCTCAGGAGGCGAAACACATCGAAGTCGATTCCACCCGCCGGCACGTCTACACAACCTCGGGAACTCACTACTGCGCCAAGGCAGTTCTCATCGCCACCGGCGCCAAGTACCGTCGACTCAACGTACCGGGGGAAGAAGACCTGATTGGCGCTGGCATCCACTTCTGCGCCACCTGCGATGGACCTTTCTACAAGGAACAGCCGTTGATCGTCATCGGCGGGGGCAACAGCGCCGCCGAAGAGGGCCTATTCCTTACCCGGTTCGCCTCACGCCTGACAATGCTGGTGCGCGGCGCCGAACTCACAGCCACCAAGACACTGGCCCAGAAGGTTCTGGGGAGCGAGAAGATCGACATCCTCTGGAATACGGAGGTCAAGGAGTTCCGAGGTGAGGAGAGCTTCGAGTCGGTCGTGGTGCGCAATAACCGCTCCGGGGAAGAGCATGAGATCAAGGCGAGCGCCGTCTTCCTTTTCATCGGCTTGATCCCCAACAGCGAGTTGGTGAAGGATCTCGTAGATGTGACGGAACACGGCTACGTCATTACGGGTCATGACCTGCTGCACCGTTCCGAGCCGCTGGACTTCACCCCGCGCATGATGGAGACCAGCGTCTCCGGCATCTTTGCCGCTGGCGATGTGAGGCTCGGGAGCACCCAGCAGATCACCTCTGCGGCGGGTGAAGGGACAGCCGCCGCCCTGTCCATTCGGGACTATCTGAAGAGTGTATAGATCCACCGCACAGCCTGTCCTAGGCTACCACTTGATGAATGCCGCCGAGCATGGTATAATAGTTCCATGGAGGGACCGGAGGGTGGTTCGCGGGCCGCGCGCACAAACCAGCAGTGGCTAGAGGCCCTGCGGGGGCCGGGCCGCGACGAGGCGCTGACCGACCTACAGGCTATCCTCATGCGTGGCCTGCGCTATGCGCTGGCTGACTATAGCGGAGTCGGTGACGCTGCTCTGGAGGATTTCGTCCAGGACTCTATGCTCAAGATCCTGGCCAGCCTAGATTCCTTCCGGGGCGAGAGTCGCTTCACCACCTGGGCACAGAAGATCGCCGTGCGCGAAGCCTTCACTGAACTCCGCCGCCACCGTTGGCGGGATGTGTCCCTAGACTCAGTCGCCGGTTCCCCTGACGCCGACTTCGTCCCCAAGACCCTGGCAGATCCATCGGCTGGACCGGAACAGCAAGCGATGCGAGACACACTGCTGGAGACTCTGCGGCACCTGATAGCGGAGTGCCTCACCGACAGGCAGCGGCTGGCTACGACGGCCGTATACCTGCGGGGGATGCCTCTGGAGGAGGTGGCACGGCGCATGGGGACCAACCGGAATGCTCTCTACAAGCTTCTACACGACGCACGCACACGACTCCGACAGGGTATGATCGATAAGGGGCTAACCGCGCAAGATGTCCTGGATGCTCTCGAGCCGTAGGCCAAGGTAAGAATCGCGGGCTACGGCGCGTCTACAGGTGAAAGGGATGACGGCAGAACTGGATCTGAATTCACTGAAGAAGTTGGTGCGGGAGATCCTCGCTACCACTCCTGACGAGATAGGCTGCGACGAGTGCTTCGACCAGTTGGACCGCTTCGTCGAGCTTGAGCTCGCCGGCAGGAGCGCGGCAGAGGCTCTGCCTCTGGTCCAGAAACACCTGGAGCGCTGCGCGAACTGCCGTGAGGAATTCGAGGCCCTCCTGGCTGCCCTGCGCGGCATCGCTTCATCCGCTTAGAGATCCATCCGTCGTCTCAAACGCCAGGGATCGCCACAGGTACGCACGGAGCAGTGAGTCGCTCCACTGAAGACCGAAAATGTCACCCAGTCTGCGAAGCCAATTGCGACCCAGACATACAACAGAGGGGGGTAAGAAATGGCTGAAGTAAGCGTCAAGTGTCCAACGTGTGGAATGGAACTGAAGGCTCCGAACGAAGAGGAACTGGGAAAGACCTTCAAGGCACACACGCACGAAGTGCATAGCATGGAGATGTCCGAAGAAGAAGCCACCCAAAAAGTCAAGATGATGCGTAGCGGCATGTAGACTGGCCGCTGGATTGGCTCGCCCTGGTTACCCCTCCCGGTGGGTGCAGAGTGAGCGCGCCATCTGACTCTCATACTCAATTGGCTTCGCTTGAACTGGGCAGCGGGCGCGCCTACGATGCATACGCTCTCTCGGGAGGGGTTGTCCGGGCAGGACGCGGGAGACACGGAGCCGTCGACACGGAGTCAGTGATCCTGTATGTTCGACCGCTCCAGTGTGTCTGCCCATTGAGTTGATGTGCAACAGACCGGCAGCGCTCAACGAAGGCGTCCGGCCGGCGGGCATAGTTGACCTACGATGGAAACGCCGCACTCCCGCGGCGCACGAGGTTGAGAGATTCTGCAATGCTAAGAACCGGTCACGGGTTATTCCTGCTCTCACTCCTGATGTTGGTCGCATGTGGCGGCCAACCGGCTGACTCGAGCGCCATCCTACAGCTGGAAAAGCTTCCCGGCGGCATCGAAGGGCCCAACGTTCTAGACAATACAGGCACCTCAGCAGTCATTCAGTTCACCTCTGGTGTGCCCACCATGTGCAACGTGGCCTTCGGCACTGACCCTAACTATGGTGCCCTTACCACAATGCCCATGATGGGAGGCGCAATCCAGGATCATGCCGTTACCCTGAGTGGGTTAACGCCAGACACCACGTACCACTACCGTATTACGCTGACCGATGAGCGGGCACAGGTGTATCAATCCGAGGATCTCACCTTCACCACCGCAGAGAGTGATGCCTCACCCGCCGCGCCCCGGCCAGAGGGGGAAAACGTCGCGTCTCTGGTCGCCGGCGCCAGGATCGCGGGTGTATCCAGTAACTTCGGCGCAGGCGACAATGACAGCTCCTTCGGCGCCAACAACGCTATCGACGGCCAACCCAACACCGAGTGGTCCTCCAACGGGGACGGCGATGACGCCTGGATTGAGCTAGAACTGGCGGGTACATACGACGTGCACGCCGTCGGCGTCTGGACGCGTACGATGCCCAACGACACCGCCCAGATATTCAGCTTCACCGTGATCACCGACCAGGGCGACACCCACGGACCCTTCGATCTCGCCGACGCGAATCAGATCTACTACTTCCCCGTTGAATTCACCGCCCGCACCCTTCGCTTCGAAGCGGTGAGCACCAACTCAGGCAACACGGGTGCGGTAGAGATAGAAGTATATGGCGAGGCACATGAGTGACTCTCGTATCTGAAGTAGTTCAGGGATCGTAGCAGTGAGGGCCATCTGACCAGCGCCGCCCAGCCCCCTTCGACGACTTAGTTAGCCATCCCACGGGGAGTGAACGGTGGGAGAGACTCTTCTACTTGCTGGTGACATCGGAGGAACCAAGACCACTCTGTCCGTGTTCTCATCCCGGAGGGGTCCACGGATGCCCCTGGCGGAGGCCACCTTCGCCAGCGCCGACTACGCCAGCCTGCAAGCGCTGGCCACCGACTTTCTGGCACAGACAGATCTTACGCCGACCCGGGCGAGCTTCGGCGTTGCGGGCCCCGTGGTCGATGGCCGCTCTGAGGTCACAAACCTGTCGTGGGTCGTGGAGGAGACAGAACTGGCCCAGGCTCTGCGACTATCGCACGTGCGCCTGTTAAACGATCTGGATGCCATCGCACACGCCGTCCCCGTCCTCGACCAGGGCGACCTGCACACACTGCACCGTGGAGACCCGGTTCCCCACGGACCTGTGGCCGTAATCGCACCAGGCACGGGCCTGGGGGAAGCGTTCCTTACCTGGGACGGGTCCCACCACACAGCTCACGCGTCCGAAGGTGGACATGCCGACTTTGCGCCAAGGAACTCCACCGAGATTGAGTTGCTGCAGCATCTCATGAATCGGTTCGAGCACGTCAGCTACGAGCGAGTCTGCTCGGGCAGTGGACTGCCCAACATCTACCAGTACCTGAGAGATTGCCGACACGCTGAGGAACCAGCCTGGCTGAGGGACCGACTGGCAACCGCAGATGACCCCACACCCATCATCGCCAACGCTGCGCTCGACCAGCACGCGCCCTGCGCATTGTGCGTCGCCACTCTGGATACCTTCGTCTCCATCCTGGGAGCAGAGGCGGGAAACCTGGCTCTCAAGGTGGTGGCTACCGGCGGCGTCTATCTCGGCGGTGGCATCCCTCCTCGCATCGTGCCAATCCTGGAGAAAGGCCAGTTCATGCAGGCCTTCCAGGCGAAGGGACGCCTATCTGACCTGGTAGCTCGTATGCCCGTCCACGTCATTCTCAACCCGAAGGCCGCACTCCTGGGCGCAGCTCAACATGGTCTGGAACACCCGCATGCCTGACCAGGCCCATAGACTCGTTTTCCGAACGGAAGATGGCGTTGCGGTGCCCGCGGTGACCGCCGACGAGATGCGTGAGGTGGACCGCGTGGCGGTGGAGGAGTTTGGGCTATCCATTCTCCAAATGATGGAGAACGCGGGAAGGAATCTCGCCGAGCATGCACTACAGGTCCTCGACGCGCACGAGGGTGAGGTAGCCATCCTCGCAGGAGCCGGCGGCAATGGTGGGGGAGGCCTGTGCTGTGCCCGGCACCTGCACAACCGCGGAATGATCGTCCGGGTAATCCTGGCCGGAGAAGAGTCGATGCTCAGCCCTGCCGCCCACAACCAACTCCGTATCCTCAAGGCAGCAGGCGTGGAACCTGTACCTGGAACGGATGCTCGCACCTTCCTCTCCAGGTCCCAACTTACGGTAGACGCCGTCATCGGATATGGCCTGCGGGGAGCAGCGAGTGGCCGCTCAGCCTATCTCATTGAGCTGTGCAACGAATGCGCCGAGCGAATCCTCTCCCTCGACGTCCCGTCGGGGCTCGACGCCACCACCGGAGAATCGCCAGGCCCAGCAGTCCAGCCCCATCGCACGTTGACTCTCGC
Organism: Chloroflexota bacterium; assembly: GCA_030603665.1. Lineage (GTDB taxonomy): Bacteria > Chloroflexota > Anaerolineae > UBA7937 > B3-Chlor > JAUVXJ01. The sequence continues at coordinate 51,070 of JAUVXJ010000008.1, read as the reverse complement.
CCTACCCAAGACCGGCCTGCAACGAGTCCGTGGAGAGCTCTACCTGGCCGACATCGGCATCCCGCTGGAGGTCTTTCACCAGCTCGGGCTGCAGCTCGAACCGCCGTTCAAGACCACATCTTACACACAGTTGGAGCCAGCAGATGGGGTGTGACGTCTCCCACACATCGGGCAGAAGGCGATTTCGAGGAGAGTGAAAGTGACCGACCAAGCGGCGCTCGACCAAAAGTGCATCAACACCATCCGTTTCCTTGCCGTAGACGCGGTACAGAAGGCCCGGTCGGGCCATCCCGGGACGCCGATGGGCGCTGCAAGCATGGCCTACACGCTGTGGGACCGTTTTCTGAAGCACAACCCGCGCAATCCACGGTGGCCCAACCGTGACCGCTTCGTCCTCTCTCCCGGACATGCCTCGATGCTCCTCTACGCCCTCCTACATTTGACGGGTTACGATCTTCCGCTGGAGGAGCTGCAGAACTTCCGTCAGTGGGGGAGCAAGACCCCAGGACACCCGGAGCATGGTCTCACCCCGGGGGTGGAGGCGACCACCGGCCCCCTTGGCCAGGGCTTCGCCAACGGGGTGGGCATGGCCATCGCAGAGCGCTGGTTGGCGGACCACTACAACAGGCTCGGCCATAAGATCGTCGATCACTACGTGTACGCCATTGTATCCGATGGAGACATGCAAGAAGGTGTGACCAGCGAAGCAGCCAGCCTGGCCGGGACGCTAAAGCTGGGGAAGCTGATCTACCTCTACGATGACAACGACATCCAGATCGAGGGTCCTACAGACGCCGTGTTCAGCGAGAATGTGGCGCGCCGCTTCCTGGCCTATGGCTGGCAGGTCCTGGGACCCATCGACGGTCAGGACATCACCGCCATTGAGCAAGCTATCGGCGAGGCTCAGGCCGACACCGGGCGCCCATCGCTCATCACCTGCAATACGGTCATCGGCTACGGCAGCCCCGCACAGGCCACGGCCAAGGTTCACGGCGAGCCGCTTGGCGAAGAGAACGTGCGAGAGGCCAAGAACACTCTGGGCTGGCCCCAAGAGCCTGCCTTTTACGTGCCGGACGAGGTGCGACACCACATGCAGAGGGCGGTTGAGCGAGGGCAGGAGGCAGAGCAGGAGTGGCAGGTACGTATGCAGTCGTACCGCGACACGTACCCACAACTGTCACACGAACTCGATGCTCAGCTCCAGCGCGAACTACCACCCTCCTGGGACGAGGGATTGGGAGACCTCTTTCACTCAGACACCAAGCCCATTGCCACTCGTGCCGCGTCAGGCCAGGTGCTCAACTACCTCGTCAAGCGAGTCCACGCACTGACCGGTGGCTCGGCAGACTTGGCGCCCAGCACCAAGACCATCCTCGTAGGCTATGGAGATCTGGGGTGGCACCAGTACTGGGGCCACAACATGCACTTCGGCGTGCGAGAGCATGCCATGGGCGCCATCGTCAACGGCATGGCTCTGCACGGAGGCGTGATCCCATATGCCGCCACTTTCCTCACCTTCTCAGACTACATGCGCCCTCCCATAAGGCTGGCCGCGATGATGGGGTTGCAGGCCCTCTACGTCTTCACCCACGACAGCATAGGTCTAGGAGAGGATGGGCCCACCCACCAGCCCATCGAGCACCTGATGAATCTGCGGGCGGTTCCGGGTTTGACCGTAATCCGCCCTGCCGATGCCACGGAGACCGCGGAGGCCTGGAAGGCAGCACTGTTGAATAGCAAGGGGCCGACAGCCCTGGTGTTCACCCGCCAGAAACTGCCCGTTCTGGATCGCGCAGACTTCGCTCCTGCAAGTGGGCTGCAGCAGGGTGCCTACGTCCTCTGGCAAGAAACTGAAGGCCCGCCGGAGGTAATCCTCATCGGAACCGGGTCCGAGGTCCACCTCGCCCTGGAGGCAGGTATGCAGCTGGCCTCGGAGGGCATCGCAGTGCGCGTAGTCTCCATGCCCAGCTGGGAGTTGTTCGACCGACAGCCAGCCAGCTACCGCGACAGTGTGCTGCCTCCTCCAGTCAAGGCGCGCGTGGCCGTGGAGGCTGGCATCAAGCTCGGCTGGGAGCACTACGTGGGACTCGACGGCGCTGCGGTGGGAATGGAACACTTCGGCGCCAGCGCCCCGATAGAGGTTCTGTACGAGCGATTCGGAATCACCGCGGCAAACGTGGTCGCACAGGCCAAGATACTGTTGAAAGGATAGGACAGCCGCAGGAAGATCAATGGCAACCAACTACAAGCGACTGGAGGAGTACGGACTCATTGGCAACCTGGCGACCTGCGCCCTCGTGGGGCGGGATGGCTCTATTGACTGGTGTTGTTTTCCCCATCTCGAGTCACCGAGCGTGTTTGCCGCCATCCTGGACAGCGAGCAAGGCGGGCACTTCTACATCAGGCCGCAGGGTCACGATGGTGGAAAGCAGACCTACGTCGGCAATACCAACGTACTACAGACGACGTTCCAGATGGCGATGGGCTCAGTTTCGATCACGGATTTCATGCCCGTGAAAGACCACACCGACCCTCTGCACCAGACTCTCCTGAGGAAGGTCTCCTGCTCGGGGGGCAGCGTGGAGTTGGACATCGAGTTCAAACCGCGCTTTGACTACGCTCGGTTCGTTCCCCCCCTGGAGTCTGCTGGAGAAGGAACAGTCGCCCAATGGGAGGACCACTTGCTCTTCCTTCAGTCCCACGTTCCTCTGGATCTCGACGGAGCGGTGGCTCGTGGCACATTCACCGTCAAGGAGGGCGAGCCGCAGTGGTTTGTCCTCCGATACGGCGACAGTTCCCTCACAGCGCCGGCAGAGTGCGAGCACCTTCTTGAAGCTACGACGGAATTCTGGTCGGACTGGGCGCATCAATGCGATATGGATCGTTGCGTTGTCCGTGGCCCATGGCATGACCATGTAGTCCGCTCAGGATTGGTCTTGAAGTTGCTGACGCATCCAGAGACCGGTGCCATCGCCGCGGCGCCCACTACTTCCCTCCCCGAGGTGATCGGCGGCGTGCGGAACTGGGACTATCGCTTCGCCTGGATTCGCGACGCTTCTTTCACCGTCCAGAGCCTTTACAGCCTGGGCCACGTGACGGAGGCCCTACAGTACTTCCGATGGCTTAAGGGCATCTGTCAAGAGTTCCAGGCCCGCGACGATCACCTGGACATGCAGGTCATGTACGGCCTCCACGGAGAGCAGGACCTGGAGGAGTACATACTCGATCACTTATCCGGCTATCGTAACTCGGCCCCCGTCAGGGTGGGCAACGCGGCAGCGGAACAAATCCAACTCGATGTTTACGGCGAACTGGTCAACGCCTTCTACGAGACGCGACGGTACGGCGAGGAAATCACAGAGGATGACTGGGACTTTGTGCGTAGGATCGTCAACACAGCCTGTCAAACGTGGGACACAGAGGACTCAGGCATCTGGGAGGTACGTGGTGGTCCGAGGCACTTCACGTACTCCAAGCTGATGTGCTGGGTGGCGCTGGACCGCGGCATACAGCTTGCCGAGAAGGGCGGTTTCGACGCCCCCCTCGAGACATGGAACAAGACGCGGCACGAGATCCGCCAGGCCATCCTCGAGCGGGGCTTTAGCGAGAAGCTGAACAGCTTCGTGCAGTCTTTCGATTCGGAAGTCATGGACGCAACCAGCCTGTTGGTACCGATCATGGGGTTCCTTCCTCCTGAGCATCCCCACGTACAGGGCACCATAAGGGCGACTCTGGAGCATCTCACCTCCAATGGCATGGTCTATCGCTATCTGGGCGACGACGGACTCCCAGGCCAAGAAGGAACCTTCGTCATATGCACTTTCTGGCTGGTGGATGCCCTCGTCATGTGTGGCGAACTCCAGAAGGCAGAGGAGCTGCTTTTGGGACTCCTCGACCACATCAGCCCTCTAGGACTTCTCGCCGAGGAGATTGACCCGGTATCGGGCCAGCAACTGGGCAACTTCCCACAGGCCTTCAGCCACATCGGCCTGATGAACAGCGCCCTGCGACTCGGTTGGGCGCTGGCGAAGCAGCGGGCGAGGGAGGCCCGAGAAGAGCAAGACTAGGGCTCCGGCAACCTCCACACGTCGCACTTCATGTTGAGAGAGTCTCCGTCACGATCGACAAAGGGAGGCGATTGTACGATGAACAAACTGAGCGAACTGGCTGAGCTAGGCCAGGCTGTCTGGCTGGATTACATCCGTCGTTCCTTCATCGCTTCCGGCGAACTTCAAGGTTTGATCGAGGATGGACTGACCGGGATCACCTCCAATCCCACTATATTCGAAAAGGCCATCGCCGGAAGCACCGACTACGATGATGCTCTGCACCAGTTGGTGGACGCCGGCAAGGACGCCGCAGAGATTTATGAGGCCCTGGTATTCGAGGACATCCAGCAAGCCGCAGACCTTCTGCGGCCCGTCTACGAACGTACTGATGGTGCCGATGGATACGTCAGCCTCGAGGCCCGGCCTGCGCTGGCTCACGACACGGAAGGCACCATCGCCGAGGCTCACCATCTCTTCGCTGCTCTCAACCGGCCCAACGTGATGATCAAGGTGCCGGCCACTCCCGCTGGCATTCCGGCCATCGAGACCTTGATCGGCGAGGGCATCAACGTCAATGTGACGCTCATGTTCTCTCTGGCCCAGTACGAGGCCGTGGCCGAGGCGTACATCTCAGGTCTGGAGAACCTCACCGTGGCAGGAGGCGATGTGGACCGGGTAGCATCCGTGGCCTCGTTCTTCGTCAGCCGGGTGGACACGGCCGTGGACCGAACGTTGGAAGAGATGGGGGAGAGCGACCTCCAAGGTACCATCGCCGTCGCCAACGCCAAGGCAGCTTATGGCCTGTTCCGTCAGACGTTCAGTGGTCCACGGTGGGAACACCTGGCTTCACGAGGCGCGCGCCTCCAGCGTCCGCTTTGGGCCTCCACCAGCAGCAAGAACCCCCTCTATCCCGATACCCTCTACGTGGATGGCCTCATCGGATCAGACACGGTCAACACCCTGCCACCTGCAACGCTGCAGGCCTTCCTCGACCACGGAAACGTGGCTGCCACTCTGGAAGCAAGTATGGACCAGGCGCACGCTCAGCTGGAGCGCCTGGCCGACTTGGGCGTGGACCTGGCCGGAATTACACAGCAGCTTCTCGACGATGGAGTCACAGCCTTCGCCAAGTCCTTCGAGGCCCTGATGGCAAGCATCGTGGAGAAATGTGAAAGGTTGCGGGCAGGGTGGAAACACCAGGAAGCCACCCTGGGTCCCTACCAGACCGCGGTGGACAACGCCCTGAACGACATCAACCGCCAGCACATTGTCAAACGCATCTGGGCCCACGATCACACCGTTTGGAAGCGAGACCCCACCGAGATCGCTAATCGGCTAGGGTGGCTGCACATCGCCGATGCGATGATGGACGACCTCCACCGTCTGGAATCGCTCACCAAGGCGCTGTGCAGCGATGGCTACACCCGCGCCCTGCTGTTGGGCATGGGCGGCTCCAGCCTGGCGCCCGCGGTCTTCCGCAAGACCTTCGGAGTTGCGGATGGCTATTTGGATCTGGCCATTCTCGACAGCACTGATCCCGGATTCGTACTGGCCCATGCCGAGGGGCTGGATGTTTCCCGGACCCTCTTCATCGTGGCCACCAAGTCAGGCACCACCGTGGAGACCCTCTCCCTCTTCAAGTTCTTCTACAATCGCGTCTCTGAAGAGTTGGGAATGGGCCAAACCGGAGAGCACTTTGTGGCCATCACCGATCCCGGAAGCCCGCTCGCAGACGTGGCCAGCAGCCTCAACTTCCGGGCAACGTTCCTCAACGATCCCAACATCGGCGGACGGTACTCCGCGCTGTCGTACTTCGGCCTGGTCCCGGCTGCGCTGGGGGGCGTGGACGTCGCACTCCTGCTCGATCGCGCCGTGACGGGGCTCTCTTCATGCGAGGCCTGCGTCAAAGCCGAGGACAACCCGGGCGCGTGGCTCGGCGCCGCGATGGGAGTGTTGGCTAGGGCGGGGCGGGACAAGCTCACGCTCGTAGCTTCGCCAGCCATAGCCAGCTTCGGCACCTGGGTGGAACAACTCATCGCGGAAAGCACTGGCAAGGAGGACCGCGGCATCCTGCCAGTAGTGGGCGAGCCCCTGGGATCTCCGGAGATGTACGGAGATGATCGCCTCTTCGTTCACCTCCGTGTGAAAGATGATAGTAGCCACGACGACGGCCTGGCTGCCCTGGAAAGGGTTGGCCATCCGGTGATCCGACTGCACCTGCACGACCGACACGACCTGGGAGGACAGTTCTTCATCTGGGAGATGGCTACGGCTGTGGCGGGACACCTCATGGGCATCAACCCCTTCGACCAGCCCAACGTGGAGGCGGCCAAGATACTGGCACGCAAGATGGTCGCACAGTACGCGGAGACAGGTGAGCTCCCCAGTGGCAGCTTTGCGCCCGTCACGGCGGAAGTCCTCAACGACTTCCTGGCCCAGGGACGGCGTGGTGACTACGTCGCCCTCCAGGCCTATGTGCGGCCCACTGAGGCGACAGACGCCACGCTCCAGGAACTGCGTACCCGCCTCAGAGACCGGTTACGGCTGGCCACCACGGTCGGCTATGGCCCGCGCTTCCTGCACTCCACCGGCCAACTCCACAAAGGAGACGCAGGCAGGGGGCTCTTCATCCAGTTCACGGCCGACGACGAGCGGGACGTAGCCATCCCCGAAGAAGCAGGATCTCCAAGTTCGTCCATCACCTTCGGAGCGCTAAAGGCGGCCCAGGCGTTGGGCGACCAGCAGGCACTTCTCGACATCGGAAGGCGCGTTATCCGGCTTCATCTGGGCGCGAACGTCGTGGGAGAACTGAACAGACTGGTCAAGGCGCTGTCATGACTCTGCAATTCTGGTACATGTTGCCCGTGGCCGTCGTCATAGGTGCCCTGGCCACAGCCTCTGGCATCGGAGGAGCCACCTTCTTCGCACCGCTTTTCGTGCTGGTTCTGGGCGTCGAGCCAGAGGTAGCTATCGGCACAGCGTTGATCGCGGAGGTCTTCGGTTTCACCAGCGGCTTCTACTCCTATGCGCGCAGACGAGTGGTCGACTACAGGCTGGGCGCCGCATTGCTGGTGGTTACAGTCCCCATGGCCCTCCTGGGCACATGGATCTCAGAGCTCATTGAGCCGGACGTCCTCAAGGCGATTCTCGGAGTCGGGCTGTTCGCCGTGGCCGCCAACGCTCTCAGGAAGCTGGAGCCCGAGGCGGTGGAAGGCAGAGACGAGGCCATCCATCGAGAATGCGGCGACGGTAAAGGCGAGACCTGCTTGATCACTGCGAAGGGAGAGGAAATCTGCTACACTGTGTGCAACAGGACCGAAGGTCGTTTGCTAGCGTCGGTGGGGGCGTTGTTCAAGGGCATGATCGGCACGGGACTGGGGGAGATTGATGGCCACTTCTTATTGGAGCGCTGCCGCGTGCCCAGCATGGTCTCCGTGGCCACCGGGGTCTTCGTCCTGCTCTTCACCACGCTCTCAGCATCACTGGGCCATCTGCTGGGTTTCGTCGAGACCGGAGGCGCGGTGCTCAGCGCGGTGCTGAGCCTTCTTCTGTTCACCATACCAGGCGTGCTCATCGGTGGACAGCTGGGACCCTGGGTAGCCGCCCGTTTTCCTCAACGATCTTTCGACCGCGCACTACACATCCTCTTCTTGCTGGCTGCTTCCCTGGTCCTGGTGGAGGTGGTGATCTGATTCGAGCCATGGTCTTCGACCAGGACGGCACTCTCGTGCAGACGGAGAAGCTCAAGGCTCTGTCGTACGCGCAGGCTGCCCTTGAACTTTGCCCGGACGACGTCTCCGAAGATGAAGTGGTAGCGGCCTTCGCTGACGTGGTGGGCCGCTCCAGGCGTGAGGTAGCCGTATTCTTGATGCAGCGTTTCGGACTGGAAGATGCAGCACGGGCGCTCATCCCTGAGCTCAAGGTCAGTACTCCGTGGCAGGCGTTCGTGCAGCTTCGCGTGCGATACTATGCCGCGATGCTAGATGATCCAGAGGTACTGCGCAGGAACCAGTGGCCACACAACGTGGAACTCCTCAAAGAAGCCCAGAGTACCGGCTGCAAGACAGGTTTGGCTACGATGTCCACCTGTGCGCAAACGCACGTCGTGCTGGAGGCGCTGGGCCTTGCTGACGCCTTCGATTTCGTGGCCTCCCAGGATGACGTGGAGCACGGCAAGCCCGACCCCGAGATCTACCAGCTCGTGGCGCATCAGTTGGCCATGCCGGCCGGGCAATGTCTGGTCATTGAGGATTCACCCTCGGGCGTTAAGGCAGCCCTGGCGGCGGGCATGTGGTGCATCGTAGTCACCACTCCGCTCACTCGCAGCGCAATTCACTCCGAGCGGCTGATTGAAGATCGCTGGATCGTTGATGATCCCGGTACCCTCATGGATGTAGTGCGGCGAATGGTTACGGAGAGAGCAGCCAACTGACGAGATGTTACCTTGAACAATGGCACCGCAGAACTGAAACGACAGGCCGCCTGGCGCGCTGTGCAGTTCGTGGAATCTGGCTCAGTGGTGGGGCTTGGCGCCGGCAGTACGGCTGCGTTCGCCTTGCGCCGTCTAGCGGAACTGCTGCGCGCGGGGCATCTGAAGGATATCCTGGGCGTGCCCTGCTCCCTGCAAGTCGAACAGGAGGCTCGAAGTCTGAGAATCCCTATCGCCACGCTGGAAGAGCACCCGGTGGTGGATCTGACCATTGATGGTGCGGACGAAGTGAATCCCGACCTGGACCTCATCAAAGGGGGTGGAGGAGCACTTCTGCGGGAGAAGATAGTGGCGCAGGCCAGCCTGCGCGAGATCATCGTCGTGGACGAATCAAAGCTGTCACCCGTCCTGGGCACCTGCTGGGCCGTGCCTGTAGAAGTCGCACCCTTCGGCTGGGGTTCGCACGTCCCTTTTCTGGAATCCTTGGGCGCCCGAGTTGCGCTCCGAACCAATCGAGACGGCGTCCAGTTCAAGACCGACCAGGGCAACCTGATCCTGGACTGCAACTTCGGACCCATATCTGATCCGAGACGTGTGGCGGCACAGCTCAGCCAGCGCGCCGGGGTGGTCGAACACGGGCTCTTCCTGGGGCTGGCCACGGATGTGATCGTCGCCGGTGATGAGGGTATCACCCATCTCAAGAGAGGAGAAACGGATGATCGCCATTGAACCTTCTGTTCTGTCAGCAGATTTCACTCGCCTGGGCGAACAGGTGCGCGAGGGTGAGGCGGCGAGGATCGAGGGTTTTCAGGTTGACGTGATGGACGGTCGTTTCGTCCCCAACATCACCTTCGGCCCGGGAGTAGTACGCGCCTTGCGCTCCCTGGTGAGCGGGATTCTGGACGTACACCTGATGATCGTGGAACCGGAACGGTACCTGGCCGACTTCGCCGATGCTGGCGCCGACAGACTGATGGTTCACCAGGAAGCGACTGTCCACCTGCACCGCGTGCTACAGCAGATTCGCGAACTCGGCGCAGAGTCAGCGGTGGCCATCAACCCCAGCACACCCCTGTGTGTCCTCGAACAAGTGCTGGACCTCACCGACGTGATACAGGTGATGACGGTCAATCCCGGGTTTGGAGGACAACCCTTCATCCACAGCCAGGTGGACAAGATCCGTCGCCTGCGAGAGATGCTGGATGAAAGGGGCCTGGACATATCTATCGCAGTGGATGGAGGGATCGACCCCACCACTGCACCGCTAGTCGTGCAGGCAGGGGCCACCATCCTGGTGGCGGGATCGAGCATCTACAACAGCAAGGCATCGGTGGCAGAGAACGTCGCCGCCCTCCGAGAGAGTGTGGCCAGAGCGGAAGGAGGCTAGCCATGGAACTGGGAATGATCGGCCTGGGCAAGATGGGCGCCAACATGACCGAGCGACTGCTGAAGGGTGGCCATCAGGTGATCGTCTACGACCGAGATGCAGAGCCGGTCGACGCCGTGGCCGCCTTGGGCGCCTCGCCATCAGATTCCCTTGAAGACCTGGTGAACAAGCTGAGCGCCCCACGAGCGGTGTGGGTCATGGTCCCGGCCGGCGAACCCACCGAAGGCGTGGTGAACGCCTTGGCCGAGCTGCTCAGCCCAGGGGACACCGTGATCGATGGCGGAAACAGCAACTACAAGGACTCCTTGCGCCGCGCAAAGTCGCTCGGTGAGCGAGGTCTACATTTCGTCGACGTGGGCACCAGCGGCGGTGTATGGGGTCTCGCTGAAGGTTACAGCATGATGGTCGGCGGCGCGAAGGAGGTCGTGGACCGGCTCCGGTCCCTTTTCGAGACTCTGGCCCCCGCGCCGCAAGAGGGCTGGGGACACGTCGGTCCCAGTGGCGCAGGCCATTTCGTCAAGATGGTCCACAACGGCATCGAATATGGGTTGATGCAAGCCTACGCCGAGGGTTTTGAGATCCTCAAGGTCAAGGAGGACTTCGACCTGGACCTGCACCAGATTGCCCAGATCTGGCGGTACGGCAGCGTGGTCCGCTCCTGGCTCCTCGACCTGACCGCAGCAGCTCTCAGTGAGGACCAGGATCTCAGCGACGTCAAAGGCTGGGTGGCCGATTCTGGAGAAGGGCGCTGGACCGTGGCCGAGGCGATCGACGTAGACGTGCCCGCCCCGGTGATCACGATGTCCCTGCTGATGCGCCTCGTGAGTCGCCAGGAGAAGAGCTACGCAGCCAAGCTTCTGGCGGCGATGCGCAACCAGTTCGGGGGCCACGCAGTCCTCAAGGAGATGGGCCAAGATGGATGAACAGATCACCATAGTCATCTTCGGCGGGTCGGGCGACCTGACCCGGCGCAAGCTCGTTCCTGCCCTCTTCAACCTGTACCTGAAGGGGCGACTGCCCCCTGGTACCCATGTAGTGGGCTTTGCCAAGGAGGAATACTCCCAAGATCAGTTCCGTGAGCGGCTCCGTGGCGGGGTAGAGGAATTCGGAGGTAAGCCGCTGGACGCCGCCCAATGGGGGGAGTTCGCCAAGAGTCTGCTGTATGTACAGGGTGACTTCACCACAGTCGCCGACTGCCAGCGCGTGCAGGCAAAGGTCCGAGCTACGGCGGGTGACGCCTCCAACATGCTATACTATCTGGCCACGCCGCCGGCCTTCTTCCCCACCATCGCTGAGGTACTCGGCGCCGCAGGCATGGCCAGTGAAGACAAGGGTTGGCGACGAGTCGTGATCGAGAAGCCCTTCGGCAGCGACCTCGCCTCAGCGCAGGCCCTCAATCACACCATCCACCAGGCCTTTGCCGAGCACCAGGTCTACCGCATCGATCACTATCTGGGCAAAGAGACCGCGCAGAACATCCTCTTCTTCCGCTTCGCCAACACCATCTTCGAGCCGGTGTGGAACCGCAACTATGTGCACCAGGTCCAGATCACCATGGCCGAAGAAGTGGGCGTTGGCCACCGCGGCGCTTACTACGACAAGGCCGGCATCTGGCGAGACATGTTCCAGAACCACATGATGCAACTCCTGTCGCTGGTGGCTATCGAGCCGCCGGCCTCGTTCGACGCCGATGCCGTCCGCAACGAGAAGTTGAAGCTGCTGAGCGCTGTGCGCCCCATCTCCCTGGGCCATACCGTACGTGCGCAATACGAAGGCTACCGTTCGGAGCCTGATGTAACTCCCGACTCACAGACTGCTACCTACGCCGCCCTCACGCTTTTTGTGGACAACTGGCGCTGGCAGGGCATCCCCTTCTACCTCCGCTCCGGGAAGGCCCTGGCAGAGAAGGCAACGGAGATCCTCATCGAGTTCCAATGCCCTCCCCACGTGATGTTCGACCTGCCAGAGGACTACCAACTGACATCCAACCTGCTCGCGCTGTGCATCCAGCCCGATGAGGGCATCCACCTCAGATTCGAGAGCAAGGTCCCCGACACCGCGCAGGAGACCCGCTCGGTGGATATGGACTTCCACTACCGCACGTCGTTCGAGGAAGAGAGGCTGCCCGAGGCTTATGAACGGCTGCTGCTGGACATCATGCAAGGGGACGCCGCGCTCTTCACCCGCAGCGACGAGATCGAGATGGCCTGGCGGTTGATCGACCCCATCATTGAAGGCTGGAACTCGCGGGAGGCTTCGCCACTGCACACCTACCCCATCGGCAGTTGGGGGCCAACGGAAGCGGACGAGATGCTGGCTGGCGAGGAGCACCACTGGCTGCGGGGTTGCAGCGCCTCCGACCACGACTGATGCGCGACGTGAGAACCTATCCAGACGCCAACAGCCTGGCGCGTGCTGCTGCTGACCATTTCGCCGCCGTCGCAGCGTCGTCCATTGCCGCGCGGGGCCACTTCTCGGTGGCACTGGCCGGCGGCTCCACTCCAATACCGGTGTACAAGCTACTGGTCACAAGTGAATCCGCCTCTCAGCTCGACTGGTCGAGCGTTCACGTCTTCTGGGGCGACGAACGCTGCGTCCCGCCAGATCACCCCGACAGCAACTACGGCATGGCTCGGGAGGCCCTGCTCGACCACGTACCTCTGGCCGCAGCCAACGTGCACCGTATCCGCGGAGAGATAGAACCTTTGCAGGCTGCTGCAGAATATGAGCGGACGCTGCGCCAGTTCTTCTCTCCCGCCCACAAAGGTGCGCCCATCACTTTCGACCTGGCCCTCCTGGGGATGGGCACCGACGGGCACACTGCGTCCCTCTTTCTTGGCAGCGAGCTCCTGAAGGAGGAGAGCCGCTGGGTCGCGGCACACCACGCAGACGAAGCGAGGGGATGGCGCATCACGCTCACCCCACCCGCCATCAACGCCGCTCGCCACGCGACCTTTCTCGTGTCCGGGCCGGACAAAGCCGAGACGCTGCGCAGTGTATTGACGGATCCCCGTCAGCCCGATCTACTGCCCGCTCAGATCGTCGAACTGACGAGTGGCAACGTGCTCTGGCTGTTGGACTCGGCAGCAGCCGCCCTCCTCTGAGGGCTGCGTGTTCACCACGCGCAGGGTTCGCTGCACCAACCTGGCCAGGTAAGGGGATCTCTTCTCACATCGTCTGAGGGTTACAGAGCCACTACCAGTGTCTCTGTTTCTGTATCCCAATGCCTGAGAGGGACAGCAGTGCTAGGAGCGGCCGACAAAGCCTCCGATTTCACCCTGCACACGGTGGACGATGTACCGATCTCCCTGAGCGACATGTTCCAGACCAGCCGCTCGACGTTGCTGGTGTTTCTACGCCACCTAGGTTGATTGGTCTGCCGGGAGCACGTGGCACAGTTGTGCCAAGATAAGGATGAGCTCGACCGCCTGAACGTGCAGGTCCTGCTCATCGGGTTTGGAGCGGTATCGTCTGCGCGCCGCTGGCTAGAACAGACCTGCGACGATTTCCCGTTGCTCCTTGACCCGGAGCGCGAGGTCTACCGCCTCTACGGGCTGGAGGAGTCGTGGCTGCGGTCCTGGAATCTGAGGACCCTACGCCTGTACATTCGCCTACTCGCTTCAGGCCGCAAATGGCGGGGCATCCAGGGCAAGTCGAACCAGCTCGGAGGCAATTTCATCGTAGACAGCGATGGGATCATACGGTTGGCCTACCGCAGCCGCGAGGCCACAGACCGCCCCGCGGTTGATGATCTGCTGGACCTTCTCCGAGACCTTGAGAAGGATGATTCAGGATCATGACTGACCATCGACAAAGAAAGAATCGAGAGACCAGGAACAAGCGCCTGCAGGACTACCTCCACGGAGGAGTATCGCGGCGCCGATTCCTCGAACTGATGGCGGTTGGCGGCACCGCGCTGGCCGCTGGCTGCGTCCCAGCAACCGCGCCTGGACCTACCAGCACCACGCCCCCTACTCCTCAGGCTGACCCTACCACACCACCTCCGGTGGCGACACCAGGCGGGCCGAGGTCGTACCGGCTGCCGTCGGATGGCGACGGTTGGAGGCCTCAGGGCTCCGAGGCAGCGGACCTTCCATCGGGCACCAACAGCGTGCGCATCGAGGGCATCGGTGAATTCACCTTCGAGGCAAGTGACGTGGAGGCTCTGCGTCCCGACATCTTTCGGCCGGGGCGATCCTCGCTATTTGACGTTCTCGCCCACCTTGATGAGAGGGGTGACATCAGCCTGGAGTACCATTTCAGCGAGGAGATGAACACTCACGTTATCGACAGCATCGACGGTGAGAGCAGGTGGTGGCACTCAGCATACTACTCCGGCGGCTGGCCCGAGGCCAACTCGTTCCGCATGGACATGTACCCCTACAAGAATGGCATGGACTTCCGGCTCCACAGGGAACGGGACGACCGTCTTACGGCCATCTACGACAGTCTCCACGCGGAAGTGGATCGGCTGGCCAGCAACGCAGGGAAGATCATCATCCCTGACGTGACCATTAGAAGTCCATCCAGCAACACCCTCTTCCGTGACGTGGAGGTCACACACCACGATGTGCGGACTGATGTGCTGCAGCCCGGCGTGGTGTCGGGACTGGACGCCATCCTCAGCCTGGCTGAGCAGGGAGAGCTCTCCCGCCTGAAGCTGACCTGGTACGAGCGAATCGGTACAGCCAACCCGGTCCAGAGCTACTGGCTGGAGCAGATCGATCAGGCCGAGGCCAGCGGCACCTGTGGATTCGTCTACGAGACAGGGGCGCGCGGCATCGGGGGCAACCACATCCACGTCCCATCCGACGTGCGGGTCACGGTGTCCCCGGAGTACGCCCTCTGGTTCTGGATCTGCCTTTGAGTTATCGTGTATTGACGAACTGTGACTCACGACCGCTTCACGTTCCTTTGGAGCCCTCGATTGATGAAACGTGATATAATCCTCACCCATCTCCCTGCAAGCTTATCAGATGGAGGACTTAACCATGTTAGTCAAAAAGCGTACGGGCATAGAAATCCCATCGTCTGAAATCACACCGAAACATCTCTACCTTTCCCGGCGCAAGTTCTTGAAAGGCGCCGCCGTGGGTGCAGCTACTCTGGCCGGCAGTGCGGTGCTGGCAAGTTGTCGTCCCAGTGCCCCTGGCTCTGAAGTTGAGACCCCTCCAGGAGAAGTCGGCGCAACTACAGACGAACTGGATGATTCGCTCACTGAATATCGGCACGTTATTGGATACAACAACTTCTATGAGTTCGCGCTAGACAAGGAGAGCGTGGCGGCCAAGGCGGCCAACTTCGTCACTTCCCCTTGGCAGGTGACGGTGGGTGGGCTCGTAAACAACCCCAAGACCTACGACCTTGACGATCTCGGCAAATTCGATCAAGAAGAGCGCATTTACCGCCTGCGGTGCGTGGAAGGCTGGTCAATGGTCATTCCCTGGATAGGCTTTCCCTTATCA
The DNA here is from genome assembly GCA_030603665.1 of Chloroflexota bacterium. Classification (GTDB taxonomy): domain Bacteria; phylum Chloroflexota; class Anaerolineae; order UBA7937; family B3-Chlor; genus JAUVXJ01. The sequence goes on along the minus strand of JAUVXJ010000008.1, from coordinate 35,740 downwards.
GCGCTTCTCGCCGATGTGGAACCGAGATCAAACGCCAAGTATGTCCGCTTCGAAACACTGTATGACCCCGAGCAGATGCCCGGTCAGAGAAGCCGTGGGTACTCGTGGCCTTATGTCGAGGGGTTGCGTCTCGATGAGGCCGTGCACGACCTAACTCTTCTGGCTACGGGCCTCTACGGTGAGGGCTTGCCACCACAGAATGGCGCACCTGTCCGACTCGTCGTTCCGTGGAAGTACGGCTTCAAGAATATCAAGTCCATTGTAAAGATTGATCTGGTGGAAGAGATGCCGATCTCGCTGTGGATGCAAGCTAGTCCTAGAGAGTACGGGTTCTATGCCAATGTCAATCCTGAGGTGCCTCATCCGCGCTGGTCCCAAGCCACCGAGCGGCGCATTGGAGAATCGGCCCGCCGGGACACGCCCATATTCAATGGCTATGCGGACCAGGTAGCTGCCCTGTATGAAGGCATGGATTTGCAGGTCAACTTCTAGTCGTGATGCCAAAGAGTCAGGAGGTGTTCAATTGGCTCAAGCCAACCAGGGAGGATTCACGGGCGGCGGATTCATCTCCGTCAGGCCGGTTGCGGATCGCAGACAGCGAGAACTACCAAAAGCTGCCTCCTGTAACTCTGGTAGGTTTCTAATCACGTCTAGTCTAGAACAGACCCCATGCGCCGCCTCAGTATCAGATGGTGACACGAACGAGAAAGCTGGGTAGAACTGCGATTCCTAGGCTGCTAGGTGTCGCCACCCACGTTGGCGCCCTAATCCCACTGGCATCGATATTGTGGGATTATTGGTTCTATCAGTTGGGCGCCGATCCCATTCGAGACGTAACTCTGCGAACGGGAAAGTCGGCCTTGATCCTACTGGGCCTTTCACTGGCCTGCACCCCGCTGAACATCCTGTTTGGCTGGAAGCAGCTGATACCGCTGCGAAAGGTATTGGGATTGTATGCATTTCTCTACGCTAGCTTGCATGCTTTGACCTTCGTCTGGCTCGACTACGGGCTTGATCCTGGGCTGATCAGGGAGGCGATTTTTCAGAAACCCTATGCAATTGCTGGCTTAGCGACGTTTCTGCTTCTGCTGCCCTTAGCGGTGACTTCGAATCGCTGGTCCAGGAGGAGATTGGGGAAGAGGTGGAATCAGTTGCACAAGCTGGCATATGTCGCGGCTGTATTGGCTGGGTTGCACTTCCTCTGGCTGGTGAAGGGTGCGTACTCACGCCCCCTTGTCTATGGAGCACTGTTGAGTGTGCTGCTGCTGATTCGGGTGCCGCCTATAAGAGAGAAGATAGTATACTGGCGTCGCCAGTTGACGAAACGAATGCTGGGACGCTCGACGTCGGATGTCTAAGAGCGCAGGGGTACTGGGCTAGAACATAGCCTGCGTGGGCACCGCTTGAGCAAGGAAGAGGCCCCAGAATCAGTGGAGGAGAATATGGACGAAACCTATGATCTCATGATCATTGGCGGCGGCTCTGCGGGCCTGACGGCGGCTGGCCTTGCCGTCCAGTTCGGCGTGAGAGTGGCGCTAGTGGAGAAGCACCGCGTTGGCGGCGACTGTACCTGGACCGGCTGTGTGCCCAGCAAGACCTTGCTCAAGGCCGCCAGGGTGGCTCATGAGATGCGCACAGCCAGAGAATATGGCCTATCCTCCGTCGATCCCGAGGTTGACCTGAAGTCGGTGATGGCCCACGTGCGGTCCGTGATCGCTGGCATCTACGAGGAGGAGTCGCCGGAGGCTCTTCGCGCCGACGGCATCGAGGTCTTCCTGGGCGACACACGGTTCGTGGACCCCCACACCCTCTCGGTTGACGGTACCATCCTTGAGGCCCGGCGCTTCCTGCTGTGCACCGGCGGCCATCCCTTCCTGCCCGCCACCGAAGGTCTGGACGACGTGGACTACCTCACCTACGAGACCGTCTGGGACATGGAGGCTCTTCCAGAGCATCTCTTGGTAGTGGGCGCAGGGCCAGTGGGGTGCGAGTTGGCCCAGGCCTTTCGCCGGTTGGGAGCCAATGTGACCTTGCTGACGGATCTCGACCGCCTGCTGCCCCGCGACGAACCTAGTGCATCACACGTGCTAGCTGATGTGTTCACCACAGAGGGCATCTCTCTGCGCTTCGAGGCGCCTGCCCAGCGGGCCTGGCAGGACGGGAGAACCATCCACGTGGTAGCTGGCGCTGAAGAACTGGTGGGCGACGCGCTGCTCGTGGCTACCGGGCGGCGTCCCAACGTCAAAGGGCTGGATCTGGAACAGGCGGGGGTGAGCTACACCGAGCAGGGCATCGAGGTGGACGAGAACCTGCGAACGAGTCAGAAGCACATCTACGCCGCGGGGGACTGCGTGGGCAGCTATCAGTTCACCCACTACGCCGGCTGGCAGGCCGCCATGGCGGTCCGCAACGCCCTGCTGCCCGGTTCGTCCAAGGGCGTGACCGATCTGGTGCCCTGGACCACCTTCACCGACCCCGAGGTGGCCCACGTGGGCATGACCGAGGCCCAAGCCCGGGAGCGTTTCGGCGACGATGTGGCCACGTGTGATTGGCCCATGGACAAGGTGGACCGCGCTCGTGCCGAGGGCGACACGGCTGGCTTCTTGAAGCTGGTCTACAAGCGGGATGGAATGCTCCTCGGCGCCACCATAGTGGCCAGGCGGGCCGGGGAGATGATCCACGAGTGGATCATGGCCCTACATCGAGGGGTCAAGGTGGGCGAACTGTCCGACGTGATACACGTCTACCCTACTTACTCCACCGCCATCATGCAGGCGGCGGCGCACATCAGGGTCCAGCAACTGCTAGGAGGCACCTCGGGCAAAGTCATTCGCCGTCTGGCGAGGCTGATGAGATGAGAGAGGAAAGCGAGAGACCATTGGAGATCAGTAGTGAACAAACGGTTCGGGAGCACGTTTTCCACGAGATCACACGCAGCATCTGCCCCCAGTGTCGCCGGGTGGTGGACGCGCAGGTGCTCGTCCGCGACGGGGCGGTGGTCTTGCGCAAACGCTGCCCCGACCACGGATGGCACGAGGGCTTGGTGTCCTCTGATGCCGAGTGGCACCTCGACTCCCTGAGATACAACAAACCCGGGGCCATACCCTACGACTTCTCCACGGCTGTGCAAGAAGGCTGCCCCCGGGACTGTGGCCTGTGTCCCGAACACCAACAGCACACCTGCATAGGTGTGATAGAGATCACCTCCCGCTGCAACCTGGGCTGTCCCACTTGCTTCGCCGATTCGGGTATGCAGCACCCAGACGGCAGCTATGACCTGACTCTGTCCCAGGTGGGAGCGATACTGGACCGGCTCGTGGAGACCGAAGGGCATCCCGAGGTGGTGCAGATCAGCGGCGGCGAGCCGACCATGCACCCTCAACTCCTGGACATCCTGGCTATGGCCAGGGAGCGCCCAATCAGCCATGTGATGCTCAATACGAACGGCCTGAGGCTCGCGTCGGATCCGGATCTCGCCCGCGAGCTGGCCCGCTACCGTCCACTCATCTACCTCCAGTTCGACGGACTCAGAGCTTCAACCCACGAAGCTCTGCGTGGCCGCGACCTGAGTGAGATCAAGGCGCAGGCGCTGGAACGACTGGCAGAAGCCGGACTGTACACCATCCTTGTACCTACGGTAGTGCAGGGAATCAACGATGATGAGATCGGCGACATCCTTCGCCATGGACTTGCTCATCCAACGGTGGTGGGCGTCAGCTACCAGCCTGCTACCTTCGCCGGGCGCTGCATAGGGAGCCAGGATCCGCTGGATCGAGTGACGCTGCCCGACGTGCTCCACGCCCTGGAAGAACAGACAGCTGGCCTTTTTCAGGTGAGCGACTTCTTTCCCGTACCCTGCCCCCATCCCTCTTGCTCGGCCTGCACCTACGCTTTCATAGACGGCGATCAGGTCACCCCCATCCCCCGCATCCTCAACGTCGACGACTACCTGGACTTCGTCAGCAACCGCTCGACCCCCGATCTTTCAGCCGAGCTAGAGCCGGTGGTGGAGGCATTGTGGAGTATGGCGGCGGCCATGGGCAGCGACGAGACCACCGACGATCTCGTCTGCGCCACGTGTGGTCTCGAGGTCCCCACCAGTCTCGACCCTTCGCACCTGAAAGAGCATTTCTTCGCCATCCAGGTACATGGCTTCATGGACGAGCACACTTTCGACGTGAAGCGCGCGATGAAATGCTGCGTGCACCAGCTGCTGCCCGACGGCCGCGCGATACCCTTGTGTGCTTACAACAACCTGGGCTACAGGGAAGAGGTACGCAAGATGCTGGGCAGCGAGCAACTGTTACAGCCCAAGTCCGCGGAGGTCATGCCATGACAGACCAGGCTCCTGAGACAGAGATCAAGGTGTGCTGCGCCTCCTTCTACGAGAGCGAGTTGGTGCGGCTCTTTCTCGGCGACGTGCTGCACCCAGGAGGCCTGGACCTGACCCGGCACCTTGGCGAGCAAATTGGTCTGGGCTCAGGAGACAGCGTGCTGGACGTGGCCTGCGGGCGCGGCGCCTCTGCCGTGTACTTGGCAGAGACCTTCGGCTGCCACGTCACAGGCCTGGACTACGGCCAAGAGAATGTCGCCGCGGCCGAGGCCCACGCTGCGGAGAGAGGCGTGGCCCACCTCACCGCCTTTCGACATGGTGATGCCGAGAAGCTGCCCTTCGACGACGCTCCCTTCGATGCCCTGATCTCCGAGTGCAGCTTCTGCACGTTCCCCGACAAGACCAGCGCCGCCACGGAGATGGCGCGGGTCCTCCGTCCAGATGGCAGATTGGCCCTCACCGATGTCACCGTTTCTGGGGCCGTACCAGAGGATCTTCAGAGCCTGCTGGCCTGGGTCGCCTGCGTGGCCGGGGCCGCCAGGCCTGATGAGTATGTGGCCACACTGGAGCAGGTGGGCTTCGATGGCTTTGTCGTTGAAGACCGCAGCGGTGACCTCCTGGAGCTGGTGAACGAGGTGAGGAAGAAGCTCCTGGCAGTGGAATTGGCTGTCGGGCTGGGCAAGCTGGATCTGGGCGATCTGGACCTGGACGAGGGCAAGCGACTGGCGCGCAGGGCTGTGGAGTTGATCGAGAGCGGCACGGTGGGGTACACCCTCATCGCGGCGACCAGGCCTTCGTAGAAAGGCTTTGCCGCTTCACACGCGCCTCGCGTCACCCTCCCCTTAACCCCTCCTATCAAGGGAGGGGAACCATAGGCGGGGGCCCACTGTATAGCCGCCAAGGAGCCTCCTCCCCCTTGAGGGGGGAGGACTGGAGGTGGGGGTGAGCGACAGGTGCGCCTCGATTGGCCCTCGAACTGGCCCCTCCCTTCAGCGAAGGGAACTCCTGCGTGGGAGTATCGGTGTCAAGAAAGGGTTTGACCGTCCGTAGAACGCTGAAGCGCGCACTGCACACGACGCGCTGACGCGCCCACTACAAACGCAGAAACCCGAACTACTCAAGAGAGCCAGGCGAGACTACCACGCGAAACCCGAGGTCGCGGTAGAGGGAGTCGGGATCGTCCTCGTCGCGAAAGGCACAGCGAACGTGCCACCCATCGGTCGTGTACGACCCGCCACGCTCCACCCGGGGCGCGTCCCCTCCCGGGTCATTGTCGCCCTGGTACCCCACGTAGTCCCCCTCCCACTTGGTCGCGCACCACTCGTAGACGTTACCACTGAGGTCTTCCACGCCATAGGGGCTGGTGCCGCGTGGGAAGCATCCCACCGCGCTGGTTCCGCCAATCCCCGTCTCAGCATAGTTCGCCCGGGTGCTGTCCGCTCGGTCCCCCCAGGGATGGAGTCTCAACGGCGTAGGATTCTCCATCAGGCTAGGCGCAACGGGTATCCCGAGCCCGCCCGCGAGGTCGCCCCACACCGGACGTACCGGCACCTGCACACCGCCCCGCGCCGCCTTCTCCCACTGCTCTTCAGTGGGCAAAGTCACCACATACCGCTCGGGAAGGCGGCCGCGATAGAGCCCTGTGAGCCACTGGCCGAAGGCCAGGGCCTCATGCCAAGTAAGACTCACCGCCGGGTGGTTGGGCAGCCCTCTCAGGCTGTGCTCATGACCTAGCTCGTTGCCCGCCTCCGCAAATGCCCGGAGTTGCGCCACCGTCACGGGAAAGCGCGCCACCCAGTACCCATGGCGGATATCCTGCGTGTGCAGCGGTTTTTCATCATCCCAGGCCATTTGGTCGTCGTCAGCGCTGCCCATGCAGTAAGGGCCCGGTGGCACATAGGAGAACTCCATCTGCCCCAAGCTCGTCACCACCGGATCCACACCAGGCCGGGGATCGCCAAGTAGAGCCAGGGCATTGCCCGCCGATACCCTCTCCAAGGGCGAGTTGTCAGATCGCACCATGGTCAAGAGCTTTGCCGTGCACGCCTTCTTCTCGGCGTCGCCCAACTCCTCCACCGCAGCACGGATCTTGGTGAGGTCGTTGCTCAGCAGGTCTGCCCAGCGCCGCTCGTCGATATGCAGCTCAGCCGCTTCCACCGCCTCGGTGGTGGAGCGAGCCAGGTAGATGTACTCCTTCAACTGCTCCCGAGGGAGGTCGGAAAACCAGGGTGGCCCCTGGACCAAGATCTTGCCCAAGGCCTTGATGCGCCCATACAGCTCCAGCAGCGGTTCCTCCTCGCGCTCACGGGCGGCAATAACTGACTCCTTCGCCGTTGCTGGCAGGCCCTTCTCCGGATCCTTGGCTTCTTTGCGCTCGCCGGCAGGTCTGGCTGTTTCTCCCTTGATCGACATCTGCTCGAGCTCGGGCAGCAGATTGGGGTATTCCTGGAGGTCTTTGAACAGCTCATGCCAGCGAATGAGGATGATGACCATCTTGGCCAGCAGTTGTGGCTCCACCGGCTGCATCTCGCCCTCCGCGGCCCGCTCCTCTGCCAGCAGCCGTAGCAGGCGGAAGATGTTGAGCGTGCGCTTCACCTTGCGGGGGTTGCGCTCCAGCCCCAGGCAGAAGATGCCCGCACAGTCTTCCGGTAGGTCTGCCTCGTGTTCTTTGATGAATTCCTCCACCAGCTCCTCCCGCAAGGGAGGGATGTGGAAAGGCAGCTGTACGATCTTCTCCAGGTAGTTCTCGCCGCTGATGGGTAGACGCTCCGCCAACTCGTCGGGGCTGACGTCACCGCCCAGGCCGCTGAGGAAGCTCTTGTACTTGACCCGAATCCCCTCCTCGATCACGTTCCGGTCGGCGCCTATGAGGAAGACGCAGCCAGGCACGTCCAGAAACAGCTTGATCGCTTCTAGTACTTCAATGGCCTTCTCCGGAAGACAGCGGTCCAGGTCGTCGATGAAGACAACGAGGCGGCGGTTCGGCTTGTCTATGTGCGTCTTCACAAGGTTCTCCAAGTTGCCGCGGAACTGTTCGAGAGAGCGGACGTGGTCGCGGTGCACCTTGCGGCGCTCCCTCTGGACCGCTGCGAATAGAGTATCCAGATCATCGCCACTCAGCTTCTTCTGGGCTTGCTCGACCATCTTCGACAACGGTCCGCCGAGACCGGGGATCAAGCCCAGTGAAAGGCGAGTCACCCAGCCGACTGCTCCCGTCGCCATCTTCTCCCAGTCCACCGTGACTCCGCCTATCTCCTCCCTCTCCACCTCCCGGTACAGACTGCTCTCCAGGTCTTCAAGCTCATGCCCGAGCTGCTGCTTGTCCTCTGGCAGTTCATCGGGCGCCTTGTGTGCATTGTCTTTCCCCAAGAGCTCCACCCTAAGGAGTCCCAACACGCGCAGGATCAGTGCGCGCCAAAGGGCCTGCTCCCGATCGTAGCGCCAGGGGTTGAACCACACCGTCCACACCTTCTTTTCTTCTGTGGTGGCCGCCCTCCCCAGCGATTCCTCCACCAGGCGCATGAGGCTGGTTTTGCCGCACCCCCAGGGTCCGAAGACACCGATGGTGAGGGGTGTGTCGGCATCCAGGATGACCTGCGCCAGCACCCGGCTGTAGGTGCCGAAGTTCAGCCGATCAGCGTCAAGGCTCTTGATCTCCTGGTCGGTCCAGCTGCCAGATTGGGCTGCCATCTCAATCCTCCTCTTCCCCAGGGCGCCCCGCCCCAGGCTTCGGGCTTGTGCGCTACGATCCGCTTGCCGCTTGACTACCAACTGCGCGCACAGGCGCACCCCACAAAAGACGCTCTGAAGCGCGTACTGCAAACGCAGAAAACAGAACTCAGCAATCAGAACTACGCAGGAGAGCTGGGGGAAACTACAACTCGAAACCCGATGAAGTTGTAGCGGAAGTCGGGATAGAACCAGTAGCGAAAGGCACAACGAACGTACCTCTGACCGTCGCCGAACGTCCCGCCACGCACCACCCGGGGCGCGTCCCCTCCCGGGTCATTGTCGCCCTGGTAGTCCTCGTAGCTGTCCTCCCACTTGGTGGCGCACCACTCAAAGACGTTCCCGCTCAGTTCCTCCACCTCATATGGGCTTCGGCCCCGGCCAAAGCACCCCACGGCGCTGGTGCTCCCGATCCCGGTGTCGCCGTAATGCGCCCGCTCCGGATCCGGCTCCTGCCCCCACGGGTAGCGCCGCTGACGGCTGGGATTCTCCACTCTTTCCCAGTCGGCGGCCTGGCCCACGCCATCGTGCAAGGCCAGGACCATGGGCGTGGCCGGGATTTCCAGGCCGCAGCGAGCCGCCTTCTCCCACTCAGCCTCCGTAGGCAGGCGAGCCACCCGGCCCTCTGGCAACAGGCCGGACTGCCGCAGCATCCACTCCAGCCACGCGGCGAAGGCCGCCGCCTCATACCAGTTGACCCCCACCACAGGATGGTTGGCCAGGTTCCAGGGCTCTCCATAGTCCTGAGGACCACCTTCCCTTTTTCGCCACCCCAAGCCAGCCTTCGTCCACCAAGTGTCGGCCTGATACCCCTCCGGGTCTTCCGTGAAGAGGCGGAACTGGGCATTGGTCACCGGGTACCGCGCCATCCAGTAGCCATACGGGACATCAACCCGGCGCGCGGGCTTCTCATCCTCGTACGCCATGTCGTCGTCATTTCCGCTCCCCATCCAGAAAGGCCCCGGCGGCACGTAGCAGAACTGCATGCCCTCCAGCGTCACCACCTCGGCCCGCGGATCGCCCAGCCTGGCCAGGGACCTGCCTGCCGCAGCCCGCAGAGGCGCCTTGACTCTATCGTCCCTCAAGGTCTCCAACAGGACTCCCACCATTCTGTCCTTGCAGGCCACGGTTACCCCACCAGGGGAGGCATCCACCACCGCGTCGCCCAAAAGCACGGCTGCTTGACCAGGTTCCCCAGGCTGGCGCTCCAGCAACTCTCCCACCACGTCGCTGGCCACCTCCTCCCATTGCTGGACTATCCCGAGGTAGCCAACGGTCAGCAAGGCCACCTCCCGCCAGGCGGGGTCGCCCACGTGTTCTGCCAGCACGTCCGCCACAGGCTCGATATTCCCCTGTCCAAGGCGTGCCAGACCAACCGCAGCCAGGTACTCCTCAAAGGTCAGGTGTATGAACCCATACTGCCCAGCGCCCCGCTCCAGCAGCAGGCCAGCATACTCGCGTACCTCCTCCAGGAACTGCTCCACCGCCCGCTCGGCATCTTCCTCTCCCTGCTGCGTGTAGATCCTGGCCAGCTCCCGCTTCAGCTCCTCTTGCCTGACCAGCCCCACGCCCGGGCTCTTCTCGTGCATCCACAGGGCCAGCGGGGCCAGAATACGCACCGTCTGGACCACGTCCAAGTCCCGCGTGGGCGGCCGCCCCAGACCGCGGGCCAGGTTCCACGATGAGAGCAACGTCCTCACGTACTGGTCGTACAGCTGCACCCGCCGCTCGGGCAGACTCACACCCTGGCGCTTCATCAGGGCCAGGATGGTGAGCAACAACGGGTTGGCAGCCAGACCCCTCACCCCAGGGTTGCGCCCTATGGCATCCAGCAACTCCCCTCTTTCTCTCTTCGCCTCCTCCTCGGCGAAGTCCGTCTCCCCCCGGGCCGCCCGCTCGATGGCCGCCGTCCATTTGTCCACGAAGGCCTCGATCTCCTCGTCTCCGAAGTCCACCAGGGTGCACTCCACCAGCCCCTCGGCCGTGGGCCTCACCTCCCGGTAGCCAACAATGCGGCTGGTGAGGGCGAACTTGTTGCCCGCACGGCGGTGATAGCTGTAGAAGTCCATTACTCGATCCACGACCGTGTTGCGCAGGCCCAGCTCTCTCACCTCGTCCAGGCCGTCCAGCAGCACCAGAGCACGGCCCTGCTCCAGGGCCGCGGCCAGCATCTCGTCTATGGGCAGGCCGGGCATCTGTGCACATAGATAGTCGGCGATGAAATCGTCCAACCTCACGTCCTCTTCGGCCAGGGCAGTGGCGTATGCGGACAAGGGCAGGAGGACCGGAAGGGGCGGGCCCAAGCCCAGTTGGTCTGCTTCACCGCGGGCCAGCTTGAGGGCCAGGCACTTGAGGAAGGTGGTCTTCCCCGAGCCAGGATCGCCCAGGATGATTAGCGCATCGTTCTCGCGCAGCAGGTCCAGCACCGGTCGCGGTTCGCCGAGGCGCTGTATCTCTTCTTCGTCCTCACGACCGCGCAGCCTGCGGCCTGCGACGCGGAGTTCTTCAGGCCAGGTCTCCCCTCCGGGCACCTCCAGGCGAGCCTGGAGAGGCACATACATCTCCAGCAGTGGAAGGCGCAGGGGGACGCGCTCTGAGATGCCCATGCCCTTGAGATCCAGGTACTGGTAGCGGTCTACGAGGTACTGGAGGTAGCGGTTAGTGGCCTCCCGCAGCTCGGCCTCAGACAGTTTGGCAGAGGCAAGCTGGTTGACGATGAGCTTGACGTAGTTGACGTACGTATCGCCCTCAGAGAAGACGACGAGAGAGTCGGTCACCCCTGTGAGCGTGGCGTACACGCGGGGCAGGTCCGCCTGATAGGGCTGTACCTCCCTGTCCAACTGTGAAGCGAACGAGCGTCGCTCGTCTTCCTCCATCTCTCGTTGAGCGTCCTCTATGACCCCAAGCTTGCTCAGTATCTGGTCGAGCGCCTGACGCAGCTCAGGGGATTCGGGTAGCTCCCTCTCCAGTTCTTCTATGGCCGTGGCCTCGTCCTTCCAACGCTGGACCTTGTTGGCAACGAGGTTGGCCCCCACGATCCCGGCGATACTGCCCAGCGCGGCGACGACAGGGATGAGCTCTCCCTCGGCCGCCGCCACGGCCAGGGGAAACAGCGTCATGGTCGCCAGGTAGCCAAATAGAGTTTGCGCACCCGCACGCTTCACAGAGCCTTTGGGATCTGCAGAGAAGTGCCGGATCGGCTCACGTAGCTGTTCCTTCCAACGCTCCAGATTGAAGCCCATCAGGTCGCCCTCCTCCCTCACGTGCGCCTATCGTGACCTCGCTCGCCGCATCGTGTGATCCAGCGCCGCCTCTGTTGTGTCAACGAGATTGTATCACACCTCGTCGCCAACGGCAACCATAGTTGAACGAACTGCTCCTCGCCGGTACCCTTCGATACGCTGTTCGGCAGCTACCCTTCCACAGGCTCAGGGCGCGGCTCAGGATGCTTCTGTGTCATACGTTCGTAGTGAGGGCCTCACTTCCTCACAGCGCGCTAAAGCGCGCACTACGAACCCTACCTTCCACACAAGACCGTTTTCACATGCTCGCCGCCTGTAGTATAATCCGATCCATGGCTCGCATATACGTATCCCTGGATCTCGAAACCACCGGCCTGGACCGCGACCGGGACGCCATCATCGAGGTGGGGGTGGTCAAGTTCCGGGGCGAAGAGGTCCTGGACACCTGGACCACCCTGGTCAAACCGGATCGCCCCATCCCCTACCGCATCGAGCGGCTGACCGGCATCCGCCAGGAGGAAACCGAGGGAGCTCCCTCTGTGTCCACGGCCGTCGAGCGCGTGGCCAGATTCATCAACGACTATCCCCTCGTGGGCCACAACATCCGCTTCGACCTCGCGTTCCTGCGCCGGCACGGCCTGCTCCTTGCCAACCAGGCGGTTGACACCTTCGAACTGGCCGGCATCATGATGCCCCATGCTGCGCGCTACAGCCTCAGCCGGCTGGCTGAGGAACTCGGTATCCCGGCCGACGGAGCGCACCGCGCCCTCAACGACGCCCAGACGACAAGGAAGCTCCTCCTGGCCCTCATAAAGCGGGCCGAGCGCCTGGACGTCGACACCATTCAAGAGATCAACAGGGTGGCCAAGAGAAGCGACTGGCCGCTGCGCCAGCTATTCCTGGATTTGGAGCGCGAGAAGGCGCGCACCTCCTTCACGGGTTCGATAAGGGAGCAACTGGCGGCCAAGGGCGCCCTGGGTGAGGAGGTCTCCGGCCCCATCTTTGCCCCCGCTGCCGAGAGGGTACCCCTCGAACCAGCCCTGGAGCCAGAGCCCCTCGACGTGAACTCGCTCACCGCCATGTTCGAGGAAGGCGGCCAAATTGCCCGGGAGTTCTCGGGGTACGAGCACCGCCCCCAACAGGTGCAGATGATGCAGCAGGTCAGCCAGGCCTTCAACGAGAGCGCACACGTGCTCGTCGAGGCCGGCACGGGTACCGGAAAGTCCCTGGCCTATCTGCTCCCCGCGGCCTGCTACTCTGTGGCCAACGGACGGCACGTGGTCATCTCCACCAACACCATCAACCTTCAGGACCAGCTCTTCTTCAAGGACATCCCCGACCTTCAGCGCTTGCTCACTTTCGAAGTCCGGGCCACTCTGCTCAAAGGGCGCAGCAACTACCTGTGCCTGCGTCGTCTTGCAGGCCTGCGCCGCAAGCCAGACCTCACCGTGGACGAGATACGAGTCCTGGCCAAGATCCTCGTCTGGCTGCCAGGCACCACCACCGGCGATCGAGCGGAGCTGAACCTGCTACGTGAAGAGAGCCTCATCTGGGCCAGATTGTCCGCCGAGGACGAGTCCTGCAACCCCGAGTTCTGCTCCCACATCGGCAGCTGCTTCTTCTACAGGGCACGCCGCCACGCCGAGGAAGTGCACCTCATCGTGGTCAATCACTCCCTCCTCCTCTCGGACATGCTCACCGAGAACCGCATCCTGCCCCGCTACCAGCATCTGATCATCGACGAGGCTCACCATCTGGAGGACGTGGCCACCAATCAACTGAGCTTCCGTGTGGACCAGGGGCGGATGCTGAATGTGCTGAGCGCCCTGGCACAGACCAGAAGCGGCAAGGAATACGGGCTCCTCGCCCAATTGCCCGGCCACCTGCGGGGAAGCGGCATTCCATCCAACGTCCGAAAGGAGCTCCACGACTACCTGGCTGACTCGATGGAAGACGTCCAGGCAGCCAGGCGCAAGGCACACAACTTCTTCAGCTCCCTGTCGGTCTTCCTGGACGAGTATGTGAAGCAGGGCACCCAGTACGATCAGCGCATCCGCCTGACCAGCGGTCTGAGGATACAACCGGCGTGGTCCGACATCGAGATGGCCTGGGAAGAGCTATCCATGGCGCTGAAGGCGGTAGCGGACCGGCTGGAGTATCTCCACGGAGGTCTGTCGGGGCTGGAGGACTCTGGAATCCTCGAGTACGAAGACCTGATGCAGGAGCTGTTGGGCAAGCTGAGCCAGGTCAAGCAGTTGGTGCAGGAGATGAATGCCATCATCGCGCAGCCTCAAGATGAAGGCATCTACTGGGCTTCAGTAGGGGCTGAGGACAGGTACGTCACGCTCAACGCGGCCCCGCTACACGTGGGAGGGGAGCTGGAGAGCCGCCTCTATGCGGACAAGGAGTGCCTGATCCTCACCTCCGCCACCTTGACCACGGGCGATGACTTCGATTACCTCAGGGAGCGGCTTGGTCTATGGTCAGCAGATGAGCTGGTCATCGGCTCTCCCTTCGATTTCGAGAACTCCACGCTGCTCTACATACCCACCGACATCCCCGAACCAGGACAATCCTACTATCAGCGAACTGTGGAGCAGGCGCTCTCCAAGTTGGGTCTGGCCACCAGAGGCCGGACCATCGTTCTGTTCACCTCCCACAGCCAGCTGAGGTCTGTATACCGCGCCATAAGCGAGCCCCTGGGGGAAGAGGGGATTGCGGTGCTGGGCCAGGGCCTCGACGGTTCTCGCCACAACCTGCTCAACGGTCTGAGGACCAACCCCGAGACCGTCATCCTGGGCACGCGCAGTTACTGGGAGGGCATAGATGTCGTCGGCGAGGCCTTGAGTTGTCTGGTCATCGCCCGGCTGCCGTTTCCAGTCCCGGATGACCCCGTCTTTGCGGCACGCAGCGAGACCCTTGACGACCCCTTCAACGAGTATGCGGTACCGCAGGCGGTGCTGCGCTTTCGCCAGGGTTTCGGTCGCCTCATCAGGAGCAAGACCGATCGAGGAGTGGTGGTGATCCTGGACAAGCGCGTGCTGACCAAGTTCTATGGGCCAGCGTTCCTGGAGTCTATACCCAGGTGCACTGTTCGTCAGGGCTCCATCGACGACCTGCCGCAGATGGCAGCTCAATGGATCGCAAGAGAGCCAATCCATCAAGACGCGCTCGGCCTCTGAGCTGACCCGGCGGGACGTCCACCACTCAAGGCTCGCGAGACCGGTAGCAAAGGACCCTCGCCCATGCCAGGACAGCGTGAGCTACAGAACGAGTTCTCGTGGTCGAAATCCCGAGATGGCGTCTTCAACACCTGCCTGCGCGCGTACTACTACCATTACTACGGCTCCTGGAACGGTTGGCGTCACGACGCACCCTCGGACGTCAGAGAACTGTACGTCATGAAGAACCTGCAGTCTGTCCCCATGTGGACCGGGGCCGTGGTGCATGATGTGGTGAGACAAGCGGTCCAGGCACTTGGTGAGGGCCAACCGCTGCCCGTCGATTTGGCCCTGGTCTCGGCCGGGCAGCGCATGCAGCGCGACTTCGAGGAGTCGCGCACCGGCCGTTTCCGCCGGCGACCCAATCGCATGTGCGGCTTGCTGGAACACTACTACGACCTACCCGTGACCAACGAGTCTCTCCAGGAAACGATGATCTCTGTAGGAGGCTGCATCAAGAGATTGTACGGCACGAGCAGCTATCAGAAGATGCTCCACCTCGGGCCAAACAGTGTCGTCGAGGTAGAGAAGCTGGAGAGCGTTCCCCTGTGTGGGTGCAAGGTCTGGGTTAGCCCTGACGTCATCGTGCGCAGTAAGGATGACTCGCTGATGATCGTGGATTGGAAGACTGGGGGATCTGCTTTCAGCGAGGCGACCAGGCTGCAGCTGGCAATCTACGGCATCTACGCAGTCCAGACCTACGGTGCGTCGCCCCAGAGCCTGCTTGCCGTGGAGGAGAACCTGCGCCTGGGCGAAGAGCACGTCTATCCACTCAAGGAATGGGTCCTCGAGGAGGCCCGCAAGCACGTGGAAAGCAGTATCCGCAAGATGCAGGCGCTCCTGCATGATCGGGTTCGCAACATCGCCCTCATCCGGGACTTCCCCATGACCGACAATCTGGTGGCCTGCATGGGCTGCAGATTCCGGCGAGCCTGTGAGCGGGCTTGATCATCGTGAGAATGAATGACGGTAGGGTTGACGAGCGATGAATGAGGACGGATTCGCCGGGTGCCTGGTGGGCCAGGCCCTCGGAGACGCGCTGGGGATGCCCTTCGAATTCATGAGTTCTGGGTCTATCAGCGCCCGCCACGCTCGAGTAGTGGAGTTCTTGCCGTCCCCAGACTTGGCCGCTGGCCAGTACACCGACGACACCAAGATGATGCTGTGCATCTCCGAAAGCATGGTGGAGAGGGGCCACATCGATCCCCAGGACGTCGCAGACCGTTTCGTCGCATGGTTCGACACTGGCGACCTGCGAGGGATCGGCAACACTTGCCTGGAGAGCATTCTGAGGCTCAAGAGCCGTGTCTCTTGGCGAGACAGCGGGAGTAGCGGCAAGTGGGCCGCGGGAAACGGAACGGCGATGCGCATCGCGCCAGTCGGACTCCTTGACTGTCAAGATCTGGAGCGCCTGCGCAAGGACTGCTGGAGCACCAGCATCATCACCCACAACAATCCCGAGGCCGTCGCTGGTGCCACAGCGGTGGCTTACGTCATCGCGCGCTTGGTCACCGGTGACCTGGATGAGGAAACACTTCTGGCTGATTCGGCAGACTTCGTGGGCGAGTCCGAGGTGGCCCGCAACCTGTTCAAGGCCCAGGGCTTGCTCTCCTCCAACACCCCCACCGCGGAAGCCCTGGCAACGCTAGGGACCAGCGGCTATGTGGTGGAGACTGTGGCCAGCGCGCTGTACTGCTTCTTGAGGACGCCTGCCGACTTCGTGACTACTGTGTCTACAGCAATCATGGGTGGGGGCGACACCGACACCACCGCCGCAGTCGCTGGGGCGATCAGCGGCGCCTACAACGGCGTTGGTAACCTTCCAGCGCATCTGGTAGAGCAGGTGGAGGACAGCGAGAGGCTGCAACGGCTGAGCCGCGCCATCTTCTACATGGCAAGATCCAAGAAGGAGGTTTGACTTGACTCAGAGACTCAGGTTTGTGCGTGTCCTCGTTCTCCTAGCGGGATCACTTCTGCTGGCCGGGGGCACCGGTTGCGCTATTCTCTACATCCTCACCCCCTTCGTTTACGGTGGGGCCGACCTGCTGCCCACCAACCTGACCATAGCCGCCCTGGCAGTCATAGGTCTGAGCTTCGGCTTCGGTCTGATCTCCATTGGCCGCAACTCCCTGAGGGGGATCCCTTCGGCGACATTCCATCCCCCCTCTCCGTGGCGATTCGTTTCGCTCTTCGTTCTCTGTCTGATCGCTGGCCAATTGATGCTCTTCTTCCTACCGACGGCACGGTTCACCTCGTGGGCCTTTCCACCCCTCCACATTCTGGCCGCGGCCAGCCCTGCGCTTGCTGTCCTGGCTTTCGTGGGACGGCGCACCAGGGCCGCATCCCGGCGTACCGTCGGTCTGGAACTCTCCTACGGTGCGCTGCTGGCACCCATGGGAGCCCTGGCAGCAGAGTTGATAGTGATACTGGTCGTCGTCATCGCGGTTGCAGTCGTGGTGGTGCTGACACCCGGGGGTATCGAGACATTGGTGGACCTATCCAATAGCCTGCAGGACCCATCGTGGATCGAAGACCCCGTGAACCTGGCAGAGATGGTGCTCTCGCCCGCTGCCCTGACCATCATCGTGGTCGTCTTCGTCATCCTCGCCCCCTTGATAGAGGAATTCCTGAAGGGGCTCGGGGTACTCCTGCTCGGATATCGCCTCCGGGGCCAGGCCGAGGCCTTGTTGTGGGGCGTGGCCTGCGGCGCTGGCTTCGCCATCGGCGAGAGCTTTTTCAACGGTTCCATAGCTCTAGAGGGTTGGGGGGCGGTGATGGTCATGCGCTGGGGGGCCAGCCTAATGCACTGCATCGCCAGTGGCATGATGGGCTTGGGCTGGCATGGGGCACTCGTAGATAGACGCCCGTGGCGCCTCTTGGCCGCCTTCGGTGCCAGCACTGGGATCCATGCCCTATGGAACGGGGCCGCCGTTGCCGTGGCCCTGCCCTCCTTGCTGATCATGAGCAGGCCTGATGATCTCGCGGCGCAGAGCTTCGCAGGGCTCATTGTTCTCGGCGGTCTGGCCGTCCTTATCCTGCTCACCGTCTCCATGACCATCTTCACCGTACGCCTGACACGCAAGGTAGGTCGGGCATCGGCAGAGGAGGATCCTGCTGGTCCGGAGGTCGTGCCTGGCGATGAAGTTGCGTAGACTCTGCCCTCTGTCCCCAGCGCGCGGCACGTTCCCGTTCGGAAAGGCATTCTCCACGCGTTTTTCAGTGTCAGCATCCTGGCCTCATTCTGCGACTCTGCATCACATGTTGGAGGTATAGATGAACTTCTCGGAGATGGAGGAGCATCACGTACGAGAGTATCTCGATTTTCTCCTCAGGCAGTATCGCCTGACCGACGCCTACTGGTTTCTGGCCGTGGAGGATACCTTCGGCACCGAGGCAGCGGTCAAGTTGAATGAGGACATCTGGAGCAGGATGGGAAGACTGGCAGCCCGGGAGATCGAAGAGAGGTTTCCCCTGGAGAAGCAAGGTGTCGCTCGTGTCTTGGAAGCGCTGTCCTACTTCCCCTGGTCCATCATCACGGGCTTTGAGTACGAAGAAACCGCAGGGGGAGCCCGCATCACAGTCCCCTACTGCCCACCTCAGGCAGCGCGAGTCCGAGCGGGCAGGGGTGAGTTCTCCTGCAAGGCCATGCACCTGGGGGAGTTCAGCAACTTCGCCAAGGAGATAGATGAGAGAGTAGAGGTGCGATGTCTGATGGCTCCCCCCGATCCACACCCCGAGGATCTCTGGTGCGAGTGGGAGGTGAGGCTGAGGGAGTGAGCAGGGCTGATCGGCAAGGCGTCGCCACGAGATGAATCCCCCGTTGACCGAACCCTAACCCAATGCCACCCCAGCGCGTCCACCGGCGCTCATCTGTCAGGGGACCTGCCGTGACATCTCAACCCACCCTCGTGTCGTACTGTCTCGCCCCACGCCCGGTTCCCAACGGTACGGCTGGAGGGGGCTCCTCGCCCCGCGCCCTGAGCATAGCCTCCAGACCCGCCCCGGGATCCTCGTGGATGGAGTACCGGCTGTCGAACTGGGAGAGTCCCAGGATGCCCTCGATCTCGCGCCATTTGCTGGATACGCTGGATGGTGATGCCCCATACCGCTCCGCGATGCTGGCTTGGCAGTCGCCATAGAAGCCGAAGAGCACCATGATGTACTCCACAGCCGCCGCGTAGACCTCGGGCCTGCGGTAAGTGGGATGGGCGCTCTCCCTGAACTCACGCCACATCCGAACGGCACGAACGATCTCCGGCACCCCGAACTCCGAATCCCCCATCCCCGCTGCGAATAGCCCCTCCACATCGTCCAGCGGCTCATGGCCCAGACGCTTCAACTGAAAGGCCCCGGTTAGCACACCTAGGGGAAACCAGAGTGGTTCCCTCCCTCGCCCTTCCTCAACTACCTGTCGTAGCACCTCCTGAGCCTGGGAGACGGAGATCGGTCTATCAAGGGGTGCCGGATTGACGTCGCTTACCCGCCACTCGCTCTCATGGCGCTGCATCTTCACCGTGGAGACGCGCCTGGGATCGTATCGGGCTCTCCCATCGTCATCCACACCCGTTACCCAGCCCACCTCCGCGAACACCTCTTGTGACCCGCATCGACCGAAGCGCGCCACCACAAACTCATCGTTCTCCAGGTGCATGTACAGCAGGAAAATGAGAGGCCCCATACCAAATAGACGAAAGGCCCAATCAGCCTCACTATCTGGCATCAAGAGCGGCGCAATGGCGCGCTCGTCCTGGTCCCTCAGAGCACACAGCAACTCACGCACCAGAGGACTGGTCGCCTGAGCATATGCCGGTAGATGATTGCTCACCTCAACCTCCGCAGAAACTCACTGACGCCCACGCGTGGAGCAGGCAACCGCCCGCCAGTCCCTCTGAGCCACAGCTCGGGCCGAGTCGAACACCTGCGTTCATTGTACCACGCCCGGGGAATGAGATGCTGGCCTGCCGCGTCACAAGGACAGCGGAGAGAAACAAGAGAGCCATTCCCTGGGAGGAACGGCCCTCTTCCTTGCACTGCTAGTCTCGGTTGGACCACGCAAGCTAGCGGCCGTAGATGGTCACCTCTCCCCCCTGATAGACTACCTCCATCAGGTTTTCGAACTTGTCCAGCACCGGCTGGCTGACGTGATAGGTGCTCTTCTCCAGGGGACCCACGTATACGTATTCGATGTCGTACTCATCCAGCAACGACAGCGTGGGCCCTGGATCGGGAGAGTTGTAGAGGGTCTCGATGACCGGCTCTCGCTTCCCTGGCTCCTCGTAGTTTCCTCTCCACTGTAGCTCATGTCCGCCCCAGCCCAGGAGCGTGGGCAGGCCGGTGTGCACCGAGATCCGTCCATAGTATGTATACGACCCACCCGTGGCCTCCACGATGATCTGTCCCCCCTCTGCGTTGGCCCTCAGCCAGTGGATGGCCGCCAGGTCATCCTTGTGGGCCAGTTCCAGGTGTGCCATGCCATCCAGATTCGGCGTGCCCTCGAAGCCACTGGTCTTGTTGTGGGTCGCCAGGACAGGATAGACCAGGCCAGCCAGCAGAAGCGGGATGAACCCAGCCACCCAGAGGGTCGACGGCACCCTCCGGCGGCCCTTGGTCCACGGACCCAGGTAGTACAGCGCGAAAGCGGCAGCAACGCCGAACAGCACCCAGGCCTGGTAGTAGAACTTGAACACGGTGTTCATGCGCGTGCCGAAGACGTCCTTGAGATAGACAAACTCCACGCCGAAGGTGAGCAACAGGGCGATGACGGTCAGTAGCAGGACGAAGCTGGCGCTCGATGTGACCTCATCCAGCAATGAGCGGTGCAGCCCGCAGATGAGGGCCAGAAGTCCGGCAACGATGAGCAAGAGCAGCAGCGCGATGAGATACAGCTTGACCACGATCAATAGCAAGCAGACCAGCCCAACCAGGACCGCTACCGCTGCCGAGCCCAGCACCAACCGTCGCCCAGTGACCGTGGTCTCGTCAGACTTGAGCGCGGTCTCCACGCGCCACAAGCGGTACAAGACAAGAGGGACGACCGCGTAGATGAACGGCCCGAACATGATCAGGTACTGGTGGAGGCGTGTCTTGACCAGAAGCACCAGGCGGAGCCCGCCTGCCTGGGTGCGGAGCCCGATCCAGAAGGGCAGATACAACACGAAACACAGGGTAACCAGCACCACGACGAAGTAAAGCACCTCGGCAAGCCAGCCGCGTCCAGACCCCTCCCACCGCCGGTAGCTGGCCAGGCCGTAGGCGACGATGCAGATGAACAGATAGATGGGCAGGTCCCAGCTGTTCAGGAAGCCCAACCCCCCGAGGCATGCCCCCAGCAGGATCATCTCCCACCAGCGAGCCTCTCTCTTGGACCACAATAGGTTGAGGCCCAACCCCAGGGCCAGAAGGACAAACGGTAGTGCCAGCACGTGCGGGTGCATGTCGCCAAGCAGGAAGCTGAAGAAGGGAAACTCATCTATGACCTCCTGTTCCACTCCGAACACGACATCGTGTACGACTCGCGAAGCCCGCCACCACCACCAGCTGTCAGTGGGGATCCACGAGCCGCTGACGGGAGCTGTGGCCAGGTTCTTGACGTCGATCCACTGCCAGAAAGAATCCGAGCCCAGCCCCCGGGTATGGAGCACCTCCAGCACTCCCTCCAGGTTGCCGAGGACCGCTACGAACACCGCTCCCAGCGCACCGAAAGCGGTCGGCAGGGCGTTTCCCCCCTTCTGTCCCTCTCGATGGCGTCTCACCAAGTTGTAGGTCAGGCTGAAGGCACCACTGGCCGTGAGCGCGAAGATCAAGGCTATGGCCAGATTGAAGGCCACCTCCGAGGGTACTCCGCTGAGGCGAGTCAGCACAGCCATGATCAGATAGCCGAAGTAGTAATAGCTGATGGCGAACCCCGACAGCCAGGGGTCCAGAGGAGGGAAGTACTCGCTGCCCAGGATGCCGTTCAGAAACGCCAAATCCATGGGCTTCTCGGTGCCAGAGATCGCGGGATTGTAGGCCCTCACCAGGACCAACACGCCAAAGGCCGCCGCGAAGAGGAGTTCGTTGGTTATGATCAAGCCCCGGTTGTCTCGCCAGAACTGGACTACTCCCCGCACGCTGGCCCCAGCTCTGGCAGAGCGGCCTGTGTAGAGATGAAGCAATGCCGATGCACCCGCCACCAGCGCGAAACAGAGGACGATGCCGGCCCGGCTATTGGCCAGGAGGCCGAAGCTCACCGCCAGCCAGAAAAGGTAGCTGGTCAGGAGCATACCTATTGGCTTGGCCAGCGCGTACCCCTTGTCAGGCAGGTTGCGGAAGAGTCTTCGCGCCAGAGGCAAGGCAGCCAAACCCAGCACCTGTACGGCCAGCCACCAGCTAATCGCGTAGGTCATGATCGCCCCCCAGCGCCAGCAAGAGGTTAGTGGAGCCAGCAATCCCCCATATCCAGGATGGAATCATCTTGCCACCACCTGATACACCCTCACCCCTGGATTCTCATAGACCAGGGCAAGCTCTCCCTCCCCACGAAGCACCTCGAACTTCTCCAGCCCCTCCGAAGGATAGACGCTTTGCTCCAACTGGCCAACGTAGATGTAGCTGACATCCAGCCTGGAGATCAGCTCCCGCGCCTCCTGCAAGTCGGTGGTCCGGTAGAGGGCATTGGCATCATCCGAGCGGGGACCCACCTGCCAGTCGTACCGCTGCTCGTTCTGATGAGCGCCCAGCAGGGTCGGCAATCCTGTGTAGCTGGCCACCTTCAGCCCGAATTCACGATAGTACGGCAGCGGAGCTTCGGCCACCACAGGGGTGCCCTTCACATTCTCCAGAAACCAGTTGATGGCCTGATGGTCGTGGACGAGCTGTATGCGGTTGTTTTCATCCGGCCAGGTATAGGAGCCCACGGTCATGAACGCCGAGCCGTCCAGTGTTCCCAAGGATGGCCTGGGTCCAGGGAAGCGGTCATTCATCCGCTGCCAGGTGCCCAAGAAGAAGAAGACGGTGCTGGCCAGGAAGAGGATCACGGCGAGACCCTGGAACCCGTACCGCAACGGGGCACGCTTGATGGCGGAGAATCGCCTCCATACTCGAGGGGCGGTCGCACCCGTGGCCAGCGCCAGCAGCACCCAGGCCTGGGTGTAAAACTTGAAGATGGTGTTCATACGATAGTAGTCGCCTCCCTGAAGGAAGTCTCTCAAGAACACCACCTCGCAGCCCGCGAGGATCCCCAGGCCCAGGAAGACCAGCAGTGCTATGAAGCTGTCCTCCACCGTGGTCCCACGCCGCAGGAGCAGCAGTCCGAACAGAATCAGCAGAGGAGAAAGCAGGGCCAGAACCCACAGTTTGAGGACAACCAGTGTCACAAATAGCAGGGCCGCACCCACCAGAACCAGCAACCCTGCGATGTAACCAGGTCTGGGTCTCCTCACCAGAGATTGATGAAGGTCCAGCAAACGGGGCAATCGCCCGCCCCGGCGGAGGAGCAACCCCAGACAGCGCAGAGGCGCCTCTCGAGGCCGGCTCCAGGCCAGTTGTGTCCACAGCAGTCCAGTCACCAGCAGCAAGAAGAAGCCCCAGATGGTGACGAAAAGACTGAGCTCCGTGCCGGATCGAACCAGACCGAGACCCACGTGCAGAGCCTGGAAATGGGAGTAGAATGGCAGATAGAGAACCAGGCTGAGACCGCCCACGATGGCGAAGAGCACCAGAGCCAGCAGCGCTCGGTCCCAGCGCCAGAGGCCTCGCAGCCCAAGAAGCAGCACCCCCAGCACGATAAGCAGATAGGTGGGCATATCCCAGGTGTTGATCACGGCCACCGCACCCAGCGTCACGGCCAGCACCCCCACCCCGACCGCGTTCTCGGCATTCAGCAGTCGTGACCCCTCGTCGGGCCCTCGCAAGGACTGCCATGCCCCCCGAGCGGCACCCCTCGCCCTGGCCACCAGCCCGGATGAGTCGTCACCCTCTCGGAAAGCCAACTTCTCCGTCGCGCTCTTGGCCGCGAGGGCGAGATTCAGGGCCAGAGCCAGCAGAAAGATGGTCACGGGGATGCCGATCATGTGGGGATGAAGATCCGCGAAGAGGTAGCTCCAGTATGGAAACTCGTTGATCGTCTGCGGGATGACCCTGGAGCTGCGCCAGTAGTCGAAGCGGGCCAGCTGCGCTCGCCCCAAAGAAACCCGCACCAGCCCCGGCACCGCCTTCACCAGGCCTTCCACACCGGGGATGCGGCTCTCGAAGCTCAAGCCACCGGCCTCCCCAAACCCTTCGACGAGTTGCACTAAACCATCCAGGTTACCGATCAGCGCCACGAAGGTCATGGATAGCAGCCCTGACAGCCATCGCCGGGTGAGGTTGTAGCCCAAGGAGAAG
Source organism: Chloroflexota bacterium (assembly GCA_030603665.1). GTDB lineage: Bacteria > Chloroflexota > Anaerolineae > UBA7937 > B3-Chlor > JAUVXJ01. The sequence continues at coordinate 11,852 of JAUVXJ010000008.1, read as the reverse complement.
GCATTGGCTACGGTCAGTGCGAATAGCGAGGGCACAGCCAGATTGAAGGCCACCTCTGGAACCACGCCCGTCAGCTTGATGAGGGTGGCGACCAGGTGGAGCCCGTAGTAGTAGTAGTTGATGTAGCCACCCGCGTAGTAGGGATCATAGGGCGGGAAGTAGGCGCTCTTGGTGATGGCGTTGAGGAAGGCGAACTCCATGCTCTTCTCGCCCCCGTTCCAGGGATGCCACAGATCCGGATTCAGCAGACGGATACCCACGAAGAGCAGGAGCGCCGCCCCAAACAGCACCTCGCTAAGCAGGATGAGCCTCCCTCGCTCCTGCCACAGCTCCACCATCTCCTTCTTCCTGCGCCAGAAGAGGAACAGCGACACGAGTCCAAGAACCACGCACGCCCCCCACGTCGTAGGCAGGCTGTTGGTCAGGATTCGATAGCTGGCCGCCACCCACACCAGGAAAGCCACCACCAGCAGTCCCAAGGTCTTGGAGAGCACATAACCTCGATCGGGAAGACGGTGGAAGACCACGGTGGTCAGAGGCAGGGCCAGCAGGCCCAGCACCTGGATGGCCAACCACCAGCAGACGACCGACAGCAGCGGATGGGCGTTGGCCAAGGGGTTCCATCCTCGCTCGTCGATGACGGGCAACTCATCAACAGGTCCATCCAGAAGCAGGCTCTTACCCGAGCGGCTCGAAGCCGCGGGGAGCGGATCCGCAGGTCTCAGCCTGGGTTCGACGTCCAACGCCTCCCAGAAGAGACCCCTCAACTCCTCCTCGCTCAGTTGTCTGGTCTTGCCGAAGATGAGGACCTTGGGATGGTCATAGACGGTGAAGCTCTCGTCGGCGGCATCGTCATTGATGGAGATGCCCAACAGGCTGGGGTAGGAGGTGAAGGTGCCCAGGAGTTCGAAGCCCAACCGTTCCTCGAAGAGCAGCTCGTAGTACCGCGTGGTGACGGGGTACCGCCAGGGCAGCCGAGGGATGGACCCGTATAGCCGGTTGCTGGACAGTATGACGTAGTCGGCCTCCTGCAAGCTCTCTACGATCTGCCGGAACTTCTCCTCATCGTCCCACTCGTACAGCCCCATCTTCAGCGTCTCGTACTCGCCGATGTGGCGTGGCCGTTCATCCACCGCCCTGCTCAAGGGCAGATCGTCGTCCCAATGTTCCAGCGCCAGGGTGGAGCCCGGGGGCACGTTGCGGTAGATCCACTCCGAGGCCTGGATGCGGCTGTGGTCGCGAGAGTAGATACTGGAGAAAGCCAGAGTGTACAGCACCGAGCAAGCGATGACCACCCCGGTCACCCCATGCCAGATGGCCGAAGTTAGCCGCCTTCTCTCCGGCGCTTTCCTCTGCAACCAGTCCTTGAAGGCGAAAAGCATCGCCGCGCCCATAATGAGGAAGAAGGGCAGCAGAGGCAGCATGTACCGCATAAACTTGACCATGAAGCTTCCGGTGATAAGGAAATAGGGCCCCACCCAGGCCAGGACCAGCAGTTCCTCGCCCCTTCGCTGCCGCGCTACCCGCCAGAGGAAGAACCCCAGGCCACCGTAGGCCACCATGCCCAGCGGTAGCCCCATACCCCAGGTTGCGGTGTGCTGAATCTGGTAGAGGAAGGCCGGGGTGTTGATGTACTGTCGGGTGTATGGATAGTCGGCGATGCCACGGACCATCCTTCCCTGCTCCGAGATGCCCGCTGAGAAGGCGTCGAAATCCAGGATGGCGTACGGTTCGGCGATGAAGAAGACCACGGCCAGGGAGATGATGGTCAGCACGAAGAGGGAGGCGACTCGACGCAAGTCTCCCCTGCCCTGCCGCCGCACGTGGAGCGCATAGGCCCCCAGCACCACCAGCAACAGCGGCGCAGCGCTGAACTTGGTGGCCAGGGCCAGACCCAGACACACGCCCATGAGCACACTGTTCCTGGTGCCTCCCCTCCTGGCGAAGTCCAGAGCGAAGACGAAGAAGAGGAGTACGAAGAAGGTCAGCAGCGCGTCCACGGCGTAAAAGTGGGCCACCTGGATGTGAAACACGGTGAAGGTCACGAAGACCGCAGCCAGCAGGCCCACCCTGCGGTCGTACACCCTCTTGCCGATGAGATAGGTGAGATAGATAACCGCGGTGTCTATGAGTGCGGAGAGCGCCCGGCCCACCAGGGTGATGTGATCGTAGTCCGACATCCGCTGAAGACCCGCCAGGAACTCGGCCACGGAGGGCCAAGAGGCGAAGTGGACGGCCAGGCCGGAGGGCACGGTCAACAAGTGGGTGGTGAAACGCAAGATGTAGAAGGGTAACGATCCGTAGGCGAAGAAGCGGGGGTTGAGAGGGCTGGTCTCGGCATCGAAGAAGTTGGGGCTCTCCTCGGAGGGGGTGGTCAGAAAGGGTGGCGCGAAGAAGCTGAGCCACTGACGTAGGGGCGGCATTCCCAGACGAGACACCACCATGGTCATCTGCCGCTCGTCGGGGTGCAGGTGATGGCTGTCGTCCCAGTTGATCCCGTAGAGGCGCAAACCAACGCCCAAGACCAGGAGCAGGATCAGCAGGAGATGTGAGAGGTTCCAACGGCGCGGCTGGCTATCGTGCAAGAGGACTCCCCCACGCGGGCCGCCTCAAAGACGGTCCTTAAGGGCGTATCGTGCCTCCCCCTTTGGGAAGCGTGAGTATTCTATCACCGGCAATAGCCCCAGGCAAGCCCCCAGTGTCCAAATCAGGACAAGCTGACAGTCTGCCCTAAGGTTTGTGTTGGAGAACTTGCAGCCCATGTGGTACAATGACCGCCATGAAGGTCCTCCTCGTCGAACCACCGAAGAAGCCCTGGGAGATGATGGGCGACTTCATCGCCCCGCCCGTCGGCCTGGCGCAGCTTGCCGCCGTGCTGGAGGCCGGCGGCGTCCCCGTAGAGATCGTGGACTGCAACGCATCCCGCCTCTCCTGGGACGATCTAGAGGGAGTCATCGCCGACAAGAAGCCCACTCTGGTCGGCGCCTCGGCCATGACCACCTTCCTCCCCACCGCCGCGAGGGTGATGCAGATGTCCAAGGGGATAGACGAGGACATCATCACCGTGGTGGGTGGACCTCACGTCACCTTCAAAACAGAGGAGACGCTGGACAACCACCCCGAGATAGATATCATCGGCCGGGGCGAGGGGGAGCGGGTGATCCAGGAGCTGGTCCAGGCTCTAGAGGCAGACGCTGACCTGGCCCAGGTGCCGGGCGTCGCCTTCCGTCAGAACGGCCAGGTCGTCCAGACGCCACTGCCGGACCCCGTAGACCTCGACGAGCTACCGCTGCCCGCCTACCATCTACTCCCCATGCAGGCCTACTACTTCATCGTCTTCGAGAAGTTCTGCACCGTGCTGGCCAGCAGGGGCTGCCCCTACAACTGTGTCTTCTGCGCGGAGCGAGGCTTCTGGGGGCCCGGCTGGAGGCCCAGGGACCCGGAGTTGGTGGGCGAGGAACTGGAGCTGCTCTACAACAAGCACGGTCGAGAATCCATCTGGTTCGGAGACGACTGCTTCAACGTGGACGGCGAGCACATGGCCCAAATCTGCGAAGAGATCCTGCGCCGGGACCTGAAGCTGAACTGGTACTACCAGGGGCGGGCGGACCTGCTGATCAAGCACCGGGAGTACCTGCCCTTGATGCGCAGGGCCGGAAACTTGATGGTCCAGATCGGCATCGAAGCCGATTCCGACGAGGAGCTGCGAGACATGAGGAAGAACCTGACCGGCGAACAGGTGAAGGAGGCCATCGGTCTACTGAGGGCGAACGATATCGTCTGCCAGGGGATGATGATTTTAGGCACGCGCCAGGACGATGCCAACTCCATCCTGCGCAAGGTGGAGTACCTGAAGTGGCTGGACGTGGACTTTCCCGTGTTCACCATCTACACGCCCTTTCCCGGCACGGAGGCCTTCGAGGAAGCCCAGGAGGAGGGCTGGCTGGAGACGGACGACTACGCCCTCTACGACATGGCCTACCCCATCATCTCCACCGAGCATCTGACACGGAAACAGGTCATCGGGCTATACAACCGCGCCTTCGCCTCCTTCTACACAGATCCCGTCATGATGGCCAGGGGTCTCTTTTCCTCGATGCACTGGAAGCGGGTGATCTGGAGGTACATGCTCATGTTCGCCGCCAAGCTGTATCTGCGGCGGTACTGGCAGCTTGTCAGGGACCTATTCCGCTGGTAACCCCATCGTTACGTTCTTCAACGCCCCGCTGAACCGCCCCTTCATCGCTCGCAGAATCCCCGCAGCCAAGCCGTCCTGCCTCTCCCTCGCGCGCCCGCAGACCGCGACTACCCGCCTTCCACGCAGACGTAGTCCTGAGGCAATGAGGTATGTAGTCGTTGATGCCCTGGCGGAGGGAGACTGGAGATACGTGCTCAAGCTTGGCGCCAAGTTGTACCTGCGGCGCTACTAGCGAGTCGTCAAGGACCTGTTTCACTGGTAGCCTATCCAGAGTGCAGTATGCAGTGCTACTGTCGCGGAGGGTCTTCGTACCAGGTCACGCGACCCGGCGGTCCGAAGGCGCTCTTGACAAACTCGCCCGGTTGCGTTATGCTGGTAGCGGACCTGTGTACCAAAGAACTGTGCTGGCACCGGCATCCTCTTGCCTATGTGTTCGCCTCCTGATGGGCGCGTTCGTCTGTGCAATCAGCGATCTCTTGTGCAATGAGTGCGGCATCAGGAGGCAGATTGGATCCGCCCGACCGCCCGTACGTCTTAACCATCTTAACTATCGCGCAGCGTTGGTACCCGACTGTGTTGCGATCACCTTGCCAACACCGCCTCGGATCAGATCTACTGTTCGCGCTGCACCTCTACATGCGGCCTTCATGAGGACCAGCGCAACCGGGGGCTACCCTCTGCACCGAGTGATTCGACGAGTCGGCGCATCTAGGCATCCAGGTTGGTGTCTCATCCGTGAGGTTGGGTCCGTGCGACACGAGGAGTGCACGCTGATAGCATGAATGGTCTTGAGCCTGCCGCCCGTCAAGGAGAGTTTTGGCCTGTGCAGGAGATCCCGCGGCGGATCCTCTTCCACAAGGATTTCGACGGAATCTGTTCTGCCGCACTGCTGGTCGCCTTCTTCGAGACCGAAGTGACGCTGCAGCCAGTACATTACGGCCTCAAGAAGAGCTGGCTGCGCAAGAAGCTCCCGAGAGCTGCGGTGGTGGATTTCCTTTTCCATCCAGATGCACTCTGGTGGTTCGATCACCATGAGACCACATTCGTTGAACCGTCATTACAGACCGCCTACAAAGCCGACGCACGACACCGCTGGGACACCAGCTATTCATCGTGCCCGGCGCTCATCCTTGATGTGCTCGGCGAGTCAGTCAACGTGTCTTCACTGGCGGGGACTATGTCAGAGTGGATCCATTGGTCCAGTGTCATCGACGGCGCAGAATACCGAGATGCAGAACAGGCGGTACTTGGCTCGGAACCCGCGATACTAGTAAACCAAGCTCTTGCACAGTCCCCGAGTCCGAACCTCAGGACGCTGTTAGTGCACAAGATAGCTCAGGGGCTGGAACCCAAAGCGGTCGCCAACAATGGTGCGGTCGCTCCTCACTGGAGCACCTGGCGACGGCGAACGAGCCAGGCCTTGGCGGTGATGGAACGAAGGCTCCAGACGCTCGGCCCTGTTGGCTTCTGTGATGTGACCGACGCCGAGATTCCCTTCGTCCGATATGGCGTCTACTACTTCGTCCCAGATGTACCCTACAGCGTGATCGCATACAAGTCTCAACGCGGGCCTCGTGCATACTGGATCTCGTTGAGCGCCAATCCATGGGTGAACAGCCAGAACAACCCGGTGAATTTGGGAGCGCTCGCTGGTCACTATGGCGGCGGGGGCAGAAGGAACGTGGGTGCCATAGGCCTTGCCTCACGGAGCAAGTGCAGGTCCGTCGCACGGGAGATTGCAGTTAAACTATCGGAAGACAGCGCGCTTCGTGAGGAGGACTAAGCATGATGGCGAAACTTCCGTCGTGGGCGATCGGTCTTATCACTATTCTAGCTTCTTTGGCGCTGGGCGTGTCGGCAATGTGGGCGAGCGGACACCTGACCGGTGAGCTGCAATTCCTCGTGTTTAGCGCCGGCGGTGTCATCATCACCTCTGGGGTTTTCGCCATCATTGGCTCATACATAGCTCAGGTCCACGTAGCCAAACTGGTGTCCGAGCAATATGCACTCTCCCAGAAGCTCGAGCGGGCAGGCATCCTGGGAACTGCCACTTGGCCCCTTAACATCCCACAAACCTCGCAAAGCGTGGACATCTTTGTGATTCGCGCACGCACATGGTTCCCAAATCAGTTCACTAGGCTTTCCGCGGTGCTTAAGAATGAGGGTGCCACAGTGAGGATCTGTCTGGTGCACCCTGACAGCCCCATGATTCCGATCTTGGCGAGCAAGTTCAACGAATCACAGCAACAAGTAAGGGATAGAATCCTCAGTTCCATATTCACAATCGTCGAGTGCGCGGAAGAGGCCAGACGCAACAATGCGCCTGGGACATTGTCGATCAAGGGCCACCGACTGGTCCCCACGCACACCTACTATAGATTCGACGACGAGTCGTATGTAGTCTGGTACCCGCTGAAACGCGGTCGGGTCGAAGTCCCGATCCTGAGAATCGGCTCTGGCGACCTATTGCGTTTCTTCAGCGACGATTTCGAGAAGCTCCTACAGGAAGAAGACATTGACACCCTGTATGAGACGACGCTGCCTCGTCCTGAGGCACGCGCGGCACTGGGGAGCCTTGGGCTGGACGAGGAGCAGTTGACTTCCATTTTCAGACCACCGTGATACCCACATCGCGAAGCCGGCGACGAGCACCAGGAAGGAGTTCTGGAAGCCTATAGGCCAAGTCGAAGAGCTTACCCTACACGTCGCCTCTTGAACACACAGAAGTAGGCGTTGCTCCACACGGTCATGGAGCCGTACCCCCTGGTGAAGCTGACGTCGCCCTTCTTACCCACGCCTCCCACCGGCTCCATGTGCACCAGCTCCCAGCCCTCGGCACCCAGTTGGTCCAAGTCCGGAATCATGGACTCCGCGGCGTATTTGGGCGGCCGCCAATCGGGCCACCTCCCTTCAAGGAAGTCGCGTCTTTGCTCCGCATCCGCGTACAGGATGGTCGTGTGGTATTGCCACTTCTCAGCCATCGCTCTCTCCTCAACTCCAGATAGCGTAGCGGCGCCCAGGAAGCGGCTTCGACGTTCGCTACGTAGGCCCGGGATGTGCCCTCGTCAGTCAGGCAGATCATCAAGGACCTGCTTCATGTTCCTGCGATACTCCCGAAAGGCCGCCCGTCCCTCGTCGGTGAGGTGCAGCATGGTATGGGGTTTCTTGCCCTTGAACTCCTTCTCGACTTCGACGTATCCCGCCCCCTCCAGCTTGCTGAGGTGCGAAGACAGATTGCCCCAGGTGAGCCCGGTTTGGCTCATCAAGAAGGTGAAGTCCGCGCTCTCCACCACGTACAGCAGGGCCATGACCATCAGCCGGGCCGGCTCGTGAACCAACCGATCGACGCTGCCTATGGTCCGGAGGTCCTCGCCGGCAGCTTCATCGCTCGGCATCAGATACCCCCTCCAAGGGTGGCCTCTCTGCTGGCACAGGGTACCGACGGATGAAGCGGACGAACAGGACCGCTCCCCACAGCACCATCACACCCCCTGCGACACCAAAGGTAATGGCCATGCTGACGCTGCCGGACAGGTCGGTGTTCTGGGCCAGCAGAATGCCCAGGGGAAAAGGCAACGCATACAACACGGCATAGAGGTAGAAGCGGGTCACATCCAGGAAGTAAGCCGCCAGACCGAAGACCACCAAACACTGGGCCGCCCAGATGTACGCCGGCAGGGGCAGGGAAGCTATCAAGCGAGGCGCGCCGCCATATCTGGACCCGACTCCCCAGATGAACATCAGGACCCCCAACAGCACGGAGAGGAACAGTACTACTCGCACTCTCCTGAGCTTACTCTTCCGCTGCGACCCGAACTTGACCAGCCCGATGCGGGGAGTGGTGATGAACTTCTTGCCGACCCAGAAACCCAGCAACACCACCCCCGCAAAGCCGGTCAGCACAACCATGGCCCACAGAGGCGACATCCCGCTCGCGCCGAGCAGCATGCCGCCTCCCATATTCACGAGCAACAGTCCCAGGAAGATGTCCCACAGGCCGTCCTGGAAAGTAGACCTGAAGGCCTTTCGTTCAAGCTCCTTCAGACTGATGTTCTCTGTCATGACAAACCTCCAAGAATCTGCTAGTCTAACGGCTGCTGATCAACCGGCCCTTCTCGGAAAACGAATGACTCTGCGGTCACGAGTACTCTGCATTACAAAGTACTTTCTATTATACAGTAAGTCCACAAGATGTCAACTCCTCCCTAGCGCACCTTCCCTCGCCCTAGTCGCTCCTACGTCCTTTTCCGATCAATCAGGGTTCGACTCGCAGCTTCTCTCGCAGAAGCTCCTGTTTCCGTCTCCCTTTAGGCAGCATTGGCGAAGTCTGCGGTCCCCAAGCACTCCTCGGGGTAATGGGAGGGCGTGTGACACAGGCTTCCTGTCCGTGCCAAAAGCGAGCCGCACTGCGTCTTCGCTTGATTCCTGGGAGAAGGCTCTCAACTGTGCTATAGTACCGCTATGTACGAAGGGACCCAGGAACGCAGCGCTCTCGGCCGAGTCCTCACCAGGTTTGCCCGGTTCCTCTTGCCAACCACGCTGACCTTGTCCTTGCTTGCAGCGTCTTGCGGCGAGTCCATCTCCATCCCCTTCTTGCAGCCGACGCCCACCGCCACGCCATTGCCCACAGCAACAACCGCTCCAGTGGAGCTCGCCACCCCCACGTCCCCTCCCACCGTTACGCCGACGCCAATCGTGTCCGCAGTGGAAGCACTTGCCGCGGCCCTGATCCACCAGCGAAATGGGGACTACGACGCCGCCTTGACGGTCTATCAAGCCATCTTATCCAGTCATCCGGACAGCCGAGAGGCACGCGACGCCCTCTACCACCTGGGGGAGGTTCATCTCCTGGCCCAGAACTACCCAGATGCGATGGAGACCCTTCGTCAGTTCAGGGAGCGGTATCCCGACGACGAAAGGTACGCCCTCGCCACGTACCGTCTGGCCACGGCCTACGAGCAGCTGGGCTGGTGGGACGAAGCCATCGTCGCCTACGGCGAATACGGAGAGCTGACGACCATCATCTCGGACTACATCCACCTCAACGTCGGCTACGCCCTGATGGAGCTGGAGCGGTACGAAGAGGCCAGGGAGGAGTTCGCCCGGGTGCTCGACCTGTCACCCCCCATCACCCTGGCGCAGCAGTCTCTGCGCAACATGGCCCTGGCGTCGCGGTACCTGGACGAGTACGAGGGAGCCATCGCCTATTACGACCAACTGCTGGACAAGGCCCAGGACGACGGCACCCGCGCCGAGACTCTCTTTCAGATGGCCGTCACCTATCAGGAATGGGAGGAGCCAGAGCAGGCGGTCGGGGTCTTCACCCAGCTGGCCAACGGCTATCCCCGCACCTACCGCGCCTACCAGGCCCTGGAGGAACTGGAAACAATGGAGGTCGAGGGAGTCAACGACTTCCAGCGAGGACTGATCTACTACTACAATGGACTGTACGATCCGGCGGTGTTGGCCTTCTACGACCACATCGAGAACGTGGAGGACACCGCCCAGGCGCGCTACTACGCAGCGCTCTCCTATCGGGGCTACGACGCCTACTATTTGAGTATTGACGAGCTGGAGATCATCATCGAGCGGTTCCCCGACAGCGATCTGTACGGCCAGGCCTGGATGGAGATCGCCAGGTCCTGGCTCCTCGTCGGGAACGACGAGTTCGCCATGGATACCTACCGCCAGTTCTCTCTCTCCGTGCCCCAGGACCCTCTGGCGGACGACGCCCAGTGGAAACTGGCCAACATGCTGGAAGACGATGGGGAATGGGAGCAGGCCATCAAGGGGTACACCGATCTGCTGGATCGTTTCCCCGCCAGCGAGTACGCATCTTCAGCCCTGTTCCGAGCTGGCCTCGCTCACTACCGGGTCGGGCGCCCGGAGGAGGCTGGCCAGACGTGGGAGCAGGTGGTAGAGGAGTACCCTGAGTCGGAAATGCGGCCTCGCACCCTCTTCTGGCTGGGCAAGATGGCACTGGAGCAGGGAGCGGTTGAGGACGGCGTTGCCTATCTCCAGCAATCAGCGACCATCGACCCCGCGGGGTACTACGGTTTGAGATCAGCGGACCTGCTTCGGGCTGGGCCACCTGAGAACCCGCCGGACATCTACGCCCAAGACCTGTACCAGATGGACGACGAAGGCGAGCGGCTGGCCTTCGAGCAATGGCTGACCGGTTGGGCTGGCGATGCAGAAGACCAGCCACTGTGGGAGCTGTCCCCCAGGGTCCGAGATGACAGGCTCTTCCGGAGAGGGCTGGAGCTGCTGCGAGTGGGACAATGGGACAGCGCCAAGGCTCGCTTCAGGGAGGTCCGCACCCGCTTTCAGGATGACCCGCTGGCCATGTATCAACTGGCGCTCTTCTTCCAGCGGGAAGGCTTCAACGATCAATCCATCGCCTGCGCCCAGCGCATTCTGAAGCTCTCGCCGCACAGCACCCTCTACGAGGTTCCTACCCTGCTCCAGAAGCTCCACTACCCGGTGCACTTCGCCGACCTCATCGTCCCGCAAGCGGAGAAGAGAGGTCTGGAGCCGCTCCTCTTCTTCGCCCTGATCTGGCAGGAGAGCTGGTACGATCCCTTCGCCACCTCAGGATATCCCGCCCGGGGCCTGACCCAGTTCATCGAGCCCACAGCCGATTGGGCCGCCGAGGAGCTGGGCTTCACCGACTTCGAGTACGCCGATCTCTATCGTCCGGTGGTGGCGGTTGAATTCGGCGGATGGTACCTGGAGTGGATTCTGGATTATGAGGATGGAGAGGTCTTCCGCGCCCTCGGCCACTACAACGCGGGTCCAGGCAACGTGGCTCGCTGGCGCCGAGACGGTGAAGTGACGGACATCGATCTCTTCGTGGAGGAGGTTGACCTGGCTGAGACGGCAACCTTCATCCACAGGATCTACCAGCACTACTGGGTGTACAGGACTGCGATCTACGGTTCTGACTAAGCTGTAAACCTTCTTGAAGGGAGCGATCAGTACCTGAAATGCAGGGACAAGTCTTTGTTGGCCGCGAGCGCGAACTGGAGGAGTTGAAGGGATACCTCGACAAGGCTTTGTCCGGCCAGGGCCAGGTCTGTTTCATCGCTGGCCAGGCGGGGAGCGGGAAGACCGCCCTGGTTGGTCACTTTGTGCAGCAAGCGTTGGCGGCGAATCCCGATCTGGTCGTGCCGATGGGGAGTTGCAACGCCCAGACCGGCATTGGGGACCCGTACCTGCCCTTCCGCGAAGCGCTGGCCATGCTCACTGGCGACCCGGCAGCGCAGCACGCGGCGAGAAGCATCGCGCCTGAGAACGTGAACCGCTTGCGGGCTGGCCTGGTGCGTTCGGTGCAGGTGCTGGTGGAGGCTGCTCCCGAACTGGTCGGCCTGATCGTGCCAGCGGGCGGGCTGCTTGTCGTGGTCGGAAAGTCTGTGGCAGAGAAGGTAGGCTGGGCGGACAAGCTGCAGCTCCTGGCCAAGAAGCCGGCAGCCCCGACCATCGAACAGAGTCGTATTATTGAGCAATACACGGTGTACTTGCAGCGCCTGAGCATCAAAACGCCCCTGATCCTCTTCGTCGATGATCTGCAGTGGGCCGACAGCGCATCGCTGGCTCTGCTCTTCCACCTGGGGCGGCGCATCGGAGAGAGTCACATTCTGATCGTGGGTGCCTA
>JAUVXJ010000031.1 GCA_030603665.1 Chloroflexota bacterium | reverse complement strand
CGTACCTAAGCCAAAATGGCTAGGGTGTTTTTGGATAAGCCCTCGACCGATTAGTATTCGTCAGCTGCATGCATTGCTGCACTTTCACCTCGAACCTATCTACCTCGTCGTCTTCAAGGGGTCTTACTAAAGTTGGGAAATCTCATCTTGAGGGGGGCTTCACGCTTAGATGCTTTCAGCGCTTATCCCTTCTGTACTTGGCTACCCAGCTATGCCTCTGGCGAGACAACTGGTACACCAGCGGTGTGTCCATCTTGGTCCTCTCGTACTAAGGACAGCTCCTCTCAAATTTCCTACGCCCGCGACAGATAGGGACCGAACTGTCTCACGATGTTCTGAACCCAGCTCGCGTACCGCTTTAATGGGCGAACAGCCCAACCCTTGGGACCGACTACAGCCCCAGGATGCGATGAGCCGACATCGAGGTGCCAAACCTCCCCGTCGATGTGGACTCTTGGGGGAGATAAGCCTGTTATCCCCGGGGTAGCTTTTATCCGTTGAGCGATGGCCCTTCCATGCGGAACCACCGGATCACTAAGCCCGTCTTTCGACCCTGCTCGACTTGTAGGTCTCGCAGTCAAGCTCCCTTATGCCTTTACACTCTACGGCTGGTTTCCATTCAGCCTGAGGGAACCTTTGGGCGCCTCCGCTACCTTTTAGGAGGTGACCGCCCCAGTCAAACTGCCTGCCAGACACTGTCTCGATACCGGATTACGGTTATCGGTTAGGGCCAAGACTTAACCAGGCTGGTATTTCAAGGGCAACTCCACCGAGGCTTGCGCCCCAGCTTCCCAGTCTCCCAGCTATCCTACACAAGCTAAGCCCTAACTCAATGCCAAGTTGCAGTAAAGCTCCACGGGGTCTTTTTGTCCTGCTGCGGGTAAGGCGTATCTTCACGCCTACTTCAATTTCGCCGGGTCCCTCGTTGAGACAGCGCCCCAGTCGTTACGCCTTTCGTGCGGGTCGGAACTTACCCGACAAGGAATTTCGCTACCTTAGGACCGTTATAGTTACGGCCGCCGTTCACCGGGGCTTCAGTTCAGAGCTGCCGCTGGCCGAAGCCAGCATGACCCTTCCCTTTAACCTTCCGGCACTGGGCAGGCGTCAGCCCCTATACTTCCTCTTGCGAGTTAGCAGAGACCTGTGTTTTTGTTAAACAGTCGCCAGGGCCGTTTCTCTGTGGCCCCCTGGGGCTCCGCAAGCTAGTTGCCTTACCCCCAGGGGCGCTCCTTCTCCCGAAGTTACGGAGCAATTTTGCCGAGTTCCTTAACGAGGGTTCTCCCGATCGCCTTGGTATTCTCTACCCGCCTACCAGTGTCGGTTTGCGGTACGGTCACCCGGGTTTCATCACTTAGGGGCTTTTCTTGGCGGCTGGGCTCAACCACTTCTGGCCTTACGGCACCGCCCACTCCTCAGAGTTTACACCGGTCCGGATTTACCTGGTCCGGCCTCCTACGAGCTTGGCACCTGAATCCAATAACAGGCTGGCCTACCCTTCCGCGTCCCCCCTTCGCTCCGCCCAGGTGGTACAGGAATATTAACCTGTTGTCCATCGCCTACGGCTTTCGCCCTCGGCTTAGGCCCGACTAACCCGACGCGGATTAACCTTCCGTCGGAAACCTTAGGCTTACGGCGAACATGTTTCTCACATGTTTCTCGCTACTCATACCGGCATTCTCACTTCTGCCCGCTCCACCAGTCCTCACGGTCTGGCTTCACAGCTGGACAGAACGCTCCCCTACCGAAGCCGGAATGACTTGAGAACCGACACAAGGAGGTGAGAGCAAAGCTCGACCACTCCCCTGGGCCGTTACGTCCTCAATCTTCCGACTTCCCGTAGCTTCGGTGCCAGGCTTGAGCCCCGTTGAATTGTCGGCGCAGAATCACTAGACCAGTGAGCTGTTACGCACTCTTTAAAGGATGGCTGCCTCTAAGCCAACCTCCTGGCTGTCCCAGTAACCCCACATCCTTGCCCACTTAGCCTGGACTTAGGGACCTTAGCTGACGGTCTGGGCTCTTTCCCTCTCGACAATGAAGCTTATCCCCCACTGTCCGACTCCCAGGCTCTTGAGTGATGGCATTCGGAGTTTGATTTGGTTTGGTAAGCTTTGAGCCCCCTAGCCAATTCAGTGCTCTACCTCCACCACTAAACGCCTGAGGCTAGCCCTAAAGCTATTTCGGGGAGAACCAGCTATCTCCAGGTTCGTTTGGCATATCACCTCTATCCACAGCTCATCCCCCAGATTTGCGACTCTGGTGGGTTCGGGCCTCCACGATGCATTACTATCGCTTCACCCTGGCCATGGATAGCTCACCTGGTTTCGGGTCTACTCCCTGCGACTAGTGCGCCCTATTCAGACTCGCTTTCGCTACGGCTCCGGGTATGACTCCCTTAACCTTGCCACAGAGAAGTAACTCGCCGGTTCATTCTCCAAAAGGCACGCAGTCAGGCTTTCCCCCAAAGGGGCATAGCCCTCCCACCGCTTGTAAGCATACGGTTTCAGGTTCTATTTCACTCGCCTCACCGGCGTTCTTTTCACCTTTCCCTCACGGTACTTGTTCACTATCGGTCGTCAAGGGTGTTTAGCCTTGGGAAGTGGACTTCCCTGCTTCCCACAGGATTAGCGTGCCCCGTGGTACTCAAGGTCAACGGTAGGAGTCTGATCCCTTTCGCGTACGAGACTATCACTCTCTATGGTGGACCTTTCCAGAGTCCTTCCGCTAGAGATCAGATTTGTCACTCCTTTGGGTCTCTGTGGCGACCCAACCGTGCCTTACAACCCCCATCTTGCAACGGCCACAACCTTGGCACAAGATGGGTTTGGGCTATTCCCCTTTCGCTCGCCACTACTCAGGGAATGATCTCCTTTCCTCGAGGTACTAAGATGTTTCAGTTCCCTCGGTTCCCTCCCACCAGCCTATGTATTCAGCTGGGGGTACCCAGGCATTCCCCTGGGTAGGTTTCCCCATTCGGGCATCCCCGGATCAAAGCCTGCTTGACGGCTCCCCGAGGCTTATCGCAGCCTACCACGCCCTTCTTCGGCCCTTGACGCCTAGGCCTCCACCGTACGCTCTTAGTAGCTTAACCATGCGATCGGCGGTTATTGAAGCTCTCGCATTCTGTTCAGTTGTTAAGGTGCTAGTCCGATGTCTTCTGCCACACAAAACGGCCCGGGGCATTCCCGGGCCGCAGTATACTCCCAGGTTTCTCAGTCCCCTACTTAGGTCTTTCTTGCACTCGTGACTTCCATAAGGACCCCTGTCTTAACTTAATGCCACATCATAGTATACAGGATTCCCAGGGGTTTGTCAAGTTGAGTATTGTTAAACTTGGAGAGACCGGCCAAAGCCTGTCATCCAACCATTTCCTGGTGGAGCTGAGGGGACTTGAACCCCTGACCCCCTCCTTGCAAAGGAGGTGCTCTCCCGCACTGAGCTACAGCCCCCTGGCGTCCAACTACTCTATTATACCACCTGTGCCACAAGAGGTCAAAACACGCCAGATGCGCGATCGGTCAACCGCGACTCCTGCTGGATGAATGTGGGCGTAGCCACACGTACGGGGCTCCGAGCCCACCAAGGCTGAGACCGACTCCTGCTTCCGCCGCAGAGAAGCATGTGTTAGCTTGCCTACCCGATCTCCTCCGGTCTCATTGTGAGTTGCTGCAACTCCCTCGGGAACTCAGTCAATAGCTCATGGCCCGTCTCCGTCACTAAGACGGTGTCCGAATGGCGCGCCCCGCCAAGGCCCGGCACATAGATCCCTGGCTCAATAGAGAAGACCATCCCAGGTTCTAGCAGGGCATCATTGTCCCAGCGCAGGTACGGTGCTTCGTGAGGCTCCAACCCCAAGCCATGACCAGTTCGATGGACGAAGTACTCCGCATAGCCACCTTTGCGGATTACGTCTCGACATGCATCATCGATCGCGGAGCACGGGATGCCAGGGCGCACCGCCGTGATGCCCGCCCATTCAGCCTCGATGGCTAGTTGGAAGATATCCCGGTGCCTGCTCGTGAGATCGCCGATCGCATAGGTCCGCTCGCATTCGGCCCTGTAGCCGTCCACGTCGACTTGACGACTGTGTACGATGAGCTCCTGTGCGACCAGCGGATCATTGATCGTGAATTGATGTGGAAGGGCCGCGCCCTTGCCAGCCACAGTAACCGAGATGCTGCCGACCACAGACCCCGGCAGAGTCCGCGAAGCCTCTTTGATGACAGCCAAGTGCCCCACCTGTTCCACCTCTAACGGGGACAGGCCAGGCCGAGCAGCTTCGATGGAGCGACCTACCCCCAGGCTGACGAGCATGCCTGCTTTGCGGATCAGCGCCAGTTCGGCTTCATCTTTCCGCTCCCGCAAACGGACTATCTCCCCTCCCGCGTCCTTTAGCTTCCAGCCGGATTCCTCCAAACTCGTTGCTAGTTCGTACGGCATCACACCGGCCTCGATGCCCAGCGTGCCTTGATGCCTGGGAAGGCTCCCGATGAGATCCAGCAGACACTTTCGAGAGTCCGTCCCTGCGGCGGCCTTGTCTGGATGCTCATAGTAAACCCGTATCTCAGATACGCGGGCTGTTTCCGCAGCGTGGATCTCCTCCAGGCCCGGTACGATCAGCACCTCTCGATCACGCGTCACGATCAGGGTGATCGGCCGGCTATACGCCGTGGCCTTGAATGTGCTCAGATATTGGATCGCCGCCGGCTGCAACACCACCAATGCGTCTAACTGCTCACGATCGATATGCCGCCGAATCCCCACAAGTCGTCTTGATACGTCCATCAATCACCCCATTCCATTCTATGGCGCATGCGAAGCCGCATCAGCCTCCCTGTTCTCTTCTCTTCCTCGTGACCCGCGAATACGCTGTGCGCCCCACTGCCAGCGACTGCCGCCCCTCATCGTGGGGCCGAACCAGTCCCGGCGGAAGCCGCCAAGCAGACTGAAGAGTGCGATGGTCAGAAAGATGGCCGTCCCCTGGGTCGTCATTCTTCATTCTTCCTGGAGCAACGAAGAAAGCGACGTGGGCCTCGCTCATCAGGAGTCCCCATGCGGGTGCTGAAAGCTGGGTACCAAGTCCGATGAAAACAAGGCGTTCGCGATAGCGATGAAGTAGCCTGCGGGGCTGCTGATCTTGAGGGCCAGGATGACACACCGGTGGCGACAAGAGCCGCGAAAGCATGCCCAACTCTGTCTGACCCATACTCCGGGACGCATGCAGTTCGGCTCAGCCTAGCGATCTCTTGGGCAGCTCTCCTGAAGTCGGATCAGTCTTTCCGGAGGTGGGGGTCTAGCACATCTCTAAGCCAATCGCCCACCACGTTGATGCCAAAGACCGTGGCAGTGATCGCCAGGCCTGGGAAGACGGCCGGCCACCAGGCCTTGCTCTGTACCTCCCTAGCTTGGGACAGCATTGCACCCCACGAAGGGACCGACAATGGAACCCCCAGGCCGAGAAAGCTCAGGCCGGCCTCCGCGACGATGGCGGCGGACACTCCGAAACTGGCCAGCACGATGATGGGCGAAATGGTGTTGGGCAGGATATGCCTCCACATGATGCGCAGGCGGGGAACGCCGACACAGCGGGCAGCGTCCACGAACTCCTTCTCCCTCAACGAAAGAACCTGTCCGCGGACCATCCGCGCGTACGAAACCCAACCCGTGATGGCCAGCGTGATGATGATGTTTCCGAGGCTGCTTCCCAATACGGCCATCAAGGTGATAGCGAGCAGGATGAAGGGAAAGGCCATTTGTATGTCAGCGATGCGCATCAACACCGTGTCAGGCCAACCCCCCAGATACCCGGCCACCAGGCCGAGCGACACGCCGATCAGGCCAGCCAGGAAGACCGAAACACAGCCTACCAGCAGGGACACCCGAGCACCATACATCATCCGGCTCAGGATGTCTCTGCCCAGGCTATCGGTGCCCAGGATGTTGTCCGAGGTACCACCCTCCTGCCACATCGGCGGCCGCAACCTCTCTGCGACGGCTACTCGCGATGGGTCTGCAGGGGCCAGCAGCGGTGCTGTTAGTGCGGTTGCTGCTGCCAAAACAATGATCACCATTCCGATGAGCGCCAGTTTGGACTTCAACAGACTGCGCACGAGAAGCGCGCGCCCTCTTCGCGGCTGGATTGCGTGCAGGATCGAATCCTGGGCGTCCTCTCGTTCCGTCACTTCTCCCAACCTCAATCAGTCTACCGCTAGCCTGATCCGGGGATCCAAGTAGGCGCAGATGATGTCCACCCCGATATTGGTGACCACAAATATCGAGGCCAGCAGCGTGACCGACGCCTGCACCACCGGGAAATCGCGGTTGTAGATCGAATTCACCGTAAGGCGTCCCACCCCTGGCCAGGCGAAGATCGTCTCCGTGATGATCGCCCCTCCCAGGAGCGTACCAAGCTGAAGCCCCACGATGACGACAACGGGAATAAGTGCGTTGCGCAGCGCGTGCCGAATGACCACCACGCGCTCGGCAAGTCCCTTGGAACGAGCGGTGACGACATAGGCCTGGCCCAGCGCCTCCAATAGGCTGGATCGTATCAACCGCGCATTAGCGGCCAGAGAAAAGGTGCCCAGCGCTATGGCCGGCATGATCAGGTGCTTGATGGTTCCACGGCCCGAAATGGGCAACCATCTGAGCTGGAGCCCGAACAACTGGATCATCAGTATCCCCAGCCAAAAGAGGGGTACGGCCTGGCCAAGAATGGCGAAACTCATACTCAGATAGTCGGGCAGCGTGTTACGTTTCACCGCCGAGATGATTCCAAGGGGAATCGCACCTAGTGTCGAGAAGAGCAACGAAGCAAATGTAAGCTGTAACGTGGCAGGCATACGCTCTATGACCAGCGAAAACGCGGGGTCCGTCGTACGGATGGATGTGCCAAAGTCACCGCGCACCGCGTTGCTCAGGAAGTCTACGTACTGCACCGGCCAGGGCCGGTCAAAGCCCATCCGGTGGCGGAAATCATCGATCTGGTCCTGTGTCCAGGTCTCGTTGATCATCAGGTTGGTCGGGTCGCCGGCCAGGAACATGGCTCCAAAGGAGACAAACGAGATCCCGAACAGCACCACAATCCCCTGCAACAACCTGCGGATTATGTATGTGACCATCGCGCGTCCTTCTCAAAGCGCTGGCGCAGCCTTTTGGCCAGGCAACGGAAATACAGAGCTCTACGCCTGTTGCCGGCACACCTGCCGTAGGTGAAGACAAGCCGGCAAAGCCCACCCTCAATATGGGCAGATCGGCCCACTATCTGCCGATCCCCCCTCGACTTCGCCCAGCCGATTCTGTGACTTTCGTCCAGGTAGGCCACCTAGCGGCTGTCAATGTCCAGCCGCTAGGTGGCAGCTTCTGCCTATCCTACTCCGCCCAGTGAAGCTCGGCGTAGGGAATGATCTCGTCAGCGCGAGGTGTGAATTCCACCCCGTCGCTGACCCCGTAGAAATCGACCTGCTTCCAGATGAAGATCCAGGGTGCTCCGTCGTGAGCGATCTGATCCAGCTCGTGGATCATGCCCGTCCTGGTGTCTGTGTCGATCGTGCTCTTCAGCTCTGCATAGACCGTTTCGAATTCAGGATCGTCCCAGCTCGTGGTGTTCATGGGGAAATCCTTGGTCATGAACCAATGCTCCAATTGGCCGCTGAAGCCCGTGCCAAATCCGAACAGATGCAAAGCTGGAAGAGTGTTCTCGCCCATTGCCATGTCGGCTAGCACCGACCACTCGTACGCCTTCGCCTCCGTCGGGATCCCTATGGCCGTCAGATCCCCCGCCACTGCCTGGGCAATCTCTGCATCCTTGACATAGCGCCCGTTGGGGGAGGCGATCTCGACACTCAGCGGCACGCCATTCCACTCGCGCACACCATCGCCGTCCGAGTCCACCACGCCAACCTCGTCCAGCAGGTCTGCCGCCTTCTGTGGGTCGTACGTGTATGCCTCTACAGGACTGGGAACCGGGTAGTTCGAGCCAGTGGCCATACGCTCGCCAACACCGAGGAGATTATCGAGAATCGCTTCGACGTTAGTGGCGTAGTTCAACGCCTGCCGCACCCGCACATCGGTGAACGGTTCGATGTTGGTGCGGATGCCGATGAATATCTCACGTCCACCGTTAACCGTCGCCATGTGAACTCCCTCTGTGGCGTCCACTCGCTCTGTGTCGTCAGGGGAGATGTTCAAGACGATGCCGGCGTTGCCAGCCAGAAGCTCGGCCAACCGCGTCTGCGCATCTGGAATGGGCCGGACGACAATGGTCTCGATTTCGGGCATCGTGCCCCAGTAATCATCCCGGAGCTCCAGCGTGATATGGTCATCCTTGACCCATTCCGTCACCACGTACGGGCCGGTGCCCACCGGCTGCTGGCTGATCTCCGCATCGGACGCCTCAGAGAAGTACTTCTCCGAGTACATGCCGATGAAATCCAGCTGCTCCAGCATCAAGGGCGCCGCCTCCTCGGTGTGCAGAATGACCGTGTAGTCATCCGGGGTTTCGATGTTGTCCATGTCTATGGTGAGATCCGCGATGGCTCCGGCGTAAGGGCTGTTCCACTTCGGATCCACCGTTTGCTCGAGGGTGAACTTGACGTCGGCGGAGGTGAACTCTTCCCCATTGCTGAACATGACGCCCTCGTGCAGATTGAAGACCCAGGTCAGATCATCGGGCTGCTCTATGCTCTCCGCCAGCAACAGCGCCATCTTCATGTCGCTTCCGCGGGCAACGAGACGCTCATTCACGTGCCAGATGATATTCCCGGTCGTTCGAGCCCTTGACTGCAACCCGTTCAGGGTAATGGGGTCGACGCCGATCACAATCACCAGCGGCTCCTGCTCCACCGGCTCCTCCGTAGGGACGGGAGTTGCCTCTGGGGCGGGAGTTGGCTCCGGGGCGGCCGTCGCCTCTGGGGCGGGAGTTGCCTCCGGGACCGGAGTATCTTCCGGAGCCGGGGGTTCGGTCGGGGCAACGGTGGGCTCTGGGGCGGGTGTCGCTGGTGTTCCACACCCCGGCAACAGCGCCAGAACCATCGCCAGCAGCAGCAGAGATACGGTAACTCTTCCAAGTTGCTTCTTCACTCTGTCCTCCATAATGGGGTAAACTCAGACATACTGCTTCACACACGATCAAGTCAGGCAACTCTCACATCTCGGATTGGCTGCATCACCCCCTTCCTGAACGCTTCGTTCATTCCACAGTCGTGGCTCGGTTCTTGATGACCTCGCCTGCCTTCATCACAAAAGCAACGTCGCTCAGAAGTCTTATCCTATCCAAGGGGTTGCCTTCGACCGCCACAAAATCGGCCCAGCCATCTGCCGCAACGGTCCCCGCCCGTGCACCCAGACCGATGGCGTCCGCGGCGCTGCTCGTGGCGGCCACAATCGCCTCCATCGACGACATTCCTGCCTCCACCAGGCATTCCAGTTCCATGGCGTTCAGGCCGTGCTTCATCGGCGGTACGCCAATGAAGTCAGTGCCGGCGGCAATCTTGACTCCTGCCTCGTAGGCTTGGTCGAAACTCCGGCGATGAGCACCCCGGATCTCTCTCCCTTGGCGCAGCCCATACTCGGTGTCTGGCAATCCATCCGCCCCAGGGTCCAGGTTGCAGCGCCCCACAGAGAACGTCGGCACCAGGTAGGTGCCCCGCTCAAGCATCAGCTCGATACACTCTTCATCCAGGTATGAGCCATGCTCGATCGTGTCTACGCCCGCCAAGATGGCGGTACGAATGCCGGCCGTGCCATGGGCGTGAGCTGCGACCTTCAGTCCCAGACGGTGTGCCTCATCTACGAGGGCGTCCGTTTCTTCCTGGGTGAACCCCACCCGTGTGGGGGGATTGTGCTCAGAATGTACGGCCCCGGTCGTCAGGATCTTGATACAATCAGCGCCTTCCCTCAATCGACGCCGCACCCCCAACCGGCACTCTTCGGGCCCATCCACGGTGTCAGCCAGAGTCTGCTCCAGACGATCGAGGACCTCCACACACTCCACCGGCAGCTCCCAGGGATCTGCCCCGCCACTGGTCTGGATGAAGGACCGTCCAGAGGTCACGATGCGCGGGCCCTGAATGACTCCCTCTTCGATGGCCTGCTTGAGATAGAGGCTGGCGGCGCCACCCAAACAGCGCACGGCGGTGAACCCTGCCTCCAGCAACCGCCGAGCGTCTGCGGTTGCGCGCAGGGCGCTCACCGCCACGGGAGTGGTCATCCAGTCCATGAGGTCCATCGTCTTCCAGCCCTCGAGGTGAATGTGGGCGTCGATGAGGCCTGGGAGAAGGGTCATGCCGGACAAATCGATGACGCGGGCATCCCGGTCGACCTGAATCTCGCCGGCCGTGCCTACGGCGCTGATGGTGTCGCCTTCGACGGCAATGGCCGGGTCCGCAATTGGGGGGTTCCCCGTACCGTCAATCAGGAGCTTGCCTCTGACAATAGTGGTCACAAGACGCCCTCCCGGCTCAGACTCGCGAGTGGCGAGAAGGCTTGCCCGACCCCGAACAACTCCACCGTATCTGGGAATCCTGTGTGAATCATCCGGACACCATCGGTAGAGCCTATCACGTCGGTTTGGCGGAGGCCCATGTCGCGAGCTCTCATCTAGAGATACGTATCGAATCTAGCGTCCATCCCTGACGAACGTGGGAGTGGAACCTGTGGCGGGGACCAGGTTGAGTTGCACACAGGCTAACAGTGCATTCACATAGTGTCATTCGTTGCTTCTTCGAGGGCATTCAAGTGAGATAGCATCAGCCAATCCGAGCACCTAGATTGAGCGGTTTCACTCCGCACTGGTTACACAGATTGTCAAGGCTCAAGCATGTCTATTGCCTATACACCACCTTGACTATGTTAGCATTATAGCATCCAGTTCACAGTTTGTCAAGCCCTCGTCCGGCCGGTCTGTTTGCCTGGCATTCGGCGGCGCAGCACTTGTCGTGCTGGGCCCAGCTATACGCGGAGTAACACCTCATTCACACAGTATCCATCTCCAGCTTCGCGGTATGGTGTGCAGCAACGGGCAACTTGGGAGACTGGTGAAACAACGATGAACGCTCGCTGCGACCTTGAGGCAGAATCCGAGGTGTCGTCAGAAGCGTCTCGGCGCAGCCCGCGCGGGACGACGAGCGACTAGGAAAGTGGGTCCACGCGATCTGGGCATGTATCCTTTGACAGCCCATACGGTGCCGCTTCGCTGGACCAAGACCGCAAGATCGGCTCTTGAGCCCGTATCCCCTGGCTGAGGCCTTACCGACTGAGTGCTTTGGCCTCAGAAGGCCCGCCCTGCTAGAGACGTGGTAGCCTAATCCGAGACGTGCTTGACAACCTCTCCACCCTTCATCACAAAGGGCACATTCAGAAGGGTCTGCATGTCATCCAGCGGGTTGCCGTCCACGGCAATGATGTCCGCCAGTTTCCCTGTGGTGATTGTACCCGTTTTCTCTGCTAGCGCCAGAAGATCGGCGTTCCCGCCGGTAGCGGAGACGATCACATCCATGGGTGTCATCCCTGCTTCCACCAGGTACACCAATTCCACGGCGTTTGGACCATGCTCAATGGGCGGCGGCCCCACGAAGTCGGTTCCGCAGCCAATCTTCACGCCAGCTCGGTAGGCTTTGAGGAAATTCCGTTCATGCGTCTCATGGACCTGCAGGCCCTGCCGCATCGCATACTCAGGCACATCATCGCCTGCAGTGTCCATCACCCGCTTGAAAATGGCGAAGGTGGGAACCAGGTACGTGCCTTGCTTCAGCATCAACTCGATGCATTCGTCATCTAGGTACGTACCGTGCTCGATGCTGTCCACACCTGCCAGAAGGGCGCTGCGTATGCCCTCGGTTCCGTGGGCGTGAGCAGCAACCTTGAGTCCCATACGGTGGGCCTCATCCACCAGCGCATCGATTTCTGGCTGGGTGAACCCGACCCGTGTGGGCGGGTTCTCCTTGGAGAACACAGCGCCCGTGGTCAGGATCTTGATCAGATCTGCCCCTTCCCGCAGGCGGCGGCGCACGCCCTTCCGGCATTCCACCGGGCCGTCGACGGTCTCCGCCAATCCTCTCCCCAGACTGGCGGCAATCTCCATCAGTTCGAGGGGGATATCCCACGGGTCTCCGCCGCCGCTGGTCTGAATGAACGAGCGGCCCGAGGCCATGATCCGCGGTCCCGAGACCACTCCCTCTTCTATGGCTTGCTTCAGGAAGATGGCGGTCGGACCTCCGACCGTGCGCACTGACGTGAAGCCAGCCTCCAGGAGCCTACGAGCTTCCACTGTCGTGCGAAGCGCAGACAACGGCGGAGGGGTCCGGATCAACTCCGCCATGTCTTCCATGCTCTTCAGGCCAACGAGGTGGATGTGCGCATCCATCAAACCAGGCAGGATGGTCTTATCCGAGAGGTCAATCACTTGGGCCTCCGGATCAACTGGAACATCATCCGCCGTCCCCGCTGCCACAATGGTGTCTCCCTCCACCAGGATCACAGGGTTCGATAAGGGTTTCCCTCCAGTGCCGTCTAGCAGTAGCTTGCCCTTGATCGCAGTCGCCATCCCAATCACTCCTTCTATGAGCCGATTATGAGTTGGCCGGACGAAACCAGATCGCCGGTGTGGGAGCTCTCGTCTCCCATTCAGTTGGTGAGGCGCCAATCTGGTGTGCTCTGGCCCTCAAACAAAGTGCCCGGGACATCGCCCAGGCCGCCGAATACTCCCCAGGGTCTGTGGCCCCTTCGCTCAGGTCGACCCCTGCTATACCTCTATAAGCGTCGGCAGTATACGGGATCGCTACAAGTTTGTCAAGCGCGCCATATAGTGAGATCCACGATCCTCGCTTCGGTCACCGCCGCACAGCCCGCCGCACACTTTCACTGAAGTTGAAGGGGCAGGAGACCCCGACCCCTCCTGGCAAGGGAGATGCCCACCCGAATTGGGTCACACCCCCGATCATGTCTTCATGGAGTGGCGCCAGCGGCTGATCGGTGGACCCATCAAGAAGCCACATAACACAAAGCCCCAGTCCTGCTGGGGACTGGGGCTTCTGACACCTGTGGTGGGCCATTCTGGACTTGAACCAGAGACCTCTCCCTTATCAGAGGAGTGCTCTAGCCAACTGAGCTAATGGCCCGTGCGAATCACTCACTGACCAAGTGGTGGAGGAGGAACAGGGGTCTCCCTCTGGGCCAGACGTCTGGCCATCTCCCTCGTGTTCTGTTCGATGTCCAGGAATACGCTGATGCCTTCGGACGCGGCAATCAGGATCAGAGCATAGATACCGACGGTGACAATCATCACTATGAAGACGACGACGGCGAGGATCAACCCAACCACGACATCGCCTCCACCCGATCCCTCCATTCCCAAGTACGCGGCCCCGCCCAGTAGCATCGAAGCCGAGGCTCCACACGCACCGAGGATTCCGAGGATCAGGATGACCCAACCGAGGACCTTGAAGATGGTGGCGATAGTTCGCAGGGCGCGGTATCTCGTCTCCATGTCAACCCCCTTGTCCAGACATCACCCATCGAAGAAGAAGACCTTAACCACCGAGGAGTGGCAGGAAGCGCAGGCATCGGGGCGGCACAGACCCGTGGGCCTGTGATTGACCTGGGATGACCCGGTCTCTCGACCGGGAGATCTCCCTAGAAAGGAGGTGATCCAGCCGCACCTTCCGGTACGGCTACCTTGTTACGACTTCGTCCCAATCACCAGCCCCACCCTAGACAGCTGCCTCTCTTGCGAGTTGGCCCACTGCTTTCAGGTGTTGCCAGCTTTCATGACGTGACGGGCGGTGTGTACAAGGCCCGGGAACGTATTCACCGCAGTGTGGCTGACCTGCGGTTACTAGCAACTCCAGCTTCATGTAGTCGAGTTGCAGACTACAATCCGAACTGAGACCGGCTTTGAAGGATTAGCTCCACCTCGCGGCTTGGCAACCCGTTGTACCGGCCATTGTAGCGTGTGTGTAGCCCTGGACATAAAGGCCATGCTGACTTGACGTCATCCCCACCTTCCTCCAGGTATACCCTGGCGGTCTCACTAGAGAAGTACAACTAGTGATGAGGGTTGCGCTCGTTACAGGACTTAACCTAACACCTCACGGCACGAGCTGACGACAGCCATGCAGCACCTGTGATAGCTCCCCGAAGGGTCGTTCCGCTTTCGCTTCACTACCACTACCATGTCAAGCCCAGGTAAGGTTCTTCGCGTAGCCTCGAATTAAACCACACGCTCCGCTGCTTGTGCGGGCCCCCGTCAATTCCTTTGAGTTTTAGCCTTGCGGCCGTAGTCCCCAGGCGGGATACTTAACGCGTTAACTGCGGCACTGATGGGGTCAATGACCACCAACACCTAGTATCCATCGTTTACGGCGTGGACTACCGGGGTATCTAATCCCGTTCGCTACCCACGCTTTCGCGCTTCAGCGTCAGGTGCAGGCCAGAAAGCCGCCTTCGCCACTGGTGTTCCTCGCGATATCTAAGTATTCCACCACTACACCGGGAATTCCACTTTCCTCTCCTGCCCTCAAGTGTCCCAGTATTGGACGGCGCCTCCCGGTTGAGCCGGGAGATTTCACGCCCAACTTAGGACACCGCCTAGACGCCCTTTACGCCCAGTAAATCCGGATAACGCTCGCCTCCTACGTTTTACCGCGGCTGCTGGCACGTAGTTAGCCGAGACTTATTCCTGAGGTACTGTCCTTTCTCATCCCCCAGAAAAGGGCTTTACGATCCGAAGACCTTCATCGCCCACGCGGCGTTGCTGCGTCAGGGTTTCCCCCATTGCGCAATATCCCTTACTGCTGCCTCCCGTAGGAGTCTGGCCCGTATCTCAGTGCCAGTGTGGCTGACCATCCTCTCAGACCAGCTACCGATCATCGCCTTGGTAGGCCATTACCCTACCAACTAGCTAATCGGCCGCAGGCCCATCCCGAAGCGCCGGAGCTTTAATCCGCCAA
>JAUVXJ010000019.1 GCA_030603665.1 Chloroflexota bacterium | reverse complement strand
CACATGCGCATAATGCCGATTCTCAGTCTGATACTCCACGTGAGATATCGCTATCGTCAACCCACGCGCCTTCTCCTCCGGCGCATTGTCTATCGTGTCAAACGGCCGATGATCCGCCAACCCACTCATACTCAAAACCTTCGTCATCGCCGACGTTAACGTCGTCTTGCCATGATCTACATGCCCTATCGTCCCCACATTGACATGCGGCTTGTCCCTGACAAACTTCTCCTTAGGCATTGTGTTTCCTCCATAGTCCAGAGTCCAGGTAATGAAGCCCACGATGGGACTTGAACCCATGACCCCGTTCTTACCAAGAACGTGCTCTGCCGGCTGAGCTACGTGGGCGTTGAGCCGAGAATGGGCAGGGAAGGATTCGAACCTCCGAAGGCGGAGCCAGCTGATTTACAGTCAGCCCCCTTTGTCCACTTGGGTACCTGCCCTTGACTCCATACCAAGGATGGAGCCGACGGTGGGACTCGAACCCGCAACCGGCGGTTTACAAAACCGCTGCTCTGCCTATTGAGCTACGTCGGCTTGAAACCTCCATATGTGCTGAGCAAAGGGCCCGCGTACGCAGTCAAATACATAGTATAGCAGATTGCCCAGTCAATGTCAACCGCACTAGATACTTACGCCACACACTGCCGCCGGCCACCACGCCGCGCTTCAGTTCAGCCACGGGGTCCGCATCACCCGGCCTGGCCGTCTTCCTCCAGACCCCTCAGGTACGCCTCGGGATTGGTGAGCTCAGAGAGCAGATTCTTGAGGCGTCGCAATCCGGAGGACTGGATATGTCCCGATCGAATGCGCTGCTTCAAATCAGACAGACTCATGGTCGTACTGGAGTACAGCCGCGCCATTTCGCCGTAGAACTGCCCCGCTGGAAGACTGGTGGGCAGTACACTGTGCATGAAGTCGAATAGCTCGTAGTTGCGTGTAGTCAGCTCACCCAGCTTGTCGCGGAAGAACTCCGTGCCGGGCAGAGGTGTCAGCACACTGAACTGAGGGAAGCTGATCTTGAGATGGTGGACGTAATCGATTAGGGCGTCAAAATCGGACCTGCGCCAGCTTGGGTCCACGATGAAGGCACCCCAGATATCCACATTATTTGCCCGCAAGACCCGAGCCGCTTCCTCGTTGGTCTTCACGGAGCTTCCCTTTCGCAGATCCGCCAACTCCTCTTCGCGGAACTTCTCGAAGCCCACCAGCACCGTGGAGAGGCCGACCTCGGCCCAGCGCTCAATGAGATCTGGTCGTCTTGCTATGCTATCGCTGCGGGCCTGCATCCAGTACCTCATCTTCAGTCCTGCACTCTTGACCAGTTGGTGAATCTCCTCAGCCCTGGGCAGATTCTGCAGGAAGTTGTCGTCCACGAAGTAGACGATTTCGCTCTTCACCCGCTTCAACTCCTCCAGCACCCTCTCCGGAGACTTATACCGGCAGCGACCCCGATGAAAGACCCACACTGAGCAGAACTTGCACTTGTGAGGGCACCCGCGGGCCGTTTCCACAGGAGCAGGCGATGCCCAGAACTGGAAGAAGTAATTCTCCCGATACTCATCGGTGAGGTGTCTGGCCGGCATCGGGCTCTCGTCGAGGTCGGCCAGCAACTGTCTGGGAGCGGTGACGACCTGCTCTCCGTTCTCTCGGTAGACAAGCCCTGCCACCTCTCCGAGGTCCCTGCCCTCTTCCAGGGCCGCTAGGAACTCAGGCAGCGTTGTCTCACCTTCCCCCACCACGACCACGTCGACATCGGCCGTGTCGAAATCCTCCGGGCACAAGGTCGCGTGGTAGCCTCCCACCAGGGTCACAATATCAACATCCAGCTCCTTAGCATCTCGGCAAATGGCGAGCATCTGTGGCACATTGCACGTGTACCCAGTGACCCCAACAGCGTGGGGCCGAAAGGTTCGTATGCAACGCTCCAGGTCGGGGTCGAGGCGCATGTCCAAAATCCGCACGTCATGATCGGCCAGGCTGCCGGCCAGGATCTCCAGAGCCAGCGGTTCAGGGCACCCGAACTTGCTGAATCCCACCACGCTCTGGCTCTCAGGTGGTTGAACCAATAGAACTCTCATAGCAACC
The DNA here is from genome assembly GCA_030603665.1 of Chloroflexota bacterium. Classification (GTDB taxonomy): domain Bacteria; phylum Chloroflexota; class Anaerolineae; order UBA7937; family B3-Chlor; genus JAUVXJ01. The sequence continues at coordinate 56,608 of JAUVXJ010000019.1, read as the reverse complement.
TCCTCAGGATCTGCTTGAGCTGCCAACTAGTATGCTGACACCCTCTAATCCCGGTGCGCTCCCTCTCCTTCCGCCAGGATCTTGGGCCCGCCGATGCCGATCTCCTCCTCGTCCTCGACGGCCAGAAGACTTCTCTGAGCCACCCGACGGACCTCCCGCACGCTGAGGTCGGTCTCCAGCTCGTTCATGTACACCTGCCTGATCGCCTGGCGGACCAGATCTTGAACAGAGCACTCACGCTTCGCAGCAAGGCTCCTCAGACGAGCGTGCTCCTCGTCTGTCAGCTGCACACCCACTTGTCTGCTAGGCGGCGCCATCCCACAACTCCTTGCCGCGGAGGTCCAACCCTTGTCCGCAAGGCCCTCCAGAGGAGCTCCCTAGAGGCTTATCGTGTGCCCGGAGCCCCCCCTGGACCAGCGCAAGTCAACCTCCACTCTAGCCACTGGCGCAGGCATTCCACATCGGGTCGTTCCCTGGCGGGAACTCCATCGGAGGCATCGAATCGAGCCAGTACCCGCCCACATCGTATGCATCAACCGCCCACATCCCAGACTCAATGCCGAAGAACTGGCTGCCGCCGAGTGGAATCGAATACCCTTCTATTTGGTTAGGCCCGTTGGTCGGATCTGAGGGTTGGTAAATGTATAGCTCCCCGATGGCCTCGCTGCAGTAGTTATGGACCGCCAGGGTTATTGGTTCAGCTGGCGGAGGCGGCGGCGGAAGCGGCGGATAGATCTCCCAGACCCAATCCCCATAGATAGGCTGGTTCGAAATCACGACCAGGCCATTTCCCGCACAGTCCAGCGCCCACAGGTCGTAGTTGCCCGGAGGAATCGTCCACAAAGCGCTCTGCCCAGCATAGATCCTGGCTCCACCCAGCAGTCTATTCGGTCTCCAGTCCTCAGAGGGGAACGAGAAGTACACCTCACAGATGTCCACCGACGTGTAGTTCTCCACCCACAAGTTCGCCAATTCGGTTGTCGCAGTTGGAGGTGGCGGAGGTTGCGTGGCCGTGGGGGGAGGCGGGGGTGTAGTAGGCGTAGGCGCTACGGGAGGGCGAGTCGCACTTGCAGCCGGTGAGGACGCAGGGCGTGTCGTGGTCGCCGTTGCGTCCGCGGACGGAACCGTCTGTGTGCCGCCTGCGGTCCTCGTGGCACCAGGCATGATCAGGCTGATGGTCACCGTTGAGCCTGGAACGGCGCCCTTCTCCCCGACGGTGATGTTGACCCCAACGGGATCGCTCGCCGTCCGATCGGCATTGTAGGCGTAGACGATCAACGTATAGCTGCCTGGATCGTTGGCCCCCCAGGTCAGGATCCCGGTCATGGTAGGCTGACCTTCGGGAACTGGGCTATTCTGCGAGTCCACCACCTGCCCCGCAACCTCGAGATCCACCCGAACGACGGCATTGGCATCGCTGGCCCGGTACTCGATCTCCACCAGTTCGCCCAGTGCGACCTGGGAACCAGTGGGCGGGGCGAGGATCTCCACAGAGGGCTTCTGCGGACCTCCCACGCAGGCCAGCGCGCCTCCAACCAGAAGCAATACAACCATGTACAGCCACTTACGGTGAGCCATCATAGATCGTTACCCACTCGACGTTTTGCAGGCCATTCAGTATCTGGCCACTTGGTGCTCCATTGTAACACCAAAGAAGATCGGTCACCAACGGCCTACCGCCGCTACAGAGCCTTGCGCTTTCGCTCGTAGAAACCTCCGTACAGCCTACACATTGAAGCGGAAATGTACTACGTCTCCTTCCTCTATCACGTAGTCACGACCCTCGAGGCGCATCGAACCCTTCTCACGCACCGCCACAAAGGAGCCCGCGGCGACGAGTTCGGCGTTGGGAACGACCTCGGCACGGATGAAACCTTTCTGCATATCAGTGTGGATCTTGCCCGCCGCCTCCCAGGCAGACGTGCCCTCGACCACTGTCCAGGCTCGGACCTCGCGACGGCCCGTCGCCGTGAAGAAAGTGACCAGGTTCAGCAGCCGATAGCCGGCGGAGATCACTTGCTCCAGCGCAGACTTCTCAAGACCCAGTTCGGCGCGATAGGCCTCGGCTTCGTCGGCGGGCCAGTCCGCCAGATCCGCCTCCAGCTGAGCGCAGATCCTGACCACCTCGACACCGGCGATCGACGCCGCCTTCTCCACCTCGCGAACCAGACCATCGCCATCGGAGAGAGCCTCTTCATCGACGTTGGCGATGTAGAGCTGGGGTTTGGCCGTGAGGAGACCGTAGCCTGCCAAGATTCCTGCCTCATCCGCCTGCGGAGGCACCTCCTCAGCCCTTCCACCCCGGCTCAGCACCTCCTGAAGGCGCTGAAGCAAGCGCAACTCGGCCTCGTACTCCTTGGCCCTTCCCTTGCTGGCGGTCCTCACCTTCTCCAGGCGGTTCTCCACCGTTCCAAGGTCCACCAAAGCCAGCTCAAGGTTGATCACTTCGATGTCCGCGCCGGGATCCAGATCCTCGGTGGCATGCGGGATGTCCGGTGCCCGGAAACACCTCACCACCATGGCCACGGCATCAACATTTCGGATGTTTCCGAGGAACTGATTCCCCAGCCCCTCGCCGTAGCTGGCGCCCTTCACCAGGCCCGCGATGTCGACGAACCTGATAGTGGTGGGAGTGACCTTCTCCGGCTTCACCAGAGAGGCGATCTTCTCGAGCCGTTCGTCAGCTACGGGCACCACGCCAACGTTGGGCTCGATGGTGGTGAACGGGTAGGAAGCCACCTCCGCCCCGGCCAGAGTGAGGGCATTGAACAAGGTGGACTTGCCCACGTTGGGCAAGCCGACAATACCGATCTCTAGGCGCATTCTCTCCTACTGGATCGTGCAAGTCCCACTCTAAAGCAAGCGTCCTCCAACGTGACTGCCGTCAAACGGCCCTGAGTTGCTAGAAAACAGCTATTGGAAAGGCCCAAGACTCAATATGGTTCAATGCTGCTAGAGGAGCAAAGGCCGCCCAAATAGGATGTTACTCCACTTCCTGGCGGCGGTCAAAGGCTGGCCACAGTCAAACTGCACTAGCGCAGCCAATGCCTCCTGAACACTTGACGCAAAGCAAGATCTCCGATAGAGTCCACGTAGCGCTTGAGAGATGCAGTGATCCTACTGTACCATACATGGAAGAGGGGAGGTAAGGATGAAAAAGAAGGCTTGGACCGCACTCGCGGTGGGAATGGTGGTTGTCGTCGCCATGACTGGCTTGGTCTGGGCTGGGCCCAATGGCAGACCTAGTGAACAGGACATCACCAGAAGGGTGACCATACCCGCGGGGTTCTTCATTCCCTATGAGGACGGCCTGGACTGGCACAACGATGGCGGGTACATACGCATGGACTCCAGCGTCGGCTGGTTCACTGCGCCTGTGGTCTTCCCCTGCCTGCCGTCGGTAACGGTGGAGTCGCTAACTCTCTACGCCTGGGACAACAACGGGGCCAAAGACGCGCGTTTGAAGCTGTTCCGCACCCGACCCGACCAGGGGTTCGAGCAAGAGATGGGATACATCTTCACCGGCGGCACGACCGTTGACGTGGGCGAATTCGTGGATAGCGGCATCAACTTCCCCGTGGTGTGGCCCAGTCAAGGCGTCTATCTGTGGTTGGAGATCGACGGACCGGGCATCAACGTCTACGGAGCGAAAATAGAGTACCACCGGAACATCTGACCATCGATTGGCTCTGGGTCGCCCGATTGCCCTCGCCAGGGAGACCAGGCGAAGCAGGTCTATTCCTCCTCCGGTGACTCCGGCGGAGGAGGACCGTAGAAGAAGGCTTCCATCACCTGGCGACAGATGGGCGCGGCGAACACCGAGCCCTCGCCACTGTTTTCCACCACCACGGCGACGGCGATCTGAGGGTCCTCGTACGGAGCGTATCCGGCGAACCAGGCGTGAGGCTTCTCCTCCGGGGTCTCGGCCGTTCCGGTCTTGCCGGCGGAGGTGAAGGTCGCGCCTTCGAACGCGCGCACGGCCGTGCCTCCAGGGTCGCTGGTCACCCCATCTAGACCATCTCGAATGACCTGCAGGTTAGCCTCTGACACGGGCAATCGTCCCCGCTCTGCCGGGGTGGAGATCACTTCCTCCTCCTGCGGTGTACCGGAGATGCGCATCACCAGGTGCGGCCGATACAGGATGCCGCCATTGGCGAAGGCAGAGATCATGTTGGCGACCTGCAGCGGGGTTGCCAGCAGGTCCCCCTGGCCCACGGCCAAATTCACGGCATCGCCCGGAACCCAGAAGGGGTTGCCCTCGCCTGTGAAGGACTCCTCCTTCCACTCCGGATCCGGGACCAGTCCCTCGCTTTCGTCTACCGCATCCAGCCCAGTCAGCTCGCCGAAACCGAAATAGTGCGAATACGTCGGAAGCAGGTTCTCATCAACGCTGTTCAGGCGCAGGCCCATCTCCCAGAAGAATACATCGCAGGAGCGGATGATGGCAGAACGAAAAGCCATGGGGCCGTGCCCCGTCTTCAGCCAATCCAACTTCACCCATCCGGGACCAAGGCCGGCCCAGGAGCCCGTGCAATCAACCGTGGTCTGAGAAGAGTATCCCGCCCCCTCCAAGGCGGCGGCGGCGGTCACCGCCTTGAATACGGAGCCCACGGGGTACAGTCCTTGTGTGGCTCGATTGAGCAGGGGGCGTGCCGCATCGGAGACTAAGGTGGCCCAGGCGGCCTGGTCGAACCTGCCCCAGGTCAACAGGTTGGAGTCGTATCGCGGATTGGTGGCCAGGGCCAGAATCTCGCCACTACTCGGGTCTATAGCGACCACCGCTCCCAGATGCTCACCGAGCGCCTCCTCAGCGACCCTCTGCAACTCAACGTCAAGGGTGGTATAGATGCTTCTGCTCTGCGTCGCCGGGTATTCTGCAATGGTGTCCACCAACTCTCCCTCAGGGGTGACGACGCTGAGAATCCCTCCCCGTCGTCCGGCGAGGTAGGTCTCGCCCCACCGCTCCACCCCCGCCTTGCCGATAGCGTCGCCTTCCACGTATCCTTGTGACTCCAACGTGGCCAACTCTTCCCGGCTTATCTCGCCCATGTATCCCAACACATGAGCAGCGAGATCGCCCTCAGGGTAGGTGCGGATCGGCGTCTCCCGCAGCATCACCCCTGGCAGGGAGTTCAGCGTATCGGCATGGGCGAGACTCTCTTCGAATGATAGATCGGCGATGGGCACGAACCAGTGCGGCTGGATGCCCTCAGCTGCGTACAGAGACTGTATCTCGTCCCAGTTCATACTCAGGATGCGGCTCAGCTCGGCCAGCAGGCGGTTCTCATCCTCGATATCCTTGGGCACCACCCCCACAGTGACCACCGACCCCTCAATTGCCAGGGGCCGACCGTTCCGGTCATAGATGTTGGCTCGCGCCGAGGTGAGGCGATGCAGGTAGACCAGGCTATCCGCGCTCATGGAGGGAAACATGACCTGGGGCGACCAATCGACTCTCCAGCCAGCATCCTCCCACACCAGCCTTAGCTGGTTGGGGATCTGAGGGCTGCCCAGCAGAATGGTATCCAGAGTCAGGATGAAATCAGCCTGCGCCTCCCCTTCTCCCTCCACGAGGTTCCCCACCGTGAACCGATGAGAGATAACCGTCGCCTCCTCCATGATCGACTGATGGAACCAGACGAACTCCTCCTCGGTGATCTCCTGTTGAGCTGAGGACGTCAACAGCGCGTACATCGCCTCATACTCTTCCTCTCCCCAGGCTTGGAAGTAGGCCTCCACCGTGGGCAGAGCAGGAAGCTGAGAGGTCTCAGGGGTGGGCGTTCCACGGCCGTTGAGCGGGCCCTCGCAGGCCGTGACCAGAGTCAAGACCGCAACCAGAATCAGGAGTGGAATGCGCCTGCTCACGCGATGCCCTCCCGCTCCTTGTAGTCAACAATCTGCTCTCTGATGATCTCGCGCTCGGTCAGGGCCTGCTCCGCGGGAGCGAGCAACTGCTGCTGCCAGGTGTCCACGGCGTCTGCCAAGTCGCTGAGGAAGCTCTCCAGGGGCTCCAGCAGCCCCTCTTGAAGAGGGTTCAGCAACTTCCCTTTCAGGCCGCTCTCGTCATCGTCGGTGAACCACTCCTCACGCAAGGGTTCTAACAGTCTGCGTCTCACCTCACCGACGGCATCCGGCAAGGACCCCACCAGGTCCGATATCCGATCCAGGGCATCCAGCATCGCAGGCCCCACACGTGGGATGCGCTCCACGATCGAGCTGAAGAAACTGCCCACAGCGTCACTCAAGGGACTGACCATTTCCTGAACCTCACCCATCAACTCCTCGAGTCGCGCCAGCCGGGCCTCCAAGCCCGAGAAGAGGTTCTCCACAGCAATCAACCCTCTGCGAATCGTGGGGAAAGAGAGCTCGAACGCAGTCACGCCTGCATCCACAACCCGAACCCCGCTCTCCAGGATCGTGATGCCACTCTCAAGGCCCTGCAGTGACACAGAAACGAGAACGAGACCGGTGCTGAGAAGCGCGTCCAGGCCCACCTGCTCCAGGTTCTCATAGAGTGTGACCAGTCCCCTCAGCTTGAGCAGTTCGACCTCGGCTTCCATCTGCGCCGTCGCTTGGCCCGCCTTCGTTCCCAGAGAGCCTGCCACCAAGCCGGTAGCCAGGTTTGTGGAGACAAGAGCGGCTCCTCCGGCCGCCACACCGGCGATGAACTGCCCTCGGCTGATGCCGTCGGGGAAGAGGACGGGTACCTCCACCTCTCCGCCCTCTGCGGGGTCCAGCAACTCCGAGATCCGCACCAGGGTATCGCCATTGCACGAATCCAGGCGTTCCGCGATCTTATCTCTCAGTTCTCTTCGTTCGTCATCCGTCATGATCAGCTCCCACCCTCATTTGATCTGAGACCGGACCGCCTCAGTACACCGCCTCAACCTCGCTGCTCTCGCGAACCGCTATCCGGGCGCCGAGCTATTCCAGCGAAAGGACTGGAGGCCCGTCCTCGCCGCTCTCTGCCGCCACATTCTGCCGAAAGCGTCCCCAGCCGTTGCGCGAGCCAACCACTATCCCACGGGCCGACGAGCCCAAGGGAAGACCCTCTCGTCGAAGACGAACCGCGTATGCCAGATCATCTCCATGCCGCCCGTAGGTGGCACGGAGAAGAGAGCAGACATGTCCCGCAGATCCAACGCGCCGTCGCTGTTGGAGTCATCCTCGATCCTGCTGAAGACGATCTCGGAACCACCGATTTCCCAGTGAGGGGCCACGCTGAGCCCTGGCCCGTTCGTAAGCCTGGCCCCTTCAGTACCGTCGGCCTTCATGACATACACTTGGCGTGGACCATCACGAAGCGACTCGAAGGCGATCAGAGTGCCGTCGGCAGACCAGGCGGGAGCGTGATCGTGTCCCGCGTGGCGAGTGAGATTGACCTGGTTCGACCCGTCGGCATCCATCACGTAGATCTCGCTGTTGCCATCGCGCCTGCTCTCGAAGGCGATGCGCGTCCCGTCCGGCGACCAGACCGGCGCCTGGTCCACCGCCGCATGGTGAGTCAACTGAGCTTCACGCCCTTCCTCGTTCAACAACCAGATGTCGGGATTGCCCGTTCTCTCCGATACAAAGACGAGGCGGGCAACAACGGGTTGCGGGACCGACGGCGCCCGCCCTACGGGGATGGAGCTATACTCTCCCGGCCATATCTCCACCTCGGTGTCCTGAGCAGTGACGCTGGCCACCCCCTCCAAGACCTCAACCCTGGTTGCTCCGTCGTCGGAGACCAGGACGCGATGCTGGCCCGCTGACAGTCTTACGGCTGCCGCTGGGGTGTGTACCTCGTACCGGCTCCCAGGGTCAGGCGACTGGCGCACCTGGTGCAACGTCTCACCGGCCCCCAACTGAAGTTCCGCTACGGATGAGCCAGCCTCCTCCCATGACAGGACCCGCACGAGAACCTCGCACTCCGACTGCAAGACCACAGAAGTGGCGGGCGAGACGACTAGAAGAGCACGGGAGTCTGCCACCGTGCGGATCTGATCGCCGCTTCTGACCTCGTAAGCCTGGGCGGATGCCAGGTGAAGGGTGCGGATTCCACGCCTGACAGTGGCTTCCCCCTCCTCCACGAAGAGGGCAGCTGTTCCCGTGCGGCCGAGCTGCCGCCAGTACAGTGCGCCCACCGTCACAGCGGCCACCGACAAGATGGCAATAGATATGAAGATCGCCTTCCTCAACACAGCAGGCAGATTATAGCATACGGCCCCGCCGCGCTGCTACAGAGCCAGTACACCTGGCAGCCTGATCGTCAGTGGGCGATCTCCGAACACAGGTAACAGGGCTGGCCGTCAAAAGGGGGAATGCCCAGGGAACAGCCACAGTTGGGAATGCCTCGCCTCAATACCTGGGCAGTCAATAGAGCGGAGCCTGGAGGTGACAGCCCAGCGCGGCTGCCCTGAACGTCAGGCAAGGTAGAGCCTACTGAGGGTCCGCTCGCGCCCGCTTGACATAGCAGGTAACGTTTGATAATATTAGAGTAGAAGTCTGTTGTCGCCAACCTGGCAGAGTCCTCCACAGCTGTGGCACTCTGCACACTGATAGCACGATTCATCCCAGACTGCCGAAAGGGGTTAAGAATTATGGAGACAATCAACCAGGAAGCTTTGGACCGCGTTCAGCACAAGGAGTTCTTGGACATCAACGAGGCCACGGCCATCTTCGAGTGCTCGCGCTCGACCATCCATCGCCTCTGCCAGAAGAGCCTGGTGCATGCCTACAAGGAGCCCATGGGCGGCGGCACGAAGATGAAGTGGGCCATCTCCAGGCAAGGGCTGCTGGACTATTACCATGCGCGCAAGGAGGGAGCGAAGCGACGCGGGCTACAGATGCGGGTGTGGCCAAGGGACATCCCCACGCACTGGCTCACCATGCGCGAGGCCGTGGAGGCGACTAGCTGGGGCAAGGACGCCATTGGGCGTTGGTGCCGCGAGGGCCTCGTGACGGCCGAGCGGAGGTCCAACTGCTGGTTCTTGGAGCCCACGCAGCTCGTCAACTTCACGAAGAATGCGCCCCAAGGCTGGGCCACGACCGCTGAGGCCCGCAGGATCACCGGCCTGACCCGAGCGCGTCTCTCCAAGCTGGCCTTGGAGGACAAGCTAGTGGCGCACAAGGCGGCTGGCCGCTGGCACTTCAACCGGGAATCGCTTGCCGAGCACATGAGGCGGCGTGAGAAATACATGCCCAAGGACTACCGTCGCACCGAGGTTGCCAGCCGGTATTAGATCCGCCGAAGATACGCTGCAGGGCAACTGGAGCCAGTGGGCCGTCGCTCGTTCTCGTTCCAATAGCGGCCCTCCTCGTCGCGCTTCTCGCAAGAACTGCATAGCAGCAACTCAATGATCACGTGGCTGCTCAACGACGCAGCCACTTCTGCTGTTCATCCAAATGAAGGGTGATCTTGGGCTGCACAGCGGTACGTCGTTTTGGCAGGTAGAAGGGATTCGCAAAACGGCCTTGACACGCAAGACGTCATGTGCTATAATGGTTTCAGTTGCTCCTGTTTCTTGCCACGAGCGCTGGAAAGCGAGAGGAGGTTCGAGGAAGATGTTCGAGAGAAGAATCCTTAGAGGGCTGATGTTGGCCATGAGTCTGGCCCTGCTGGTGTCAATGCTGCCCGCGCTGGCCTTGGCCGACAAGGGCAACCCTCCCAGTGGGCCCAGCGTCAGCTCCGTTGGACACAAGACGATCACTGGAGACCCCCTTACCATCCACGTGGCTGCGGACACCAGCATCCAGGTCTTCTACGCCGGGAAGACCGATGGGCAGGTCGACCCACCCAACTACAACGAGGCGGACAGCGGGGGGTTCATGTGGTGGGGTCAGCCGGGACTACCCGCGCTGGTACTTGGACCCGATTGGGCCAATCACGATCTGTCGTCTGCGAACCCAGTGACACCGTGGGCACCTATCAGCCAGAGCGCCGTCACCGGAAGTGGTACCGCTGCCGATCCCTGGCAGATGACTACCTCTGTTTGGGCGCCGGCTGTGGGCGTGACCCAGTGGATCCGATACGTCAACGGCGATGACTGCTTCAGGGTCATGTACACGGTCGACAACCTGCAATCGCCGTTCCCCGACAGTTTCACCTTCTTCCACGCCGCCGATCTGTGGCCCGACGACTCCACGAAGGGCTTTGGGTATTACGATGCGGCCACGGGCTCGGTGGGCGCGTGGAACCAGGATATGACCTTCCTGGAGTACTTTGTGCCGGTGCTGACGGACCTGGGGTTCGCGATGCCGTCCCCCAGCCATCACCAGGAAGCAGGCTACCAGCTGATCTGGAACAACATCGGTGATATGACTGGACCTGGGCCGGGCTTCAGCGACACCGTGGTTCCAAGCTGGAAGGATACCGGAGCTGGCCTGCAGTGGGACCTGACCTTCCCTGGCGTCGATCCGCCGGGCAACTTCATAGAGTTCGGCACGGATTGGTGCTTCTTGGAGGCGGAAGAGCCACCGCCGCCAGAAGAATTCGTGCCCGAGCCGGGGAGCGTGATGCTCCTCGCCAGTGGATTGATGGGCTTGGCAGGATACGCTGGGCTGCGGATGCGGAAGAGATAGGCCAGCAACTCAACAGACCTCTAGCACACTCGTAGGCCCACGGCACGCCGTGGGCCTACTTCTTCCCGACTCATGACCTGCACTGCTCCCTCAGTCGGTCTGTCGCACCGCCTCCAGGACATTGGTGAGGGTTTCTATCTTGGCCAGCACCCGGCTGAGTTGCGCCATGCCCGATATCTCTAGGGTTGCCACAATGGTAGCGATCTGGTCCTTCTTTCTGGTGTTTATGCTCGCGGAGATCATGTTCACGTCCTCGGCATCGATGATTGCAGCCACGTCCTTGAGCAAACCCCTGCGGTCGTAGGCCGTGATCTTGATCGCGACAGGATACGCGGCATCTACGTCCTCGCCCCAGTCCACCTCGATGAGGCGTTCCTTGTCGCCGTCTCTCAGCACCCGGAGAACGTTGCCGCAGTCCATACGATGGATAGTCACTCCCTGTCCCCGCGTCACATAGCCTATGATCTCATCTCCAGGGAGGGGGTTGCAGCAACCGCCTATGCGGGTCAGTAGACCGCCCACTCCGGTCACCGTGACACCCCTGGCCTCACTTGGGAGATCCGATGGACGCCCTTCTTCGGGGAGTGTCTCCTCCGTCTCCACGTCGAGCAGCTTGGTTGAGATCTGATGGACATTGATGTCACCGTAGCCAATGGCGGCCAACAGGTCGTCGATCTTCTTGAAGCGAAACAGCTTGGCGATCTCCTCGTAACTCTCGTGCTCGATGCCGAGTCGCTTCAACTCCCTCTCCAGGAGTGTTCTACCCCGGGTGATATTCTCCGCTCGCTCCTGCCGCCGGAAGAACTGCCGAATCTTCTGGCGGGCGCGGCTGGTGCGCACGTATCCCAGATGCGGGTTCAGCCAATCTCGACTGGGGCCGCCTCTCTTGGCCGTGAGGATCATAACCTGATCGCCGTCCTTGAGTTGATAGTTCAGCGGAACGATCTTGCCATTCACCTTGGCGCCCTGGCACAGCTGACCGATTTCCGTATGCACGTGATAGGCGAAATCCACCGGGGTCGAGCCCCGGGGCAATTCCACGACATCTCCCTTGGGGGTGAAAACATAGACCTCTTCGGGGAAGAGGTCCGTCTTCAGCGAATCGACGAATTCCTGGGCATCAACCAGCTCGCGGCGCCAGTCCATCATCTGCCGCAGCCAGGCCATCTTGGCCTCCAAGACGGCATCGCGCTCCACCTGCTCCTTGTATCGCCAATGGGCGGCGACCCCGTACTCGGCGGTCCAATGCATGTCCCACGTACGGATCTGGACCTCCAGAGGGCGTCCCTCAGGTCCAACGACGGCCGTGTGTAAGGACTGATACATGTTGTCCTTGGGCATGGCGATGTAGTCATCGAATTCGCCGGCGATGGGTCGCCACAGCGAGTGCACTATGCCCAGGGCCGCATAGCAGTCCTTGATGTCATCCACAATCACTCGGGTGGCACACACATCGTAGATGCGATCGAAGTCTCTGCCCTTTTCCTTCATCTTTCGGTGGATGCTGGAGATGTGCTTTCTACGTCCTGTGATCTCAGCCTTGATTCCTTCTTCCGCGAGGCTCTTCCTCAGCGTGTTCACCACTCCGTCGACGTATCGTTCACGGTTAGCGCTCCGTTCGCTGAGAAGTTCCACGATCTCTCGATAGTCGTCGGGTTCCAGATAGCGCAGGGCAAGGTCTTCCAGCTCCTCTTTGATCTGCCACATACCCAGCCTGTGAGCGAGGGGCGCGAAGATCTCCATGGTCTCCCTGGCGATCACCGTCCCTCTCTCTTGAGGTAGTGCGTCCAGCGTGTGCATGTTGTGCAGGCGATCTGCCAGCCTGATGAGGATAACGCGGATGTCGTCCACCATGGCGAGGAAGATCTTGCGTAGGCTCTCGGCCTCCTCCTCCTCCAAGCTGGTCCAGGTTATCTTCCGCAGCTTAGTGACTCCGTCCACCAGTTTGGCGATCTCTTCCCCGAAGGTCTCTTCGATATCCTCGACGGTCACGGCGGTGTCTTCAGGGACGTCATGGAGAAGGCCGGCCGCAATAGTTGCGCCGTCCAGGCGGAGGTCTACCAAGGTGGCAGCTGTAGCGAGGGAATGCTGGATGAAGGGCTCACCCGACATCCTGCTTTGGCCGTCGTGGGCTTCAGATGCTACCTGATAGGCACGCTTGATGAGGGGTATGTCCTGGGAAGCAATAGACCCCCCCGACCGCTCCAGCAAGTCTTCCAGAGTCTCAGGTAGCCCTTCCATGGGGGTGCGCGCCTATCTTTGTGTCAATGTTTCTCACCTTCATTATACATCAGCCCCACGCATAATTCAACCGCATCATAACCGTGGGCTGGGGTCAATGTGACGCGCTGCGCCCCGCGCTAGTCTCGTGTCATGGCCGCAGCAAGCTATCGAGCCCCAAATGGTCCGCCGCAGCCCAGAACCGCTGGACATCTGCTATCTCGCGCGGTCAGGCCACGCATCCGGGCCCCTGGCAGGCCAACAGACGAATGGGGCTTTGCGCCGTAGCAACTTTGGCAACTTGTCCCACGCATCTTGCGCTTGCGGCGAGGACTGCTATAATTGCCCGTGCCCTGCGTTCGCTGGCCCTGTTGCCCAGGCCGAAAGAGGCTTGCCCAGGGATGCTACCCTCCGATCATGACTGAGAAAGACCAACGAATGGACAGCGAAAGCCCGCCCGCCGATCCTCGGCTACTGGGTCCCCCCTGGCTGACTGTGGAATCCGGGCTGTACATCTTGCTGGTGCTGCTGGCGGCTGCCCTCCGATTCTCCGCACTGGGAAGACAGCCGCTGCAAGAGCAGGAAGCCACGCTGGCGCTCGATGCATGGCGCTTCTATACAGGGGGCGCGGCCGCCATCAGGGGACACAGCCCGCTGCTCTTCCACGGCAACGTCCTGTTCTACCTGCTCTTCGAAGCCGGCGACTACGTGGTGCGCGTGCTACCTGCCCTGGCGGGCACGGCCATGGTAGGCCTGTCGTACCTGCTTCGCCCACATCTGGGCAGGCGAGGCGCACTGATCGCTGCGGCCTTTCTGGCCTTCTCGCCCTCTTTCGTCTTCTTCTCCCGCCTGCTCAACGGGGATATCATCATCGCCGCGGCATCTCTGGCTCTCGTGGCCGGCATCTTCGGGTACGCCAGACAAGGAAGACCGTGGCAACTGTACATGGCAGCAGCTGCCCTCGCCATCTCGCTCCTCGCTGGCGGGGCTGCGTATTTGACCCTCGTGGCTCTGGCAGGCTTCTTCCTGGCCACCGTTTTCCGATCTCGTTTCACGAAGGGTACGGATTCCTCCACAGCTCAGGCGTGGTTCAGCGAGAAACCGCGTCCAGGAGTCGCTCTGACGGCCCTGGGCATCTTCGTGGCACTCTTTCTGCTCGTCGCCACCGGGCTTCTGGTCAATCTTCACGGCCTGCAGGCTGCGCTGGATCTTTTTTCGGGCTGGGTTGGCCAGTTCAGTCCCGCGTCGGACACTCAACCCTGGAACTACTACCTGGCCCTACTCGTGACCTATGAGCTGCCCATCCTGCTGTTCGGCCTGGCGGCCGCATGCTACCTGACCCGGTGCGATGCCTTCTCAGCATTCCTGGTGTGCTGGCTCGCGGTCAGCCTGGTTCTGTACTCCATCATGGGCACCAAGCCGCCCTCGGGGATTCTACACATGCTGACCCCCCTCGCCTTGCTCGCTGGCAGGGCTGTAGGAGATCTGCTGCGTCAGGTTAGAGAAGGGGAGCAATGGCTTTGGGCCAGGCTGACAGTTGTCGTTTCCATACCCGCTGTGGCCCATCTGGTGATCCAGATGGCAGCTTTTGGCAACCCGGATGACCCCGGTGACCCCAGATATCTGGTCCTCATTCTCCTGTCTCTATTCTTCCTGTTGTGCGTGACCCTGATTGCAGGTGTTCTGTCGCTGGACTGGAGAACCTCTCTGCGCTCGGGTGCTCTGCTAATCCTGGTGGTCCTGGCCGGCCTGATGGTCCACGTCACCTGGAGGCTCAACTATTACCGGCCCGGCAACCCCCTCGAGACTCTCGTGGAGAAGCCCACCTCGTCCGACGTGCGCAACCTGGCGGGGGCTATCGAGGATTTCTCCAATCAGCAAGAGAGACAGCGCGACAGCGTTAGCATCACGGTGAGCGGCGACGAGGACCCCCTCGTAGGCTGGTACCTCAGAGAGTTCTCCAACCTGGCTTTCGTTTCAGGGGCGGTCCTGTCGCCGACTCCAGTAGTCATCACAGGGTTGGAGGAGGACCCGCACCTGCCTGACTACAGAGGCGCTCGTTTCCGTGTACAGACATCCTGGCAGCCCTCTGGCCTGCCGGGCCACGACCTGGTCAACTGGTTCCTCTTTCGGGAATCCCTCAGTCGGCCCGAGTACCGTGACGTGGTGATGTGGGTCGCCCCCGAGTCCGAGCAGTGATGAGGTAATAGCAATATGCAAAAGCGGTTCTCCATCTTGGATCGGCCTCTGCTGGCCAAGATAGCCCTGAATTGGGAGCTGATCTGCTGGCTGGTTATCATCCTGGTGACCATCACCACGCGCTTCTGGGACCTGGGCAGTCGTGCCCAGCACCACGACGAGAGCATGCACTCCTTCTACTCCTGGGAGCTGTACAGGGGCAAGGGATTCGTCCACAACCCGCTTCTCCACGGACCGTTTCTCTACCACGCAACCGCCGTCATCTACTTCCTTTTCGGGGTCAGCGACTACACTTCACGGGTCGCACCAGCTCTCTTCGGAATCGGCATCGTTATCGCTCCCTGGTTCCTGCGCAAGTGGCTGGGGAGATACGGGGCTCTGGCCGCCGCCGCTATGCTTGCCATCTCGCCCGGGTTCCTGTACTTCTCTCGATTCATCCGCATGGACATCTTCGCCGCTGGCTTTGAGATCCTGATGTTCATCGCTGTGATCAAGTATCTGCATCAGCGAAAGGACCTCTACCTATACCTACTGGCCGCGGCTCTGGCCCTGGTCTTCACCACTAAGGAGATATCCTTCATCACTACCTTCATCTTTGGCACCTTCCTGGCGCTCCTCTTTTTCTGGGAGTGGTTGCAGGACCGCAAGTTCCCACCGGACCTGGCTTCCTTCGACCTCGTGATTGTGATCGGGAGTCTGTGCGCGCCCCTCTACTTCTCGGCGATGATCATCAAAGTCCTCGGGCTGTGGGATGCGCTGGACTACGTCAACTACGGCCAACAGGATCTCCTCATCCTTCTACTGGTGACGGCGGTCTTCGCAGCCCTCGGCCTGGCCTGGGACCGACGCCGCTGGTTGGCCGCCGCTGGCATCTTCTGGGCCATCTACATTCTGCTGCACACAACTCTCCTGACCAACATGGGTGGACTCCTCACCGGGCCCATAGGAGCACTGGGGTACTGGCTGGTGCAGCAGGACGTACAGCGCGGCGGCCAGCCGTGGTTCTACTATTTCATCCTCCTCCCTCTCTACGAGTTCCTCCCCCTCCTGCTGAGTCTGACGGGCATGGGTTACCTGTCCTTGAGACTGGCGCGGAGGGTGCGGCGATCAGCCGATAAGAAGTCCGTGTGGCCGTTGTCTGATATCTTCTGGGTCTTCCTGGCTTACTGGATCCTGACCGCATTCGTCATCTACGGCTGGGCGGGCGAGAAGATGCCCTGGCTGATCGTGCATCTCTCGCTGCCCCTCATTCTGCTGGCTGCTCGCTTCATCGGTGAGGTGGTCGAGCGCACCGATTGGGACAACCTCCGGCAGCACGGAGGGTACTATCTCCTGATCCTGCTGCCCACAGCAGGGCTGGTCCTGATGGCCTTCCTCTCCTCCTCCCTCGACGTCCTGCGTTTACTCCTGCGGGGCCTGTCAGCCGCCGGACCCAACCTGGGAGAGCTGAACACTCTCATGCGCTGGATGGCCAGCCTCGTCCTCTCCGGCGTGCTCATCTACTTGGTTCTGCGTGTCGCCAGACGACTCCACCGCTCGTCCGTCGCCCGCATGATTCTCTTCACCACGGTCCTAATACTGACCGTGTTCACCATCCGCTACGCGTGGATAGCGACCTACGTTCACAGCGACGTCGCCAAGGACATGCTCATCTACACCCAGACCACTCCCGACGTCACGATGCTCGTGGAGGAGGTGGAGCAGCTCTCGGGCAGGCTGGCGGGCGGCAAAGAGATGAAGGTCGCCTTCGATGAATTCACCAGTTGGCCACTGTGGTGGTACCTGCGTGACTATCCCAACAAAGCCTTCTTCGGGAAGGAACCCGTGGGCCCTCTCGATGCCCCTGTGGTGTTCGTGGGCCTGGACAATGAAAGCGCTGTCAGGCCCTATCTGGGCGACTACGTGCGGTACCAGTACAAACTACGCTGGTGGTTCCCGGAGGACTACCGCAGCTTCCAGGACTGCAACGTCGTCCAGTCGCTGCTCAAGACGGAGACCCGCCAGTCGGCCATCAGTTTCCTGCGTGGCGGCGACCCGACCACCCATGGCGATGTGACCTGCACCGTGATCGAGAATCTGCGCGACCCGAGTGCAAGACAGAGCGCCGTCAATTTCCTGCTCTACCGGGAGTTGGAGAGACCCCTCGGGTCCGCCGATTTCGCCTACTACGTACGTCGGGACGTGGCCTCTCAGATCTGGCAGTCCAGCGCCATAACCGTGCCCCATCAGGTGGAGGCCACCACCCAGTACGCGGAAGCCTACGAGGAGCTGCGCAGCAGCGCGACTTGGGGTGAGGCCGGCGTTCTGGACGGTCAGTTCAGCTTCCCCAAGGGACTGGCTATCGACTCGGAGGGCAACGTATTCGTAGCCGACAGCCAGAACCACCGCATCCAGAAGTTCGACGCCCAGGGCAACTTCGTCACGGCCTGGGGCTCCTTCGGATCGGAACCGGGCCAACTGAGCGAACCATGGGGCATCACCGTGGACCATGAGGGCGATGTCTACGTAGCGGACACCTGGAACCACCGCATTCAGCGCTTTACCTCAGAAGGCGAGCTGGTCACCTACTGGGGCGTCTTCCAGGATGCCGGTGGACAACTCCTGGAGCCTCAAGGCATGTTCTATGGCCCTCGAGACCTGGTCATCGACGCTGACGGCAACCTGTACGTGACCGACACTGGAAACAAGCGCATCCAGAAGTTCGATTCAGAAGGCAACCCCCTTGGCCAATGGGGTGGCGATGGACCAGGCGCTGGAGAGTTTCTAGAGCCGGTGGGTATCGCCGTCGATCAGGAGGGCAATGTGTACGTGGCTGACACCTGGAACCAGCGCATACAGGTCTTCGACGGCGAATTCCAGTTCCTCCGTCAGTGGACGGTGCAGGCCTGGATGGGCCAGTCCATTGTCAACAAGCCGTATTTGGCGGTGGATGATAGAGGCTACGTATACACCACCGACCCGGAGGCCTCCCGGGTCCTGATCTTCGACAGTGAGGGAGAGCTCGTCACCATCTTCGGCAAGTACGGAACCGATGAGGCCTCCTTCGACCTGCCCACGGGCATAGAGGTAGATGGTGAGGGTAATCTGTACATCTCCGATTCCAACAACCACCGCATTATGAAGTTCTCGCCCGTGGAGTGAAGTGGAGTGATGGCCGGGAAGTTGGCCGCCCCAGCGTCCAGGTTGCGTGGAGGGACCCTTCAGACCGCGCCAGACCTCAGACGTCTATCCAAGGAAGGGAGAACCAAAGGGCCGTCCTGGCATAGGACGGCCCTTGTGCTATCTAGAAGTAACGAGAGATCAGTCCGTTCTTCGCCTGCGCAACCTGGCATATCCTGCCAAGCCAGCCAGCCCGCTGCCCAAGAGCAGCAGCGTCCCCGGCTCCGGCACGAAGGGCTCCTCCTCCTCCTCCTCAGGCGGCACCAAGCCGGCGGGCCAGACGGCCAGGCTCTCGAAGCCCCAAAGCTGCTTGTCATCGGAGTCGGTCACCGTCGCCACCACCGTGGCTGCACCCGTTGAAGTGTCGATGGTGAAGATCTGGCTGGGAATAGTTTCAGTATCGCTGGGGTCGCTGATGCCCCACAGAACGCCGCTACCGTCGAAGTCGATGCCACCGTCAACCAGGGAGACGGTCAGCAGAGGGCCAACCGGCGTTGCGGCCCCCGTCGACCTGTTCATGATCACCAGGTTGTCGTTATAGTCGCCGCCCAGGCCGTACAGGACGTCGTTCCAGAAGGCCAGTCCCGTGACCTCCTGTCCTTGGGGTCCGATCACGGTGGCTGCGCCAGTATTTGGGTTGAGTCTGTAGAATCTAAACGGCGGTCCCGGCTCGTCGGTGGACATCCACAGGGTTTGATCGCTGGTGAAAGAGAGTCCCGTGTCTGTGATGTCGACGCCCAAGGAACCCACCCCGGTGCATGCGCCACTCTGCGTACTGCACGTCACCAGTTGATTACTCGCGTCGTCCACACCATACAACACGCCGTTCGCCCTGAGGCTGAGGGACTCAATGTCACGAAAACCTGTGGACCCGATTCGGGTCGCCACCCCCGTCGTGAGGTCTATGCTCCACAGCGATCCGGTGGCGTCGGAGTCGATGGAATAGCCGATGATCGGGGCACCATTCTGGCTGACCTGCCCCCCCGAGTCCCCACGCGATCCGCGAGACCTGGAAGGCGTGGAGTCCCCATCAGGCCCCTCGGCCGACCAGGCGGGCAAGGCCACCAAAGGGAGCAGCAGGGCTGCCACCAGGGCCGCAGTCAACGCCAACCCTCTCCAAGCCCTCTTTGTTGACATCTTCGTTGAGTTTCCTTTCCATCCTGATGCGTGGGAGGCGCACATACGACGCCCGCCTTTCCGAACGAGTCACTCGCAGGCGCCAACGCAGAGGTCAGAACAGGATGCTTGCTGCCTGATTTATGTAGATTCTAGCAGATTTCTCGTTAGTTGTCAAGTACCTACTACGACCGCCCGCAGATTGAGAACCTCCGGGTGGTCTCTGCAAGCGCCAAGCCAGTGGTAGCCATGCGCCAGGATCGTGGCGTGAGGTCCCCGCACGACGCCCCGCGTGCATGGCCAGTGGAGGGAGGATCGACTCCGGGGGGCCTTGACAGGTAATCAAGCATCCGCTATAATGGACTTGCGCGTTGATTGCGCGTTTGATTTCCTCTACCCCTATTGGCCACACAGGAACAAAGCAAGGCTGGTGGTATCGATGGAGAACCGCGATAGGGTAAGTTTCGAGTGTCCACCGAGGGAGTGGACCCCCTTCTTGGCGTCTCCCGCTGGGGGCGCCCGCCACGATTCCCTCGTTCTGTCCCACAACCCAACGATAGACCATCATTCGATTCGCAGCGCTCCCTCTTCTCTCGTGGGGGCGCTTCTGTTACTCCTGGACTGAGAAGCGACATATCCCTACTCGCGCGTCGCTGCGCGATAGCAAACCGAGGTCGAAAGAAGCTACGTAAGGAGGAATAGATGGTTTCCGGAAAGAAGCTGGCCATTCTGACAGCGGCGGTGCTGGTGCCCGTGCTTCTCATCGTGGCGAGCGCGGCGCTGGCCCAGGAACCTGTGTACATCGAAAAGAGCGATTCCCCGGACCCGGTCTACGCCGGTGAGGAGTTGTTCTACGAGATCTTCATCACGCCACCGGACATGGGCCTGTGGTGGGTCAGCGATACGCTGCCGGCCGAGGTGACCTACATCAGCGACACCCTGGCGCACATCCCCGCGCCCGGGGGGACATACGTCATCTCAGAGGGGTGCCAGCTGGTGGGCAACGAACTGGGCTGTCTCCTCTATGCGTCGGATTATGAGCCGCGCTCCTTCCAGATCAAGACCCGGGTGGCCCCCAATGCGGTGGCGGGTTTGGACACGGGGACGGTGGTGGCCAACAACGTGGCCTGGCTGACCGACTGGGACGGAAGCCCCGGATACCCAGGACCTTTCGCCGCGGAGGGCACCTTCATCGAAGATCTGGCTGACCTCTTGGTGGTCAAGATGAGCAAGCCGGACACCCACGTGGAGGCAGGGGAGTTATTCACCTACACCATCTTCGTGGAGAACCTGGGTCCGTCATACGCGCGGAATGTCTCCATCCGGGACGAGATTCTCTCCAGTGGCGCCTTCACAGTGATGGAGGTACTGGGCGATCCGAATCGTGCAGACGCCTGCTATGTCGCCCCAGACGGGGGCATCCCGGAGGGACCTGGTGAGACCATCGAGTGCGACCTCGCGGATCCCCTGGAGCCCAAGGACATAGCTGGCCGGGGGCGGTGGGTGGTTCAGGTCGTACTTAGCGCCAACGAGACCCAGGACGTGAACAACCTGGTCAACGTCTTCAGCCGCGATCCGGATGGGCCGGAGGGGCCGGGCATGCCCACAGCCGACCCCGACCTCTCCAACAACATGGCCGAGGACTTCATCTACGTCACCGACGTGGCGGATCTCTCCGTCGAAAAGTACCACGACGGTTGCTGGCACGACGGTGAGACCTCCATGCTGACCTGCTTCGCCGGGGGGAATGCACAGTTCGACTTAGTTGTACAGAACTACGGCCCCAGCACCGCGGAGAACGTGGTGGTCCAAGACCTGCTGCCAGCGGGAGTCACCGTGGTTGACGTGTTTTTCAGCGAGGGTAGCGGTTCCTGCACCACCGGCATACCCGGGGATCCCCTGGCACCGCTGACCTGCAACCTGGGTGACCTGCCCTCTGGCGGGTACGCCCAGGTCACGATCAACGTGCGCTTCGATCCCGACTACGTGGATGCGGAACTGCCCTCAGACTATCGCACGCTGGAGAACGACGCCTGGGCCTACAGCGACATCTTCGACCCCGACAACAGTGACAACCGCGACTACGTCATCGTGGAGGTCGAGACCCTCTCCGAGCTGGCCATCACCAAGTGGGGCTTCCCTGACATGGCCGGGGTCGGCGATGGTGTGGAGTACGAGATCAGAATCAGGAACTTCGGCCCCTCCACGGCAGACATGGTTCACTTCGTGGACCTGCTGCCCCCCACCGTGGACTATGAGGACTACTTCTTCGAACAGGGCACCGGCACCTGCACCTACCACGAGTACCTGCCATGGCCGTGGTGGGACGAGTACCGCGGCGTGCACTGCTACGTGGACGAGATTCCGCCCAACGGCATTGTGATGGTGCACCTGCTGGGCACCTACAACGAGGAGCTGTGGTGGGCCGAGTCCGACGAGGAAGTGTGCAACGTCATCCCCGACGATGACCCCTTCAGCGGTGTCAGCGACCAGTTTGGGGTAGACGACATCTGGTCCATGCCCGGATGGTTCGCCGACTCTCGGATTAGGATCCTCTGGGAGAATTCGATCATCGAGGGTGAGCCGGAGTTCTTCGGCTGGTGCCCTGACGAGACCTATGTGGAGTCCGATCTCTCCATAGAGAAGACCAGCGAGCCCATGAAGATCTACCCCGGCGAGCAGAAGCTGTACCACATCGAGGTCACCAACAACGGGCCCACCGGCGCGCCATACGTGATGGTCACGGACACTCTGCCCGTCGGGCTGGCCTACGAGATCGACGACGGCGACTGTGAGCTGGTGAGCACAGATCCCGATCAACTGGAGTGCCACCTGGGCGACATGATGCCAGGCGAGACGAAGAGCTTCGATGTCTGGGCTCTGGTGTTTGCGGATGCACCACCAGGCGAGATCACCAACACCGTCGTGGTGTCGATGCCTTACGATACCAACCGAGACAACAACACCGCCTGGGCCACCAATCTGGTGCTGGAGCCCATTCTGGCGGACCTGGAGCTCAATAAGTCCATAGCTACTCCGCCGCATCCGCCGTTCTTTGCAGGCGGCAACGTGCGGTTCCGGCTGCAGGTCTACAACCACGGACCTGTGGCGGCTCAGAACGTGGTGCTGGAGGACATGCTGCCAGCAGGCGTGACGGTGCTCAACGTCAACTCTACGCAGGGAAGCTGTACGTGGGGTACCCCCGGCTCGACGCCGCTAAGGTGCGACCTTGGCACCCTTGACGTGGATGCTATGGCCACCGTCATGGTTGGGGTTCGCATTTCTCCTGACTACATGGGCGCCCTGCAGAACGATGCCTGGGTGTCCAGCGACATCTACGATCCAAACAACAGCAACGATCGCGACTCGGTGAACGTCCCGGTTAACACGGGGGCAGACCTCACTCTCGACAAAGACGCCCCTCCGCCATCGTGGTATGCGGGAGAGATCCGCACCTACCGCTACAACATCAACAACAATGGTCCCTCGGTATCGCGTGACGTGAGGCTGCGTGATTTCCTGCCGGACGAGGTCGAGTTCGTGAGTGCTTATGCCTTCAAGGAAGGATCTACAGGCGGGATACCGCTTCCCTGCAATGTGAGCGCCGCGAACGTGCTCATCTGCCCGCTGGGCGACATCGCGCCGACGGATCCGCCAGGCGTTGTGGTGCTGGTCGACGTCTACATCAAGCCAGACGTGCCAGACGGGACGTGGATCTACAACGACGCTGACTTGATCACCGACACGCCCGATCCTGGGGGTGCCTCGGACGATGTGTACACGTTGGTCCACAACGAGGCGGACCTCTCTGTGCGCAAGCAGGCCGAGCCCTGGAAGGTCTTCGCCGGCGAGCAGGTGATGTACACCATCGAGGTCATCAACAACGGCCCGGGCAACGCCTACGGCGTGTTCGTCACCGACACCCTGCCCTCCGAGGTGCAATTCGAGCTAGTCACCGATCCCGCCTGCTATCCCGTCGACGGCATGGTCGAGTGCTACTGGGAGGGGCTGGCCCTAGGCGAGACCAAGACCTTCTACATCTTTGGCCGCGTCGACCCGGGCGCAGAGCCAGGGACGGTCAGCAACTCGGTAGAGGTGGTTAGTGACTCGTGGGATCCCGTCGAGTACAACGACTATGCCAGCGCCGCCACCCTCATCCGGGGCCGGGCCGACCTCAAGATCCAGAAGTTTGGCAAGCCCGAGGGCGAGGTCCGCGCTGGCGACGAGCTGACCTACACCGTGATCGTGGATAACCTGGGCACCGGCTACGCCCATGAGGTCACCCTGGATGACGTCCTGGAATCCGACGGCTCTTTCGACCTGCTGGAGGTGACCTCCGATCGCGACGCTCTGTGCGATCCAGAGACCGGCACCTTCGAGCAGGACTTGTTCCTGAGCTGCGCGCTGAGCGATACACTGGAGGTCAAGGGCCCCGAGCCTGGCTCCGGCCGCTGGATGATGACCGTCGTGATCCTGGCCAATGAGCCACAGGACATCAACAACGTGGCCTTCGTCGCCGGCGCCGACTACGATCCCGACCTCTCCAACAACGAGGCCACGGCCGAGCACGAGATCACCGCTGTGGCCGATCTGGAGCTGACCAAGGAAGCCTGGGGCGAGATGCTGGTCGGCTGCGAGGGCGAGACGGAGCTGTGGCTGGATGAGGTGGCAGCCGGGGCCACGGTGACCTACACCCTAACTGTGAGCAACACCGGACCATCGACGGCGGAGAACGTGATGGTCCTGGACGAGCCACTCCCGTACCCCGAACTGCTGGAGATCGACGTGGAGAGCATCGAGCCCAGCCAGGGTGGATGCTTGACCGCCGAGTTCATCGACGAGCGGCGGCTAAGCTGCAACCTGGGCACCATCGGCCCGGAGATGAGTGCCACCGTGACCTTTGTGGGTTACGTGCCATCGTGGGTCCCTGACTACACCGTGCTGGTCAACGACGCGGTCGCCTACAGCGACATGTTCGACGACAACAATGGCAATGACGTCGTGAGCAATCACACTATCGTCAGCCGAGTGGCCGACCTGGAGGTTCTCAAGACGCAGGAGCCGGAGATCGCACTGCCCGGTTGGGACATCACCTACAGCGTCACGGTGACCAACCTGGGTCCCAGCGATGCCGAGGGGGTCTTCATCTCTGACACTATCCCGGTGCAGATCCTGGATCCTGAGTGGACCTGTTGCGCCTCCGACGGCGGTGACTGTGACGTGGTGTGTGAGCCGCCCGTCTGCCCCGAGGGGCCTTGCGAGTGGCCAGACCCTGGACTCTTCGCCCAAGCGGATATCCCGGCAGGCGAGTGGGTGATCTACACCATCACCGGCACGCTGGATTGGTGGCCGTGCGGGCCCTTCACCAATACGGTGACGCTGACACCTCCCGAGAGCCTGACGCATCCACCCGAGGACATCGATCCCTGCGACGAGAACAACACCGACATCGCGGTCAACGACCCGTTCTGTCACTTCGACCCGCTGGTGCTGAAGGCGTTTCCGGGTCCCGACTCGCCGCCTTAGGGTGTGTTGAGTCGTTAGATCCCTTAGGACAATCTGGAAGGGGCGGCCCTGGGGCCGCCCCTTCCACTGCACGCGCCTCCCGCGACAACTGACAAAGCGTCCCGCGATCCCGTCGAAAGCCAGTCCTTGACAAGCATTCAAGCATCTGCTATAATGGATCTACGCGCTGATCGCGCGCGTTTGATCTGTGCTACCCCTCTTACCCAGAGTGCAGAACAAGGCAAGGCTGGTGGTATCGATGGCGAACCGCAATAGGGTAGTTTTCGAGCGCCCACCGAGGGAGTGGATGCCTTCTTCGTGGCTCCCGCTGTGGGTACTGCCCCACGATTCCCTGACTCCGCCTCACAACCCAACAACAGACCATTGTTCAACTCGAAGCGCTCCCCCTTCTCTTGGCGGGGCGCTTCTGTTACTCCTGGACTGAGAATTGCCATACCCCTGCTCGCGCGCCGCTGCGCGACAGAATACCGAGGTTGAAGGAAGCTGGATTAAGGAGGAATAGATGGTTCCCAGAAAGAAGCTGGCCATTCTGACAGCAGGTGTGCTGGTGCCGGTGCTCTTGATAGCGATTAGCATGAGCCTGGCCCTGGCAGGGGAGGGGGAGTTCGACGTCGGCGTCTTCAAGGCCGACGACCCCAGCTACGTCACCGCCGGCGAGAGCCTGTCCTACACCATCACGGTGACCAACAGCCAGTGGGGTATCACCGCCACCAACGTGCAGGTGACGGATATCCTGCCTTCCGAGGTGGAGTACGTCGACGATACGGACAGCTGCGTCGAGAGCTCGCCAGGGACCTTGAGTTGCACTCTGGGCGACCTCGCCCCGGGTGAGGAAACCTCCTTCATTATCAATGTGGACGTCGCGCCCGACGCCTACGACTACTTTGACGGCAACGAAATCTGCAACAGCGTCGAGGTCTCGGCGACCACGCAGCTTGGCGGGCCCGACACCAACCTGGCGAACAACGACGCCGAGGAGTGCACCTGGGTGGATGAGGTCGCCGACCTGACCATGCAGAAGATGGTCTTCCCAGGCGATGTGGTGCCCGTCGGCGAGTGGTTCAGCTATACCATGCGGACCGAGAACCTGGGGCCGTCCACCTCCCGCTATCCTGTGATGATGGACTGGTTCGCCACCGACGGAAGCATCACCGTGATGCCCTCCCACCAAGAAAGAGAGGAGGGCATGTGCGGACCCATGCCCACCGACCAGGGCTGGGCGGAGACCCCCGCCTGGTTGATGACCTGGGTCAACTCCATTTGCGGCGTGCTGGACATACCCTTCTGCGGCGATCCCTACTTCTGGATGGACGCCTGGTGGTACTACTGGTACCACAACTTCCCGCCCATGTACCCCTACCCGCTGGCCGTGGACTGGATGTGCGTCTGGGGGCTGTGGGATCTGGATCCGGGCGAGGGTTTCGAGAGAACCGTTGAGGTATTGCCTCTGGATGCCCAAACTATCTACAACCAGGCCTGGGTGCTGCCCGATTTGTACCCCATCATCGGCATGGATGGTTTCGACGGCTTCGACGGGTTTGAGTACTACGGCACATACGATCCCGACATCTTCAACAACGTGGACGAACTGGTCACCCACGTCACAGACGAGGCCGACTTGATCGTGACCAAGGTCAGCAAGCCGGACGATCAGGTGGACGCCGGCCTGCCCTTCACCTACACCATCTTCGTGGAAAACCTGGGGCCAGCCCCCGCTACCGAGGTCAGCATCCGCGACGAGATCCTCTCCAGCGGTGACTTCGAGATCTGGGACGTGATCCTCGATCCCCTTCGCGACGACGAGGGTCCCATCGAGCTGCCAAGCCCAGAGGGCGGCATGACCTTTGAGTTCCACCTCCTCGAGCCCCTGGAGCCCAAGGGCCCCGATCTTCAGGGCCGCTGGGTCATCCAGATGGTGCTGGGGGCCGCCGAGACCCAGGACGTCAACAACATGGTCGAGGTCTTCACCCGCGAGGGCGGCTCCTTCGACCCCGACCTCTCCAACAACCAGGACGAGGACCGCATCGCCGTGGGCGACGTGGCCAACCTGGGCATCAACAAGTGGTGGGACGCAATGCCACCCGAGTGGTTCGACGGCTGGGAGTTCACCCCTGAGGATTGCTACGTCTTCGAGCAGGGCCCCGTCGCTGTGAGGGCCGGGTGCCCCTTCAGGTTCATGCTTGAAGTCTGGAACGACGGTCCCTCCATGGGAGAGAACGTGGTGGTCGAGGACGTCCTGCCGGCCGGCGTGACCGTCGACGGTGTGGGCGCGCCAGGCTCATGCACCACCGGCATCCCCGGGGATCCCGCAGCCCCCCTCATCTGCAACCTGGGCAACATCCCCGCCGGCGAGGGAGCGGGCTTCGAGATCTACGTGTGGGCCCATGAGGACCTGGCCTGGGAGCTGCTGGAGAACGACGCCTTGATCTACAGCGACATCTTCGACCCCGATAACGGCAATAACCGCGCCCACACGATGGTCTGGGTGGAGCCCTTCTCCTACCTGTACCTGGAGAAGGACGGCCCACCGGAGATTTGGGCAGGCGAGGAGATCGAGTACTGGATACACCTCAGGAACGAAGGACCATCGACCGCCCACGACGTCTACCTGGATGACGAGCTGCCCGGAGGAGTCAGCCTCCTGGACGCCCAGGTCATGATCGGCGACGGCTCCTGCCAGCCCAACTCGACGCTGTGCTCCTTGGGCGACGTGCAACCCCATGAAGGTCGGTCAGTTCGGGTGCGCGGGTACGTGGAACCGTGGCTGGAGGGTGGGACCCTCATCACCAACACGGTGCGTGCCTGGGCTCAATCGCCCTTCTACCAACCGGTCTTCGAAGAGCCCATCAGCGCCACCTGGGAGACCCTGGTGCACTCTGCCGCCAACCTGTCCATCCACAAGACGGGAGACCCCTACAAGGTCTACGCCGGCGAGCAGAAGCGGTACGACATCGAGGTCACCAACCACGGCCCAGGCGTGGCCTACAACGTCATCGTCAGCGACACCCTGGATCCAGGAGTGGAG
The DNA here is from genome assembly GCA_030603665.1 of Chloroflexota bacterium. Classification (GTDB taxonomy): domain Bacteria; phylum Chloroflexota; class Anaerolineae; order UBA7937; family B3-Chlor; genus JAUVXJ01. Next base: position 28,800 of record JAUVXJ010000019.1, on the reverse strand, counting down.
TTTGAGATCGCCACCGTAGGCTGCGACATCCCCATGACCATGCTGGGCTCGACGCAGCCCACGGAAACCGACACGCTGTTCAGCGTCGATCTGGGCAGCGGAGCGGGCACCTACATCGGAGACATGCCGGAGTGGCTGGCCGCGGAGATCGAGTACGACAACACCTCGGGCCGGCTCTTCGCCTCCATGGGCTTCAAACCGTGGTACGAAGACCTCAACGGAATCGGAGAACCTCGACTGTACGAGTTGGACCCAACGACGGGTGCCGAGATCGGCTATGTGGAGCTGAGCGAGGACTGCGCGCTCCCTGGACTGGAGTTCTTGGGCGGCACGCTGTTCGGTGCCTGTAATTATGATCGACCCTCGGACGACGGTATGCCCTATCTGGTCACCGTGAACCCGGACACCGGCGAAGTCCATGAGGTCGATTCAGGACCGATAGTCGACGACTATGGCCTGATCCACGGCCTGGCCTGGGACGAGGTGGGACGGGTCATGTATGGTCTCTGGGTCACAGAGGGACCGAATGCGCTGGTGACCTTAGATCTCGACACTGGCGAAGGTGATTTCCTCTGCGAGATCTGGGACGACGACTACAGTGAGCCCATCAATAATCTCCGCGCTATCGAGTTCGGACCCGATGGCCAACTGTACGGAGGCATCGCCGAGGACTCCGACCTGGTGATCATCGACCCCACGCCCATGGAGAACAATGGCGAGTACTGCCACATGCATCACGTGGGCGACACCGGCTACTCCGTCACCGGACTGACCCTCATGGGCGGCTCGGAGGTGGAATGCCACCTGGGCGAGATTCCGCCCGGCGAGAGCAGCGCCTTCTCCATGTGGGTGCGGGTCAAGCCCGATACCCTGGGGTACATCCATAACCGGGTCTTCGTCCACAGCGAAACCTGGGACCCCGACGAGGGGAACAACGAGCACGATGAGTGGAACCTGGTGCTGGGCAAGGCCGACCTGAAACTGACCAAGTTTGGCAAGCCCGATGGCGTGGTGAGAGCGGGCGAGGAGCTGGAATACTGGGTCATCGTGGACAACCTGGGCACCGGCTTCGCCCACGACGTGATCCTGTACGACATCATCGCCTCCGACGGAGAGTTCGCCCTGTGGTGGGAAGGGATGTGGGACGGTGAGGAGAACGGCGCGCCCTTCGACTGCTGGGTCCAAGAGAACGGATGCTACGAGGACAACGGATACTACGTGTGCGAAGAAGATGCGCAACTGACCTGCCGCCTTAACCACCCGCTGCCGGTGATGAGCGCTGAATCGCCGGGCCGCTGGCTGCTCAAGGTCTGGGTGGAGGCCTGGGAGGAGCAGAGCATCAACAACGTGGCCCACGTGGTCAGCAGCGACTTCGACCCCGACCCCTCCAACAACCAGGCTATGGCGGAGCACGACATCACCGCCGTGGCCGACCTGGACCTGTACAAAGAGGCCACGGGAGAGGTCCTCGTGGACTGCGACGACGACATAGACTGGTGGCAGGATGAGGTCGCCGCCGGCGGCATGCTGGAATACAACCTCTACATCCACAACCGCGGACCCTCAGAGGCCGAAAACGTGGTCGTCGAGGACTGGGGCATCTCCCCCTTCCTGGACATCGTCGAGGTGGAGTGCAACACAGACAGCGGCGATGATTGCGACTGCAACACCAGCGACCTGGGCGAGCTGGGCGACGAGGACCGCCGCTTGACCTGCTACCTGGGCACCATGGAGTACGACGTGGAAGACTATATCACCATCATCGCCCGCGTACCCTCCGATGTGCCCGAGGGCACCCTGCTGGTCAACGACGCCATGGTCTACAGCGACATCTTTGACGACGACAACGGAGACAACCTGGTCACCAACTGGACCACTGTCATCAGAACGGCCGACCTGATGGTGGAGAAGACCCAGGAGCCCGAGATCGCCCTCCCCGGCTGGGACATCACCTACAGCGTCACGGTGACCAACCTGGGCCTGAGCGATGCCGAGGGCGTCTTCATCACCGACACCATCCCGGTGCAGTTGCTAGATCCAGAGTGGACTTGCTGCGCATCCGACGGCGGCGACTGCGACGTGCAGTGCGAGCCGCCGGTCTGCCCCGAGGGGCCTTGCGAGTGGCCTGACCCCGGGCTCTTCGCCCAGGCGGATATCCCGGCTGGCGAGTGGGTGATCTACACCATCACCGGCACGCTGGATTGGTGGCCCTGCGGTCCCTTCACCAACACCGTCGAGGTCATCGCGCCAGAGGACATGGTGCACGAGGGCGAGGACATCGATCCGTGTGACGAGAACAACGTCGACATCGCGGTCAATGATCCGTTCTGTCACTTCGACCCGCTGGTGTTGAAAGCGTTCCCGGGTCCCGACTCGCCGCCTTAGGGTGAGTTGAGTCGAGGGATCCCCTACGACGTTTCAAGGGGGCGGTCCAGTGGGCCGCCCCCTTTCCTTATCCATGCGGCCTGCCGATCTCACTCCACCCTGCGTCTCCCGTTCCTGCCACGTCCGTACTGCGCACCAGAGGCCCCATCCATCAACAGACGCTCGCCGCACGACCAGGGTTCAGCCCCTGATGTGGCCTATCTCCGCCAGCTGTGCTATAATGCCATCCGATAACGGACCAGAAGCCGCTTCCCATGGGGAGCGGCCTTGCCATGCTTGGCCAAGACCTGTGACACAGCGAGGTTATCATTTCCAAGCCGAGTCATCCCAACGGCGGTAGCTCTCAGCCCGCCGAAGAAGCTGGGGAGTTCCAGACAAGCCGCGTCCTCACCATTACCGGGGCCCATGCGGTCCACGACACCTATTCCGGGTTCCTGGCGCCGCTGCTCCCGGTTTTCATCTCCAAGTTCGCCCTGACCAAGACGGAGGCCGGGGCGCTGTCCGTTTTCATGCAGGCGCCATCGGTGCTCCAGCCCTACATCGGATATCTGGCTGACCGTATCACCCTGCGTTACTTCGTCATCCTGGCCCCAGCTGTCACCGCCGTGATGATGAGCCTGCTGGGCATCGCTCCGCGCTACGCTGTACTGGCCCTCTTCCTCGTTGTGGTTGGCTTCAGCTCAGCCGCCTTTCACGCCGTCGCTCCCGTCATGGCGGCGCGCCTGTCCGGGAGACGCCTGGGCCAGGGCATGGGCTTCTGGATGGTAGGAGGCGAGCTGGGACGCACTCTCGGACCACTCATCATCGTCACCGCGGTCACCTTCCTCACCCTGGAGGGCACAGCCTGGCTCATGACCTTCGGTCTCCTGGCCTCGTTCGTGCTGTATCTCCTGCTCAAGGACGTGCCCGGACGGCCCGCTCCCACATCGCAGCCCATGTCCTTTCGTAGGGGACTCCGCATGCTGAGCCCCCTACTGGTCCCCCTGCTGGGCATTGTGGCCGCCCGTGTCTTCACACTGGTCGCGATGACCACCTATCTGCCCATCTTCTTGACTGAGGAGGGAGCCAGTCTCTGGTTTGCCGGCCTCTCACTAACCATATTTGAGGCAGCGGGGGTGGTGGGCGCCCTCGTCGGCGGCTCGCTGAGCGACCGGCTGGGCAGACGCCGCGTCCTTATTCTCGCCATGCTCACCACACCTATCTTCATGCTTCTATTCCTAGCCGCAGATGATTGGCTGCGCTTCCCACTTCTGATCCTCACTGGCTTCACATCCCTGTCCGTCGCGCCGGTACTCATGGCTCTAGTTCTGGAGAGTTTTCCCGAGAACCCGGCCATGGCCAACGGCCTGTACATGTCCTTGAGTTTCGTTATTCGATCCTTCGCCATCGTCGCCCTGGGGGCAGCAGGAGATCTGTTTGGCCTGCGTTTGGCCTATGCGGCAAGTGCGGTTGCCCCGCTTCTGGGCCTGCCCTTCCTGCTGCTACTGCCTGGCGGCAGAAGCACAGAGTAGCCCGTAACGCCCTACCAACGGCACGAGGTCACCGTTCCTCGGATGAATGGACGCGCCATGGGGAATCAGAAAGCCGAGGTCCCGGCAGAAAGCGAGACATTCCAGACCGGTCCCGTGCTCACCGTGAGCTTCGCGCATATGCTCAACGACATATACGCAAGCTTCCTGGCTCCCCTCTTGCCTGCCCTGATTGCCAGGCTAACCCTTTCCAACACGCAGGCCGGTCTCCTGGCGTTCATGCACTCTGCTCCCTCCCTGCTCCAACCCGTGATCGGCCACCTCGCCGACCGGGCGAGCCTGCGGTACTTTGTCATCCTCATGCCTGCGGCGACGGGCACAGCGATGAGTCTCCTCGGTATCGCGCCTCGATACGCAATCCTGGCCCTCCTGGTTGCCATCGCCGGTCTCTGTTCTGCCAGTTTTCACGCTGCCGCACCGGCCATGGCCGGACGGCTCTCCGGCCTGAGACTGGGCCGCGGGATGGGCTTCTGGACCGTGGGCGGATACCTGGGTTTCGCTGTGGGCCCGATCCTGGTGGCGTCCATTGTCGACGTAGCCACCTTGCAGGCCACGCCCTGGCTGGCCATCCTAGGGTGGCTGGGTTCGGTTGTCCTCTATCTGCGCCTCAGGCGCGTACCACTCCAACCCGCTGCGTCCTCAGCGAGCAGCTCGTGGCGCCACGGGATGGAAGGCATGCGCCCGATTCTTTTGCCTGTGGTGGGCATCACCCTCATGCGTGCCATGGCTTTCTCAGCAACCCTGACCTTCCTGCCCACCTTGTTGACCGGTCAAGGCGTCTCATTCTGGCTGGCGGGCATCTCCTTGTCCATTCTGCAACTGGCGTCGGCTGGCGGTGCTCTCATCACCGGCTCTGCAAGTGACCGTCTGGGCCGGCGCCCCATCATGTTCATCTCCATACTGACAGCGCCAATGCTCGTACTCGCGCTGGTCGCGCTCCGTGGCTGGCTGCAACTGCCGGCCCTGCTGGGCCTGGGTCTGACCATGCCCGCCACCCACGTCATCTCCCTGGCCCTGATGCAGGAAAGTTCCCCAGACAACCGCGCATTGGCCACGGGTGTGCTATTATCAATGACCTTCATCTCAGAGTCGGTGGGAGCTGTCCTGCTGGGTGCCCTGGCCGACGTGATCGGCCTAGAGGTGGCAACTGCGCTGGCTGCCCTCGTCTTCTTGGCAAGCCTCCCCCTGGTGTTCCTGCTACCTCGCCAGAAGGCAGCGACCGCACAGACTGAGAGTCCAACGTGAGCCAAGGGAGGCCCACGGGTACCCAGCTATGAGCGACGCTACTAGCCATGGAACAGCGTGTGAACAGCCAGGCGGTCCAGGAGCCGAGCGGATGCCCTCCGCCGATGACTTCCCCACTGGATCCGTGACGGCCCTGGGCTTCGCCCACGCCGCCAACGACACGTACGCCGCTTTTCTGCCGCCCCTGCTCCCACCACTGATGGAGAAACTATCCCTCTCCAAGACCGAGGCAGGGTTGATCGCCTTCCTCAGCACTTTGCCGTCCTTGCTTCAGCCGGCCATAGGCCACCTGGCCGATCGCGCCGATCTGCGCTACCTGGTCATCTTCTCCCCGGCCATTGTCGCCACAGCGATGAGTCTGCTGGGCATCGCTCCCAGACTGCTCGTGGTCGCCCTCCTGGTGACCGTGGCCGGCCTGGCATCAGCGGCCTTGCACGCGGTGGCGCCAGCGATGGCCGGTCGCCTCTCGGGTCGCAGACTGGGGCGCGGAATGGGAATCTGGATGGTGGGAGGGGCGCTCGGTTTCACCATTGGCCCCTTGATTGTGGTCACCACCCTGAACTTCCTCTCCCTGGAGGGCACACCCTGGCTCATGGTCGGGGGCTGGGCGGCTTCCGGACTCCTCTTCGCGGTCCTTCGCCGGGTCCCCGCCCGACCTCCTGACTCCGTGGTGAGCAACTCCTGGCGCGAGGGATTGCAGTCGGTCAAGCCGATATTCCTCCCCGTCGCCGGCATCACCTTGTTGCGCTCTTTTCTGGTTACGGCTACGTTCATCTTCCTCCCCACGTACCTCACCGAGCAGGGGGCGCCCTTGTGGTTTGCGGGGCTCGCCGTGTCTATCAGCGCGGGGGCAGGCATGGTTGGTTCTCTGGTCGGAGGATCGATGAGCGACCGATGGGGACGCCGCCTCATCCTCTCCACCTTCACCGTCGCTGCCCCGATTTTCGCCCTCGCCATGTTGGGTGCCAGAGACTGGACCCTGGTGCTGGTCCTGATCCTTCTCGGCTTCGCCATTCCGCCCTCCAACGTGGTCATCATGACCCTGGTCCAGGAATCCTCTCCTGACAATCGGGCCCTGGCCAACGGCGTCTATCACGCCCTCGGCTTCATGTCGGAATCGATCTCATCGCTGACAGTGGGCATTCTGGGCGACCTTATTGGCCTGAGCCCCACCATCGTCATTACCGCCGTGCTCATGCTCTTGAGCTTGCCGCTGGTTGCTCTCCTCCCCGGGGGAGCGCCCACGGCGATTGACCAAGACTACCCGCCACCGGGGCCACCCCACGGCCCTACAATGGTCCACTAGGATAGCCATGTCTCGGTCTACCAATCACAGAACAAACGGCACCGAAGGGGAGAGGCCAACCACAGACCAAACTGCTGGAAGAGCTTCCTCAACTGCGCCCAAAGCTGCCGAGTTCCAGACAGGACAGGTTGCCACCTTCACCTTCGCCCATGGGGTTCACGACACCTATAGCTCGTTCCTGGCACCCATGCTGCCCTCGTTGATCGCCAACCTCTCCATCTCCATGACAGAGGCCGGACTCCTGGACTTTGCTAAGACCGTGCCATCACTACTTCAGCCCTTCATCGGCCACCTGGGAGATCGCGTCAATCTGCGGTACCTGGTCATACTGGCACCTGCAATCACAGGAACCATGATGAGCCTCCTGGGTATAGCCCCCAATTATGCTATCCTGATCATGCTGTCCTTGGCTGCAGGCCTCGGCTCGGCCGCTCTCCACGCTGTGGCCCCCGCCATGGCGGGACGTGCAGCCGGCGCGAAGCTAGGCCGTGGGATGGGCGTGTGGATGGTGGGGGGCAGCGTCGGCTTTGCCGTCGGGCCTGTGATCATCGTGAGTGTGATCAGCAAGTTCGGCCTGGAGGCTACCCCGTGGCTGATGCTGGGGGGTTGGATGTCCTCAGCGTTGCTCTTCATTCGCCTGAGAGACGCCTCAACCTTGTCGCCAGTCTCTCAACATCGGGGCTCATTGCGCGAGGGTTTCAGAGCGCTGAGACCACTCATGGCCCCTCTTACAGCCATCATCGCGGCCACCGGACTGTTCATCTCCGCCCGAAGCACCTTTCTCCCCATATTCCTCACTCAGGAAGGGGATAGCCTATGGTTCGCTGGTATCGCTCTCACCCTCCAGACAGGGGTGGGTTGGATCGGGGCCCTGATGGGGGGAGCGATTAGCGACCGCGTGGGGAGAAGGGTGGTCATTTTCGCGGCAATGTCGTCGGCTGCCCTGTTGATGTTTGTCTTCCTCAACAGCACTGGTTGGATGCGGCTTCCCATCCTCATGCTGATGGGTATCTCCCTCCCGGCGACGCGCGCGGTGCTGATGGCCCTGGTGCAGGAACACTGCCCAAGCAACCGGGCGATGGCCAACGGCACGTTCCTGGCCCTGAGCTTCATGCTCGAGTCAGGATCGGCGGTGGTGCTAGGCGCTCTGGGCGACATCATGGGCTTGAGGACGGCCTTCCTGCTCAGCGCCGTGATCCTGCTTCTGGGATCACCCCTGGTTCGTCTGCTTCCAGCCTCCAGTCCCAGCGAACCCGACTAGCCCGCGAGACCATGGCCGGAGGTTCTGCTCAGAGGCGACTCCTGCTGAGGCCTGACCAATACCCATCACCAGGGCCATCTCACGGCCGCTGCCAAAGTCCATCAGGATACCTATGTCTCGGTCAATCAAACACAGCAAGAACGGCACCAAAGGGCAGACGCCAGCCGCGGATCACGCTGATGGAAACACTTCCTCAAGCGTGACCGGCGCTGCCGCTTTCCAGACAGAATACGTCGCCACCTTCACCTTCGCCCATGCGGTCCACGACACATACTCTGCGTTCATGGCCCCGCTCCTGCCAGCGTTGATCACCAAGTTATCTCTCTCCATGACGCAGGCCGGCGCCCTCGAGTTAGCCAGGACCATCCCCGCCATTCTTCAGCCCCTCATCGGTCACCTTGGAGACCGAGTCAATTTGCGGTACCTGATCATCCTGGCACCGGCCATCACAGGCACAATGATGAGCCTCCTTGGTATCGCCCCCAGCTATGGTGTTCTGTTCACGTTCACCCTGGCAGCGGGGTTGGGGGCAGCCTTTCTGCACGCCGTGGCCCCCGCCATGGCCGGACGTTTCTCGGGCGCCAAATTGGGATGGGGCATGGGCATCTGGATGGTGGGCGGAAGCCTTGGCTTCACCATCGGCCCGATGATTGTGGTTGTTGCTCTCCACCTGGTCGGTCTTGAGGGTACGCCGTGGCTGATGATCGCCGGCTGGATCGCCTCGGTCATCCTCTATCTCCGTCTGAGAGAGACTTCCACGGTCTCCCCAGCTGACCAACGGCATGGATCCCTTCGCGACGGCCTCCAAGCCTTCCAACCGCTAATGGCGCCCCTCGTCGTCATCAGCGTCGTTCGCGCGCTGCCGACCGCCGCTCTGATGACCTTTCTTCCGACGCTGCTTATCCAGGAAGGCGAGAGCATGTGGTTCGCCGGCATCTCTCTTACCGTGCTAACAGGCGCAGGCTGGATAGGAGCGCTCTCAGGCGGCGCTATCAGCGATCGCCTGGGACGGCGTATGGTTATCTTCCTCTCCATGTCTTCCGCCGCCGCACTCATACTCGTCTTCCTCGCCGTAGATGGTTGGATGAGACTCCCCATTCTGCTATTAGTGGGCACCACCGGCCCCGCCGCGCGCGCTGTCTTCATGGCTTTCGTCCAGGAGAGTTGCCCCGACAATCGTGCTCTGGCCACCGGCATGTACCTCGCCGTGACCTTCATCACCGCCTCCGCAGCCGCGGTGGTGGTCGGGATTCTGGGCGACTTGCTGGGCCTTCGTCAGGCGTTCATCATCAGTGCCATCATCCTGCTGCTGGGATCGCCCCTGGTACGCCTTCTGCCTCGCACGCACGCCCGCGGAGCTCAGCGAGCAGGCTAGGCACGAGACCACTACCCTTGGACTATCACCGATACCCGCCATGCGGTCATCCAAGGGAAGCGGCAGGCCTGCCGCGTGCGCAGGAAGTATCCCATCTGGTCAAGCGAGTACGTAGGAGGACAGCACTAAGGAGCAGCCAGTGCCGTCACGCCGAGGTTAGAAAAGCCCGCCAATCCCCTCAAAAGTTCAGATCCAACGCTTCGTTCAAGAGTACGTGAGTTCGGTCAGGCCAACCCCCACCAGCACCATCCGGAGCGCAGAGTAGCCCCAGTGCCGCGATGGTTCCAGCAAGCAGACGAAGTCTATCCCACATACTCCCATGAGGCTGGTCAGGGGGTTGAGAATCGAGGCGAGATGGCGAGCACCTCCCCCAGTTCGGTCGATCGACCATGGGCGCTCCAGACAGGTATGGCGGGTCCTCACCTGTCTGTCGTCAGCCTGACCTCTCCGCTCCCCATCCGGCCATCAGGGGACATTGCTGCGCTCCCCCACAAGTTTGACCATCTGCGTCGGGGTGGCGAGCCGGACTCCCTGTTCCTCAAAGGCCTCCAAGATACTCTCAGTCACCGCCGACTTGACCCTCCTCATCTGCCGTGCGTCCTCCACGTAGAAGCGCAGCTCCAGCAACACGTCGTACTCCTCGATCTCGCGGATCACCACCTCGGGGGGTCTGGGCTCAGCGGAGACACGCGGGTGTTCCGAGGCCATCCTCTCGATCTCGCTCACAGCGTTCCGCACGTTCTCCAAGTCAGGCTCGACGGCGACGCGTACGCGCACGCGAAGGTTGGGGCTCTCGCTGTGACTGAAATTGATAACCACCTCGTTCGTCAACTTCGAGTTGGGCACTGTGAGGAGGACCCCGTCCACGGATCGGACGCGAGTGCTACGCACGCCAATCTCCACCACGTCTCCCCAGTCTCCGTACTCGCCCATTACCTCCTGTGGCAGCTGGATGCGGTCGCCCACATTGAAGGGCCTGTCGATAACGATCAGAAAGCCGGCAATGGTATCCTCGAGAAACGCCCTGGCCGCCAAGGCGAAGGCCAGGGAAGTCACCCCCAGGGTCGCCACCAGTGCGCTGATGTCGAGACTAAAATGATCGAGGATCATGATCAGAGCAATAGAGAACAGGACGAGCTGCGTAACCCGCCTCAGAAACACGACCAGTTGTCTGTCAACGGCGCCTCCCCCTGTGAGATTCCTGGTATACCAGGACACGCTCGCTCCAATAAGCCGGAACAAGAGGGTGAATCCCACCAAGATGAAACCGATGAAGAGTAGACCGTCCACCGGCTCCACGAATCTTGCTTCGAGAAAGGTCAGTTCCGCCAGTCCTGCCCTCGCCCCTAGGAGAATGATGAAGACGAATACTGGCGTCCGTATAGCTTCGATGATCAGGTCATCAAGAGCAGTCTTGGTCCTTCCGGCCAGTCGGAGGACGATGCGGTCCAGGAACAGGGTCGCTACCCGCGCAACCAAGGCAACCACGATCACCAGGGTCGCAGCTGTCACCACTTCCCGGAATACCTGGTCTGAGAACGGCCACGCCAACGCGTCCATCGAACCTCCTCTTCCTGCCCGCAGCACAAGGATCCCTGAAACCAGTATACCTTCCCTCGGCGACTCTGTCAACCGTAGGTGACGCAGGAGGTCCTGCCGTGACACCCTTCTGGCCTTCCCAGCCACCCTGCGAGCAACCGTTTCCACTTTTACATCCTCCGTGCTACAATGATCAGTGGATTCCGGGGCTATCTGCGAGGGCAGTGGCCGTCGGCACGTGCACTGAAGCACGCTACGCACGATGCAGAACCTGGGAGGGAGAGAGTCGGTGGCCAAGAAACGCGACAAGAGAACAAAGATCGTCTGCACCATTGGCCCAGGCAGCATGAAGCAGGAGACGATTAAGCGCATGCACGCCGCTGGGATGGATGTCATCCGCATCAACACCGGCCACGGTGATTTCGACCAGTATGACCACATCATCGAAATGACCCGAGCGGTGGACGAGATACCGATCATCTTGGATCTCAAGGGTCCCGAGGTAAGGGTGAGGTCCGATGCTCCCCGCGAGGTAGAGACCGGAGACATAGTGGTTGCCGGCTTCGACGACGAGGAATTCACCTTCTCATACGACTTCTACGACGAAGTGGACGTAGGCGACAAGATCACCATTGATGACGGTACTGTAACCACAATCGTGGAGAGAAAACAGGATGGCAGGGTCCATCTCCGCATACTTCACGAAGGCACGATTGACAAGAACAAGGGTGTCAACATCCCTGGCAAGCGGCTCGCCATTCCACGCTTGTCCGACAAAGACCTCAAGGCCATAGACTATGCGAAGCAGCGGAACGTGGAGTTCCTTGCCCTGTCCTTCACTCGAGATGCCAGCGATGTCGCCAACCTCAGGAGGCGAGTAGGCACAGGCAGCCAAGCCATCATCGCCAAGATCGAAAACCAGGAGGGCGTCCAGCACGCGTCCGATATTCTCGACGAAGCGGACGCGCTCATGGTCGGCAGAGGCGATTTGGGCGTGGAGATCGAATACCAGAAGGTACCACTGATCCAGAAAGACCTGGTCAGAAGATGCAATCAGAGGGGCAAGGTCGTAATCATTGCCACACAGATGCTGGAGTCGATGGTGGACCATCCCACACCCACCAGGGCGGAGACCAGCGACGTGGCAAACGCCATACTGGATGGTAGTGACGCCGTGATGCTCTCCGGAGAGACCGCCATCGGAAAATACCCGGTGAAGTCTGTGGAGATGATGTCCAAGATCGCCTTGGAAGCCGAGCGCGTGTTGAAAGGACAGGTAACCGTCAACGGTTTCTACAACGTCTCAGAGACCGTCAGCAGATCCATCGACGTCATAGCCAGATCCATGCCTCTGGACAAGATAGTGACCCTGACCAGATCAGGGTACACAGCCAGGATGATCGCCAGGTTCAGGCCCCGCCAACCCATCATCGCAGTGGCCAGCGAGGAGATGGTCAAGAGACAGTTGGAGCTGGTGTTCGGCGTGACGCCGGTCTACGCCAGGTACCATGAGGCAGACGACATAATCCTGAACGCATGCCAGATTCTGGTGGAGAAGGACCTCTTAGAGGATGATGATTACGTACTCTTCACCGCAGGCGTCAGGACCGAGACCCCGCACGAGAGCAACCTTATAGAGATACACAAGGTATCCGAACTGCTCAAGATCGCTGACAAGCGATGACGCTTCCCGCATGATGGGGAGGAAGTGGAATGGAACTCATCGGAGACCCCCAACTCGCCGCAGATATCCTGCGCCGCCTGGTCCAGATTGACTCGGTCAATCCCACCCTGGTCCCTGGTGGAAGAGGGGAACAAGAGATCGCTTCGTTCGTCTCCCGAGTACTGAGCGATGCGGGCATCGAGACCAGACTTCAAGAAGTGGTGCCCGGCCGACCAAATGTCATCGCACGCCTACTTGGCAGCGGAGAAGGCAGAACGCTGATCTTCAACGCACACCTGGACACCGTCTCTGTGGAAGGGATGGACGATCCCTTCTCCGGACGAGTGGCGGATGGCAAACTGTTCGGACGCGGCGCCTGGGACACCAAAGGAGGACTCGCCGCAGGCCTCACAGCTCTGCTTGCGCTCAACGCGAATCGGTCATCTCTCCGTGGCGACATCGTGCTCGTCGGAGCCATAGACGAGGAGGACGCCAGCTTGGGGACGCAGGCGCTGCTTGAGGATGTCCAGGCCGATGGGTGTGTCATCCTGGAGCCCACCGGCTTGGGCCTGTGGGTAGCCCACGGAGGCTTCGCCTGGGTGGAGGTCGAGACCCATGGCGTCACGGCCCACGGCAGCCTACCTGAGAAGGGGGTTGACGCCATCGCGAAGATGGGCCTGGTCCTGACCGAGCTGGAGGACCTGCGGCAGCGCCTTCGCCGCGAGAAGTCTTTCCACCACTCTCTCGGCGGGGACAGGATATATCCATCGCTCCACGCGTCGGTCATTCAGGGCGGACGTGAATGGAGCAGCTACCCAGACCGCTGCTTGCTTCGCCTCGAGCGACGCATGATCCCCAACGAAATGATAGAGGACGTGGAGACAGAGCTCGAGGGACTGGTATCCAGTCTGGCAGCCAGCGACCCTCAGTTCAAGGCCGAATGGCGAATGTCCATGGTGCGTCCCCCCTGGCAGGCTGAGCAAGGTCCTCTCCTTGCAGCGCTCGAAGGAGCCTGCAAAGAAGAACTCGGTCGCTCACCCGCTCGCGCCACCGGTCTGATGTGGACCGACGCAGCCCTCATGCAGCAAGCAGGCATCCCCTGCGTGATTTTCGGTCCCAAGGGAGAAGGGAAGCACGCCCTGGTGGAGTGGGTTGACACAGACAGCGTGGTGGCGTGCGCACGAATCCTGGTCCGTACAGCTCTGGAGTTCTGCAACCGGTCCGTCTGACCGGCCCGCAAGTGGAGCACCCTTGTCGCTCGAAGAACGCGCTACCTTCTATGGCTGATTCTTGCCGCAGCGCTGCTGTTGTGCTTCTGGATCTTCAGCGTCAGCCGCCCAAGGGCGTGGCAGCGGGGTGTCCTGAGGGGTGCGCAGTAGCTGGCGAGGGTCCAGACGGGCCGCTCAGGGTCATGTCTCTCAACATGCTCCATGGGCTTCCACGCCTTGAACGGCTACCCGAACGACTGGATCTCCTCGCCGCCGAGATCAACTGACCAAGCGCATCGACTACGCATTCCTGTTCGCATCGCCTGAACATGGCCCTCGAGTACTGGACTCTGATCTGGTCTTGGATCGGCCCTTCCCCAGCCCGCGCGCCTGGCTATGGGTTTCCGACCATGTTGGATTGATTGTCACCCTCTGGATAGACTAGCTCCTGTGGGCAACTGTGAATGCACTGGCTGCCTTCCGGATCCAACCCCTGGGCCGTGCCTATCGCCCCCCCCGGCCGCGGCTGTCGTAGCTGGGCCGAGTCTTCTTCCGCCTTGCCTTGCGGATTGCCTTCGCCTTCGCAATGCGACGCTTCTCGCTCCTGGAAACGAACCACCGCTTCTTGCGCAGCGCCTTGAGGACTCCAGCCGTGGTTACCGCTTTGCGCCACCTTTTCAGCAGAGCATCCTGTGATTCACCTGGCCTCAAATTGACTGACAAAACCGACACCTCCAATCTTCATCGCCTGCCGAGCCCTGCGCAACCTCTCCCTGACAGAAAGAAGACTCGGACTGCCTTCCCATCGCGCGATCGCCGAGCGCAGCAGCTGAGTCCCCGGTTCTCACAAGCCTCAGACGAAGCTCAACATGACTCGATTCAGAGTATCTCCCACTCCCTGCCCACGCGAAATGGACTGCAGGAGCCCGTCTCACCTACCTCCGTGACAAACACCTGCATCGGCGCGCTTCGGGACGTCATTCCCTACCCCTCCGGGGCAGCAACTTCCACAGCCGCGCCTTCACCTCTAGGCCGCCATGGCAAAGGTCACATGGACTTTGCTTCTTGCATCCGACCAGCGCAGACAACTGGCCCCGACGACCCTGATGACAGATGATGCAGCACTATACGGCATTATCGTACACCAACCTACCAAACAGTGTCAAGTCGACCTCAGAGCCCGCGGGGTCAACCAGTGACTGGTGATCTCCCAGAATCGTGCGGGATCTGGTCTAGCGACTACCGGATGAGTGTGCTAGCCCTGGCTCGTTCACGGATGGAAGGAAGCGTCCCGGGGCGGGTCGCCTACCTCTTTCTCCCGGCCTCCAAGCCATCCTTGAACTCCAGAATCTTGAGAGCAGCCTCCAACCGCGGATCTCCGGAGCCCCCGGTGGCTTCGCTTTGCTCCACGATCTTCCGGGCACTGGACGCCAGCTGAGCCAGTGGGGCTCCGGCCCAGCCCTTGGGCAGTTCTCTAAGCCCTAGCTCCTCCGCCGTCACTGTCATCTCTGCACCTGGCTTCTCCAATCCAAACACCTCCTTCAAGGATCCCAGCTTCTCTCCGCCACCCAAGGCTAGGGAATCCTGTATGTGGTCTCAAAAGAACCAAGCAGATCCAGATACTGCTCCAGCAGCCGGATCATCAAGAACCTCTCCCTGACGCTCTCCCTGGCCTTCTGTCCCATCGCCTGTCGCAACTCCTCGTCCTTCAGCAGTTGAACTATGCGTTGGGCAGCCTCTTCCACGGAGGACACCAGGTATCCATTCACTCCATCCTCAATCTGGTACTTGATACCACCAACGTTGCCACCCACCACCGGGGTCGCTTTCCACATCGCCTCGGTGACGGTGAGCCCAAAGCCCTCTCTGATGGACTTCTGCACAACCACTGCTGATCGACTCTGTAGAGCGTTCACCAGAGCAGTATCCTGCCGTGCGAGAATGATAATCCGTTCCTCTCGATAATCAAGCAGCGACTGGTACACCTTCTCGCCCTCGGGATCATCGGTGGCCACATCTCCCAGCAGCACCAGGGTCGCATCAACCTCTTCCCTAGCCAGCTTGAACGCCCGAATAACGCCCTCGGGATCCTTCCAGCTATCGAAGCGAGAGACCTGGGTAACCAATGGAAGATCGGTGGGGATGCCGTAGTAGTCCAAGCGGGACTGTCTTTCGGACTCTGTCAGTTCTCTATTCTTGATGGAGAAGGGATCGATAGCCGGCATGAAGAACACCTGCGGCGTCTGCAACTGCTGAGCGTATTCCTCCAACGTCACAATCACCGCGTCGTACTTCTCGATGAAGGAAGAGAGATAGCTCCACATCTCGCTGTTTGGACTGGTAAGGTCCACGTGGCAGCGCCATACCCAGGGTCCCTTCTTCTCATAGTGGTTGATCAGGGGCAAAGGCTGTGGGTCATGGACCACAATCCTGTCATGATCTAGATCATTCCTGATGGAATTGTCGTAGACCACGCACTCATAGATCTCACGCTTCAATTCGCTGAGGTTGATGTCACCACCCTGAAGGGCGTTGTGCATTTTCTTGGTTATGCTAAAGAAGTCCGGCGACCCCTGAATGACTCTCCATTCGGTCTTGATGCCCAAGCTGTTCATGAGCAGGGTCAACGGAGCGAGCATCTCGGCCACGCCACCGCCATAGTAGGTGGAATTGACATGGGCCACTCGCAGCCCGCGAAGCGCCCGTGCCTTCTCCTTCACCCGTTGGACCGTCTCCGCTCCAACGAACCTCTCATACTCCTCAACCTGCACCATCTGCCCGTGCCCAGACATCCTCGGATACCTCCTTCAGGGCTCCCGTCGCAGACACCGTGGCCCCAGATCTTTCCACCCTTAGCCCCGAGCCCCAGTCAGCTCACCGCGCGCAACACTGCCTGGCCAAGAACGGACCCCGTTCTCCAACCGCCACGCAAGCCTCCGGCGCCAAACAAAGACTCGGCACACAGCCCCTCGTGGGCAGCAGGCGAATGTGACCGAGTCAGCAGCAGTCCTGCGACTTCATTTCGGTGGTGCGTAGGACGACGACAAACCCCTGGTAACCCTCCACTTCTCGATGCAGCGGCCCCACTGCGCGCCCGGCCTCACCGTCTGCACTTGAGGTTGGATCCTCCGATGCGAACTGTCTGCTAGGACGAATCCATCGTCCGATCACACCGTACTGCACCCGCCGTCCCAGCCAACGCCTCCGTAGAGCAACCGGGACTGCGAGTTCCTGGGAGGTCAGTCACTCTTGCCTCCACTAGCCGACGCTCTCCGCTCGAGAGCTGCATCTATTCTCTCCAGGGCATCTTCCTCAGAGACGCCGTCTGACGCAGCCAATTCCTTCGCCAAGAGGCTCTTGGCCCTCTGCAGCATACGACGATCTCCCGTGGTGGACCGCCCTTGGCTCTCCACCCAGGACAAATCCCGAACAACCCGGCCAACCTCCACAAAGCTACCTTCCCTTAGCCGCTGATCGATCACGCCCCGCCTCTTGCGGTAGTCTTCCGATAGCTTCCTGGGGCGCCCAGAGAAGACCTTTGCCAGGCCGCTCCGGTCCGCTTTGTCCACAGGCTTCCTTATCCCCAGTTCCTCTGACTTGCCCACAGGCGTCAGCAACCGTCCCTTGCCCTGGAGCAACTCGATGACATAGTAATCCGAGATCGTCCCGTCCTGGCCGCGCTTCTCAATGGAGACCAACGTCCCCGCACCGTATATGGGGTGCAGGACCTTGTCGCCTAGCTCGAATTCTCCCATCTCGTCCTGCCTCTCTAGTGAGTTGGTGACCTCGACAGTGGATCGTGCGGCCAAGTTCCTTCTCCATCAATATACTAACACTTCACCCTCTACCAAGACGCGCCCGCCAACGTGGCACCGCCCTCCGGGTGCCGCTGCAACACTGCCCGGCATCCTCTTACCCCCCAACCACCGACGCAGCCAAGTCAGCAGCGACCTCCGCGCATCACTGAGGGCCCCAGGAGCTGCACGAGGTGCGCTCCCGTGGCTCGCCCGCAGTCTAGTGGACTGTCAGGGAGCTTCTCTCACCCACCGTCGTCAAGTCCTCCTCCTTGGGCAGGATGTACTTGACAGCGGTCTCCAACCTCTTGTGGCCCAGGAGCCTCGCCACCAGGGGCAGATCGCCTGTATCCCTAAGCAGCTGCTGGCCACAGGTTTGGCGCAAAGTGTAAGTAGATACGTCTCTCAGGCCTGCCGCTTCCGCGTAGGCGCCCACCAGCCGCTGCACCGAGCGCACGGACAAAGGCCCACCCTGCACACTCAGGAAGAGGTGATCACTCGAGGGCCCGGAACGCTCCGCGAGATAGGCAGTAATCGCCTGGCACACTGTGCTATTGAGAGGTACCTCTCTCGTTCCGAACTTGCCCTCTCCCCTGATCAGCAGCAGGCCTCCATTCTCCGACAGTCGAATGTCAGCCACTCCCAGTCTGGTCAGCTCCCCCACCCGGATGCCAGTCTTAAGCATGACCTGGATGATGGCGTAGTCCCGCTGCGCCAGGCGAGAGGTCCCATCCTTTGCTGCCCCCAGCAGGCGCGCAACCTCAGCATGATCAAGCCCTCGCGGCCCCTCCGACCTCGACTGGGGCAGCAGCTTGATCCCCAGAGAGGGGTCAGCGTCCACCAACCCTCGCTCCAGAGCATACCGGAAGAACTTGCGGATGGCTTGCAGGCGCCTGTTCACGGTAGCAGGGGGATGGGCCTTGGCAGTCACCAGGTCAAACCGGTAGGCCTCAATGTCGTCCCCGGATGTGATCAGGACCGAACTGCCATCATTGCCCGCCACCCACGAAGCCAAATGCCTCATATCTGCGACGTAGTTCTTGACGGTCAGCTCCGACAAACCAGACTCGACCAGGTAGTCGGCGTACTCTACCAGTGTGTCCTGCAATTCGAGCTCGTTCATCGGACACTTGCCGTTGCGCGATCGTTCTCCCACCGCATGCGAGGTCACGCGGCAGATAATGTCACCTTATACGTAATCATTGTACGCCATGCCGACTGCATTGTCAAATTGGTCTCCCACGAAACCCGTATTCCCGTAGCGTATCTCGTGTCAGCATCGGCCACACAGCGGCTGGCCCACGGCATACCGTGGGCCAGGAAGTTCTGGCAATCTGTCTACTCCATCCGCAGCTTGAAATGGCTCTTTACGAAGCCGCCCGTCGCTACCCTGTGGTTCCAGATCGCGGTGCAACGATGATCTTGGTTCAACTCCGTGAACGGGGACTTGCCCGGTAGCCGCACCCGTGAAAGATGCTCTCCGTCTACGTCATGAGAATGTGCACTCCCCAACGTACTACACGATGTGGTGCTACTTCTACTATGCCTCGTCCCGATACTGAGCGAGGGCATCCTCCAAGACCGTCTCCGCCAGCACAGAGCAGTGAAGTTTCCCCTCAGGCAAGCCGCCCAAGGCCGCAGAGACATCCTCGTTGCGCACGGCCAAAGCCTCATCAAGCGTCTTCCCCATCACCAGTTCTGTCAGTACACTGGCGGCGGCTATCGCTGTGGGACAACCAAAGACCTTCACCTTGGCATCCACGATCTTGTTCTTTTCCACCTTGAGATAGAGGCGGACGGTGTCTCCATCCGCCGGATTGCCTGCGTTCCCAATGCAACTGGCATCCTCGATCGATCCCACGTTGCGGGGGTTCATGAAGTGATCCACCACTTTCTCATTGTGCATTCGTGTTTCTCCTCCTTCCACGCACCTCGGAATCGAGCTGCCCTAGTATCAACTCTGTATTGTGCTCGACCTGAGACCGATTGACAAGTCTTGTACAACTGGCGTTGTATCCTATCTGCCCAGCGCACTACCCGTCGGTCAAAGGTGTCATGCACACCGCGGGGCCGCCCACCTCCCAATCAGTCCCCGCTTGCGTTTGCAGAGCACCCATGCGAGAATTGCCGCACTCTCAACGAAAGGAAGAGAAGCATGATGCTAAATCGTATGGCAGCCATTGTCGCAATCGTGGTGTTGCTCTCGTCCTCCATCCTGGCCTGCGCAGCCCCAAGCCCGGAGCCAACACCCACCTTACCGCCGCCAACGGCCACCCCCATTCCAACACCGACCCTGGTACCTCCCACACCTACACCAGAGGTAAGAGAGCCCAACTACTCCAACGCCATCCTGGGCCTGTCCATCTGGTTTCCAGAGACCTGGATCTCCGAAGAAATGCCAGACATGGTGGCCTTTGCCACTTCGAGCGAACTGATATCTGGGGACGACTGGGAGACAGGGGCGGCCTTCGCCATCATAGGTGCGCAGATGGAAAGCGGAGAGACGCTAGAGGACCTGATCCAGCAATTGCTGGATCAGAGTTCGCTCGACGACATCAAGACGACGGAACTCCAGCCCGTTTCCATAGGCGATGAATCTGGAGTGATCACCGACTACGAAGCCACCCCCATGGGCGCCACCGCCCGGGTGAAGGGGTTCATGGCTGGCGCGGAACACAATCGCTTCGGCTACGTGTTCATGGGCGTCTCGATCGCGGAAGACTGGCCAGAATATGGCTCTGTCCTCGAAGCCATGCTGCGCAGTGTGCGTTTCACCGATCCTTCTGGCACTTTCACCAGCCAGGATCTTGGACTGAAGATGTGGTATCCGGAGGACTGGATCATCGAAGAGGGTCGTGACCAGGTGATCTTCGCCACCAGCCGCAGCTTGATCGACACGGGCAGCCTGGAGAGCGGTGCTGCCTTTCTGGTGAGAGGCTCCTCTCGGGGAGGCGCGGGTCTGGTGGATTGGTTCGAGGAGGAGCTACAGGCGCTGGCCTTCGACGAGGGCGGCCCTTCCAGCGACATGGCGCCTCGCACCATCGCCAGTCAGGATGGCTTGATCATCGACCTGGACGGGCTCCCCAGCGGTGCCGACACTCCTATTGTGGGATTCGCGGCCGCAGTGGCGTATGACGGTTGGGGGTATCTCTTCCTCGGGGTCACGGCCGTGGATGAATGGCAAGAGTACGGCCCCACTCTGGAGGAGATGCTGGACAGCGTCCAGTTTACCGAGTAGCCGCAAGGGAGACGCGCCGAACGGCCAGGATCCTGTCAGCAACGATCATGGGCAGGGACACGGCATGCCAATGCACGCGTGCATCGCCTGCTGAGAAGTCTACTCGCAGATCAAACGCCTTGCCTAGCCAGTGCGCCCGTCACCACAGTCTCTGGACAGGCACAGCACAACGCCCAACACGTAGCTTTCGCGCTCTAGAGCAGCGCTAGCACGGAATGGGCCGGCATGGTGGCGAATCGAATCAGCCAGTGGGGTGGATCACTGTCCCGTCGTGCCACTCCGGGTCAGCCTCCACCAACGCCCTCAGCTTCAGATACCACTGATGCTGCTCAGGGCTATCCGCATTAGCCATGTATGTTTCGCGGTTCTCGAAGAGCAGGGCTTCGAGGAACTCCTCTGGGTCGTCATCCATCTGGTAGATGTATGCGGCCACGAAGCCGGGTGGGGGATCTGCGTCAAGCTGGCTCTGCAACTTCAACAGCGCATCGACGTTTCCCGGCTTTGCCCGATAGCGTGCCACCGTTCCGTACATGCCTCTCTCCTCCCTGGACAACAAATCCAACCTGCGAACAAAGGTTCTGCCGAGGTCGTCCCCGGCATAGGAGCCCGCCACCCGCCCAAGATGGGGGTATCTCGCACCAGGCAAGACCACGTGTCCGCGAGATGCCATACTATTATAACGTAGCTCTCGCTCTTGTGTCTACTAACAACGCCGTGGTGGAAGCGCCTCTTTCACCGCCTCTTCAACGGCTGGACTGTTGCGCAGGACAGACATTTTGGTCTCTTGGTTGCAGTCGACCGGTCAATCCCTGTTCGTCAGCGCTCCCACATCCGTTAGCCAGCTTTCCTGCCTAGGCCACGAGCCCTCCCAGGAACAGCCAGTAGTACACCAAGTAGGCGCCGGCCCCGATCAAGAACATCGCGCTCAAGCGATGAATGTAGGGCGTCAATGCTCTCAGCCACCTGGCCATGGCCCGCCTCGCCAGGGCCGCTCCGATGACGACTATGAAGATACTCGTGCCCATGCCTAGTGCATACCCCATGAACTGCCCCAGGGAGTGGAGCAAACCCCCGATCGCCAGTGAACTTCCGACGACGGCAAGAAAGATGGGAAGTGTGCAACTGAGGGACGCCGCGGCGTACACAATGCCGAACAGGAACGCATTCCCCAGGTTACGCTGTGGAATCACGGACAGTTCCTTCCCTGGGACGAAGCCGAGGGTCTTGCGTGTGACGAGAAGCCAGACTCCCAGCACCATCATGCCTACTCCGAGGAGCAGCCCCACGTGGGGAAAGACTCTGACCACCCACCTGCCGCCAGCGGCGATGCCGATACCTACAACAGCAAAGATCAGGACGAAGCTCAAGGTCACGATAGCAGCGATTAGCAAACCCCGGAGCGCCCGGCGGACAGCAGACGAACTAGCCCCGTCACTTCGCACTTGGTACAAAGCATACGAAGTGAGCATCATAATCCCGCATGGGTTGACGCTGGCGACCATTCCCGCAGCGAAGGCTGTTCCTAGCGGGAGCAGCAGCGCCAGATCGGCCACAGCCGTCTCGATGCCACCCTGATACGTGATGAGCACCACCAGCAGCCCCAGGACTATCAACACCGGGATGAGCAATGTGGCTGCAAGGATCAGGCAGTTGCGCTTTGTCTTCTCTCCCTTGCTGTCCGAAGGCATAAAGGCCTTCGTGGAGAATATGTCTTTCATTCCAGTGCGCTCCGTTCCGGCGTCCGCCATGAAATGATGAATGAGGCGCGCTCACGCTCAGCCGTTGACGAAGCGAAGCCGGTGGCCGCCTCATGCATGTCTACTACGAACTGTACGAAGCCTCCAGCAGCGCCTCTATGAACTCGCTCAACTGCCCTTCGGTGAAGATCCCGTGCCGTCGACGGACGACCTCGCCGTCGGGTGTGATGAAGAGCGTTGTCGGCGTGCCCAGAACCTTATAGTCCCCTATCACGTTGGAATCTGAGGTGCTCCCCGCAGGATAGGTGATGTCGAGCTCATCGAGTAGGGAAAGGCCGTCTTCCTTGTCACCTAGCAGGACGAAAGGTCCGATGTCCACTCCAAGAATGAGCACCCTGTCACTATACTGGTTGTGCGCCTCCTCCAACGACGGCATCTCGGCGCGGCAGATCGGGCAGAGCCCCGCCCAGAAATTGAGGACGATCGGCCTGCCCTGGGCAAGCACCTCAGAGAAGCCTACCGACTGCCCTCCCAACACGTCCTCGCCTTGGTAGACGTCGATCTCGAAGTCCGGAAGAAGCTCGGTGCTGCTGCCCTCCGCCACCAACGAAGGCGTTGCAGCGGTCGGCTCCTCACCTGTGTAGATACGCGTGTCCGGCCTGAAGGCCGCCCACGAGAACCAGAAGTGGTTGACGCTGACGACGGGCTCCAATTGGCTGCCTGCCTTCGGGCCGCTGACAGCCTGACCCAGGATATTCCATTCGCTGCCGCTTTGCTCATCGAGGACTCGATCGCCGTCGAGGACGAAGGTTAGCATCTCCGCGTCCAGCTCGCGGGAGTAGGTCGTGCCTGCGCCGACGTCATCTCCCCCAGCGACGCTGCCTGCGTCCAGGGCCGAGGCGGTGCCAGGGGCCCACAGCACGACGATAGGCGCGCTGCCCACACTGTCGTTGATCACGCGCACTTCTTGCAACACTTCGTAGGGATAGGCTACGGCCTCTCCGTTCAGGTCGACCGTTAGTACCCGAGCCATGGGAGGGAGCACGTCCGGCGTGTCAGGGCCCTGGAACAGGAACGGCGACCGGTTTATGTCGTCGTAGCTCGTGTAAGGGTTCCGGCCATACTCCCGGCTGTATCCGGTTTCGCGCGAGAGCACCTGCCCATCCGGATAGGTAGCCTGGAAATCGCCCCATGAGATCATCGACGCAGGGACGAAGGTCAACTGACGCAGGGCGAACTCACCCACAACGCCTTCTCCCGTCGCCTGCTGCCACCAGGTCTCCGTCTGTCGGTCGTACATGATCAGATTGCTGTAGCGTAGCCGCCCGGTTGTGCCGAAGTCGAACACCTGTCCATCCAAAGTACGCTCGAAGGCGACACCGGTGTTGCACAGCGGGCAGTAGGTCACGACCAGGGGCACTCCCGCGACGATGTCGTTGACGATCTCGTGCCACATGAGGATCTGAACAGGGTAAGCACGCGCGCTGCCTCCGACTTCCACGAGAATCACTGCCTCATGAGGATCAAGCCACTGATCGGCCTCCTCAACACTAATGAACTGAGGCGAATCGATGGCCGGAATGGTATCCTTAGGAGGTCCTCCGGAGATAATCTCGCTGTAGGGCACGCTGTGCCTGCTGAAGTCTGTGCTGAACTCAGCCTCCGCTCCCGGCGGGGGAGGCTCCTCGGGCAACAGGGCGCCCTCCAATGGCGTCGAGTCTGCAGCCGCGGGAGTCCCGTCCGATGCGACTGGCTCGGACACAGAAGGTGCACAAGCCGCAAGAATCAGCATCAGGAGTCCAAGCAAATACAAGATTCGCATAGTCCGCCTCCTGTTGGTTCACCTTTAACTCTCAGACGCGATTGGCCACCGATTTCTTACCTGCATTGCTTTGTCATCGAAAACAGGATTGCACACAGTTGCAGTTCGCATCGCCAAGACTGAGGCATCCGGTGCCAACTGCCACTGCGGGATCCCTTGCGCGCGGTTCAGATCAACAGTCGTCGTCGGCCCGGCGCCGCAACACATCCCGGCAATGCAGGCGCGCTCGTCGCCCGGGCAGCAGCCACCACTGCGGTATTGATTGTGGACGCCGCCGAGATGGTCGGACTGATGATCGGGTGCCGTCCGCCATGGCCTCTCATTCCAAGCAGTGGGTCTGGCCCCGTTCCCCGAGACCGACGGCAGCGTGCCGCAGAAGGTACGCGGACAGCTAGAGCGAGCGGAACGCTGTATGGTGCTAGAGGTGTGCGATCCGGTCGGCGGCTCCTGCTCTGCCTACGCGAAGGTTCCACCGAGCCTGAAGCGGTCTAGCCCCTGATGGGCCATTGGGGACGGTCGCCCGCTCCTCCGCAACGTTCGGAGTGTTGGAGAGTCTTACCCTTCTGATATCAAAGGCGCACGGCAAGCCGTGCCCCTACCCTACGTCGTTCTCAGTGTGTTCTTGCCCGTCATCCCATGACAGCCAGACGACAGGCCAAGTTGCTTCAGTTCTTGTTCCAGTTCCGGGCCTGCCAGAGGATATGCGAGCCGCGCCCGGTCGCAAAGCACGTCCAACTACGGCGCGCTTCCTGAGCTCACCCTATTGCTTCTCGTACGGCTTACCCTCTTGGGCCGGAGGCCGCACCCGCCCCACTACTCCAGCCACCACGATGATGGTCAGAATGTAAGGGGCCATCTGGAGAAACTCAGGGGGAATAGGGACGTTGATGATCGGCAACACAGGCTGGAGAATCTGCATCTTGACCTGTAGTGCATTGGCGAAGCCAAAGAGCAGAGCCGCAGCGAAAGCGCCGAAGGGGTTCCAGTTGCCGAAGATCATGGCCGCCAGCGCCACGAAGCCCTGCCCTCGCGTCATGCCATCTTCGAAGGTCCCCACCTGTCCCAGTGAGAAGTAGGCGCCGCCCACGCCGGCGATCAGCCCGCCGATGACCACGCTGATGTACCGCATGCGGTTGACGGCCACACCGACGGTGTCGGCGGCGCGGGGGTGCTCACCGCAAGCGCGCATCCGCAATCCCCACGGCGTGAAGAAGACGACGTAGTTTACTACCACCAGCAGGATGAGCATGATGTAGGTCGTGGGCTGGTTTTCGAAAAGGATGGGTCCCACTATGGGAATGTCTGCCAAGACGGGGATGCGGATGGCGTCAAAGGTGCCGGGGGTGCTCAGCCCTGCCGGCTCCAAGACGCGGAGGTTCAGGAAGCGGGTGGCGCCCACCGCCAGAATATTGATCACCGTGCCGGAGATGATCTGATCCACCTTGTACTTGATGGACAACACTGCGTGAACCCCCGCCATCGCCCCACCTAGCAGGCTGGCCGCGATCAAGCCCATCCACAGGTTGTCGAAGATGGCCGCAAAGGCCACGCCCGCGAAGGCGCCAAAGAGCATCATCCCCTCGATGGCGATGTTGATGATGCCCGACCGCTCGCACAGGAGACCGCACATGGCTCCCAGGGTCAGCGGAGTGGCCGCGGTCAGCGTCGCCTGGATCATCCCTGGTACGTTCAGGGTGGTGCCGCTGCTCATCCACACCAGGAAGGCAAAGGCCGCCAAGACGGCGAGAGCCAAGCCAAACCACGCACGTAGGGCAGCAAAGCCGCGATAGAGTCGCATCCCGGCCATGAACAGGCAGGCCATCCCCATCAGATACAGGGTTGGCTGGGATGACAGGGAGAAGAGCGTGCCCAACTTCTGGTCGGTGAAGGTGGCCTGGTCACCAGCCTGAGTGCCAAAGGCGCCCAGTATGAGGATGCCGCCCCCCACCAGCAACATCAAGATGGTGACGAAGATGTCTCGCCGGCTCAGGCCAGGTGCTTCGGAAACGCTCACGGTTCGCGCCTGAACTGCCATATCTCCCTCCCTTACGCCCCCCAACCCCGCGAGAAGACGGCCATCTCGGCCTCGATGTCCTCACGGCGTCGTTCGCGGAAGCGGTAGATGGCCCTAATGATTGCTGGCGCCGCGATAAACACGATAACCAACGCCTGAATGATTTGCACAATCTCGGTGGGCACGCCAGCCACCGACTGCATCCGGGCTGCCCCAGCTCTCAGAACGCCAAAGATGAAGGCGGCTGCCACCACCCCAGCGGGATGGCTCTTGCCCAACAGCGCCAAAGCGATGGCGTCGAAGCCATACCCGGCCTGGAAACCAAGTGCGGCGTTGTGACTGATTCCCAACCCCTGGCTCACGCCTGCCAGCCCCGCCAGGCAGCCGCTGAGGAACATGGCCAACACCCATGTCCTGGTCACACTCATGCCGCCGTACCGAGCTGCATTGGGGTTGGCACCCACAGTTCGCAGTTCATACCCCCACGTCGTTTTGAAAAGGAACCAGCCGACCGCCACCGCTGCAGCCAGCGCCAAAACGAACCCCCAGTGCAGTGTCACCGGATGGCTCAGAAACCGCGGCAAGTAGGCGCTTTCGGCGATCTCCTGGGTTCGACAAGTGCCCCTGGTGAACTCTAAAGGGCCGCACAGCAGCCACTCGCTCAAACGGAAGGATATGTAGTTGAGCATGATGGTGGTGATCACCTCGTGGGCGCCGGTTCGCGCCCTCAGGAAGCCAGCGATAGCCGCCCAGAGACCACCAGCGATCGCGCCGACCACAATAGCCAATGGTAGGTGGATGATCATGGGTAGACCCCTGAAGGAGAAGCCGACAATCACCGCCGCTATCCAGCCGATACCGATCTGCCCCTCTGCGCCGATGTTGAACAGCCCGGCGCGAAAGCCCAGAGCCACCGCCAGCCCAGCGAAGATGTAGGGCACTGACTGGACCATGCTGTCGCTTGGGCCACGAACTGCCCTCAGAATTGGGTCCAGACCCTCACCGCCCAGAGCACGACCGATAGCCTCCAAGATATCAGACGGGTTACCGAAGGCCCCCTCATACAGCGCCCCGTACGCCACCGCCACGTTCTGAATCCCCACTCGCAGAGCATAGACGATCTGTCCGCTGCTTAAGGCCGCGTACACCTCCGCATCCGTGAACATGATCACCAGGGCACCAATAACCAGCGCCGTAAAGATGGACAGCAGGGGTATCGCCAGGTCCCGCAGCCGCGCGCCCAACCAGGAGCGCATCCAGGGCCAACCCCCTCGAGGGATGGAAAACAGCGCTAGCCCTACCAAGCCAACCAGCACCGTGATGGGCCACAACCCGAGAGCTATGAGCAGAATCAGGACCAGCCACTTACTGAGCAGGACAGGCACGCCGACCAGCACAGCCAGCGCGACCAGGCGGACCCACAAGGGCAGCGCGGCGATGCGTGCAGCGAGTCCCGCGGACCGTTCCTCAGTCACCGGTCACCTCCTCCTTCTCTTCTTCGAGCCGGGCCCCGGCCATCATCAAGCCCAACTCTTCGCGGGTGACCTTGTCCGCATCCAGAGTGCCTACGATCCTTCCCTCGTACATCACCGCGACCCGGTCCGATAGTGCCATGATCTCATCCAACTCCACTGAGACCAGAAGCACGGCCACCCCATTGTCGCGCTTCTGGACGATCTGACTGTGGATGTACTCTATCGAACCCACGTCCAATCCTCGGGTGGGTTGCGCAGCGATCATCAACTTGATGGGGCGGGAGAACTCGCGGGCCACGATCAGCTTCTGCTGGTTGCCGCCTGACAGGGTTTGGGCTGGGAGAATGATGCTGGGGGTACGCACGTCGAATTCCTTCACCACCCGATCGGCGTACTCGTAAACCTCCTCGAATTGAATCACACGTCCTTCAGCGTAGGGTTTCAGGTAATAGGTGGATAACACCACATTGTCGAAGATGGGGAACGTCATCACCAAACCGTCCTGCTGCCGGTCCTCGGGAACGTGAGCCACCCCCAGCTCGGTGATGCGCCGAGGCGAGGCGCTGGTCACATCCTGGCCCAAGATGCGGACAGAGCCCCCCGTGGCCGACAGGAGCCCGGTAAGCACCTCTACAATCTCGGTCTGGCCGTTGCCTTGCACACCGGCCACGCCCAATATCTCGCCGGCCCGCACGAAGAGGTCTACCCCGCGTACAACTGGATGACCCCGGGCATCGTCAGCGGTAAGACCATCCACTTCCAGCACCACATCACCAGGCGACGCCGGCCCTTTGTCTACGACTAGGTCAACCTCGCGTCCGACCATCATCTCGGCCAGCTCCTCTAGCGATGTCTCCGGAGGGGTCGTCTCCCCCACGAGGCGGCCGTCGCGCAGGACGATCACCCGGTCGGAGATGGCCATCACCTCTTTCAGCTTGTGGGTGATGAACATGATGGACTTACCCTGGTCCGTCAAGGAGCGCATGATCTCGAAAAGCTCTTCAGTTTCCTGGGGAGTGAGCACGGCTGTTGGCTCGTCGAGGATCAGGATCTCGGCCTCGCGATACAGAGTCTTGATGATCTCCACACGCTGTTGAACGCCTACCGGAATGTTCTCAACGATCGCGTCGGGGTCCACGGACAGGCCGTACTGCTCCGACAGTTCGCGAATTCGTTGTGCTGCCGCGCGCCGGTAAACTGCCGTGGTGAGTACCTCCAGAGCAGGATAAGAGGCGGCGGCAAAGAGTAT